>NZ_JGYG01000001.1 GCF_000740795.1 Haematobacter massiliensis
AGAGCGGAAGTTACCGGCGGACAGCGGGCACTGTGCTGCATCCAGCTTGACCGCAGAATGCGTGGTCCTGAGGTAAGAGGAGCAGCCGATTTCCGGGCGGCGCCGGAAACCGCCCGCCCGAAAGCGCAGGCTTGTGGTTTTCATCACCCTGCGGCGTGCCATGAGAGCCTGTCCGCTGCGGCCGAGCGGTCGATGAGCGAACGGTCTCGGCTATCGGCGGACAGCAGGCACCGCCGCATCCGCCGCTCTTGTCAGTTTGCTGGGCATTCCGTGAAGGCGAGATCGTCTTCTGTGGAGGGGAGAAACTGCAGCGCCCTGGGGTCTGGCCGGGATCGCAAGGAGATGGCCGCAGGGCCGTATCTCATGGAGAGGCGCCAACCGAGCGGCAGTGCACCCTACGGCCCGCGCTCGATTGTGTCTCCGGGCGATGGCGTCGGCGTTGCGGTCGAGCTGGCTCAACACCTCCATCTGCGCGACGACGCCCCGGCGCGTCACGCTCGCCCCTTGGGAGCAAAGGGCACAAACGGTTGGGTTCTCGCCTCTGCGCAAAATGCTTGCCTTGCGATCTGATTTTGCCGGGTTGGCCCGGGAACGGAACGCCACCGGAGCGCGGCGATGTCTCTTTCACGGCGCCAGACATGCCGTGTCCAGCCTCACCCGCAGAGGGGAGGCCCTCCCTTCGCGACCTGCCCGTGGAGGGGCCGCGGGTGCCTCAGCCCAAAGGGTCCGGCGATGCCAGGTCATGTGACGGGAGGGGTCATGCCGCTGCCGGTCTCGCCGCAGGTCACGCGGTAGTCGCTTGCTACCCGCTTCCCAGTCGCTTTCCCGTTACGCAGCAGTCTGCGGCAGCACGAAGGGAATGCCCGGTGCGGGCGCCTCTCCCACCCGGAGGAGACACCCATAGGCTGCGGAGAGCGTCTCGCTGGTCAGCACCCGTTGCGGCGTATCCGCCGCGACGATTCGCCCTTCGTGCAGCAGCACGACCTTGTCGGCGAAAAGCGCAGTGAGGTTCAGATCGTGCATCACCGCTACGACCCCGCCGCCCCGGCGCGCGTAATCACGGGCGAGCCGCATGACGGTGAGCTGATGGCCGATGTCGAGGCTGGCCACCGGCTCATCCAGGAACAGCCAGCGCGGCCGCCCGTTCAGCACCGGCTCCCATACCTGCGCCAGAACGCGGGCGAGCTGCACCCGCTGCTGCTCGCCGCCCGACAGCTGCTGATAGAACCGCCCCTCGAACCCCGGGAGGCCGACGGAAGCCAGCGCGGTCTCCACCGAAGGCGGGCGCGTCATGGCGGCCTCGCAGCCCAGCCGCACCACCTCCCGCACCGTGAAGGGGAAGGACAGCAGGCTCGCCTGCGGCAGCACCCCGCGCAGCCCCGCCAGCATGGCAGGCGAAAGCCGCGCGATGTCCTGTCCGTCGAGCGCCACCCGCCCCTCATGACGGACCTCTCCCGTCAGCGCGCGGATCAGTGTCGTCTTGCCTGAGCCGTTCGGCCCGACGATGGCCGTCAGACCGCCTGCGGGGGCGGCAAGGCTCACCCGGTCCAGAATGACGCGCCGCCCGGCGCGCAGCGTGATATCGGTTGCGGTCAGGGTCACAGGTCTATCACTCCCCGCTGACGGAGCAGGATCCACAGAAAGAACGGCGCGCCCATCGCGGCGGTGACGATGCCGATGGGCAGTTCCGCAGGCGCGATGACCGTCCGGCTCACCACGTCGGCCAGCACCAGCAGCGCCGCGCCCAGAAGCGCGGAACAGGGCAGGAGCCAGCGGTGATCCGGCCCGATGACCAGCCGGAGGAGATGCGGCACCACGATGCCGACGAAGCCGATGCCGCCCGACACCGCCACCGAGGTGCCGGTGGCCGCCGCGACGGACAGGATCGCCACCCGCTTTACCCGCTGGACGGGCGTGCCCATGTGCAGCGCCGCGGCCTCCCCCAGCGTCAGCCGGTTCAGCCCGCGCGCCACAAACGGCGTCGCGGCGAGCGCGAAGAGGATGATCGGCCCCGCCGCCATCACCTTGGACCACGTCGCGCCGGACAGAGAGCCGAGGCCCCAGAAGGTCAGGTCGCGAAGCTGCTGGTCGTTCGCACGAAACACGATCAGCCCCGATAACGCGCCCGCCATTGCGCCAAGGGCGATCCCGGCAAGCAGCATCGTGGCGACCGAAGTCCGCCCCTGCCGCGTGGCGATGGCATAGAGCGCCACGGTCATCGCCCAGCCGCCGCAGAAGGCCGCGAGCGGCACGAGATAGAAACCCAGCAGCGCGGGCAGGGCGATCCCCAGCGCCCCCGGCAGCACGATGGCCGCGATCGCGCCAAGCCCCGCCCCGGAGGAGACGCCGACCAACCCCGGATCGGCCAGCGGATTGCGGAACAGCCCCTGCATCACCGCCCCGGAGACGGCGAGCGACGCGCCCACCAGTATGCCCAGCATCAGGCGGGGCAGGCGGATGTCACGCAGGATCGTCATGTCGCGGAGCGGCGCGGCCTCTCCCCCCAGCCAATCGCGCAGGACGGCGGGCAGCGAGGCTTCCGTCGCGCCCTGCGTCAGCCCCAGCACCCCGGCCGCCGCCAGTGCCAGAAGGAGCAGCAGGAACACACGCCGCGCCCGCTGGCTCCTGTCCCCCTCGGCGCGCATCGGGCGCGTCTCGCTCAGCACGACCATCTCAGCCGTCCGTCGCTGCGTGGAGCGCGCGGGACAGCTCCTCCACCGCCGCCCCCGTCCTCGGGCCGAAGCCCAGCAGATACAGCCCGTCCATCTGCACCAGCGCCCGCGTCTTGCCGGCGGGCGTCAGCGCCATGGCGGGCAGGGCAAACAGCGTGTCCGCCGTCGCGCCGTGATCGCCACCGCGGTCCATCATCACGATGACATCGGGAGCGGCGGCGATCACCGCCTCGTCGGTCAGCGGCTTGTAGCCCGAAAACTCCGTGACGGCATTTTCCGCCCCCGCGAGCGCCAGCATCCCCGCCGCCTGCGTGCCGGTGCCGGAGGCCATGATGCGCCCGCCCTGTGTGGAAAGGACGAACAGGGCACGGGGCTTCGCGCCGGGGCGGGCAGCCGCGGCTTCCGATACGGCAATGATCTGCCGCGTGACATCGGCGGCCAGCGTCTTCGCCTGTCCTTCCAGACCCAGAGCCGCCCCCACGGCCCGGATCTTCGCGCCCACGGTTTCCGCAGTCCAGCCGTTCGGAACGGTGACGAAGGGCACGGCGGCGGCCTTCAGCTGGGCGACGGTCTCCGGCGGTCCCGCCCCATCCTCCGCAAGGATCAGGTCGGGATCCACGGCCAGCAACCCTTCGGGCGACAGGGCGCGGACATAGCCCACGTCGGGCAGGTCCATCACCTCCGGCGGGAAGGTGGAGGTCGAATCGCGCGCGATCACCCGGTCCTGCGCACCGAGCGCATAGATCACCTCCGTCACCGAACCTCCGACGGAAACGATGCGCTGCGCCGTTTCCGCCGCGCTCGCCAGGGGCGCCGTCACCACCATGAGCGTCAGAGCCAGAGCGGCGAGCCGCCGCGGAACGCCCGGCCGCGCGGTTGCGGGCGGGGCGCCCAGGCTCAGCCCTCGGGGTTGCACCGGGATTGCACCCCGGCGGGGCCGGCGTTCATGCTCCGGGATACCGTGCGCGGGGGGCGGGTCCATAATACCGCCCGCGAGAACACCGCGGGCGAGGGGCGGGTCCATAGATGCGCTGCCCGCTCCCGCGCGGTCATCCCTCCGGGGAGAATGGGACTCGGTCGCGCCGGCAGGTCCACCGTCGACCACGGAGATGATTACAGGGCCAATTGCGGGATCAGTCACGGGATCAGTAACGGGGCTAATCGCGGGATCAGTCACCCGGCCAATCGCTGGGGGCGTGAGTTGGCCGGTAACGTGGCTGCGCGCACCCCGCCATCCCGCAGGATGCGTCGCGCCGTCACAAGCGCGCGCGCTCCCCCTCCCGTGCGAGTCGAGAGGCCCGCGCAATGGCAAAGGCGCGCGCGGGAGGAATTGAGGCAGGGTCGGAGCCTGACCGGGATCCAGGGGCTGCTTCCGATCCTTCCCCTCCGGCTCGTTTCGCCCTTTGCTCATGCCGTCACCGTTTCGGCGCGCGGCAGGGTCGCGACCAGCGCTTCCCAGGCGCGGGCGTTCTCTTCCCCCCTCCGGCCGAAGATCTGGAGGATGAGGTAGCCCTCCTTGTCGAACGCCTCGACGGAAACCGCCTTGCCGTGGCGTGTGGGCTTTTCCACCAGCCAGACCTCGGCCACGTGATCGGTGCGCAGATGCAGGTCGAACAGCGGGTCCAGCACGTTGATCCACGGCCCCATGGCAACGATATTGTCGACCGGCCCGGAGTGGATCTGGATGCAGCCCTCATTGCCGACAAAGACCATCACGCCCGTCTTGCTGGCCGATGCCGCCTTAAGCGTGACGGTGACGGCATCCTCGGCAAGCCGCACGGCCTGAGGCGCGCCAACCGTGCGATAGGCGCCGAGCCGGTTCATCTTGAGCTTCCGTGTCAGCGACAGGAACTGATGCGTGTCGGTCATGCGCAGCCAGTCCTCCCGCAGCCTCTCCGCCTTGGAGGGGTCTGCCTTCGGCCCCTCCACCGGCGCGCGGGGAGAGACGGAGATCGTGTCGGCCTGCTCCTCCTGCCGCAGCTCTGCAACCAGCCGGTCGAAGGCCGCGACATCGGAGGCGGGCCGCAGGTGAACCTTGTGCACCGCGTCGCCATGGGCGTCGAACACCTGAACGGAGCGGCGGATCCCCTCCGCAGTCGCCTTTTCCACGGCGAATCCATGCACCCAGCGGGAGGGGAAGATCCGCAGGTCGATATCCGGCCCCGTCAGCATCGCGGCATGCGGCCCGTCGGTGAAGTCGGTGTAACGGCCGACCCGCTCATGGACCGCGCTTTCGTTGCGGGTCAGCGCCAGAACCTCTCCCAGTGATTCGACCAGCGGGATCAGCCGTCCCGGCACCGCGGAGATCCGGGTGACGCCATGGCCCACATGAGCGGCAACCAGAGCGGCCTCGCTGATGCCAAGGGAAGCCGCAAGATCACGCTCCCGCATCTTGGGATTATCGGCGCGCGCGGTGCGGATGGTTTCGGCGGAAGGCAGGGTCATGGCAACCTCTTGTGCTGTCGTCATTTCTGCCTTGGCATCACGAGATGTGAATACTTGACAGAAATCGTGCGTCTCTCTAGAGGCAACATGCCTGACTGTTCAAGTCAAGAATAGCCCTACGCGAGCCGCCAGCAGAAGCCAGCCTTTCGCAGATTCCCGAGAGGACAAAGATGCGACTTCTGCCCCGGCGCCTGAGGCGCGACCTGATGATGAGCGTGGCCGCGGCTGCGCTGCTGGCGCTTCCTGCCGCCGCGCAGGACGCGGAAGTCACCCGGACCGGCGAATCGACGACGGTGCTCAACCGCGTCGTGCTGGGCGCCGGCCAACCCAAGGTGGCGACCGACACGCCTCAGGCCGTCACCGTCATCGACCAGCAGGATCTGGACAGCGAACAGGCGAGTTCCATCGACCAGATCTTTGCCAATGTGCCCGGTGTACAGGGCGCGGGGGCAGACAATCCATTGGGTTTCGCCTTCAACATCCGCGGCATCGGCGGCACTGAGACGACAGCCAGCGAATCGCGAATCATCGTCAATGTCGATGGTGTGCCGAAGTTCTACGAACAGTACCGGATGGGATCGTTCTTCTCGGACGTGGAGCTTTACAAGCAGGTGGAAGTCCTCCGCGGCCCGGCAAGCTCCACGCTTTACGGCTCCGGCGCGATCGGCGGCGTGGTGAACTTCACCACCAAGGACGCGTCCGACTTCCTGACGGACGGCAACACCCATGCGCTGCGGTTCAAGGGGTCGTATGATTCAAACGGCTCGGGCTGGCTCGGCTCCGTCATCTACGCGCAGAAATACGATGAGCGGTTCGAGGTGATCGGCAACCTCAACTACCGCACGATGGACGAATACAAGGACGGTAACGGCGACAGGGTGAAAGGCTCGGACGCTGAGGCGTGGTCGGGGCTGGTGAAGGGCACCTACCGCTTCGGTCAGGATCTGGACCAATCCATCCGCCTCTCCTATCAGCGGACCCAGAGCGACATGAACGAATCGCCCCTGGTGCGCACCGGGGGCGGGGCGCCGGTCATAGATACTTTCGGCTATATCAACCGCGACGTGACCGACGACACGATCGTTGCCGAATATGCCAACCCGTTCGTGGACAGCGCCTGGCTCGATCTCAGGGTGCAGCTCTCCTATTCCAAGACCCAGGTGAAGCAGTCCGACCACGTGGATACGTCCGGCGGCTTCGTGATGTGCATGCCCGGTACGCTTGCCGTGGTCTGCGACAGCGAATACGCCTATGAGACAACCCTTGCGAAGGTGGAGAACGTCAGTGAATTCGCCTTTGGCGACTGGCAGAACTACCTGACAACCGGGGTTCAATTCACCCATCAGAACCGCGTGGCGACCAGCGCGGTCGGCGACCTGAACTTCCACCCGGAAGGGACGGACGACAAGATCGGCGTCTATGCGCAGGCCGAGTTCAACTGGCAGGATCGTCTCGCCATCGTGCCGGGGATTCGCGTTGATTTCGGCGAACGTTCGGCCGGCTCCGGCATTCCGGGGGCGGAGGATGTCTCCGACACCGCCGTCTCGCCGAAGATCGCCGCGCTTTACAAGCTGACCGACTCCTGGGGGATCTTCGCCTCCTACGCGCGCACGGAGCGGATGCCGACGCTGGATGAGCTTTACGCCCATGACGCGCGCCGGGTGCCGAGCCTCGATCTGGCCAAGGAGAAGGCCGATACGGTGGAGGTGGGTGTAAGCTATTCCGCCCGCGATCTGCTGGATGTCGGCGACAGCCTCGCGCTCAAGGGGACGCTGTTCCATAACGACATCGAAAACCTCATCGCTTCAAATACCGGTTACCTGCCCGTGAACGGTGCGGTTCCCCGGTATCTCAACATCGACAACGCGGAGATCTGGGGCGGGGAGCTGGAAGGCGCCTATTCGGCGGAACGGTGGTTCGGCAGGCTGGCCTATTCGCAGGTCAAGGGCGTGAACAAGGACACGCGGGAGACGCTCGCCACCGTTCCTGCGGAGCAGGTGTCGCTCACGCTTGGCGGGCGGCTGCCGGAACGCAATCTTGAATACGGCTGGCGGGCGACTTACGTCGATTCCATCACGACGACGCTGGGGGATTTCTCTTCCTACGATGTCCACCGCCTCTTCGTGAGCTGGAAGCCGGATACCGGCGCGCTCGCCGGGTTCTCCGTCGATTTCGCCGTGGATAACGTCTTTGACGAGGATTACCGAAACAATCTCTACCAGGACAACGGGCGCGGGCGGACATTCAAGCTGTCCATGACCAAGCAGTTCGACTGGTAAGACCGAACCCGGCCGCCGGTGAGGTGCCTGGCGGACAGGCGGAAGGCCCCGGGGTTCCCTCGCCGGGGCCTTTCGAATTGCCCGCAGCCGCGTCATTCGCAGTGCGGCCCTTGCGGGGGTCCGAACGCATGACTAAGACTCTAGAAAGAGATCCGTGATCTATTACTCCTCCAGACCAAGGCAGGGCGGAAAATGAGAGACCCCATCGACACGTGGACCAACTTCATCATCCCGACCGTGGAGGAAACCAACTCCCGCGGGTCCATCCGCTATGACATCTTCTCCCGTCTCCTGAAGGAGCGGATCATCTTCGTGGCCGGTCCCGTGCAGGACGACATGGCGACGGTGATCGTGGCGCAGCTGCTGTTCCTTGAGGCGGACAACCCGAACAAGGAAATCTCGATGTATATCAACAGCCCCGGCGGTGTCGTCACCTCCGGCCTGTCGATCTACGACACGATGCAGTACATCAAGCCGAAAGTGTCGACGGTTTGCATCGGGCAGGCGGCCTCCATGGGGTCGCTCCTGCTGGCGGCGGGCGAACACGGGATGCGCTTCAGCCTGCCGAACAGCCGCATCATGGTTCACCAGCCCTCCGGCGGGTTCCAGGGGCAGGCGACGGACATCATGATCCACGCCCAGGAGACCCAGAAGCTGAAGGATCGTCTGAACGGCATCTACGTCAGGCACACCGGGCGCAGCCTCAAGGAAGTCGAAGACGCGCTTGAGCGGGACCGCTTCATGTCGGCGGAAGATGCGAAGGAATGGGGCCTGATCGACGAGATCGTGGCCGATCGCGGGAAGATCGAGGCCGCCAAGTGAGGCGACGCAGCGCCGATTGCTGCACCGCAGCCATTTTGGCGTTGTGAAGAAAACAGGGCTGTCCTAGACTTTTAGGGCAACCCTCGTCCAGCCGGGACGTTACTCCGGGTCTTGGCATAGGAGCCGCAGAGGTATCACATGGCGAACAACTCCTCCAGCGACAGCAAGAATACGCTCTACTGCTCCTTTTGCGGAAAGAGTCAGCATGAAGTGCGCAAGCTGATCGCCGGCCCGACCGTGTTCATCTGCGATGAATGCGTCGAGTTGTGCATGGACATCATCCGGGAGGAGACGAAGACCTCCGGCCTGAAATCCGCCGATGGCGTGCCGACGCCGCGCGAAATCTGCAAGGTGCTGGACGATTACGTCATCGGTCAGATCCATGCAAAGCGCGTTCTGTCGGTTGCCGTGCACAACCACTACAAACGGCTCAACCACGGCGCCAAGTCGTCAGAGATCGAGCTGTCGAAGTCGAACATCCTGCTGATCGGCCCGACCGGGACGGGCAAGACCCTGCTCGCGCAGACGCTGGCCCGCATTCTCGACGTGCCCTTTACCATGGCGGATGCAACCACGCTGACAGAGGCCGGCTATGTCGGCGAGGATGTGGAGAACATCATCCTCAAGCTGCTGCAGGCGTCGGAATACAATGTCGAACGGGCGCAGCGCGGCATCGTCTATATCGACGAGGTCGACAAGATCACCCGCAAGTCCGACAACCCGTCCATTACCCGCGACGTGAGCGGGGAGGGTGTGCAGCAGGCGCTCCTGAAGATCATGGAGGGCACCGTCGCCTCCGTGCCGCCGCAGGGCGGGCGCAAGCATCCGCAGCAGGAATTCCTGCAGGTGGACACGACCAATATCCTGTTCATCTGCGGCGGCGCCTTTGCCGGGCTGGACCGGATCATCGCTCACCGGAACAAGGGGTCCGGCATCGGTTTCGGCGCCGAGGTCAAGGCCAAGGACGAACGGGGCGTGGGCGAGCTGTTCCGCGAGCTGGAACCGGAAGACCTGCTGAAATTCGGTCTGATCCCGGAATTCGTGGGGCGTCTCCCGGTGATCGCCACGCTGTCCGACCTTGATGAGGAGGCGCTGGTCACCATCCTCACGGAGCCGAAGAACGCGCTGGTCAAGCAGTACCAACGGCTTTTCGACATCGAAGGGGTGAAACTCACCTTTACCGAGGATGCCCTGAAAGCCATCGCCTCGCGTGCGATTAAGCGCAAGACGGGCGCGCGCGGCCTGCGTTCGATCATGGAGGATATCCTTCTCGACACCATGTTCGAGCTTCCGGGCATGAATGGCGTGGAGGAGGTCGTGGTGAATGAAGAGGCCGTGACCGCCGGGGCAAAGCCGCTCCTCATCTATACCGAGGCGAAAAAGGAACCGGCCACTGCTGGCTGACGTTCCTGAAGAATGAAAAAGGGTGGATCTGCGGATCCGCCCTTTTTCATTAGAACACCGGGCATTGCGACGATTTCTTCGCAGGCAGGGGCGGTCGCTCACCGCGCGCCACCTTCGGTCACCACGCTCCGCAGCCGGCCGGCGAACCTATATGCCTCGCACGCCGCGAGGAATCGGGATTGTGCGGATCACGCCGACCGATGAGTACCGTCATGGCAACCCATGTCGATGAAACAGGGCTGTTTTGGCAATACCGGGGCAGGGTCCAGAAACCTGATTGATCTCGCTCCTGCTCAAGTTCGCGGGTTTCAAAGGTAAAAACGGGCGCCCGGTCTGCCTTTGCAGGTCGGGCGCCTGTTTCTTTCACCCCCTTGCAAATTCCCCAGCGAATCTCGCGGCCCGGTAACCTGATCTCACGAACCGGCAGATTGTCATGGCTGGGATATCAGCGTTGCCACGCGGCCCGAACGTCTCCGCATTGGCAAGGGGGGCTTTCCATTTCCTGCGGAGTAAGTTCTTCTGCTCATGCTTCGCCGGATCGCGCGTGATACCTCACTCCGTGGCGAACAGTTTGCAGATCGCGAGAACATAGTGCTCCATTTCGCCGGGAACCAACGAATAGTAGATCGCCTTGCCTTCGCGCCGCGGCTCCACCAGCCCCTCCATGCGCAGGCGCGCGAGTTGCTGGCTCACCGCAGCCTGACGGGTGTCCAACAGTTGCTCCAACTCGGTTACGGATTTCTCGCCCGTCGCCAGATGGCACAGGATCATCAGCCGCCCTTCATGCCCGAAGGCTTTCAGCAGCGCGGCCGCGGTCTGCGCACGGGGCGCAAGCTTCGACGGATCCACTCCCTGCAGCGCGTCGCTCCTGCTCGTCACGATACCCAACGTTTGCCTGAAATTTCGCGGCTTTGCTTCCGTGCCGCGTCCATCCTGTGGAAGTAGTGCCCATGCCGTCAGGGACAAGTTTTCCCCCCGCCGTATCCGCGATGCGTGAGGAGGCGCTGCGCCTCTTTGACGCCGGCGTCATCGCCGCGGACCCTGAGGAGGCGGTTTTGAAGGCACTTCCTGAGCGAAGACCTGATCTCATCGTGGCTCTTGGCAAGGCGGCACCGGGCATGATCCGTGCCGCGCTGGCGCGCTTTGGTCCGGTCCCGGGCATTGTGATCACACATCGCGAGAACGCGGAGGCCGATCTGCCGCCGGGTGTGCAGGTGTTTTTCGCCGGGCATCCCGTGCCCGATGAGGTGGGTCTCGCAGGGGCAAAGGCGGTGTTGGAGGCGGTTTCGCGATTGGCCTTCGGGCAGAGGTTGCTCGTCCTGATTTCGGGCGGCGGGTCGGCTCTGCTGCCTGCGCCGCCCGAAGGAATATCACTGGCGGACAAGCGCGAGCTGAACCGCCTGTTGCTCGCCTCCGGCGCCGATATCGGCGAGATGAACCTCATCCGGCAGCAGGTCAGCCTGCTGAAAGGGGGTGGACTGGCGCGTGCCACATCCCCGGCTGATGTCGTGGCGCTGATCCTGTCGGATGTTGTGGGTGATGATATTTCCGTGATCGCGTCCGGGCCCACCGCCGCACCCGTCGGCACGCGGTCAGAGGCGCGTCAGCGGCTCCGGTCGCGCGGACTCTGGCCGGAGCTGCCGGCTGCGATCCGCGGCTTGCTAGAGGGGCAGGACCAGCCGATTGAGCCGGCTGCCAACCATGTGGACAACCGGCTCGTCGGCTCGAATACTCTCTCGCGCGCGGCGATGGCCCATGCGTCCCCCGGCGCGTCGCTGTCGCCTGAGCCATTGACCGGAGACGTCTCCGAAGCAGCCGCTCGTATCATGGCGGAGGCCCGGGGGCCGGGCATCTGGCTCTGGGGTGGTGAGACGACGGTGCGGCTCCGGGGCGCGGGCAAGGGCGGTCGCAATCAGGAGCTTGCGCTGCGTGTGGCGCTCCTGGCGGAGCAGGCGGGTTGGCGTGACGACTGGGTCTTCCTCTCCGCCGGCACCGATGGGCGAGACGGCCCGACAGAGGCGGCCGGCGGGCTGGTCGATGGTGAAAGCCTCACCCGGATGCGCGCTGCCGGGATCGACCCGGAGGAGGCGCTGGCCCGCAATGACAGCAATCCGGCGCTCGCGGCCTCGGGCGATCTTGTGGTCACAGGAGCGACCGGAACGAATGTCGCAGACCTTCAGATCATGATCCGCGCATGACCTCGCTCAGACGAGATTGCCGAAATGGCCCGCGTGAAAGACCAGCGGTTTGCCGTCGTCATAGGCGGCGCGCTCCACCTCTCCGACGATGATGACATGATCGCCGCCCTCGTGCACCGCATGCTGACGGCATTCGAAACGCGCAAGGCAGCCTTCGATCAGTGGTATCCCGGTGTCGGACTCCGTCAGGGGCACGCCGGTGAAATCGGTGCCCTGCTTGGTGAAGTGACGAGCGACATCGTTCTGCCCGGCTGCCAGAACATGGATCGCGAACCGCTCCGCCGCGACGAAAGCGTCGAACCGGCTGGACATACGGGCGGGCGACCAGAGCACCAGAGGCGGGTTCAGCGAAACGGCGGCGAAGCTGTTGGCGGTAATGGCGATCGGTCCTGCCGCCGTCTGCGTCGTCACCACCGTCACACCGGTCGCAAATCTGCCGAGGGCGTCCCGGAAGTCGCGTTCGTGATCACGGTCGGGGGTGAAGATCGGCATAGCAGGTTCCTCTGGTCATCCTCACCTGCCACAAAGCACGTCCCCCAGGATGATGCCACCCCTCAGACAGAGCCCGAAAGAGGAAACTGCCGGATGAGGCGAAAGCGTCCATCTTCCCCCTCGCCGCAGAGCGAGAGGCGGTCGAAGCAGAAAGGCTTCGGCAACAGCGGCAGGATGAGCGGTTCCAGCACCGCCTGCACCTGATCGCAGAGATCCTCGGGCAGGCTGCCAGTCAGGTACAGACGGAAGCCGTCATCTTGCCCGGGCGAGGCAAAGGGATAGCCCCATTGGCCGAGCAGCAACCGTTGCGATCCCGAAAGCCGCAGCGCGTGACGGCGGATCGTGTCGTCCACCGAAAGCGGCGCGCGGAAGTGATCGACCTCCCGCGCGATCCGGGCGGCGAGCAGATCGAGAGCGATCTCCTCCCGCGCCGGGGCAAGGGCGAACATCCCGTTCGTGCGCACCAGGCTGAGGCTGGACGCCTCAACCGCGGCGAGCCGCGCGGCCAGGGCATCCAGTGCCGCAATCAGCGTGGAAATCTGCACCCCGTCGATGAGGCGGAACGGCGCCTTGATCCGGCCATGCAGACCATAGTTGCCCAATGCCTCGCCCGGCTCCGCGAGCGAGGAGGGCAATCCGGGCACGGCCAACGGCGGCAGCGCCATGGCCTCGACCGGATCCCAGCCGGACCAGGCCGTTCCGAAATCCGCCAGGGCGCCGCGCCCCGGCAGATAAAAGATGGCAAGCTTTCTATAGTCGGTCATCGTTCCCACCTCTTGCGGCTCCTCCGGTCGGAGACCGCGTCTCCCCTGTCTGAAAGTATAGGTTGCGAGGAAATCGCTTCCGGTGGATCGGGGGTGGCTGGGATGGTTTTTGAGCTTCCTTTCGGACGAATGCGGCATTTTGTGTCGCCTTCGCCCGATGTTTCCGCAGTCGTGGAAGTATGACAACCTGAAGCTGTTAAAGTCGTCCCGTCCGGTTCGCCTGGACGAGACCATGAATGTAGCACAGCTTCTCGATCACCTTGGGACTGAGCACGAAGGGATAGAGATCGGGCTGCCCCATCGCGCGGTTGAGACTGTTGACCGCGAATGTCAGCGGCAGCCATGCGTCGATCAACGGTTCGAAACGCCAGGCACGATGCGGATCCACATCGACCGAGATCTCTGCATCCGCATCCCCTGTCACAGCCGCGTTCACCGTGATGCCAAAGGCGCGCGCCATCTCCAGTGTGTCGATGATATGGAGGTAATGCGCCCAGGTCTCCGCCCAGTCCTCCCACGGGTGCATGGTAGCATAGGAGGAGATGTAGTTCTCCTGCCAGCCGGCCGGTGCGCCGTTCTTGTAGTGACGGTCCAGCGCTTCCTGATAGCTCTCGCGCTCATCTCCGAAGATCGCGCGGAAATCCTCCAGATGTCCCCCATCACGGACGAGGATGTCCCAGTAGTAATGGCCAACCTCGTGGCGGAAATGGCCAAGAAGTGTGCGATAGGGTTCGTGCAGTTCCTCCTGCATCTTCGCGCGGAATGCGTCGTCCGCTTCGTTCAGCGAGAGGGTGATGACGCCATTGTCGTGGCCCGTGACCACCTTTTTCCCGCTTTCAGGATCATCGGCGAGGAAATCGAAGATGAGCGGCTCTGCCGCGCCGCTGGCGGCCGTGGGCGCGGGCAGGCCGAGCTTGATGATGGTATAGAACAGCCGCCGTTTGGCCTGCTCCATCTTTTGCCAGAGCGCATGGTTTTCGGGGGAGGAGATGTCCGGGATCGTCCGGTTATGCTGGCAGGCGAAGCACAGCGTATCCTGACTGTCGGTGGTGACCATCCAGTTGCAGGCGCTCTGCTCCCAATTGGCGCAGAAGCGGTAGAGCGTGCCGGGGTTGGCCATCGCGGTCCAGTTCGGACCATCGGGCGTGACGGAAGACATCTCGCCCTGATCCGGGAGATAGCCAAGCGTCATTCCGCATTTCTCGCAGACGGTATTCTCAAAATAAACGACTTGCTGACAGTTCTGGCAGTGGAAGAGCTTCATGGGGGCCTCCGGGGCGCGTTCCAGCCTCGCGCAACGCAACAGGCCGACGGCGGTTCCATAATGTCGCACTCCTGTTCGATGGTAAGGCGCGATATACTGCAGGGCAGGGGTGCATCGTCGACCGATTGCCTTGGAACCCGCAGCGCGCGGCTCCGTCTCACGGCAGAATGCCGACGGCGGCACGGGAGAGATGGCACACCGCCTTCGGCGGCACGGCGGAGACGGCACACCGCCTTCGGCGGCACGGGGGACGCCCCCCGCGACGCCCGGCCTTGACCGCGCGACCCCCAGACAGCGGCCCGAGGCGGGGAGGAGCCATCGTCCTCCGCACCCGGATAACACCCGCTCACAGAAGCCGGATCCCCGGCTTCCGCCAGCCCTGTGCCGGAACGATCATCAACTCCGTCAGCGCCCAGACGAGCGCGTCGAGCCGGTCGGGGCTGCCGCGCCCCTCATAGCCCTGGGCGGTCATGCGGCACATCTGATCCTCCAGCCGGTCGAGACCGGGCATGTGACGCACGCGCCCCTGCTCGTAAAGCGCGGCCACGGGTTCGGCCCGCGCCGCCTTGCCGCGGGAGGCACGGACGGCACGGAAGGGCACCAGCGGGTCGATGGAGCGCAGCAGGCTCTCCACCAGATCGCCGCCCTGATTGACCTCCGCCACCACCCGTTCCGCGCCGTGCCGCTCCGCCGCGGCGAGTGCCGCCCGCGCCCAGCGGTCGGGAGAGGCGGCGGAGACGGAGGCATCCTCGATCACCACGGCCCGCCAGTCCTGCGGCGGGCCCTCCGCCACGACCCCGGCCACGACGATGCCGCAATCGTCAGAGCCGCCATGACCCGTCACCGGCGGATCGACGGCGACCACCACGCGGGTGAGGGCAGGAAGCTCCCGCAGCCGCGCCCGGTCCAGTGTGATCGCCGTCCAGAGCGCGCCCTCCGCCTCGTCGACCAGCAGGCCGTCCAACTCCTGCCGGCCCAGCCGCGTGCCGGCATAGCGCGCACGGACCTCGCTGAGAAACGAGGCCGCCAGATGCGCACGATTGGCCTCCGTCGGCGCATGGGTGACGGTGGTGGAGCCGTTCCGCAGGATGTCGCGCAGCACACCGACATTGCGGGGTGTGGTGGTGACGACCTGCCGCGGCTGATCGCCAAGCCGGAGGCCGAACTGAAGCATGTCCCAGGTGTCGGACGCCTTCCTCCACTTCGCCAGCTCATCGACCCAGGCGCAGTCGAACTGCGGGCCGCGCAGGCTTTCCGGGTCGTGGGCGGAGAAGATCTGCGCCACGGCCCCATTGGGCCAGACCAGCCGCCGCCGCGTCGCCTCCCAGACCGGCATCCTGTCGGGGGGAGAACAGGCGAGGATGCCGCTTTCGCCGAACACCATCACCTCGCGCACCTGTTCCAGCGTTTCGCCCACCAGCGCCACCCGCCGCGACCGGCCGGGATGGAGGGGGCGCGCCCCCTCCACCTCCGACCTGATCCATTCGGCACCGGCGCGGGTCTTGCCGGCCCCGCGCCCGCCCATGATGACCCAGGTCTTCCAGTCGCCCTCCGGCGGAAGCTGATGCGGCAGCGCCCAGATCTCGAAAAGCCAGGGCAGCGCCGCCAGCGCATTGGGCGAAAGCCCCTCCATGAACGCCTCAACCGTCTCCGGCGTCGCGGAGGCGAGCCAGCCTGCGGCCGATCTCATCGCGTGCCGCGTCGAGGTCGAGTGCGCCTCCTCCGATCCCGCCGGTTTCCTGCCTGCGAAGTTTGTCAATCTTTTCCCTTTCCGTGATGACCGCGAGAACGATCTTGCCGAGTTCCCGGACGTAGGAGTTTGCCTCCTTGACCCGCCCGTCCTCCCGCGCCTCGCGCATGGTTTCGGTGAAGACTTCGATTGCCGTGTCGTAGAGTTCCATCACCTCCGAGAGCACATCCCTCGGCGGCGTGTCGTCTGTCGTCAGGTCTGCCATATGCTGCGCCCTGTGCCCCTCAAGCCCCCGCCCGAGCGAATTGAAAAAGCGGCTCGGGTTGCCCCGGCCGCCTGCACAATTCTCCAGCATGTCTGGCACCATGCCTTACGGAGGACGCAAAGTCAAGTTTAATGTATTGTTAATAAATAATATTTCCTTACACAACCGTGCGCTGCGTCGATCCGCCCGGGGTATTGACGCCACGTCAACCGTTGCAAGGGTGCATATTCTGCCGGGGCCATAATGCGAAACGCTTGCGAGACAACCGTCTCACGTGCTTTTGTTCGCTACCCGGACCGGGGAGAGAGGGGCCGGGGATCAAGGGAGGATACAACTTGGATCGTCGTTCGTTCATCCGCCGGGCTGGCGTTGCCGGGACGGGTGCGGCACTTCTTGCCACGCCCGCCATCGCCCAGTCGGCACCCCGTATCAACTGGCGCCTGACGTCTGCTTTCCCGAAAAGCCTCGGTACGATCTTTGGCACCGCCATCGACATCGCCAATCATGTGTCGGATGCCACCGACGGCCAATTCACCATTCAGGTCTTTGCCGCGGGCGAGATCGTGCCGGGCCTGCAGGCCGCCGATGCCGTGGGCGCGGGCACCGTGGAGATGGCGCATACCTGCTCCTACTATTCGGTCGGCAAGGATCCGACCTTCGCGCTCGGCACGGCCATGCCCTTCGGGCTGAACGCGCGGATGACCAACGCCTGGCTCTATGACGCTGGCGGTACCGAACTGCTGAACGAATTCTACGCCCTCCACAATATCTACGCGCTGCCCGCGGGCAACACCGGCACGCAGATGGGCGGCTGGTTCCGCAAGGAGATCAAGACGCTCGCCGACCTCGACGGGCTGAAGATGCGCATCGCGGGCATCGCCGGGCAGATCATGTCGCGCCTCGGCGTCGTGCCACAGCAGATCGCGGGCGGCGACATCTATCCGTCGCTGGAAAAGGGCACGATCGACGCTGCCGAATGGGTTGGCCCCCATGACGACCAGAAGCTCGGCTTCCAGAAGGTCGCGAAATATTATTACTACCCCGGTTTCTGGGAGGGCGGGCCGGTGGTCCATGCCTTCATGAACAAGCAGAAATGGGAAGAATTGCCCAAGGCCTATCAGGGCGTTCTGAGCGATGCCTGTGCTTTCGGGAACACGCAGATGCTCGCCCGCTATGACGTGCTGAACCCCACGGCGATCAAGCAGCTGGTGGCGGACGGTGCCGTGCTGCGGCCCTTCAGCCCGGAAATCATGGCCGCTGCCTTCGACGCGGCCAATGCGCTCTATGACGAGATCGGCGCGAAAAACGAGCACTTCAAGAAGATCCACGACTCGCAGGCCGCTTTCCGCAAGGAGGCATATCTGTGGATGCAGGTGGCGGAATACACCTATGACACCTTCATGATGACGCTCCAGCGCGGCGGCAAGCTCGGCTGAGAGGCGAAATCAATGGCCGGGTTCACGCCCGGCCATTTGCTTGACGACCCGGTCAACGTGCGGGTCAGGAGGTTCCAGTGAAAGCTCTGCTCGCCCTGAGCGGTCTCATTGACCGCGTCAACGAGTTCTTCGGCAGGATAGGGGAATACCTCGTCCTGCTCTGCGCGCTGGTCAGCGCATTCAACGCGCTCATCCGCTACACCTTCAACATAAGCTCGAACGGCTGGCTCGAAATCCAGTGGTACATGTTCGCCTTCGTCGTGCTGATGGGCGCCGCCTATACGCTCAAGAACAACGAACATGTGCGTGTGGATGTGATCTACGGCTCGCTGTCGGAACGCGGGCGCCTCTGGGTGGACCTGTTCGGGATCATCATCTTCCTGCTGCCGTTCTCGCTGTATTGCGCAGTGCTGAACTGGCCGGTGTTCCTTCTGTCCTGGCAGCAGGGCGAGGTGTCGCAGAATGCGGGCGGCCTGATCCGCTGGCCGGTCAAGCTCGTGCTGACGGCAGGATTCGCGATGCTCTTCCTTCAGGGGCTCTCCGAACTCATCAAGCGCGTGGCCGCCCTCCAGGGGCGCTATTCCCTTGAAACAAAATATGAAAAGCCGCTTCAGTAAAGCGACGGGACAGACGCATGTTTCACTATGGCCCCATGCCACCGCTGATGTTCCTGTGCATGATTCTGTTCATGCTCTACGGGTTCCCGGTGGCTTTCTCGCTCGGCGCTGTCGGGTTGTTCTTCGGCGTGCTCGGGATCATCACCGGACATTTCGATCCCGCCTTCCTCTCTGCGCTGCCCTACAGGTTCTTCGGCATCGTTTCCAACGATCTGTTGCTCGCCATTCCGTTCTTCACCCTGATGGGCGCCATTCTGGAGCGCTGCGGTCTGGCGGAGGATTTGCTGGAGGGCACGGGTAAGCTCTTCGGCGCGGTGCCGGGCGGTCTGGCCTATGCGGTGATCGTTGTGGGGGCCGTGCTGGGCGCCATCACCGGAACGGTTGCCGCCTCGGTCATCACGATGGGCGTGATCTCTTTGCCGATCATGCTGCGATACGGCTATGACACCCGGCTCGCCACAGGTGTGATCGCCGCCTCCGGCACGATCACCCAGCTCATACCGCCGTCCCTTGTCCTCATCGTCCTTGCCGACCAGCTCGGCCGTTCGGTCGGGGACATGTATCTCGGTGCGATCGGACCGTCGATCCTGCAGGTGCTCATCTTTCTCGGCTATATCGCGCTCCTGTCGGTGATGAAGCCGCAGATGATGCCCCCGCTTCCGAAGGAAGTGCGCGGCGATCTGAACTGGGCGCTGGTCAAACAGGTGCTCATGGGGATCATCCCCTCGATCGTGCTGATCTTTCTGGTGCTGGGTACGATCTTCCTCGGTCTCGCCACGCCGACGGAGGCCGGTGCCCTGGGGGTCGTCGGTGCGATGGTGCTCGCCGCCATGCATCGCCGGCTGACGTGGCAGCTCATCCGGCAGGCGATGACATCCACCTCGCATCTGACGGTGATGGTGGTGTTCATCCTGATCGGCGCGACGGTGTTCAGCCTCATCTTTCAGGGCATGGATGGCGGTCACTGGATCGAATACATGCTCTCGCATGTGCCGGGCGGTCCCATCGGCTTCCTGATCTTCGTCAACGTCTTCATCTTCTTCCTGGCCTTCTTTCTCGACTTCTTCGAGATCGCCTTCATCGTGGTGCCGATGCTTGCGCCCGTCGCGCATTCGCTGGGCATCGACCTGATCTGGTTCGGCGTGCTGCTCTGCATCAACATGCAGACCTCGTTCATGCACCCGCCCTTCGGCTTTGCCCTGTTCTACCTGCGCTCCATTGCTCCCCGATCGGTCAAGACGACCGATATCTACCTGGGTGCGATCCCGTGGTTGATCATGCAGCTGATGCTGGTCGCCATCGTGATCTTCTGGCCGGAACTGGTCACGGGTATGCTGCCGGGCCAGAACAATATCGATCTCGACACCATTCGTATCGAGCTTCCCACCGGTGAGGGTCTTGGCGGCGGCGGCATCCCCGGGCTTGGCGGGGACGGGGGTATTCCCGGTCTCGGCGGCTCCACGGAGCCAGCGGGCATTCCCGGTCTGACCGGGCCCGGCGGCAACTGATCGCTCCGCGCCAATGGAAAGCCCGCGCCTCTTGCGCGGGCTTTTTAACGGGTGGCGCACAGGCTGCCTTGAGCCGGACGCAAGGCGCTCTCCTCTTAGCCCCGTTCCGGGACCTCCGCGTCAGTTGAAGGGTGCCGCCGATGCCCACACTCCCCTATGTCCTGCCGATCCTGCTTCTGATCGTCTCGAACGCCTTCATGACCTTTGCGTGGTATGGCCATCTCAGGGGTCCGGCCTCCCCGCTGTGGATCGCGGTCCTCTCGTCCTGGGGGATCGCCTTCTTCGAATACTGGTTCGCCGTGCCTGCGAACCGGATCGGCCATCAGGTCTATTCCGCCGCCCAGCTCAAGACGATCCAGGAGGTCATCACCCTCATCGTTTTCAGCGGCTTTTCCGTGCTCTACCTGAAGGAGTCGCTGAACTGGAACCACGCCATCGGCTTTGCGCTGATCGTGACCGGCGCGGCTTTCGTCTTTCGCGGCTAGCACCCCGGCCCCTGCCAACCGGGCAGGCGGAGTGACGGCGGCCCTTTCTCTCTCCGGATGAAGCCGGGGGTCGCGGGGGGCGTCCCCCGCGCCTGCGACCCGCCTGCGAAGGGTCGTCAACTTGCGGCAACAACGTCCGACCAGCCGCTAGGGCGTCCCCCGCGCCTGCGACCCGTGCCTGCGAAAGGTCGGACCAGTGCAGCGCCTCGAACATCCCCACTCGAATATCCCCATCCGGCTCGCCCCACGCGTTTGCGCGAGGTCGCATCAACCATGTGCCGTCTATGCGCACCGGAATGGCACCCCCACCTCCCCGAGGGAAATATGCGGTAGGCGGTGACTTGTTCTACTTGCCAAAGCTCCCCCACGTCCGTGAGGGAAATATCGGCATCCGCGGCAGGTCGCCGAGGCCTCCCCCGCGCCCCCGGGGGTGCGACCGGCCGTCGCTTCGTGATCCATTTCGGGAAGAACCTCCCCCCGCGCCTGCGAGAGCGCGACCGACCGTCGTCCCCTGCCTCAAAGCTTCCCCCGCACCTGAAGAAGCCCGTTCACGCAAATGTCGCGGCGGTCGCGCTCACCGGGCGTGCCCCGCGCCTGACGGCCCCTGTCATCGCGGCGACCGCCGGCGCAACCGGCAGCGGCCCCCGGCGCTTGCGGCCCCCCGCATCTGGCGGATGGTGCGGATGCTGCAACGGGCCGTCCGCGCGCGGGCGACGCGCCGCATCCTCCTCCCGCCCGCCGTGGGTCAGACAACGGGCCGTCCGCGCGCGGGCGACGCTCCCGCCGTAACTCCCTCTGACTCCAGGTGTTGCGTCAGGCGGCGGCTGCAACGCGCGGTCGGTTAGCGGGATCGCAGAACTTCCCGGTCATCTTGCCTTCAACGAGACGCGGTTCGTGAAGGGAGTGGCCGGCATGATGTTCGATTTCCTGCGGCGCGGGGCACAAGCCCCGCAGGAACAGAAGGCCTCGGCCGCCGGCCGGGTGATGGCGCGCAGCCCGATGGGCAGTATCGCGGGCGGGCAGGTCGCCTGGACGCCGCGGGATACCGGTTCGCTGACCCGCGCGGGGTTTCTCGGCAATCCCGTCTGCTTCCGCGCGGTCAAGCTCATCGCGGAATCCGCCGCCGCCCTGCCGCTCATCCTGCAGGATAGCGAGCGTCGCTATGACCGCCATCCCGTTCTCGACCTCATCCGCCGCCCGAATGGCGGTCAGGGCCGGGCGGAGCTGTTCGAGGCGCTCTTCGGTCAGATCCTGCTGACCGGCGACGGATATGTGGAGGCGGTCTCCGGCTCCGCGCGCATCCCGGTGGAGCTTCATGTGCTCCGCTCCGACCGCATGGTGCTGGTCCCGGGGCGGGACGGCTGGCCTGTCGCCTATGACTACACCGTGGGCGGCGCCAAGCTGCGCTTCGACATGACTGGCGAGACGCAGCCCATCTGCCATATCCGTGCCTTCCACCCGCAGGACGACCATTACGGTTTCTCGCCGCTTCAGGCCGCCGCGACCGCGCTTGACGTGCATTCGAGCGCTTCCCGCTGGTCCAAGGCGCTGCTCGACAATGCCGCGCGCCCCTCCGGCGCCATCGTCTACAAGGGCGCGGACGGGCAGGCGGCGCTGACGCCCGATCAGTATGACCGGCTGGTCACCGAGATGGAGATGCACCATCAGGGCGCGCGGAATGCCGGGCGGCCCATGCTGCTGGAAGGCGGCCTGGACTGGAAGCCGATGGGTTTCAGCCCCTCCGACATGGAGTTCCACCAGACGAAGGAAGCCGCCGCGCGGGAGATCGCCACCGCCTTCGGCGTGCCGCCCATGCTGCTCGGCATCCGGGGGGACGCGACCTATGCGAATTATCAGGAGGCCAACCGCGCCTTCTTCCGCCTGACGGTGCTGCCGCTGGTGACGAAGGTGACGGCCGCCGTCTCCTTCTGGCTGTCCGATTTCACCGGTGAGCCGGTGGAGCTGCGCCCCGATCTGGATCAGGTGCCGGCTTTGGCCGACGAACGCGACCAGCAATGGAAGCGCGTGGGCGAGGCGGCGTTCCTGACCGATGTGGAGAAACGCGCGCTCCTCGGCCTGCCGCGTCTGGCGGAGTGAGGCCGTGACGCGGCCGAAAGGCGGATCGCGCTTCCTCTACGACAGTTTCGACGCGGCCGCCCTCAGGATCGAGGCGAACGAACGCGTCGCGGAGGAGCGCTGGAGCGCGCTCGAATACCGGCTGGGCCAGATCGAAACGGCGCTGGAGCGGCTGGAGAAGCGCATGTGGGTCGGCGTCTACGGGATCGCCGCCTTCATGCTGGCGAAAGGGGCGGAGGCGCTGGTCGCCGCCGCCATGCGATGAGGGGATCAGGAATGCAGGCGGAAGGGGAACTCGAACGCAAGTTCGCGGTGCCGGGCGCGCTGACGGTGACGGACGGTACGAGGATCGAGGGTTACGCCTCCGTCTTCGGCGTCCGGGACCGGGGCGGCGATGTGGTGATGCCGGGGGCCTATGCCGCGTCGCTTGCGCGCATGGCAGCGGCGGGGCGCCGGGTGAAACTGCTGTGGCAGCACGACGCCGCCCAGCCCATCGGCGTCTGGGACGAGATCGCCGAGGATGGCCACGGCCTGCGCGTCAAGGGACGGTTGCTGACCGAGGTCGGCCGGGGCCGCGAGGCGGTGGCGTTGCTGGAGGCAGGGGCCATCGACGGCCTCTCCATCGGTTACCGGACGCTCCGCAGCGATCGCGGCCCGGAGGGAGAGCGTCGGCTCCACACGCTCGATCTGTGGGAGGTGTCGCTCGTCACCTTCCCGATGCTGCCGGAGGCGCGGGTCGCGCAGAAGGCGGTCGAGACGGACATCGCCTCGCTTGTCAGGCGCATGACCGGAGAGATGCGCGCCGCCCGCACGCGGCTCGCCAGCAGCGCAACAACCACCGTCAGGAGGGACGAATGACAGAGATCGCGCCGGGGCCGCTGAAGACGGCCATCACCGGCTTCATGAGTGAATTCAAGGACTTTCAGGGCGATATCGCCAAGGCTTTGCAACAACAGGAAGAGCGTCTGAACATGCTGGATCGCAAATCTCTCACCGCCCGTCGTCCCGCCCTTTCCGGCGCGGAGGAGGCAGGCGCCCCCCATCTGAAGGCTTTTGACGCCTATCTGCGCACCGGTGACGATGCGGGCCTGCGCGGGCTGGTGCTGGAGGGCAAGGGCCTCAACACGCAGGTCAACGGCGAGGGCGGTTTCCTGGTTGACGGCCAGACCGCAGACCGGATCCGCGCCACGCTGGGCGGCACCGCCTCCCTTCGTGCGGTGGCGACGGTGGTGAATGTCGAGGCAGGCTCCTTCGACGTGCTGGTGGATCAGTCCGACATCGGCTCCGGCTGGATGGCGGAGACGGAGGTGATGGAGGAGGCCCATACCCCGCAGATCGAACGCATCTCGATCCGCCTGCATGAGCTTTCCGCCATGCCCAAGGCCTCCCAGCGGCTGCTGGACGACAGCGCCTTCGATATCGAGGGCTGGCTCGCCGAACGCATCGCCGACCGCTTCGCCCGGGCGGAGGCGCAAGCCTTCATCTCCGGCGACGGGGAGCAGAAGCCGAAGGGGATCCTCGCCCATCCGACCGTCCCCGCCGATGCCTGGGAATGGGGCCGGATCGGCTATGTGCCCACCGGGGCCGCGGGCGATTTCGCCGATGTGAATCCGGCGGATGCCATCGTGGACCTCGTCTATGCGCTTTCCGCCCGCTACCGCGCGAACGCGACCTTCGTGATGAACTCCAAGACCGCCGGTGCCGTGCGCAAGATGAAGGACACGGATGGCCGTTTCCTGTGGTCGGACGGCTGGCGGCGGCGGAGCCCGCACGGCTCATGGGCTATCCCGTGCTGATCGCGGAGGACATGCCGGACATCGGTCCCGGCGCCACGGCCATCGCCTTTGGGGATTTCCACGCGGGCTACACCATTGCGGAACGGCCTGACCTGCGGGTGCTGCGCGATCCGTTCTCGGCAAAGCCGCATGTGCTGTTCTACGCCTCCAAGCGCGTGGGCGGCGACGTGAGCGACTTCGACGCCATCAAGCTGCTGAAGTTCGCGACCCAGTAACGGCAACAGCCATCGGGCGGCCCTGCGGCTGCCCGTATCTCCCGCGCCTTCGGGCATGGGCGAACGGACGCGCGCCGGGGATCCCGTCGTCCAGTCTCCTCCTCCGCCCGGGCGGACGGGAGGCGCGCGTCCGGCACGCCGGAGGAAGGCGGCACCCGCCGCCGCAACCGGCAGCAAAACAGCGGAGAGAAAACACAGACATGCGGAAATCGGGGGACAAGCGATGATGTTGACGGAACGCGCGGCGGTGCCAGCCTCCGCCCTGCCGGTGGGCGCGCTGATCGACCACCTGCGTCTTGGCACCGGCTTCGAGGGAGAGGCGCAGAGCGATGCGCTGGCGGAGGGGTATCTGCGCCGGGCCATCGCGGCGGTGGAACGGCGCACGGGCAAGGCGCTACTGACGCGGGAGTTCACGCTCACACTCTCCCGCTGGCGCGATGCGGCGGCGGAGCCGCTGCCGCTTGCCCCCGTCGGCCGCGTGGTCTCCGTCACGATGACGGACCGGGCGGGGCGGGAAAGCGTGGTCGCGGAGAGCCGGTGGCGCCTTATCCGCGATCTCCAGCGTCCACGCCTTGCCGCGACCGGGGCGGCCTTGCCCGCCGTCCCCCCGGGGGGCGGTGTGGAGGTGCTGTTCGAGGCCGGTTTTGGCGGCTGGGAACAGGTACCCGGCGATCTGGCGCAGGCGGTGCTGCTGCTTGCCGCCCAGTATCACGAGCTGCGGGAGGAGCGGGAGACCGGCCGTCCGATGCCCTTCGGGGTGGAGGCGCTGCTTCAGCCCTGGCGCACCGTGCGCCTGCTGGGGGGTGCGCGATGAGGCGGCTTACCCGACGCCTCGACCTTGAGGGAGAGGAGCGCGTCGCCGATGGCGCGCGCGGCTATGCGAGCCGGTGGCGTACGCTGGGCCGCGTCTGGGCGGAGGTGAAGCCCGGTGCCGGGCGAGAGGCCGGCGCGGAGTTCCTGACCATCGCCACCGTGCCCTATCGCGTCACCGTCCGCGCAGCGCCGCCCGGCGATCCGCGCCGCCCCGTCGCCGGGCAGCGCTTCCGGGCGGGCAGCCGTCCGCTTCGCATCCTCGCCGTGGCCGAGGCGGACCGGGCGGGGCTCTACCTCACCTGTCACTGCCACGAGGAGGTGCCGTCATGAGCTATGGAACCGCAGGCGCGCTGCAGGCGGCGATCTGGGAGCGGCTGGCGGGCGATGCAGCCCTGTCGGCGCTGATCGGCGGGGCCGTGCATGATGCGCTGCCCGCTGGCGCGCTGCCGGAAACCTACGTGGCTCTTGGCCCGGAGGAGGTGCGCGACCGCTCCGACCAGACCCACCGGGGCGCGGAGCATGACGTGACGCTGAGCGTGGTGACGGCAAGGGCGGGTCTCGGCCGTGCGAAGGAGGTGGCCGCGCGCGTGTCGGACGCACTGCTGGCGACGCCGCTCACCCTCGCCCGCGGGCAGGTCGTCGGGCTGTGGTTCCTCCGCGCCCGTGCGCGACGGATCGACAACGGCGCCGGGCGGCGGGTGGACCTCACCTTCCGTGCGCTCGTGGAGGATACGGAGACGTGAGGCACAAGGGCAGACACGAGCGCCACCCTGTGCATCGACCATGTGCACCAGACCACGAACGGCGGTCGGACCTGACCTGCTACGCGCGGGTGGCGAAGAACGGAAAGTGACGCTGAACCGGGGTCGCCATGCCGGATCGTGTGCTCTCGCGGAGCTGCGTCGAAGGCTGGATGCGAGTTTGTTCGCCATTGGGAAATGACAACCGCCCACCATCCGGCCGCTCCGGCGCCGCGAACCGGCGGGCACTCCGGACAATCTGAAGCGAATTCATGCCGCCGGCGCACCGGCGGATTGATCAGACGCGCCCTTTAGCGGCGCAGGACAAGGGAGATGATAGATGGCGGCACAGAACGGCAGGGACCTGCTCATCAAGATCAATGTGGCGGGGGCGTATCAGACCCTTGCGGGGCTTCGGGCGACCCGCATCGCCTTCAACGCCGAGACGGTGGATGTCACCAGCCTCGAAAGTTCGGGCGGCTGGCGGGAGCTGCTGGCGGGGGCGGGGGTGCGCTCGGCCAGCGTTTCCGGCTCGGGCGTCTTTCGGGACACGGCGGCGGATGAACGCGCCCGCGCGCTGTTCTTCTCGGGCGAGATCCCCCGCATTCAGGTGCTGATCCCCAGTTTCGGCACCGTGGAGGGTCCGTTCCAGATCACCGCGCTCGAATATTCCGGCAGACACAATGGCGAGGCGACCTATGAGCTCTCGCTCGCCTCGGCGGGCCAGGTCGGTTTCACGGCGCTCTGATGGCGAATGCATGGGCGGGAGAGGTCGCGCTGGTCATCGACGGGCGGCGGCATGTGCTGAAACTGACGCTGGGTTCGCTGGCGGAGATGGAGGCGGCGCTGCCCGACGAAAGCCTCCCCTCCCTCGTCCGCCGGTTCGAGGAGGGGCGCTTCACCACGCGGGACGTGCTGGCGCTGATCGTCGCGGGCCTGCGCGGCGGCGGCTGGCAGGGGACCGCGGCGGAGTTGCGCGGGGCGGAGATCGCGGGCGGCCCCGCTGGCGCGGCAAAGGTTGCGGCGCGGTTGCTGGTTGCGGCCTTTGCTCCCGATGCGTGAGCGGGGGTTTGACTGGGCAGGGTTGCTCCGCGCCGGGCTGCGCGCGGGGCTGATGCCGGCGCAGGTCTGGACGCTCACCCCCTGGGAGCTCGCGCTTCTCACGGGGCGAAGCGGCGCGGAAGCGACCTTGGGGAGAACGGGGCTGGAGGCGCTGATGCGCGCCTTCCCCGATCATCCCGCGCCCGATGAGTCCAGGCAAGGTGAGTCCAGGCCCCATGACCCCAGGCCCAATGAGTCCATGCCCGATGACCGCATGGATCACGAGCCCACTGATGAACGGATGGAGGGACAGGATGACGGCGATTGATGCGCTGGCCGATGAGATCGCGGCGCTGGAGGTGAGCCTGGGCGGTGCCCGGACGATGGCCGCGGCCTTTGACGGCGAATTGCAGGGAATGCGGGCGAGCCTTGCCGGAACCGCCCGGGAAAGCGCGCGACTGTCCGATGGCATGGGCCGTGGCCTTCGCCGTGCCTTCGACGGCATCGCGCTGAACGGCGAGAAGCTGTCGGATGCACTGGAGGGGCTGGGCCGCTCCATGGTGAACACGGTCTACAACATGGCCATGCAGCCGGTGCAGCGCGCGGCGGGGGACATGCTTTCCGGCGGGGTGGAGGCAGCGGTCGCGGCCTTCCTGCCCTTTGCCACGGGCGGCGGTTTCGCCGGGGGCAGGGTCATGCCCTTTGCCCGTGGCGGCGTGGTTTCCGCGCCCACCACCTTCCCGATGCGGGGCGGCGCCACCGGCCTGATGGGCGAGGCGGGGCCGGAGGCGATCCTGCCGCTCGCGCGCGGGGCGGACGGCAGTCTTGGCGTACGTGCGGGCGGCGGGCAGGCGGTCAACGTCACTGTCAATGTCACCACGCCCGACGTAGAGGGCTTCCGCCGCAGCCGGAGCCAGATCGCCGCGGAGATGGGGCGCGCCCTCTCCCGCGGGCAACGCAACCGCTAAGGAGGGTTCGATGGCCTTTCACGAAGTGCTCTACCCCGCGCGGCTGAGCTATGGCTCCACCGGCGGTCCGGAACGGCGAACCGAAATCGTCACGCTCTCCAACGGGTTCGAGGAACGCAACAGTCCCTGGGCGCATTCCCGGAGGCGCTATGACGCGGGCGGGGGCCTGCGCTCGCTTGACGATGTGGCGGTGCTCGTCGCCTTCTTCGAGGCGCGGATGGGGCGGCTGCACGGCTTCCGGTGGAAGGACTGGGCCGATTACAAATCCTGCCCTCCCAGCGCCGCGATCCGCGCGACGGATCAGCAGATCGGCACGGGCGACGGGGTGCAGCGGTCGTTTCCCCTGACAAAGCGCTATGCCTCCGCCGGGTCGTCTTATCTCCGCCCGATCACGAAGCCCGTCGCAGGCAGCCTCCGCGTCGCGATGGATGGGCGGGAGGTCACCGCCTGGGAAGCGGACCCGGCGCAGGGTGTTGTGACCTTCACCGCTCCGCCTGCTGTGGGGGTGAGCATCACCGCGGGCTACGAGTTCGACGTGCCGGTACGCTTCGACACCGATCAGATCCGCACCTCCGTCGCGACCTTTCAGGCGGGCGAAGTGCCCGATGTGCCAGTCGTGGAGCTGCGGCTGTGAGGTGGCGGGGACCGCCCGGCATCGCCCATGCGGCGGGAGACCGCACCGGCAGCAGATCCCTCGGCAACCGGTCATGGCGCCACGACCCCCTGTGCCACGGATGGCCCGATGCAGAGGGTCAAACGCACTCTGGCGCGTGCCGGACCAGCAGAAGGCCCTTGGGAACTGGACCCCGATGCGGCGGGCGACCCGATGCGGAGAGCCAGTCGCATATGAGCGCGGCCCGGACCAGCGGGAGGCTAGTGGGAACTGGACCACGATGCCCGCTGCGACGGGCGAGCCGATGCCTAGGTCCAGTCGCATATGGGCGCGTGCCGGGCCAGCGACAGGCCCTTGGGCAACAGAGCCGGATGCGGCGGGCCAGCCACACGGGTGGAGCGGGCCGGGCCGACAACCGGTCCTGGCCCCGATGCGACGGGTGACCCGATGCGGAAGGCTGGTGACTGTTGCAGGGAGAAGGTGAGGACATGAGCAGTAATACACTTCAGGCGCATCTGGAAACCGGAGCGACGACGGTCTGCCGCTGCTGGGCGGTAGAGCGGCGGGACGGAACCCGCATGGGATTCACCGATCATGATACCGACCTGAGCTTTGACGGCCTGCTGTTTCGCGCCGCGACCGGCATGACCGCCGCGCAGCTCGAGCAGGTGACCGGGCTGGCCGTGGATAACAGTGCCGCCTCCGGCGCGCTCACCGCGGAAGGGATCACGGAGGAGGATATCGCAGCGGGGCGCTACGACGGGGCGGAGGTCCGGTCGTGGCTGGTCAACTGGGCGGATGTCGCCCAGCGCGCCCTGCGTTTCCGGGGGGAGATCGGGGAGATCCGGCGCGGCGCCGGCGCCTTTGAGGCGGAGTTGCGGGGCCTTGCCGACCGGCTGAACCAGCGGGGTGGGCGGGCGATCCAGCGGGGTTGCGCCGCGCGGCTGGGGGACGCGGCCTGTGGCATCGACCTTGCCGATCCGCGCTATGGCTGCGAGGGCGCGGTCATCTCCGTGACGGGCGCGCGCGTCATCCAGCTTGGCGACGCGCTGGGCGGCTATCCTGCCCGCTGGTTCGAGCGTGGGAGCCTCACCATCCTGTCCGGCAGCGCTTCGGGGCTTGTCGGGCTGGTGAAGCTCCAGAAGGACGGGAACGTCGAGCTGTGGCAGGAGCTGCGCGCGCCGCTGCATCCGGGTGACAGGGTGCGGCTCACGGCGGGCTGTGACAAGCGGCTTGCAACCTGCGGCGCGAAATTCTCCAATACGGTGAATTTCCGCGGCTTTCCCCATGTACCGGGAGAGGACTGGCTCGTCGCCTCCCCCGCGCGGAGGATGGGGCGATGAGGGGGGATGTCGTCGCCGCCGCGCGGCTCTGGCTGGGCACGCCCTATCGCCATCAGGCCTCCTGTCGCGGGGCGGGGGCCGATTGCCTCGGCCTGATCCGGGGGGTCTGGCGCGATCTCTACGGCCCGGAGCCTGAAGCCGCCCCCGCCTATACGCCCGACTGGGGTGAAACCGGGCGGCAGGAGGTGCTCTGGTCTGCGGCCAGACGCCACCTGATCCCGCTCGCCCCGGGCCTGCCGGAACCCGGCGACGTGCTGCTGTTCCGGCTGCGTACCGGGGGCATCGCCAAACATCTGGGCATTGCCGCCGAAACCGGCGCGACGCCCACGTTCATCCATGCCTACAGCGGCCATGCCGTCGTCGAAAGCCCGCTCTCCGAGCCTTGGGCGCGGCGCATCGTGGCGCGTTTCGGCTATCCGAAGGGAGCGATCTGATGGCAACCATAATGCTGGGCGCGGTCGGCGCATCGCTGGGCGGCGCGATGGGCGGCGCCGTCATGGGGTTGACCGGCGCGGTTGCCGGCCGCGCGCTGGGCGCGACGGTCGGACGCGTCATCGACCAGCGGCTGCTGGGCGCGGGGTCCGAGACGGTGGAGCACGGCCGTGTCGAGCGCTTCCGCGTCACCGGGGCGAGCGAGGGCGCGCCCCTGCCGCTGGTCTTCGGCCGGATGCGGATCGGCGGGCAGGTGATCTGGGCCTCTCCCTTCACGGAGCACGCCAGTTCGGCGCGGGGCGGCAAGGGTGGCACCGGGCCGGAGGTGCGGCAGTATTCCTATACCGTGAGCCTTGCCATCGCGCTTTGCGAGGGGGTCATCACCGACATCGGCCGGATCTGGGCCGACGGGGTGGAGATCGCGCGGAACAGCATCATACTCCGTCTGTACCGGGGCGATGACGCGCAGCTTCCCGACGCGCGCATCGTGGCGGAGGAGGGGGCGGCGAACGCGCCTGCCTATCGCGGCACGGCCTATGCGGTGATCGAGGATCTGGCGCTCGACCGGTTCGGCAACCGGGTGCCGCAATTCAGCTTCGAGGTGATGCGCCCCGCGCAGGGTGTAGCGGCGGCGGAGGGCGGCATCGGCGCCGTCACGCAGGCGGTGGCGCTGATCCCCGGCACCGGGGAATATGCGCTGGCCACCACGCCCGCCGTCTTCTCCGACAGGCTGGGGCGAAACCGGGTGGCGAATGTGAACTCGCCCGCGGGGGTCACGGATTTCCGGGCCTCGCTCGATCAGATGGAGCGGGAACTGCCGAAGGTCGGTTCCGTGTCGCTGGTCGTCTCATGGTTCGGCAACGACCTGCGCTGCGGCGATTGCACGATCAGCCCGAAGGTGGAGCAGGTCACGGCCGAAGCCGCGCAGCCCTGGCGGGTGAGCGGCCTTGCCCGGCGGAACGCCGAGGTGGTCGCGATGAGCGAGGGTCGCCCCGTCTATGGCGGCACGCCGTCCGACGCCTCGGTGATCGAGGCGCTGACCGCACTCAGGGAGGCGGGCCAGCGGGCGGTGTTCTATCCCTTCATCCTCATGGAGCAGCTTGCCGGCAATGCGCGCCCCGATCCATGGGGCGGCAACGAGCAATCCGCGCTGCCCTGGCGGGGGAGGATCACGCTCTCCCGCGCGCCGGGACAGGCCGGCTCGCCCTTCGGCAGTGGCGCTGCCACGGTGGAGGTCGCGCGGTTCTTCGGCACCGCACGGGCGGAGGATTTCACTGCGGCCGGCACGACCATTATCTATACCGGCCCGCAGGAATGGTCCTACCGTCGCTTCATCCTGCATTATGCGCATCTTTGCGCGCTTGCGGGCGGGGTGGATGCGTTCTGCATCGGCTCCGAGATGGTGGCGCTGACCACTATCCGCGATGCAGCAGGCTTCCCCGCCGTGGCGGAGCTTTGCCGCCTGGCTGCGGATGTCCGCACCATTCTGCCGGACGCGAAGATCGGCTATGCAGCGGATTGGAGCGAGTATTTCGGCACCACCGACCCGGAGGGAAACCGCTGGTTCCATCTCGATCCGCTCTGGGCCGATCCGGCGATCGACTTCATCGGGATCGACAACTACATGCCGCTTTCCGACTGGCGCGAGGGCAGCGGCCACGCGGATGCCGCGGCGGGAAGTATCCATGACCTCGACTATCTCACCGCGAATGTCGCGGGCGGCGAGGGCTACGACTGGTATTATGCCACGCCGGAGGATCGCGCGGCCCAGCGGCGCACCCCTATCACCGATGGCGCGGGGGAGCCGTGGATCTGGCGCTACAAGGACATCCTGAATTGGTGGCGGAACCCGCATCATGACCGGGTGGGCGGTGTCCGGCAGGCAGCGGCCAGCCCCTGGGTGCCGATGTCGAAACCCATCTGGTTCACGGAGATCGGCTGCGCTGCGGTGGACAAGGGCACGAACGAACCCAACAAGTTCGTCGATCCGAAATCCTCCGAATCCGCGCTGCCGCATTTTTCGACCGGCGCGCGGGACGACCTGATCCAGATGCAGTATCTGCGCGCGCTGGCCCGGTATTGGAGCGATCCGGCGGCCAACCCCGTCTCGCCGCTCTATGGCGGTCCGATGGTGGACATGGCGCGGGCGCATGTCTGGGCCTGGGATGCGCGGCCCTGGCCCGCCTTTCCGCAGGCCAGCGACATCTGGAGCGATGGGGAGAACCATGCGCGCGGCCACTGGATCACCGGTCGGACGGCGGCGCAGCCGCTTGGCGCAGTCGTGGCGGAGATCTGTGCGCGGGCCGGGGTGGCCGATGTGGATGTCGCGCGTCTGCATGGGCTGGTGCGCGGACTGTCCCTGACGGAGCAGACGGCGAGGGGGGCGTTGCAGGCGCTGATGCTGGCCTATGGCGTCGATGCGGCGGAGCGGGACGGGCGGCTCGTCTTCACGCGCCGGGGCGGGGAGCCGGCGCGTGTGATCGAAGCCGACGCCATCCTTGCCCGGGACGGCGGTGATGTGCAGCAGGAGCGGGCAGGTGCGGGAGAGATTCCCCCCCGTCTCCGCGTCGGCCATATCGACGCCGAGGCGGATTACGAGGCGCGGAGCGTGGAGGTCAGCCACCCCGGTGAGGAAGGCGATGCCGTCTCGGAGACAGACCTCCCGCTTGCCCTGACGGCGGGAGAGGCGGTCGCGATCGCCGAGCGCTGGCTGGCGGAGACGCGGGTGGCGCGGGATGCGGCGCGTTTCGCCCTGCCGCCCTCCGCCGGGATCGGCGCGGGGGACGTGGTGCGGCTGGCGGCAGGCGGTGCGCGGGGGCTTTACCGCATCGACCGGCTCGCGGAAGGGCATGGCGCGGAGGTGGAGGCGGTGCGGGTGGAACCCGCGCTCTATGCCGCCGCGCCGGTGACGGAGCCGCCCGCGAAGCCCCGGCCCTTCGTCCCGCCCGCCCCGGTGGCCGCGCTGTTTCTGGATCTGCCGTTGCTCTCCGGCGCGGAGGTTCCCCACGCGCCGCATCTTGCCGTTACCGCCAGCCCCTGGCCGGGCGACATTGCGGTGCTCGATGCGCCGGTGGACAGCGGCTACCGGCTGAACGGCCATGTGGAGCGCGCGGCGGTGATCGGCGAGACGCTGGCGCCGATGGGTGCGCGTCATCCTGGGCTGTGGGACAGGGGACGCCTCCGTGTCCGCATGTCGGGGGCGCTTTCCTCGGCGGAGCGGCTCTCCGTCCTGAACGGGGCGAATGCGGCTGCGGTGGGGGACGGCTCGCCCGATGGGTGGGAGGTGATCCAGTTCGCCACCGCGACGCTGATCGGGCCCGACACCTATGAGCTCACGGATCTGCTGCGGGGACAGGCCGGGACGGAGCGGGAGGGTCATGTCTGGCCGGCGGGAAGCCGGTTCGTGCTGCTCGACCACCGGGTGGGACAGATCGCGCTCGACCCCGCGCGGCGCGGGATGGAAAGACACTACCGGATCGGCCCTGCGGGACTGGCCCATGACGATCCGGCCTTTGTCCATCTCGCGGCCGCGTTCCAGGGTATGGGCCTGCGCCCCTATCGTCCCGTGCATCTGCGGATGCGGCGGGAAGGGGGCGATCTCACCTTCCGGTGGATCCGCCGCAGCAGGCTCGACGGCGACGACTGGGAGAGCCGAGAGATCCCACTGGCGGAAACGCGGGAGGCCTATCTCCTCCGCGTCATCGGCCCGTCCGGCGTGATCCGGGAGGCGGAAACCATCACGCCCGACTGGCGCTACAGCGCCCAGATGCGCGCGGCGGACGGCCCCGCCCTCCGTCTCGAAGTCGCGCAGCTGTCCGACCGTTTCGGCCCCGGCCCCTTTGCCAGCCTCACCTTCTGAACACCATGGAGACGATGATGACCCAGACACCGACACTTCGCCTGCCGCTGATCGCGCCCGGTCAGGCACAGAAACATGTCACCGTGAACGAGGCGCTGGCCCGGATCGACGCGCTCTGCCAGCTCACGCTCCGCTCCATCACGGGGGCAGAACCGGAGGTGGCGGAGGAGGGCGCGGCCTATGGGGTGCCCGCAGGCGCCACCGGCGGCTGGGCGGGTGCCGCCGGGCGGATCGCGCTCCGGCTGAACGGCGGGTGGGAGTTCCTGACCCCGCGTGCGGGCTGGCGCGCCTTCGTGGCGGATGAGGGGGCGGAGCGGCTCCATGACGGGCAGAGCTGGCGCGCGGGACTTCTGGCAAGCTCTCCCAGCGGTGCGGGACCGGTGTGGCGGGTGGCGGAGATCGACCATGTCGTCACGCCGGGGGCGACCAACCTGACATCGCCGCTGATCCCGAGCCATGCCACCGTCTTCGGCGTCACGGCGCGCGTGATCCAGCCGATTACCGGGACGGTGACGTCATGGCAGCTGGGCGAGCCGGATGGGGTGGATCGCTATGGCTCCGGTCTGGGCACCGGTGCGGGATCCTGGGCGATGGGACCGACGGCGCCAGCCCCCCGCTGGGCGGCGACGCCGCTGCTTCTGACGGCGAAAGGGGGTAATTTTTCTGGCGGAAAGGTGCGTATCGCAGCACATTTTCTGGAATTGACCCTTCCGGCGGCCTGATCCTTCTTTCCGATCTGCCAATCGCGCCCTATGTCGGCTAGACTAAGGAAAACGGAGGGCGTCATGGCGCAGGTGAAAGCAACGGTGGCCGAGGTCGATCCCGTCTGGTCGCGGATTTGCGCCGAGGCCCATGAAGCCGTCGAGCGGGAACCCCTGCTCGGCGGTCTGATCCATTCGAGCGTGCTGCACCATGCGTCGCTGGAGCGCGCGCTGGCCTACCGGTTTTCGCTGAAGCTCGCGTCGGGCGAGATGTCGGAGCAGATCCTGCGCGAGATCGCGGATGAGGCCCATGCCGCGGACCCCTCCCTCGCGCAGTCCGCGCGGATCGACGTGGTGGCGGTATTCGAGCGTGATCCCGCCTGCCACAGCTTCCTTCAGCCGCTGCTGTTCTTCAAGGGCTATCAGGCGTTGCAGGCCTTTCGGATCGGGCACTGGCTCTGGCAGCAGGGGCGGCGCGACATGGCCTATTTCGTCCAGACCCGCGTGTCGGAGGTCTTTGGCGTGGACATTCATCCCGCCGCGCGGATCGGGCGCGGGGTGATGATCGACCACGCGCATTCGATCGTGATCGGGGAAACTGCGGTGGTAGGCGACAACGTCTCCATGCTGCATTCGGTGACGTTGGGCGGAACCGGCAAGGCGGATGGCGACCGTCATCCCAAGATCGGTGACGGCGTGATGATCGGCGCGGGCGCCAAGGTGCTGGGCAATATCCGCGTGGGCAACTGCTCCCGCATCGCCGCAGGCTCCGTCGTTCTGGCGGATGTGCCGCGGAACTCCACCGTGGCGGGTGTGCCGGCGCGGGTCGTCGGGGAAGCGGGGTGTTCGCACCCGTCGATCCTGATGGACCAGATGATCGAAGGCGAGTGACAGATCGGCTGTCGCGGGCTTAACGGCCTTTGCGAGACCATCGAACAGGAACAGGCAGAAGGTCTGGCGTGTCCTTTTTAGGAACCGCTGCTCCGGTTGGGGCGGCGGTCATTTCATTTTGGGTGCGGAGAGGCTCCGGCGGGGGCGTCGTGTCCTGCTGCCACGGATACGGACCCCCGGGAGGCCGCGAGATGGTTCTTTAGGGGGTGGGGGGTGACCGCTGTCACCGGTCCGGGTGCCGTAGACCTGCGCATTTCGAGGCCATCTGTTGCGCGGCCTCTGGCATCCCGGCGTCGCCGCCATGGGCCGGTCGGACCACATGATGTCCTGACATGCGCACCGTAGCCCATGGACGGCAGAGGCGCTCCGCGCGGGGGAGCAGGCCGGAGATCATGCCGCCGACGCGGCGGGCACCTATACACCGGTAAATGGCCCTCTCCCAAGGATGCGCGGGGGAACCGGGCCTCAGACCGAGGTTTCTCCCATCAGTTCCCGCGCGATCTCCTCCACGATGGGGCGGGCCTCTTCCGGCGTCATGCCGGGTTTCAGCCGCGGGTCATAGAGAATGCGCAGCATCAACTCATCCTGTCGGGTCAGCAGGGCGAATTCCTCGTCATCATTGAAGATCGAGGGACGCGCCTGCGGGCTGTCGTTCACGAGCCCCATGGCCTGCGCCAGTTCCTCATGCACGCAGGAGCGGCGGAGAAGGTCGGGATGCTCCGCCCGGATCATCGCGATGGCTTGGCGATAGGTGGACTGGCCACGCTCCGAAAATGCATAGGCGAAACAGAAGGTTGCCCGGTCCAGATCGGTGACGGAGCGGATATCGGCGGCGCCGATCCCCGGAACCAGACGGGCCAGGCGCTCGCCCATGGCGCGACGCTCATCCTCGTTCACGATGAACACGTGGAAATTCGCCTGCTCCGGCCGGGTCATCGTCAGCGGCACTCCGGTGAGCAGCGACAGGCGCATGGCATAGCCCGCCACCATGTTCCCGTCCCGGTCCCGCTGGGGTTGCGGAACGGAGGGGCCGAACTCAACGCTCATGCGGATGGGCGTGTCCCAGCGGCGAAGCACGCTGGGCGTCACGCGGGCCACGCGGGTACCCCCCGGCAATGTGGCGTATTCATCGTAAAGCGCGATGCGGATGAAGTTCTCCGCCAGGATACGTGCGTCAAACGGGGTGTCCACACCGCCGCCGTCCATCCGCATCAGGCCCTGCGAGAGCAGGTCGTTCTGCACGCGGGCGTAGTATTGCACCAGCGCCTCGCTTTCCGCGCTCCGCGACGGAATGGCTGCGGGGACCTCCGCGGGACGCGGCTTCGGGCGTTCATGCTTCTGCGGGGCCGTCACCACCTCCGACGGCGGTTGCGCACAGGCGGCAAGCAGAAGAAGGAGCGCCGGAAGAAACCCGTGGCGCAGCAGTGAAGCCAGCATTTCAACCCTTCGGAACGGAGCCGCCCGCCGTTGCGCCCAGACCGTCGCCCCGCGCCTTGGCGGAGGCAAGCGTCTCGCGCAGTTCGATTTCCATCTTCTCCAGATCGGCCTCCGCCGCGGCGCGCTTGGTCTTGCCGTCATCGGCGATCTGAAGGCTTTCGTTGATGGTGGCGATCAGATCCGCATTGGCCTTCTTCACCGCTTCGATGTCAAAGACGCCGCGCTCCATCTCCGTGCGGACGACCTTGTTGGCTTCGCGAAGGTTCTCCGCATTCTTGGTCAGCAGTTCGTTGGTGAGGTCATTGGCTTCCTTCACCGCCGTCGCCGCCTCGCGCGATCGCTGGATGGTGACCGCCTGCGCAAGCTGGGTCTCCCACAGCGGAACGGTGTTGACGAGGGTCGAATTGATCTTCGTCACCAGCGACTTGTCATTCTCCTGAACCAGCCGGATGGAGGGCAGGGACTGCATTGTTACCTGACGGGTCAGTTTCAGGTCATGCACCCGGCGTTCCAGATCATCCCGCGCGGCGCGCAGATCACGCAGATCCTGCGCGCGGAGCACCTTCTGATCCTCCGAGGCCTCTGCCACCCGTTGCTCTGCGGCGGGCACGTCGGTCGCGTCGATCTCCGCCAGCTTCGCTTCCCCCGCCGCGATATAGAGCGCGAGTTCATCGTAGAAGGTCAGCGTGCGCTCATAGAGAATGTCGAGCGACTTGATGTCCTTCAGCAGCTTGTGCTCATGGGTGAGCAACTGATCCGTCACGCGGTCGATCTGGCCCTGCACATCCTCATACCGGGCGACGAACTTGGCGAAGGGCGTGGCGCGGCCCATCAGCTTCTCCCACCAGCTCCGCTCCCGGCGCATGTCGAGTTCAGAGACGGAAAAGCCGCGGATCGTCGTCACGATCTCCCGCAGGCTGTCCCCCGCGGGTCCGACATCCTTGTTGCGCACATCGGCCAGCATGGACTGGCTGATCTCCTGCAATCCGGCCTGTGCGCGGGAGCCGAAGCCGATGATCGACTGGGTGTTCGACATGTCGAGTTCCGCCATTCGCTTGCGGATCTGCTCCTGCTGCTCCGGCCGGGCCTGTTCGAGCGCGGGAACCTCCGGCGCGGGCGGGGGGAGCGTCATCTCCACCACGTCGTTCAGTTCCTTCTGCGTGTCGGTCGCCTGACGGCGGACGCTTTCGGCCATGTGCTTCTCCCTCGTCAGTCTGTTGATATCGCTTCAGTCGGTCTTGACGCCTTCACGCTGGAGCCGCTCGCGCAGCACGTCAATCTCCACGTCGAGATCGGTCCTGTCATTGAGGAGCAAATCCTGCGTCCGGCTGGAAAAATTGATTTCCAGATCATCCAGCAACGCCTCATAGGCGGCGCGGGCCGAGGGGTCGCGGTTCTGGGCATAGAGATCGGCGAACTTCACGGTCGCGTCCCGCGCGCCCAGCAGATAGACGCCGAGATAGCGGCGCGAACCGGTCAGGTCGCGGGGATCGGCTTCCACGCGGCGGAACATCGCACGGGCGGTATCCGCGAAACGGTCCACACGCGCTTCCAGCCGACGGTCCCCCGCGCGCTTGATGGCATCCTTCATGTCGCGAAGATGGCTCTCCGCCTCGTCCACGGCGCGGGCGACGCGGTCGCCCTCGAACCGGTCGATGCCGGTCATGCCCTTGTCGCGCATGGGATCGGGGCCGAAGGCGAAGAAATGCAGGGCAAAGCCCAGCACCGCGTAGATCACCGGGTTGAGGATGCTTCCCCCCGGCACATAGCCGCCGAGGAACAGCCCCGCCGCGGTCATGACGCCGCCGAAGAGCTTGCGCGGGATGGCGGGGCGGCGGGCGATGTTGCGCGCCTCATAGGCTTCTTCCGCCACCAGGCCCTGATGGGTGAGCCAGGCGGCAAGTTCCAGCACCCCGAAGGCGGCAAGGCCAAGCGCCATGCCCACCGGTTCCTTGCCGAAAGCGGTCAGCAGGAACAGCACGGGGGCGAGGAACAGGAAGTTCGCCCGCCCGCCCGCACGACGCCGACGGCGGCGAGGCGGGAGGGTGTGGGGTGAAGCGGAATTGTCGGATCGGGGCGCGTCAGAGCCGTCGCCACCGGGGCTGTAAGGGCCGCGATACCGTTCCGCCATCAAGCAGGCCCCGCGCCTGCCGTGGCCACATAGAACATGAGCGCCACCAGAAGGAAAAAGGCGATTCTGCGCAGCCCGTCCTTGCCCATTGCGGTCCTTGCCGTAGCCCCGAAAAACGCTCGTCCGGAGAGGATAGGCCAGCCGTTACCATATTTCCAGTGTCCAGAAAGAGTTTCCGGGCGCGGGACTCCGAAAGTCCACACCGCTCATGAGAGGGTGGGAGCATCTGGAATGGCAAAGGCCCGCCGCACCATGCGACGGGCCTGTTTTCAGTCGGTTAGCCGAACTTCAGATCAGCCGGCCCATCGCCGCCGCGACATCGGCCATCCGGCAGGAGAAGCCCCATTCGTTGTCATACCACGCCAGCACGCGCACCGTGCGCTTGCCCACCACTTTGGTCTGATCCGGCGCGAAGATGGAGGAATACTCGGTGTGGTTGAAGTCGATGGAGACCTTCATCTCCGGGTCATAGGCGAGCACGCGACCGATCGGCCCCTGGACGGCCTCGCGGACGATCTCGTTCACATCCTCGACCGTCACGTCCTTCTTCGCCTCGAAGGTCAGGTCGACGCAGGAGACGTTGGGCGTGGGCACGCGGAGGGCGGTGCCGTCAAGCCGGCCGGCGAGATCGGGCAGAACCTCCCCGATGGCCTTTGCGGCACCGGTCGAGGTCGGAATGATCGCCATGGCGGCCGCCCGCGCCCGGTAGAGATCCTTGTGGCGGCGGTCCAGCGTCGGCTGATCGCCGGTATAGGAGTGAATGGTGGTCATGATGCCGCGTTCAATGCCGATGGCATCGTTGAGCACCTTCGCCACCGGAGCGAGGCAGTTCGTCGTGCAGGAGCCGTTGGAGACGACGAGATCCTTCGTCGTCAGCACGCCGTCGTTCACACCGAAGACGATGGTGCGGTCGGCCTTCTTGGCCGGGGCGGAGACGAGCACCCGCTTCGCCCCCCGCTCCAGGTGCACGGCGGCCTTGTCACGGTCGTTGAACTTGCCGGAGCATTCGAGCACCACGTCGACGCCGGTCCAGTCCAGCTCCTCGGGGTTGTAGGTGGACATCACCTCGATCGGGCCCTGGCCCAGATCGATCGTGTCGCCCTCCACCTTCACCGGGCCGGGGAAGCGGCCATGCACGCTGTCATAACGGATCAGATGTGCGGCGGTGTCGATCGGTCCGGTCGCGTTCATGCGCACGACCTTCACATCGTTGCGCGCGCTCTGGGCAAGGTGGGACAAGGTGCAGCGGCCGATGCGACCGAAACCGTTGATGCCGAGGGTGATCGTCATGGAATGCTCCGTCGCGGGGAATAGGGATCGTCCCAAAGGGTCGGGATTGCGCCCTAATATAGGCTTGATCGGCCCAACCTGAAAGCTGAAACCCGCGATACTCCAATATGTTAGCGCAATCTCTGAAAGTTAGCGCAAACGCTTGCGCCAACAGGCGGAGACCCTTGTGACATTCCGCCGCGGCGCTAGTTTTGCCCTGACACAAGACTGCGGAGTAAAAATGAGTGGATTGCTGGCACTGCTGGATGATGTGGCGGCGATAGCCAAGGTGGCGGCTGCTTCGCTGGACGATGTGACCGGGCAGGCTGCCAAAGCAGGCGCGAAGGCGGCGGGCGCGGTGATCGACGATGCCGCGGTCACGCCGAAGTACCTTCAGGGCTTCGCGCCCCGGCGGGAACTGCCCATCGTGGGCAAGATCGCCTTAGGGTCGCTTGTCAACAAGCTGGTGATCCTGCTGCCGCTGGCGCTGCTGCTGTCCACATTCGCGCCCTGGGCGATCACGCCGCTGCTCATGATAGGGGGCGCCTATCTGTGTTTCGAAGGTGCGGAGAAGGTTCACCACTGGCTGTTTCCCTCCAAGGATCACGGTGAGGCGGCGGCGGTCGCCGTCGTGGCGGGCGAAGACGGCGCGCGCATGCTGGAAGAGGCGCGGGTGAAGGGCGCGATCAAGACGGATTTCATCCTGTCGGCAGAGATCATGACCATCGCGCTCGCCGCCATTCCGCCGGAGAGCCTGTGGATGGAGGGGCTGATCCTCGCCATCGTCGGTATCATGATTACCGCCGTGGTCTATGGTGGCGTGGCGCTCATCGTGAAGATGGATGACATCGGCCTGTCGATGAGCCGCTATCAGGGGTTGGCGGGTGGCATCATCAGGGCCGTCGGACGGGGGCTCGTCAAGGGAATGCCGGTCTTCATGAAGCTGCTGACCATCGTCGGCACCGCGGCGATGATCTGGGTGGGCGGCTCCATCGTCATTCACGGGCTGGAAAGCTTCGGGCTCGGCGTGATCGGTCATGAGATCGAGGACATGGCCGATGCCGCCGCAGATGCTGTCGAGGAGACGGGCACGCTCCACAGCGCGACGCACTGGATCGTCACGGCGTTCTTCGACGGGATTTTCGGGCTGGCGCTGGGGTTCGCGCTGATCCCGCTCGTGAAATATGTCATCACGCCGGTGGCCGGGCTGTTCCGCAGGACGGCGCCGGAGGCGGGTCATTGACGTAAGGATTGCGGCGCACCTTCGTCACTGCACCATGTGGAAGGGCCGGTCCGCCGAGGGACCGGCCCTCCTGCTTCAGCTGTTGCGGCCGAGCAGGGCGCGCGTCTGCGCCGCCACATTCTCGGCAGTGATGCCGAACTCCTGATACAGCCGTTCCGCAGGGGCGGAGGCGCCGAAGCCGGTCATGCCGACGAAGGCGGCCTTGCCCTCGCGCCCACGCTCCCCGATCAGCCAGCGATCCCAGCCGAAGCCGATCGCCGCTTCCACCGCGACGCGGACGGGCCCGGCGGGCAGCACCTTGCGGCGATAGGCCTCCGGTTGCCGGGCGAACAGTTCGGCGCAGGGCATGGAGACCACGCGGGTGCCGATGCCTTCCGCTTCCAGAGCCTCCCGCGCGGCGAGCGCGATCTCCACTTCGGAGCCGGTGGCGATCAGGATGGCCTGACGCTTGCCGGTGGCTTCGCGCAGGATATAGGCGCCTTGCTGGGTCAGGTTCTTCGCGGTGAAGTCTGTCCGCACCGTCGGCAGGTTCTGGCGGGAAAGAACGAGCACCGTCGGCGTCGCCTTCTGGTTCAGCGCGATCTCCCACGCCTCCGCCGTCTCCACCGTGTCGGCGGGGCGGATGGTCAGCGTGTTGGGCGTTGCCCGGCAGATAGCCAGATGCTCAACCGGCTGGTGCGTCGGGCCATCCTCGCCCAGACCGATGGAATCGTGCGTCATCACATAGACGACCGGCAGACCCATCAGTGCAGACAGCCGCATGGCCCCCCGCGCATAGTCCGTGAAGGCGAAGAACGTGCCGCCATAGGGCCGGAAGCCCCCGTGCAGCTGGATGCCGTTCATCGCCGCCGCCATGCCGTGCTCACGGATGCCATAGTGAATGTAACGGCCCTTGCGGTTCTCCGGTGAGAAGATGCCCAGATCGGCCGTCTTGGTGTTGTTGGACCCGGTGAGGTCGGCGGAACCACCGAGCATCTCCGGTACCGCGGGGTTCAGCACCTCCAACACCATCTCCGAGGATTTCCGCGTCGCGACCTTGGGTTTCGACTCCGCCGCCTGCCGTTTCAGACTACGGATGAGACCCGCGACCTTGGCCGGCAGCTCTCCGGAGAGCGCGCGATCCAAGCTTGCCCGGCGGGCCGAGGGCAGGGCGGCGATGCGGCGTTCCCATTCCTGCCGGTCCGCAGCGCCGCGCAGGCCCGCCTCGCGCCAGCTTGCCCGGACATCGTCGGGGATCTCGAAGGCCGCGTGGTTCCAGCCGTAGATCTCCCGCACGGCGGCGATCTCCTCCGGCCCGAGCGGCGAGCCATGCGCGCCGGCCGTGTCCTGCTTCTTCGGGCTGCCGAAGCCGATATGGGTCTTGCAGTCGATGAACACCGGCTGCTCGGAGCGCTTGGCCTCCGTCAGCGCGGCGTCGATCGACTCCGGGTCGTGCCCGTCGCAATGCAGCACCGTCCAGCCCGAGGCGGCGAAGCGCGCCCGCTGATCGGTGATGTCGGAGAGGGAGACCTTGCCGTCGATGGAGATCCCGTTGTTGTCCCAGAGCACGATGAGCTTGGAGAGCTTCTGCATCCCGGCAAGGCCGATGGCCTCCTGGCTGATGCCCTCCATCAGGCAACCGTCGCCCGCAATGACATAGGTATGGTGATCGACCGCATTCGCGCCGAAACGGGCACGAAGCGCCTCTTCCGCGATGGCGAAGCCGACGGAGTTGCCCAGACCCTGACCCAGCGGGCCGGTGGTGGTCTCAACCCCCTTCACATGGCCATATTCCGGGTGCCCGGCCGTCCGCGCGCCCCATTGGCGGAAGTTGCGGATCTCCTCGATGGTCACTTCCTCATAGCCCAGCAGGTGAAGCAGGGCATAGATCAGCATGGAGCCATGCCCTGCCGAGAGGATGAAGCGGTCGCGGTCCGCCCAATCCGGGTGCGAGGCGTCGAACTTCATGTGTTTCGTGAAGAGCACCGTGGCGACATCGGCCATACCCATCGGCATGCCAGGATGCCCGGAATTGGCCGCCTGTACCGCGTCCATTGCCAGAGCGCGGACCGCGGCCGCCTGCTGCCAGTGTTCGGGATAGCGGTCGCGAAGCGTTGCGATATCCATGCGCTTTCCTTTCGCAGGGCCGCCGGAAATCGGTCCTTCCCGCGGCAGTTTCCGGCGCGTGATAGCAGCCTATGGCCCAAGTTCAAGGCTGCGAAGGCCCGCCGATGATCGCGGAGGCACAGATGCGGCCTTGAACCGGCTGCCGCTTTGGTCGAAGTTTGTCAGCGAACATGCCGCGACACCATGGAAACACATCGGAGCGACAGTCGCAGCCTAATGGGGGGACCATGAACGAGATCGCCGATCTGGAAAGACGGATCACGACCGCGCTGGAACGTCTGCGGCGGGGCATGGATGGCATTCCCGCCTCCGGTATGGAAGAGGATGGCGCCCTTCGCGCCGCCCTGCTGGCGGAGGAGGAGCGCAACCGCACGCTGGAAGCGCGGGCCGATGCGATTCGTTCGGAGCAGGAAGCTCTGGTTGCGGATCTGGAGCGGCGTGTTGCCGATCTGGCGGGGGCGCTCGACCTGGCGACGGAGGAAATCGGGCGGCTCCGGGGGGTGAACGCCGCGCTGTCGGAGGCGATGCGTGATCTGCGCGAAGCCCGTGACCCGGAGGCCAGCGTGCTGAACCGCGCCCTGCTTGCCGAGGTGGACGAACTCCGCAGCCGCCGTGCCGCGGATCTTGCGCAAGTGGAGGAAATCCTCGAAGAATTACGTCCCCTGATCGGAGAGCCTGCTGATGCCTGAAGTGACTGTTTCGATCGGCGGCCGTGAATTCGCCGTCGCATGCCAGGAGGGGCAGGAGTCCTATGTGCAGACTGCGGCGGCGCTTCTGGACGATCAGGCGCAGGTGCTGATCCAGCAGAGTGCGCGGATCCCCGAGTCGCGCCTTCTGCTGATGGCGGGTCTCATGCTGGCCGACCGCACGGCGGGGCTGGAGGAGCGGCTGCGGCTCGCCGAAAGCCGTGCGGCAGAGGCGAAGTCTGCGCTGGAGGAAGCGCTTTCCCGGCCCGCGCCGGAACCCGCGCGGATCGAGGTGCCGGTGATACCGGAGATCGTGATTGATACGCTTTCCGAGATCGCAGCGCGGGCGGAAGCCCTTGCTGGCGAGCTGGAGGACCGGATCAGGCGGACCTCCTGACTGACCCGCGGCGCCGGGCCTGGCGTGGCGGAGACCGTCGGGGTCTATCGTCCGTCAGCCGCCCATCCGTGAGGCGCCGACGGGATCGTAGCGGTAAATCCAGTCGAATCGTCCTATGGCGGCCGAGGGGGCCAGCATCCCGCCGACCCGCAGGACCATATGCGCCGCCTGCCGGGACGCACCCGTCAGGTGGTAGTTGCGCGCATTGGCATTCGCCGCCGCGACGAGACGGGCGACACGCGCGCGGCGGAGACGGACGAAATCGGAGAATCCCTGCTCCGCGTCCGGGGCGGCGGCGAGTGTGGCTGCGATCAGCCACGCATCCTCCAGCGCCATGTTCGCGCCTTGGGCAAGGAACGGCAGTGTGGGATGCGCCGCGTCGCCGATGACGATGGCCGCGCCCCGGTGCCAGTGCTGCACGAGACCGTGGCGGAACAGCCCCCAAAGATGCACCTCGTCAACCTCCGCGAGCAGGCGGCGCACGGGCGGGGCGAAGCCCGCGAAGGCGGCGCGGAGATTGGCCGGATCGTCCACCGCCCGCCAGTCCTCCGCCGCCCATGACGCGCGCTCTTCCACCGCGACGATGTTCCGCAGGCCACGGGGCAGCGGGTAGGTCACCAGATGCCGTCCCGGCCCGGTATGGACCTGGGCGACCGGCTCCGCCTCTCCGCGCACGACGGCGCGCCAGGCGACCTGACCGGTGAAGAAGGGCTGCGTGCTGTCCTCCCCCTCGACCGCTGCCCGGACGGGCGAGTGAATACCGTCGGCGCCGATGAGGAGATGGGCCTCATGGGTTTCGCCGCCGGCAAGGTTGAGGCGCACGGTCTGGCCCGTCACATCGGCGGCGAGAACGCGTGCATTCAGACGAAGGGTGACGCCGGCCTCCCGGACCGCATCGAAAAGCAGGGCAATGAGATCGGGCCTTCGGACGAAGCGGTGCGGCTCCCTCGGCCTCAGCCGGGCGAGATCGAGCCGGATGACCCGCCGCCCCGTGGGACCGTCGATGATCTCCACGCCGTGGGACAGGAGGGACAGCGCGGAGAGCGGCTTTCCGAGGCCCAACCCTTCCAGCACGCGGGCGCCGTTTGGGGTGATCTGGAACCCCGCCCCGAACTCCCGCACCGCCTCCGCCTGTTCGAGCACGGTCACAACGGCCCCTTGGCGCGAAAGCGCGAGCGCTGCCGCCAGCCCCGCAATGCCCGCGCCGACCACCGTGATCTCCCGGCCGTTCAGCTCCATCCGTCTGCCTCCAAAACGAAACACCGGAGGCCGCCGCCGCCGGTGTTTCCAGTCGTGTCTCCGGAAGGCGCCCATACGGCAATCGGCCGGTCGGGCGCCAGAGGCTCAGTCGTCGCGGTGTACGCGCTCGCGGCGTTCGTGGCGTTCCTGCGCCTCAAGGCTGAGCGTTGCGATGGGACGGGCGTCGAGGCGCTTGAGGGAGATCGGCTCCCCGGTTTCCTCGCAATAGCCATATTCCCCGTTATCGATACGCCGCAGTGCAGCATCGATCTTGGAGACGAGCTTGCGCTGCCGGTCGCGGGTGCGAAGCTCCAGAGCGCGGTCTGTTTCCTCGCTGGCACGGTCTGCGATGTCGGGGATGTTGCGGGTGCTGTCCTGAAGACCTTCGATCGTTTCCCGGCTTTCCGAGAGCAGGTCGTTCTTCCACGCAATCAATTTTCTGCGAAAATATTCGAGCTGTCGCTCATTCATAAATGGTTCGTCTTCGGCGGGTCGATAGTCTTCGGGTAGAAAGACTTCTGCCTTCATGTCAGCCCCCTTGGTCAGACCGGGCCGTGCACTGGGTTCGCTTATCGGCATACAGGCACTCCTTGGGAGGGTGCATTACCGCAAGATGTAGCACCTGTCACTAGCTTTGATCATGCACTTGCAGCGAAGATGGCGCGTGTTACCCTCATGCAAGCATCAGGGAGATCGGCGGGCAGGATGAAGTTTCTCGGCACTCAGGATTATGTGGCAACGGAGGATCTCACGATCGCCGTGAACGCGGCGGTGGCTCTGGAACGGCCGTTGCTGGTGAAGGGGGAGCCGGGGACGGGCAAGACCGAACTGGCTCGTCAGGTGGCGACGGGCCTTGGCCTGCCGATGATCGAATGGAACGTGAAATCCACCACCCGCGCGCAACAGGGCCTCTACGAATATGATGCGGTGAGCCGGCTGCGGGACAGCCAGCTTGGCGATGAGCGGGTGCGGGACGTGGGCAACTACATCCGCAAGGGGAAGCTGTGGCAGGCGTTCGACGCCCCCGGAAAGGTCGTCCTGCTGATCGACGAGATCGACAAGGCAGACATCGAATTCCCGAACGATCTGCTCCAGGAACTCGACCGGATGGAGTTCCATGTCTACGAGACGGGGGAGACGGTACGGGCCATCCATCGCCCGATTGTGATCATCACCTCCAACAACGAGAAGGAATTGCCGGACGCTTTCCTGCGCCGCTGTTTCTTCCACTACATCCGATTCCCCGATGCAGAGACGATGCGGCGAATCGTGGCCGTGCACTTTCCCGATCTGAAGGAAGATCTGCTCGCGGCCGCGCTGACCCGATTCTATGAGATCCGGGAGCAGCCTGGGCTGAAGAAGAAACCCTCCACCTCCGAGGTTCTGGACTGGCTGAAGCTGTTGCTTGCGGAGGACATGTCCGCCGAGGATCTGCGCAAGGATTCGCGCAGCCTGTTGCCAAAGCTCCATGGGGCGCTTCTGAAGAACGAGCAGGATGTTCACCTGTTCGAGAGGCTGGCCTTCATGGCCCGCGGGCAACGCTGAGGGGAGGATGACGACCAAGATGGCAGAGCAGGATCAGGCAGTGGAGTTGCGGCCACTGCGCGCCACCGATGAGGCGGAATGGCGCAGACTATGGACGCTGTATCTGGAATTCTACGAAAGCTCAGTCACTGAAGAGGTTTACGAGGCGACCTTCAAGCGGCTTCTCAGCGACGATACCACGACATTCCGCGCCTTGGTCGCGGACAAGGGGAATGGGCTGCTGGGGTTGGTTCATTATGTCTTTCACCCGCATTGCTGGCGGGTGGAGCAGGTGTGCTACCTTCAGGATTTGTTCGTGGACAAGGCCGCGCGGGGAACCGGTCTGGGCCGCGCGCTGATCGAAGCGGTCTATGCCGCAGCGGACCACGAAGGCGCGCCGCATGTCTATTGGCTTACCCAGGAGTTCAACACGACTGCGCGACAGCTTTATGACCGTATTGGCAAGGTGACGCCCTTCATCAAATACAATAGGTTTTGAACGAAGCGACACGGAGAACCCATAAAATCCGGGCAAAGTGTCGCGGGGCCGCTTGCGGCCCTCGACCAACAGCCCGGAGGCCGCATGTCCAGACACTTTCCGTCCCGTTTCGGTTCCATCGCGCTCGCGGTGGTGCTGATGCTTTCCGCCTGCGGGCAGGTCAGGGATCAACCCACCCGCCTCGCCGCTCCTGTGACCGCGCTTCCCGACATGAAAGCGTTCGGGGTGGAACGGATCGACCCGCCGCGCCGCGCCAATGCGGATATGGTGGAGGATTTTCTGGAACTGTCTTTCGAGATGGAAAGCGGGCGGGCGCTGCCGGTGCTGACCCGGTTTGAAGGCCCGGTGACATTGGCGCTCATCGGCCCGGTCCCGCCGAGCGCATCGGGCGAGGTCGACAAGCTCCTGACCCGCTACCGGCGCGAGGCGCGTATCGACATCACCCGCGTGTCGGATCCCGCGGCCGCGCGGATCGTCGTGGAGTTCGTCCCGGAAGGCAGGCTCCGCTCTGCCGCCCCCAACGCCGCCTGCTTCGTCGCTCCCAACGTGGCGAGCTGGAATGACTACCTGAGCGCGCGTCGCACCGACCGGGTCGACTGGACGAAGCTCACCACGCGCACAAGGGCAGGGGTGTTCATCCCCGCCGGGGCCAGCCCGCAGGAAATCCGCGACTGTCTGCATGAAGAGACGGCACAGGCCATGGGGCCGTTGAACGACCTTTACCGCCTGCCCGACAGCGTGTTCAACGACGACAACTTCCACGGGGCGCTCACCGGGTTCGACATGCTGATGCTGCGCACCTACTACGCCCCGGATCTGTCGAGCGGCATGACGCGGGCGGAGGTGGCGGAGCGGCTGCCGAAGATTCTCGACCGGCTGAACCCACCGGGACGAAACGTTGCCCGCAAGCCGGCCGGACCCACCACCTCCGACTGGCGGGATGCGATCAACACGGCGCTGAGCAACGGTTCGGCGGAGACGCGGGCCAGCGCCGCGCGCCGGGCCGTCACCATCGCACAGCGGAACGGCTGGATCGATGCACGGCTGGCATTCAGCCACTTCACCTATGCGCGCACCGCCATGGCGCTTGACCCGGAGGCGGCGGTGACCAGCCTGATGTCCGCACGCCGGCTCTATGAGGGGCTGCCCTCCTGCGCCACGCACAAGGCGCATGTGGACATGCAGCTTGCCGCCTTCGCCCTCACATCCGGCAATCCGCGGGAGACGCTTCGTCTGGTGGAACCGGAGTTGGAGGAGGCGAAGAAGTGGCAAAATGCCGCGCTTCTCTCCACGCTGCTGATGATGAAGGCGGAGGCGCTGGACAGGCTCGGGCGCGCGGACGAGGCAGGCGCCGTGCGGCTCGACAGTCTCGCCTGGGCGCGCTACGGCTTCGGGGCCGATGAGGCGGTCAGGGCGCGCCTGTCCGAGATCTCGGCGCTCGGCCCGGTCAAGGGGCGCAAGAAGGGGTGAGGATGCTCTACGTTCTGCTCGGGACGGTGGTTGGCGCCGTCATCGGCGGTTTCCGCGCGCGCTCGCGGGGCGGCAATGGCTTCGACATCGCGCAATACGCGGCGGTTCACGCGGTGATTGGCGGGGTGCTGATGGTGTTTGTCACCATCTGGCTGCTGCGGCAGGGGGCTGGCTGATGTTCCTGCCCTTCTTCGAGAAGCTTCGCGGCGCGGGTATTCCGGTAAGTCTCCGGGAGTATCTGGCTTTTCTGGAAGGGCTTCACGCCGATCTGGTAATCTATGACGTGGAGGGGTTCTACTACCTCGCCCGCACGGTGATGGTGAAGGACGAGCGGCATCTGGACCGGTTCGACCGCGCCTTTGCCCAGACCTTCGCCGGGCTGGAGCAGATCTCCGTGGGTCAGGTGCTGGAGGCATTGTCGCTGCCGCCCGACTGGCTGGAGAAACGCGCCGAGAAGCTGCTGACGCCGGAGGAACGCGCGCAGATAGAGGCGATGGGCGGTTTCGAAAAGCTGATGGAAACGCTCCGCCAGCGGTTGAAGGAGCAGGAGGGGCGCCATCAAGGCGGCTCCAAATGGGTCGGGACGGCGGGAACCTCGCCCTTCGGCGCCTATGGCTATAACCCCGAGGGGGTTCGCATAGGGCAGGAGGAGAGCCGCCATCAGCGCGCGGTGAAGGTCTGGGACAAGCGGGAATTCCGCAATCTCGACGACACGGTGGAGATCGGCACCCGCAACATCAAGGTCGCGTTGAAACGGCTTCGCCGCTGGGCGCGGGATGGCGCAGAGGAGGAGCTGGACCTCGACGGAACCATCCGGGCGACGGCGGAACACGGCTATCTCGACGTGCAGACCCGGCCCGAGCGCCGCAATGCCGTGAAGCTGCTGCTGTTCTTCGATGTCGGCGGCTCCATGGACCCGCATGTGAAGCTGGTGGAGGAGCTGTTCTCCGCGGCACGGGCGGAATTCAAGCATCTCGAATATTACTACTTCCACAACTGCCTTTATGAAGGCGTCTGGCGGGAGAACCGCCGCCGTTGGGACGAGCAGCTTCCGACGGAGGAGGTGCTGCGCACCTATGGCGGCGACTACAAGTGCATCTTCGTGGGCGACGCGGCGATGTCGCCCTATGAGATCACCCATCCGGGGGGCGCCAACGAGCACTGGAACGCCGAGCCGGGCGAAGTCTGGCTGCATCGCGCCCGCCTGCAATGGCCGTCAAATATCTGGTTGAACCCGGTGGCGGAGGCTCATTGGCGCCAGACGCATTCGACGACCCTGATCCGTAAAATTTTCGATGATCGGATGTTCCCGCTGACGCTCGACGGATTGTCGCGCGGAATCAAGGAATTGGCGCGCTGAGGGCGTCAGCCTGAACAAAACGTGTAAATTTCTCTGCTTTAGGTTGATTGAGAGGAAGTCCGGCGTACATTAAATGGAATTAGGCAGAATATCGCCGATGCGGGCACGGGCCCGTGATTGTTTGATAGGGATGTCGAAGCAAGGAATAGACCAATGCCAATCTTCGTGATTCTGGGCTGTTCGATGGGTGTCCTCTCTGCGGGCGCTTCGCTTGTCGGAGGGTATGGAATGCTCGTTGCGGCGCTGTCCTACACCGGCTTCGGCTTTCTCGGGTTGCTCGCGGGGATGATATTCGGCGCGCTGCGTACGCGTTCTCACTCGTAGCGGGAGCAAGGATGCCGCATTCACGCCACGCAAGGCAAAGTACCGCGTTACGCCATTGAAAGAGCACGCGCGCCGTTACATGCTCGCGGCATGACCTCCGCGCCCCTGCCATCGGTTTCCGATCTCATCGTCTGTCCCTACTGCGACGCGCTGCATGATGTGGCGCCTGTCGAGCCGGGCGCGCGGGCGCTGTGCCGGCGTTGCGGTTCCACGCTGATCCGCAACCGGCCGAGCGCGCCGCTGTTGGTCTCGGTCTTGTCCATTACGTCGCTCATCCTGATGACCGGGGGAGTGTTCTTTCCGTTTCTCAGCGTCTCAAGCTATGGGATGAGCAATGAAAGCTCCGTCTTCGGGGCAGCACTGGCCTTTCAGGGGGATCTGCGGCCGCTGTCCTTCGCCGTGCTGCTGATGATCGTGCTGCTGCCGGTGACTCGCTGCATCGCACTCGTCTACACCTTGCTTCCGCTTGCGCTCGGCCGGCCGCCGCTCCGCCATGCGGTTCGGGTGTTCCGCGTGGCGGAGCGGCTGCGTCCGTGGTCGATGGTGGAGGTTTTCGTCATCGGAACCGCGGTGGCGCTGGTCAAGGTCGGGGGCATCGCCAGTATCACGCTGGGCCCCGCATTCTGGGCCTTTGCCGTGATGATCTTCACCGTGGCCCTTGCCGATGGCTATATCAACAGGTGGTCCATATGGTCAGCGCTGGCGACACGGAACGGATCCTGACCGCCGATGAGGCAGGATTGGTTGGCTGCCGGATGTGCTGCCGGGCCTGGCCCAAGGGGCAGGCGCGTTGCGGTCTGTGTGGCAGCCGGCTGCGAAGCCCGGAGACTGCGAGCCTGCAATGGGTCTGGGCCTGGCTGATTGCCGGGCTGGTTTTCTACATCCCCGCAAACATGTTTCCGATGCTTTACACGGACACGTTGACCTACAGCTACGGCGCAACGATCCTGGGTGGTGTGATAGAGTTCTTCCAGTATGGCGACTATTTCGTCGCCTCAGTGATCTTCATTGCGAGCATTCTGATCCCGATCTCCAAATTCGCTGTCATCGCCTTTCTCGCGGTCAGCGTGCAGCGCGGGCAGGCGGGAGGGGTGCGGTATCAGCATGTCTATGAGGTCGTGGACTTCATCGGGCGATGGTCGATGATCGACGTCTTTGTCGTGGCGATCCTGTCGGCGCTGGTGCAACTGGGTTTCGTCGCCACCATCCATCCGGGAACGGCGGCGGCGGCCTTTGCCCTGAGCGTCGCCTTCACCATGATGTCCGCCCATAGTTTCGACAGCCGGCTTGTCTGGCGCAAGGCGCGGAAATCTGGCAGGAATTCCATGACTGGCCCGGGCGGCCAAACCCCGGCAACGACCGAACAGGTGTTTGTCCATGACTGATCACGGCACCGGCCGGGGCGATGGCTCCGACGGCCCCGCTTCCCTTGACCAACGCCCCGCGCGGGAACCGTTCTGGCGGCGTATCGCCTGGATCTGGATCGTGCCGCTCGTGGCATTGCTGGTCACGCTCGGGATCGCCTGGCGGGCCTACAGTCAGCGGGGCGTGTTGATCGAGGTGAGCTTTGCGAATGCCACCGGAGTACTGCCGGGGCAGACCGCGCTCCGCTTTCGGGATGTCGATGTGGGGGTCGTGGAATCCACCGGCTTCAGCAGCGATCTTTCGCATGTCGTGCTCCGCATCCGGGTCCATCGCGATGTCGCGCCCTTCGTCGACAAGGACGCGCGGTTCTGGATCGTTCGGCCCGAGGTTTCGGCGCAGGGCATTTCGCGTCTGGATACGGTGATTTCCGGGGTATTCATCGAGGGGTTCTGGGACTCCCGGCCCGATGGGCCGCCCGTCCTTGAATTCACCGGGCTGGAACAGATGCCGCCCGGCATTCTCAACGGACCGGGAACGACCGTTACCCTCCGCGTCCTGGATCCGCGCGGCCTCGCGGAAGGGGCTCCGGTGCTCTATCGCGGGATCACCGTCGGACATCTGCAGAACATCCGCCTCGCGCAGACGGGGGATACGGTGCTGGTGGATGCCTTCGTCTCCGAGCCGCATGACAGGCTCCTCACGACGGCGAGCGTCTTTTGGGATACCTCCGGCTTTTCCGTCTCCGTAGGGCCGAGCGGGGTGAACCTGAACGTCTCCAGCCTTGCCGCTCTGGTACAGGGAGGCGTCGAATTCACCACACCGATCTCTGGCGGGGGGGTGAGCCGCTCAGGCCAGGAATACCGGCTTTTCCCCAGCGAAAGCACGGCCCGCGACAGCCTGTTCACCAAGTCGGAAGGCACGCAGATCGACGTTTCCGTCCTGCTCGACAGTTCCGTCCGGGGGCTGACGCAGGGGGCGGCGGTCCATTACGAGGCGCTGCCCGTGGGCGAAGTCACCAACCTTGCGGTGCAGATCGATCGCGGGCCGGACGGAACGGAGGAGGTACGGCAGCGTGTCATCCTTTCGCTGGTGCCGGAGCGCATGGGCCTGCCGCCCGATACCACGCCGGAGGGGATGTACGAGTTTCTGGACGAGCAGATCGCCCAGGGCCTGCGCGCGCGCGCGGTCGGCACGGGCTTCCTCGGCAATACCATGATCATGGAACTGGCGCGGGTGGAGGGCGCGGAGGGCGGCACGCTGGACCGGGCCGCGGAACCTTTCCCGGCTATTCCCAGCGCGCCTGCCGATCTGAGCGATGTGACGACCACCGCCGAGGGGCTGCTGAGCCGGCTCGGCAACCTGCCGATCGAGCAACTGATAGAGGCCGCGACGGGCCTGATGAATTCCACCACTGCCTTCATGATGAGCGATGACCTGCGCCAGACTCCTGCCGCCGCGCGCGACCTGCTGGAACAGGCGCGGGCGCTGCTTGGGTCTGAGGAGGTGCGCGGCGCGCCTGTGGCGGTCAGTGAACTGGTGAGCGAGGTGCAGGGGCTGGTGGCGGACCTGCGAACCCAGGGGATCGGCGACAAGGTGGGCATCGCGCTGGACGAAACCGCGCGTGCCGCCGCCACGGTGACGGAGGTGGGCGAAGGACTGCCGGATCTGGTGGGCCGGCTCCAGACGCTGACCGATCAGGTGGCGCAGCTCAACTATCGCGAGTTGGGGGATCGCATGAGCGGTTTGCTTGCGCAGCTGGAGGAGGTCGCGGGGCAGGAGGGAACGCGGGCGCTCCCTGCACAGCTTGGCGCGACGATGGACCAGCTTGCCGGGCTGCTGCAGACCCTGCGAGAGGGCGGGGCGGCCGAGACGCTGAACCGCACGCTGCAAAGCGCGCAGGCCGCCGCCGATGGCGTGGCGCGCGCCTCCGATCAGTTGCCCGCAATCAGCCAGCGCCTCGACGCGGTGGTGCGCAATCTCGACGGGATGATCCAGACCTATGGCGCCCGCTCCAGCTTCAGCACCGAGACGCTGAGCGCGCTCCGTGAGCTTCGCCGCGCGGCCTCCGCCGTGGGGTCTCTGGCGCAGACCATCGAACGCAACCCCCGCTCCATCCTCACTGGCCGCTAAGGAAGTCTCATGCGCATGAAACCCGTTCTTCTGGTGGCACTTACCGCGCTTGCCTCCTGTTCCAGCCCTGAGGATACGGCGCGCTACACGCTGGAACCGCCGCCGCTCACCGCCACCGTGCCAAACCGGATCGGGCGGGTGGAGGTGCGGGATGTGCAGCTTCCCGACTACGCGTCGGGGCAGGAAATCGGCTGGCAGACGCCCGATGGTGCGGTGCGCAGCAATCCGCAGAACATCTGGGCCGAGACACCGCAGCGCGCCGTGACACGGACGCTCGCCCGGCAGATCGAAGCCGCCAGCGGAGCCACCGCCATCGCCGAGCCGTGGCCTTTTGCCGAGCCGCCCGCCCGGCGGCTGGAGGTCCGGGTGTCACGGATGCTGGCGGGCGCGGATGGGCTGTTCCACCTGTCGGGGCAGTATTTCGTCTCGCCCGCGGGCTTCTCGGGCAGCGATCTGCAGCGGAGTTTCGATATCGCCGTTCCGCTCGCTGGTGAGGGGCCTGCCGCGATTGCGGCGGCGCAGGCGCGGGCCATCCAGATCCTCGCGACGCGGATTGCACAGCTTTCCTGAGAGCGGCTTTCCTGAGACCGCTGCCTCATCCTGAGGCAAATGTCCCGGAACACCATTAGTTTATCTCGCACGAGATTGCAGTATGTGCGAAGAATCATGGAGACAGGGAGGGGGCAAACCCTCTTCCCCGCCATCAGGAAAGCGCGCATGAAAACGAGCCGCCAGATCGCCCTCGCGCTTGCGTTTGCCACTGCCGGCGCGGCGGCGTGGGCGCGGCTGGATCCGGGCGCGCATGCGCGGTTGGAACCGCTCGGGCTGGGCTGGCTTGCGGCCGCGCCATCTGCGGAGGCTCAGGCCGAGCTGGCCCTGGGCATCCCCTCCGTCGTGGCGGAGCCGGTGCGGCTCGCCACCGTTTCCGATCAGATGACAGCCATCGGCGATGGCCGCGCCTTCCGCTCCGTCACGCTCCGGCCCGAAGTGTCGGGCCGGGTGGTCGCCGTGCCCGTTTCATCCGGTGCGCTCGTCGCGGCGGGGGAGGTCGTCCTGTCGCTGGATGATGAGGTGCAGCGGATCGCCCTGGAACGGGCGCGGCTGGTGCGGGACGATGCGCAGACCGCACTGGAGCGGGTGGAGCGGCTGCATGCCAGCGGCACCACCAATGAAATACAGCTTATTGCCGCCCGGCTCACGCTGGAGACGGCGGAGCTGGAGCTGCGCGACGCCGCGCATGCGCTGGAGCAACGCACCATCCGCGCACCGATCGCGGGTCACGTGGGACTGCTGGACCTCGACATCGGCGATCAGGTGTCTTCCGCCACGGATATCACCGTGATCGACGACCGGAGCAGGATACTGGTGGAGTTTCGAATGCCCGAGCGTTTCGCCGGCCGTGTGCGGCCGGGCGATGCGATGACCGCGACCACGCTTTCCGTTTTGGGGGCAGCGGCGGCGGAGGGCGGGGTTTACGCCATCGACAACCGGGTCGATCCCGCCTCCCGCAGTTTCCGCGTGCAGGGAGAAATCGGTAATGAGGACGACCGTTTCCGTTCCGGCATGGCCTTCCGCATCGACATGCGGTTTCCGGGAGAGACCTTGCCCGCCGTTCCTCCGCTTGCGGTGCAATGGAACGCCGCTGGCTCCTATGTCTGGGTGGTGCGCGGCGATGTCGTGGAGCGTGTTGCCATCCGCATCCTGCAACGCGATGCGGACAGGGTGCTGGTTCAAGCCGCGCTCGCTCCCGGCGATCTGATCGTGAGCGAGGGCTCGCAGACGCTGCGCCCGGGCCAACAGGTGCGTATCGCGCCGCCGGATGCGCCGACCACGGCGGCCTCCCGCGTTCCGGCGGGCACGGCGCCCGCAACCGAAACGCGGAGGGCCGATGGCGGACGCGACATCTGAGGCCCACTCCGGCATCGCGCTGTTCATCCGGAGGCCGGTTCTCGCCTTCGTGCTGAATGCGCTGATCGTGCTCGCGGGGCTGGCCGCGCTGTTCGCGGTGGAAGTGCGGGAGCTGCCCTCCGTGGATCGTCCGGTGCTGACCGTGACGACGCGCTTCCCCTCCGCCTCCGCCCAGACCATCGACCGGGAGGTGACGGCGGAGATCGAAGGGGCGGCGGGCCGGGTGCCCGGTGTTTCCTCCATCTCCTCCACCTCCCGCTTCGGGCAGAGCCGCGTGACGGTGGAGTTCAATCAGGACGTCAACATCGACGTCGCGGCCTCCGATACGCGGGACGCGATCTCCCGCATCCGTAACAATCTGCCCGATGATGTGGAGGAGCCGCAGATCGTCAAGGCGGATGCGGATTCGGACCCGGTGATGCGGCTGGCCGTGCTCTCCGACACCCGCCAGATCGACGACCTGACGCGGCTGGTCGATGACGCGGTGGAGGATCAGCTCATCTCCGCGCCGGGCGTGGCCGACCTTCAGATCAGCGGCGACCGGGATCAGGTGTTCCGCATCGACATCGACCAGATGCAGCTCTCCGCTCGCGGCCTGACACTGGCCGATATTCGGAGCGTGGTCGGCAATGCCTCGCTCGATGCGCCTGCGGGCACATTGCGGGCCGCGGGGCAGACGCTGGTTGTCCGCACGACGGCGCCGGTAACGACGCCGGAGGAGTTCGAGGCGCTGGAGCTGAAGGGGAGCGTGCGGCTCGGCGATGTGGCGCGGGTGACGCTTGGCCCAGACATCGCCAATTCGGAACTTCGCGTCGATGGCCAACGCGGCATCGGCATCGGCATCATCCGGCAGGCCCAAAGCAACACGCTGATCATTTCGGAGGAGATCACCCGCATCGTCGCCGGGCTGAACCGGACGCTGCCGCCGGATGTGCGCATCGTCATAACGCAGGACAGCGCCTCCTTCATCGAGGGCGCGATCCATGAGGTGCAGATCGCCCTGATCCTGACGGTGCTGATCGTCGTGGGGATCATCTACCTGTTCCTTCGCGACTGGCGCGCGACGATGATCCCGGCCGTTGCCATGCCCGTCGCCCTGATCGGAACGGTCGCGGCGATCTGGATCATGGGTTTTTCCATCAACATCATGACCTTGCTCGCCATCGTTCTGGCAACGGGACTGGTGGTGGACGATGCCATCGTGGTGCTGGAAAACATTGTCCGGCGCAGGCAGGAGGGGCTTGGTGCCCGCGCGGCGGCGGTGCTCGGCACACGAGAAGTGTTCTTTGCCGTTATCGCGACGACGTTGACGCTGGCGGCCGTGTTCGTGCCGATCTCCTTTCTGCCGGGTCAGACGGGCGGCTTGTTCCGGGAGTTCGGCTTCACGCTTGCCATCTCCATCCTGCTTTCCTCCATCGTGGCTCTGACGCTGTGTCCCGTCATGGCGAGCCGCCTTCCGCGAGGTGACATGAAGGAAGCAGAGGGCGGTCGGATATGGCATATATTTCAAGGTGCTTATGACAGCACGTTGAAGTCTTGCCTGAACGCGCCGCTCGTGGTGTTGACGCTGGCGGCACTGTTCGGCTTTCTGGCCTTCCTGCTCTGGGGACAGTTGCGGCAGGAGCTGACGCCGGAGGAGGACCGCGCGACGGTGATCCTCTCCGTCTGGGCGCCGCAGGGCGTCTCGCTCGACTTCACTTCCGCGAAGGTCGGCGAGATCGAGGACGCACTGGCTCCGCTGCGCGCCGCTGGCGAGGTGCTGCACAGCTACGGAATCATCGGCGCGGCGAGCTCCCAGAATCGGGCCTTCATGGTGCTGACGCTCGCGCCTTGGGGAGAGCGCCAGCGAAGCCAGTCGGCGATCCTTGCGGACCTGACGGAGCGGATGAAAAGCATCATCGGTGTGCGCATCTTCACCAACCAGCCGAATTCGCTCGGCATCCGGGGGGCGGGTCAGGGACTGCGCTTCGCCTTGCTCGGGCCGACCTATGAGGAACTGGCGAAGGTCGCCGGTCAGCTCGTGGAGCGGATGGAGGAAGATCCTGACTTCGGCCAGGTGCGTCTGGGCTATGAGACAACCGATCCCCAGCTTTTCATCGAGGTGGACCGCGAAAAGGCAAGCGACCTCGGCGTGCCGATCGAAGGACTGGGCGAGGCGTTGCAGGCGATGCTCGACGGGCGGACGGTAGGCACCGTTTTCGTGGCCGACCGGAGCTTTGACATCAAGCTGGTCTCCACCGCCGATCCGGTCGATGACCCCTCCGATCTGGAGCGGATCTTCGTGCGGACCTCCAACGGCGACATGGTGCCGGTATCGACCTTCGTCACCATGACGGAGCGGGCCGTCGCTCCCAACCTCGGGCGGGAGGACCGGCTCCGCTCCGTGGAAATCGCCGCCAACCTGACCCCGGAGAAGAGCCTCGGTGCTGCCTGGGAGGAGGTTCGCGCCCTCTCCGCAGACACGCTGCCCGAGACGATGCGCGTCATCCCGCTGGCCGAGGCCGCGACGCTGGGGGAAACCTCGGCCGGGCTCATCACCACGTTCGGCTTTGCGCTGCTGATCGTGTTCCTGGTGCTCGCCGCGCAGTTCGAGAGCTTTGTCTCGGCGGTGATCGTGATGGCGACCGTGCCGCTCGGGCTGGCCTGCGCCGTGTTCGCCATGCTGATGACCGGCACTTCGCTCAATGTCTACAGCCAGATCGGGCTGGTTCTATTGGTCGGTATCATGGCCAAGAACGGAATTCTCATCGTCGAATTCGCCAACAGCCTCCGCGATCAGGGGCGGGACGTGCGATCCGCGGTGGAGGAGGCCTGCTCCATCCGGCTCCGGCCGGTGGTGATGACCATGGCCGCGACGGTGCTGGGCGGTGTGCCGCTCGTGCTCGCCTCCGGCGCGGGGGCGGAGGCGCGGGCGGCGCTCGGCTGGGTCATCGTCGGCGGGCTGGGGCTTGCCATGGTGACGACGCTTTATCTCACGCCGGTGGTCTATCTGCTGCTCGCCGGGTTCTCGCCTCCGAAGACGGAGGAGGAGGCGCGACTCGTGCGTGAACTCAGCGACGCGGCGCGAGACGTCGGCTAGGGCGCGCGCTGCTGGCGGGCACGCTCCCTCCTTCGGGGCTTGCGGCGGAGAAGCGTCGAAACTAGGTTCGCCGCCGCAAGTCAGGGTGACATCATGGCCGAAAAGCGCAAGACCCCAACCCGCGCCATCTTCGAAGAGGTCGCAACCGAAACCCGGATCGAGGCCGCGCGGCCGGGCCGTATCGGAGAGGGCCGGAGCGGGGCGCGGGGCGCTATCCGCATCTGGCTGCTGATCCTGTTCGCACTCGTCGCGGCGATGATCATCGTGGGCGGGCTGACGCGCCTGTCCGACGCGGGGCTGTCCATCACCGAATGGCGCCCGGTCACGGGCACGCTGCCGCCGATGAACGAAGCCGCGTGGCTGACGGAGTTCGAGAAATACCGCGCAAGCCCGCAGTATCAGTACATGAACGCGGGCATGAGCCTTGAGGCTTTCAAGCAGATCTACTGGTGGGAATGGGGGCACAGGTTTCTAGGCCGCCTCGTCGGTCTGGTCTGGGCGCTCGGGTTCTTCGGCTTCCTGATCGCACGCAAGATCCCTGCGGGCTGGACGGGCAGGCTGCTGCTTCCCGGCGTGCTTGGCGGGGTTCAGGGCGCGATCGGCTGGTGGATGGTCGCCTCTGGCCTGACGGGGGAGATGACGTCGGTCGCCTCCTACCGGCTGGCGATCCATCTCGGCCTCGCCTTCGTGATTCTCGGTTTCCTGTGGTGGTATGCGCTGTTGCTGGGCCGGTCGGAGGCCGATCTGCTGCAGGCCCGCCGCGCGCGGGAGCCGAAGCTGTTCTCCATGTCCACCGGCCTGATGCATTTCGCCTTTCTCCAGATCCTCATCGGAGCGCTTGTCGCGGGGATAGATGCAGGCCGCAGCTTTACCGACTGGCCGCTGATGGACGGCGCGTTCTTCCCGGCCAGCGGGTTTTACATCGAGCCGTTCTGGCGGAATTTCTTCGAGAACCCGGGCGTCGTGCAGTTCATGCACCGTATGGTGGCCTATCTGCTGTTCGCCTTCGGTGTCGTGGTCTGGCTCCGGGGGCGCCGGAGCAGCCATGGCGCGACCCGTGCCGCGTTCAACATGATGCTGGCGGCGCTGCTTCTGCAGGTGGTGCTGGGCGTCGTCGCGGTGCTGACGGGCGCGCAGCTTCACGCGGCGATCACCCACCAGCTGGGCGCGATCCTGCTCTGGGTCGCGATCATCCGGGCGCGGTATCTGTCGCAATATCCGATCCAGACCTCCATCCGGGGGACGCGGGCATGAGCGCGCTGGCCGACCTGCTCGCCTTCCAGCGGGAGACGGAGGCCCTGGCCCAGGTGGCGGAGCGTCTGGGCTGGGATCAGGAGACCGTCATGCCCCGCGGCGCCTATGCTCAGCGGGGGGAAGAAACGGCTGTGCTGGAGGGGGTGTTGCATGCCCGCCGCACCGATCCCCGCATCGGCGAATGGCTGGAAGGTCTCGATACCGCCCGGCTTGAACCGGCAGATGCGGCGCAGGTTCGCCGGATCCGGCGGTCCTATGAGCGGCAGATGCGCGTGCCGCTGCGGCTGGCCACGGCGCTGGCACGGATCACGAGCGTGGCGCAGGGGCTATGGGCCGATGCGCGGGCGCGGGAGGACGTGGCGGGCTTCCTGCCCACGCTCTCCGAAGTCGTCGCGCTGAAGCGTGAGGAAGGCCAGGCACTGGCGCAGGGCGGCGATCCTTACGACGCGCTGATGGAGGAATACGAGCCCGGCGCGACGGGGGAGGAAACCGCTGCCCTGTTCGGGCGGATGCGGCCGCGCCTCGTCGCGCTGCGCGAGGCGATCCTTGGGTCGGGGCGCAGCGCGCCCGTCCTTAACGGTCGGTTCGACGAAACCGCCCAGATGTCGCTCGCCACCGAACTGGCAGGCATCTTCGGCTATGACTGGGGGCGCGGGCGGCTGGACAAGGCGGTGCATCCGTTCTCCTCCGGCTCCGGTCAGGATGTGCGGATCACCACCCGCACCGACCCGGCCGATCCCCTGAACTGCATCTATTCGACCATCCATGAGACGGGCCATGCCGTCTATGAGCAGTCGGTCGACGCGGCCTATCTGCTTACAGCCATCGGCCATGGTGTGTCGATGGGGGTGCATGAGAGCCAGAGCCGCATCTTCGAGAACCAGCTTGGGCGCAGCAGCGCCTTCACCGGCTGGCTCGCCGGCCGCATGGTGGAGCTGTTCGGAGAGCACACACTCTCCGATCCGGCGGAGTTCGACCGTGCTGTCAACCGTGTCCATCCCGGCTTCATCCGCACGGAAGCGGATGAAGTGCATTACAACCTCCACATCATGCTGCGCTTCGATCTTGAGCGCGCATTGATCCGGGGGGAGATGGAGGTGGCCGATCTGGAGGAGGCGTGGAACGCCCGCTTTGCCCGCGACTTCGGCCAGCAGGTTGCGCGGCCGAGCCAGGGGATGCTTCAGGACGTCCACTGGCCGGTAGGTCTGTTCGGCTATTTTCCGACCTATGCGCTTGGCAATGTCTATGCGGGCTGCCTTCATTCGGCGATGCGCCGGGATCTGCCGCAGCTTGACGGGGATCTCGCGCGCGGGGATCTCGCGGCCCCGCTCCATTGGCTGAAGGAGGCGGTGCAGCGGCACGGTGGTCTTTACGCGCCGCGCGACCTCATCGCGCGCGCCACCGGAGAGCCGCCGTCGGAGGGGCCGCTGCTCGACTATCTGGAGGCCAAGTTCGGCCGGCTTTACGACCTCTGACCGGTCAGCGCCTCCCGAAGGGAGCTCGCGGGTATCGCGGGATGACCGAGATCGAGGGAGGAGAGCAGGTCCGACAGGTGATGCGCCATTGCCGATTCCGCACCGGCGCCATCGCCTGCCGCAATGGCGCGCAGAAGGTCATCATGCGCGTGGCTGTCGCAGATCGCCTCCCGACGCTGCCAGTAAAGCGCGATGATGAGCGATGAGCGCGACACGAGCGATGCCACGAAGGCACAGATGATCGACTGACCGGCGAGCCGCGCGATTTCCACATGGAACTCGCCGGAGAGATACAGGGATCCGCCTATGTCACCTGCGGCAAGGGCCGTCTGTTCTGCTGCGATATGGCTGGCGAGCCGGTCGATATCTGCGGATGTGGCCCGTCCGGCCGCCAGGCGGGCTGTCCGGGGTTCCAGGATCTGTCGGGCGTCGAACACTTCGCGCGCCTCATTGGCCGAGGGCTGAGCCACAAAGGCGCCCCGGTTGCGCTTCAGGACGATCAGGTGGTCATGCGCCAGCCGCTGAAAGGACGCGCGGACCACGGTCCGGCTCACTCCGTAGACTTCTCCCACCTCGTCTTCCGACAATTTCGTGCCGGGCAGGATGCGGTGCTGGTGGATGGCCTCCGCCAGCCGGGCGGCGATTGCATCGCTGCTCGCTGCGGGTGAAGAGGAGGGGGGCTCGGTCTGTTCCACTCTTCCAACACCACAGCTTCCGCGCATTTGCGGCAAGAGACCATAAATCGGCGACAGGATTGTATACGATTTCTGACGCGGCTTTGCGCGCTGCTGCCGCCCGCCTGCCCAATTTTGCCGCAAACCCTGTCTCGGCCTGCCGGAGCATCGAAATCCGTTCGTGCGGATCGGGGAGTCACGCATGATCAAGGCACGCCACCGGGAGCAGGGCCATGCGCAGCGGACAGGATCTGGAACTCGTCAGCCTTACCAAGCGGTACGGCCAGACCACAGCCGTCAACCGCGTGAGCCACCTGTTCCCGGCGGGAACCTATGTCTGCCTGCTTGGCCCTTCGGGTTGCGGCAAATCCACCACGCTCCGCATGATCGCAGGGCATGAGAGCGTGACGGAGGGGGCGATCGTCCTTGCGGGGGCGGACATCTCTCATCTGCCGCCTGCACGGCGCGGCACGGCGATGATGTTTCAGAGCTATGCGCTGTTCCCCCATCTGAGCGTGACCGACAACGTGGCCTTCAGCCTGAAGATGAAGGGCGTCGATCAGGCAACCCGGCGCAAGCGCGCGGGCGAGATGCTGGAGCTTGTGGACATGTCGCGCTTTGCCGAGCGCCGGCCGGCGCAGCTTTCGGGCGGGCAGCAGCAGCGCGTGGCGCTGGCCCGCGCACTGATCACCGATCCGCAGGTGCTTCTGCTCGACGAGCCGCTTTCGGCGCTGGACCCGTTCCTGCGCCTGAAGGTGAGGGCGGAGCTGAAGCGGCTTCAGCGGGAGCTGGGCATCACCTTCATCCACGTCACCCATGGTCAGGACGAGGCGATGGCGCTGGCCGATGAGATGGTGCTGATGAACAATGCCGTCATCGAACAGTCCGGCGCCCCGCAGGAGATGTTCAACGCCCCGCGCACGGAATTCGTCGCGCGCTTCATGGGCGGGCACAATGTGGTGTCGCTGCCGCAGGGGCGGTTTGCCGTCCGCGCGGACGAGGTGCGGATCGCGCCCACCGGAACGGATGCCGTGGTGCGCAGCGTCGAATATCAGGGCGCGCATGTCGCCGTCACCAGCATGGCGGCGGGAGAGCAGGAGATACTCGCGCTGATCCCCGAAGGCATTTTCTACACAGATCCGAAGCAACCGGGCGACGCCGTGCGTCTTGCCTGGGACGAAGGGCGGCAGCACCGCCTAATGGCCTGATCCAACGGAGAGGACAACGAACATGAGCAAGATCGGTTACAGCCGGCGCGGCGTGTTGAAGGCAGGGGCGGCCGCGGCGGTGGCCTCCGCCTTTCCCGCGCCGATGATCTGGGCACAGGAGATCAGGAACATCACGCTGCGCCAGTTCGGCACGGGCGTCTCCAACATCAACGAAGTGGCGCAGAAGGTGAAGGAGGACCTCGGCTTCACGCTGGAGATGACCGCGCTCGACAGCGACGCGGTGACCCAGCGCGCCGCGACCCAGCCGAACAGCTTCGACATTGCCGATATCGAATACTGGATCTGCAAGAAGGTCTGGCCGACCGGCAACCTGCAGGCAATGGATACGGCGAAGATCAAGCTCTACGACAAGATCGTGCCGCTGTTCACCACCGGCAAGCTCACGCCGGAGTCGGTGATCGCGCAGGGCACCGCGCCGCACACGGTCGGTTTCGTGGAGGGGCAGGGGTCCAAGACCTTCGCAACCGAGCCGACGCAGTGGATGACGCTGATCCCCACCATCTACAACGCCGATACGCTGGGCATCCGGCCGGACATCATCAACCGCCCCATCAGCCACTGGAAGGAACTGCTGAACCCGGAGTTCAAGGGCAAGGCCTCCATCCTCGACATCTCCGCCATCGGGATCATGGACGCGGCGATGGTCTGCGAGTCGATGGGAGAGGTCAGCTATGGCGACAAGGGCAACATGACGCGGGAGGAGATCGACAAGACCATGGCGATCTTCACGGAGGCGAAGCGCGCCGGGCAGTTCCGGTCCTTCTGGAAGACCTTCGATGAAAGCGTGAACCTGATGGCCTCGGGGGAAGTGGTCATCCAGTCGATGTGGTCCCCCGCGATCACGGCGGTCAAGACGCGCGGCATCCCCTGTGTGTATCAACCGCTGGAGGAAGGGTATCGCAGCTGGGGCGGCGGGATCGGGCTGTCCAAGGCGCTGGAGGGCGCCAAGCTCGATGCGGCCTACGAGTATATCAACTGGTATCTCTCCGGCTGGGTCGGCGGCTTCCTGATGCGGCAGGGCTACTACTCGGCCGTGCCGGAAACCTCGAAGGAGCATATGGACGCCAACGAGTGGGGCTACTGGTTCGAGGGCAAACCCGCGACGGCCGATATCGCCAACCCCTATGGTCAGGTCATGGCCAAGGCCGGTGAAAGCCGTGATGGCGGTTCGTTCTACGAACGCATGGGCCATGTCGCCTGCTGGAACTCCGTCATGGATGAAAACCAGTACATGGTAAGGAAATGGAATGAGTTCATCGCGGCCTGAGGTCTCTCCCCTTCAGGCAATGGCGGTGGAGACGGCGCGGAGGGCTGTCTCCACTTCAGGGCCGGATACGGGAAGCCTGACAGCCCCCGTGCGGCGGGCACGGTCGGCCAATTTCACCGGCTGGCTGCTGGCTTCGCCGCTTGCGCTGGTGCTGCTGGTCTTTCTGATCCTGCCCATCGCGATGATCGTGGCGGTCAGTTTCTGGAGTGCTACCGAATTCACGATCGTTCCCGACTTTTCGTTCGAGAATTACGAATTCCTGTTTGGCTCACCCGTGACCTACCGGGTCTTTCTCAACACGTTCAAATATGCGCTCATCACCTGGGCGGCGACGCTGCTCATCGGCTTCACCATCGCCTATTTCCTGGCGTTTCATGTGCGCAGCCAGGGCTGGCAGACCGTGCTGTTCCTGCTGTGCACGATACCGTTCTGGACCTCGAACATCATCCGCATGATCTCCTGGATCCCGTTTCTCGGGCGCAACGGGCTGGCCAATTCGGCGCTGATCTCCTGGGGCGTGATCGACGAGCCGCTGGAATGGCTGTTGTTTTCCGATTTTTCGGTGATCCTCGCCTTCGTGCACCTTTACACGCTGTTCATGGTCGTGCCGATCTTCAACACGATGATGCGGATCGACCGCAGTCTGATCGAGGCCGCGAATGATGCCGGCGCCTCTGGCTGGCAGATCCTGTGGAACGTCATCATCCCGCTTTGCAAGCCCGGCATCATGATTGGCACGATCTTTGTCGTGACGCTGGTCATGGGTGATTTCATCACCGTGCGGTTCATGTCCGGCTCACAATCGGCCAATGTCGGACGGCTCATCTCCAACGACATCGCCCTGCTCCAGTATCCCTCTGCCGCGGCGACGGCGGTGGTGCTGCTCTGCACGGTGCTGATCGTGATCGGCATCATGCTGCGCTTTGTCGACATTCGGAAGGAGCTGTGATGGAACGGCGTTCCTGGTCCTTCTATGCGTTGGCGGCGTTCTTTGCGCTGTTCCTGCTGTTTCTCTACGGGCCGACGATCACTATCGCCATCCTGTCGTTCCAGGGGCCGGAAGGCGGTCTGACTTTCCCCATGCGCGGCGTCTCGCTCCACTGGTTCCGCGACCTGTTCGAGCAGCAGGCCGTTGGCGATATCTGGGGCGCCTTCCGGCGGAGCCTCGTGCTCGGCCTCATGGTGATGGTGGCGACCGTGGTGATTTCGGTGATGGGCGGTCTGGCGTTCCGCAAGCGGTTCACCGGGTCCGGTCTGGTCTTCTATCTCATCATCACCAGCCTCGTCATTCCCTCCATCCTCGTGTCGCTCGGCGTCGGGCTGATCTTTTCGCAATCGGGGCTGACGGTGCACTGGGCGACCTCGGGCTTCGGCGCGCAGCTGACATGGACGCTGCCTTTCGGACTGTTGATCATGTTCGCCATCTTCAACCGATTCAATCCGGCCTATGAGGAGGCGGCCCGCGATCAGGGGGCGACGGCGTGGCAGACGCTCTGGCATGTGGTCATCCCGATCATCGCGCCTTCGCTGATCGGGGTGGCGCTTTTCGGCTTCACACTCTCCTATGACGAATTCGCGCGCACGCTGCTGACGGCGGGCAGCTACAACACGCTGCCGCTGGAGATCTACGGGATGACGACCAATGTCACTACGCCGGTGATCTTTGCGCTGGGGACGCTGACGACACTGTTCTCCTTCCTCGTGATCGGCATTTTCGTTCTGGCCCTTGCCATCGCTGCGAAACGGCGGGCAAAGCTCCTCTCCGATGCGGGGAAGGGAGTCTAGGGTTTGCGACTGCTGTTCATCAATCCGAACGCCACGGTCAGCATGACGGAGGCGGTGGTGGAAACCGCCCGTGCCCTGACCACGGCAGAGATCGCCGGCTGGACCAACCACGACGGACCGCCGTCCATCGAGGGGGCAGAGGCCGGGGAGCGCGCGGTTCCCGGCGTTCTCTCCCGGCTGGAGGCGGCGCGGGACTGGGGGGCCGACGTGATCGTCATCGCCTGCTTCGACGATACGGGTCTTGAGCGGATCCGGGCCCGCGCCCACTGCCCGGTGATCGGCATCGGGGAGGCCGCGTTTCACATGGCGACCCTCATGGCGCCGCGCTTCCGCGTGATGACCTCGGTGGAGAATGCGCTGCCGGTGATCGGGGAGAACCTTGCCGCCTACGGTTTCGCGCCGCGGTGCGCGGGGCTGCATGCCAGCGGCATCCCGGTGCTCGAACTCGACAGCGGGTCGGAGGAGGTGGTGGAGCGGCTTGCCGCCGCCATCAGGGAAGCCGGTGGAGAGGAACCCGTCGTCCTCGGCTGCGCCGGGATGAGCGCGCTTCTGCCCCGGCTCGCGGCGCGGCTTCCCATGCCGCTGGTGGACGGGGTTGCCGCGGCGACGCTGCTGGCGGAAAGCCTCGCCCGGTTCCGCGGCGCGGCCTAATCCGCCCAGCTCGGCTTGCGTTTGTCCAGAAAGGCGCAGATGCCTTCGTTCGTATCGGCGTGGAGCATGTTCTCCACCATGACATCGCCGGCGAGGGCGTAGGCATCCTCAATCGGCAGGTCGATCTGATCATAGAAGGTCCGCTTGCCGATCCGCACCGCCGTGCCGAGCTTGCCCGCGACCGTGGCTGCAAGGCGCGCCGCCTCCTCCAACAGGTGCTCGGCTGCGACGACACGGTTGACGAGGCCCAGCTCCCGTGCGCGGGGGGCGTCGATGAACTCCCCCGTCGTCAGCATCTCGAAAGCCTGCTTCCGCGCGATATTGCGGGTGAGGGCCACCATGGGCGTAGAGCAGAACAGACCGATGTTCACCCCATTGACACCAAAGCGCGTTCCCTCGGCCGCCACCGCCATGTCGCAGGAGGCAACGAGCTGACAACCCGCCGCGGTGGCAATGCCATGCACCTCCGCGATCACGGGCTGAGGCAGGCGGGGGATCGCCGTCATCACCTCCGCGCAGCGGTTGAAGAGATCGGCAAGGGCCGCGGCCCCACCATCGGGCGCCGCGCGTTTCGCCTGCATTTCCTTCAGATCGTGCCCGGCGCAGAAGGCCTTGCCAGAACCGCGCAGCACGATGGCACGGATGCTGTCGTCCTGCGACAGCGCGCGAAAGGCGTCTGCAAGGGCTGCCAGCATCGCGTCCGACAGGGCATTGAGATTGGCGGGGCTGTTCAGGGTCAGTGTGGCGACCCCGACGTCATCCGACCGCAAGAGTATATCATCCATTGTCATTCCTCCCCGTTGCCGGAACTGTAGCGCGCGAAAAACCGGGGAGGAAGCCGTGCCGCTGACAATGACGATGACCGAGCTTGACGCCTTCATGCACGCGCAGTTCCCGCAGGTGGCGGCGGATTTCGCGATAGACACGCTGGAGGAGGAGGAGCTTGTCACCCGCCTGCTGGTGGGAGACCGGCATCTGCGGCCGGGCGGCACCGTCTCCGGCCCGGCGATGTTCGCGCTTGCGGATGTGTCGGTCTATCTCGCCATCCTTGCCCGGATCGGGCCGAAGGCGCTCACTGTGACGACGAACTGTTCCATCGACTTCCTGCGCAAGCCCGTTTCCGGCCTCGACCTGATCGCGCGCACGCGGATACTGAAGCTGGGCCGGGTGCTGGCGGTGGGAGACGTTCTCCTCTTTTCCGGCGGCGAAGGGGAGCCGGTCGCGCGGGCGACGCTGACCTATTCCATCCCGCCGAAATGATGAGAAATTTGGGGTATTATAATACCTATTTTTTAAGTATCTGAAATATATATGGAATTACTTGGATAGAGCGCTTGACTGTGCGGCGGACTTCTATAGAACACCGCAATCCGAATTCTCGGAGTCCGGTCCCGGCCGGGCTCTTTGCAAACGAACGGGATCTGGACCATGAAGACCTTCACCGCGACGCCTGCGGACATCGAGAAGAAGTGGATCCTGATCGACGCCGAAGGCGTCGTTCTGGGCCGCCTCGCCACGATCGTCGCCAACCGCCTCCGCGGCAAGCACAAGCCGACCTTCACGCCGCACATGGATATGGGCGACAACGTGATCATCATCAACGCCGACAAGGTGCAGCTCACCGGCACCAAGCGGGATGACAAGAAATACTACTGGCACACCGGCTATCCGGGTGGGATCAAGGACCGCACCGCGCGTCAGATCCTCGAGGGCAAGTTCCCGACCCGCGTGGTGGAGAAAGCCGTGCAGCGCATGCTGCCGGGCGGCAAGCTCTCGCGCCAGCAGATGACCAACCTGCGTATCTATGCGGGCGCCGAGCATCCGCATGAAGCCCAGCAACCCGAAGTGCTGGACGTCAAGACGCTGAACCCGAAGAACACCCGGAGCGCGTAAGTAAATGGCCGAAGACATCAAAACCCTCGACGACCTGAAATCGGTTGTCTCCGGGTCCGCCGCAGCCGTGGCCGACGAAGCCCCGCGTGAGCCTGTGCGTGACGAACTTGGCCGGTCCTATGCCACCGGCAAGCGGAAGGATGCGGTCGCCCGCGTCTGGATCAAGCCGGGTTCCGGCAAGTTCCTCATCCGCAACCACAAGGGTGAGTTCATCGACTACACCGCGTATTTCGCGCGTCCGGTGCTCCAGATGATCCTGCGCCAGCCGTTCCAGGTCGCCAATGTCGAAGGTCAGTTCGACGTGATGGCCACGGTGGCGGGCGGCGGTCTTTCCGGTCAGGCCGGTGCGGTGAAGCACGGCATCTCCAAGGCGCTGCAACTTTACGATCCCGCACTGCGGTCGGCGCTGAAAGCCGCGGGCTTCCTGACCCGTGACAGCCGCGTCGTCGAGCGGAAGAAATACGGCAAGGCGAAAGCCCGCCGGAGCTTCCAGTTCTCCAAACGCTGATCCTGCGTCGATATTTCGGAAAGGCCCGCCCGTTGTGGCGGGCCTTTTCTTATGGACGGATTACACCGCACGCCGCAGACCATGCGTGCGGGAAGCTTTCATTGCGCCGGCGCAGCGGTGCGCTTCTGCCGTCAGCGGCTGGCCTGCTCCCGATCAAAGGAGCGGATTGCAGCCACGATCTCCGGCGCGATCAGAGCCGCGCCCTCGGGCGAGGGGTGATTGTCGTCGAAGTAGAACATGCGCCCGCCGAAGGCATTTGTGCAGCGGTCTGGAATGAACGTGTCGCAGAGCAGCCTGTCCGGCCGCACGCGGGCAATGCGTGGGTTGTCGATCGCATCGAAGGCGGTGATGACGGCATCGGCGCGGCGATGGAAGAATGCCATGCTGGTGGAGATCGCGGGCTTTGCCTGCGGGTCAAAGATCATCTCCCGTGCAACGCGGAGCGGTACCTTCCACCCTGCCTCCGGGTAGGGGTAGACCAGCACGACGTTGAACCGCTCCGCCAGCGCGGCCACCTGCGCGGCATAGGCGGAGATCACGCGCGCCTCCCGCCGGCCATCCAAGGGTATCGCGGAAGCGGGCGAAGCCACGTCCATCGGTATGGGCGGTCCCGGCTCATCGCCGCCCTCGCCATTGCGCGCCCTCAGCCCTTTCGCATAGACCGGCCATCGCGCGGCGAGGACCAGCGTCTTGACGCCGGACTGTTCCAGCCAGCTCAGATAGGTGCGATTATGGGTGTCGCAGCTGCGCGAAGGCAGCTTGTCGAGCCGGACAAGGCCGGGCACGGGCGGGCAACCTGCATATCCCGAAAGGTAGCTGCCGATACCCATCTTCGCCAGCATGGCCTGCAACGGAGGGGCGAAGCTGGTGGCGTGACTGTCACCCATGATCGCGACCTGTGGGCGGCGTTCACCGACGGCGCAGTTCAGAACCGGATGCACAGGCAGGGGATCATTGTCGGCGGTGAGACAATGGCCGCGATACCGCTCCCGCCCGGCCAGAAGCTCCGCGGCCCATGGCATACGCTCCGGGAAGCCGTCGGCCTTGCGGATCCCGATCCCGGCAGCGGAGAAGAGCACGATCCCCGCGACCGCCGTGACAAGTGGCAGGCGATGTCCGGCAAGCAACGGGGAAGGGCCACGAAACGGCTGCTCCACCCAGCGCCAGCTTAGCCAGCCGAGCAGAACGGACGCGATCACGAGCAGTGCCATTACGCCCGCATGGGGTTCCTCCGCCAGCCGAAGCCGCGCAAAGGCCATCAGCGGCTGGTGCCACAGATAGGTGCTGTAGCTGATGAGACCGAGCCACACGACCGGCCGGAGCGAGAGGATCCGCCCCACGCGCGTCCCCTGACCGCCCCAGACAAGCACCAGCACCGTGCCCAGAACCGGCAGCAGCGTTGCCAGTGATGGCGAGGGCAGGCCTGGCAGTATCACCAGCGAGCCGAGGATCATCGCCAGTCCCAGTGCCGCCGGAACCCCGCGCGGGGCCTGCGGCCGGAGGCAGATGCCGAGGGCCGCGAGCGAACCGGCGAGAAGCTCCCATATCCGCGACGGGGTGAAGAAGAAATTCTCCTCCGGTCGAAGGCGCCAACCCGCCTCCGCCAGCGCGAGGGAGGCAAGCGCGATCAGGCTGAGCACGATGAGCGCGACCCGCCGTCCGCCACGGGTGAGCAGAAGGAAAAGGAGGGGCGGGAAGAACAGGTAGAACTGCTCCTCGATGGCCAGGCTCCATGTATGGAGCAGGGGCTGCAACTCCGCCGAAGTGCTGAAGTAATCCGCCCGCTGCCAGAAATGGACGTTCGAGAGAAACAGCGCCGCCGCCGCGATGCTCCGCCCGAAATCGGCAAAGTCCGCCGGAAGCATCCACGCCCAGGCAACGGGAACGCAGGCGGCAAGCATGACGAAAAGCGCGGGGAGGATGCGGCGCGCCCGCCGGACATAGAACTTCGTCAGGCTGTAACGGCGCGCTTCGATGTCCTGGATGAGAATTCCGGTGATGAGAAAGCCGGAGATCACGAAGAAGATGTCGACGCCGATATACCCGCCGCCGAACAACGGTGCTCGCGCATGGAACAGAACGACTGTCGCAACGGCAATGGCACGCAGGCCGTCGATCTCTGGGCGGTACTTCATGCGCGGGCAGTTCTCCTGATCGCGAAGAGACTGGTGGAACTTCGACGGTATTCAAGGGGATGGAGTCGATGAGTTTTGCAATGCTTGACGCAACTCCTCCCCGCAAGCGATGGTTTCGGACGGAGGTGCCCCATGCACAATACGATCGATTCCGAGAAACTCGTGACCCATTACGTCGATGGCCACTGGATCGCGCCACTTTCCACGGAGGCGTTTCCCTTCGAGACACCCCATGACGCGGCGGTGCGGGGAAGCATCATTCTTGCCGGTGGGCAGGATGTGGCGCGCGCGCTTGATGCGGCGCGGCGGGCTTTCACCGGTTTCTCCCGCAGCTCTAAAGCGGAACGGCTGGCATTGCTGCGGCGGATCCATGAGCTGACGCAGGAGCGTATCGACGACCTCGCCGAAGCGATCTCTCTGGAAATGGGCGCCCCGATCGACATGGCCCGGAGAGCGCAGGCCGGCGCGGGGGTCGGTCACGCCGCTGGTTTCATCGAGGCGCTGGAAGGGATGGATGAGGAGGAGCGGCTGACGAACGGTGATCTGCTGATCCGCGCGCCGGTCGGGATTTCGGGACTGATTACGCCGTGGAACTGGCCGATCAACCAGATCTCGCTGAAGGTGCTGCCGGTGATCGCGACGGGGGGCGCCTGCGTGTTGAAGCCCTCGGAATACACGCCGCTCTCCGCCATCGTCTATATGGAGATCCTCGACGCGGCAGGGGTGCCTGCGGGAGTGGTCAACATGGTGCAGGGGAACGGACCGGGGGCGGGCGTCGCGCTGTCTACGGATCCGCTGGTGAACCATGTCTCGTTCACCGGTTCCACGCGGGCGGGTCGCGCCGTCGCCCATGCCGCGGCGGAGGACATCCGGCGCATCACGCTGGAACTGGGCGGCAAGTCGGCGAACCTCGTCTTTGCCGATTGCGGATCGGATCTGGAGCAGCGTGTCCGTGACAGCGTGGCTGAATGCTTCCTGAACTCCGGCCAGTCCTGCGATGCTCCCACGCGGATGCTGGTGGAGCGGGACATCTATGAACGGGTGGTGGAGATTGCCGCGGATGCGGCGGCAAACACCGCGCTCGGCCTGCCGTCGGAGCCGGGGGATCACATCGGCCCGCTGGTCAATGCGACGCAGTTCGAGCGGGTGCAGGATCTGATAGCCGCCGGTGTGGCGGAGGGTGCGCGTCCGGTGGCGGGCGGACCGGGCCTCGCCCCCGGTTTCAATGCAGGCTACTGGGTCCGGCCCACGGTCTTTGCCGATGTGACCCCCGACATGCGGATCGCACGGGAGGAGATCTTCGGCCCCGTCCTTTCCATCCTGCCCGTGGAGGGAGAGGCGGAGGCCATCCGCATCGCCAATGATTCGCCCTATGGCCTCGCCGCCTATGTTCAGACCGGAGATATGGAGCGGGCAGGACGGGTCGGCCGCGCGCTGGACGCGGGCGCGATCCATGTCAACGGCACCGGCATGGGCTGGGGCTCCCCCTTCGGCGGCTGGAAGCAATCGGGCCTTGGACGCGAGGGCGGCAAGCTCGGTATCGAAGCGTTTCAGGAGGTCAAAACCCTGCATCTGCTGCAGGTCTGACAAAGCCGTGTCCGGGGGCTGTAGCCCGCGGCGCGGCGGGCAGTCGATAGCGCCCCTCGCTCAATCCGGGCAGGGGCAGTACGGCTTACGTCCCGACGCCAGCTCCGCAAGACGCTCAAAATGCGGGCGGGCGCTGGCGAACTCGGGCAGTGCTTCGCACAAGCGGATGGCGCCGGGCGGAGCATCGACGGCCGCTTGGCCCCCGCCCCGCAGACAGACTTCCACGGTCCCTGCAGGCTTTTCCGGTGCGCCAGAGAACCCCGCGCGCGAAGGTGCGAACCGACCGCGTAGAGTTACGCGACCCGCCAGAGCAGGCGCGGGGCGGCCGGCGGTTCCCGTCCACGACGAGCCGAGCTGCTGCGCCTCACCAATGCGCGGGGAGACGCACGTAGGCCGCGCCGCCCGTCAGGATCAAACTCTGCCGGACCCCCCCCGCACGGAGACGCCTTGCCCCCGTGTTCTGTCGCCACACCAAACACCCAGCCGTACCCCTCCGTACGGAGACGTCTTTCGCCAGGCGAACCGGAGGCTCATGCGCATCCTCCCAGAATCGCCTCCGCATGGAGACGCCCCCACGGAGACGCCCCCTGTCACCGCAAGGCTCACGAGCTCGAATTGTCACTACCGGCAGGGGGAAGCGGCGCCCTGTACCGGGAGTCGAGGTGGTCCATGAAGCCGCTACATCGTGCGAAGACGCACAGCCTTCCAAGCCGCGCCATCACGCGAGGCCAGCATCGCGCGGGGCTGCGTTTGAGCGAGCTTCAAGACCCGACGCGGATTTCGCTATTTACCCCGGGAATATGCGTTAGCGTTTGCCTGCGGATTGAGCAGAGGATGAAGAAAACGTCAGCGGGGCGCGCTGCCGGGCGGGAGCGGCCTTTTCTCCGGCGGTGGTTTCTGCCTAAATCGCCGCAAGGACCGGAAACGGCGCAGGGACAATGGGATGGCCAACGGGGTGAACCGCTTCAGCGAGCCCGAAGTGAAGAGCGGATATGCGCTGATTGCGCCGCCATTCATCTATTCGGTGCTGCTTCTGGCGGTGCCGGTTGGGCTGATCGTGCTCTACAGCTTCTGGACGGATGGCTATCTGGAGATCATCAAGACCTTCACGATGGAGAACTACATCGCGGCGTGGACGGAGCCGCTCTACCGCCAGGTGATGCTCCGCTCTCTCGGCGTCGCGGCGATGGTGACGCTGGCAACGGTCGTGTTGGCCTATCCGGTGGCCTATTACGTGTCGTTTCATGTCAGCGGGTCCAAGAAGGCGTTGTGGCTTTTCCTCATCACCATCCCGTTCTGGACGAGCTACCTGATCCGGGTGTTCCTGTGGAAGGTCATCCTAGGCTACAACGGCGTGCTGAACACCGGGCTGATGAAGCTCCACCTGATTGACGAACCGCTCACCTTCCTGCTCTACAACGTGAATTCGGTAGTGATCACGCTGGCCCATGCCTATGCGCCCTTTGCGATCCTGCCGATCTTCGTCGCGCTCGAGAAGATAGACCGCTCCCTGCTGGAGGCATCGCAGGATCTGGGTGAGGGCAAGGTTATGTCCTTCCTCCGGGTGACGCTGCCGCTTTCCATGACCGGGGTGATCGCCGCGGTCATGATCGTCTTCATTCCGACCATCGGAGATTATGTGACGCCGAACCTCGTCGGCGGGCCGCAGGGGCAGATGATCGCCAACGTCATCCAGCTTCAGTACATGCGGCTCGACAACTATCCGCTGGGATCGGCGCTCGCCGTATCGGCCATGCTGATCGTGGCGGCGGTGGCGCTGGTGTTCCTGTTCCTCAACCGCCGCTTCCTCAAGGGGTCGAAATGAAAGCGGGTGGCCTGCGTCTCTACGCCTATCTCTACCTGCTGTTTCTGTATGCGCCGATCATCCTTCTGCCGCTGTTCGCCTTCAACGACGGCACGATCATCGCCTTTCCGCTGAACGGCTTCACGACGAAATGGTTCGATGAGCTGTGGACCATTCCCGCGCTGCACCAGGCCGTCAAGAACAGCCTCATCATCGCGATTTCGTCAGCGGTATTCTCCACCATGCTCGGCATCTTCGCCGCGCGCGCGATCACGCGCTACGACTTCCCGGGCAAGGCGGCGATGAGCGGGCTGATCATGCTGCCGCTGGTATTGCCGGAGGTGATCGTGGCGGTGTCGCTGCTCGTCGTGCTGCTGGCCATGGGCATTCCGCTCGCCTTCTGGACGGTGATCTTCGGACATGTGCTGATCTGCACGCCCTATGCGGTGGCGATCCTGTCCTCGGCCTTCTCCTCGCTGGACCGTTCGCTGGAGGAGGCGGCCATCGACCTCGGAGAGACGCGGATGTCCACCTTCCGTCTCGTCACGCTGCCGCTGGTGGCGCCGGGGATCGTGTCGTCGCTGCTGATCGGCTTCACCATCTCGCTGGACGAATTCATCATCGCCTATTTCCTCACCGGATCGGAGCCAACGCTGCCGGTCTATATCTTCTCCCAGTTCCGTTTTCCGGCGAAGGTGCCGGTGGTCATGGCGCTGGGAACGATTCTCGTCATCCTGTCCGTCGTGCTCCTGACCCTCGCCGAGATGTTCCGCCGGCGCGGTGTCCGGCGGCGCGGCGGGGTCGATACCGGAGGCTTCCTGTGACGCTCTCGCCCGCTCCCACCTCCCGCACCCCCCGTCCGGGGCAGCGTGTGCAGCCTTCCGGCCGCCCGATCATCGAGCTGCGGGACGTCCAGAAGTACTACGGCGATTACCACGCCCTCCGTGGCATCACCGCCGATATCCGGCAGGGGGAGTTCTTCTCGCTGCTCGGCCCGTCCGGTTGCGGCAAGACGACCCTCCTGCGCACTATCGCGGGGTTTGAGGATTTGTCCTCCGGCACCGTTCTGATCGATGGCAAGGACATGGCGGGCGTCTCCGCCAACCGGCGCCCCACCAATATGGTGTTCCAGTCCTATGCGATCTTCCCCCATCTGTCGGTGGAGGAGAATGTGGGCTTCGGCCTCCGTCGCGATCCCGGCACGAAGGAAGAGAAATCCCGCCGTGTCGGCGAGGCGTTGGAGATGGTCGGGCTTTCCGGCTACGGCAAACGGGCGGCGCATGCGCTTTCCGGCGGGCAGCGGCAGCGGGTGGCGCTGGCGCGCGCGCTGATCCTCAAGCCCAAGGTTCTGCTGCTGGACGAGCCGCTCTCCGCGCTCGACAAGAAGATGCGCGAACAGATGCAGGTGGAGCTGATCAAGCTCCAGCGGCAGGTGGGCATCACCTTCATCCTCGTCACCCACGATCAGGAGGAGGCGCTGGTCATGTCCGACCGTATCGCCGTGATGTTCGAGGGCCAGATCGCGCAGATGGACGATCCCGAGGTGCTCTACCGGCGACCGAAGACCCGCGCAGTGGCTGATTTCATCGGCATGATGAACTTCCTGCCCGCGGAGGTGCTGTCCGATGCCGGAGGCCGGGCGGAGGTGCAGTCACCGGGGCTTGGCCGGTTCACGCTGGAAGATACGCAGGCGCCCGGAGGCGTGCGGATCGGTGCGGCCAGCATCGGCATCCGGCCGGAATCCATGTCGCTGATCTATGGCGATGAGGCGATCAACCCCGCCCAGCAGGTGTCAGAGGGCGTCGTGGATGAGGTGGTCTACTACGGTGACATGACCTATTACGACGTGCGTCTGGACGGGCTTGAGGAGCCGGTCCGCCTGTCGATGAAGAACCTGATCTCCCGTCCTGTGCTGGATCGTGGCGTGCGGACGCGGGTCGCCTGGGATCCGCGGTCCGCCGTGCTCTTCGTCTGAGGTCAGGACAAGAGCGTCGCCATGCCGATGGACGCAGGCGCCACGGGCGCAAAGCCGTATTGCGCGTAAAGGTGGCGCGCGTCGCCATCGGCGATGAGACTGACATAGGCGCCGGGGGCGAGCTGCTTCAGGCGCGTCATGATCCGCGCCATGATCGCCTTGCCCAGCCCCTGGCCCTGATGTTCCGGCTCCACCGCTATATCGACGATCTGAAACACCGTTCCCCCGTCGCCGATAACGCGGCCCATACCAACAGTACGCCCGGCCTCTCTCACACAGACGCCGAGAACAGAATTCGGCAAGCCGATCCGCGCCGCGGCCAGTGACTTGGGTGACAGGCCGGAGACCTCGCGCAGGCGGCAGAACTCTTCTGCCGTGGGCAGGTCGTCGAGCAGGGTGTAGCGGTCGTCCATGGGTCTCATCTCAGTTATCGGGCGGCAGGAGGCCAAGCCCGCGAAGGTAGATGCCTATCCCCGCCTCCAGGAGTTCCTCAGGCGGGAAGGGGGAACGGGCGCCCGGCGCACCCCGCCCATAGAGCTCAACCACGCCGTGGCTCATCGCCCAGATATGGGCGCTGAACATGGAGGCGGGCGGGCGTTTCTCGGGCGGGATATTCTCGGAAAGCCGTACCGCGGCCCGCTCCAGCACCCCCCGCGCGCGCGCCGCGGCATCGGCCAGTCCGGGTGAGGCGTTGGGGGAAATTCCGCTTTCGAACATGGCGATGTAGTGGCCGGGAAACTTACGCGCAAAGGCGATATAGGCGCGCCCCGTCGCTTCAAAGGCTGCCAGCGCCGTCGGCCCGCTGTCAAAGGCGAATTCCATCAGGTCGGCGAAGATTTCATACCCCTGCCGCGCGCATTCGGCGATGAGGTCGTCCCGCCCTGCGAAATGCCGATACACCGCCGCGGGCGTCACCCCAGCAGCCTTCGCGGCCTCCGACAGGGTGAACCCCTGTGGCCCTTTCTCCTCTATCAGCTTCAGCGCGGCATCGACCAGCGCCTGACGGAGGTTGCCGTGGTGATACCCTCGCTTAAGCATCCAGCATTTCGAGACCGCCGCATATCTTCGGGTCTGGCTGGCCAATGACCTTCTTGTCGCGCCCGTCGTAGTCGAGACTGAGCAGGATGGATTGAATCACTGCGATCCGCTCCCGCCGCTTGTCGTCGGAGCGCACGATTGTCCAGGGCGCGAAATCGGTATGGCTGGCGATCAGCGTTTCGCGAATGGCGGTGGTGTAGTCGTCCCAGCGCTTTAGCCCATCGACATCGATATTGGAGAGCTTCCACTGTTTTAGCGGGTCCTGCTCCCGCTGCAGAAACCGCCGGAGTTGCTCCGCGCGTCCCACGCTCAGCCAGACCTTCACAAACGTGATCTCTTCGCTGACGATCATCTGCTCAAACGGGAGAAGCTGGCGGAAGAACTGGACCCGCTGCAGATCGGTGCAGAAGCCAAAGACCTTCTCCACCACACCCCGATTATACCAACTCCGGTCAAAGATCACGATCTCTCCCGCAGCGGGCAGGTGCCTCACGTAGCGTTGGAAATACCACTGCGTGGCCTCGCGGTCGGAGGGTTTGGAAAGCGCAATGGTATGGGCCACGCGCGGGTTCATATTCTCCGTCACGGCCGCGATGCTTCCGCCCTTTCCGGCAGCATCGCGGCCCTCGAACAGGATCACGAGCCGTGTGCCCTTGTGCCGCACATGTGCAACGAGCTTCGCCAACTCTATCTGAAGCGGTTCCATCTGCGCTTCGTAATCGCTTTTGGAGAGTTCAGTGCGGTAGGGATAGCTCTTCGCGAGTATATCCTTCTTGTCGGCCTTCTTGATGGCCTCTCTGATCTCCTCTGGAGCCTTCTTCTCGTAAAAGGCCGATATTGCTCCATCGAATGGCAGTTTGCTCTTTTCCGTCATGATGCTCTCCGCTGTGCCGCTGGCCCCGACATGTCCAGTATCCAGATCATCGCCCAGACGGCAATGGGCGGACAGGGTTCTCTGAGCGGAGGCGTGCCCGCTGTATCGCGGCGATCACCGCGTCGGAATGGGTGTGGTGGAGCATGTGCCCGCCATTCGAGATCACGCTCAGCACCGCGGAGGGCACCTCAATGGCCAGCGCTTCGCCGTTGCGACGCACCGGCACGACCGCATCCGCATCGCCATGAAGCACTTCCACCGGCAGGGTCAGCCGCGGATATCCCAGGCGCAACCGGCGGAGCGCCCGGCTGAGGCCCGCCACCTGCCGCGCATTTGCTGTGAAGCTCTCAGCCCGAAGCGTGAGCGCCAGCCCCGCTGTCTGCGCATAATCGGCGGGCGCGTGCTGCGGCGCAAAGGCGGGACCAAAGGCCGCGCGCATCATCCGTGGTGTTGACCAGGCGGTAAAGAAAGGGGCGGAAAGACGCCCGGCAAAGGCGGTGGCAAGCAGCCGTGTGGTCAGCGCGATGGGCCGGGGATAGGGGTGCGATGCTGCGCTGATCGCAACAACGGCCCTGACCCTGTCCGGCCGCTGCATCGCCCAGGCAAGCGCCACGGCGCCCCCATAGGAATGACCGACCAGAATCGGGTTGTGAAGCCCCAGCTTGTCCGCCGCCGCGCTCAGAAACTCCGCCTGTGCCGCAGGGTCGGTTTCCCGGTCGATCGTACCTGTCCAGCCGAGGGAGGGACGGTCGAAGACGGTGACGCGGAATGCGCTCACCAATTCGGGCAGCAAGGCCGAGAAGTCGCGATGATTGCCGCTCGCCCCATGAATAAGCACGAGGTCAGGCCCATGTCCGCGGGTTACAGCTTCCACCTGCACGCCGTCTATGGTGAGGGAGGCACCTTCGGCTGGATACTCCGCCTCCGCCCGACGGGTATTCCGCTTCGCCCGGTGGCGGGTGAGGAGCGCGAAGCCCCCGCCTGCCGCGAGGGCGAGGAGGAGACTACCGCTCGCCAATCTCGTTCATGTCATAGGGCGTGGATTGGTAGATTTCATTGATCCAGTTGCCATAGAGCAGATGGGCATGGCTCCGCCAGCGGTTGACGGGCGGGCGGGACGGATCGTCATCGGGATAATAGTTCAGGGGTACGTTGATGGCTTTGCCCTGCGCCACATCACGGTCGTATTCTTCTTTTAAAGTGTGAGTATCATACTCGAAGTGATTGAAAATATAGAGAGACCTGTGTGCCGGATCTTCGACCAAGCAGGGGCCGACCTCGGTGGAGCCGAGCAGCGTCACCAGCCCCTCCCGCGCATCGATCTCCTCCTGCCGCATCTCCGTCCAGCGGCTCACGGGAATGACGAAATCGTCGGAGAAACCACGGAGGTAGGGGGAGGACGGCGATATGTTCATGTGACGGAAACAGCCAAAGGACTTGGCTGGCAGGATGTGCTTATCGACGCCGTGAAAGTGGTTGATCATCGCCATCCCGCCCCAGCAGACCCCAAAGGTGGAGTGGACATTGCGCTGCGTCCAGTCGAAAACCTCGCGCAGTTCTTCCCAGTAGGTCACATCTTCGAAGGCCAGATGCTCGATGGGTGCGCCGGTCACGAGCAACCCGTCAAACTTCTCGCCCGATGCCTTCACCTCCTGAAAGGGGCGGTAGAACTCCTCCATATGTTCGGCGGCGGTGTTCTTCGTCTGATGCTCCGACATGCGGATGAGGTGCAGGTCGATCTGCAGCGGCGTGGCACCGATCAGGCGGGCGAACTGGTTCTCCGTCTGGATCTTCTTCGGCATCAGGTTCAGCAGCCCGATGCGCAAGGGCCGGATGTCCTGCCGCGCGGCCCGATCATCCGACATCACCATGACGCCCTCTCGCGACAGGACATCGTAGGCGGGCAGGTTCTCGGGCAGTTTGATCGGCATGATGCGGCTCCTTCCAGAGCGGCGAGTTATGCTCTCTCGCGTTTCTGCTCAAGCCCTCTCGCGACAAGGGCCGCGAAATCATCGGACGATCTCACCTGCGCCACATCCTCCGCGTCGAGGCTGATCCCCCAGTTCTGCGCCATCGCGGCATAACGGGGCTGGCGGTGGGCGAGGGCACGGGCATAGGTCCAGCGCACGAAGGCATCGGGATCGACCTCCGTTTCGCGCAGACCAGTTTCGGACAGATAGGTCGCCCAGGCGTCATGCAGGAAGGAGGGTTGATAATACATGGGCTTCGGCGCGCGGTCGAACCGGCGGACGAGTTCCGCGGTATGCGCCTCAGACCCCTTGATCCAGATGAGCAGCGCACGGGATGCAAGCGCTGTCAGCACCATGTCCTCCGGGTCGTCGGGTTCGACCACCTCGCAGATGGAGCCGCCGGAATCGCAGACGAAATGCGGATAGCCGTAGATATCCGCCGAGCGGTCGATGAAACGCCCGGTGTCGAGCAGCGAGGCAATCTCGGCGTCCCGATGCTGCTCCTGCCGCTTCATGTATTCGGTGAAGGGCAGACCGCCCCGCTCCGGGTTCCCGGGTTTGCCGAGATAGGTCGAAAGCGGTGCGAGGTTGTCGAAGGTGATGTTCGAGCCGATGAAGATAGAGTCGCTCATCAGAAGCTCGCGCAGGAACGGATTCCGCATCGCCTCGCGCTTGAAGTTATCGACGATGTATTCGCCCATGTAGCGCGTGCCGATGCGGTAATCCACGGAGTAGTGGAACCAGCGCCCGCTGTCGCGCAGGATGTTGGAAACATGGGTCTTTCCGAGGCCCGACATGCCGAAGAGCAGCACCCGCTTCGCAGGCGCGTCGAGCCAGTCGCGGGCGGTGGCGTAGATCATGATCCCTCCGGTTTTGCCGGAGGGATAACCGCTTCGATCCGGCATGTGTAGCCCCGTTCGCGCGGGAGCGGGGCCATTCGGTTGTCAGAAGGCGTAGCCCACTTTCATCGCAGCCAGCAGGCCCTTCTGGTTGAAGGTCGCGGTATAGGCCCCTCCGATATTCGTCTCGCTATCGCGCATGTCGAGGTAGGAGAGACCCGCCGTCACCTTCATCGGGCCATGCGTGTAGGTACCGGCCAGACCGATGCTCCGACGCCCGTTGGGCGGCCCGAGGTTGGAGGAGTACCCGTCCATCGCGGTCTCATAGCCGAACAGCACAGCTCCCGACCAGGTTTCGTTGAACTTGTGGCCAATGCCCACCACGACGGTGGTGGTATCGTCCTCATACCCCACCAGAGGACCGCCGGTGACGGCGCCGTATGCGGGCGGACTGATATCGAACTTGGACCATTCTACCCAGCGGATGGAGCCGAAGGCCAGCCAGTCGGGCGCGATGCCGGTCTGAACTCGAGCTGAACCGATTTCGGGATGGTGGTGGTGAACTGGGTGTCACCCATGAAGGTATCCCGCGCCCCGAAATCATGGTCGATGGGCGAGGTGTAGGTCAAGGCGACCCGAACTGCATATTCCGGTATCTCATAAGCCACACCGGCCAGCCAGCCCAGATCCGTTTCCGTATCCGTCTGCATGCCATAGGTGAAGCGCGGGGTGTTCAGGTTCACATGCCCCGATGTCCGCAGAACGCGAAGCCCGCCATAGATGCTGAAATTCTCATTGAACTTGTAGCGCGCCATCAGCGTGGCGCCGTGGGAACGGACCTTGGCCCGTGTTCCCGCAAGCGGATAGAATGAGTCGGAGGGATAGCTCACATCGGCGCCCACCGGCTGATCCAGTACCACCGCCACATCGAGATCCGGCGTAACAGGGTACTTCAGCCCGAGAATGTAGGTATTGAAGTTACCCATCACACCGCCGCCCGTCGATATGGGCAGGCCGTTCAATCTTCCGCTCGAGTCGAGATTGACCGTGCCCAGGCTCAACTCCACATAGCGACCCTCTTCAAACAGGATCGAGGATGATGTGAAGGTGCGCTCGATGGCGGCAGCCTGTGCGAGAGTGGCAGACAGCCCGAAAAAGGCTGTCGTAAGCAGCAGTTGTTTCATTTTCCCCCCTTTGGGTGTGACCAGCAGACACGCCCTTGACATGAGGCTAAATATCGCGCGCCAGCGGTCAATGATAACGCGAGGGAAAGCAGATCGTTTTTTGCGTGAGAGGCGGGCAGGTTACACCTGCGGTTGCATGTGTTGCCGCAATGGCTTGGGTTCGCTTCCTCCTGGCCGAGTTAAGGCGATCGTTCTGCATTTGCGCCCGCAAGTCGGCAGATGTTCCTGCCGTACGCCATTCAGAGGATTTTCTTTCTGAGAGCCGCGGAGCGAAGTTTCTACGATGAAATGACTATTCCGAGTATCGCCCCTTATGGAGTATATTATGCTCCCGCCGGCCTCAAAATCGCCTATCCCCTTTCCTTGTCGATAGGGGGCGCCGCCTTTAGCTTCCGCTGACCCGGAACCCGAGGACAATTGAATGGCGCTGATCATCGAAAGGCTCACCAAACGCTTCGGGGCGACGGAGGTGCTGCGGGGAATCGGGTTGGAAATCGACTCGGGGGAGCTTGTGGCACTGCTGGGTCCGTCCGGCTCTGGAAAGACGACCCTGCTCAGGATCATCGCCGGGCTGGACTGGCCCGATGCCGGCGCGATTTCCCATGACGGGAAGGATTGGCTCGCGCTCGATGCGCGGACGCGCAACACCGGCTTCGTGTTCCAGCATTACGCGCTTTTTCCGCATATGACGGTGCGCGACAATATCGCCTTTGGCCTGACGGTGCGCCCGCGCTCCAGCCGCCCCGCGAAGGCGGAGATCGCGGCTACCGTGACGGATCTGCTGAACTTCCTGCAGATCGCGCATCTTGCGGACCGCTATCCGGCTGCTCTCTCGGGCGGCCAACGGCAGCGGGTGGCACTCGGTCGCGCGATGGCCATCAGGCCCGAGGTCCTGCTGCTCGACGAACCCTTCGGGGCGCTGGACGCCGCGGTGCGCCGCGATCTTCGCCGCTGGCTGCGCGAGGTGCATGAGGCGCGCGGGACGACCACTGTCTTCGTCACCCATGATCAGGAGGAGGCCTTTGAGCTGGCCGACCGGGTCGTGGTGATGGGTGAGGGGCGGATCGAGCAGATCGGCACCCCGGACGAAATCTACGATCATCCTGCGACGCCCTTCGTGGCCCGTTTCCTTGGCGCAACGGTCGAACTCCCGGTCACGCTCAGGGCGGGGCGGGTGGAGGCGGCGGGCGTAGATGCCTCGCACCTGCCGCGCGTGGCCTATCCCGACGGGGCGGCGCGGCTGTTCCTGCGCCCCGGAGAGATCAGTCCGGTGGTGGATCAGACCTCTCCCTTCTCGATCTCCGCCATTGCGAGCACGGGCGCGACGCTTCGCCTGTTCGTGAACGGCCCGAATGGGCTGGCCTTCGACATGGAGGTTCCGCGCCGGTCGAGCGGGGCCGCCGATATCCGCACCGGCACCCCTATCAGGCTGCGCCCCGAAGCGGGCCGCGTCTTCGCCGAGGGCAAGCGTGCTGCACAACCCGCGCCGCCTGCCGCCTCCACCATATTCAAGGAGAACCGTTCGTGAAACACGCCCTTTTCGGAGTCGTCCTCGCCGCAGGGCTGGGCTTCGCCGCGCCCGTTCTGGCGCAGGACAAGCTGCTCAACGTATCCTATGACGTCGCGCGTGAGCTTTTCGCCGCGATCAACCCGGCCTTTGCTCAAAAGTGGAAAGCCGAAACCGGCCGCGACGTGACGATCGACCAGTCGCATGGCGGCTCCTCCCGTCAGGCGCGCGCGATCCTTGAAGGGTTGCCCGCGGATGTGGTCACCTTCAACCAGGTCACCGATATCGACGTGCTGGCGGAGGGGGGTCTGATCGCGAAGGACTGGCGTGACCGCCTGCCGAACAATGCCTCGCCCTATTACTCGCTTCCCGCCTTCCTCGTCCGGGAGGGGAACCCGAAGAACATCCGCGATTGGTCCGACCTTGTCCGCGACGATGTGAAGGTGGTCTTTCCGAACCCCAAGACATCCGGTAACGCGCGTTACACCTATCTCGGTGCCTATGCCTTCGCGCTCGATCAGAATGGCGGCGATGAGGAGAAGGCCCAGGAGTTCGTGAAGAAGCTCTTCTCCAACGTCCCGGTATTCGATACCGGCGGCCGCGCCGCGACGACGACCTTCGCTGAGCGCGAAATCGGTGACGTTCTCATCACATTCGAGGCCGAAACCGGAGGCATCGCGCGGGAATATGGCGACAAGGGGTTTGAGCGGGTGACGCCCTCCCTTTCCGTCATGGCGGACTTTCCGGTGAGCGTGGTGGACGAGGTTGCAAAGAAGAACGGCACGGAGAAGCTCGCGGCGGACTACCTGGATTTCCTCTACTCGGCGGAGGGACAGAAGATCCTCGCCGAACATTTCTACCGCGTGCATGATGAAGCAGCCGCCGAGGAGTTCGCCGAGAACTTCCCGGAGGTGAAGCTCGTGACGGTGGACGACGTTTTTGGAGGCTGGGAAAAGGCGCAGGCCGAGCATTTCGCAGAAGGCGGCATTCTCGACAGCGTGTTCGTCAACCAATGAGCCTTTCTGCCCCCTCCGCGCCAGTGCGGCCGAAACGGGTGCTTCCCGGTTTCGGCCTCTCCATCGGCGTGACGATGATCTATCTCACGGTGATCGTGCTCGTGCCCGTCGCGGCACTGGTGCTGAAGGGGGCGGATATCGGCTTTGCGCGCTATTGGCAGATCGTGACGGGTCCGCGCACGCTCGCCGCGTTCAAACTCACCCTGACGGCGGCCGCGATGGCGACGGTGGTCAATGCCGTCTACGGCCTGCTGATGGCATGGGTGCTGACGCGCTACGACTTTCCCGGAAAGCGCCTTCTCGACGCGCTGATGGATGTGCCCTTCGCCCTGCCGACAGCGGTGGCGGGCATCACGCTGACGGCGCTTTTCGCCGGCAACGGCTGGTTCGGCATGTGGCTGGAGGCTGCGGGCCTTCCGGTTGTCTACACGATCTGGGGCGTCGCCATCGCGATGGCCTTTACCTCCATCCCCTTCGTCGTCCGGACGGTGCAGCCCGTGCTGGAGGATCTGGATCACGCGCTGGAGGAGGCCGCCACGACGCTGGGGGCGCGGCCGTTCACGATCTTCCGCAGGGTGATCTTTCCGGCAATCCTGCCCGCCTTTCTGGCCGGGGTGACGCTCTCCTTCGCACGCTCGCTTGGTGAGTTCGGAGCCGTGGTGTTCATCGCCGGCAACCTGCCGTTCGAGACGGAGATCGCCTCGCTGCTCGCCGTCATCCGCTTGGAGGAATACGACTACTCCGGCGCCGCCGCCATCGCCCTGACGCTGCTGCTCTTTGCCTTTGTCTTGCTCGTTCTGTCCAACCTGCTGCAATCCTGGGCGATGCGCCACAAGGAGGCGGCATGACCACCGCGATCACCACGGGGGCACTTGCGCCCCAGCGGAGCGCGCTGGTGCCACGCCTGCTGATCGGGCTGGCCGTGGTGATGACGCTGGTGCTCGTCGTCGTGCCGCTCGTCTACATCTTCTGGCGCGCCTTCGGGCAGGGGTGGGCGGTTTGGCAAGCGAACATCCTGCACCCTAACACGCTGCACGCCATCTGGCTCACTACGCTCATCGCGCTCATCGTGGTGCCGCTGAACGTGGGCTTCGGGATTGCCGCCGCATGGCTGGTGGCGCGGTTCCGCTTCCCGGGGCGGAAGTTCGTCATGGCGCTGGTGGAGATCCCGTTCTCCATCTCGCCGATCATCGCCGGTATCTGCTACCTGCTTCTTTACGGGAGGCAGGGGCTGCTGGGCCCGTGGCTTGCGGCGCACGACATCCAGATCCTCTTCGCCCTGCCGGGCATCGTCATGGTCACCCTCTTCGTCACCGCTCCTTTCGTCGCGCGGGAAGTACTGCCGCTCATGCAGGCTCAGGGGAGCGAGCAGGAGCAGGCTGCCGTGACGTTGGGCGCCTCCGGCTGGCAGGTGTTCCGCCGGGTGACACTCCCGAACATCCGCTGGGCGCTTCTCTATGGTGCGGTGCTTTGCACGGCGCGGGCGGTCGGAGAATTCGGCGCGGTTTCCGTTGTCTCGGGCAATATTCGCGGGCAGACCAATACGCTGCCGTTGCAGATCGAACTGCTCTACAATGACTACAATGCCGTCGGTGCCTTTGCTGCCGCCACCGTTCTGACGACGATCGCCGTCCTGGCGCTCATCTCCAAGGCATTTGTCGAGGCGCGTCGCTCATAAACCTTCTGTTAACCTTGCCGTGAGATCGTCGATTCTCAGAGAATTCGATTGATTTGTTCTCGTTTTGATCGCATAGATGATGAGAACAATAAAAGAACTTCCGGCGAAGGTTGCCGGTCTCGGCAGGCTGTGACAAGAAGGGCGCATCACATGGCAATGGCGAACCTCCTCGACATGACGGACAAGCGCGTGAGCGACAAGCAAAAGGCCCTCGACTCGGCGCTCGCCCAGATCGAGCGGCAATTCGGCAAGGGCTCGATCATGAAGCTCGGGGTGGATAGCCCCGTGGCGGAGATCGAGGCGACTTCGACGGGGTCGCTTGGCCTCGACATCGCCCTTGGCATCGGTGGTCTGCCGAAAGGGCGGATCGTGGAGATCTACGGCCCCGAAAGCTCGGGGAAGACCACGCTCACCCTTCATGTCGTGGCGGAGGAGCAGAAGAAGGGTGGCGTCTGCGCCTTTGTGGATGCGGAGCACGCGCTCGACCCTTCCTACGCGAGAAAGCTGGGCGTCAATCTGGATGAGCTGCTGATCTCTCAGCCAGATACGGGCGAGCAGGCGCTTGAGATCGTGGATACTCTGGTGCGCTCAGGAGCAGTCAATCTGGTGGTTGTCGACTCTGTGGCCGCGCTCACTCCCAAGGCGGAGATCGAGGGTGACATGGGCGACAGCCAGGTCGGCGCTCAAGCCCGCCTGATGAGCCAGGCGATGCGGAAGCTCACCGCTTCGATCGGCAAATCGAATTGCATGGTCATCTTCATCAACCAGATCCGCATGAAGATCGGTGTGATGTTCGGCTCTCCCGAAACGACTTCCGGCGGGCAGGCGCTGAAATTCTATGCCTCCGTGCGCCTCGACATCCGTCGGACTGGTTCGATCAAGGACAGGGATGAGGTGGTCGGCAACACCACTCGGGTGAAGGTGGTCAAGAACAAGGTCGCGCCGCCCTTCAAGCAGGTCGAATTCGACATCATGTATGGTGAAGGCATCTCCAAGACCGGCGAACTTCTGGACCTTGGCGTCAAGGCGGGCGTGGTGGATAAATCCGGCTCCTGGTTCTCCTATGGCGATGAGCGTATCGGCCAGGGTCGGGAGAATGCCAAGCAGTTCCTGAAAGACCATCCCGACGTTGCCTCCACCATCGAGGATCGTATCCGTGCCGCACATGGCCTCGATTTTGCCATTGCGGAAAACGACGGCGACATGGTCGAAGATTGAGAAAGAGGCCGCTTTCATGCGGCCTCATCTATTCAACGGGTCGATGGGCACCCGTTGAACCCGCGCCGCTGCACTTCGGTCAGAACACTTGCTTTTGTTTCTGACTGAGTGCGCGGGTTGCCATAAAGCTTACACAGATTGGTTAATGACATACCCGACAATTCTCGAGAGCGCTGCTCGGGTGTGTTGTTTTCGCGATGATTGGATGAAGCGTGTCCGCATCCGGCAAGAACCATTAAGACCAAAAGCATCTTTTTCATCGTTCATCTTTCCAAAATGACGGCTATAGGCGCATTCATCACCTATCTTCGAAGGATGACAACCCCACAGATGGCATCCAAGTTTAATCAGGATATGAGTTTTACAAGGTGGTGTGGGACTCTGTAACGACCCGGCGTGATCTGCTCAGTTCAAGCTGCTAGCCCGAATGCCATGCGCTGGCATGCGTAGCGCATGGCAAGGGCTCTGATGCGGACGGCGGGTTTCTTAGAACTGGAACCCGTTCCTGATGGCGCGGGCGGCGTGCTGGATGATCTTGAGCCGATGAGGGTGTATGCACTGCTCCTTCAAGGGCGAATGACACACTGTGCCATACCGTTCCGCTGCGGGCAGCGCGGAGCGATGACCTCTTGTAAAAGGCCGGCGTTGCGAACCAGTGCCGTGCAATGACGTCTGCCGAAGGTCAAATCATTGCCCGGTCGCAGCAGGATCTCGCGGTTGACGCGGCCGAGGATGCCGAGAGCGCGTGATACGGGGCGCGTCAGGCTCAACACACACTCTTAACAAGAACGGACATTGAACCCGCGGAAACGGAGTGCTACGAGGAGGCGCCTAACAGTATGCCGCGTTAGCTCAGTTGGTAGAGCAACCGCCTTGTAAGCGGTAGGTCGTCCGTTCAAGTCGGACACGCGGCACCATCGCATGTCTCCATGCCACTGGAGTGTGTGTCCGCTTCCTGACCTTCCCAGCATACCTGTTTGAAGAAGCTTACGATTGCCGCGTCGATCAGTAGCTTCGAATCAGCCCAACAAGCCGACCCTGAACTTTCACCTGATCGTCACGGAGAAGGCGGGTTTCATAAGTCGGATTTGCCGCTTCAAGCGCGATCATGGAGCCACGCCGACGGAAACGTTTGAGCGTCGCTTCCTGACCCTCGACCAGAGCGACGATGATGTCGCCATTCTCTGCGGTGAGCTGTTCGCGAATCACCACGATATCACCGTCATTTATCCCGGCTTCGATCATGGAATCGCCTCTTACTTCCAAGGCATAGTGATTTCCGCGACCGGAAAGCATCTGTCCCGGAACCGCGACATGGTGCGATATCTCGCTGATGGCTTCGATGGGAGTTCCGGCTGCGATGCGCCCCATGACCGGCAATTCTGTCGCATGGATTGGCGTAACGGGACGTGCACCCTTCGGCTGAGAGGGACGATCCCCTTCAATCACACGTGGAGCAAAGCTCGCTTTCTCCATCGCTTCCGGCAACTTGAGGATCTCGATGGCCCGCGCGCGATGGGCAAGGCGACGAATGAACCCGCGTTCTTCCAGTGCGGTGATGAGACGGTGAATCCCGGACTTGGAGCGAAGATCCAGCGCCTCCTTCATCTCGTCAAAGGAAGGAGGAATGCCATCGCGCTGCATTCTTTTGTTAATAAAATCTAGAAGTTCCAATTGCTTGCGCGTCAGCACCGAAACTCTCCCGCCAATATGTTCCGCTTAAGTTCTAGCGGTGTTCGTGCTTTGTGTCAAACTTAAAAAGGAAACCAAGTCACTGTTTCGCCGGCCTTTCTTTCTGCATCGTCAATGGGGCGGAAGAGCAGCGCATTTGAGCTGGAGAGTACGGCAATAAGCGAGCTGTCCTGACTTTCCGCGGGGTGCAGCAAGGGAAGCGGCTCTGCCTCTTCAAGCGTGGCGCGCATAAAGTGCGCGCGTTTGCCGTTGGCGGCGACATCGCGGGCGAGGCGGGCGGTGCGAGGGCGCGGAAGGGGGTCCGGTTGACCCTGCATCGCGCGCAGCATGGGGAGCAGAAACAGGGCAGCGCAGACCATGGCGGAGGCCGGGTTGCCCGGCAGGCCCAGAAGCGGCACGTTCCCCCTTCGCCCCGCCATCAGCGGTTTGCCGGGGCGAAGGGCGATACGGTGAAACTCCAGCTGAAGCCCCAGATCCTCGCCGCGTTGCGACATAAGATCATGGTCTCCGACAGAAGCACCCCCGATCGTGACGATCAGGTCTGCGCCGGTCGTCAGGTCCAGCACGGTTCTCAGAGCATCGAAATCATCGCGCGCAAGGGGGAGGATACGGGCAATGCCGCCCTCCGCCTCTATCATCGCGGCGAGGGCATAGGAGTTCGCGGAGACGATCTGATCAGGCCGCGGCGGCTCACCGGGCATCACCAGCTCATCGCCTGTGGCAACGATAGCGACGACGGGGCGGCGATGGACACGGACCTCGGCATGGTTCATCGCCGCGATCAGGGCCAGATCGGCAGAGGAAAGCCGCCGTGGTGCAGCCAGAGTCGTGCCCACCGCGAAGTCTCCGCCCCGCAGGCGAATGTAGCTGGTCGCGGGATCAACATCGATGAGGGTGACCTGCATGCCGTCGCGGCGCGTGTCTTCCTGCGGGACGACAGCATCCGCGCCCGCTGGCACTGGTGCGCCAGTGAATATGCGGAGCGCCTCTCCCTGTGACAACCGCCCCGCATGGGCATGGCCGGCACCCGCTTCCCCGATCACGCGGAGCTGCGCTCCGGCCTGGCGATCCGGGGAGGTGATCGCATAGCCATCCATCACGGAGGCATCAAAGGGCGGCTGATCGCGCTCCGCCCGCACAGGTTCGGCCAGCACCCTGCCAGCGGCCTCCCGGAGTGGCACCGTTTCCAGGGACAGCGGAGAGACGAGGGCGAGAACCTTTGCCTGCGCCTCCTCATGCGGGATCACGTGGCATCTCCGGCGGTGTAAAGTCCGGAACGGCCTCCATCCTTCATCAGCAGGCGGATGTCCGAGATCACCATGCCGCGCTCGACGGCCTTGAGCATGTCGTAGACGGTCAGCGCCGCAACCGTGACTGCGGTGAGGGCCTCCATCTCCACGCCCGTCCGGCCCGTAGTCCGCACCGTCGCCTCGATTCTCAGGCCCGGCAGCGAGAGGTCGGGCACGAGATCCACGGCAACACGGGAGAGCGGCAAGGGATGGCAGAGCGGGATCAGATCTGCCGTACGCTTCGCAGCCATGATGCCGGCGAGGCGGGCGACGCCGATAACATCGCCTTTTTCCGCCGCTCCGGTGAGAATGCGCGACAGCGTGGTCTCGGTCATCCGGACGTTGCCGCCTGCCGTCGCAGTGCGGGTGGTGACGTCCTTTTCAGTCACGTCGACCATATGGGCGCGGCCCTCCGCATCGAAATGCGTAAGCTGCTGGTCGGCGCCTTTACCCGCCGTTGCGGCGAGAGTGTCGTGCGTGGCGGCGGAGGTCGGCGCCGTCGCGATGCTCTCGACCACGGGGCTTGCTCCCGCGTCGGTGGCACCTCGCTGGCCAGTCGCAAGGGCACCGGCGGCGGGTTCGCTCACCCCATCGCTCCGACCATGGGGTTCGCCAGGAGGGTCCGCGTGGCGGAGGCGACATCTTCCTGCCGCATGAGGCTTTCCCCGATCAGGAAACAGCGAGCCCCATATTGCGCCAGATCGGCCAGATCTGCGGGCGTCGTCATGCCGCTTTCGGCAACGATCGTGCGTTCCGGCGGAACAAGCCGCGAGAGACGTCGTGTCACATCGAGGCTGGTTTCAAAGGTATGCAGATCGCGGTTGTTGATGCCGATGAGCGGCGAGTCGAGGTGCTGGGCACGATCCAGTTCCGCCTCATCATGCACTTCGATCAGCACATCCATGTTCCAGTCCTTCGCGGCCCCCTCCAACTCGGCGGCGAGACTGTCGTCCACAGCGGCCATGATGATGAGGATCGCATCCGCACCAAGGGCACGCGACTCCGCCACCTGATAGGTATCGAACAGGAAATCCTTGCGGAGCGCGGGCAGATCGACCGCTTCGCGCACCGCAGTCAGGTAACTGTCATCCCCCTGGAAGGATGGCCCGTCGGTCAGAACTGACAGGCAGGTCGCCCCGCCTTCGGCATAGGCGCGGGCGAGGCCGGGCGGATCGAAATCGGCGCGGATGAGACCCTTCGAAGGGCTGGCCTTCTTGATCTCGGCGATCAGCCCGTAGCCGCCGTTCGACGCCTCGATCAGCCGCTCGGTGAAGTTGCGGGGCGCGGAGGCGGCGCGAGCATCGGCCTCCACATCGGAAAGCGGCCGCGCGGCCTTGCGGGCGGCCACTTCTTCGAGCTTGTAGGCCCGGATCTTGTCAAGGATCGTCGTCATGGCCGGAAGGTAGCGCTGCCACCGCGCAAAGGAAAGGGTCGCGCACTGATCGGACTTGCGGGGGTGACGAGATGGCGGCAACAGTGCCGCATGGCAGACACAGTTCCCTCCCTCGCACTTGTGCCGAAAACCCGGCGGAGCGCGGCTTGGCAGGCAGCCTTTGCGCCGCCTGTCCGGGAGGAACGGCCATCCTTCGGCATTGGTCACAATGGCGGGCCACCCTTGCAGGGCTTGGGGATGGTCCTGCGCTGGCAGGCAGAGGTGAAAGCCGCGTGGAAAGCCCCGGTGGAGGTGGTGCGGCGGCGCATGAAGCTCGCGGAAGCCTGCGGGCTGACCTACCGGGAATATACGCTGGAGATACTGGAACGCGGACGCTGGCTTACGCCTGAGCGCGACAGTGTGCGAATCGCGCAGATCATCGCGGGAAGGTAGGAGAGCACCCTCCAATCCCCGGTCAGTATCTCGGCTCATGGCATCCGGCCCGGGCGGAGGCAACCCGGCGTGCGCCGCCCGGCGCGCAGCGTCCGGATCGGCCCCGCCGGACATCCATGGAAGGCGGCCATGGAAGGAGGCGCTTTCCTTATTCTTCCGCAGCCGCTATATGCGCGGGCTGATCGAAAGGAGCCTAGCATGCGGGGCAGCGCCAATCTCAACCTGATGATCAAGGCCGCGCGGCGCGCGGGCCGAAGCCTTGTGAAAGACTTCCGGGAGGTCGAGAACCTCCAGGTCTCCTCCAAGGGGGCCGGAGATTTCGTGTCGAGGGCCGATATCGCGGCCGAGCAGATCATCAAGGAAGACCTTCTTGCCGGTCGCCCGACCTATGGCTGGCTGGGTGAGGAGACGGGTGCCATCGCGGGCGCGGATCCGACCCGGCGGTGGATCGTCGATCCGCTCGATGGCACGACCAACTTCCTGCACGGATTGCCCCACTGGGCCGTTTCCATCGCGCTGGAGCACAAGGGGGAGATCGTCTCCGCCGTGGTATTCGACGCGGCGAAGGACGAGCTTTACTGGGCGGAGAAGGGCGCGGGCGCCTGGATGAACGAGCAGCGTCTCCGGGTCTCCGACCGCCGCACGATGATCGAATGCATCTTTGCAACCGGTGTGCCTTTCGGCGGCCGCAGCACGCTGCCCGCGACGCTCAAGGATCTCGGGCGCCTCATGCCGGTCTGCGCCGGGGTGCGGCGCTGGGGGGCGGCGGCCCTCGACCTCGCCTATGTCGCGGCGGGGCGCTACGACGGCTACTGGGAACGCGGGCTGAACCCCTGGGACATGGCGGCGGGTCTGCTGCTGGTGCGCGAGGCGGGCGGCTTTGCGGAGGCAGTCCGCAAGGACGATGACCCGATCGAAAAGGGCACCGTTCTTGCCGCGAACTCGAATATCTTCGACAGCTTCGCCAAGATCATCCGCGAAGCGTGAGGAAACACCCGTCGATGCGGGGAATGGGTGCAGGCGGAGCTGGGCGCCTGCCCCTGCAATAGCCGGGGGGCATCCGCCCGCGGCCGGCTGGCCCGAAGCAGGGTTGCAGAAGATCGGCCGCGCCGTCGATGTCAGGCACGTCTCTTGAAGGCCGCAACACCACCACCACGGTCGGAAGAGGGGGCGATGGCAGAAGGTCGCCGCCCAGTCCGCGCAGAACATTGAGCCGCAGCCGTCGCAGAGAATTCCGCGATGGAGAAGGAGCGGTCACGCCGGAAGCTCAGGCCGTGTTCAGGTCGAGGCAGAGCGTGTTGCGGTCCATCAAGAAGGCGCCGGCTCCGCAAGGTCGGACGAGACCGTCACCGCAGTCCCGATGGCGGGACAGCAGGCCGACAGGCGCAAGCGCCTGTTGACCTCCGCCCGGCGCGGCACTAGGCCAGCGCCATGGCACGCGCTCCCCTTCTCCAGCTTTCTGGCATCTCTCTCACCTGGGGTGGAAACCCCGTTTTTGCAGGTCTGGACCTTGTGGTGCAGCCCGGCGACCGGCTGGCGCTCGTCGGTCGCAACGGCTCCGGCAAATCGACACTCATGAAGGTCATGGCCGGGCTGGTGGAGCCTGACGCGGGGGAGAAAGTGCTCTCGCCCGGAACGCACGTGGGCTATATGGAGCAGGAACCGGACCTGTCGGGATTCGCCACGCTCGGCGACTTTGCGGCGGATGGCCTGCCTCCGGGAGAGGAATACCGGGTCGCGATGGCCGCCGAAGGGCTGGGATTCCGGGCCGAAGCGCCGGTTGCAACGGCGTCGGGCGGGGAGAAGCGGCGCGCGGCGCTGGCAAAGCTCCTGGCGGGAGAGCCGGAGCTGATGCTGCTCGATGAGCCGACCAACCACCTCGACATCGCTGCGATCGGCTGGCTGGAGGAGACGCTGTCCACCACGCGCTCGGCCTTCGTGCTGATCTCCCACGACCGGGCCTTCCTGCGGCGGCTTGCCCGCGGAATGCTGTGGATCGACAGGGGTGAGGTCCGCAGGCTGGATCAGGGTTTCGATGGCTTCGAGGACTGGCGCGACCGCATCTGGACGGAGGAGGACGCGGCCCGCCACAAGCTCGACCGCAAGATCAAGTCGGAGGCGAAGTGGGCGGTGGAGGGCATCTCCGCCCGCCGCAAGCGCAACCAGGGCCGTGTCCGCGCGCTCGCCGCGCTGCGGGAGGAGCGCTCTTCCATGATACGCCGTCAGGGCACGGCGGATCTCGCGCTGGAGGCCGGAAATCAGTCTGGGCGCCTTGTCGTGGAGGCCAGCAATATCTCCAAGACCTTTGGGGAGCGGGTAATCCTGCGGGATTTCTCCCTTCGCATCCTGAGGGGGGACAGGGTGGCTTTCGTGGGGCCGAACGGTGCGGGAAAAACCACGCTGATCGGGATGCTCACCGGGCAGATCGCCCCTGATACCGGCACGGTGCGGCTCGGTACCAACCTTGAGATCGCGATCTTCGATCAGGCCCGTGCACAGTTGAACCCGGAGCAGACGCTGTGGGAAAGCCTCACCGGCGATCCGGAGATGCGCGTCTCCGGCCAGTCGGACCAGGTGATGGTCCGCGGGCGACCGAAGCATGTGGTGGCCTATCTGAAGGATTTCCTCTTCGACGAGCGGCAGGCGCGCGCGCCGGTCGGCGCGCTGTCAGGCGGGGAGCGCGCGCGGCTTCTTCTGGCGCGGATCATGGCACGCGAGTCGAATGTGCTCGTTCTCGACGAACCGACCAACGACCTCGACGTGGAAACGCTTGATCTGCTGCAGGATCTGCTTGGCGAATATGAGGGTACGGTGCTGCTCGTCAGCCACGACCGCGACTTCATAGATCGCGTCGCAACCACGACCGTTGCAATGGAAGGGGACGGGCGCGCCACCGTGTATGCAGGCGGCTGGAGCGACTATCGCGCCCAGAAGGCAGGTGCCACCCAGGGTTCTGTGGATGAGCCCAAGGGCCAGACCCGCCGGCCGGAGCCGAAGAAGGAGGACGCGCCCCGGCAGGAAGGCACGGCGGATCGCGCAGGTCTCAGCTTCACCGAGAAGCACCGGCTGGAGGCGCTGCCCGCCATCATCGCACGGCTGGAGGCGGAAATCGCGAAGCTCACCGATTTTCTGTCCGACCCCGAGCTGTTCACTCGCGAACCTGCCAAATTCGCGAAGGCCAGTTCCGCGTTGACGGAGCGGCAGGATGCGCTGTCACGGGCGGAAGAAGAATGGCTGGAGCTGGAGGAGCGTGCTTCCGGTTGAGGCAAGTCAGCCCCGGAACAGCCGAGGCAAAAGAGGGGGGAGAGGATGACGGAAGTGAATGGCCCGCTGGCCGGCGTAAGGGTTGTCGAATTCGCGGGGCTGGGACCGACGCCGTTCACCGCCATGCTCATGGCCGACATGGGGGCGGAGGTGATCCGTATCGAAAGACCGGGCAGCGAAAGCCTGCTTGGCCTTGAGTACGACATCCTGAACCGGGGCCGGGGCTTCATCCGGCTGGACCTGAAGACTGCGGAGGACAGGGCCACTGCCCGTGCCCTCGTCTCCCGCGCCGACGCGCTGATTGAAGGGATGCGGCCCGGGGTCATGGAGCGGCTGGGCCTCGGCCCGGGAGATTTTCCGGAAAATCCGCGTCTTGTCTACGGTCGCATGACAGGCTGGGGGCAGACGGGGCCGCTCGCCTCTGCGGCGGGGCATGACATCAACTACATCTCCCTTTCCGGCGCGCTGCATGCGATCGGCCCGGAGGAGGCGCCTGCAGTCCCCCTGAACCTGATCGGTGATTTCGGCGGCGGCGCGCTCTACCTCGCGTTTGGCATGGCCGCGGCGCTGCTGGAGGCTGCCCGTTCCGGCAAGGGGCAGGTAGTGGATGCCGCGATCACCGACGGCACGGTGCACCTCATGTCGATGATCTATGGAATGCGCGCGGGCGGCTGCTGGCAGGACCGGCGGGGCGTGAACCTGCTGGACGGAGGGGCGCCTGAATACGGCTGCTATCGCTGTGCGGATGGCCGTTTCGTTTCCGTGGGGTCGCTCGAGCCGAAGTTCTATGCCGAACTGCTGGTGCGGCTCGGCCTGAACGCCGCCGATCTGCCCGACCGGTCCGATCCCGCGAACTGGCTGCAGCTCAGGGAAACCTTCGCCGCCATCTTTGCGACGCGGAGCCGTGATGCGTGGTGTGCGGAGATGGAGGGGACGGATGTCTGCTTCGCGCCCGTCCTGTCGGTCGACGAGGCGGCGAGCCATCCGCATAACATCGCGCGCGGCGCATTCGGAACGTGGGACGGCGTCGTGCAGCCGGCACCGGCTCCCCGCTTGTCCCGCACACCGGGCAGGGTGCGTGAGACGAGCCAGACGGATCCGCTGGCGGTATCGGACATTCTGGCGCGCTGGACGTGAGCAATGGGCGGCAGGTCCGCCCCGCCATCCCGCAGCCCGGTCAGCGGGCGGTCACGCTCCGCTGATTGGTTTCTCCGACAACAACAATATGGCGGATGCTCTCAAGCTGATAGGCGTTGAGGAACCGTGCCGCCGTCACTTCACGGGCAGCGGCGGAGCCTGCGGGAACGGGCCTGCCGGGCGGAACGGCGACGAACCGATAGGTCATAGTGCCGCTCTCGGCCGGACCCTGCGGCAGCAGAGCGACGTTCCAGTAGCCTTGGGTCGCCGGAAGCCCTGTCGCGCGGACGATCACTCCACCCGGGGCCTGATCGATCGTCAGCCCCGTCACCTGCGCGACCAGCGGGCGGGTGTCCACAGTCGCGGCGGCATAGCCTTCCTCCGGCTCCAGAGTGTCCGGCGTCGAATTCGACCCCGCCCAATTCATCGGATTCCAGCGCGAGGCGCAGCCACCAAGCGCGATGACCAGCGTCAGGGCGGCGAGCAGCGGTATCTTCATCGGACGTCCCTCGTTCTTGGCTTCTTCGGTAGCCGAAAGGGCAGCAGTTGGAAAGCCAATTCCCGCTCGCCCATCGGCCTGCCGGATGTGAATGCGCATGCGCCCTGCCACCCCGCTGGATGAAACAGTCGCCCCCGACCATCCTCAATCGCGCCTCCTGTCCGATCGAGCGCGGCCTGCCGGCGGAGGGGCCCGTTGCCCAGAACGCCCTTCGGCGGCATCATGGCCGAGCGCTCCCTGCGTGCTGTGGCGCCTGGGCTGCGCATCAGGGTGGCGGGCCAACTGGCGCCTGAACGCGCAATGGATCAGGGCCATCCGACCGCTCCGGAGCCGGTCTGCACACCCAACGCCGAGCACATCGGCGGGGCTGGGGCTGGACGAGACGCGCCGGGACGCTTAGGTCCAGAGCCAAAGGAGACCTGCCGTGGCCACGCCAGCTTTTGAAGACATCGCCGATACGTTCGACTTCCTCGACGATTGGGAAGACCGCTACCGCCACGTCATCGAACTGGGCAAGGCGATGCCGCCGCTCGATGATGCCTTCCGGGTGCCTGCAACCAAGGTGGATGGCTGCGCCAGTCAGGTCTGGATCAGACCCGTCATGGATGGCGAGGGAGAGGGGGCCGTATTTTCCTTTGAAGGCGACAGCGATGCGATGATCGTACGGGGGCTGATCGCCATTCTCCACGCGCTCTATTCCGGCTTGACCGTGGCGGAAGTGCGACAGGTAGATGCTCCCGGCGAACTGAAGCGGCTCGGCCTGGATGAGCACCTGTCATCGCAGCGGTCGAACGGCCTCCGCGCCATGGTTCGCCGGATCCGGGACGTCGCGGATGCAGAGGCGACCCGCGCCTCCTGAGCCTTAACCCGGACGCCGGAAGAGCGCGGGCGGCACCAGTTCCAGTGTCGGCTGCCCGCCCTGCATGTCCGCCAGTGCGCTCAGCACCAGACGGGCGACCGGCGCGGCGGAGGCAGGATTCTGCCCGGTGACCAGACCGCCGTCACGGAGCGCATGGGGCCGGAACAGGTATTCGTTGCGACCGATCCTGGCACCACGCTCCACCAATGCGGCCTCGATGGAATAGGGCGCGGGGCCTGCAGCGGAGAGCTCTGCATCCGGGGCCGTGCTGATCCGCCGCCGCCGTACTATGGGCTCTCCCTCCGCGTCCAGCGCCGTCAGAAGCGCCGCCGCTCCGGTGGAAACGGTCGCAACGATACCGCCCCGGGCCAGAACGGCCGAGACAAGCGCCCCGATCTCTGGCGTCTCGTGCAGGTCCCACAGCGGCCCGACGCCGCCCGGAAAGAACAGCGCATCGAAATCCTCTGCCTTGGCGGCGACAACTGGCAGCGTGCCTTGCAGCAGTTCCATCTCCTGCCCGCGCTCCTGAAAGCGGCGGACGGACCGGGAGATGCGTCCATGCGGCCCGTCAACCTCCGATCCGGGCAGGCCAGTCGCCTCTCCGCCGAGCACCGATCCCACGACCACCTCATGCCCCGCGTCACGGAAAGCCCAGTACGGGGTGACGAACTCCTCCCAATGGAAGCCTGCCGGTGCCCGCTTTCCGCCGGATTCGCGCCGCGAGGTCAGAACGAAGAGGATGCGCGCCATGGAAACTCCTTTCGGGACTTTCCCCTGCTTACGGGAGCGACCCCCTGCGGGGAAACCCACAAGTGAGCGGGGTCGGCGGAAAGGGGCCGGGATCTCCTTCGAGACCGGCGAAAGATCGCCTGATGCCTGTTGTCATGTTCGCTAAATGTTCTAATAATACCCGCATGGCGAACACCGGCGATTCCTCTCTCCCCCCTCACTTGCGGCTCCGGGCCCGCGGAGCCGCAAGCAATTGCAGCGGCAGGTTCGAGACGGAGCGGAGAGAGGCGTTCGATGACGGATGGGACATTCCAGAGGAGGAGCGCCTGCTCCGCACCGAACTGAGGATCGAGCGTCCGCGAAGTGCTATCACCCGGAACAAGTCCCCCGACGTTGGCTTCGACCGCTCCATAAACCCTTACCGGGGCTGCGAACATGGCTGCATCTACTGCTTTGCCCGGCCCACCCATGCCTATCTGAACCTCTCGCCGGGGCTGGATTTCGAGACGAAGCTCATCGCGCGCCCTGGTATGCATGAGGTGCTCGCGCGCGAGCTGTCTTCGCCACGATACACCTGCGCCGTGATTGCCATCGGGACCAACACCGATCCCTATCAGCCGGTGGAGGTAAAGCAGCAGGTGATGCGGCGGGTGCTGGAGGTGCTCCGCGATTTCAACCACCCGGTGGCCATCGTCACGAAAGGGGCGCTGATTGAACGGGATATCGACATTCTCGCTCCCATGGCCGCCGCCGGCCTCGCGGCGGTCGGGGTGTCTGTCACCACTCTGGACCCGGAGATTGCGCGGAAGATGGAGCCTCGCGCGCCTGCTCCCGCGCGACGGCTGGCGGCGATCCGCAGGCTGGCGGAGGCGGGTATCCCTGTGCGCATAATGGCCTCTCCGATGATCCCGGCGCTGACGGACCATGAGATGGAGGCAATCCTCGAAGCCGGTCGCGACGCAGGTGCGACAACCGCCAGCATGATCCCGCTTCGCCTGCCGCGAGAGGTGGCCGACCTGTTCCGCGACTGGGCGGAGCAGAGTTTCCCCGACCGTGCCGCCCGGATCATGGGACGCGTGCGCGAGCTGCACGGCGGGCGAGACTACGATCCCGCCTTCGGCAAGCGGATGCGGGGGGAGGGGCCATGGGCCGATCTGATGTCGGCACGGTTCCATGTTGCCGTAACCCGCCTCGGCCTCGCGCGGGAAGGGCGGGCACTGCGTACCGACCTGTTCCGGGTTCCGCCGCGACCGGGCGATCAGCTTTCGTTGTTCTGAAGCATCCGGCCGGCAAGCTGCGAAAGTCGCTAAAATCCGCGCTTTCACATCACAGATACGCGGGAACCCGCGCGCCACCGCCGCTTCGGCATTGCTGGCGGCACCAGGGAAATGATATTCGATCCGCTGCGCGCGAGGCTCCTCCGCGCCGACGGCGTTTTGACGCCGCCGTCGCATGTTGGCAGCCAGCAGGAACACCGAAGATGTCCATCCGCCTTACCCGACGCAGCCTCCTTGGCGCCGCCGCGGCCACTGCGCTGATGCCGCCCCTGCTCGGTACATCCTGGCGCGGCGCCCACGCGCAGGACAGCAGTCTTCACCTCGGAACCGCGCAGCCGTTCACCTTTGAAACGCTGATCCAGCGGGCGGAAGCCGCGGCCAAGGCGGCCTATCGATCGCCGTACCGGCCGATGCCGGAAGTCACCCAGGAGATCGACTACGACGCCTGGGGCAAGATCAAGTTCAACACGGACCTCTCCCCCTATGCGCAGGAAGGCTCGGGGGGCGCTTATCCGATCGTCTTCTTCCACCTGGGCCAGTTCTTCCAGAAGTCGGTGCGGATGCACCTCGTTCAGGACAGCACGGCGCGGGAGGTGATGTATGCACCGTCCTACTTCACCATGCCGGACGACAGCCCGGCGCGCCGTCTGCCGGAAGATTCGGGTTTCGCGGGCTTCCGGCTTCAGGAGTGGTGGGGCGCGGAAGATTGGCGTACGCAGGATTGGGTGGCCTTCCTTGGCGCCTCCTATTTCCGCGCGATCGGTGCGCTCGGGCAATACGGCCTGTCCGCGCGGGGCGTGGCCATCAATCCGGCGGTCCCCGACGCGCCGGAAGAGTTCCCCGATTTCACCGATTTCTATATCTCGGAATCGCCCGATCCCGAGCAACCCGTGACGGTCTGTGCTTTGCTCGATGGGCCGAGCGTGACCGGCGCCTATCGCTTCAGCATGACCCGGGGGCAGGATCGCTCCAAGGGCGTGGTGATGGATATCGAATGCTCGCTCTTCCTGCGGGAAGATGTCAAGCGTCTGGGCCTCATGCCCCTTACGTCGATGTTCTGGTATGCCGAATACGGCCGCGCGCGGATGGAGGATTGGCGTCCGGAGGTGCATGACTCCGACGGTCTGGCGCTCTGGACGGGCGCGGGTGAACGCATATGGCGACCGCTCCGCAACCCCAGCGAGACACGCATATCCGCCTTTGGCGACGATAGCCCAAAGGGGTTTGGCCTGCTGCAGCGGGATCGGAACTTCGACCATTACCGCGATGGTGTGTTCTATGAGCGCCGCCCCAGTCTGTGGGTGGAGCCGCTGAAGCCGCTCGGCAAGGGAAGCGTGCAGCTTCTGGAAATCCCGACGGACGACGAAATCCATGACAACATCGGCGCGTTCTGGGTGCCCGAGCAGGCGGCGGTGAAGGGTAGTCGCTACGATCTGTCATACCGCCTTCACTGGGTCGATCAGGAGCCGTTCCCGGCGACAAACGTGGCGCAGGTGATTTCCACCCGCTATGGGCGCGGGGGGCAGCCCGGAAAACCGCGTCCGCAGGGTGTCTACAAGATTGCCATCGAATTCGACAATCCGCCCGTGCTGACCCAGATCCCCTATGGCGTGTTCCCGACCATCGAAATCACCACCAGCCGGGGAGAGGTGACCAGCACCCTGGTCGAACCGGTGCCCGGAGGGAATGTCTGGCGCGCGATATTCGATCTGACCGTGGCCGGAACCGACATCGTGGAGATGCGCGGTTACATGGCGCTCGACGGAAAGCCCCTGACAGAAACCTGGCTGGCCCAATTCGCACCCAACAATCCGGGGGGTTGACGGAGGAGGGAGGGCGCCCCGGCGGTGCCCTCCTACTGCAGATCGTCAAAAACCTCTCGACCTGCCTGAACAGCGTATTCGGTAAGCTTGATCCGTATTTCCCCCTCCGCAACGCCGCCGGAAAGTTGCTCCACGAGATGCGCAACCAAGTCTTCGTCGCCGCCGTGCAGGAGATCCGCGCGGACGATTTCCGCGGCGAAAGCCATGGCGTCTGGGCCGGTTTTACCAAGGATTTCCGCCGCCCACAGGCCGATGAGCTTGTTCCGGCGCGCCTCCACCCGGAACTTTAGTTCGGCGTCATGCGCGAACTTGGCTTCGAACGCGCGCTCCCGGTCAGCAAACATGGTCATGACTGCGACATCCTCCGCATCTTGGCTATACGGTCCACAATACACATATGTTTGTGACGGCCACGGTCGCAAGTCCGCGATCGGCTTGCGGGAAGGGGCTTATTATCCTATGACGCAGCCAAGGGCGACGGGTGCGACCGCCGCCGGCCTACGGAGAATTCATGGCACGGCGCAACAAGATTTACGAAGGCAAGGCGAAGATCCTTTATGAAGGGCCTGAGCCTGGTACCCTGATCCAGTACTTCAAAGACGATGCCAAAGCGCAGAACGCGCAGAAATCCACGGTGGTGGAAGGGAAGGGCGTGTTGAACAACCGCCTCTCCGAATTCTTCATGAATGGCCTCAACGCGATCGGGGTGCCCACCCATTTCATCCGCCGGATCAACATGCGTGAGCAACTTATCCGTGCTGTGGAGATGATCCCGCTGGAGGTCGTGGTGCGGAACTTTGCGGCCGGAGAGATCTCTCAACGTCTGGGCATTCCGGAAGGAACCGCGCTCCCGCGCCCCATCGTAGAGTTCTATTTCAAGGACGATGCGCTTGGAGATCCGCTGGTATCCGAGGAGCATATCATCGCTTTCGGCTGGGCAGCTCAGCAGGACTTGGACGACATGGTCGCGCTCGCGCTGCGGGTGAACGACTTCATGTCTGGCGTGATGATGGGCGTCGGAATCCGGCTGGCTGACTTCAAGATCGAGATCGGACGCATCTGGGATGGCGACTATCAACGGCTTGTGGTGGCGGATGAAATCAGTCCCGACAGCTGCCGTCTGTGGGACATGAAATCTCCTGTCGAGCGGCTGGACAAGGATCCGTTCCGCCGTGAAGCTTCCAACCTTTCCGAAGCCTATACGGAGATCGCGCGGCGTCTTGGCGTCCTTCCGTCCAACGTGACCCACGCAACGAAGCCGACCCTCATCAACTGAGCCGACTTCGGCGTATGCGGTCTTTCTTTTCCGCGCTGAACCGCCTAGGAGAGCGGCGAATGCCGGGGGGCCGGCGACTGTCCAGGAGAGCGATCCCATGAAAGCCCGCGTCCACGTCATGTTGAAAGACGGAGTGCTTGACCCGCAGGGCGAGGCAGTGCGCCACGCGCTCGCAACGCTCGGGTTCGGTGGCGTGGAAGGTGTCCGCCAGGGCAAGGTGATCGAACTTGACCTGGCAGAGACCGATCACGCTGCCGCTGAGAAGGCGGTTCGTGAGATGTGCGAAAAGCTTCTCGCGAATACGGTCATCGAAAAATACACCGTCGAACTCGGCTGATCAGCCGCGGCAACGCATTGTGACGTTGATCGGGTTTGGCACGAGTTCCTGCGACGCGCCCGTGGCTGCGTCGATGCCAAGCCCGATGATCCCGCCCGCAAGGACGTTGCCCGCGAGAGCGACACCGCCGCTTCCCGACGTCTTGTGCGTGACGTTGACCTCCGTCGGTTCGCATTCATCCCTGGTGAGCGAGACCGCGAATTCCGATTTGCGCGGCATCTTGATGGCGCAGGGTGTGCTCGCACAGCTGTAACCGTTGGTTGTCCTCACGGTAGCGCCGGGCGGCAGCGTCATGATCTCGAGCACGTCGTTCTTGCCACGCGTGACGGTAGCGCACCCGCTGATCAGCAATGCAATCGGTAGAAAAACGGCAACAGAAATGTTGTTCATCAGAAACTCCTGTCTGGTAGGGACAAGAAATCACTCAAAAGTGAACATTAAGTGAACAGAGCGAGCGCTTCTTCGACTCCCGTTGCCTGACAGGGCATTTGGCGCTAGAGCATCGGCCATCCCGCATCGATATCCTTCGAGGAGCCCGCCATGAAGGCCGCCATCATCGTTTTCCCCGGATCGAACTGTGATCGCGATCTTGCCGAGGCCTTCCGCAAGGTCGATGGCATCGAACCCGCGATGGTCTGGCACAAGGAAACCGCGCTGCCGGCCGGGATCGACGTGGTGGGCGTGCCGGGCGGCTTCTCCTTCGGTGATTATCTGCGCTGCGGAGCGATTGCCGCACGCTCGCCCATCGTCTCCGCCGTACGGGATTTCGCTGAGCGGGGCGGTTATGTTCTGGGCGTCTGCAACGGCTTTCAGGTGCTCACCGAAACCGGCCTGCTACCGGGCGCGCTGATGCGCAACGCCGGGCTGAAGTTTCTGTGCAAACCAGTCGATCTGACCGTATCCACCAGCGACAGCGCCTTTACTTCCGGTTGGGAGAAGGGCGCGCGGGTGACCATCCCGATCGCGCATCACGACGGCAACTATATCGCCGACGGCGCGCTGCTGGAACGGCTGGAATCGGAGGATCGCATCGCCTTCCGCTATGCCGACAATCCCAATGGCTCGACCGGAGACATCGCAGGCGTCCTGTCGGAGAACCGGCGCGTCCTTGGCATGATGCCGCATCCCGAGCGGGCCATCGAAGCGATCCAGGGCGGAACGGATGGACAGGCGCTGTTCCGGTCGCTCGCCGGTGTGATGGCCCAGGCCTGATATCATTGGCGGCAGAGCGCCTATCTGCCGCAGGCGTGAGTTGAGCCTGCCCGCGCCTGTGGCTAGAGTGCCGCAATGACGGCGATAGATGAAATAAGTCTTGCAGAACGTGCGGGTCGCATGCCTTGGGTGATGCGGGCCGTCATTGCGCTGTTCGTTATCGGCGCAGTTGCTGTCGTCTGGCTCACCAATCATCTGTTGACCGATCGCCTGACCGATACAACCCGCAACCGGGCGGAGCTTCGGCTTGTTCTCTATGCGGGCAACGTGGCCAGCGAGTTGCAGCGCAACTCCGTGGTTCCGCTGCTGCTGGCCCGCGATCCGGCCTTGATCGGCGCGTTGCAATCGGGCGATTTTTCGGTGACGACGCAGCGGCTGATGTCTTTCCAGACGGAGATCGGGTCTGCCGCGCTGACGCTCATGGACAATGACGGGCGGGTGGTGGCAGCGACAAACCGCAACCAGCTTGGTACGAACCATTTTGACGACCCTGCCTTTGCAGAGGCGCAGAAGGCCAAGGAAACCGTATTCACCGTCGCAGAGACGGAAACGCAGGGCTATCAGTTCAATTTCTCGCGCGCCGTCCTGTCGGACAGTCGTCCCATCGGCGTCGTGTCGGTGAGCGTTGATCTGAGCAAGTATGAGCGGTCGTGGGGCGGGTTCTCCGACGCCGTTTCGGTGATCGACAGCGAAGGCAAGATCATCCTTTCCACCGAGCCGCGCTGGCGGGGACTGACGATGGAGGAGGCGCTGGCCGTCCGCTCCGCGCCGTCCGCCATTCAGCGCGCTCTGCAGGCCACGACGGATTGGGCGCAGGCCCCGCCCGATGCCTATCTCCGGGGCGAGGCGGTCATGCGCAATGAGACGCGTATACCGTTCCGGGGCTGGAAGCTCGTCTCCTATACCCGTTACGACAGTGTGCGGGAGGGGGTGAACACCATCCTCGCGCTGGAGATCATGGGTTTCGCCATTCTATTGGCTTTGATCTTCTACATGTTCTCTCGCAGGGCCTGGTCGCAATCAGCCAGCCTCAAGAAGGAATCGGCGGAATTGCGCATTCTGAACGCCCGGCTCCAGAGAGAGATCGCGGAGCGGGAGAAGGTACAGAAAGATCTCGCGGTGGCGGAACAGACGCTGGCGCAATCGTCGAAACTGGCGGCTCTGGGGGAAATGTCCGCGGCGGTCAGCCATGAGCTGAACCAGCCTCTCGCTGCGATGAAGACCTATCTTGCAGGTGCGAAGCTGCTGCTGCAACGCAAGCGACCGGATGAAGCCCTGTCCTCGTTCCAGCGGATTGACGATCTGATCGAACGAATGGGCGCGATCACGCGTCAGCTGAAGAGCTTTGCGAGGAAAGGCGGAGAAGCCTTTGAACCGATTGATTTTCGGTCGTCGGTCTCTGCCGCTCTTGCAATGATGGAACCGCAGCTCAAGACCCGGGCTGTCAAGATCACGCGCGGTCTGCCGCGCCAGCCGGTCATGGTGATGGCGGACCGGATCAGACTGGAGCAGGTCATCATCAACTTGCTTCGCAACGCGCTGGACGCCACGAAGGGCGTGAGCCAGCCGCAGATAGACATCCTCCTCTCGGCCGGGGAGACGGCGACCCTTACGGTGCGCGACAACGGCCATGGGATCGAGGATTTGGACAATCTTTTTGAACCTTTCTATACGACGAAGAAACCGGGGGACGGGACGGGGCTCGGCCTCGCGATCTCCTCCGGTATCGTGACCGATCTCGGCGGTCGTCTGACGGCGCATAATGCGTCCGGCGGCGGCGCCGTATTCGAGGTGCAGATCCCGCTCCTCGATCAGCAAGCTGCAGCAGCAGAATAGGAGACCCATGGCCCGCACGATGAAGATCGCCATCGTCGATGACGAACAGGACATGCGTCAGTCGATCAGCCAATGGCTGGCACTTTCGGGCTTTGACACGGAAACCTACGCCTCGGCGGAGGATGCGCTCAAGGTGATCGGGCCGGACTGGCCCGGCGTGGTGGTGTCCGATATCCGCATGCCCGGCATGGATGGCATGACATTCCTGAAGCGCCTGATGAGCATGGATTCCGGCCTGCCCGTCATCATGATCACCGGTCATGGCGATGTGCCTATGGCGGTGGAGGCGATGCATGTCGGCGCATACGATTTTCTCGAGAAACCGTTCAACCCCGACCGGATGACCGAACTGGCGAAGAAGGCGACCCAGACCCGCCGCCTCGCGCTTGATAACCGGACCCTGCGGCGGGAACTGTCGGACGGAACGACGATGATGAAGAAGCTCATCGGCGGTTCTCCCGTGATGGAGCGGTTGCGAGAAGATATTCTCGATCTGGGTCAGGCGGATGGTCATGTCCTGATCGACGGCGAAACCGGCACGGGCAAGACGCTCGTGGCCCATGCGCTTCATGCCGTGGGGCCACGCGCCGGCAAGAAGTTCGTCTCGCTCTCCTGTGCGGCACTTGGGGAAGACCAGCTTTCGCAACGCCTGTTCGGCCCCATGGAGGAAGGCGCGACCAGCCTTCCCGCGGTGGAGGAGGCGCGCGGCGGCACGTTGGTGCTGGAGGATGTGGAAGCGCTCAGCCCGGCGGCGCAGGCCCGTCTGCTTGAGTTCATCAACGATCAGGGCACGCCGGCCGCGACCCGCATTATCGCCATCGTCAACCAGCATGAGGCCGGACGGACGGTCGAAGACGTTCTTCGCTCCGATCTCTATTACCGGCTCGCCGCGTTGAAGATCACCCTGCCGCCGCTCCGGCAGAGGGGAGAGGACATCCTGACGCTTTTCACCCGCTATGGTGAGCAGTTCTCAGAGGAATATGGTTGCGACGCGCCGCAGGTCACCGCGCAGGAAGCGGCACAGCTTCTGCAGGCGCCCTGGCCCGGAAATGTCCGTCAGCTCATCAACATCGCAGAGCGCGCGGTGTTGCAGAACCGGCGCGGCTCCGGCTCCATCGCCTCTCTGCTGATGGCGGACAGCGACGACAACTCGTCTCCCGCGATGACGACGGAAGGAAAGCCGCTCAAGGAATATGTCGAGGCGTTCGAGCGGATGCTTATCGACAACACCATGCGGCGGCACAAAGGGTCCATTGCCGCTGTGATGGATGAGCTCTGCCTGCCGCGCCGGACACTGAACGAGAAGATGGCAAAATACGCCCTGTCGCGTACGGATTACCTGTGAACCGCCGTTGATTCGGTCGACCCCGGCCCGACTTTGAGATCAGACGGGCCGGGGGAGCGATCACTGCCCGGGAGTGGGCCGTGGGGCAGCGGATACGTCTTCGCGGCACGTGCCGGGCCACCGCTTTCGAGAAGCTGGTGCCGGGCGGCTGCGATGCTTATGTAGCGCATAAGCTGCGGGAGGATGAATTTTGGCGTTGGCAATCGCCAGAATACCCCGTTAGTGTTGTCGTTATCTGGAATGTGCGGTTTCCGCCCTCTGGAAAAGGATTTCGCCGCGAACGATGCGAAGGCAGGGCGTCCCCAGCACGCGTTCGTCGGAGGATTTGGCCGAAAGGCCGGAGCAGCGCGCCTCATGCATCACGCAGGGGGCGCACATTGGGGGCGCGGCACACCGCGTCCAGGATTTGAAATGCGATGGATAAAGTCATGAGGAAAGGACAGCCGAGCGTGCAGACCGCGTCTGCCGCCGCCCTTGCCATGACACACCTCGCCCCAGCCAGTCACCACCCGGAACCTGTCCGCCCGCCCGATCGCATGCCGATCGGGCTTTCGGGTTGCCGCGGTGCAACGAGAGATCATGACAAAGAAGATGCTAATCGATGCCACGCACGCAGAGGAAACTCGCGTCGTGGTCGTGGACGGGAACAAGGTCGAAGAGTTTGACTTCGAGACCGTAAACAAGCGTCAGCTTGCGGGGAACATCTACCTCGCCAAGGTGACGCGGGTGGAGCCTTCGCTTCAGGCGGCCTTTGTGGACTACGGTGGCAACCGGCACGGGTTTCTGGCCTTCGCCGAGATTCACCCGGATTACTACCAGATCCCGGTGGCCGACCGTCAGGCGCTGATCGCCGAAGAGCGTGCTCTGGCCGAGCAGCAGGAAGCCGATGAAGCCCGCCGTGGCCGTCGTCGCTCCAAGGCTGCCGGCGTGGAGGGGGACGGCGACGCGATCGCCCAGTCTGAGACGGATGCCGAACCGCTGGGCATGGATGTTGTCGACCTTGGGGAGCCGATGGAGGCCGACCTTTATGTCGCGCCCGATCGTACCGAGGATGAAACCGTCTACGCCGCTGTGGATAGCGCTTCGGAAACGGATTCCGACATAGAATCCATCGCGGAGGAGGACGTTTCCGAGGAACTCCCGCCGCCGCCGAAGCAGCGTGCCCGCCGCTACAAGATCCAGGAGGTCATCAAGGTCCGGCAGATCATGCTGGTCCAGGTCGTGAAGGAGGAGCGCGGCAACAAGGGTGCGGCGCTTACCACCTATCTGTCCCTGCCGGGCCGCTACTGCGTTCTGATGCCGAATACGGCGCGGGGCGGCGGCATCAGCCGCAAGATCACCAACGCCGCCGACCGCAAGAAGCTGAAGGAAATCGCCTCCGAGCTGGAAGTGCCGGAAGGCGCGGGTCTCATCATCCGCACCGCGGGCGCGCAGCGCACGAAATCGGAGATCAAGCGCGATTACGAGTATCTCATGCGGCTCTGGGAACAGATCCGCGACCTGACGCTCAAATCCATCGCTCCCGCGCCGATCTATGAGGAAGGCAACCTCATCAAGCGCGCGATCCGCGATCTTTACGAATCCGGCATCGAGGAAGTGCTGGTCGAGGGCGACGCGGGCTATCGCACGGCTCTCGACTTCATGAAGATGATCATGCCGCCGGATGCGGTAAAGGTCATCCGCTACCACGATACCATGCCGCTCTTCGCGCGTTATCAGGTGGAAAGCTATCTGTCGGGCATGTTCAATCCGGTGGTCCAGCTCAAGTCCGGCGGTTACATCGTCATCGGCGTGACCGAGGCGCTCGTCGCGATCGACGTGAACTCCGGGCGGGCGACCAAGGAAGGGTCGATCGAGGATACCGCGCTCAAGACCAACCTTGAGGCGGCCGATGAAATCTCTCGCCAGCTTCGTCTGCGCGACCTTGCCGGGCTGATCGTCATCGACTTCATCGACATGGAGGAACGTCGCAACAACGCCTCCGTCGAGAAGCGCCTGAAGGAGAAGCTGAAGACCGACCGCGCCCGTATTCAGGTCGGCCGCATTTCCGGCTTCGGCCTCATGGAGATGTCGCGCCAACGGCTTCGTCCCGGCATGATCGAGGCGACGACCGCGCCTTGCCAGCACTGCCACGGCACGGGTCTCGTGCGCTCGGATGACAGCCTCGCGCTCGCCATTCTGCGGCAGATCGAGGAAGAGGGGACGCGCAAACGCTGCCGCGAGGTGGTGCTGAAAGCGCCTGTGGGCGTGGTCAACTTCCTCGTCAACCAGAAGCGGGAGCATATCGCGCAGATCGAGGCGCGCTACGGCCTGTCCGTGCGCATCGAGGCCGATCCCTTCATGATCAGCCCCGATTTCTCGATCGAGAAGCTGAAAACCGCGACGCGCGCGCTGCCCGAAGCACAGACTGCGGTGATCTCGCTCGATACGACGGAAGCAATGCCCGAGTATGAGGAAGAGGTGGTCAAGGTCGAGGAGGCTCCCGTGTCTGCCGCCACCCCGGTTGCAGAGGAACCCCGTGAAGAGGGCGAAGGCCCGGCCCGCAAGAAGAAGCGGCGGCGGCGGCGGCGGCGGAACGGCCAGAACGGCGATGCTAACGTCACGGCTCAGGATGCCGATGCAGATGGTGACGAAGGTGACGACGAGGCACCGGAAGCCGAGGTCGAATCCGTGACGGCGGAGCCGGCTGCGGAAGAAGTCCCTGCGGTGATTGCGCCTGAACCTGTTGTCGCTCCGGTCGAAACCGAAGCGCCGAAGCTGGAGGTCGCGGCGGTTGCCATCGAGGCAGTGGCGGAAACGGTCACTGCCGAGGAGGCGCCTGCTGTGGAAGCTCCCGCAGAGGCCGAGCCGCCGAAGAAGAAACCGCGCACCCGCCGCAAGAAGGTGGAGCCGGTTGCAGAGGCTGCGGAAGCTCCGGCCGAGGTCGAAGCGCCGAAGAAGAAGCCACGCACCCGCCGCAAGAAGGTGGAAACACCCGTAGAGGCCGTGACGACCGAGATCGCCCCAGAAGCGACTCCGGTGTCCGAGGCTACGCTTCCTGCGGATCTGCAGACGGCCGAGCCTGGGCCCGTAGCTCCAGTGTCGGAAGCCACTGCACCCGCTCCCGCTGAGGAGGAGACGGTGACGGCAGAACCGGCGCTCGCGGATGGAGACGAGGCTGAAAAGCCCGCGTCGAAGCGCCGCGGCTGGTGGACGGTCAATACCTGATCCCCAATGGAAGAACCTAGAAAGGGCGCCCTGTGGCGCCCTTTTTCGTTCCTACCCGCGAGCCCGTATGAGGAATGTGATCTCGTCCCCGTTCTCATGACTTTCGAGCAGCATATGCCCGGTCTCGGTACAGAAATGCGGGATGTCTACACGGGCCATCGGATCGGTCGCGAGGATGCGGAGCACCTTGCCGGGGGCAAGTCCTGCCAACCGCTTCTGCGCGCGCAGCACCGGCAGGGGGCAGCGCAGGGCCCGCGCATCGAGGTCTTCATCCCACATGTTCAATCCTTTCGTGGCTATGCTCTGCCTACCTTCGACTGGCCGCTCACGGCAAGAAGGAGCACGGCAAGGTGACATCGGCCGCAGGTGACGGCGCCGCCAGAAGCGGCTAGGAGAAGGCATGTTCGGAATCGATCTCTTTGACGCAGCCCTGTTGCCCGCGATGCTCGTCGCGCTGGTGGCGGGTGTGCTGTCCTTCCTGTCGCCTTGCGTCCTCCCCATCGTGCCGCCCTATCTTGCCTATATGGGCGGGGTCAGGATGCAGGAAATGACCGAAGGAGGCCGTAGCCGCGCGGCGATCCTGCCCGCGCTGTTCTTCGTCATGGGGCTGTCCACGGTATTCCTGCTGCTGGGCTTCACGGCCTCGGCGCTCGGGACATTCTTCCTGCGCAATCAGGAGATGTTCACGCGCATCTCGGGAGCCATCGTCATCATCTTCGGCCTGCATTTTCTGGGCGTTTTCCGCATCCCGATCCTGGATCGCGAGGCTCGGCTGGATGCCGGCGACAGGGGGGGATCGGCTCTCGGCGCCTATGTGCTGGGACTGGCCTTTGCCTTTGGCTGGACACCCTGCATCGGGCCGCAGCTGGGCGCGATCCTGTCCCTTGCCGCCTCCGAGACCTCGGTCACGCGGGGGACGGTACTGCTTGGCGTCTATGCGGCGGGATTGGGCATTCCGTTTCTGCTCGCGGCGGTGTTCATTCAGCGCTCCATCGGGCTGATGAACCGGCTGAAGAAGCACATGAAGGTGATCGAGCGGGCGATGGGGCTGCTGCTGGTGCTCGTCGGGTTGGCGCTGGTATCGGGGGCTTTCTCCGCGTTTTCCTGGTGGCTGCTGGAGACATTCCCCGCGCTTGGGCGCATCGGCTAACGGGTGAGAGCCCGCTCCAGCACCCAGACACGGATGGCGGAAGCAAGGCCGACATCCGGTGCGCGGGTCGCGTCGATTTCCGCCGCCAGCGCATTGATCGCCCGGCCATCCTCATCCGCGTAACGGCGAAACGCCCGCCAGAATTCATCCTCCAGCGAGACGCTCGTCCTGTGGCCGTTGAGGGTAAGCGAATGCTTGACGGGGCGTCCCTTCACCGGCGCCGCTCCATTGTCACTGTGCGCTCGCCATCTGAGGTCCGCTCGCCCGTCGCGACGAAGCCCAATCCCGTGTAGAAGGTCACCGCAGAGAGAGAGGCGCTCAGGCGCAGAACGGGCACCTCTGCCTCGGGCGCGGCGAGCAGGGTGCGCATCAATCCGCTGCCAATGCCACGGCCCTGATGGGCCGGATCTACGAATACGCTCCGCACCTGACCGCCCTCGAGCGCGGCAAGACCGACAGGATGGCCATCGAGCAGCGCCACGTAGCAACAAGGTCCGGCGATCAACGCCGCGACGCGTTGCTCGGTGAAGGCGGCGACAAGCCTTTCGATGACCGCTGGCGGATAATCCCTGGCATTGGTGTCCCGCAAGGCCCGATGGATCACGTGGAGCAGAAGCTTCGCGTCCCCGGCCTCTGCCCGGCGGATATCCGGTTGCAGGCGGTGACCATCGAGAAAGGCGCGCGCCTTCGCAGCACGCGCCTCCTCCATCTGGCGTTCGGCCTTGGTCCGGCCGAATTTGGCGGCGTTGGCGTCCCCCTCCGCGCGGCGGGCGGCCCGCTCGCGCGCCTTCCGTGCCTCGCGGAGATTGACGACCTTCGCCATCAGTCCTCCGGGCCGACCATCTTTTCGGGCCGCACCACCTCATCGAAGGTCTTTTCGTCCACGAAACCGAGGGCGATGGCCTCTTCCTTGAGCGTCGTGCCGTTCTTGTGCGCCGTCTTGGCCACCTTCGTCGCGTTGTCATAGCCGATGGTAGGCGCAAGCGCCGTGACCAGCATGAGCGACTCCTTCATCAGCTTTTCGATCCGCGGCTTGTTCGCCTCGATCCCGACGACCATGTTGTCGGTGAACGAACCCGCTGCATCGCCGAGAAGCTGCATGGACTGCAGCACATTGTAGGACATCATCGGGTTATAGACGTTCAGTTCGAAATGCCCCTGGGAGCCAGCGAAACCCACCGCCGCGTCATTGCCCATGACATGTGCGCAGACCATGGTCAGCGCCTCCGCCTGTGTCGGGTTCACCTTTCCCGGCATGATGGAGGAACCGGGTTCGTTTTCCGGCAGGATCAGCTCACCCAACCCCGACCGCGGGCCGGAACCCAGCAGACGGATGTCGTTGGCGATCTTGAAGAGCGAGGCGGCCACAGTCTTCAGCGCGCCCGAGAACATGACCATCGCGTCATGTGCGGCGAGCGCCTCGAACTTGTTGGGGGCGGTGACGAAGGGCAGGGAGGTGATCTCCGCGATCTTGGCGGCGATGGCGGTATCCCAACCCTTCTTGGTGTTGAGCCCGGTGCCGACGGCCGTGCCGCCCTGCGCCAGTTCGTAGATGTCGGGCAGACAGGCTTCGATCCGCTCGATCCCCTTGGCCACCTGATGCGCATAGCCGGAGAATTCCTGGCCCAGCGTCAGGGGCGTGGCGTCCTGCGTATGGGTCCGGCCGATCTTGATGATGTCCGCGAACTCAACCGCCTTCGCGTCAAGCGCGGCGTCGAGTTTCCTCAGCCCCGGAAGCAGCACATCGCGCGCCTGCGTGCCGATGGCCACGTGCATCGCGGTGGGGAAGGTATCATTGGACGACTGGCCCATGTTCACATGGTCGTTCGGGTGAACGGGCTTCTTGGACCCCATCGTGCCCCCGAGGATCTCGATGGCGCGGTTGGAGATGACCTCGTTCGCGTTCATGTTCGACTGGGTGCCGGAACCGGTCTGCCAGACGACCAGCGGGAAGTTGTCGTCGAACTTGCCGGCGACGACTTCGCCTGCCGCTTCCACCATCGCATTGCCGATCTCGGGCGACAGGTTGCCGGTGGCCATGTTGACCTCCGCCGCCGCCTGCTTGATGACGCCGAGCGCGCGAATGATCGGCACGGGCTGCTTTTCCCAGCCGATCGGGAAGTTCTGGATCGAACGCTGTGTCTGCGCTCCCCAATACTTGTCGGCAGGAACCTCCAGCGGGCCGAAGCTGTCGGTTTCGGTGCGGGTCGCGGTCATCTCGGACTCCTTCATGGATATCGGGCCGGTTTAGCGACTCCCGCCGAAAAGGCAATCCGGCGTTACCGCTAGCGCCAGGACAATGCGGAGACTCATGTTGACCTTTGGTCATCAGGAGAGGGAGAAACCTACTAAAACTCCCGTGCGCCGGAGTAGCGACACCCGCGGTTGTGGCGACATACGCTTATCGTGGCGATAAATTCACCCGCAGTTATGCTCATGACCTCGATACGGGGGAGAGGCCGGACGGCTGCCCAACGGGGGAGGTCGCGGCGGCCGGCAAGGCGAGTATCGAGATGGATGAGACCAGGGCCCCGACGGCGGTCTGGCGCGCCTTCATGGTTTCGCTTCGAGCGGGACAGTCCTGCGCCCGCGATACCGGAATATCTGGTCTCCGTTTCGGGCCCGTCTCCGCTTTACATCGGAGGCAGGGACAAGTTCGAGCAGGGCTACGGAAAGCCTGCGCCTTGGATGCCCGGCTTGCTCTATCTGAAATTCGATGAAGCGGCGCAGTTGGTCCGCTACTACCTGGGCATATTCATCGGGTATGACCGTGCGATTTCCGATGGCGGAGCCTGCTTCGCGGGCCTGCTCATGCGTAGTCCGACGGGAGCACGGATGCTATCACGCTCCGGCTGGTTATTGGGAGCGGACGGAGCCAAGCCCGGTTCTGCGGCCTGCGGGAGGTCTTTGCTGCCGGCGGGGCGGGAGATGACGGGAGCGGTCAGCTATCGGAAAGCTCGCGCGCGGGGATGATCGGGAAGAAGCTGTGACCTGACCACAGGCCCAGCCAATCCTCGCCCTCCCGCTCCTCCACCGTGGCGATTTCCACCAGCCGGTAGAAGCTCTTGCGGTCTATCAGCGCGTCCAGCCCGCGGCGGATATGGACATAGGGGGAGGGCTCCCCGGTGTCGGGATCGCGCGCGACGCGGATCGGATGCTCCTCTCCGGCCACGACTGCATCGCCGACCTGGGTGGTGAAGGTGAGGTTCTGGTCCTTGCCCGTCCCCGCGCGCTCGAAATCGACGGCGACGAAGGGGGCGTCCTCCACGGTGATGCCGACCTTTTCCACAGGCGTGACAAGGAAATATTTCCCGTCCTCCAGCTTCAGGATGGAAGAAAAGAGCCGCACCAGTTCCGGCCTTCCGATGGGGGTGCCAAGGTAGAACCATGTCCCGTCCCGCGCGATCCGCATGTCCAGATCGCCGCAGAAGGGGGGATTCCACAGATGCACGGGCGGCAGGCCCTTCTTGCCGCCCTGTGCCGCCGAAACGCTCTTTGCGAGGCCATCAGCCGAAAGTTCTGCCATCTGTTCCTCCGGTAACGGTTTTGCCATTTGTGCCAGTGGCGTTATCTGGCTCTAATATTGGTATAACCTACTATCACCCGGCAAAAGGGGAGCGCCATGACCGAGGAAACCGATCTTGTGGCGGATATCGAGGCGCTGGCCGGGAGGCTGGCGGAGGCGCGATCCTCCATCGACAGACGGTTCATCGGGCAGGAGCGGGTGGTCGAGCTGACGCTGGCTGCGCTGCTTTGCGGCGGACATGCGCTGCTGGTTGGGCTTCCGGGGCTGGGCAAGACACGGCTTGTGGATACGTTGTCCACGGTGATGGGGCTGAAGGGCAGCCGCATCCAGTTCACCCCCGATCTCATGCCCGCCGATATTCTCGGCTCCGAAGTGCTCGAGACGGGGGGCGACGGCTCCCGCGCATTCCGTTTCATCGAGGGGCCGATATTCTGTCAGTTGCTCATGGCCGACGAGATCAACCGCGCATCGCCGCGCACCCAGTCCGCACTTCTCCAGGCCATGCAGGAGCAGGAGGTGACAATCGCGGGGCAGCACCGGCGGCTCGGGCCACCGTTCCACGTGCTCGCCACACAGAACCCCATCGAGCAGGAGGGCACCTACCCCCTGCCGGAAGCGCAGCTTGACCGGTTTCTCGTGCAGGTCGATGTAGAATACCCCGACCGCAAGACGGAGAAGGACATCCTCATCGCGACCACCGGTGCAGAGGAAGGCGCCGTTCATCAGGTCTTCACGGCGGAGGAACTGATGGCCGCGCAGCGCCTCGTCCGCCGGATGCCGGTTGGCGATTCCGTGGTGGAGCTGATCCTCGATCTCGTCCGGTCCTGCCGCCCTGGTGAGCCGGAGGCTCTGGCCATGGTGCGGGAGAACGTGAGTTGGGGCCCGGGTCCGCGCGCGGCGCAGGCGCTGATGCTCACTGTCCGGGCGCGCGCGCTTCTGGAAGGGCGGCTGGCGCCCTCGGTAGAGGATGTACAGGCGCTCGCGCGGCCCGTGCTCATCCACCGGATGGCGCTGAACTTCGGGGCGCGGGCGCGGGGTGTGCAGCTTTCGGATGTCATCGCCACCGCTGTCGGGCGCGTAGCAGGGATCGAGGCCGCGGCGTGAGCGAGGCCGCCCATCTACGCGAAGGGGCCGAGACTCTCGCCGGCGGGCTTCCGCCGCTGCTTGCCGCGGCGGAGCAGCTGGCGGCGACGGTCCTTCTTGGCCCGCACGGGCGGCGGCGCTCCGGTATGGGCGAGGAATTCTGGCAGTACCGCACGTTTCAGAACGGCGATGAGGCACGGTCCATCGACTGGCGGCGCTCCGCGCGTTCGGACACCCATTTCGTGCGCGAAAGGGAGTGGCAGGCCGCGCAGAGCGTCATGGTCTGGATCGACCCCGGTCGATCAATGGCGTTCAGCGGATCGACGGACCGGCCCGAGAAACGGGCACGCGCGCAGCTTCTGGCCCTTGCCCTCTCCGTCCTGATGATCCGTGGCAATGAGCGGGTGGGCCTGCTTGGCGCAGATGCGCCGCCCCGGGCGGGACAGGCGCAACTTCTCCGGCTGGCCGATGCGCTGACCCGGACGGAGGAGGGCGGCGACCATGCCGACCCGGATGGGCGCGCATTGGCCGCCCATTCCCGCGCGGTGTTCCTGTCGGACTTTCTGGGTGACCTTCAGGGGGTGGAGCGGGCGATCGGCGAGGCGACGGGCCGAGGAGTGCGGGGCGCGCTTCTGCAGGTGCTTGATCCGGTGGAGGAGGATTTCCCCTTCGACGGACGCACGATTTTTGAAAGCGTGACCGGCGCCGTGAGCTTTGAAACCCGCAAGGCGGGGGATCTGCGCCGCCGCTATCTCGACCGACTGGCAGAGCGCAAGGACCAGCTTTCAGCGCTCGCCACGGCAGCGGGCTGGCAGTTTTCCACACATCATACCGGAAACACCGCGTTGAGCGCGCTTCTGTGGCTTTATGGTGCGACGGAAAGGGGGCATTGATGTGGATGATCGGCCCCCTCGGCTTTACGGCGCCCTTGCTTCTCGCCGCGCTTGTCGTGCTTCCCGTTCTGTGGCTCCTGCTCCGCGCCGTGCCTCCCGCGCCTATCCGGCGCAGGTTTCCGGGCGTGGCACTCCTCCTCGGCCTGAAGGACGAGGAAACCGTGGCCGACAAGACGCCATGGTGGCTCTTGCTGCTCCGCGCTGCGGCGGTGGCGTTGCTCATCCTCGGCTTTGCGGGGCCCGTGCTCAACCCCACGCCGCAGCGACCGGGAAGCGGGCCCTTGCTGATCCTTGCCGATGGCACATGGGCGGACGCGGGGGATTGGCAGCGGCGGGTGGAGCGAATGAACGGTCTGCTGTCAGAGGCTGCGCGCGCTGGCCGGCCGGTTGCCGTAGTGGCGCTTGGCGATCTGCCGAAGGCGGGGGCTGCCCCGGATTTTCTGTCGGCAGAAGCATGGCGCGCCCGGCTGCCGTCGGTTCAGCCTCGCCCATGGGAGCCGGACCCGGAGGCGGTGCGGGCCTTCATCGATCGGATCCCTTCCGGGGAGATGGAAAGCTACTGGCTCTCTGACGGTATGGAACGCGAAAGCCGGGAGCCGCTGCTTTCCGCCCTGCAATCCCGTGGGACGGTCACGGTCTATGAGCCACCGCATCCTGTCTATGGTCTGAAACCCCCTGTCTACCGCGACGGGGTGATCGCACTGCAGGCTATTCGCGCCCCCGAAGGTCCGGCGACAAGCATCGAGATCACGGCCTTCGGGCGCGATCCCGCGGGGATCGAGCGGGAACTGGTCCGGGGAAGCGCCGGTTTCGACGCATCCGGGACGGAAGCGGGGACGGAACTGTCCTTGCCGCCCGAACTTCGCAACCGTATCACCCGGTTCGAAATCCCCGCTCAGCGCTCTGCGGCTGCGGTCAGCCTAGCGGACGACGCTCTGAAACGCCGCAAGGTCGCCATTGTCGCCGCACGGAGCGACCGGGAGGGGCTGGCCCTTCTCTCACCCAGCCATTTTCTGCGGGAGGCGTTGCAACCCACCGCCGACCTGATGGAGGGACCGCTGGAGGACATGCTGCTCGCCTCGCCCGACGTGGTCATCATGCCCGATATCGCCCGCGTATCGGCGGAGGAGAGCGCCCGTCTCGTCGCCTGGATGGAGGAGGGCGGTCTGCTGCTCCGCTTTGCCGGACCTGCACTGGCAGCAAGCGATGTGAGCCGGAATGCAGAAGATCCGCTGCTGCCCGTCCGTCTGCGGGAGGGAGGCCGCTCCATAGGCGGCGCCATGAGCTGGGGTGAGCCCAAGACGCTTCGCGCCTTCGCACCCGGCTCGCCTTTCTACGGTTTGCAGATCCCGCCCGATGTGAGCATCACGGCGCAGGTCATGGCGCAGCCGGACCCGCAGCTTTCCGAACGGACCATCGCCTCGCTTTCGGATGGGACGCCGCTGGTGACGCGAAAGGCGGTGGGTCAAGGGCAGGTGGTGCTGTTCCATGTCACCGCGAATGCGGAATGGTCGAGCCTTCCCCTTTCCGGTCTCTTCGTCCAGATGCTTGAACGTCTTTCGGTCAGTGCGGGAATGGGTGTGGGGGGGGCCGCTGGCGATCTTGCGGGGACGACCTGGGTGCCTGAGGAGGTGATCGACGCGTTCGGACGGGTCAATCGCGCCGGTGCCCTCCCCGGGATCGCTGGGGAGATTCTGGAGAACTCACCACCCGGGCCTGCGGCGCCCCCCGGCCTGTATGCCGGGGACGACAGGCGCATCGCACGCAATGTCATCGGTCCTGATGCCGTACTGACCCCGGCCGTCTGGCCTGCCGGTCTGCGTGTCGAGGGGATCGTGGCGGAGACGGAACGTGATCTTAAAGGTGGGGTATTGACCGTCGGCCTGCTGCTTCTGTTCCTTGATCTCTTGTTGTCGCTTTGGCTCGCCGGACGCCTTGGCGGGGGGGTGAGGCGACGGTTAGCCAGGACGGCGGCGGCGTTGGTCATGGGAACATTCCTGATCGTGCCGGATGCGCGTGCCCAGGATCAGGCGACCGCGAGCGACGATTTTGCCATGGCGGCAACCGCGGAAGTGGTTCTGGCCTATGTCCAGACGGGCGATGCCGCCGTGGATCGCGTTTCGCGGGCGGGGCTTCAGGGCCTGTCACAGCGTCTGTTCGAGCGGACTTCGGTAGAGCCTGGAGCGCCGATCGGCGTTGATCTGGAGCGGGAACTCGCGTTCTTTCCGTTCCTCTACTGGCCCATCACCGCTAATGAACGCCTGCCGTCGGACCAAGCCTATAGCAACCTGAACCGCTATCTGCGCTCGGGCGGGATGATCCTGTTCGACACGCGCGACGCGGATATGGCAAGCGCAGCGGGCGGACAGACGCCGGAGGGGCGCAGGCTTGCGCTCATCGCGGCACCGCTCGACATTCCACCGCTGGAGAAGCTGCCGGCAGATCACGTTCTGACCCGAACGTTCTACCTGCTTCAGGACTTCCCCGGACGCTTCAACAGCCATGACATCTGGGTCGAAGCCGCACCGCCGGATGCCGAGCAGGTGGAGGGCATGCCCTTCCGCAACCTGAACGACGGGGTGACGCCTGTGGTGATCGGCGGCAACGACTGGGCCTCCGCCTGGGCGGTGAGCGACAACGGTATGCCGCTCATGGCGATCGGACGCGGCACGTCGGGCGAGCGGCAGAGAGAAATCGCGGCTCGTTTCGGCATCAACCTCATCATGCATGTGCTGACCGGCAACTACAAATCCGATCAGGTGCACGTGCCCGCGCTGCTTGACAGGCTGGGTCAATGACCTGCTGTGAAAGCATCGCGGCGATCGGCGAGGCAATCTCATGACCGACAGCATCCTCCTCTCACCGCTGCTGCCCTGGCCGCTGATCTGGGCATTGGGCGTGGCACTCGTCCTGCTGGTCGGGCTGTCCTTCTGGCGCGGCTCCTCGGGCTGGTGGCTCAGGGCGCTGGCGGGAGTCGCGCTGTTGCTCGCGCTCGCCAATCCCTCTCTGCAACGGGAGACGCGCGACCCGCTGAGCGACATCGTTCTGCTCGTAGTGGATGACAGTTCCAGCAACCGCATCGCAGATCGTCCCGCGCAGGTGGAGGAGGCAGTCCGCGCCCTGAGCGACCGGCTTGGCGGATTGCGGAACGTTGAGCTTCGCACCGTTCATGTCCCTGATGGCGAGAGCAACACCGGTTCCCGCGTGATGACCGCGCTCTCCGATGCGCTTGCCAACGAGCCGCGTGACAGGGTGGCGGGAGCGATCCTGGTGACCGACGGGCAGGTGCATGACATGGAGCTTGCGCCCGATCTTCCAGCGCCTCTGCAGGTGCTGTTGACAGGCAGGAGCCAGGACTGGGATCGCAGGCTCATCATCAAGAACGCCCCGCCCTTCGCCATATTGGGTGAGGAAGTGCGCCTGACGCTGCGTATCGAGGATCAGGGCGAGGTGCCGCCGGAGTTCCGCGATCAGGCGCAGCTCACCCTTTCCATAGACGGCGGGGAGCCGACGGTCGTGACCGTTCCCGTGGGCGAGGATCTGGAACTGCCCGTGCGGCTGCCGCATGGCGGAATGAACGTTCTGCAATTCGACGTCGCCGCCGCGCCGGACGAACTGACCGACAGGAACAACTCCGCCGTCGTGCAGATCAACGGGGTACGTGACCGACTGCGTGTGCTGCTCGTCTCGGGCGAACCCCATGCGGGGGAGAGGACGTGGCGTAACTTGCTGAAATCCGACGCTTCTGTCGATCTGGTGCATTTCACCATCCTGCGTCCGCCGGAGAAGCAGGACGGTGTTCCGGTTTCTGAGCTCTCGCTCATCGCCTTCCCGACGCGGGAGCTTTTCATCGAAAAGATTGAGGAGTTCGACCTCATCATCTTCGACCGCTACCGGCTGCGCGGCATCCTGCCCGCCGCCTATCTGGAGAATGTGCGAAACTACGTGGAGCAAGGCGGCGCGGTATTGGTCGCGGGCGGGCCGGAGAGTGCCTCGGCTGACAGTCTTTACCGCTCGCCGCTGGCGGCATCCTTCCCCGCCACGCCATCGGGGAGGGTCATCCAGCAACCGTTCCGCCCGGAGATCACTGAAATCGGCCGGCGCCATCCCGTGACGGAGGGATTGGAGAAGTTCTCCCCTCCGGGACAGGACGGTGAACCGGGCTGGGGCCGCTGGTTCCGCCTGATGGAGCTTTTGCCGCGCGGGGGTGAAGTGGTGATGTCGGGCGCGGAGGACAAGCCGCTCCTCATCCTCGACCGCGTCGGAAAAGGGCGTGTCGCGCTGCTGGCCTCCGATCAGGCGTGGCTGTGGGGCCGGGGTTACGAGGGCGGTGGTCCGCAGCTCGAACTGCTCCGCCGCCTCGCGCACTGGACGATGAAGGAGCCCGAACTGGAGGAGGAGGCCCTGACCGCCACTGCGGATGGTCAGTCGATTACCGTCACTCGCCGCTCCCTGAAGGACGATCCGCGACAAGTGACGATCACCGCCCCTGATGGCACAAGCGTGGTCGTCCCGCTGCAGGAGACAGAGCCGGGGCGCTTCACTGCCACCTATGCCGCGCCGTCGATCGGATTATACCGGCTTGCCGACGGTGAAATGGAGACGGTCGTCGCGCTTGGCCCCTCCGCCCCCAAGGAATTCGAGCAGACCATTGCCACAGGTGACAAGCTCTCCCCACAGGTGGCGGAAACGGGGGGCGGTATTTTCCCGGTCGAGGATGGCATTCCCGCGATCCGTGAGGTTTCGGAGGGGCGTCTTGCCGCCGGGCGTGGTTGGCTCGGCATCACACCGCGTCAGGCCTATGTGACGACAGACGTGCAGGTTTCGGCCCTGCTGCCGCCCTGGGCCTTCCTGCTCGCTGCCGGACTGCTCGCGGTCGCGGCCTGGCTGCGTGAAGGGCGCCGTTAGCGCCGCCTGCTTCGGGCTGCGAGCAAAGCCAGCGGTGTGGCCAGCAACAGAGCCGCCGCTGGCAGAGGCACCTCTGCGGGAGCCCCCGCAAGGACATAGGTGCCTCGCGGGAGGCAGCTCGTGCAGGCAAAGGCGGCACCGGTATCCGCTTCGCCGGAATACCAGTAGCCGCCCTCGAACAGCAGAGCGGGCGCCGGGAGCGGAACTTCCGCACTGGCAAGATATCCACGAAGCACGCCATCCGCATTAAGGGACAGCCCGAACATCGGCAGGCTGTAGGTCTGCATGTCCGGGTACAGATAGGAAAGGCCGGGCAGCGAGATTTCCGCATCCCTTACGGCACCGGTGGCGGCAATCTCCATCCAACCTGCCCAGCTTCGGCCTGTCGGGATCCCGCTGAACGGCACTTCGTTGAGCGTCAGCCGGTATGTCGCCGCTTCCGCAGCCGGTGCCGCAAGCCAGAACGTGAGGATAAGAGCCACCACGTTGCGCCACGGCTTTGCTCGCGGACTGCGCCCGTGGCTCCCGGTCCTTGCATGGAGCTTCCGCGAACTGACGGACGCAGCGGCTGGCGTGTATGGGGTGAACATGCGACGACCCTTCATGAAGAGGACCTACACCGTCCAACTTTTGCCCGAGGCCCGCCTCTGTCAAGCGGCATGAAAGCAAGCGCCGAGCTTTCCGTCAACGATAGGGAACTCCGCTTAAGAGGCCGCCGAGAAAAGTCTGCGTTGGAGCCGAAATCGCGCGCGATATGAGGTAATCCCAGCCGGACATCTTCAACGTTCCGACCATTCCGGAACCGATTCCGCGACTCCAGAGCACGACAGTTCGGCTTTTCCCGCTGCCTCTCAAAGGACCGAATAGAAGTCGGAAATCGGCAGCGGAGGGGAGTGGTTCGCCCCCCTCTTTCGGTACAAGAAAACCCCCGGAGTTGCCTCCGGGGGATCATTAGCGTGAGACCTGTGCGGCTTGGCTCAGCTCTTGGCGAGATTGCGCAGCACGTAATGCAGCACGCCGCCGTTCTTGAGGTATTCGATCTCTACCTCGGTATCGACGCGGGCCTTGAGCTGGATGTTCTTCACCGAGCCATCGGGCGAGGTGATGGTGCAGGGCACGAGCGAGAGCGGCTTGAAGTCGCCCGCAAGGCCATGGATCTCCACCGTTTCATCGCCTTTGAGGCCGAGGTTCTTGCGGTTCTGACCCTCGGTGAACTCAAACGGGATGACGCCCATGCCGACGAGGTTGGACCGGTGGATCCGCTCGAAGCTCTCGGCGATCACAGCTTTCATACCGAGCAGGTTAGTACCCTTCGCGGCCCAGTCGCGCGAGGAGCCGGCGCCGTATTCCACGCCGCCGAAGATGACGAGCGGAATGCCCTCGGCCTTGTACTCCATAGCCGCGTCGAAGATGGAGGTCTGTTCCCCATCGGGCCCCTTGGTATAGCCGCCCTCGACCCCGTCCAGCATCTCGTTCTTGATGCGGATGTTGGCGAAGGTGCCGCGCATCATGACCTCATGGTTCCCGCGGCGCGAGCCGTAGGAGTTGAAGTCCTTCTGAGCAACCTGCCGTTCCACAAGATACTTCCCGGCCGGCGTCGTCGGCTTGAACGACCCTGCGGGAGAGATGTGGTCGGTCGTGATCATGTCTCCGAGCACCGCGAGGATACGTGCGCCCTCGATGTCGCTGATGACGCCCGGCTCCCGCGACATGCCCTGGAAATAGGGAGGATGCTGAATATAGGTCGATGTCGGCGGCCAGTCGTAGGTTTCGGAGTCGGTCGTCTCCACCGCCTGCCACTTCTCGTCGCCCTTAAACACGTCGGCGTATTTCGACTGGAACGCCTGACGGGTCACGGTCGCCTCGACCAGCTCGGCGATCTCCTCATTGGTCGGCCAGATGTCTTTCAGATAGACATTCTTGCCGTCCGGCGTCTGGGCGATCGGATCCTTGGTCAGGTTGATGTTGACGTCACCGGCGATGGCATAGGCGACGACCAGCGGCGGAGAGGCAAGGTAGTTCGCCCGCACGTCCGGCGAGATCCGCCCTTCGAAGTTGCGGTTGCCGGAGAGCACGGCGGTCGCGACCAGATCGTTTTCGTTGATCGCCTTGGAGATCGCCGGATCACCCAGCGGACCGGAGTTGCCGATGCAGGTCGTGCAGCCAAAGCCGGCCAGGTTGAAGCCGAGCGCGTCGAGGTCTTCCTGCAGGTTGGCGGCATTCAGATATTCGGCAACGACCTGCGATCCGGGCGCCAGAGATGTCTTGACCCACGGTTTCCGCGTCAGGCCGAGTGCCCGAGCTTTCCGTGCGACAAGGCCCGCACCGATCATCACGTAGGGGTTCGACGTGTTGGTGCAGGAAGTAATCGCCGCGATCACCACGGAGCCATCGCGAATGGTGTAGTCCGTGCCTTCGACCGCTACGGTCTTGCGCACATCCTGACCGGTCGAGACGACACCGCCACCTTCTTCCGCCATTTCATCGGCGGCCACGGACATGTCGATGCCACGGTACTCGCTGACGGTCTTGTAGAAGGCGCGGGCAGCAAGGCTCAGGGGCGTATAGTCCTGCGGGCGTTTCGGGCCGGAGATGGCCGGCACGATCTCCGCCATGTCAAGGTGCAGCGTATCGGTATAGACCGGCTCGTAATCCGCGCCGCGCCACATGCCGTTTTCCTTGGCATAGGCTTCAACCAGCGCGATACGATCTTCGTCCCGCCCGGTGTTACGCAGATAACGCAGCGTCTCGTTGTCGATGGGGAAGAAGCCGCAGGTTGCGCCATACTCGGGAGCCATGTTGGCGATGGTCGCCCGATCCGCCAGCGGCAGGTGATCCAGCCCCTCGCCGTAGAATTCGACGAACTTGCCGACCACGCCCTTCTTGCGCAGCATCTGCACGACCTTCAGAACGAGGTCGGTTGCCGTCGTGCCCTCAACCATCTTGCCGGTGAGTTTGAAGCCCACGACTTCCGGGATCAGCATGGAGACCGGCTGGCCCAGCATCGCCGCTTCCGCCTCGATGCCGCCGACGCCCCAGCCGAGCACGGCAAGGCCGTTCACCATCGTCGTATGCGAGTCGGTACCGACGAGCGTATCGGGATAGGCGACTTCGTTGCCATCCTGATCGGTATCGGTCCAGACGGTCTGGGCGAGGTATTCGAGGTTGACCTGGTGGCAGATGCCCGTGCCGGGCGGAACCACGCGGAAGTTGTTGAACGCGTTCTGACCCCATTTCAGGAACTGGTAGCGTTCGATGTTGCGCTCATATTCCAGATCGACGTTGACCTGGAAGGCGCGGGGGTTGCCGAATTCGTCGATCATCACCGAGTGGTCGATGACCAGATCGACGGGGTTCAGCGGGTTGATCTTCTGCGCATCACCGCCGAGCGCGATAATCCCGTCGCGCATGGCGGCGAGGTCCACCACGGCGGGGACACCGGTGAAGTCCTGCATCAGCACGCGCGCGGGGCGATAGGCGATCTCCCGCGGGTTCTTGCCGCCGAGCTTTGCCCATTCGGCGAAGGCCTTCACATCCTCCACGGAGACGGTGAAACCGCCATCCTCGAAGCGGAGCATGTTCTCAAGCACCACCTTCAACGAGGCGGGGAGTTTCGAGAAATCGCCGAGCCCTGCCGCCTCCGCTGCCGGTATGGAGTAATAGGAATACGTCTTGCCGCCAGCGGTCAGCGTCTTGCGCGTCCCGGCGGTGTCTTTACCGACCATGATGGGCATATTGGCTCCCTTCCGTCTTCAGGGGTGTCGCTGCTGCCGCTATGCCGCAATGGCGCCCTCTGTTCAAGGGGCGGCAAGCGAATGTATACCGTTGTGCACTGCAAACCACCAGAGCGGAAGCGGTATTCTCATCGGGAGCTGATCGTTGCCGCCAGGGCCTTGACCGGGGAGTGTTGCCTGCGCGCAACGCCGTGAAATACCACTGCTCCACACTCGCAAAACCTTGATTGGCCTTGCCTCCACCGCTTCACTACGACCGGGACAGGGAGAATGGTCGGAGGACAGAAGATGCATCGCCGGATCTGCACCGCTTTCGCCCTGGTCATCGGTCTTGGCGGACCGGTCGCGGCGCAGGAGACGGGAGGCGGCTGGAGCGAGGGGCCGTCGATGAATTTTCTGGCGCAGGACCATGCCTCCGGCCAGCCTGTTGCCCCGCAGCAGCCCGCCGATACGCTCCCCGGAGCAGTGGAGGCGCCGCGGGTCGCGGTGGTCGAGCTTTTCACGGCGCAAGGCTGCTCCGCCTGTCCGCCCGCCGATGCCTTTCTGGGTGAACTCGCGGAACGCAGCGACGTGATCGCACTGGCGCTGCATGTGGACTACTGGGATTATATCGGCTGGGCTGACGGCTTTGCCCGGGCGGAGGCCACGAAGCGACAGAAGACCTATGCCCGCGTTGCCGGAGCCAAGATGATCTACACGCCGCAGGTCATCGTCGGCGGTCAGGAACAGCTCATCGGCAATGACTTCGCCGCCATTGGGGAGATCATCCGGGCGCATCTCGCGCAGGTATCGACGCTCCGGCTCCGCATCCGTGTGGATGGGGACACCGCCGTGGTCGAAGCGGTGGCGACCGACCCCCGCGACGCGACGGCGGCAGCATCCGTTGCCAGCCTCGACGGGCCGCAGGGCGCAGCAGCACCGGGAGAGATCGTCGTGCAGCTGGTGCGCTACAAGCCAGAGGAAACGGTCAGGATCGACGACGGCGAGAATGCGGGGCGCACGGTCAGCTACCACAATATCGTCACCGACTGGAAAACCCTTGGACGATGGAACGGCACCGGCACGCTGCGGTTCCGCGTTCATGTCGAAGGTGTCGAGCCTGCGGCGGTACTTTTCCAACGGGCGGGGCAGGGTCCGATACTGGCCGCCGCACGGGTGCAGTAGTAGCGCCAAGGGCCAGACACGGGCTAGCATTTCGCCACAGTAGCGGAGGATGCGATGACCCGGAGCGACGACACTTTCTCTGGCCGAGAGCCAGAACCGCCTGATCAGCGCAAGATAGATGACACCGCGGCCCGTTATCTGGAGCCGGAGGAGATCGGCCCCAGGGAGCGCAACGTCATCCGGCGCCTGCTCAACCGCCGCACCGTCGCAACCGACATGAACCGCAGATTCGACTCGCGCCTCGACCTCGGTGACCGGTTGGCGGATGGCGTGGCACGGTTCGGCGGGTCATGGACCTTCATCCTGTGTTTCATCGCGTTCCTGACGCTGTGGACCTTGGCCAACATCCTTGCGCGCGGCGAGGCGCCGGACCCTTATCCATTCATCTTTCTCAACCTGATTCTCTCCATGCTTGCAGCATTTCAGGCGCCCATCATCATGATGAGCCAGAACCGCCAGGCGGAGAAGGACCGGTTGAACGCCAGCCATGATTACGAGGTGAATCTGAAGTCGGAGATAGAGATCATGGCCCTGCACGAAAAGCTCGACCGGATGCGGAATGAGGAACTTCGCGCCATCGTGGCCAAGCAGGAGGAGCAGATCCTGTTGCTGGGAGATCTTCTGCGGCAGGCGATCCACAATCTTCCGCAAGACCTGCCGCCAAAGCCATAGGCCGTTCCAAATGCCGCGACAACATGGCACAGCACGTGCATGCTTTGGATCCCCGTCACCGTCACCGCCGCGCTGCTTCAGACAGTTCGTTTCCTCCTCCAGAAGCGGCTGAAGGATACCGGCCTGTCGACAGGGGCCGCCAGCTATTCCCGGTTCCTGTTTGCCGCGCCCTTTGCGGTCATCTTCGCGTGGCTCGCCTGGGCAAGCTCCGGGCTGGGATGGCCGGACACGTCGGCGATGTTCTGGGTCTTTGCCCTTGGCGGGGGGGTGGGGCAGATCCTTGGCACGCTCGCCACGCTCGCCCTGTTCGGAGAGCGGAACTTCGCTGTTGGAATGGCCTTTACAAAGACGGAGACGCTGCAGGTCGCACTGTTCTCCGCCGTGGTCTTGGGTGAGGCGGTCTCTCCGCTCGCTCTTGGCGCGATCCTTCTGGGTGTCGCGGGCATTTTGACGCTTTCCCGCAAACCCGGAAGCGCCAGCCTTCTCAGCCGCTCGGCGGCGCTGGGGATCGCGGCCGGGGCAGGGTTCGGGGTTTCGGCCATAGGCTACCGGGGCGCAACGCTGGCGCTGGGAGAGGGGAGCGCGTTTCTACGCGCGGCCTTCACGCTGGCCTGTGTCACCAGCTTTCAGACCATCGCCATGGGGATCTGGCTTTCGCTCCGCGAGCGCGGGGCCATTCTCCGCGTGCTGAAGGCGTGGCGGGTAACAGCGGTGATCGGCCTGTCGGGCATGCTGGCCTCGCTGTGCTGGTTCACGGCCTTTGCGCTGGAGAATGCCACATATGTGCGCGCCGTCGGGCAGGTGGAGATGGTCTTCACCATCGCCGCCTCATGGATCGTCTTCCGGGAGCGGATCACGCCACGCGAATATCTCGGCATGGTGCTGGTGCTGGGAAGCATCCTGCTTCTGGTGCTGACGCTCCGCTAATCAGCCGATGCGGGAAAAGACGGAGCGCGCCGTGCGGTTGTCGAAGAAAGGCACACTCGCCGGTCGTCCGCCTTCGCGAACGGCGCGGGAGATCTCGCCCAGAACCACTTCCGTCACGAACGGCAGGTTGAAGGAGCGTGTCTCCGGCAGAGGGATCCACTGCAACTCCGAAAGTTCGTCACAGGCGCGGGAAAAATCGTCGAGGTCGCCCACCAGTTCCGCTGCATCGACAAGGAAGAACCGCGCATCAAAGCGGCGGGGACGGCCGTCGGGCGTGATGGCGCGGAACACGAAGTCGAGCGCTCCCGCGGCAGGCAGCAGCCCCGCCGCGGCGAAATCTGCCCAGTCCTCGGGAACTTCCCCCGTCCAGGTACCATGACGGCCCAGGGCAAGCCCTGTTTCCTCCCACAGCTCACGAATTGCCGCACCGGCGAGCGCCGGGATCAGCCGCTCCTCGGAATCATGGGAAAGCCGCGCGGCGACCTGCGGCTCGAGCGGCGTGGCAAACGGCACATCGCCATCGGAAGGATCGACAGCCCCCCCGGGAAAGACGAATTTCTCCGGCATGAAGGCGGCAGTCTTGCCCCGTTGCCCCATAAGCACGCGGGGAACCGGGCCGTCAGACCGGACCACAATGGTCGTCGCAGCGTCGCGGATACGGACGGGCAGGGTATCGGCACTCATTTGCGGCCTCCGAAACCGTGCATCCGCTTTGCCCATTGCAGGCCAACCAGCGCGCCTTTGAACCGTGGCAGCAGCCAGAGCGAAAGGCCGACCGTCCCGATGGAAAATGTCGTGATCAGCACAAGCGGAGAAGGCCGCCACGCGTTGAAAACCACGAGGATAAGCGGCGCCATGATGTGACCGACGACAAGGATCGTCAGATAGGCGGGACCGTCGTCCGCGCGCTGATGGCTCAGATCCTCACCGCAGGACGGGCAGGACTGACGTACCTTCAGATATCCCTCCATGATACGCCCTTCGCCACAGGCAGGGCAGCGACCACGCCAGCCACGCAGGACTGCGGGCCAGAAGGGCCGTTCAATACCGGAATCGGAAGCCGACTTCGGCAGGATGGATGCAGTACTTTCGGTCATGACGCGTCTCCTCGCCGCCAAGGTGGCCTATCGCCTGGACAATGGAAAGGGGGGACAGCGACGGAACCTCGCGTCTCGTCCGTTAGGAGGAGGACAGCCGGAACGATCCGGCGTCCTTCAGACAGGAGCGACCGATGAAACTCAGAACCACAGGAGCCGCACTGATCCTTGCCACCTTTGCGCTGCCAGGCCTTGCCATCGCACAGGATCGCGCTCCGGAACCGGGCCCAGGCGGACCGCACGGAATGTTCGAGCGGCTTGATACCGATGGCGACGGCCGGGTGACATGGGAAGAGGTGCAGGCCGCCCGCGCTGCCGCAGTGGCAGGGCTGGATGCGAATGGCGACGGCTTTCTGTCCAAGGAGGAGATCGTCAACTTCCGCCTCGCACAGGCGAGGCAGCGGATCGAACGTCAGGTCGATGTGCTTCTCGATCAGCGCGATGCGAATGGCGATGGCCGGCTCGGCGCCGACGAACTGCTCGCGCCCGGCGGGTTTGGAGAACGGGGCGGCATGCAGATGACCCGTCGCATGTTCGACCGGATCGACGCCGATGGCGACGGGGTCGTCACGCAGGAGGAGGCGGATGCAGCCCGCGCCCGGATGCAGGAGCGGATGGCGCAGCGCGGCCCGAAGGGGGAGCATGCCGGGGGCAAGGGCGAGGGACGACGTCCCATGCCGCATGCGCCAAACCATCCGGGACCGGACGCGAACTGAAGTCAGCGCAGGCTCACGGCACGGGTTTCCGCGCCTTGAGCCTGCCCGCCGCCTCGACTACCCCTTTCGGACATGTCCATGCCGCTTGACGACCTTGCTGACGTGCCGGACGAGACCTTGCTCGTCCTCTACGCCAACGGCGACGCCGCCGCTGCGCGTGTGCTGACGTTGCGGTTGACGCCACGCCTGCTCTCCTTCGCCGCGCGTATGCTGGGCGACAGGGCGGAGGCAGAGGACGTCACGCAGGAGGCGATGCTGCGGCTCTGGCGCGTCGCTGCGGAGTGGCGGCGAGGGGAGGCTCAGGTCTCCACCTGGCTCTATCGCGTCGCCTCCAACCTTTGCACCGACCGCCTCCGGCGGCGGCGTGGCGTGGCGCTGGACCAGATCGCGGAACCGGAGGACGACCGACCTGACGCCGACGAAGGGCTGATGGAGGCCGACAGGGCGCGCGCGCTCGAAGAGGCGCTGGCCCTCCTGCCGGAGCGGCAGCGGCAAGCGGTGGTGTTGCGCCATCTGGAAGGTCTGTCGAACCCGGAGATCGCTGCGGTGATGGAGGTGGGGGTGGAAGCGGTGGAAAGCCTTCTCGCAAGAGGCAAACGCATGCTGGCGGCTCGGCTCGCCACGCGGCGCGAAGAACTGGGGTATCGACATGGTTGAGCGCAATACCGAAACCGGCGGGGAGGACTTCGCCGAACTGGATGCCTTCTTCGCAGCGGGCAGGGCTGCCGCTCCGGTGGCCGATGCGGAATTGCTCGCGCGGGTACTGGCGGATGCAGAGCGGGTGCGCACCGATATCACGACCACATCCCGGCGACGGGCAGATACCCCCTCACGGCAGAGGTGGTTCGCCCTGCTGGGCGGGTGGCAGGGTATCACCGGCTTGGCGACGGCAACCGTCGCGGGCCTCTGGCTTGGGATCGCGATGCCGGATGCGGTGCGGGGTCTCGCGGCACAGGCCCTGCCGGAGGCCGCCGAAAGCACCACGATTGATCTGATGGCCGCGCCCTTTGACATGGCAGCGGCGGAGGAATGAGATGACGACCGAAACCCCCCGCATGGGCCGTACCACCCGCACCGTCCTCATAGCCTCACTCGGGCTAAACCTCATCGTTGCGGGTTTTCTGGCCGGGGCCTACCTCTTTCACAGAGGCCCTCCTCCGGGCGGGATCGGCTTCGGGCCCTATACCTATGCCCTTGGGCCGGAGGATCGCGAAGCACTCCGACGCGCTTTCATCACGCAAAGCCGCGACACGAATTTCCGGGGGCGAATGCAGGAAGAACGCCAGGCCCTCGCCGCCCTGCTGCGCGCGGAAACGTTCGACCGGGCGGAGGTCCAGCGGTTGTTTGAGGCACAGCGGCAGCGGGCGGACCAGGGCTTCCAGATGGGGCAGGCCCTGCTGCTCGACCGGATCGCGGCGATGACGCCGGAAGACCGCACTGCCTTTGCCGAGCGGCTGGAGAATGGTCCCAAACGCTCCCGCGACGAACGCCGCGAGAGCAAATAGTCAGACGTTGCTCAGGAAATCGGCCAGAATGGTGTCAAACCGCTCCGGCCGCGTGACGTTCACCGCATGTGCCCCCTCCGGTTCCAGCACGAAGCGCGCACCCGCGATCCCTTCGGCCAGCCGGGCGGAGCGGCTCCAGGGGACAAGCAGATCATCCCTCGTCGCCAGAGCCAGCACCGGGACGGCCACCTCTCCCAGCCGGTCATCCCGGTCAAAGGCGGCGAGGGCGGCGATGCGGCGCTTCACGTTCTCCACCCCCTGAAAATGCGCGATGCCATGCGCCTCCTCCGCTGCCATATGCTCGGGTCGAGCCGCCATCCATTCACCCGGATAGAGAAAAAGCGGCTGTGCCCTGACGAATGCTGGCACACCCGCGTGATCGAGCAGGGCAAGCCGCGTTTCGAAGCAGCGGAGCGACTGGCCGTCCACCCGGCTCCACGCATTGATGAGCGTGAGGCTCGCCACGCGTTCCGGCGTCCGAAGCGCCATTTCCAGACCGATCAACCCACCAAGAGCATGGCCCACGATATGGGCACGTGGCGTGGCGGATGCCTCCAGCACCTCCTGCAGATCATCGGCCATATCGGCGATCGTCGTGCCCTCCGGCACGGAGCCGCCCGTCCGCCCGCAACCACGATGATCGTAGGTCACGACGCGGTGGCGCGCTGTCAGCGCAGGCAGATTGGCGGACCAGTATCCCGCGGAACCCCCAAGACCGGAGGAAAGAACAACGGTCTGCGCTCCCTCCGGTCCCTCATGGATATCGAACCGCAATCTATTTGCCGATATGTGCAACGGAGGCGATTTCGACCAGCGCATCGGGCTTCACCAAACCGGTCTGGACACAATAGCGCGCCGGCTTGTCGCCCGGAAAGAACTCCGCATAAACCGTATTGATCGCACCGTAGTTGACCCAGTCCGTCAGGAAGATGTGGTTCATCGTAACATCCTCCATCGTGCCGCCCGCCGTTTCGATCACCGACTTGATGAGTTCCAGCACATGCCGTGTCTGAGCCGCTGCATCGCCGACGTGAACGACGTTGTTATCCTTGTCGAAGGGCAGGGTGCCCGACACATAGACGACCCCATCCGCTTTGGTCCCGGGCGAATAGGGGGCGAGCGGCTTGCCGCTGCCGGCGGGGACGACGATTTCCTTGGGCATGATGATCCTCTCTCAGACGGTCGCATCGCTGGGCGCGATCTGACCGATCGCACCGCAGAAATCAGCGGTTGTGGAGACCCAGCCGAAGAAGGTCTCGATATTGTAGATCGCGGCATCCTGCATGAGCTTCGGCCCCAGATGATGCGTCGCATCCTCCAGTACCACGCCGAAATACTCCAGATGGAACGCATCGCGGAGCGACGATTCCACGCAGACGTTGGTCGCTATGCCGACGAAGACGAGATTGCGGATACCGCGCGCGCGCAGCGTGGAATCCATCGTGGAGTTGAAAAAGCCGGAATAGCGCGTCTTCGGCACCACGATATCACCCGGCTGAGGTACCAGTTCATCGACGATGGCGTAGTCCCAGCCGCCCTTTGAAAGCAGCTCACCTTTTGCCGCGGGATTGGCCCGCATATATTTGAGAGCATTGGATTTATGGTAGTTCGGAGATCCTGGGCCGCCTGCTTCGACGTAATCGGGATCCCAACCGTTCTGAAAATAGATCACCGGTATTCCCGCCGCCCGGGCAGCCTCGACCACCCGCGCGATGTTGTCGATGACAGAGCGGGAGCCGGAGATGTCGAAGCCAGCGCGATCCACGTAGCCGCCGGGGGTGGAATAGGCGTTCTGCATATCCACCACAACAACCGCGGTCTCATCCGGATTGACGATCAGGGCTTCGGGACGGGAAGGGAGGGTCACGCTGCGCCCTCCTTCACGACCCGCGCGTGTATCCACAGGCGCGTTCATTCCGCCGCCTCCAGTTGGATATGTTGCCGGGATTTCATCAGCGGTTGAATTCGCGTGCCAAACTTCTCGACCCCCTCAAGGAAATCGTCGAAGGTGAGCATGACGCCGCCCGTTCCCGGCACGTCCGCCATCTCATCCAGCATGGCCGCCACTTCCTCATAGGAGCCGACAAGCGTACCCATATTGATGTTCACGGCAGAAACCGGGCTGGACATGTGGCGCACGTTTGTATCGGAGCCGGATTTCGTGTCTGCGGCGCTTTGAAGGCCCAGCCACTTGATCGCCTCCTCATCCGCGCCGGATTTATAGAGCTCCCACTTGTCCCAAGCTTCTTTCGCAGTCTCCTCCGCGATGATCATGGTCAGCACGAAGGAGCGAACGTCGCGCCCGGTCTTTTCCGTCGCAGCGAGGAGCCGCTGATTTGTAGGAGCGAAGGCAGAAGGTGTGTTGACGCCAACGCCGAAACAGAAGCTGTAATCGGCATATTTTGCAGAGAACGCCATGCCCTTATCCGAGTAGCCGGCACAGATGATTTTCACATCTCCCTTCGGCACGGGCTTCATATGACAGTCGTCCATCTGGAAGTAGCGACCCTTGGCATCTGACTGGCCCGTTTCAAGTAATTCCTTCAGGATAGTGGCATATTCCCCAAGGTATTCGTAACGGTCGCCGAAATAGTCATCGCCAGGCCACAAGCCCATCTGGCTGTATTCCGGCCTTTGCCATCCGGTCACGAGATTAATGCCGAAGCGCCCGTTGGATATGGAGTCGATGGTGGTTGCCATACGCGCAACGATAGCCGGCGGCATCACCAGCGTCGCCGCCGTCCCGAAGAGCTTGATCCGAGAGGTGACGGCCGCAAGGCCAGCCATCAGCGTGAAGCTCTCAAGGTTGTAGTCCCAGAACTCGGTCTTGCCACCGAAGCCACGCAGCTTGATCATCGACAGGGCAAAGTCGAAACCATGCCGTTCGGCAGCGAGCGTGATCTGCTTGTTCAACTCGAATGTCGGCTTGTATTGCGGCGCCGTCTCAGAAAGCAGCCAGCCGTTGTTGCCGATGGGAATGAAGACACCCACTTCCATCTCGGTTTCTCCCTGTTCAGCCATTTATTGACTGTATGGTAAAATTTTTCGCTTGAAGATATTTTCTTTCGATTGAACTTAACGGGGCGTACTTTAATTTTTTATGCTTGCATTTCAGGCTGGCAAATTGTTGTAATGATTATTTTTTAGGCGATATTCGCTTTCCCATGCCGATAGTGAAGACATCACCGGTGAAGCATGCCCTGCAGGGACGTTCTGATACTCAAGCAAGTCACTCATTCAGGGCTTGAATACTTCGGTCCTTACTCGCCAGCCGAGAGAGCTTCACGGGGCGCGCGCAGGGCTGACACACCACGTCTTGAGAGACTGTCGGGGTTAGGGTCGCGGCAGAGCCAACGGCGCGGGCGATTGTTACTTCGCTTCGCAGCTCAATCTCGAACCCAACAAGCCAAATCCATCACAAATGTAATAATGATTATGTAATATAAACATGTCCATCTTCCGTCGGCGCTCTCGATCTGGCATGGACTTTTGGACTCGCTACAGAGGAAATCATCATGACCTTCGACCGTTCCATCAAGATCGCACCTTCAATTCTCTCGGCTGACTTTGCCAATCTCGGGGCGGAGATACGTGCGGTTGAGGCGCAGGGCGCCGACTGGATACATGTCGATCCCATGGACGGCCACTTCGTGCCCAACTTGACGATCGGACCGAATGTCGTGGCGGCCATCAGGCCCCATGTGACGACGTTCATGGATGTTCATTTGATGATCGCCCCCGCAGACCCTTATATCGAAGCCTTCGCAAAGGCCGGTGCCGATCTTCTGACCATCCATGCAGAAGCCGGTCCGCATCTTCATCGATCACTCCAGGCGGTTCGTGCGCAAGGCAAGAAGGCCGGTGTTGCGTTGAACGTGACAACACCTCTCGCCGGGTTGGAGCATATCCTCGACGCGATTGACCTTATCCTCGTCATGACGATCAACCCAGGGTTTGGCGGACAGAAGTTCCTGCCCTCTCTGGTGGACAAAGTGCGTGATGCGCGGAAGATGATAGGTGATCGGGACATCCATCTGCAGGTAGACGGCGGGATCGATCCGCAGACAGCACCGCTTGTCGCGGCGGCTGGAGCAGACGTTCTCGTAGCCGGGTCCGCCGTATTCAGGGATGGCTCTGTCGAGCAGCCGGAAACTTACGCCCGTAACATATCGGCGCTTCGTTCTGCAGCCGAGGCCGCGCAAGGCTGACATCACCTTTTTCCTGACGATTTCGACGCGTTTATTAAATATTCTTAACTGTCGGCCGCCAAGACGTCGGCGAGCCCTTGAAGAAACCGGTGCAATCCGAAAGAATCTGCAGAGTACTGGTTTCTTCGAAATTCTTATGACCGACTTTGAAAAGATTAATTCACTTCTCGAGTGTTCAAACTTTGAAGATCTCTGGCGGATTTTCATCAGGCTGATGACAGCAGAGGGCTTCGATGCCATCCTGTTCGGTCAGGCACGGCCCGCACCGGGATATCCCCTTCGCGCCACATCGACGGGCACAATGCTCGTCAGTAACCTCGACAAGAGCTTTTGCCAAGCTTACGGCGGAAAGAACTTCTTTTGCTCGCCGATTGTCAGATGGGTGGCCGGTAACTCCGGTGTGCTTCTGTGGTCCGAGATCTATCAGAGGGATAGTCGGGGCGAGTTGTCTGCTGAGGAGCAGGAGATGCTCAACCTGCAGAAGAGCTACGGAATTCGCGGCGGCATTACGATCTCATTGGGCGAAACCGGTAGCCGCAGACGTGCTGCGATCGACCTGATGACATGCCGTGACACGGCTACACAGGTCGACATTGAGAGGATCTGGCGAGCGAAGGCCGACTTCCTGCTGCTGCTAACGAAGGTCTTCCATCTCAAGGCGTTGACGGTGCCGTCGGCCATGATGGCGATATTGACCAAGCGTCAGCGTGAAGTTCTCGAATGGTCTGCGGCGGGCAAATCGGTTCAGGATATCGCAGCGCTTCTCGGGATCAGCAGGGCCACGGCGGAGAAGCATCTGCGGCTTGCACGAGAGATGCTGGACGCCGAGACCACGGCCCAAGCGGTGGCTCAGGCGCTTTCCTCCCAGCTTATCCAGGCAGGGCCGCCGGCTCTTATGCCCAATAATCATGCATTCGCCGGAAAGGCGCCCAAGCACTGGGAGTCCGATTAGATTTTTCGTCGCAATATGCGACGGGTATGGATTCCCCCACTTTAGTTTCCTGCCTGACCCCCCAAACTGCAATTGTTCCGAGAGTGGCGGCTTTGGTCGTGGGACAAGGTGGGGCGGGGAAACTGGGTATTTCAGGACCATCCTCTCCAAGGCGGACGGGCGTGGTTTTAATAGCGTTTGTTCGTCTGGTAAGTCGGTCTTCCCAAGGGGCCGAAATGCCAGCGGTGCAGCCTTTTCAGGCTGCACCGCACATTTGAACGATAGCCGTTCCGACTTCAGCCGGCGAGGGTCTTGGCGACCTCGGCAGCAAAGTCCTCTTCTTTCTTCTCGACGCCCTCGCCCACCATGACACGAACGAAACCGGTCACTTCGACACCGGCTTCCTTCGCCGCTTCGGCCACGGTCACATCGGGATTGATGACGAATTTCTGGCCGAGAAGCGTAACCTCCTCGAAGAACTTCTTCATCCGGCCCTCGATCATCTTCTCGATCACCGCTTCCGGCTTGCCGGATTCACGGGCCTGTTCGCTCAGGACATGCTTCTCACGCTCGACAAGCGCGGGGTCGATATCCTTGTCGGAAAGCGAGGCCGGGTTGGTCGCGGCGACGTGCATGGCGATCTGCTTGCCGATCTCCTGCGCCTTGTCGGCCGGACCGGTCAGCGCAACGAGCACGCCGATCTTGCCCATGCCATCGGTCGCGGCATTGTGCACATAGGAGACGACCGTGTCGCCATCCAGAACGTGCATCCGGCGGAGCGTCATGTTCTCACCGATGCGGGCAATCGCCTCGGTCAGCACTTCGTCCACGGTCTTGCCATTCAGATCAGCGGCCTTGACCACCTCGACCGACTCACCGGTTTGAAGTGCGACTTTGGTGATCTCACCCACCAGCTGCTGGAAGTCGGCGTTCTTCGCGACGAAGTCCGTCTCCGAGTTCACCTCGATGGCCACGCCGCGACCGCCGTCAACGGCAACGCTGACGAGACCTTCGGCGGCCACGCGCCCCGATTTCTTCGCAGCTTTCGCGAGGCCCTTGGTGCGCAGCCAGTCAACGGCCGCTTCCATGTCGCCATCGGTTTCGGTCAGGGCTTTCTTGGCGTCCATCATGCCTGCGCCGGTGGATTCGCGCAGTTCCTTAACCATCTGGGCGGTGATCGCCATCGGGGCTCTCCTTCTGTCTCGAAAATGCCGGGAAAGGCTGATGAGCCCTCCCGGCAACAAGGGTATGACGATCCGGCGGAAGCCGGACCGAAATCAGGCGTCCAGCGTCTCGTCGAGTTCTTCGGCCGGAGCTTCCTCCAGCGCACCGAGGTCAACGCCAGCGGCACCGAGCTGAGCGGACATGCCGTCCAGAGCCGCACGCGCCGCAAGGTCGCAATAGAGGGAGATCGCGCGGGCCGCATCGTCGTTGCCCGGGATCACATAGTCCACGCCCTTGGGCGAGCAGTTGGTGTCGACCACGGCCACGACCGGGATGCCGAGCTTCTGGGCTTCCGCGATGGCGAGGTCTTCCTTGTTCACGTCGATGACGAACAGCAGGTCCGGCACGCCGCCCATCTCGCGGATACCGCCGAGGGAAGCCTGAAGTTTCGACTGCTCGCGCTCCATGTGGAGACGCTCTTTCTTCGTCAGACCTTCAGCGCCGGTGGAGAGCACTTCGTCGAGCTGCTTCAGGCGCTGGATCGACTGGGAAACGGTTTTCCAGTTGGTCAGCGTACCGCCCAGCCAGCGGTGGTTCATGTAATATTGAGCCGATTTTTCAGCGGCTTCCGCGATCGCGCCAGCAGCCTGGCGTTTCGTGCCGACAAACAGCACACGGCCGCCCTTGGCGACGGTCTCACGGATGACGTTGAGCGCCGCATCCAGCATGGGAACGGTCTGCGTCAGGTCGATAATGTGGATGCCGTTGCGGTCGCCGTAGATATACGGCGCCATGCGCGGGTTCCAGCGTTGGGTCTGGTGACCAAAGTGAACGCCAGCTTCGAGGAGCTGACGCATGGAGAAATCAGGAAGCGCCATGTCTTTTCCTTTCCGGTTTACGCCGCGGCGAAGCCAATAGGGTTTCCCCAACCGGTGGACCTTTCGGGGATGTCTCCCCCGAATGGCCCGAGCCTCGCCTGTGAAGTGAGCGCGCATATAAGGCTTGCGCGGAGCATTTGCAAGAGAGGTTCTCCTGCTCCCTTGCCCGGCGGCCGTCTGCCTGCCATTGAAGTGGCATGACCGACGATACTCCGTTCATCCTGTGTCTTGGCGCGCTTCATTGGGATGTCATTGCCCATGCAACACAGCCGCTCACGCGGGGCGGTGACGTGCCGGGACGTATCATGCGTCTGCCAGGGGGCGTTGCGTTCAATGTCGCGCGCGCCCTTGTCCGGCAGGGTTTGCGCGCAAGCCTGATCTCGGCCACGGGCAGCGGTGCGGAGGGGGACGCGCTGATTGCCGAGGCCCGGCGGGCGGGTGTCGGGGTGGAGCATATCCTCCGCGGGTCTGATGATGCTGCGGACCGCTATCTTGCCATCGAGGATGAAAACGGTCTTGTCGCTGCCGTAGCGGATAGCCGTACGCTGGAAGCCGCAGGCCCGGCGCTGCTTACCACGACCGTTGCCTGCCTCACGACCCCTCCTGCGGCCCTTCTGGTGGAGAGCAACCTGCCCGCTGCCATGCTCACGGCACTTTCGGATTTGCCCGCGCTCGCGGCCATGGACCTGCGCCTTTTGCCCGCAGGGCCAGGCAAAGCCCGCCGCCTTCTGCCCCTCCTCGGTCATCCCGGGGCGACGGTTTATCTCAACCGCGCCGAGGCGGAGGAGATCTTGGGTCATCCGCAGGGTGACGCGGTGGATGCGGCCCGCGCCCTCCGCGCTGCGGGCGCATGTCGGGTGGTCGTAACGGACGGCCCCCGCCCTGTCGTTTCCGCAAGCCAGGAGGGCGAGTACACTGCCCTGCCCCCGCCGGTTCGGGTTGCGCGCGTGACCGGCGCAGGCGACACCTTCGTGGCCGCCCATATGGCGGCTGAACTTCGCGGCCTGTCAGCGGAAGCGGCACTTGCCGCCGCGCTCGCTGCCGCTGCCCATCACATCTCGGCACCCGCCGCCGCAACCGGAGAGACGCCATGACCCCCGTGGACCTGCCCCTGATCTATGCACCAGAAGTCGCTGATGCGAAGGCGCGCGGCCTGCCGATCGTAGCCCTCGAATCGACGATCATTACCCACGGCATGCCCTACCCCGAGAATGTCGAAGCCGCCCGCGCGGTGGAGGCAGAAGTGCGTGCCGCCGGGGCCGTTCCCGCCACCATCGCCCTGCTCGATGGCATGATCCACATCGGATTGACGGAAGCGGAGCTTGAAGCGCTTGGGCACGCCGAAAACGTCATGAAGGTATCCCGCGCCGATTTTGCTGCCTGCCTCGCGCAGCATCGCACGGGCGCAACGACCGTAGCGGCAACGATGATCGCCGCCCATATGGCGGAAATCGCGGTTTTCGCCACGGGGGGCATCGGCGGCGTCCATCGTGGGGCTGAAACCAGCTTCGATATCTCCGCCGATCTGAAGGAGCTGGCGCGCACACCCGTGACGGTGGTCGCGGCCGGGGCAAAAGCGATACTGGACCTGCCGAAAACGCTGGAAGTTCTGGAGACTGAAGGCGTGCCGGTCATCACTTTCGGCCAGGATGACTTCCCCGCCTTCTGGTCTCGTTCCTCCGGCCTGCCCTCGCCGCTCCGGATGGACACGGCGGAGGAGATCGCGGCCGCTCATGCCATGCGCACGGGATTGGGACTGGGCGGAGGGCAACTCGTCGCCAACCCCGTGCCATCGGAATACGAAATTCCGCGTGAGGAGATGATCCCCGCCATCGAACAGGCGCTGACGGAAGCGGAGGCACAGCGCATCGCCGCCAAGGAAGTGACACCCTTCCTCTTGTCCCGCATCTTCGATCTGACGGAAGGACGCTCGCTCGCCACGAATATCCAGCTCGTCCTCTCCAACGCACGCCTCGCCGCGGCGATAGCCCGCGCCCTCTCCCAGCCAGGCTAGAGCATCGCGCTGATATCGGTGGTCGATCGCTGGTTGAGATCCGCCATATGCTCGGCCAGAAAGCGGTCGGCCGCCGCCCAGCCCGCCTGCCGCAGACCGTTCAGGAAGAACGGCGTGGGCAGGAGCTTCGTGGTGGCCGAGAGGTCGTTCATCAGCGCGTCGTCAGAAATCATGTGGATGTTCACATCCTTCATTGCGCCGCGCGCAACCTTTCCGTCTGCAATCAGCTCCTTCACGAAGGCGATCGCCCTGAGGTCGCGCAGGAGGGAAGAATTGAAGCTGATTTCATTCACCCGGTTCTCGATGTCGAGCGGGGTGATGGGCAGTGCCTCCCGCGTCATGGGATTGATGTTCACGATGACGATATCGTCGGGCAGAGCCGGATCGTAGAGCGGAAAGAGCGCCGGATTTCCGACATAGCCGCCATCCCAATAGGCCTCCCGCCGTCCGGTCTGCGGATCGTCGATCTCCACCGCCTGAAAGATCGTCGGCAGACAGGCGGAGGCAAGGATGGCATCCGTGGTGATCTCACAACTGTCGAAGATGCGGATTTTGCCGGTGCGGACATTAGTTGCCGAAACGTAAAGCCGCGGCCCCCTGTCGGCCTGCACCTTCTCGAAGTGCAGGCGTTTCACCACGCGTTCCAGCGGGTTCATATAGGCAGGTCCATAGGAATACGGGCTGACGATCTGACTCAGATAATCCACCGTCCCGACGCTCATCCAGACCTCCGCCGCGCGGACGAACAGCGGTGCGGCGGGCCAGAGCGCGGTCATCCAGTTGGTCAGGCGCATATCGGTGACCGCGCCCATCTGCGCCCATATCCAATCCAGATGCTCCTGCGCTTCCGCCCGCCCCGCGCCCGCCAGCCCGGCTTTCAGTGCGGCACCGTTCAGAGCGCCCGCCGATGTGCCGGAGATGGCGGCAATCTCGATCTCCTCCTCCTCCAGCAGACGGGTGAGAACCCCCCAGGTGAACGCGCCATGCGCGCCGCCACCCTGAAGGGCGAGGTTGATGCGCTTGCGGCGCGGTGGTTCGTGGGCGGTATCGCGCATGGAGTTACTCCGCTGTCCATCCCCCGTCGACCGATATGGTCGTTCCGGTGATCTGCGCCGCATGATCGCTGCACAGGAAGGCCGCCGTGCCGGCGATCTCTTCCACGGTGACGAACTCGCGGGAGGGTTGACGCTCCAGCATCACGTTCTTGATGACGGATTCGCGGTCCATCTTGTGGGTCTTCATCTGGTCGGGGATCTGCGCCTCCACCAACGGGGTCAGGACATAACCCGGACAGATGGCGTTGCAGGTGATCTTCTCCCGCGCGGTTTCCAGTCCCACCGTCTTGGTAAAGCCCACGATACCATGCTTCGCAGCAACATAGGCCGATTTGTAGGGAGAGGCCCTCAGCCCATGAGCGGAGGCGACATTGATGATCCGTCCCCAGCCGGCCGCCCGCATCAGGGGGAGCGCTGCCGCCGTGGTGTGGAAAGCGGATGTAAGATTGATCGCAATGATTGCGTCCCATTTTTCGACCGGGAACTCATCCACCGGCGCCACATATTGTATGCCCGCGTTGTTGACGAGAATATCACAGGCCCCAACCTTCTCGATCAGCCCGCGGCATTCCGCCGCCTTGGACATGTCCGCCTGAACATAACGGGCTGCCACACCCGTTTCTTCCGCGACCTGCCGGGCGATCTCATGATCCTCCGCGCGGTCGGTGAAGGAGTTCAGCACCACATCCGCGCCCTGCCGCGCGAGTTCCTGCGCGATGGCCAGCCCGATGCCGGAGGTCGAACCCGTCACGATGGCCGTCTTACCCTTGAGCGTCATGCGTCTCTCCCAGCTGTTCCACGCAGGGAGCAGAATAGGCCCCGCGGGCGCAAAGGCCAGATGACGTTATGCCTGGATTGTCGCAGTGCTCAGCGGAAATAATAAAAAAACGCCCGCACAAGGCGGGCGTAGTATGAGGCAGGTTTCATACAGGCAAGAAACCTATCGAGCAGTGAGCCTGTTATACGCCCTCTGCATTCGCTGTCCAAGGTAAAAGTTTGAAAAGACAGCCGCCGGACGGTAGCGTCACGCCAAACAATAAAGACATGGGCAGATGGACTTCAGCAGACGATACGGGCGATCAGGCCGGAAATTGCGTAATTTGATAGTGGTTTTGGCAATCGCGACATGGGCTTGTCACGCGGGTGCCGAGCCGCGGCACGGAATTGCGATGTATGGCGAACCTGCACTCCCCGCGGATTTTTCGGCCCTACCCTACGCCAATCCCCTTGCGCCTCAAGGTGGACGAATCGTTACCGGCGAAGTGGGCGGATTCGACTCGCTCAATCCGTTTATCCTGAAAGGCCGTGCTCCGTTCCAATTGTCGCCCCTTACGGTGGAGACGCTTATGGCGCGGAGCATCGATGAACCCTTCACGCTTTATGGTCTGCTCGCCGAATCGATTGAAACGGATGATGATCGGTCCTGGGTCGAGTTCACGCTTCGCGAGGGCGCGCGGTTTTCCGATGGATCTCCGGTGACTCCGGAAGATGTGCTGTGGTCGTTCGAAGTGCTGTCCGAACTGGGCCATCCCCGATACCGCGTCGCAGCGGACCGGATCGCCATGGCCGAACAGACAGGACCGCGGTCCATCCGGTTTACATTCTCCGCCCCCGACCGGGAGCTGCCGTTGCTTCTGGGACTGCGGCCGGTTCTGAAGAAAGCCCAGTGGGAGGGCCGCGATTTCGCGACTTCCGGGTTGTCTGTCGTACCGATCGGCTCCGGCCCATACAGTGTCGCAGGTTTTGAACCGGGTCGTTCCATCTCCTTCCGGCGAAACAGGGATTGGTGGGGGAATAATCTGCCCTTCAACCGTGGACTTCACAATCTGGATGAAGTTCGGGTGGAGTATTTCGGCGATGGCGGAGCGATGTTCGAAGCCTTTAAGGCGGGCGTGCTGACCAGCTATCGCGAACAGAACCCCGCCCGCTGGCAACGGTCTTATGACTTTCCAGCGATCAGAAATGGCAGCGTGGTCCGGGAGGAGATCCCGCATCATCGACCGTCAGGTATCTATGGATTGGCCTTCAACACCCGCGATGCGCTTTTCACCGACTGGCGAGTAAGGGATGCGCTGATCCACGCCTTCAACTTCGAGTTCATCAATCAGACTGTCAACGGCGGCACGGAACCCCGTATAACATCATACTTTTCCAACTCTCCCTTGGCTATGGATCACGGTCCCGCTGCTGAACAGGTGACAGACTTGCTTCGCCCCTATGTGACGGAGCTGACACCGGATGCACTTGATGCCTACGACCTTCCCGTCGCAGACGGTACGGAGGCGAACCGGCTCAACCTGCGCCTTGCCATGCAACAGCTTTCCGCGGCCGGATGGGAAGTGGATGGTGGGGGCACGCTCCGCAATGCTGCAGGAGAGCCGTTCTCATTCGAGCTGCTGATGCCGCTTGGATCCGGCGATCTCATGTCGGCTGTCACCATATACCGGCAAGCTCTTGCACGAATTGGAATAAACATGCGGGTGACACAGGTTGACAGCGCCCAGTATACGGAGCGCACCAATCGCTTCGACTTCGCCATGACGCCTGTGACGCGTGCGCTCTCACTCTCCCCCGGCAATGAACAGCGGCTCTACTGGGGCTCGGAAGAAGCGCTTATCCAAGGAAGCAGGAACATCATGGGTATCCGCTCCCGCGCTGTCGACGGCATGATCTCCGCTCTGCTCGACGCGCGGACAGGCACGGAGTTCACGTCTGCCGTTCAGGCGCTGGACCGGGTGCTTACCACCGGCCGCTACGTGATTCCCCTGTGGTTCGCCGACCGCTCGCGGGTTGCGCATGTCGAGGGGTTGAGGCATCCAGAGACCCTGCCGGTCTACGGCGACTGGCCGGGCTTCCAGCCGGATGTCTGGTGGTTCGAAACAAAACAATAAACGGCAAAACGGGCAGGCAGATGACACGTTACCTTCTTGTCGCGGCGCTTCTTGCGCTTGGCGGATGCAATACGGTGGCCGGAGTGGGTGACGATATATCCGGCGGTGCGCGTTGGGTTCAGGGCTGGTTCTGATGCGACTTGCGCGGCGCGGTCTCATACCGTAACCCCGCACCAATTCAGGAGGATGCGATGGTTACGCTCGACATCATATCGGATCTGGTCTGCCCTTGGTGTTACATCGGCAAGACGCTGCTCGACAGAGCGCTCGAATCAGATGCGTCCCAGCCGTTCACCGTCGCCTGGCATCCTTACCAGCTGAATCCGGAGATACCCGAAGGCGGAATCCCTTATGCCGACTTCCTCCGGCTGAAGTTCGGCGCCCCCGAGCGCGCCAGCGAAGTGCTCGTAAAGGTTACCGAGGCGGCGAAGGCCGCAGGCGCAGTGATCGACTACGTGGGCATTACGCGCGAACCGAACACGCTCGACGCGCACCGGCTGATCCATTGGGCCGGATTGGAGGGGCGGCAGACGCCCGTCGTCTCCGCGCTGTTTCGCGCCCATTGGCGGGAGGGGCGCGACATCGGGTCACATGACGTTCTGGCCGACATCGCCGGAGAGACGGGGCTTGATCGGAAAATGATTCTTCGTCTGCTTGACAGTGACGCGGATCGAGAGGAGATTCGGGCAAGAATTCAGCACACCCGCGATCGCGGGGTGCAAGGAGTTCCGACCTTCGTTATCGCGGACACCCATGTTCTCACCGGCGCTCAGCCAGTGGAGGTATGGGCTGACGTGATTCAGCAGATCAAGGCCCAGCTCACCTGACGGCGAGGGGGCGCAAACCGGAAAGCGCCCCGATGGCTGGCTCGATCCTCTCCACCCAACGACGTGGTGGACTGTTCAATCCCCGCACGCAGCCGCCGTTCGGCGAGTTCGTTGCGCTCATCGCGATGATGTTCGCGACCATCGCGCTTTCGATAGACGCGATGCTTCCGGCCCTGCCGCAGATTGCGCATGATCTGGATCTGGCAAACCCGAATCGGGCACAGATCATCATCACCGTCTTCATGGCCGGGATCGGTCTTGGCCAGCTTTTCGCGGGACCGCTGTCGGACAGCTTTGGTCGCCGCCGGATCATCGTCATCGGGGTGGCGATCTACGTCATGGGCTCGCTCATGGCCTATCTTTCCCATACGTTCGAAGTGCTTCTGCTCGCGCGTTTCCTTCAGGGAGTCGGAGCCTCCGCGCCCCGCATCGTCGGCGTGGCCATCGTGCGTGACAGGTATGAGGGGCGGATGATGGCGCGGGTGATGTCCTTCGTCATGACGCTGTTCATCTTGGTGCCCGCCGTTGCACCGCTGTTCGGAACCTTCGTGATCCACCTTGCGGGATGGCGGTCGATCTTCCTCGTTCTGGTGTTTGCGGGGGTCGCGATGGCGCTGTGGCTTCTCTCCCGCCAACCGGAGACGCTGGAAGTCAGCCATCGTCGCCCCTTCTCCTTCCGTGCGATCGGCAGCGCGATGCGGGAGATTTTCGGCAACCGGCTGGTGCTTGTCTATCTGATGGCGATGAGCCTCGGCTTCGGACCGCTGTTCGGCTTCATCTCCTCCGTCCAGCAGATTTATGACGTGAGCTTCGGCATGGGCGAAAGCTTTGCGCTATGGTTCGCCGCACAAGCGCTCATCGCGGGAACAGCGGGGCCGCTGAATGCAACGCTGGTGATGCGCTTCGGCATGCGGCGGATGGCCTCCACCGCTTTTCTGATGCAGGCGGTGATTTCGGTCGCGATGTTCACGCTCTGGCGGTTCGGTGTCTTCGAGACCCACCCCTTCCCCGCCTTCTTCTGCTGGGCTGCCGCCGTGTTCTTCCTGAACGGTTTCATCTTCGGCAACCTGAACGCCCTGTCGCTGGAACATCTCGGCCATATCGCCGGGAGCGCTGCCTCCATCATCGGTGCGGTCTCTACGGTGATCGCGGTGCTGATCGCGATGCCGATCGGTCTGGCCTTTGATGGAACGCCGGTGCCGCTGATCTTCGGTATCACCTGCTGTGCCTGCGCGGGCTATCTGCTCATGCTCTACAGCCGCAGGCACGGCTGAGGAATGGCACGCGGGCCGCTTTCCGCCACCGCGACAGGCATCGCCTATATTCTGGCGGCCATGCTCTGCTTTTCGGTTCTGGATGCGATGGGCAAGGCGCTGCGTCTTGCCGGTCACCCGGTGGGGCAGATCGTCTGGGCGCGCAACGCAGGCCAGTTCCTGATCGTGCTCTTGATCTTCCGGTCCGCAATTCCCCATATCGCGCGAACCCGCCACCTTGGTCTGCACAGTCTTCGCGCGGTGAGTCAGCTTGGCGCGGCGGCGTTCTTCTTCCTGAGCCTGGGCTACATCGGGCTGGCGGAGGCGACGGCGATCATGGACCTCAACCCGGTGCTCATCACCCTAGGCGCGGCGCTGATCTTCGGAGAGAAGCTTGGCCCCCGCCGGATCGTGGGCATCGTGGTGGCGCTGCTTGGCGCGCTCATCATCATCCGGCCGGGAAGCTCCATGTTCACCCCTGCCGCGCTCCTGCCGCTGATCGGCGCCGTCTGCTATACCTCCTTCGCGCTCGCCACCCGCAAGGTCGGAAGGAGCGAGAATGTCTGGACAGCCATGTTCTGGTCGGGAGCCATCGCCACGCTGCTGACGAGCCTCCTGCTCCCGTGGCAATGGGTGACGCCTGCAGCGGGAAGCCTCTTGCTGTTTGCCGGTATCGGCATCGCCGGAACGCTGGCCCAGCTCTTCATGATCCGGGCCTTTTCGCTGGCAGATGCCGGTGTGATCGCGCCGTTCGGTTACATCGGCATCCTGTTCGCGACCGTCTGGGGCTATGTCTTCTTCGGAGAGCTTCCCGATATCTGGGTCGGCGTAGGCGCGCTTGTTATCGTCGGGGCAGGACTTTATGTGTGGCACCGCGAAACGCGGGTGCGACAGGAGCAGGCCGCCGCAGAGTAGAGGGTGGCATGTCGCAGGAAGACGCCGCAGACGGGACAGGTATCAGCGTCAAGGATCGGATTACCGATATCGCCGGTCGCGTCCTGATGGGCGGTCTGCGGCTGATCCCCTACGAGCGGCGCATACCGCTGGCGGGGTGGGTCTTTTCCCGCATCGTCGCGCCGCTGGCGGGCTACCGCAAGCGCATACGGGAAAATCTCGCGCTCATCTTTCCCGACATGGACCCTGCCGAGGTCCGGCGTCTTTGCCGCGACGTGCCTGACAATGTCGGCCGTGGCCTTGTGGAGCTGTTTTCGGGAGAGGAGTTCCTGGCCCGTGTCTCCGGGACGCCGGTCCGTGGTCCCGGTGTCGATGCGGTTGCTGCGGCACAGGCGGCGGGTCGTCCCGTCATCATCGTGTCAGGCCACTTCGGCAATTTCAATGCGGCACGTCCGGTTCTGGCGGCGAAGGGCTACAAGGTCGGCGCGCTCTACCGGCCGATGGACAATCCGCTCTTTCACGACAGCTATATCGCCGCGATGGAATCGCTCTCCAAACCGCTTTTTCCTCGCTCCAGGCGGGGAATGGCGGAGATGCTGCGCTTCCTGCGGTCCGGCGGCTTGGTCGCGATCCTGATAGATCAGGCGATGACGGGGGAGCCTGCCCTTACCTTCTTCGGTCACCCGGCGCATACCTCGCTTTCCGCCGCAGAGCTTGCGCTGCGCTATGACGCGGTGATCGCGCCCGGCTATGTCATTCGCAAGGATAACGGTCTGGACTTCGACATGTGGATCGAGGCGCCGCTGGAGCATACCGATCCGATGACCATGACGCAGGCGCTGAACGACAGCCTGGAGGCGCAGGTTAGGAACCATATGGACCAGTGGTTCTGGATCCATCGCCGCTGGAAACCAGCGCGTCAGCGGTCATAGATCAGGTGGTCAGGGTCTCCATTCGCCCTGCCTGAATACGCCAGACCACCCCCTGCCGATCTTCCAGTTCCGACATCTCCTCCTCCGCCAGACCAAGGGCAGCCCCGCGGAGATAGCGCGAAAAGAACCCGTGCGTGACGAGCACGGCCGGACCGTCAAGCCGCGCCAGAACCGCCTCGGCGCGCGCGCGCAAATCGTCAAGCGACTCCCCTCCGGGTGCCGCCGCATACCAGGCGAGAGGGTCGGACAAGGTCGCGCACGCGGGCCAGCGATGCGCGATCTCGTCGAGCGTCAACCCTTCCCACTCGCCCATCCCGATCTCCCGAAGGTCCGGTTCCACTTCGACGGGCCCAAGTGAGGCAAGCGCCATTTCTGCCGTGTTGAGCGCCCGACCCAAGGGGCTGGAGAGAAACCGCCACCCGTGCCAATCTTCGCGAATCGTACGCAGCAGGCGACCTGTCGCCAAAGCCTGGGCCCTTCCCGCCGGTGTGAGCGCGGAATCCCGCCATCCCTGCATCCGCCGCTCTCTGTTCCAAAACGTTTCGCCATGGCGAAGGATCAACAGCTCTGTCATGAAACCGTCAAAAATACAGGTTGAAGTCGGGTTACACCGAGCTAGCGCTTGCGTCCACACGCCAAAGGCGATTAGCATCTTTTAAAACAAATGTGTTTGGAGGAGATAGTATGAGGATAGATAGTCCGCTCATTCTCCCCGCCTGCCCTCCGTCGGTCGAGAGAACGCCTTTGGATGCCGAACTGAACGAGATTCTCGGGCTGGCTGCGGATGCAGCACAGTCGAAAGTTGCGGCTGTACTCGCCTTCTGCCCCCTCGGCGCGAGGGTTTTCGCTGGACGCGGCCTGCTCCAGCATCCGGAAGAATATGTTCCAGTCACTGCAAGCGTCTACGAACGCATGTTCCCCTCCTATCGGGCTGTCACCCTGCCGGCGGGGCATCTTCCAACCGACATCCGCCGCATCCTTTCGGCGGATCTGTCCGGCAGTTATCTGGCCTTTCCCCTGTTCGTCGACATGGATCGCCACGGTGTCCTGATCCTGCGACGGGAGGGGTCGGCAGGCTGGGCCGAAGCGGAGATCGCTCATCTGGAGCGTTTCGCCCGGCTGATCCGGCTCAGAATGCGAAACATGCTCGACGCTCTGGCGGCCCAGACCGTCTTCGAGCAGAGCGATTCCGGTCTGATGATCGGGCGCTTCCTCACCGACGATACCGGGGAGGCAAGCGATCTGCTGATCGAGAACGCCAATAATGCCTTCCGCGCATTTGTGGGAAATGACATGCCGGACCGGCTGTTGCCGCTCTGGCCTGATGCGACGGTCATCCTTGCGGCGGCCGCGACGCTCATGGCCGATGCGCCCACACAAAAGCTGGAGCTTCCGGGGCCGCACGGCGGCATGGAATGGTTCGAAGCGCGCTTTCGTCGGCTGGCCGATGACCGGCTGTTGCTGATGGTGACGGAAGTAAGCGAACGTCGGCGACTGTTTCAACGGCTCGTGGAGCAGGAGGAGCGGCGGCGGCTGGCCAACCGGCTGGCCGAACTCGGCGTCTGGGACTTCGATCCGGCGACGGGCCATACGACGGTGGATGACAACCTTCGCGGCATGTTCGGCGTGGTCGGTGCGCGCCCCATCGGCTTTGCTCAGGTGCTCCGCGCCATCCCCAACGCAGATCGCCGTCGCGCCCGGAGGGAAGCCGCAGCCCTCCTCCTCTCCGAGAGCAAGGAGGGCGTGAGCTTTCCCATACGGGTGAAGGGTATCGACGACGGCACCATGCGCCACATCATGGTCAGCGGTGTGCGCATGACCCGGCACGACGGGCGCCCCGCCTGGCTGATCGGTGCGGCCCGCGATATCACCCTGAGGGTCGAGCGCGAGGAGCGGGACCGTCTGCTGCATCAGGAGCTTGGTCACCGGCTGAAGAACACGGTGACGCTGGTGCTCGGGCTGGTGAACCAGACCTTCCGCACCTCCCGCGATATCGAGGGGGCACGGACCGCACTCATGTCACGCATCCGCGCACTCGGAGCGGCGCATGAGCATATCCTCATTGGTGATACCAACGGCGCGCGGTTCGAGGATGTGGTGCAAGGCGCGCTCGCCTTCGGCGAGTTCGAGCCGGGGCGGATCCGTGCCTCGGGGCCAGAGCTTCGCGTGGGTCAGCGGTCTGCGCTTCATCTCGCCCTGGTGCTGCATGAACTGGTCACGAATGCAGTCAAATACGGCGCCCTCTCCTCCGAGGCAGGCCGTATCGTGATCCGGTGGTCGATTGAAGATCAGAACGCCGTGATGGAATGGCGAGAGAGCGGAGGCCCCCGCATTGCTCCGCCTGCCCGCTCCAGCTTTGGCACACGGCTCATTGCCTCCGGGCTGACAGGCGGGGGACAGGCGGCGGCGGATATTCAGTATCACCCGGAAGGGTTTTACTGCCGCCTTTCCGCCCCGCTTTCCGAACTGGCGGGCTAGACGTTGTCTTCCATGCGCGCCATCAGGCCGGTGCGCAGGAATATCTGTTTCTCGAGTTCGCAGATCACGAACACCGCCAGACCGCAGAGCATCACCACCATCCCATCTGCCAGTGTCAGCGGGCGGGTATCGAACAGGCGTTGCATGACCGGAAGATAGGTGAACAGAAGCTGTGCCACCACGACCACCGCCACAGCCGCCAGCACCATCGGCGTCCCCTTGAAACCTACCGCCCGGATAGAGCGGACATGCATGTATCGGACGTTGAACAGGTAGAAGATCTCCATCACCACGACGGTGTTCACGGCAAGCGTCCGCTGTCCGGCCAGATCGTAGCCCTGCGCTTCGCCATAGGCGGATATCCCGAAAATGCCGATGGCGAACAGCAAGGACACCAGAACCACACGCCAGAGCATGAAGGGTGTCAGCAATTCCGCGCTGGCGGGGCGCGGCCTGCGCTCCATCACATCCGGTTCCGATGGCTCGAAGGCCAATACCAGGCCCAACGTCGCCGAAAGGATCAGGTTTATCCACAGGATCTGCACCGCCGACATCGGCACCGGCCAGGCAAGGATCAGCGCGACGATCACCGCCACCGCTTCGCCGCCGTTGGTCGGCAGCGTCCAGGAAATGACCTTGCGAATGTTGTCGAAGACGGTCCGGCCTTCTTTCACGGCAGCGACGATGGTGGCAAAGTTGTCATCGGTCAGCACCATCTCGGCCGCCTGGCGCGCGGCTTCCGTCCCCTTGCGTCCCATCGCGATACCGACATCCGCCTGCTTGAGCGCGGGCGCATCGTTCACCCCGTCGCCGGTCATGGCGACCACCTCTCCCCGTGACTGCAGGGCGCGTACGATGCGCAGCTTGTGCTCGGGGCTGGTGCGCGCAAAGACCGTGGTGCGTTCCGCCACATCGACGAGCTCCTCGTCGGTCAGTTCCTCCACCTCCGCGCCGGTTGTCGCCAGGGGGTTTTCCGCCATACCAAGTTGCGTGGCAATGGCGCGGGCGGTAAGCACGTGATCCCCCGTGATCATCTTCACCCCGATCCCCGCCGAGCGGCACAGGGCGACCGCCTCCGTCGCTTCCGGTCGGGGAGGGTCAATGAACCCGGCGATGCCAAGGAAGACGAACCCCCGTTTCATGTCCGTCATCACCAGATCGTCGCGCTCCGCAGGACGTTCGGCAAATCCCAGAACCCGCTGCCCCGCTTCTGCCAGCGCGTTGATCTGCTGCTGCCAGAGCGCCGTATCCAGCGGCCCGCCGCTGTCGCTGTCGCACATGGCCAGCACCGCCTCCGGTGCGCCCTTCACCCGGATCATCCGCCCCTCTGGACCGTCGGTCAGCACGGCGAGGAAGCGGTATTCGGCGTCGAATGGAATTGCGTCCAGCACCGGCTCCATCTCTCGCTCGGCCTCCCCCATCCCGGCCTTGGCGGCCACGGTGAGCAAGGCGCCGTCCATCGGATCGCCCGCAACATGCCAGGCTCCGTCCCGCTGCATGAGCTTGCCATCGTTCGCGAGCATCCCGGCGCGAAGCAGACGCCTGGCACCCTCCGCAGAAACCTCCTGTCCATCGCGGAGGAAACGTCCCTCGGGCGCGTAACCCGCGCCCTCCACCTGCCAATCGCCTTCCGGCGTCACGATCCGCGCGACCATCATCTCGTTGACGGTGAGCGTGCCGGTCTTGTCGGAGCAGATCGTACGGGTCGCGCCAAGCGTCTCTACCGCGGGCAGCTTGCGGATGATGGCATGGCGCGCAGCCATGCGCCGTACGCCGATGGCCAGCGTGATGGTGATGACGGCGGGAAGGCCCTCCGGGATCACTCCGACGGCCAGCGCGACCGAGATCAGCAGCGCCTCCTCCCAGCCGTAGGCATCGACGAAATGGGCATAGAGGAACACGGCTACCGCACCAACAAGCGCAACCAGCGTGAACTGTCGGCCAAAGCGGTTGATCTTCTGAAGGAGCGGTGTCGTTCCGGTTTCCACCTCGCCGATCATCGCGCTGATGCGCCCGATCTCCGCCTGCGTGCCGGTGCCGACGACCAGTCCCTGCGCCTGTCCTGTCGCGACCAGCGTGCCGGAATATCCCATGTCGGAGCGGTCGCCAATCGCGGCAGCGGCAGCGACGGGCGAGGTATCCTTCTGTGCGGGAACGGACTCGCCAGTCAGGATGGCTTCATCAATCACCAGATGCCGGGCGCGCATCAGGCGAAGATCGGCGGGCACCTGATCCCCCGCCTCCAGCAGCACCACGTCCCCCGGGACCAGATCGCGCGTGTCCACCTCCGCCCGCTCGCCATCCCGCAAGGCGATGGCATGCGGCGCGATCAGCTCCCGGATGGCGGAAAGCGCCTGCTCCGCCTTGCCCTCCTGCACGAAACCGACGATGGCATTGGCAAGCACGACGGCAAGGATAACGCCCGCATCAATCGGATGGCCGAGCAGCAGGGCCGCCGCCGCCGCCGCGATGAGAAAATAGATCAGCACGTTGTTGAACTGCGCGAGCAGCCGGACGATCGCAGGCCGTGCCGCCTGCACCGGCAGGTCGTTGGGACCGTAGCGGGTCAGCCGCTCCGCCGCCTCGGCCGAGGACAGGCCTTCGAGGCCGACGCCCAATCGGGCCGCCGCCGCCTCTGCGGTCAGAGCATGCCACGGATCGGTGGAAGCATCGGTCTGATCTACAGGCGGAGCGGGTTTGGAGGTCTGGACTTGCATGTGCTGTCTCCTGCGGTCCCTCACGGATAAGTTAGGGGCGGGATCCAAGGGAACAAACAATAAATAACGGGGAGCGATACGGAGGGGCACCGGCGGGCCATCAGATGTCACTTCGCCGTCAGCCGGGGGTGCCATGGATGATACGGTCTTGAACTGGCGTGCGGCGCCGTTAGGTTCCGCGGGGCAAGCGCCTTTCCAGGCGTCATCCAGCGGAAATCTGCGGAGGTTTTCATGCCGCGCCTGACCGGCCTTTTCGTTCTCGCCCTTGTCGCGCTCCCTGCTGCGATGCCGTTTGTCCGGCCCGCGATGGCTGCAGAGGCGGTAACGACCTTTTCCCTTCCCAACGGCATGCAGGCGATCGTGGTGGAGGATCACCGCGCCCCTGTCGTGGTGCACATGGTCTGGTACAAGGTGGGTTCCGCCGACGAGAAGCCCGGCACCTCCGGCATCGCGCATTTCCTCGAACATCTCATGTTCAAGGGCACGGACAAGATGGCATCGGGCGAGTTCTCCCGGGTGGTGGAAGCGCAGGGCGGCAACGACAACGCCTTCACCTCTTACGACTATACGGGTTACTTTCAGCGCGTGGCCGCCAACCGGCTCGACCTGATGATGCAGATGGAAGCGGACCGGATGCGGCACCTCCATCTGACGGAGGAGGAGGTCACGACCGAACGCGCCGTGATCCTCGAAGAACGCAACCAGCGGGTGGAAAACGATCCCGGTTCCCTGCTGAACGAGCAGCAACGCGCGGCGCAGTATCTCAATCACCGTTACGGCATTCCGGTGATCGGCTGGCGGCATGAGATGGAACAGCTCGATCAGCAGGATGCGCTGGCCTTCTACCGGACCTATTACGCACCGAACAACGCGATCCTCGTGGTCTCCGGCGATGTGGACCCGGCCGAGGTGAAACGGCTGGCGGAGGAAAGCTACGGCCCGCTGAAACCTTCCGAGGATCTCCCGCCCCGTCTCCGCCCGCAGGAGCCGCCGCAGATCGCCGCCCGCCGCGTCACGCTGGAGGATGCACGCGTCGCCCGGCCCTATGTCATGCGCACCTATCTCGCGCCCGAGCGGAATACCGGCGATCAGAAGGAGGCAGCGGCGCTGACCGTGCTCGCGGAACTGCTGGGCGGTAACCCCGCGACTTCCGTGCTCGGTCAGAAGCTTCAGTTCGAAACGCAGGCAGCGCTTTCGACGGGCGCGTTCTACGATGGCGTGTCGGTCGATGCCACGACCTTCGGCCTGTACATCGTGCCCTCGGCCAACGAAGAGCTGGGGGAAGCGGAAGCCGCGCTTGACAAGGCTTTGGCGGAGTTCATGTCGGAAGGGGTCGATCCGCGGCAGCTTGAGCGGATCAAGACACAGCTTCGCGCGTCCGACATCTATGAACTGGACAATGTGGACCGCATCGCGCGCCGCTATGGGGAGGCCCTGTCCGTCGGGCTGACGGTGGAGGACGTGCAGGCCTGGCCCGAGGCACTCCGCGCGGTCACGGCGGACGATGTGATGGCTGCGGCACATGACGTCTTTGACCTCCGCCGTTCCGTGACCGGTTGGCTGACACGGCCCGCTGATGCGCCCGAACCGCCTCCCAATGCTCCAATCGCCGGCCCCGCTGAGGGAGATATCGCCCAATGATCCGCTTTACCTTCGCCCTCGCCGCAGGGCTCGGCTTCGCTTTCCCCGCACTCGCCGCCGTGGATATTCAGGAAGTGACCTCCCCCGGCGGGATCAAGGCCTGGCTGGTGGAGGAGCACTCCATCCCCTTCACCGCACTGGAGATCCGCTTCAAGGGCGGCGCCAGTCTTGATGCGGAGGGGAAGCGCGGGGCGATCAACCTGATGTCCGGCCTGCTCGATGAAGGCGCGGCCGATCTGGACTCGCGTGCCTTCTCCGCCGCGGCGGAGGATCTGGCGGCCAGCATCCGCTTCAACGCCTCCGACGATGCGCTCTCCGTCTCCGCCCGGTTCCTCACGGAGAACCGGCCGCAGGCGGTGGAACTCATCCGCATGGCGGTAAACGAACCGCGCTTCGATGAGGACGCGATAGAGCGGGTTCGCGGGCAGGTTCTCGCCTCCATCGCCTCCGACGCGCGCGATCCGAACGCCATCGCCGCGCATACGTTCGCCCATCTCGCCTTCCCCGCCGATCCCTATGGGACCGCCATCGACGGGACAGAGGAGAGCGTTCGCGCCCTGACCCGCGACGACCTGATCGCGGCAAAGGATCGTGTCATGGCCCGCGACCGGGTGGTCGTCTCCGCCGTGGGGGATATAGACGCGGGCGAACTGGGGAAGATACTCGATGAAATCCTTGGTGCCCTGCCCGCGACGGGGGCGGAGATGCCGCCCGCCGTCTCCTATGATCTGGCAGGCGGGACGACGGTGGTGGATTTCGATACGCCGCAGTCGGTGATCCTCTTTGCCCAACCGGGGATCGAACGCGACGATCCCGACTTCTTCCCCGCCTTCGTGCTGAACGAGGTCCTGGGCGGCGGACGTTTCACCGCGCGCCTGATGAAGGAGGTGCGGGAGAAGCGCGGCCTGACCTACGGCATCTACACCTCCATGGCCAACTACGACCGCGCCTCCTACATCGTGGGATCGGTTGCGACGGTAAATGCGCGGGCGGGCGAGACACTGTCCGTCATCCGCGATGAATGGACCAAGGCGCAGGCGGATGGGATCACGCAGGAGGAGCTGGACGCGACCAAGACCTATCTGATCGGCGCCTATCCGCTGCGCTTTGACGGCAATGCGACGATTGCGCGGATCCTCGTCGGTATGCAGGCGCAAGGCTACGGACCCGATTACATCACCAAGCGCAACGAGTTCATCGAGGCTGTGACGTTGGAGGATGTGAAACGCGTGGCGGCAGAGCGACTTGCCCCGGAAAAGCTGCATTTCGTCGTGGTCGGCCATCCGGAGGGCGTGACGGCAAACTGATTGGGCTTTGAGTCGCATCGGGCGTCATGCTACACCATGGGCCATGCAAGCCGCGCGCCACAACATATCGACCGACACGCCGGTAATCCGGCAGCTTGACGAGTCCGCCATAAACCGGATCGCCGCCGGTGAGGTGGTGGAACGGCCTGCTTCCGCCGTAAAGGAACTGGTGGAAAACGCGCTGGATGCCGGTGCACGGCGGATCGACATCGCTTATGCGGACGGCGGCAAGACGCTCATCCGCGTCACGGACGACGGGTGCGGGATGCGGCCTGCGGATCTGCCGCTCGCCCTGTCCCGCCATGCGACATCCAAGATCGACGGGTCGGACTTGCTGGCCATCCATTCCTTCGGCTTCCGGGGAGAGGCGCTGCCCTCCCTCGGCGCGGTGGGCCGGCTGACCGTCACCTCCCGCGCCAGGGGGGAGGAGGCCGCCGCTCTGCGCGTTGCCGGTGGGGTGCCGGAGGAGGTGCGTCCTGCCGCTCTCGGCGGCGGAACGGTCGTCGAACTCCGCGATCTGTTCTATGCCACACCGGCGCGGCTGAAGTTTCTCCGTTCGGACCGGGCAGAGGTTCAGGCGATCGGCGAAGTCGTTCGCCGCCTTGCAATGGCGGAGCCGTCGGTTGCCTTCACCCTCCGTGACGAAACGGCGGATCGCACCGTCCTGCGGCTGGAGGCGGAACAGGGCGACCTGTTCGATGCGCTGCACCGGCGGCTGGCCCGGATCATCGGCAATGACTTCGCCGAAAATGCCCTTCCCATAGAGGCGGAGCGGGAGGGGTTGCGGCTTTCCGGTTATGCCGCCCTCCCCACCTATTCCCGCGGTTCGGCCGTGGCGCAGTACCTGTTCGTCAACGGCCGCCCGGTCACGGACCGACTGCTGATCGGCGCCCTCCGGGGTGCCTATGCCGATTTCCTGAGCCGTGACCGCCATCCCGCTGCCGTGCTGTTTCTGGACTGCGACCCGCATCGTGTGGATGCGAATGTCCATCCCGCCAAGGCGGAGGTGCGGTTCCGCGAACCCGCCCTCGCCCGCAGCCTGATCGTCACGGCCCTGCGTCATGCGCTGGCAGAGGCGGGGCACCGAGCCTCCTCCACCGTCGGGGCGGAAACACTGGCCGCCTTCCGTGCCGAGGAACCCCCGGCAGAGCCGCGCATCTATCAGATGGATCTGTCGAGCCGCCCCCTGCGGCCATCAGCGCAGGCGGTGGGTTTGTCCTATGCCGCGCAATCTCCCGGCTTTGCGGAAGCTCCCGCAGTCCCGGTTTCGGCCCGCAGCGAAGTGCTTTCCGAGGCGCCGCAGGCCAGCCACCCCCTCGGGGCCGCGCGGGCGCAGGTGCATGAGAACTACATCATCGCCCAGACACAGGACGGCATCGTCATCGTCGATCAGCATGCCGCGCATGAGCGGCTGGTCTATGAACGGCTGAAACGGCAGATGGCAGAGCACGGCATCGCTCGGCAGGCGCTGTTGATCCCCGAGGTCGTGGAGCTCTCCCCCACCGATGCAGGGCGCCTGCTGGATCATGCGGCGGAGCTGGCGGAGTTGGGGCTCATCATTGAACCGTTCGGGGCGGGCGCCGTCGCAGTGCGTGAGGTGCCGGCGCTCCTCGGCACGGCGGAGGCCGCACCGCTGCTCCGCGACATACTGGACGAACTCGCGGATATGGGCGAGAGCCTCAGCCTGCGCGGGCGCCTCGATGCGGTGCTGTCCCGCATGGCCTGTCACGGGTCGGTGCGCTCGGGGCGGTGGATGCGGGCGGAGGAGATGAACGCCCTCCTGCGGGAGATGGAAGCGACGCCCCATTCCGGCCAGTGCAACCACGGCCGCCCGACCTATGTGGAACTGAAGCTGTCTGACATAGAGCGGCTGTTCGGCCGCCGCTGACCGGTATCGGATCGCAGGGACGTAGGGGGCCAAAGCCCCCACGCCGTCACGTCTTGATCGGCTTGCCCACGTGTTTGCGCAGACGCGAAGGGGTGGATTTCTTCTTTGCCCGGTAGGGGTTCTTGTCCGACTGGCTGCGAAGCGTCAGGCGGATCGGTGTGCCCGGCATGTCGAAGGAATCACGCAGCCCGTTGACGAGATAGCGGCGATAGCTTTCCGGCAGCTGATCGGGATGGGAGCACATCAGGACAAAGCCCGGCGGACGGGTCTTGACCTGCGTCATGTAGCGCAGGCGGATACGTCTGCCCCCCGGAGCGGGCGGCGGATGCGCCTCCGTCATGGCGCCGAGCCATTGGTTGAGCTTGGCCGTGGTGATACGCCGGTTCCAGACCTGATAGGCAGAGATGATTGCATCATGCAGCCGGTCCAGCCCCCGCCCCGTCGCTGCGGAGACGGTGACGAGCGGCGCGCCCCGAAGCTGCGGGAGGGAGCGGTCGAACTGCTCCTTCAACTCGCGCAGCTTCTCCTGCCGATCTTCCACGAGATCCCATTTGTTCACGGCGATGACGACGGCGCGTCCCTCGGTCTCCGCGAAATCGGCGATGCGCAGGTCTTGTTGCTCGAACGGGATTTCCACGTCGAGCAGCACGACCACCACCTCGGCGAACCGCACGGCCCGGAGACCGTCGGAGACGGAGAGCTTCTCCAGCTTGTCCACCACCTTGGCCCGTTTGCGCATTCCCGCCGTGTCGAAGATGCGGATCGGCGTGCCCTGCCAGTCCGCCGCGACGGAGATCGCGTCGCGCGTGATGCCCGCCTCCGGCCCGGTGAGCAGGCGATCCTCGCCGATGATCCGGTTGATGAGCGTCGATTTCCCGGCATTGGGCCGCCCGATCACCGCGATCTGCAGCGGCTTCGCCCGCGTGGGAACGGGAACGGCATCCTCGTCCGTCTCCTCCTCGCTCACGTCCACATCGGTGACCGGAGCATAGTCGGAGGCCCGTGCCTCGAACTCGTCCGACAGCGGGACGAGGACGCGGTAGAGGTCGTCCATGCCCTCGCCATGCTCCGCCGAAAGGCGCAGCGGCTCGCCCAGGCCCAGCGACCACGCCTCCAGAGCGCCATCTTCGCCCGCCCGTCCCTCTGCCTTGTTCACGCCGAGGATGACATGGGCATTCTTGCGGCGCAGGATATCGGCGAACCCCTGATCCGCGGCGGTGATCCCCGCGCGACCGTCGACGAGGAACAGGCAGATGTCCGCCATTTCCACCGCACGCTCCGTCAGGCGGCGCATCCGTCCCTGAAGACTGTCGTCCGTCGCTTCCTCCAGGCCCGCCGTGTCGATCACGGTAAAGCGCAGATCGCCCAACCGCGCCTCGCCTTCGCGCAGGTCGCGGGTCACACCCGGCTGGTCATCGACGAGGGCGAGCCGCTTGCCGACGAGCCGGTTGAACAGCGTGGACTTGCCGACATTGGGCCGCCCGACGATGGCGAGGGTGAAGGACATGACATGACTCCGGTTCCGCCAAAGGGGCGGCGAGGGGCTTCCTTACACGTGCTTTGGCTCAGCGGAAAGCGCGGAGTTGCCCATCCCGCGTGACGACGTAGAGCGTTCCGCCCGCAATGGCCGGGGCCGCCGCCGCACCATCGGGCAGTTCCTGCGAGCCGATCAGCGCGCCAGAGGCCGGGTCGAAGCTGCGGATCACCCCGTCGGAGGAGACGAGCAGAAGCCGCCCTCCCGCCAGAATCGGGCCGTAATGGACGAAGATCTCCGCCCGCCGCTTTTCCTTCTGCGGGACGAAGAACGGCAAGTCGCGCACCCAGACCGACGCGCCGGTGGCGCTGTCCAGCCGAACAAGCTTCGCCTCGTCGTTGACGAGATAGACCGCGTTGCCACTGACCGCGACGGGGCCATAGGAACCCTCACGCGCCGTCCACCGCGCGTCTCCCGTACGGGCGTCGAGCGCGACAGTGCCGCCGCTCTGGTTCCCGGCATAGACAGTGTCGCCCACGATCACCGGATCGCTGGTGATATCGGTGAAGCCCGACCAGGCGCGGCCGACCCGCTTGCCTGCGACCGCCGCTTCCCAGAGCGACGCGCCCGAACCTTGCGTGACCGAAATGAGGTTGCCCGAGGCGAAGGGAAAGACCACCATCCCCTCGCCCACCGCCGGGGCCGATCCGCCCATGACGCCGGAGACGGAGGGTGTGCCCGGCAGCGTCCAGAGCACCTTGCCCGATGTGTCCAGCGCCCAGGCACTCGAATCCCGCGCGACCACATAGATGCGATTTCCCGCAACCGCAGGCGCGCCCATCGCCGGCGCATCGAACCGCTGCCGCCAGAGTTCGGACCCGGACGCCGCATCCAGCGCCACGAGATCGCCATAGGCCGTTGTCACGTAGAGCCGACCATCCGCCGTTGCCAGCCCACCGCCGGAGCGCGTGCCCGCCGTACCGGAGCGCGGCAGAACGCTTTTGCTCCACAGCGTCTGACCGGAATTGGAAGTCGCCACGACCTGCATTGCGGCATCAAGCGTGAAGATGCGCCCCCCCGCGACCACAGGCTCCGCGGTAATGCGTCGCCGCTCGCTGTCGCCCTGCCCGATGGATGCCGACCAGATCGGGGTCAGCGCAGGCCCCAGCGCCGGGTTGCCCAGCCGGTGCGTGGCATTCCCACCGGGTTGCGTCCACTCCGCATTCGCCGTCTGCGCGGGGAGCGAGGCAGGCCGGGCCTCGTTACCCGGGCGGGGGTTGTGAAAGCCGGAGATGGTATCGCGAATGTCGATCCTCTCGCCGGGAAGGCGTTCCTCAGGCTTGGAGCAGGCCGTTGCCAAAGCCGCCAGCGCAAGTATCCCGATGCTCCGTTTCAGCATGTCGCGCGCCCTGTCCCTTTATCCTGTCTTGCGTCGCGTTCCGAAGTTCGCGCCGATGTGTCAGCCCGCATCCAGCGTGCCGCCGAGGGCGACAATCAACTGGCTTGCACGGCGACGCAAGCCCGGCGTGACATCCGGCTCCTGAAGGAGCGCGCGGAGTGACGTCATTGCCGTCTCCCGGTCGCCGGAGGCGATTTGCAGAAGGGCCACCTGCTCAAGTGCCAGCGCGCGATAGGGCGCGCCCGGGCGGGACAGCTCGTCAAGTGCCGCGCGACGGTCGGCTTCCGGCATGGTATCGCCTGCGGCCACCACCTGACGGAGCCGCGCCAGTTCGCGCCACGCGGGCGCAAGCGAAGCATCTCCGCCGACCGAAGAGAGCGCCCGCGCCGCAGAGGCCGGCTCTCCCGCTTCCGCCGCCGCATCCGCCGCCAGCATCGACGCCAGCGCCCGACGCCCGCCCGTCTCCCGCGCGGCGATGGCTTCAAACGTGCCATGACGCGCGGTGGCGTCTTCCACCTGAAGGGCCGCGATCATCTCATCGCCAAAGGCTTCCGCCGATTCCCGCGCCTGATGCTTGCGCCATTCCCACACACCAGCCCCGCCGACGACGAGCAGAACGGCAAGCGCCGCCACCCAGCCATAGCGCAGGGCCGCGCCCTTCAGGCGCTCACGGCGCACCTCCTCGTTGACTTCGTCGAAGAAATGATCGGGATTGCTCACTCGAGGCGCCTCCAGCCGGAACCGACGCCCTCTTAGCCGATAGCGGGCAGGCTTGCCAACCCCGACCGCCCCGACTTACTGGCTGCCCGCGCTCTGCGGGGCCATCCGATAGATTGCGCCATCCCCGACTGAGGCGAACCAGATCGACCCGTCCGGCGCGACCTCCACAGCGCGCACCCGCGCGGTTTCCGGAGATTTGAGCCGCTCCTCCGCGAAGCCATTCTGCGGATCCAGGCGCGCGATATAATCGAACTTCAGGCTGCCGATGAAGTGATCTCCCTCCCAGTCAGAGAACATCTCTCCGCTATGGATCGCATAGCCGGAGGGCGCCATGGAGGGATCCCAGAACAGCACCGGCTGCTCCATTCCACCCCGCTCGGTGCCCTGGCCGATTTCGCTCCCGTTATAGTGAACGCCATAGGAGATGACCGGCCAGCCATAGTTCTTGCCGCGTTCGACCCGGTTGACCTCATCGCCGCCCTTCGCGCCGTGCTCATTGACCCAGAGCTGCCCCGAGCCATCAATCGCCGCGCCCTGGATATTGCGGTGACCTAGTGACCAGATCTCCGGCCGCGCGCCGTCCTCGTCCACGAAGGGATTGTCTGCGGGCACCGAGCCGTCACGGTTGAGCCTGAGCACCTTGCCCTCGATCCGCGACATATCCTGCGCGGGATCGAACTTCTGCCGGTCACCGGTTGTCAGGAAAAGGTGCCCGTCAGGCGCTTCCACCACGCGCGAGCCGAAGTGACCGTTCCCGTCAACGCCCGGCGCCTGGAACAGCACGCGAAGGTTCTCCAGCCGGGTTCCGTCAGCCGAAAGCGTGCCGGCCGCGAGCGCGGTGCCGGTTCCCGATCCCTCGCGCCCCGCATAGGTCAGGAAAACTTCGCGGCTCTCTGCGAAGTCGCGCGGGATCATGACATCCAGCAGCCCGCCCTGCCCCCGTGCCACGACGTCAGGCCCGCCCGCGACAACGGTGGTTGCACCGTTGCCGTCATGGAGCGTCAGCCTGCCGCTCCGCTCCGTCACCAGAAACGACCCATCCGGCAGGAAGGCGAATCCCCAGGGTTCGTCGAGATCTGTAGCGACCGCCGTGACGCCGACGGGGCCGGCGGAGGTCTGCATCGTTGCGGCGATGGCAGCGGGCGCGGTCGCAAACGCGAGGCCGGCGGCGAACATGGCAAGCGGGCGGTTCGGGCGGGTCATCTGTGCTGCTCCTTCAAACATGTCGCCTTCTCAACGATCCCACGCCCCATTCGATCCCGGCGCGGCGGGGACGTGATGACGCAGGCAAAGGACGCTTTCTTTTCGAAATGAGCCGGTCTAGGCTCCCCTTAGAAAAAACTGAGTTACAGGGAGTAACACGATGAAACGGATGCTTCTCGCCTCTGCGGCGATGGCAATTCTGACGGGTGCCGCGAGCGCGGAAGAAGTCAAGATCGGCATCTCCATCGGCTTCACCGGCCCGCTTGAATCTCTCGCGCCCGCAATGGCAGCCGGCGCGGAACTGGCGATGAAGGAAGTGAGCGAGTCCGGCAAGTTGCTGGACGGATCGACGCTGGTTCCGGTGCGGGCCGATTCCACCTGCACCGACGCCGCCGCCGCCACTGCCGCCGTGGAGCGGATCGTCACGTCGGACCGCGTCAAGGCGATCATGGGCGGCATGTGCTCCGGGGAAACGATCGCCACGTTGCAGAACGTCGCCATGCCGAACGGCATCGTGATGATCTCGCCCTCCGCGACCTCTCCGGCCCTTTCGACAATGGAAAGCAACGGGCTGTTCTTCCGCACCTCGCCCTCCGACGCCCGTCAGGGTCAGGTGATGGCCGAGATCATGGAAGCGCGGGGCATCAAGCAGGTCGCCGTCACCTATACCAACAACGATTACGGCAAGGGCCTGGCCGACAGCTTTGTCGCGGCTTTCAAGGCTGCAGGGGGTGAAGTCACCATCGTCGCCTCGCATGAGGACGGCAAGGCCGACTACTCTGCCGAAGTCGGCGCTCTTGCCTCCGCCGGTGGCGAAGTTCTGGTGATCGCGGGCTATATCGATCAGGGCGGTGGTGGCGTGCTTCGCGCGGCGATCGACTCGGGCGCCTTCGATACGTTTGAATTCCCCGATGGCATGGTCAGCCAGACGCTGGAGGACAAGTTCGGCGCCGAGATCACCGGCTCGTTTGGCCAGAACCCGGCAGCGGCAGGCGAAGGGCGTGAGAAGTATGTGGCGCTGGGTCAGCAGCACGGGTTCGACGCCACCTCGGCCTTCTCCGCGGAATCCTATGACGCGGTGGCCTTGATGGCGCTGGCGATGGAAGCTGCCAAATCCACCGATTCCGCCCAATGGAAAACCAAGGTGATGGATGTCGCCAACGCGCCGGGAGAGAAGATCTATCCTGGTGAGATCGCCAAGGGGATCGAACTCATCAAGGCTGGGCAGGACGTCGATTACGTCGGTGCATCCGCGGTCGAGTTTGTCCCGCCGGGCGAGAGTGCGGGATCCTATCGGGAAGTGCAGTTCACCGATGGCAAGATGGAGGTCGTCGGCTATCGCTGACGCCGTTTCCGTCACCCTGGCTCTCTCGGGGTTCGCGCGATAGCCGCGCGGACCTTTCCTCCCTTGGAAGGACATAATCGCGGATGATTGCCGTCCACGACTTGACGAAGCGTTTCGGCGGTTTCCACGCGGTGGACGGTGTGTCCCTGCGGATCGAAACCGGCTCCATTACCGGTCTCATCGGCCCGAATGGCGCAGGCAAATCCACCCTGTTCAACGTGATCGCGGGTGTGCTGCCACCGACATCCGGGCGGGTGGAAATGGATGGGCAGGACATCACCGGCCTGCCGCCGCACGACCTCTTTCACCGCGGCCTTTTGCGCACGTTTCAGATCGCGCAGGAATTCTCGTCCCTCACCGTGCGTGACAATCTGAAGATGGTGCCCGCCAACCAGCGGGGCGAAACGCTGTGGAATACGTGGTTTGCCCGCGGACGCATCGCAGAGGAAGAACGCGCGCTCGCCCGCAAGGCCGATGAGGTGCTGGACTTCCTCACCATATCCCATCTGGCGGAGGAAAAGGCGGGCAACCTGTCGGGCGGGCAGAAGAAACTTCTCGAGCTTGGCCGGACCATGATGGTGGATGCCAAGATCGTCTTTCTGGACGAGGTGGGCGCGGGCGTGAACCGTACGCTGCTCAACACCATCGGCGATGCCATCGTCCGCCTGAACCGGGAGCGGGGCTATACGTTCTGCGTCATTGAACATGACATGGATTTCATCGCGCGGCTCTGCAATCCGGTAATCGTCATGGCGGAGGGCAAGGTGCTCGCCCATGGCACGGCAGACGACATCATGAAGAACGAAGCGGTGATCGAGGCCTATCTGGGCACCGGTCTGAAGAACAAGGTGACGGCGTGAGGATTTGCGCAGAAACATTCGGGAGCCTCGTGTGAGCGCTCCCTTCCTCATTGGCGATGAAATGACGGGCGGCTATGGCGCCGCCGACATCCTCCATGGCTGCACCATCGCGGTGGAGCGCGGCCGGATAGCTGTGATCGTTGGCCCCAACGGCGCGGGCAAGTCCACCGCCATGAAGGCGGTTTTCGGTATGTTGCCGCTCCGCGGGGGCAAGGTGCTGCTGGAGGGGGAGGACATCACCGCCCTTTCGCCCCAGGACCGGGTCGCCAAGGGCATGGCCTTCGTTCCCCAGACCCATAACATCTTCACGTCGATGACGGTGGAGGAGAACCTGGAGATGGGCGCCTTCCTGCGCCGTGACGACATCCGCCAGACGATGGAGCAGGTCTACGACCTGTTTCCGATCTTGCGGGAAAAGCGCCGCCAGCCCGCGGGAGAACTTTCGGGTGGGCAGCGTCAGCAGGTCGCCGTCGGCCGCGCGTTGATGACCCGGCCCAAGGTGCTGATGCTGGACGAACCCACCGCCGGGGTCTCTCCCATCGTGATGGATGAGCTGTTCGACCGGATCATCGAAGTTGCGCGAACGGGCATCTCCATCCTCATGGTCGAGCAGAATGCCCGGCAGGCGCTCGAGATTGCCGACAAGGGCTATGTCCTCGTGCAGGGCGCCAATCGCTTCACCGGCACCGGGGCGGAGCTTCTCGCCGATCCCGAAGTCCGCCGTACATTCCTGGGAGGCTGAGCAATGCTGCCTGCTGTCCTTCTTGCCGCCATCCCGCTTCTGGGTGCCACCGCGAACGGGCTGGAATGCCGGCTTGACCACCGCTGCATGAGCGCGGTCTGCCTCTCCTCCGAACCCGCGCCGATGCGCGTCGTTTTCGTCAGGACACCGAACCCCGCCAAACCGACGGTCTTCGTGCTGGGCAGCGAACGGCTTATGGAGGGCATGGCGATCGGCGAACGCGAAATCCCCGCCATGTCGAGCGTTTTCGGGAGCTTCGAGTTCAAACCGAAGACCTATGCCTATGCCGTCGGCCGGATCGAGAGCTATGAGCCCGCGACCGGCAGCGTAGAGGTGGCCGTTGGCGGAAGCAGCCTCTCCGTCGCCGCGGATGGTCAGGCAGAGGTGACATCGCTCAGAGAAGGCCGCCCCGGTATCTCCTGGCTTATCCGATACACCGGAACGTGCACGACGAGGAACTTCTAGTGGACCTGTTGAACGCCCTCGCCGCGCTCGCAAATTTCGTCTTCATCCCCGCGCTTGCCTATGGCAGCCAACTCGCGCTCGGCGCGCTTGGCGTCACGCTGATCTACGGGATTTTGCGCTTTTCCAACTTTGCTCATGGCGACACCATGGCCTTCGGGACCGCAGTGACCATCCTGGTTACATGGTATCTGCAGTCCATGGGGGTGTCGATCCATCCCCTGCCCACGGCGCTCCTCGCGCTTCCCGTCGGTATTGCGGTCACCATCGCGCTGCTGCTGGGCACCGACAGGGTCGTCTATCGTTTCTACCGGAGACAACGGGCAGCTCCGGTGATCCTCGTCATCGTCTCCATGGGCGTCATGTTCATCATGAACGGCATCACCCGCTTCCTGATCGGAGTGGAGGAAATCAGCTTCGATGACGGCGAACGCTTCCTGATGACGGCGCGGCAGTTCCGCGACATGACGGGACTCACTGAAGGCGTCGTCATCCGGTCGAGCCAGGCACTCACGCTCGTCACGGCTGTCGTCACTGTCGGTGTGCTGTTCTGGTTCCTCTATCGGACGCGGACGGGAAAATCCATGCGCGCCTTTTCGGACAACGAGGATCTGGCCCTGCTCTCGGGCATCAACCCGGAGCGGGTCGTGATCGTCACATGGGCGATCACCGCTGTTCTCGCGACCATCGCCGGCGTTCTCTATGGGCTGGACAAATCCTTCAAGGCCTTCACCTATTTTCAGCTTCTGCTTCCGATCTTCGCCGCTGCTGTGGTCGGCGGGCTCGGTAATCCGCTGGGAGCCATCGCAGGCGGCTTCGTCATCGCGTTCTCGGAGGTGACGTTCACCTATGCGTTCAAGAAGGTCGCAACCTACCTGCTGCCCGACAGCCTCGCGCCCGACGGGCTGCTGCAGCTGCTGTCCACCGACTACAAATTCGCCGTCTCCTTCACGATCCTCATCATCGTGCTGCTCTTCAAGCCTACCGGACTTTTCAAGGGGAAATCGGTATGAGCCCGCGTCTCCGCACCTTTCTGCTCTTCGTTCTGGTCGCGCTGCTGTATATCTCCACCGGCTTTCTGCAAAGCTGGACCCTGGCGCTCACGATCTTCAACATGGGGATCCTGTCCGCGATCATGGCGCTCGGCGCGAACATGCAATGGGGCTATGCCGGGCTGTTCAACATCGGGATCATGGGGTTCACGGCGCTTGGCGGACTGGCGGCAGTGCTGATTGCCATGCCGGCCAATCCGGGTGCCTGGGCGGCGGGTGGCTGGCGACTGGTCGCAGCCCTGCTGGTGGGGGCAGCAACGATCGCGGTTGCCGTGCAACTCTGGCGACGGATGCATTCCGGCACCGCCCGGACTCTTGCCATGCTCTGTGTGCTGATCGCCGGCTTCTTCGCCTATCGCTGGCTCTTCGATCCGGCTGTCACCGCGATTGAGGCGGTGAATCCCGCCTCCGCAGGCAATCTGGGCGGTCTTGGCCTTCCGGTTCTGCTTGCCTGGCCGGTTGGCGGAGCGCTGGCGGGGGCGGCCGCCTGGGGCATCGGCAAGGTCGCCCTCGGCCTGCGTTCGGACTATCTCGCCATCGCGACCCTCGGTGTTGCCGAGATCATCGTCGCGGTGATGAAGAACGAGGACTGGCTTGCCCGCGGCGTCAAGAACGTCGTCGGAATTCCGCGGCCCGTCCCTTATGAGATCGACCTTCAGAACGACGCGGACTTCGTTGCGCAGGCCGTCTCCTTCGGACTGGATCCGGTGACTGCCTCCACGCTCTGGGTGCGGCTCTGTTATGCCGGGTTGTTTCTTGCCGTGCTCATCGTGTTGCTGGTGCTGCTCGAACTCGCGCTGAAATCGCCCTGGGGCAGGATGATGCGCGCGATTCGCGACAATGAAACCGCGGCAGAGGCGATGGGCAAGGATGTCCGCCGCCGCCATCTGCAGATCTTTGTCCTCGGCTCCGCAGTGATCGGCCTTGCCGGGGCGATGATGACCACGCTGGATGGTCAGCTCACACCCACCACTTACAATCCCCTGCGCTACACATTCCTTATCTGGGTGATGGTGATCGTCGGCGGGTCCGGCAGCAACTGGGGCGCGGTGCTGGGTGGCTTTCTCATCTGGTTCCTCTGGGTGCAGGTGGAACCTCTGGGGAACCTGCTGATGCAAGGATTGACATACTTCATGGCAGACAACTCATGGCTGCGCGGCCACCTTCAGGACAGCGCGCAGCATATGCGGTTGATGACCATGGGGATCATCCTGCTTCTCGTGCTGCGTTTCAGCCCGCGGGGCCTCATACCGGAGCGGTGATCCCGCTCCGTCCCGACCGGTCGAGAGATTAAGCTGGCAGTCGGGAGCAGCGCTAGCTGCGGAGCTACTTCTCTCCCCAGAAAGTAAAAACGCTTGCTGAAGATTTCCCGCAGGAGCTTCAGCAAGCGTGTGAGTTGGCTCTTCTCGCAGCGCACGCGGCGCCCGTGATCACCCCCATGATCACGACCCTTATCAGGATTACTTAGATATATGCGAAGGCGCTCTCAGCGACCAGTCTGAATATACAAAAGAATATCAGCCAATTTGTTTCGAAATATCATTGGCTGTCAAAGACCCGACTTTCCTCTCAGCGGACTTGCAAAACCTCTCCAGACAGAGCATTGAGAAACCGCAATCCGTGCCGGGATGGCGGAATGGTAGACGCAGCGGTCTCAAACACCGCAGCCGCAAGGTGTAGGGGTTCGAGTCCCCTTCCCGGCACCACGGATTTCCCCACAATGGGGCCGGTGATGTGGATTCGAATCTCTCTCCCAGCACCACAAGTCTCCAGCGTTCACTGAGGACAGGAAAATTAGCGAGGTTGGCGGCAGATCGACGCTGACATCTCTCATTTTTGGCGCGCATCTTCGCCACGTTATGCAGGGTCTGCGAAGACGGGTACGCTCGGAAGAGCGTACCCACGCCATGAATGAGCAGCGCTAGCGGCGCAGGCTCGCGAAAGTGTCGCAATCCTTTATCTGACCCGAGTTGTATCCCTGCGCGAACCAGTTCTGTCGTTGTGCCGACGTTCCGTGAGTGAAGGTCTCGGGCACGGGCCGCTGACCGGCGGCGCGTTGCAAGGTATCGTCGCCGATGCGGCCCGCTGCATCCATGGCCTCGTCGATATCGCCGGGATCGAGCGTGCCGAACTGGGTGTCTGCCTGCCGTGCCCAGATGCCCGACAGGCAATCCGCCTGAAGTTCGATGAGAACGGAAAGCTGGTTGCTGTCGACTTCGCTCACCCGCTGACGGAGATCATTGACCTGCCCCAATATCCCCAGTTCGTCCTGCACGTGATGACCAACCTCATGGGCAACCACATAGGCTGCGGCGAAATCGCCCTGTGCTCCGAGTTGCCGGCTAAGCGTGGTGAAGAAACTGGTGTCCAGATAGACCTTCTGGTCCGCGGGGCAATAAAACGGCCCCATCGCCTCTGAGGCGCCGCCGCAGCCGGAGGACGTCATGCCCTTGAACAGCACCAGGGTCGGCGGCCGGTAGTCTCTTCCGATTTGCTCGCGGAATACCCGCTCCCAGACCTCCTCCGTATCCGCCAACGTGACGGAGACGAACTCCGCGGCATCCTGATCTTCCTGCGTCAGTTCGACCGGTCCACTCTGCTGCATGTAGCCGCCGCCTTCGTTCAGCACCGGCGACAGATCGACGCCGAACAGCCAGCCGATCAGCACCAGAGCGATCAGGCCGAAGCCGCCGACTCCCCCCACCCGCGCATAGCCTCTGCCGCCGCCTGCCGACCGGCGATCCTCGATATTCCCGCTGCCCCTGCGCCCGCGCCAATCCATTGCCGTCTCCTCACTTAAGCCTTACCGCCCGCTCTTGCCCGTAGCCTTGACCCCGTCCGTGCTGCGTGCTGCAAGGAGCCGTCTCGGGAGAAAGAACCATGACATCCAGAACTCTGACCACGCTCGCCGCTCTCGGGTCACTTGCCCTGCTGCTCGGCGCCTTCGCCTTTCAATATATCGGCGGTTTGGCGCCCTGCCATCTTTGTCTGTGGCAACGCTGGCCGCATGCGGCTGCGATCGTGGCGGGGGTACTGGCGCTTGCGATGCCTGCCGTGCGATTCTGGCGGTTTCTGGGCCTGCTCGCCGCGCTGACGGCCTCCGGTCTCGGCGTGTTTCACACGGGTGTCGAGCGGGGATGGTGGCAAGGGCCAACCACCTGCACCGGTGGCGGCGACCTTTCGGGACTGAGCACCGGTCAGCTTTTGGACCAGATCCTCTCATCACCCATCGTGCGTTGCGATGCGGTGGCATGGCAATTCGCAGGTCTGTCCATGGCCAGCTGGAACGCGATCCTGTCATTCCTGCTGGCGTTGTTCTGGGCAGCGGCGCTGCTGAAACGGGACTAGTTGATGCGGAACTCCCCCACGACATTCCGCCATTCGCCGGGAGAGATCATCTTGCGGTGAGTAAAGCGGACGGAGTGGAGCGGACCCTCTATCTCCTCCTGCCAGAACTCGATGAAACGGAACAGCCGGGGATAATCCGGCGCGATGTCATAGTCCTGCCATGTGAACGTGTTCAGGACGTGACGATAATCGGGCATCCGGTAGAAGAACTCGGCAGTGGTCAGGCCGTAGCCCTTGAGCATCAGGTCAGTCTCGCGTCGCTCCATATCCGCCTCGCGCTGTGGGAGAGTTCCATCGTCTCACAGGCGCAGCAAAAATCAACGATCCCAATCTGTTGGCACTCAGGCGGGGTGGCTGCCGTAAAGCTGGTCCGCCCGCTTCTCAAAGGCCCGCACGATACGGTGCATCGCCTCGTTGAAGACCACGCCTATGATCCCCTGAAGGATCGCGTTCTTGAACTCGAAATCCACGAAGAACTCGACTTCGGAGCCACCTTCCGGGCGATCCCGGAATTTCCACCAGCTGCGCATGTATTTGAACGGGCCGTCCAGATACTCCGTGTCGATCTTCTTCTGCTCGGGCCAAAGGGTGACGCGGCTTCCGAAGCGTTCGCGGAATACCTTGAAGGAGATGACCAGATCCGCCTCCATCAGCTCTCCTCCACCCTCGACGGGCGTCCGGGTGCGGATCCGGGCGGCGGAGTTCCAGGGCAGGAACTCCGGGTAGCGGCCGACATCGGCCACGAGGTCATACATCTGCTGCGCCGTGTAGGGCATGACGCGCGTTTCCGAATGGGAGGGCATTCTCTTCCGTTCGCTCTGTCGCTCGGCGCCGTTCTTTCATAGGCTGGCGCGGAAAAGAAGGCGCAACCGGACGGAACCATGCAGAAACCCTACGTGATCGACCAGCTCATCTCGGCCAAGGCCATCGCAGCACGGGTTGAAGCGCTCGCCGCCGAGATCACCGAGAGCTTTCAGGATACGGAGAAGCTCGTCGTCGTTGGTTTGCTGCGCGGATCCTTCGTATTCATCGCCGATCTGGTGCGGGAGATAGACCTGCCCCTGGAGGTCGACTTCCTTGAGGCATCCAGCTACGGCGACGGGATGCAGAGTTCGCGGGAGGTGCGAATCCTCAAGGATCTCCGCGCGCCGATAGAAGGCCGCGACGTGCTGGTGGTGGAGGATATCATCGACACCGGGTTCACCCTCTCTCACGTCATCGCCCTGCTGAAGAGCCGCAAGCCCCGGCGGCTGGAGGTTTGCGCCCTGCTCGACAAGCCTACCCGGCGGGAGGTGGACGTGCGCGCTACGTGGACAGGGTTCTCGATCCCCGATGAGTTCGTGGTGGGCTACGGCATCGACTACGCCCAGCGGAATCGCAACCTTCCCTACATCGGCAAGGTCCGGTTTACAGACCCTGCGGGTTGATCCCTGCGGCAGGGGCGCTAGGCTAAGAAGAGCAAGCACCTAGCCAGCATGGGGAATTTCATGGCCCGGCGGATTCTGCCCCTTGTCGTCGTCACGGCTCTGGCGGGAGGCGCGGCATTCTGGGTCATTACCCGGCCTGCGCCGGTGGAGGAGGCTCCGCTCGTTGCAATCACTGGCGATCCGGTTGCGGGGGAGTTGGTGTTTCACGCCGCGGGCTGCGCTTCCTGTCATGCCGCGGAGGGCGCTACGGGTGACGACAAACTGATCCTTTCGGGCGGCCGGGCCTTCGTATCCCCCTTCGGCACCTTCCACGCGCCGAACATCTCGCCCGATCCGCAACAGGGCATCGGCGGCTGGAGCCTGACGGACTTCGCCAATGCAATTCAGCGGGGAATCGGGCCGGGTCGAGAAAACCTCTATCCCGCGCTGCCCTATACCAGCTACGTCCACATGCGCCCGCAGGATGTGGCCGATCTTCATGCCTATATGCTGACGTTGCCACCCTCTTCCGCGCCCAACCTGCCGCATGACATCGACTTCCCCTTTTCCCAGCGCTGGTTGATCGGCGGCTGGAAGGTACTGTTCTTCGATCGGGACTGGGTCGTTACAGGCTCGCTCACTGCGGCAGAGGAACGGGGCCGTTATCTGGTGGAGGCACTCGGACATTGCGGCGAGTGTCATACGCCCCGCGGAGACATGGGCCAGATGCAGCGCGGCGCCTGGCTGTCGGGCGGCCCGGATCCGGCGAACCCCAACCGGCGCATCCCGAACATCACGCCGGCCAAGCTTACCTGGAGTGTGGAAGAAATCGCCGACTACCTGGAAAGCGGCTTCACACCGGATTTCGACATCGCGGGGGGCGAGATGGCGCAGGTAGTGGAGGAGATGGCCCGGCTGCCCGCTTCCGACCGGCTGGCGATCGCAGCCTATCTGAAGAAGGTGCCTCCCATCGAATGAGCGGTCGGGTGAACCCGACACCATCCCCGCTTGCGCAGGACGCCGAAGTCATCTTCTGAGTGATTTCAGCGGCTGTTCAGGCGATGGTGGCGTCAGTTGCCACCTGCCTCAAAGGCTCAGGGCTTCCTGTAACCTGACTTGCCTTGGCCTCGGGGACCATTCATTCAGCAGCCGCAGGGAGAACATCCCTCTCCCCGGGCTCCATCGCCTATCCCGGAACACCCCCTAGGCCAATGCTCCCAGGGCTTGGCCCTCAGGCTCTGCCCAGCTTCTCCAACCGTGCGGCGCGGAGCCGTGCGAAATCGTCCCCCGCATGGTAGGAGGAGCGCGTCAGCGGCGTGGCCGACACCATCAGGAAACCCTTGCCCCAGGCCGCTTTCTCATAAGCCTTGAACTGATCGGGTGTGACGAAATCCGCAACGCGGTGATGTTTCGGCGTGGGTTGCAGATACTGGCCGATCGTCAGGAAGTCGATATCGGCGGATCGCATGTCGTCCATCACCTGAAGCACCTGCGGGCGCTCTTCTCCCAGACCCACCATGATGCCCGATTTGGTGAACATCGTCGGGTCCAGTTCCTTCACCCGTTGCAGCAGGCGCAGAGAATGGAAGTAACGCGCGCCGGGGCGGACTTCGTGGTAAAGGCCCGGCACGGTTTCCAGATTGTGGTTGAACACATCGGGCCGCGCCTCGACCACTTTCTCCAGCACGGAGGGTGCACATTTCAGAAAGTCGGGCGTCAGGATTTCGATGGTCGTCTCCGGGCTGCGATGCCGGACGGCGCGGATGGTCTGGGCGAAGTGATCCGCCCCGCCATCCTCCAGATCGTCACGGTCGACGGAGGTGATAACCACGTGCTTCAGCCCGAGCTTCTGCACCGCATGCGCCACGCGCCCCGGCTCGAAGACGTCGAGCGCGTCGGGCCGCCCGGTCGCCACGTTGCAGAAAGTGCACCCACGGGTGCAGATCTCGCCCATGATCATCATGGTCGCGTGACCCTGACTCCAGCACTCGCCGACATTGGGGCAACCCGCCTCCTCGCACACGGTGACGAGGCGGTTCTCCCGCATGATCTCACGCGTCTTGCGGTAGCCTTCGGATGTGGGCGCCTTCACCCGGATCCAGGATGGTTTGCGCGGCTGCTCGCTGTCAGGGCGATTGGCCTTTTCGGGATGGCGCTCTGCGGGAATTTTAAGATCGCGCACGGAAAACCCCTCGGGATGCTGGTTCTCTCAGATAGACCGACGGACGCAGATAAGCAACGGCACTGCCTGCATTCCCGACCTGCATTGCTCATCCGACCAGAACGGAGTTGCGCCCGGTTTCATCGTAATGCCGCTTCAGCCGCTGCAAGGCGATCCTCAGGACGATCTTGCCCGAGCGCGCCGACCAGCCCATCCGCTGCTCTGCGGTCTCCAGCCCTTCCAGATAGCAACAGCACCGCAGGACCATGTCCCCCAGCCCAGGGCCAAGGTCGCGCAACGCCACGGCGACCCGCTCCCGCGCCCGCGCCGGGCCGCTATCGGCATCGCCAGCGAAACCGGGGCTCCGTCCCCCCCCGGTCAGGAAGCGGTCCCAGTTCTGCGCGACACGCGGCCCCATCTGTGCCAGTTCAAAATCTTCCCGCAGCCGCTCCGCCGCGGCGATCAATTCGCGCGACAGAAATGGCCTGCCATTCTTGTCACGCCGGCGGCCCAGAACAATTACCGGTGATTCCGCGATGTTACAGCGTGTCCTTCGCGTGGTCTCCGGATCTTCCAGCCTCTCTGGCCAACGGAAAACCGCCGGCGCCTCACCAAAGCCCTGCGCCTCCGGGACGCCGCGAAGCATGGCTTTCAGTGCAGCCCGACCCCCCTGAGTGATCTCATAGACGGAGAGCCGTGCGCCGGTTTCGGAGGAGTCCCGCGGGCGACAGGCGATCCAGCTCTTCAGAGCAAAGGCCTCCGCGACCTGACGTTCGACAACCGCCGTACGCTCCTGCTCGCCGCCGGGAGCGGACCTGAGCACCACGGCGCGCTCCATCCCGCCGGAGACGACGAGCACCGAGCCAGTCTCGCACAGGCGGCGCAGGATACGCAGCGCCTCCCGCTGGATGAGCGCCTCGTCTGGAACGAAGCAGGCTGGCGGAGTCGGTGCGGTCATGGCGGGATCCTCGCTCTCGGTTTCAGGAGTCGATGCAGTGCTGCGGCGGCCGAGCTCGGCAAGCGCGCCGTCGATCAGGGGATCGTCACGGCGATTCTCATAGCGCCTGACCAGCCTCATCACGGTAGAGGCATGCACCCCCCTGTCTCGGGCCAGGGCGCGGAGCGACAGCCCCGCCTCCGTATGCAGCAGATAGAGACGCGCCGCATCCGGCAGCCAGTCCGGCAGTTTCGAGGATGCCGGAGATACCGCCGTTCTTGCCGCTCTCATGATGCCGCCGCAGTCCCTCAGATCCGCTTTTGTTAGAGGTTCAGACTTCGGTGACATTTATTACCTGTCCGTTAATAACTGCGCGAATTCCCATAATTGTCGGGAATTCCTAAACCTCCCTGAAAGCAGCGCGCGCCGGATCGGCGGAAAGCGCAACACACGCAATGGTTGATTATTCTTGGCCTCCTGCTTTGTGAAGGAGAGCAAGAATGTGTGATTCCATGGCCTACCTCGCCGCGATCCGCCGCCCCCGCCTGCTGATTCGCGCCGCGCATTTCGGTCTCTCCGACTATCGCCGGAACCGAGACCTGCCGCGTGTGACCCGGCAAGCGGTCGCGCCCTCTCCCGAGCATGCGCTCGCGACCTTGATGGAGGAGGAGGAACGGCTCGACACCAGCCGCCGCAACGAGGAAGCGGGTTACAGTCTCGCCCGGCATATCGATGTGCTGATCGCGCTTATCTCTGAGGCACGCCTGATACCCCCGGCGCCCGCATCGGGGCTTGAGCACACTGCCTTGAATGCCTAAGTGGCGGCAGTCCCCCTTGCGCGGAAACGCAGGGATGCCTAGAGGGAACCATGACCCAGCCCGAGCACCAACGCCTTCTCATCATCGATTTCGGCAGCCAGGTGACGCAGCTCATTGCGCGCCGCCTTCGCGAGTTGAATGTCCTCAGCGAAATCCTGCCCTTCAACAAGGTGACTGACGAAACCCTGCGCGAGATGGCGCCGCAGGCTGTCATCCTCTCGGGGGGACCGGCCAGCGTGACGGAAGCGGGCAGCCCCCGCGCGCCGCAGACCCTTTTCGACATGGGTATTCCCGTGCTCGGCATCTGCTACGGCCAGCAGACGATGATGGAACAGCTGGGCGGCAAGGTGGAAAGCGGCCATCATCGCGAATTCGGCCGCGCCTATGTGGAGCCCGCCGAGGGCCATCGCAAGGAGGGCATCTTCTCCGGCCTGTTCGACGGCGGTCGGGAGGAAGTCTGGATGAGCCACGGCGACCGGGTCACCCGGCTGGCGCCCGGCTTCACCGTGATCGGCACCTCGCCCAATGCGCCTTATGCCATCGTCGGGGATGCGGAGCGGCAGTTCTACGCCGTGCAGTTCCACCCGGAAGTGCACCACACCCCGAACGGCAAGCGCCTGCTGGAGAACTTCGTTCGCCTCGCCGGCTTTACCGGCGACTGGACGATGGGTGCCTACCGCGAGGAGGCGATCCGCAAGATCCGTGAACAGGTCGGCGACGAAAAGGTCATCTGCGGCCTTTCCGGCGGGGTGGACAGTTCCGTCGCCGCCGTGTTGATCCACGAAGCGATCGGCGACCAGCTGACCTGCGTCTTTGTCGACCACGGACTGCTGCGGAAGGGAGAGGCGGAGGAAGTCGTGGCCATGTTCCGCGACACCTATAACATCCCGCTGATCCATGCGGACGAATCGGACCTGTTCCTCGGCGCTCTGGAAGGCGTCTCCGACCCGGAAGTGAAACGGAAGACGATCGGCAGGCTCTTCATCGACGTGTTCCAGAAGCACGCGAATGACGTGGGTGGGGCCAAGTTCCTCGCGCAGGGGACGCTCTATCCGGACGTGATCGAATCGGTGTCCTTCTCGGGCGGGCCCTCGGTCACCATCAAATCGCACCACAACGTCGGCGGTCTGCCGGAGAAGATGGGCCTCAAGCTCGTCGAGCCGCTGCGCGAACTCTTCAAGGACGAGGTCCGGGCGCTTGGCCGCGAACTTGGCCTCCCGGAGAAGTTCATCGGCCGCCATCCCTTCCCCGGCCCCGGCCTTGCCATCCGCTGCCCCGGAGAGATCACGCGCGAGAAGCTCGCCATCCTGCGGGAAGCGGATGCGGTTTATATCGACCAGATCCGCAAGCACGGCCTTTATGATGAAATCTGGCAGGCCTTCGTTGCCATTCTCCCGGTCCGCACCGTGGGTGTGATGGGCGATGGCCGCACTTACGACTATGCCTGCGCGCTTCGTGCCGTGACCAGCGTGGACGGGATGACGGCGGATTATTATCCGTTCAGCCATGCCTTCCTTGGGGAGACGGCCACGCGCATCATCAACGAAGTGCGCGGCATCAACCGCGTGACATACGATATCACCTCGAAGCCTCCGGGCACGATCGAGTGGGAATAATTCGCTCCTACCCAGACGCCGACGATAACTGCCGATTTCTCTCTATAACACACTGGAAAAAGATAAATTTCTCTTCGCTGTCAATCGCTGGGCAAGCCTCGCGATCGACGGCGAAGCTGACGGTATGGGACATCTTGTGACATCGCGGATTTGCATATACCGTCATGGTTTAGAGAGCTTGTGACTGTTTTTGACCTTATTACATTGATAATAAAGGATAATTCGCCGTCAGGATTAGTCGATTTGGGCCTGACGGTATTTTTTAGAAGCTCTCTGGCGTTTTTTGAACGATTCAGGAGGGTCCCATACTTTCCGATGCGGCACTCAAGACACTGAAACAAAAGAATAAATTATACAAAATCTCTGGCCGTGACGGTATTTATGTCGTCGTAAACCCGTCGGGCACCATCGTGTTTCGCTATGACTACCGTAATGCACGGTCGACGCGAGACCTTGAACGCCGAGATCGTTTTCCAGTGACATCACGCGTGCGCTAACACTGGATTGGCTCACGCCAAGCGCGTCTGCTGCATGCCGAAAGTTGAGATACTCTGCGACCCTCAGAGCCTGGATCAAAGCGGACATAGGAATCCGGCCTCTCAGTAGTTGAGAGGTCTCTTGTGTGAAGGTTGTTCTTTTTTGATGACGTCTTCGGCTTTTGAAAGACCCGCAAAGAATACAGCGCTTTTGAGCGTCGGCTCAAACCGAAGAGAGTCCAGCGTTTGAAAACGCGAGTGGGATAGGTTGTGATTTAGCGATGTGGTTCTCGCTCAACGCATGGACGATGCCTGAGGGATAAGCTTGGTCGCCGGCTGCAAGGGTTGACCCTGCTTGCCCACCAGGGCTCCTTGTCAAAGTTCATCGTTCTTTCCCCTGCTTTTGCGAGAGTCACGTCACCGGGCCTTGCCGGGCCGATCAACCACAGCTTTTGCGATCAGTGATGATAATACGAATGTGGAGGTCTGCTGGGATATCGCCCCGGCCTGTGTCTCGGAGGCAAGGGCCTCGGCTGCGCCTAAAAGACCGACGCACACAGGGCGGAAGTGCTCATCTTCCAGGTCGGAGAACGGCCGAAGAGCGTCACACATCAGCTCGACGTATACGTTGAGCATGAGCCGCTGCTGCGCGGCCATCTCCTCTGTCCCTTTCAGGGCGGCGGAGATGGCGAGAGCTTCCGGACCAAACTGGGCAAGGCACTCGAAATACGCTTGGCTGATGACATCAGCTACGGCGGCGAGCTCCATTGGCGCTTCATGAAGAGCAGAGCGGAGCCAGTGGATATAGTTTTCCTCAAGCCGCTTGAAGAGCGCCACCAAAAGCCCGGCCCTGCTAGAAAAATGTTCGTAAGCGATCGGGCGACTGACCCCCGCTTTTGCGGCCAAGGTCCCAAGCGTGAGTTCATCCGCGCCCTGATCGCGGACGATTTCCATCGCGGCATCGAGCATCTGTTCACGACGAATGTCTTTCTTAAGCTTCACATTTCCCTCTTACGCATAAACTTACACTATGTAAGTTACAACATGTAATACTCTAGTCAAGGAGGAAGTGATGAGTGACGTAGCCGTGATCGGGCTGGGACGTATGGGCAGTGCGCTCGCCAAGGCGCTCGTGACTTCCGGCAAAAGCGTCACGGTTTGGAATCGAAGCCAGGGGAAGGCGGAAGCTCTGGAGCGCATCGGTGCCTTGAAGGCTGAAACGCCAGCTGCTGCAATTGCCAGCAGCAGCACGCTCATCGTCTGCCTGTCAGATTACGCTGCAACATCGATCCTCCTTGATGAGGCACGCGTAACTGATTTGCTTCAGGGAAAGACCCTCATCCAACTCACGTCGGGCACGCCGAAGCAAGCGCGTCATCTCGAACAATGGGTGGAGTGCCGTGGAGGAATGTATCTTGACGGTGCAATTTCTGCTTGGCCTGATCAGATCGGCGGACCTGAGGCTTCGATAGTTATTGCCGGACGGGAAAGCGTTCTAAACTCGGCTGAACCGATTCTGAAACTGCTGGCTCCAAACCTCTCTTACGTCGGAACTGACACAGGCCGCGCAAAGATTCTCTTCAATGCGGCGCTTTCCTATTTCGCCGCGCACTGGATTGGTTTCAGCCATGGTGCGGCAATGTACGCAGCGGAGGGAATGGATGTCGCTGAGTTTGGCGAAGCTATCGCTGGCCTGTCACCCATGTTTGCAGGTGATGTGCGCCACATGGGGCAAGCTATTACCGGTAACAGATTTTCTGATCCCCAAAGCACTATCAAGTCGGTTGGTGTGGACATATCCCGACTTGTAGAAATAGCGAGTGATTTGAATATCAGCGCCGCGTTTCCGGAATTTGCGGCCAGCCTATTTAAGAACGCTGCAGAGGCAGGGTACGGCGCAGAGGAGCACTGCGCAATCTTCAAAGTCATTCGCACGCGATGAGCCAGCGGCAGTATATCTCTTCCAGATGCGGATTTGTGAAAGATCGGCATTCGAAAGATTCGTTTCTTGTGTTTTCCCTGACTAAGGGGAAACTCAGAAATTTACAATCATGTGAGAGGATTCTCTATTGAATCTGAATTTTATCCTCCTTGACGGATTGCACTCCAACTGGTTGCCAGCCAGAGGTGGAGAATCCGGCAATACTGTTTTCCGACGTGCCGATGAGCAGGCATACGCAAAAATCGCGCCTACCGCCCTCCGGAAAGAACTTGCCGAGGAGCGCGACCGCCTCATCTGGCTATGCAGCCGAGGTGTGGCGTGTCCTGAAGTCATCAGTTGGCGGGAAGAACAGGAAGGAGCGTGCCTGGTGATGACGGCCATCCCCGGAGTGCCGGCAGCAGATCTTTCAGGATCCGACTTGCTCGAGGCATGGCCGTCGATGGTTGATCAACTCAATGCTGTTCACAGCCTGTCGGCAGAGGAATGCCCGTTTGAGCGCAGGTTGTCAGAAATGTTCGCACGCGCTGTTGATGTCGTTTCCCGCAATGCCGTTAACCCCGACTTCTTGCCAGACGAGGACAAGCTTACGCCGCAGCCTGAGCTTCTAGCCCGGATCGAACGCGAGTTAGCGGTGCGACTCGAGCAGGAAAGTCGCGAATTGACGGTTTGCCACGGTGATCCCTGCATGCCGAACTTCATGGTAAGCACCAAAAGTCTGCAATGCACTGGTCTGATTGATGTTGGTCGGCTTGGAAAAGCGGACCTTTATGCAGATTTGACGTTGATGATCTCCAACGCCGAAGAGATCTGGGCCTCTTCAGATGAAGCAAAGTGCGCTTTCGATATCCTTTTCGCACGCTTGGGGATCGATGCTCCTGATCGTGAACGCCTCGCATTCTATTTGCGCCTGGATCCGCTTACCTGGGGGTGATGCTCATGCCACCTGAATTTCCAGATGATTGGGATGTTGCACAACCAGTTCTCATTGCGGACACCTTTTCAAGTTGTGTCTGGAAAGTCTTATTGCCGGGTGGAACTCCCGCAATCATCAAGGCATTAAAGCCAATAGAGGATATTGCTGACGAGCTGCGGGGGGCGAACTATCTGGCGTGGCGCAATGGTAGAGGTGCGGTTCGCCTGCTCGGTCGAGAGAATGACTTGATGCTTCTCGAATATGCGGGAGAGCGAATGCTGTCCCACGTCGCTGAGGAAGAAGGCGACAACCAGGCGACGCAAATTGCGGCCGAGCTCATGGCGAAATTGTATGATGTATCGCCCGAACCTCTGCCGTCGGCGCTTCTCCCGATCAGGAATCGCTTCGAGGCCTTGTTTCAAAAGGCACGCGACGAACAATCTGAAGGCTATCGAAATGACTATCTCGAAGGAGCAATCGTTGCTGATCAACTGATGAGCAGTGCTTTAGAGCTCCGCGGGTTACACGGTGATCTGCACCACGAAAACATCATGCTCTCCGGCCGAGGGTGGCTCGTGATAGATCCGGTCGGACTGGTCGGGGAAGCGGGCTTTGGCGCTGCCAACATGTTCTACGATCCGGTTGAAAGGGACGATCTCTGCCTCGATTCTGAACGCATTGCGCTGATGGCGGATGCGCTCCGCGTCGTGTTGATCGTTCTCTGCAAGCAGTGAGCCGCTCCCTTGCATCCCCTGAGGAGGAGTTGGGGGTTCAGCTTGTCCACCGAACTACGCGGCGTTCCGTGCTAAGCGGCGCCGGGCAGGCATTCTATCGGCGAGTGAAGCCGGCGGTGATGGAAATTAAAGAGGCGCAGCTTGATGTAGCCAATCGCCGGACGGAGCCATCGGGCATTTTGCGGGTGGGGGCGCCAATGCTGTTCGGGCCTGACTTCCTTGTTCCGATCATCGCGGAGTATATGGAGAACTACCCGCAGATCGAGGTCGATCTCCAGTTGACTGATACCTTCGGCGACCTCTCAGGCGAAGGGCTGGATGTGGCGGTGCGCATCGCCGATCTGCCAGATTCCAGCTTGCAGGGAAAAAAGCTGGGCGCACTACGGCGCGTGGTGTTTGGTGCACCGTCATACTTCGCACGGCATGGTCGGCCAACGCATCCAATGGACTTGCACGATCACGCTTGCATCGTCAGAACCGTCGACAGCCAACCCGGCAAATGGGCCTTCCAGGTTGAGGGAAAGAGACGCATGGTTAGCGTCCACGGCGCGTTTCGATCCAACGCAATGACAGCGGTCTACTCGGCCGTAAGCGCCGGGCTTGGACTGGGCTACTCGCCGCTTTGGCAGATTCGGCACCTTGTGGATGCCGGACGAGTGGAGATCGTCCTGAAAGAGTATGAACCGAGGCCAGTACCGATCCACGCACTTTGGCAAGAAAGCAGACTACCACCCGCCAAGGTTCGGGTATTTTTTGATCTTCTAGCGAAACGTCTCAGGCTCGGTGATCTGTAATGCCAAGGCATTCGATGGCCTATCTAGCGCACCCGCTAGACATGCATCCCGCATATGTCGCACCATAGCGAGGCGTGCTACACGGACCGCTCTAGAGCGACTTGACGGAGATGAGCATGAAACTGCCCCATGGCCGCGCCGCCGTCGATGATCGTAATCTCTAAAGCCCAAGCCCTCGCTGCCTTCCCAAATTCCACGACACCGAACTGCCCTGCACAACACCCGTAATCTCGCGGCCGAGCTGTCGGTCTATGACCGGTCGCCACGGAACAAGGGTGAACTCGTGGCTCTGCTCCACCACGGCAAACTTGCCGCTCGATAGCTGGATGGTCCCGCTGAACTTGCCGCTGACGGTCTCACCGTCGGTGGCGGCGCGGAACGGCAGGTTCTTGGTCGCGGCCATGTCGCCGCCGATCCGCTCGATCTCGCGGGCGCGCAGCGTGGCGAGGAGATTGCGCCGGTAGAGCGTCCCGCCGTTCGGGCCGGGCGTCGCGTCTCCATGGTCGATATGATGTTCGCGGCGGCGGTCGATCGCCTCGCGGACCTGTTGCCCGAAGCCTGTCGGTGCAAGGTCGGAGGTTTCCGCCGACATGAGGCGGCGGTCGAGCCAGGTCGCGCCGTCCGCGCCGATCTGCTGTTCGAGCCGGGCGGCCGAGAGGATGCGGATATTGGCCTGCTTGTTGCGGCCCGCGTCATAGGCCGCGGCGCGGGTCACCAAATCGTCGGGGATGCGCCATTGGTCGGCGTCGATCCGCTCGACGATGCCGGCGCGGCGCAGCGCCTCAAGCCGGCGCACATGCGCGTCGACATAGCCATCATAGTCGCCTCCAGGAACGCGGCCCTCGAACTTCGCCTGTTCGAGATGGCGGTTCGGCCGATAGACGCCGCCCTCGGCGATGGTGGCGATGGTCCGATCCGATGGCCGGCTTGCGGTATCGGCCGGGCCGATCTCGACGACGCTGCCGATCCGCGCGCCCTCGATGCGGGCCGGGTCGATGCCGGGCAGATGATGATTGCGCCCGTCAATGCCATCGACCACGACGGTCAGGTTCTCGCCCAGCTCGTCGGTCAGATATTTGTCGACGACGCGGCCGATGACCGGGACTTCGGGCACGGCGTCGTGAAGCTGGAACGTCGTCGGATCTCGGTCCATCCCATCGGCCTTCAGCGCCTTGTGCATACTGCGGATGATGTCGCCACGCTCGCCCAGCTCGCGCAGCGCCGGTTCCATCCGCTCGCTCAATTCCCAGACGCCCGGCGCGTGCTCGGTGGCTAGGCCCATCTTCTCCAGCTTGGCGAGACGGCGCAGGCGCAAGGTCCGGTCGCGCTGGCGGCCCGGATCGGCAGGGTCGCCCCGCAAGTCGAGGAAGCGGTTCTCGGCTTCGCTCGCCATGGCGCGGTCAATGCGGGTGAAGCGGTCCTGGCCGATCTCGGCGGTGAGCTTGCGGCTCTGCTCGATCTCGGTGACGGGACCAAGCTCCAGCGTGGTCAGCTCGCTTGCTCGCTCGCGGATGCCGTTGGCGAGATAGTCGCCGTTGATGACAAGGTTCTCGCCCAGCTCGTCCTTGCCGCGCACGATGACATGGACATGGGGATGGCCGGTGTTGTGATGGTTGACCGCGACCCAATCGAGCCGGGTGCCGAGATCGGTTTCGACCTGGGCCATGAGGTCGCGCGTAAAGATCGTGAGGTCGGAGAGATCGGCTCCGTCTTCGGGCGAGACGATGAAGCGGAACTGATGGTGGTCGTCGGCGCCGCGCTCGACGAAGGCAGCGCCGTCGGCGCGATCCTCGCCGGCCGAATAGAGCTGGCCGTGCTCGCCCTCGCGCGAGGTGCCGTCACGCTGGATATAGCGCAGATACGCGGCGGATTTGCCGTTCTTGCCCGCGCCTTGGACGTAGCGGGCTTTGACGACGACGCGGCGCACGCCGGGCACGCTGTGACGCCAGCCGCCCGACAGGGTGCGGGCGCGCACGAAGGCCGCGCCGCGTCCCCGTTTCAGGCCCGGCCCGCCGCTCGCCCGCGATGCCTTCGCGCCCTTGCCGCTGCCCTGCGATCGGGACCGCTGCGACGATGGCGACGACGATAATGGTGATGATGAGAAGCTCCGTGACGGGCTGTTGCTATGCTGGCGCGCGATCTTCTTCGCCTGGGTCAAGAAGCTCTTGGCCTTGCCGAGCTTGGGGGCATCGGCGCGCACACGGCCCGGCCTCGGGCGGAAGCGGAATTCCTCGTCGTCGCTCAAGCCAGCGCCTCCGGGGAAAAACCACGGAAAACCGCCGAATTCGGGCCATGGTGCCGTTCAAAACCCAGCAAGGCCAAGGCTTTGCACCACGTCGCGGCACGCTGCGTCCAAACCCGAGGTGCCACAAGCGCCGCCCCAGAACAGTGCAAACAAGGGCTTGCCCCAAGGCCGCGCCAACTGAGTGCCGGTTTCCTTTATCCTGCCCTCCGCCCTTTCTTCCCTTCCTGCCTTTCCATCCAGACATGCAGCCAGGCGATCCCGACCTGACTGCACACCGCCGGATCAAGCACGCGAGAACGCGGGGACGCGATGCTCATCGCCGTTCCCCGTCGTTCGGGCGGGCGACGAACATGCTGCCGCGCTGCGGCTCCGCATCGACGGGGTCGCGCACCGGAACGGCAGCGCGACCGTCGCTCGATCGCTCGCCAGACTGCGCGCCGGACACGCTCGAACGTGCGCCGGATGGCGTTTCCGCCGCGGTTCGGATGTCGCCCGCGCGCAGAATGAACAGCGGGGCCCCACGCCAATCGGGCGGCGTCTCGGCGCGTTTCTCCGGAGCATCGGACGGCGCGGCCTGGCCAAGCAGCGGCAGGAGCGCAGCGACATAGGCGCGGGTCTCGGCGGGCAGCGGACGCCCCTTTTCGCGATGATCGTCATCACGGCCGGGACCGGCATTATAGGCGGCGAGCATCGCGGCGACATTGCCGTAGCGGTGCCACATCTCGCGCAGATAGGCGGTGCCCGCGAGGATGTTGTCGCGCGGATCGTAGGGATCGCGGCCGAGCCGGTAGCGCACGCGCAGGCCCGCCCAGGTGTCCGGCATGACCTGCATCAAGCCCTGCGCGCCGGCCGGCGAGATCGCGCGCACGTCGCCCGCGCTCTCCGCGCGCAGCACGGCATGAATCCAGTGCGCGGGAATGCCGAAGCGCTGCGACGCCTCGGTGATATGCGCGCCATGGGGATCGCTGACGGATTGCGCCATGACGGAGGATTGCGCGACCGTGACGGCGGGGTCCGACGTGAAAGCCAGCAGTGCCAGAGACAGCACCACGGCATAGCGCCGGGCGGACCTGCCCACGCCACGACGCCAGCGTGCTCGCTGCGGTCAAGGGTGCGTGCGAAGCGCCGGCCGATGGCCGCCCTTGACCTTCGCTGCGCGCGCCGGCCGTCCTGCGGTCGAGCGGGACGGAGGAATGAGACGGCCTTTTCGCGAACAAAGGAATAAAGGCTTTGAGCGCGCGGGTGACGGGATAGCGCATGGCTTCAATCCCGCTCTTCGCGCGGTTTCGGGCGCGTCCAGTGCAGCGACCATGACGATCCGGCATCGTCGTCGCGGAACAGGTTCGCGCGGATCGGGTGCCGCAAGGCGGGATCTTCGAGCAGCACGGACAGATACTCACCGGCCTTCTCGCCGGTGCGTTTCCACGCCGCGCCGACCTCCGGGCCGTCATCCGCGATGATGTGGACGCGGTAGTCCGGCGCATTCTCGGCGTCGGAATGCGCTGCGGGAAAGATGACGAGTTCCCGCTTGAGGGTGAGCGTGACAAGTTCGCAGGCAAAGCCGGAAGCGTCGCGATGGAATTGACCGATCTGAGGCATTTCTAGTCTCCGTGCGGTGGCGTTGGGGAATCCGTCGGCGGGCACCGCTCCCGCCGATCGGGAAGCGGTCAGCGGGTCGGTGCGAGCCAGACGAAGCGGCCATCACCGTCCTCGCCGGTCCAGAGCGGCAGCGCGCGGCCGACGACGGCGCTCGCGGGGATGGGACCGAAATAGCGGCCGTCCAGGCTGTCGCGGACGCCGCTGTTCATGAGGAAGAGCTCGTCCCGCGCGACGACGCGGCATCCGCGCCAGACGGGCAGTTCGCGGCCGATCCGGTCACGGTCGAGCGCATCGCCCATCGCCACGCCATCGACGGTGACGGTGCGACCGGTGCGGCAAACCCGCTGGCCGGGAAGACCGACGACGCGCTTCAGCAGCGGCACGCCGCGCCCGACATAGCCACGCGCCACCATGAATCCGGCGAGCGGTTCGGGCGGCATGACCGCGACCAGCTCGGGCACGGTGAGCCGGTCAGCCGGTTCGACGGTGTAGAGGCCGACTGGCGCGCTGGCGGTGACGTTCCAAAGGAACCTCAATGGCATGTCGGCGACGCTGGTTACGGCGAGCAGCGTCACCGCTAGGATGTGGCGGCGGCTCATGGATCGATCCTCCGGCGGCCGATCCATGCGGCATGGCGCTCGGGCGTGTAGGCGGTCGGCTCCTGCCCGGCGCTGAGCCGGTTATGGACTTGCCGCCAGTGATCGGGCGAAGCGTCGGTCGCATCGAGGCCGAGCGCTTCCACCGCGTCGATCGCGGCAAGCGCGCGCTGGACCTTCGGCCAGCCATCGAGCCGCAACAGAATCTCGCCGCCGGGGCGAACGAAGGGCAGCGTCTGGAAGGGATCTCCGCGGCCGATGGCGCGCACGATGTCGATGCGCGAGACGATTGTGCCATGCTCGCCGGCCGCCCAGCGGACGAACGCGAAGATGCTTTCGGGCGCGAAGCCGACAACGCTGCGGCGACGGTCGAGGATTTGTTCGTAGGCTTTGCGGCCGAAGCGTATCCGGTGCTCGACCCTGCGTTTCTCGAAGGTCAACTCGACCAGGGTGGTGAACGGCGCTGGCCCGTCCGGCAGCGGACGGCCATGTGCGCGGTGCGAAGGTCTGCCGCTCATGACCGGTCTCCATGGCGGTCGTCCTCGGCGAGCATGTCGCGCAGCACGTCGGCGATGGATGGGGCGGCACCGGCACCACGCCTCGCGCGCGGGTGCGTCAAAGAAGAAGAGTTAGATTCTCTGTTAGACTCTAAGTTGGCAGCCGGATTCCCCGTTTTGTGCCAAAGGCTTAACTGGGGTCCGTGCGCCCGAAATCCCGATAGTGCTGTGCCCGAAGTCCCGATACCCTTTGCGCCCGAAGTCACGAGTGTTTCCACAGACTTGTCCACAGGCACTTTGGACGGATCGAGCGGCCGGATTTGCAGCAGCTCGCGGCGGCCTTCGCGGTAGATTTCGAGGCGGTAGCCGAGCAGCGATTGCTTCGCGGCGATGCGGCGCAGGTCGAGCGCGAAATCCGAAATCCGCGCCATGGAGCCGGATTTCTGGTGAAGATGCGCGACCTCGAACAGCCAGCCGTGCGGCTGATGTCCGGCATGTTTACGGGCGACGCGATAAAGCCAGCGTTCGATGCCGCCGGTCAGGCGGAAGTAGTCCGGGTCGATCGCCAGCACGAGCGAGAGGCCGGTGACGCCGCGATAGAACCAGTCGGGCAGGACGAATTCCATGCCCTCGACACGGCCGTCGCGGGTGGTCAGCTCCTCCCATTCGTTGATCCAAGAGAATTGATGCCGCCGCCAATGCTCGCCCTGCCGGATCGTCGTGCGGATCGACGTCGATTGCAGGCGGATGAGCGCGTTCTTGAGCAGGCGATATTCCCGCGCGCCGGTCGCGCGGTCGATCGCCATGAGGAGTTGATAGGGCGTGAAGCGGAAGAGGCGCGAGGTGCGCAGGCCGTTGTTCTCGGCCGCGACGATCTGCGAGGCCGCCCATATCAGAACGTCGGCGTCCCAGATGGTTGCCATGCCGCAATCGGCCCCGGCGAACACCTCGACGCGGACGCCGGCGGATTCGTAGAGGATGGGCGCGGTGCGCTTGGCCTTGGCGAGCGAGAAGAACGGGCGTTCCATGAGATCGCGCTGGTCGCGGGGCGCGGCGTTGCCGGTCGCGACAACGAAGGGGTCCAGGCGGCTGCGCTCGTTGGAGCTGCGGCGATACGTGTCGGCGGGTCTATGATTGTCGTCGCGCAGCATTCAGCACTCGCCCCGCTCTTGCGGCGTCAGCGGGCGGGCCGGAAAGACCGTGCCGGCGTTTGGATCGCGAGTGGATTTGCGGGAGCCGATTTCGGTCCAGGCTTCGAGATCGCGCACCGTGTAGAGGACGCGACCGCCGACCTTGCGATAGGTCGGCCGGTGCCGTAGGTGCGATGTTTCTCAAGGGTGCGGCTGGATATGCCGAGGAAGCGCGCGGCTTCCTGCGTGCGCAACAGGCGCGGCGGCATATCCGCGTTGGGGTGGATGGCCATAGATCACCTCTGTTTCGTCGATGGATGCCGCTGCCGTCGTGGCGGCGGGCTACAGCGAACCATGGCGAGGGATCGGCGACTGGTAGCGTGACGCATTTGGACTTATGCGCTCGCGGCACCCCGAGGGGATGTGCTGCGATCTTAATACGCTGAGTTATTTCAGCGGGTCATTGCCCACAGAATGGATTCGTCAAAGACATTCCCGCACGGTTCGGCTGTGATTACCACTGGAGCAGAAACGCACTGCTTCGGGGCGTCGAAACCCCTCACGAACGGTTGGTGCTGGCCGTTACAGCACCACACTCCTTGACCTTATGGTCGGGGAGCCTGTGGCGTATGCAACAGGTTCACCCGAACTAAAGGCCACGGGGCCGTTTCGTGACGGTTTCGAACTCCCCGATCACCAAGAGTCAGAGAGGATGTTTGCGGGGGCGCACCACAGACGAAACCTTCTTTACGATGGGGACTGTTGCCAATGCGCAATCCGGTCGAACTCGATCTCGAGGTGGATGACGTAGCGCCGAGTGGCAACATCGTCACCTCCTACGACGAACAGCACTACGTTACCTATTTGCGGCTACTGGATGCGGACCGTGACGGTGCAGACTGGCGAGAGGTGGCGCGGATCGTCCTGCACCGTGATCCAGTCGTCGAGGAGGCGCGTAGCCGGCATTGCTGGGAAACCCCTCTAGCTCGTGCGCAATGGCTGTCGAAAGCAGGCTATCGGCGGATTCTGGAGCAGGCTGTTGCGCGCGCCGCGCAGGACCGCGGAACGTCATCTACGAGGTGATTTGATCGGATAGCGAAGCAGAAACCGATAGCCTCCACGCGTCATTTTGATGCCGTGAGCGACAAGCCGGCGGGCCTTGTTCTTTTGCGGCCCGATCTCCCAATCCTCTTTCGTCCCCTTAAATCCGAGCAGCACTTCGGCAATGGCCTGATAACTCTCGCCACGCAGCCGCGCATCCAGCGCACGCAGGGACAGGATATGCCACTGTCGAAGTTGCGCTGGCATCGCCCGGAAATCGGAACCAGGGGGGCGGCCATTGATGGCGCGCCAAAGGCGACGAGCCGCATGAGCGCGTAGTTCCAGAAAAGAATCCATTGGCAGGCACGCTGCGTAGAAGGCGGCAGCGTCGGGCACGGCCTGCGGAAGCCAGAACTGATGAGCAACGCCATCGAGTTGCCAGATGCCATGCCAGCCATCGGACGCCTGACGCAAATCGAGGCCCTCAAGATGCGCTAGCGTTACAACCGGCTCCGCGTCGTCATGCGAATGCTGCACTGGAGAGAGCAACACGGCTTTCGGCTGAAGGCTCGGGATCCAGAATAGAGACTGTTGATCGGATGCCGTTTCAGGATCGGTCGGAAAATCGCAACCCCCAACGCTGCACGAAGGCTTCCAGGCGCCCCGGGTCCGGCTCACGCAATCCGGTTAAGATTTGAAACTCGCGCCGATAATCGTCGTGTCGGCGAAGATATTCCCAAGCGAAACCGGCAGCGGGGATGCTCTTGGCAAACTGATAGGCCGCCGGAGAACGCCAGTCGATGCTCAGCATGGCCTTACCTCTCTATTCAGGCTTGCGCGAAGCAACGCCCGGACAAAGAGTGTTCAAGACGCGTCGTAATAATTGTAGCCGCGCTATCCAGATAAATGGAGCGCATAACGCGATCAGTATTCTGATTAATCTCTTCTTAACAATGCTTGCGTGATTCTGCGGGCCGGGCATAGCTCCGCGAGCGCGCCATGTTCCGGGCATTGCCGCGTCGCCGATCCGGTTTTCGCGCGCTGCTGGGCTACCCGCCGTGCGAGCGAATGGCCATGGTGCCGCCACCTCACTGATGTCGGTGCGACGATGATCGAGGTCCGACCTTTCGGGAACCACGCCGATAGCTGGAAGCAAGCTCAGTGCAGAAAGTAGATGATCATCCTGAGGTGGCGGTGCTCATCCGCGATAAGCGTCTCGTGAGCAAAATTGAGCCGCGCACCATTTAGATCAAGGATAGCGCCAATGCCCCTGCTGTAGCTGTCCCTGCCAGGTTGCTCGAACCACCGTCGGAAATCAGGTGACAGCTTCTTAAGATCATCGATCAGGCCAAGCATGGCGGGGTCGTCGGGGGCGGTTGCGAGATCGCTGCGGAACTGCGCGAGGAGCTTGGGAGCATCCTCTTGCCATGCCGGCAGGCGGCGGCGCAGCTGAGGGTCCGCAAAAACCAGTCGCATGACGTTGCGCTCCGCTGCCTCTCTGCTGGAAAAGCCGAACAGGCTGTCGGCCGCCTCGTTCCACGCTATTACATCCCAGCGCAAATTGACGACGTAGGCAGGTCGTGTGATCAGATCGTCCAGCAATTGCTGCGTCAATGCACTGATCGACGGCCATTGGTAGGCTTCCGGCGGAGGCGGGCGACGATGTGCAAGAAGAAAGAGATGGCTGCACTCGGTGTCGTCCAGTTTCAAGGCTTTTGCCACCTTGAGCAGAAAACTCTCCGACACTTGTATTTCGCGGCCCTGCTCGAACCAGGTATACCAGGTAAGCCCGACGCCCGCGAGCGCGGCCACTTCCTCCCGCCGGAGACCTGGCGTGCGGCGATGTCCCGTTGTGGCCAGGCCGACATCCGCAGGCACGAGCCTCGTTCTGTGGCGCAACAGGAACTCGGAGAGTTCGCCTCGCGAGCGGACTAGGGTCCGACTGGACATGGGATTGCTCACGGTAATAGGATAATTTCTTATATTGTAACAGGATTATTTGGCTTCGAAAATAGGCATCCGACAAGGGGGCCAGCACCAGCCTCCGAAAAGGAGGCAAAATGAAACAGGATAATCTCGACGGTTCCCTTTCCGGCGCTACGGCCGAAGGAACAACCACACTTGCCAAAGCGGGGGCGCGTGAATGGCTCGGGCTTGCGCTGCTGGCCCTGCCGACCGCGCTGCTCGGGCTCGACCTCACGCTTTTGCATCTGACATTGCCGGCGTTAGCCGCCGACCTGCAGCCGACCAGCACCGAGGCTCTCTGGATCATGGATGCCTATGGCTTCCTGATCGCCGGCTTCCTTATCACCATGGGCACGTTAGGCGACCGCATCGGCCGGCGCAGACTGCTCATGATTGGTGCGGCTGTCTTCGCCGTCGCATCGGTGTTTGCGGCTTTCTCCACTAGTGCCGTTATGCTGATCGTGGCGCGGGGCGCGCTAGGGGTGGCTGGGGCGACGTTGATGCCTTCGACCTTGGCGCTCATCAGCCACATGTTTGCCGATCCGCGCCAGCGCGCCCTTGGTTTCGGCGTGTGGGCGACCATGTTCGCGTTGGGTATGGCGACCGGGCCAGTCGTCGGTGGCCTGCTGTTGGAGTATTTCTGGTGGGGAGCGGCCTTCCTCATCGCGGTGCCCATCGTCGGTCTGCTGCTTTTGCTCGCGCCAGTCATGCTGCCCGAGTACAGAGCTCCGGAGAGTGGGAGAATCGATCTTACCAGCGTCGGTCTATCGCTCACTGCCATGCTCCCGGTAATCTATGGTATTAAGCAGATCGCAAAGGATGGCTTCGGCCCCGGCGCAATCGGCCCGATCATTGTGGGGCTCGTCTTCGCATTTCTGTTTGTCCGGCGTCAGCGCCGCCTTGCCGACCCCCTGCTTGACTTGAGCCTCTTTGCCAACAAAGCCTTCAGCGTGGCGCTGATCGTGCTGCTCTTCGGTCTCGTGCCGGTGGGCGGCACCATGTTGCTCGTCACCCAGTATCTGCAACTGGTTGCCGGCTATTCGCCGTTCCTTGCGGGACTCTGGATGGGACCGCCCGCGCTGGCGATGGTCGCTGCCGGCATTGGTGCGCCCATTCTGGCACGGCGCGTCCGACCGGGTTTCGTCGTGGCCGGAGCGCTCGCCCTGTCTGTCGTGGGCTATCTGATGCTTACAAGAGTCGGTATTGGGGCGGCGGAAGTGAGTGTTGCCGTCACAGGTTTTTCGCTGGCCTATCTTGGTCTTGGCACCATTGCCGCGCTCGGCACCGACCTGGTGGTGGGATCGGCGCCGGCGGAAAAGGCCGGATCGGCGTCGGCTATGTCGGAGACGGTGCAGGACTTGGGTGTATCCCTCGGCATCGCCGTGCTCGGGAGTCTGTCCACTGCGGTCTATCGCCACTCAATGTCCGGTCGCATACCCGATAACCTTACCGCAGAATCGCGCGCGGCAGTCACCGACAGCTTATGGGCTGCTTATGGGGTGGCGTCGGACTTGCCCGCCGGTCTGCTCGAAGAAGCACAGGCCGCGTTCACGGCAGGCTTCAATGGTGCGGCCATCTTCGGCGCGATCAGCGTGGCGATCCTGGCCGTCCTCTCTGCCGTGGCGCTGCGGCATGTCGGAGCGCTCGGACATTCTTCAGAACCAGCAGGCGAGAAGTAGACAATGCGCCGCCGTAAACTGAAAGAAGAGTTTGGAGCCTCAACCATCCGCTCACTGTTGGGTGGACGCATTCCCATGGCGTCGCTCGTTCAGACCATAGCCGTTGCCGAGTATCTGAACTTTCGCCATGCAGCGAACATGCTCGGAGTGAGCCAGTCCAGCGTCAGTACGAGGGTGAAGACCTTAGAGGAAGATTTAGGTATTCGGCTGTTCGAGCGGCACACGCGCGGCGTGCGTCTTACCGAGGCAGGCGGCCACTTTGTCAAACAAGTAACGGCTTGCCTCGACCAGCTCGACCAAGCCGTCAAGACCGCTGGTATGGTCGCGCGTGGCCAGCACGGCCACCTGCGCATCGGCGTCAACGGCCTGACTTCCAAGAGCTTCCTCGCGGACCTGCTCTTCCAGTATCGGAATCAGAATCCAAGTATCACTCTGGAAATCGCCAAGGGTACGGCCCGCGGTTTGATAATGCAGGTGCGCGCAGGCCGGCTGGACATGGCCTTCGTGATCGGCTCACCCGAACCGCCGGACTGTCACTCTCGCCGCATCTGGAGCGAACCAATCCTGGCCGCGCTCCCGGTGGGACATCCTCTGGCAAGCCGCGCCAGCATCGTATGGGGCGACTTGGCGGGGAAGACCGTCGTTGTACGCCATGGCGGCACCGGGCCGCACGTGCATGACCATATCATCCTGCGCCTTGCCGAGACGTGGTCAGCGCCTTCGATCCTGCGCTTCCAAGTCGGGCAGGAAACCCTGCTGTCGATGGTTCGACAGGGATTCGGTGTAACCATCGTGGAAGCTTCCGCAGCCTCGATCCCATCTTCCGAGGTTATCTACCTACCATTTGCGAACGAACCCGAGCCGCTGATCTTCTCGGCGGTGTGGTCGTCGCACAACCGCAGTCCGGCGCTGCGAAATCTGCTTAACCTCGCAGGTCGGATGAGGCGTGAGTCAGGCAGGTAATCGGCGGAACACACTTCCTACATCGGACAGAGCGTCGGTTCGCCGCCATTCCTGGTAGACAAGAACTTGAGGCTTCTGCAGAGGGCCGCTTAAGCCCTTGCAATAGCGGCGCTGTCGCTGTGTTTCTTCAGCCTGGTGGATGACTCAAGCCAGCGCGCGGTGATCCCAGTTCCCGCAAACCATCATGGTTTCGACATCGAAATGATTGCCGCCGCCAAAGGATAGAACAATGCCACACACTTCAACACCCGCTTTCGTCGATCCGCGCACTGGCGCCCGTCTTCCCATCGACACGCTCGCCTGGCGTTCTCAAGACGGCAATCCGCTCATGGTGAACGATCTCGCGGGGATCAAACGCGCGGACGTTCGCACCGGCGTTCGCACCATCTGGCGCTATGCCGCCGCGCTCCCGGTTGAAATCGCAGAGCCGGTCTCGCTGGGTGAGGGAATGACGCCACTCGTTAGCGCAGACATCGATCGCATCTCGTGCCGGTTGAAGCTCGAATGGTTCGCTCCAACTGGCTCCTTCAAGGACCGCGGTGCTTCCGTCCTAATCTCCCATCTACGTTCCCTCGGTATCACGTCGGTGGTGGAGGACAGTTCCGGCAACGGCGGAGCGGCGATTGCCGCCTATGGTGCGGCCGCTGGCATGGCGGTGGGCATCTTCGTACCGCACTATACGCAGCCGGCCAAAATTGCCCAGCTTCGCGCATACGGGGCCAAAGTGACGCTTGTGCCCGGCACGCGTCAGGACACGGAAACGGCCGCTATCCAAGAGGCCGAGCGCACTTACTATGCCAGCCACAATTGGCACCCGATGTTCCTGCAGGGCACGAAGACGCTCGGCTACGAGCTCTGGGAAGAGCTCGGTTTCCGCGCGCCCGACAACATTGTTATTCCGGCAGCAGCCGGCAGCAATGTGCTTGGTTGCCATATCGCATTCAGTGAACTCCTTGCTGCCGGCGAGATCACGAGTATGCCTCGCATATTCGTGACGCAGCCCGAGAATTGCTGCCCTGTCCATCACGCTCTCCATCCCGAGGTGCTGCAAGGTCGCACACCGGACTATTCCACGACTGTCGCAGAGGGAACGGCAATTCGTAATCCGCTTCGGCTTGACGAGATGGTCGCTGCCATTCGCGGCACGGGAGGCGACAGCACGGCGGTAGCGGAGGCCGATATCATCGCCACGGCAAAGCGCCTCGCTGCGAAGGGGTTTTACGCGGAGCCGACTTCGGCCCATGCGGTGGCCGGGCTGCGGCAACTCGTTGAAGCGGGTCGGATCGGGCGTGACGAGGAGACGGTGGTGATTTTGACCGGCTCGGGGCTGAAAGCAACGCAGTTCTACGCCGATCAATTCGGGTGACTGTAACAGTTTTGTCCAACTGAAAATCGGACAGATTCTTCATAACGCTGTGCCGCACTTAGCAAGGCGCGAGGCACGACAATCTGTATCTGTAATCGTCAGGCTTGTTTCCGAAACCAGTCCAGCAGCGTCGTGAGCCGTTCTTTTGCCGGATGGCTCGTGAGGAAAACCGCCCAGTAGGTTGGTCCCGGCAACGCGATGTCCGACAGCCGCAGGAGCGCGCCTGTCTTCAATTGATCGCCGACGAGATGTTCCGAGGCGAGCACGGCTCCCTGGCCTGCCAGAGCGGCATCCAAAGCGTGGACTTCCTCGGAAAATGTCTGGCTGATTTTCGGTGAAGCGCCGTCTGCCTGCGCATGGGCCTGCCATTGCTCCCAGCTCGGCGCATTCGCTGCTCCCGATCTCCAGCGATAGTGCAGCAACGGCAGAGAGAGAACTTGATCCGGCAAAAGCAGTTCCGTGCCCGGCAGCAGGCCAGGAGCGCAAACGGGGATGAGCCGGTCTGGAAACAGCCGGTGGCATTCGGCATCCGTGCCGGGGCGCTCGGCATAGCGTATCGCCATGTCGATGCCCGAGACATGCAAGTCCGCAACGCGGTCATCCGCCTCGATGGCAACGCTCAATCCTGTCTCTTCGCGCAGTTGAGGGAGCCGAGGCATCAACCACCTGCTGGCGAAAGCCATGGTGAGGGAAAGGCGCAGCGGGTCATCCTGACGGTCTGACAACTGCTCGATGCCGGTTGCGATGCGATCGAGAGAATCCCTGAGCACCGGAAACAGTTGTTCGCCCGCGGATGTAAGACGGACCGGGCGCGGATAGCGCCGAAACAGCTCGACGCCCAGGATCTCCTCAAGCTGCCGTACCTGATGGCTGATAGCCGTCGGCGTGAGATGCAACTCTTCGGCAGCGCGCGTGAAATGCAGATGCCGGGCGGCGGCCTCGAAGGCGCGCAAGCCGTGGAGCGGCGGAAGCTTTCGCAACTGTAGACCTCCCGAGGCTGATCACTATTCATGATGAATCTGATTCATCCATCCCCTGAGATATACGCTTTGGCCAGCGTTTTCCACGCCTGATAATTCGAAAGGCAGACCCAACCAGCAATGAAAGGAAAATTCGATGAGCTGGCTATATCTTGGAGCTGCCGTAATCTTTGAAATCGCCGTTGCTATCAGTGCCGGGAAGGCGAAAGGTTTCACGCATATCGGGTGGACCGCCGTAACTCTCGTCAGCGGCGCAATCGCCACCTTCTTCCTCAGCCTGGCGCTGCTGACCTTCGACGTAGGTGTCGGTTACGCCATCTGGACCTCGGTCGCGGGCGTCGGCATCGTCGTCCTGGGCGCGCTGTTCTTCGGCCAGGAATTGAACGTGAAGAAACTGCTCGGGATCGCCCTCGTCATCGGCGGGGTGGTCGGCCTGCGACTTAGCGGCGCGGCATAACGCCTCCACCCATCCCTCCCAATCTGAAAGGAACCCGAAATGACGAATGCAATTGAACAGCCGCAAAGCAGCGGACGCGCCTGGGCCATGTTGATGCTCGCGAGCGCCTTCGAGATTGGCTATGCGCTCAGCGTCGGCGGCAGCCAGGCCTTCACGGTTCTCGGCTGGTCCATCGCCGCGCTGTTATTCTTCCTGCTGACACTCTATTTCCTGAGTGCCGCCTTGCGGGCCATCGATGTGGGAATCGGCTACGCTGTATGGGCAGGCATCGGCTCCGTCGGCGCGGCCGCGGCAGGCACCGTCCTTCTCGACCAGCCCCTGACGCTGATGCAGGCATTCTGGCTCGCGGTCATCATTGCCGGCGTCGTCTGGTTGAAGCTCTCCGACAGTCCGAAGCTCAAGGAAGCGTCCTGATGGTGGCCGGCGCTTCATCCCGCCTGACGCAGCTCATGGAGGAGGCCGTCGCCTTCTCCATGGAGCATGTCCACGAAGGCGGCATTCCATTCACCGCTTTCGTCATCGACCGCCACGGACAGATCCTCGGGCGTGGGGTCAACCGTGTGCGGGCCCATCACGATCCGACTGCTCATGCCGAGGTCGAAGCGATACGTGATGCCTGCCGCACGCACGGCACGACCCATCTGAGCGGAGCGACCTTGCTCGCATCGGGAGAGCCCTGCGCGATGTGCTACATCAGCGCGCGCAGTGCGGGCATATCGCAGGTCTTCTTTGCTGTCGACCGTGACGAGGCCGCTGCGCATGGCTTCGATTATCGCGGCAGCTATCGTCTTTTCGCCGATGACCCTCAAACATGGCAATCGCCTAACGTGAGCAAGCTTGCTGTGTCGACGGGATTGAAGCCTTTTCTGGCGTTTCATCCGAAACGGCGCGCTCCGTAGGATTGCGGCTTTACGAAGTCCGCCTCCGCACAGAAGCTCTGATCCTGACAGCAAGTGACCTGCCATCGCCCGGTATTGGCAGCTATTCCTCACAACGCTTGCCTCGTCTTGCGGCCGGGCGTAGTTAGCGAGCCGCTTTTCGTCTTAAGACAGACGACAAGGCCGCAGCGGCGACGGCCTTGTCCCGATCAGTCATCCCTTTGTCAAACGCTGCATGCCTGCGGCTAGCGTCCAAAGCGCGCGATTAAGGCCGACATTCTGATTAATGCCATTTATGGATCGCCCTTGCGTGCGGCGAATGCGACCATCCGACGCCAGCCGCAGCCCCAGCAAACCGCCTCGGACAAGATTCTCCCGAATGACGTTGAAAGCCGTCCAGGGGTCTTGATGGTTATCCTCGCGGCGGCGCGGGACAATGATCCGATCGGGCCTGATGGGCCTTTCTCCGCTCACTATGCTGGCGCGAGCTTGAGCGCCACGATGCCGAGAACGATCAGCGCAACGCCGCCGAGCCGCATCAGGTCGATGGTCTCGCCGAGCAGCACCGTTCCGGCTGCGCCGATGCCGGTCCATACCGCATAATCGGTGCCGACCGGCAGAACCTCCAGCACCCGGCCGAGCAGATAGACGAAGGCGGCGAGTAACGCGAGAGACAGGATAGTCCAGCCGCGGTGTGTGTAGCCTTCGGCATAGTTCATCGAGATTGCCCAGGCCACGTCGAGAAAGCCGGCGATGATCAGCAGCAGCCATGCAAGACCTTGGCTCATCCTTGCACCGCCAGCGGTTCTGCCGTCACGACGCCACCTTCATGCCTTCGGCGTGTATAGCCTCCCGCACGGCGGGACGTTCCCCGACCCGCGCCTGGAAATTGCGCAGATGCGGGAAGGCGGAAAGATCGACCTTGGCGAAATCCGACCATCCGACAATGGTGAACAGGTAGGCGTCGGCGGCGGTGAAGGTTTCGCCGAGCAGGAAGGGGCCGGCTGCCGCCAGATGACGCTCCACATGGGCCAGCCGCTGGGCAATCCTGGCACGCGCGACCTCCTGCGCCTGCACGCCATATTCCGGGTGGAACAGCCACGGGCTGAACATCTTGTGGAGTTCGGTGGCGATGAAATTAAGCCAGGATTGCAGCGCCCCGCGCTCCGACGTGCGAGCGGCGGGGGCGAGCCCGGAGCCGGGCCTGAGGTTGGCGAGATATTGGACGATTGCGACGCCCTCCGTCAGCACCGAACCGTCGTCGAGGACCAGCACCGGCACGTAGCCGCTCGGGTTCACGGTCGTATAGTCGTCACCATTTCCAGTGACATGCGGCGATTTTCTGATGTCCACATGCTCCAGATCGAGCGGGACACTGGCTTCGCACGCCACGATATGCGGCGAGAGCGAGCAGGTGCCGGTGGCGTAGTAGAGTTTCATGGTCCAATCTCCTACAGCCGGTAGCCTGATGTCGAAGCCAATCTAGCGCCAGCGGACGCGCAAGGCTCATTGGCATTTCGCCAGCGGTGCTTGCGTGACTGCAAGCGAAGAAGATGCTGTTCCTGTCAGCATGGACGATTGGAACGAAGTCAGGCTCGTGCTGGCGGTTCAGCGCGCCGGCAGCCTGACGGCGGCGGCGCTAGCGCTCGGCATCGACCACTCCACCGCCTTCCGCCGCCTGAAAGCGCTGGAGGAACGGCTCGGCGTGCGGCTGTTCGAGCGGCTTCCGGCCGGCGCTTATCAGACGACCGAGGCAGGCGCACGCATGGCTGCCGGCGCCGAGCGCATGGAGGACAAGGCGCTGGCGCTCGACCGAGACATCTCGGGCCGTGATCGTCGTCTATGCGGACGCCTAAAGGTCACGTCATCCGAGACGCTGGCCTACAGCCGATTGACAACGCATCTCGCTGCGTTCCGGCAGGCCCATCCCGGCATCGTCGTGGAACTGGCGATCGACAATCGCGTGCTCAGCCTGTCGCGCCGCGAGGCCGACATCGCGTTGCGGCCGATCCGTCCGAAGGAAGGCGATCTCTGGGGGCGCAAGCTGTCGCGCATCGCCTGGGCGCTCTATGCCAACGGTGGCCCGCTCTCAACCGCCAGCGACGTGGATCGCCATGCACTTATCGGCTGGGAGGAACCTGCCCCGGGCATCGCCGCGGCCGACTGGCTTTCGCAGGCAGCCCCCTCGGAGGCGTTCGTTTATCGCACGAACAGCCTTGTCAACCAGCTCGTCGCAGCGAAGGCCGGCATCGGACTGGCGCTGCTGCCCTGTTATCTCGGCGACAGCGAGGCCGGCGTGACAAGAGCCGTGCCGGAGCCGGTCGCCGAATTGAGCGGCGAACTCTGGATCGTCACCCATGCCGATCTCAAGGGGACGGCGCGCGTGCGGGCCTTCTTCGATCTCGTCGGCGAAGGGTTGGCGCGCGAGCGGGAATTGTTTGAGGGTGCGGCCAACTCGTATGCAATGGGCCGCGCTATCGCTACCTGATGTCTTGGAAACGGCAGAATTCCGATCGGTCCCGACGTATATGATCGTACTGGCGATGTCTGATGCCCTGTCTTCAGGCAGAGCGTGGAGCGGTTGGCATCGCTAGCCGCATGAGCGCTGAAACAGAGACGAACGCCCCCGCCGGAGCGGAGGCCGTGCGCATACATTGGATCAGGATGTGAGAGCCTTAAAATGGAGGTCCTTAAGCACCCTGATCACCATATTCCTGGCTGACGAGCAGTTCGGCAAGTTTCTGCGCTGCGGGCCCAAGTGCCTCGTCCCGACGGTGGGCGACATAAGCGCTGGATGTAATCTCCCCATTGCGGCCCATGGCGCTAGCATTGAGGCGCACGAGCGTTCCCTGTTCCAAATCCCTCTCAACGAGCCAATGGGGGAGCCGCCCCCAGCCTGCTCCCCCCAGGATGAGATGGTGCTTGGTATCCTGCGTGTTGACGCGGCAGGTCTGTGAAGAAACCACTCCGAAATCCCGGCCCGCCGATATGTCGGACGGGTCGGTCAGAACGATCTGGAGATGATCGGCAACATCCATCAGCTCCAGTGGTTGGCCCGCATGGCTGTGGGCCAACGGATGGTTTGAAGCGACGACCGCGACCTGGCTGATGGATATCAGCGGCGCGAACTTGATGCGGGGGTCGCGGAAATCTTCACCGACCATCACAGCAAGCGCACAACGGCTCTTCCTGAGCGCATCGAGCGGACCGCCCATAGCCTCCGACCAGACGCGGACGGCAACGGCAGGGTAATCGTGTCGCATCCGTGAGATCGCGCGTGCAACCTCCTGCATGGGAAAGAGTGTATCGACGGAAATCGCGAGTTCCGTTTCGACACCATGCGCAAAACCGCGCGCCTGGGCGCGCAATACGTCCACGCGGAGAATGATGTCGCGTGCGTTGCCGAGCAATATCTGCCCCTGCGGTGTCAAGGCCGGCTTGTAGCCGGAACGGTCGAATAGTTCCACGCCAAGTGCGGCCTCAAGGTTGGCGATGGTGGCGCTGACGCCCGACTGGACGCGTGAAAGCTTCTGGGCTGCGGAGCGGAAGCTGCCGCTGTCGGCAATCGTTACGAAAGTCCGGATCTGATCGAGCGTAAGGGCGTCCAGCATGATCTGTCCTCATGATCGTCTATATCATTTTTATATCACTTATTTCGCTCGTTCATTTGGAGCAACCTTCCGCTCAGTGAAATCAACGCGAGGGTCAACGAGATGACGAAGGTGCTGGTGCTTTACTATTCCTCTTATGGGCACATCGAGACGATGGCTTCGGCCGTGGCTGATGGCGCGCGTGAGGCGGGTGCGACGGTGGCGATCAGGCGGGTGCCGGAGCTTGTTCCCGAAGCTGTTGCTGCAAACTCGGGATACAAGGTCGACCAGTCCGCGGCCGTCGCAACGGTGGCCGAACTCGCGGATTACGACGCCATCATCATCGGAACGCCGACCCGCTTCGGCAATATGGCGTCTCAGATGAAGAACTTTCTCGACCGGACCGGCGGGCTCTGGTTCGAGGACAAGCTGGTCGGAAAGGTCGGCAGCGTCTTCACCTCAACCGGCAGCCAGCATGGCGGGCAGGAAACAACGATCCTGTCCACCCAGACCGTTCTGTTCCACCTCGGCATGATCATCGTCGGCCTGCCTTACAGCTTCAAGGGCCAGATGCGCATGGACGAAATCACCGGCTGCTCGCCCTATGGTGCATCGACGCTCGCCGATGATGGACAGGGAGGGCATCGCGAGGTCAGTGAAAACGAGCTGGAGGGCGCGCGCTTCCAGGGACGGCATGTCGCCGAGATCGCGGCCGCCCTCGTGGCTGGGCACGCGGCAAGGGGCTCGTGATGGACTCGCCATCCACAACGAAAGCAATGTCCACGCACTGGACTGCCGTGTTCGTCATCGTTGGTAGCGGAATTGCAGCTGCCTTGCAGGTTGGCAAGGCAGCGATTGCAGCGCCTCTGTTGCAGAACGATTTTGGTATCGGGCTGACGGCGATCGGCTGGCTGACTGGAATATTTGCGCTCATCGGCCTTGTCGGCGGCATTCCGACCGGGGCGTTTGTCGCGCGTTTCGGTGCGCGACGCATCCTCATCATCGGCCTTTTGGTCACGACAGCCGGCGCGGCCTTTGGCACGGCGATACCAGGACTGCCCAGCCTGTTTACCGGCCGCATTATCGAAGGGGCGGGTTTCCTGCTGGTGACGGTCGCGGCGCCCTCATTGCTCCAAGAGGTTACGCGACCAGCTGATCGTGATCTGGCCTTCGCCCTCTGGAGCTGCTTCATGCCAATCGGCATGGCGGCGGCGATGCTGGTGGGGCCGTTCTTCGAAGACTGGCGGACAATGTGGTGGGCAAGCAGCGCGCTGGCGCTGGCCATCTGCATCGCCGTTCCACTTGTCATTCCGGCCGGCGGGCAAGGCCAGATCATGTCCTGGAACAGCTTGCGTCGCGACAGCATGACCGTGGCACGCGACCGGGGCGCTGTGGGGCTGGCGATCACCATTGCGCTTTACAGCATGATGTTCTTCGCGGTCTTCAGCTTCCTGCCGGTGCTGCTGATGGAGCGGTTACAGGTGACGCACCAGACGGCAGGACTGCTCAGCGCGCTGGCCTCGGCCGTGAACGTCATCGGCAATCTGACGGCGGGTCTACTCCTCTCCAGGGGCTTTAGCCGCCCGGCGCTCCTGATCACCGCGTGCCTCGTTATGGGACTGACCAGCTTCGGGATCTTTCTCCCCGTGCTGCCGGACGGTGCGGCCTTCGGCCTGTGCCTGTTGTTCTCGACTGTCGGCGGTGTGATCCCGGCGATCCTGCTGTCCTCCGCGCCACTCGTGGCGCCAGCGGCAGGGTTGGTTCCGGTCGTTCTGGGTCTGATCATTCAAGGCAGCAATCTCGGACAGATTCTTGGTCCGACAGCCATCGGCGGCGCACTGGATCGGTTCGGCTGGGATTCAGCCGCCTACATCGTGGCGGGCACGGCGGTGATTGCCGTGCTCGTGGTGGCCTCGACGCTCAGGAGGGTCGGGGCAGAGCGGGTAAGCTTCGGGATGGGAGAGCACTGATGAGCATCGAATTCAACCACACGATCCTGGCTACGCAAGACGCGCACGGTTCTGCCCTGTTTCTGGCTGAAATACTTGGGCTCCAGCCGCCGCGCAGATGGGGGCCATTCTGGATGGTCACCACCGACAATGGCGCCAACCTCGACTATATGGATGTGGGCCATGCCGTCGTTCCGCAGCATTACGCGTTCCTCGTCGATGACACGAGTTTCGACGCTTTGCATGACCGGCTCGGCAAGCGGAGCTTGCCTTACTGGGCTGATCCCCAACGGCGCAAGCTCGGGATGAACGATCATGATGGTGGTCGTGGGCTCTATTTCAACGATCTCAACGGGCACCTACTCGAAGTGATAACCCGCCCCTATAGCAGCGGCGGCTGGAACCCGTGACCGACGATTGCGGAAAGCCTATCTCGAAGAGGCCGAAAGTTCGGCAGATCCTGGAAACCGCTATCTACGTGCGGAACGTCGCGCGCGCTGCGCAGTTTTATGACCGCGTTTTCGGCTTTCCCGATTTGGTGCGTAACGAACGCGTGGTCGCTTATGACGCAGGGAGCGCAACTGTTCTGCTGCTGTTCAAGCGCGGCGCAACGCTCGTTGACCTGGTGGTGCCGGGTGGGACCATTCCCTATCACGACGGCACCGGTCCGGCCCATTTTTGCTTCGCCTTCGACCCGGATGCATTACCCGACGGGAAGAACATCTGAAGGCGCAGGGCATCATGATCGAAGCGCGGATGCGCTGGGAACTGGGCGGAACCAGCATCTACTTTCGTGATCCCGATGATCACCTGATCGAACTGGGAACGCCGGGTATCTGGCGAACCTTCTAGAACAAGAACCAAAGAAATAAGGACAGTGCCATGAAGGCCCGTTTCGACTTTCCCGCTGTTGCGCCTGACGCCTATGAGGCGGTGGCCGCTCTCGACACCTATGTGCGCAAAGCGTCCGGGATTGAGCCCCGGCTTCTGCACCTGCTCAAGTTGCGGGCCTCACAGATGAACGGCTGCGCCTATTGCGTTGATATGCACGTCAAGGAAGCGCGTCGCGATGGGTTGGGCGAGCAGTGGATCAACCTGATAAGCGTCTGGCGCGATTCGCCTGTCTTCGATGCACGTGAGCGGGCGGTGCTTGGCTGGACCGAGGCGCTGACAAACGTCGCACGGACACACGCGCCGGACACTGACTTTCAGCCGCTCCAGGCATTTTTCACGGAGGCGGAGATCACCCGCATCAGCGTGGCAATCGGGACGATCAATGTCTGGAACCGCCTTTGCGTCGGCTTCAGGTCGCAGCATCCGGTGGACCAGAGCTGAGCGAACGCGGATGGGCGCCTGCACGTCGCCACGCTGATGAAGCGCGGCTCACTCAAGACGAGCACCGCGACGCAGTTTGCCTAATTCATGGGTAGTCGGCTTTTGGAGGGCCGGCCATGGGCGACAACTCGAGTTTCGACCTTGAGCGCTGGCTTGCGCCATTTCTCGATGCTCTGCGGCACAAGGTTCGGGCGCGGATGTGTCCAGTTTATGTGGCGGGGCTGATCGGTGCTGGGATCGCAAGAGCGTCCATATCCTTCCCGTTTTTGGCCTAATCAGAGCCCGTCCACAGTGCAGCCTTTGTGAGCTTTTTTACAATCCTACTCTACTTCACAATTTAGGACGTGCCGCAGAAGCGAAACCATATTTCCGTGCAACACCGACGATAATGAGCGCGAATAGCAATATCGCGATCACTGTCCACGGAAACGGTCCGACGCCAGCCTTCTCCAATAGAAATCCCCCGAGAATTCCGCCGCCAGCCATGGCAAGGTTCCAAATCGTCACGATCATGGATTGTGCGACATCAGCGGCTTCACCTGCGGTCTTCGCCGAGGCAGTCTGGAAGAGTGTGGCCGCGCCGCCCCAAGCCAATCCCCAGACCACGATACCCATAAGGACTGCGGTAGCGTTGGTGCCCTCCAGGCCGAAAATAAGCGCCGCTGCGATAAAGAGTACAGTGCTGCCGAGGACGAGTTCGCGAAGCCAGCGATCAATTAGGACACCAACGATCCAGATGCTCGACAGCGCTACAACACCGAAGAATAGAAGTGCGAGATCAACGTGCTCGCCGAGCCCAGACGGTGCCAGAAAGGGCGCAACATAGGTATATAGCGTGTTGTGGGCTAGCACGAAGGCAAATGTGGCGAGCAGAACCGGCCTGATGCCCGGAATCCTAACGACATCAATGAGCGAAAGGCGTTGTTTGCCCATTTGGCCGGGGAAATCGGGTAGGCGCCTCGCGGCCCAGAAAAACAGAATCACTGCTAATCCGCTCAATAGGCCGAAGACTGCCCGCCATCCAGCGATCGAGGCCAGGAAAGTGAAGGCGGGGATACCGATCGAAAGAGCCAGTGGGATGCCGACCATCGCAACAGTCATCGAGCGCCCCTTCAGATGGCCCGGGACCATTCGAATTGCATAGCCGGCAACCAGCGCCCACAGCAGGCCGGCAAAAATGCCGGCAACGAACCGCGCGGCGATGGTAAGGGCGTAGCTGGTCGAAAGGGCGGTCACCAGATTGACGGCAGCGAAGCCGCCGATGGCGATCAGCAACAAGGGGCGTCGCCGAAATCCTTGCGTCGCCGCCGTCAGGGGGATGGCGGTTAGTAGTGTCCCGATCGCATAGACGGTGACGAGTTGGCCGATCAGCGCCTCAGAGACCACCAGACTGAGGCTCATGACCGGCATTATGCCTGCCGGGAGGGCCTCCGTCAGCACGGTGACGAAGGTCGCGAGAGCCAACGCCGCGAGATTGGCCAGGGGGAGCCGGTTCTGCGGTTCCGCGCCTGCTGGCGGATGTGTCGATCGGCCAGTCCAGGTTTCGTATGTCTTGTCTGTCGAAGTCATGGAGCGCCTTTACAAATAATGGTTCTAATGGCGGTGAAAGTTGCTTTATTCGGCTCCGTTTCACCGCTCCTCGCCCATCATTCATCAGATGCGCACTTTAGAGAATTGCGCTATAATTCTAAACATAGCGGAATGTTATTCGGAAAAGGCATAGTGCAGGTGGACACGCTAGGAACCTTAAAAATCTTCGTCCAGGCGGCGGACGCTGGCAGTTTCACCATCGCGGGACGTCAACTCGGCCTATCGCCATCCGCCGTAGGAAAGGCAATCTCCCGCCTGGAGGGGCATCTTGGCGCGCGCCTTCTTCACCGTTCAACGCGGACTGTTACACTGACCCCAGAGGGTGGGTGCTTCCTGGAACGTAGCCGGCGCATTCTGGGCGAATTGGAGGCCGCCGAGATGGAAGTCTCCCAGACAAGGACGACGGCGACCGGTACGATGCGAGTGAGCTTGCCGCTTGCAGGCATGTTGATGATGCCGGCCCTTACCGCCTTCATGCAGGCTTATCCTGCGATCGATCTCGATCTCGATTTCACCGACCGGCTTGTTGACGTGATCGATGAGGGTTTCGATGCCGTCATTCGCGCAGGTGAAGTCAACGACTCGCGCCTGATGACCCGAACTTTGGGGCCATTCCGCCTCATGCTGGTATGTTCTGCCGACTATATCGAGCGGCATGGGTTGCCAACGGAGATCGAGCATCTCAAGGAGCACGCCTGCCTCCACCATCGGTTTGCGACCAGCGGCAAGCTGGAACGCTGGCCTTTCGTAAAAGATGATCAGCCGATCGACATCGACCTTCCGCGCGCTGCGGTGGCAAATACCATCGAACCGTTGATCGATATGGTGGCGGCAGGTCTAGGCATCGCGTGCCTCCCCGATTTCGCGATTGACCAGGAATTGAGGAGCGGCAAATTCAGGGTCGTGCTTGACGAACATACCCGCCACGAAGGTACGTTCCGCATTCTCTGGCCGTCGAGCCGTCACATGTCGTCCAAGCTTCGAGCGTTCGTAGACTTCATGGGAAGCAACTTCTTCACCGGATTATAGGGCTGGCTCGGGAAAACTGGAGAGGTGGGATAAGTGGAGTTTCTGAAGGCGGCATGATGGCCGCGACCGGAGAGACCATGACAAGCACGCCTGCTGCGTGCTGAACGAAATCGAAACGCCTTGGCGGCCGTCGCTTTCGCGTCACAGCGAAATCATTCCTTTGATCACTGCACAAATTACCTCGGGATCATCCACTGGGATATTGTGGCGACTGTTGGTCGCAATGATGTGGCGCGAATGAGCGGTAAGTGCTGCTAGTTCGTTCTGGTTCTGCAGATGAATATTCCTGAGAAGATCGGAAACGAGCCAGGTTGGCGCTCGCTTTCCCGCAGTAATGACTGTTAGCGGAACATTCGGGAATGTGGGAGCTAAGAAAATCTCATTACCGATGTCGGCCATGAGAACCACCTCCGTGAACATGCCCGGGCCAAGCCATCTGTCCCATGCGCGCGCCACCCACCGTGAAAAGCGGACCAAAGCGTCACCTGTGTCTGCAAGAAGATCTTCCTGTTTCGGATGCGTCGCATCCGCCATAACAACACCGGCAACCATGTGCGGATAGTGCCGTGCAATGAGTTGTGCATAGAGGCCGCCCAACGAGTGGCCCACCAGATAATAGGGTGGGGCCAATTCCAACCTGGCGAGCAGGTCAAGCAAAGCGTCCGTTTGGTCACGACCGATTCTGGATACCTGTGAATTTCGCTCTGTTGACGGTGAGCGATCATAGACCAAGACGCAGCATGAATCTGAGAGACTGGACGCGACCTTGTCCCTGTAGCGCATTCTCATCCCGGCGCCAGACATGAGAACCACGACCGGCCCACCGTGCCGAAAACGCGATAGGTCTTAATCATGGCGCCCATCAACGGCTGCAAGGAAGCTGTTCACCTCGGACAGGAATTGGTCATGAGCTTCGAGTTGAGCCCAATGACCGCAATGGGGTACGATAACCAAGCGGGACTGAGCCGTACGAGAAGCAGCGCGTTGGGACGCCTCTGGCGGCACCAGCCGGTCCTCGGCACCATGAAAGAATAGTGTGGGGACGGTAACATTATGAACGTTACTGGACATGTCGTTGCGCATGCCATGTCGCCCGAGGGTTACCTGATTATGTCGGGCATAGGCGATGCCACCGCGCGGCTGCCTCGCTTCGCGAACAAATTCGGCAACGACCTCTGGCGGTATGTTGGCCGGGTCAGCCACCATGGTGCCAAGAGCGGCGACAGTGAAGCGATTAGAGAACCTGATGGCGGGTAACAGAAGCCAGTCCAGCGTCTGCGCTGCCAGCCCAGAAATGAGTGCACTGATGATTGCCGATCATCGGAACCAGTCCGCCTGGTGCGATGAGAACACGACCTGCAACCCGCTCGGAATGGCGAAGGGTAAGGTTGAGTGCGACATCGCCGCCCATGGAGACGCCAAAAACAATGGCGCGACTGATGCCGAGTTTGTCAAGCAAATCGACCGTCACAGCTGCAAGCGCGCCAGGGCCACCGACCGGTCGGGCCGCCACGCTCCCCCCAAATCCTGGCAGGTCCGGGGCCCAGACTGAACGACTTTGGCTCAACGGGTTCATAAGCCGATACTAGGAAATGCCAGCATTGTCGCTGCCGCCGCCATGGATGAGAAGAATGAGGCCGGCGCGAGTACACGCTAACCGCGCCGCAAAGCCTCGAGCCCAGCGCTCAACGCGCTGACGTCGCCATGCTCCAAACCGAAGGGGGCATCTAGCAGTGGGAATGTGCTCCTGTAAAAACAGACCCGCTCCCGCATGGCATCGATTCCGGGGTAGGACCTCCGCATCAGTGCGAGAAAATCGTCCCCTAGGCCAGCCGAAAGGCTGGCGAAGTAGTAGGCCGGATCACCGATCGCGCATCCGGCAAAGTCGATGATGCCCGAGACCGTGCCATTGTCGACGAGGATGTTTCCCGTGCCGAAGTCGCCGTGGATGACCACTCTGGGATGCGGCTCGCCGTTGCCGGCGAGAAACCGCTCGAACTTGGCGCGCACCGCCATGGCAGTGTCGGTAGGTAGCAGTGGCGAGACCTTGGCATCGACTTCCGAAAAGAGCGCGGACCACTCGGCCAAGGGATCATCTGGGTCGTCCGCGCCGCCGAGTATTTCGACCGGCAACGCATGCAAAGCCAGAAGGAAGTCCGCAAGCCTGTCTGCCAATTGCTGACGCGCCGTATAGCTCACACCGGCAAGATCGAGAAGTGCCGCGCCCGGCAATTTCGTGTGCATCGCGACAACAGTACCGGAAGCAAGCGTCATGGCGGCGAGGTTTGGAATGGGCAGCGGCAGTCGGCCGACAAGCGCCGCTAGCACCTTCGTTTCCCACTCAAGATCGCTGCGTGCGCCCTCATGCCGAGGGAGCCTTGTCGCCCGCTACGGCGAGGATGAAAGCGCCGTAGCGCCCGGATCAGATCATCATGCCCCGCCGCCGCGAAGACGCAGGACAAAACCTCTGGAGCACGCTCAACGTCATTCAGGAACATTTGACCAAGGGCGGGCTGCGAGGTCGTAAGCAGAATGCCGAAGGCCGCATCCGTCGCGCACAGACCCGCGCCATCAACGGCATCGACCAGAATGTGACGCTTAATCGCGCGCTCTGGACGCTGGCGGAGGGGATGCAGAAACTGAAGGGCGCTTGATCTCGAACACGACTGGGCCGCCACCTCCGGCGGCCCTCCATTCGCGACAAAGATAGGGGTGGGAAAAATTGCCATGCCCTCGAACATAGCCGCGCTCGCCGGGCTGCGCCCGGCTCGCAAAATCATGCAAGCACTGTTAAGAATAAAATAACCAAGCGTTACACGCTCCAGTTATCTGGATACCGCGACTACAATTATTTCGAATTGTATTGGACGTTCTCTATCCGGGCATTGTTCTGCGTGTCCGGTATAGAGAGGTAACGCCATGCTGAGCATCGACTGGCGTTCTCCGGCGGCATACAGATTTGCCAATAGCATCCCCGCTGCCGGTTTCGCTTTGGAATATCTTCGCCGCCACGACGAATACCGTCGCGAGTTTCAGGCAATCCACGGATTAAGCGAGCCAGATCCGAAGTGCCTGGGTTGCAGCGAAATCTGAAAGAAAGACGATGAGCGTGCCGCTGCTGGCAATTGCAGCAGCCGGCGTTTCCGCCTTAAAGGCGCCAATGCGCTGCAGAGCGTCCGTTGCACTGGCTACGATTCCAAACGATGACGCTCTTGCCGGAAGTCACGAGCGCCTTGGCGAGTGCACAGCCCCATACGTCCCAGCCCGATCACGGCTACATCACTCATCGCTTCGTCCTTGACGAGGATGTTACATTCTGTAATTTACATTTCGTAAGTTTCTGAGCAAGGGGGAAATGTGAAGCTGAAGAGAGATGTGCGTCGTGAACAGATGCTCGATGTCGATGGAAGTCGTCCGCAATCAGGGCGCGGATGAACTCACGCTTGGGACGTTGGCTGCAAAAGCAGGGGGCACTCGTCCAATCGCCTACGAACACTTCTCAACCCGGGCCGACCTGTTGGTGGCGCTGTTCAGGCGGCTGGAGGAAAACTATGTCCATCGGCTCCGCTCTGCTCTTCATGAAGCGCCAACCGAACTCACTGCCGTAGCGGATGTTATCAGTCAAGCCTATATCAGTTGCCTTGCCCAGTTTGGTCCGGAAGCTCTCGCCATCTCGGCCGCCCTAAAAGGGACAGAAGAGATGGCCGGCAGCACCGGCTCATGCTCAACGTATACGTCGAGCTAATGTGTGACGCCCTTCGGCCGTTCTCCGACCTGGAAGATGAGCGCTTCCGACCTGTGTGCGGCGGTCTTTTAGGCGCAGCGGAGGCCCTTGCCTCCGAGACTCAGGCCGGGGAAAGAACGATGAACTTTGACCAGCGCGCGAGCCTAGGTGAAATAGCGTCGGCTCTCGGGCGCCCTGAAATCCTAACGGCCGTCGTTATTGAAGGAGTACAGAACAATCTCGTGCTCGATACCGGCAAGCTGATCGTTCGGATCGCCTCGGCCAAGACACGCTGCTCGTCTGCGGACATGCGGATTTCCTTCATGGTCTCGCTGGCGTCGATGAGGCGCGGGAAATCCTCGGCCAAGGTGAAGACGCCTTCAATGATCTGATCCTGAATGCCGGCTTTGTGGGGAACGCGGATTTCCTCGAACCGCTCGCCCGCAATCATGCTGTTGGTGCATACGAAACGGAGCATACCGGCGAACATCTGATAGGCGCTGGTCCCGTCATGGCTGTTGACGATGATGACTTCCGCCGCCTCCGGCTTGCCGATGCCGCCATCCCGGCGCAGGCGCAACATGTGTTTGGCGTGGCCGTGACGCGAACCGTCGCGCGGAACCGACTGCACGGTGAAAAACGGGAGCCAGCCTTCGCGGCGCAGACCCTCCACGATGTCGATGGTGGGGACATAGACGTAACGCTCCGAACGGCTGTCATGGGCTTCGCTGGCGAAGATCGATGGGACATGCCGATAAAGCGCCTCGTTATCCAACGGCTCGCGGCCGCTGATCTGATGGGAGTTGCGGCCGAACCGGGTGGCGAGCTGGTGATACATGGTCTTTCCTTTCGTGGGCTTGGGTTGGAGCGCAGCGCTGCGCTGCAACCCTGCCCGTCGGCGAGACCTGGGGGTGCAAGGTGCAAGGGCGACCGGGACGGAGGGGGATCACCCTGCCTGCACGGAACGGAGGAACGACGTGGAGGAAGGCCGGGGATACCGTCCCGGTCGAGAGTCAGCGATCCCTTGCGCCGCGCCGGGGGGAGTCCCCAAGCAAGCCGCCCGGCCAGCGCGGAGCGGAAGCCGGGCACGAGATCCGATCGGGAGTCCCGTTCTCCCGATTCCTTGTTCCTTGAAGGCGGCCGACATGAGCATGAAGAAGCCCCGCCGCGGCGGGGCTTCTTGAGGGGCCGGACTTACTCCCCGTTGCGGCGGGACCAGATGAGGTTGTGGCTGCTGCCATCTTCGGCTTCGACCAGGCTGGAGTAGATCGGGGCCGGGAAGCTCGGATCGTCTAGCTTGACCGAGAGGTATTCGCGGTGCGTTTCGCGGGCGGTCTTCTTCCAGGCCGCGCCGAACTCGGTCGCGCCGGCGAAAATGCGGAAGTCTGGGCCGCGCTCGCTTTCGCCTACGGAGGGGACGAACTTGGCCTTGACGTTGAGGGTCAGGGTCTTGACCGCGCCGGTGAAACCTGCGGCGGTTTCGTTCTTGGTGAAGGTGCCGATGGTCGCCATTGTCGCATTCCTTTTCCTGTCGGGCCGCTCGATTGCGACCTCATATGAGGAGCCACTCGTCAAGCTGCTGTTCGAGCGGCGTGTTGGAGCTTCTTGTGACGCCCCAATTACAGGGCGTCACACTGGAAGAGATCAGTCACCGGAGCGGCGGTCCGGCCGCGACCAGATGAGGCTGAAGGCCTTGCCGTCCTCGTCTTCGACCAAGTTGGCGTAGAGCGGTGCGGTGAAGCTCGGGTCGTCGAGCTTGAGACCGAGGTAGTTACGGCCTTCGTTGGACTGCTTGGACCAGGCGGCTCCGATTTCGATGCGGCCGACGAAGACTCGGTGGCTGGGAGCGTTGTCCCCGCTGGAGCGCGTATCGGAAACGATGCGGACGTTTTTGGTCTGGAGGGAAAGGGTGACGATCTCGCCGCTGAAGTCATTGCCGGACTGCTGGAAGGTTCCGATGGTAGCCATTGTCGTTCTCCTGACTGAGTTGCCGAAGCCGCCCCTTGCGGCCTCGATAGCGGTCGAGAGGCGCCGATCTGGCCGACTGCATCCCAACGGGACCGCAGCGCTAGCACAGGACGGCGAAAGCCGGACTTGTTGTCCCGCGAGGAATGCAGCAGAGCTGCAGGGGAAGAAGTTCGGTGAAGCCGTTGCAGGATCAGGACAGATTGGCGTCAGACCCGCCTGAAGAGAGGTCGCAAGGGATGGCTTCCCCGCCACCGGTCTCGCGAGAACGCTGCTGTTAACGGACTTCCAATCATGAGCCGGCATAGCTGGTAGATCTGATTTCGCCCGGTGAACCTTGGTCTGAGCCCGTTTCTGATCCGCGCCACGCACGTATCAACCTCATATCCGGTCGCCGTTCCAACGGCCGCACCATAATCCCGCCTTCGGCGGCGAGGGCTCAGGAGGACGAGACCATTCTCGATGACGGCGTTTGAAGCCAGGCCGCAATTCGGTCGTCCACCTGGTTCCGGCGAGGCTGATCAGGCCTGTGCCGAACTGGTATGCGCTTACGTGGTCACGGCCTGATTACCGCGCCCTCAATCAAGACGCCCGCGCTGGTGTACTTCCAAAGTGCCACCGCCAGCTTACGTGCCAGCGCCGTGATCATCACTTTCTTGAAGCGGCCGCCGTTTTGCGCGACTCGCTCATTAAACCAGCGACTGAGCGTTGATGATGGCTGGTGCCTCAGCCAAAGCCAGGCAATCTCAAGCAACGTTGATCGGAGCCGAGGATTCCCAGACTTGCCGAGGCCCTGTTCCCGATCGATCGAACCACTCTGCCAAGGCGTCGGTGCTAAACCCGCATACGCAGCAACCTGCCGCTGGTTGTCGAAGTGCCGGAACAGACCCTCGCCCCATAGCACGGCGGCGAATTCGGGCCCGATGCCGACGACCTTAGACAGCAAAGCCACCTCTCGCGCAGATTGTCGTTCTTCGATGAGCATGTCGTCACGCTCTGCTTCGACCTCCTTGATCTGATCAATCAGCAGCTCCATGCGGGCAAACTCTCGCAGGACCTGCCGCTTCATATTTGGGGGCAAAGGTCGCCCGTCGCCCGTACGGAGCATCTCCAACTCTTCCCGTCGATCGCGACGCAAAGGATCGTAACCGGTGATGCCCTGCAAGAAGAGAAGACCTTTGATACGGTTGCTGTGTCGGATACGCTCTTCCATCAGAACTTTCCGCTCTCCCCTTTACGTTAGCGATTGAAGCCGAATGGCGGAAACGCGCCGTCGGCGCGGTTCCGGCGCAGCCGAAAGCGCGGCCCGAAGGGCAACGCCCATTGATATGCGAACTCGCCTGCTGGTCCAAGCAGCATTGTCATCGCCCGTTCAATGGATCGTCCTGCATCATGTATTGGGTCAATAACCGATTGCATTGTGCAATCAGATTTGCGATGCTCCGACAATGAAGATGCGATCCAACTGCCCCATCAACCTAGCCGCCGAGGTGCTCGGTGATGCTTGGAGCCTTGTAATCCTGCGGGACATCATGTTTGGCGACCGGCGTTCGTTCCGCGATATCCACGGCCATTCGCTCGAAGGGATCGCGACCAATATCTTAGGGGCCAAACTCAAGAAGCTGGTCGCGGAAGAACTGCTGACGAATGCCGCCGATCCGAACCACAGGCAACGGACGATCTACAGCCTGACCGAAAAGTCGATTGCGCTGCTGCCCGCGATGGTTGCACTCGGCGCCTGGGGACGGAGGTTTCTTCCGACGACGCCCGAGCTGGCGATCCGCAATCAGGTGCTAGAAGACGGAGGCCAGGAATTGCAGGGGGCGTTCATGGCTGAGCTCCGTGAGCGCCATCTCGGCATACCGAACCCCAACAACGGTCCCTTAGTGTCGGAGCATCTGCGAGCCGCTTACGCAGCCGTTATCGTCGAGGCCGCTGCACAAAACCCCTGAGAGGAGACGAGAATATGCCCAAGTTCATCACAATCGGATATGGCGACCAGGCTGGCTACGACCGCACGCCGCGCCCAGTCAGGGACGCCGCCCATGCCCAGGATGCAAAATTGCTTTCCGAAGGCGCCGTGATAGGGATCGCTGGCGCGCCTGTGCAGGTCCGCAATCCTGAGGCTCGCGGCATTGAAACCCGTCAGGGACCATTTTTGTCGTCGACCTTGCCTATCGCCGGTTTCGCCATCATCGAGGCCGCCGACTTAGCCGATGCCATCGAGAAGGTTTCGCATGTGCCCTGCGCGGTCGCGCACGGCGTCGTTGAAGTCTGGCCGCTGTGCGAGACGACTTGATCCGATGAGGATTTGAAGCATGGCGAGGATCGTATTCGGAATGAACCTGTCCCTCGACGGCTATGTCGATTTTCAGGATTTACCGGTGCCTGACGCCAAACTTTTTCGTCACTGGACCGAACACGTTGGCGATCTGGCAGGCAGCATCTACGGTCGCCAGATGTATGAAGTCATGCGCTATTGGGATGACGACCATCCTGATTGGACCTCGGAACAGCACGACTTCGCGGTGGCGTGGCGACGCCAGCCGAAATGGGTCGTATCGCGCTCGTTGAAGTCGGTCGGTCCAAATGCCACGCTTGTCGCGGATGACGTCGAGGCCGTGATGCGCGGGCTGAAGGCCAAGCTGGCAGGAGAGATTGCCGCTTCTGGACCGACGTTGGCGCAAAGCCTGTCCGATATAGGCCTGATCGACGAATATCGTCTCTACCTTCAGCCCGTGGTGGTTGGTCGCGGAAAGCCCTTCTTCTCCGGCCCTCGGCCGCCGCTCCGCCTTGTGTCCAGTGAGCGAATTGGCGGGGAAGTTATCAGGTTGACATACGTTCCCGCATAGTTGCGTCGCTCTCCTGACAACATTGAATTACCTCGTGGGCTGACCCATACCACTTGCCAAGCGGAGCAACGCGGAAACTCCGACGAACGCGCCACCGATGATGCAGAAGATTTGCTGCCAGATTTCGGACGGCACAGCTTCCTCGGTGACGCCGTGGATCAGTGCATATCCGGCGATGGCGGCGGGCGCGGCGAAGAGGAGCGCCACGATCAGGCGCAGGATCGGCGAGCGCAGCGTGTCGAACAGCAGGGCCAGAACGCCGAAGGCGGCGACAAAGCCGAGTAGGCCCGCCCCGATGAAGCCCGCGCCGGTCTGACAGGCAAATTGCGCTGCGGTCACGCCGAGCATGAACGGGAACGCATAGACGGCGAGCGTGGAGGCCAGGACGCAAAGCCCTGCGATCACGGCAACCATGGTTTTCCTCCTTCACGGTGATTTCCACCGTGGCGGCGGTCGAGGTGATCGGGCCGCGCGACTGTGCGGCCCGCGATTTTTTCGGGCGAGAGGAAAGCCGGGGACAATTGCGCGCCCCCAGACCGGCAACGAAGTCCCAGAGGTCCGCCACGTCACGCGATATTTCCGCCACCCATCCGGCATGGCGATCCGCCAGCATCTTCGCCGCCGCCGTGTCCTCGATGCCGTCCGCGTGGGCGGCGCGGTAATTGCTGGTGGGCGTGATTTCGAGGCAATGGGCCGTGCTACCGCTCCGATAGTAGGTCTGCGCGGCGAGCGTATGGACCACGGCGATCAACGCCATGTCCGGCTGCTCACCAAGAGCGAGGCGCAAGCCGAGAGTGCGATGCGCGGCCAGGTCACGGATGAGCGAGTCGGGCAGCGGCTTGCCCGCATCCCCAGCTTCTTCTTCCGGCTCATGCTCGGTTTCGTCGCCGCCTTCCTTGATGCCCCAATCTTCCGGCAGAGCGGCAAGATCGTCCGCCCATTCGTTTCCCTGCGAAACCCGGTTCGCCTGATGGGACAGATGCGCGACCGCAAAGAAGAACCGGGCCTTGAGCGTGTATGGGCTGAGCAACGCCGTTGAAGCCAGATCCTGCACGAACTCATGCAGCAATTGGTTCGTCTGCTGGACATCAAGTGCTTCGATGACGCTACCCTATGCTTCCGGACGCATGGTGAGGCCGATCAGGTGATTGATCCCGTTTGCGAGGTCGCTTGCGGCATCAACCGCGAGATCGCGATAGGCCATTCGCTGAAGGCGGGTCGATCACCTCCACCGGCAGAAGATCTGCTATTCACTCAAACAACCGCGCTAGGTTTGCATGGAAGATTCGCGCCAGCTGATCCTCAGTCTGGCTCATCATCATTGTCCTCCGTCAGCCCCGGCTTGCACCTCTACGATATCCGGAAGAAGGGTCACCGCCTCAGGGACACGGAAATCGGCAAGCTGGCTTGCAAGGCGGCGGAAACGCTCGATAGCGGTGATACGGCCGGATGCCGGGGTCGCGCCCAGATCGTGGCCAAGACTCTGCCGCAGTTTCGTCCTGCTCCACTCCGGAAACGCTCGCGAAGATCTGAAGTCAAACGCGCTGCCATAATCTGCTCCAGCCAGCCGAGCGCGGGGTCAGTGCTGAATGCGGCTGGCGCCTAGACCAACCCCTGTCCTTTGGCGACTTCCCGCAAATGCCGGGTATCCGTGACATCGCCTTCGATGATCTTGACGCGCTCACTCTCCTATAGGTGCAGCCGACCCGACCTTCTCAGATAGAAGGGCAAGTCGGCCCCCCTTGCCCGAGCAACTGCTCAATCGCATGATGCACGATCTTGCCGGCCGCGCCGAGAACGAGCACTTTACTCATCCTAAGCCCCCTCTCTTAAACACATCTGCCATCGGCAAACTTAGTTGGAGGTTGCAGAGATGCAACGAAGACGCGCGCTTGTCTGAAGCGTGCCGTTCGACCTTGGATAGCGTTTCCGGAAGCGAAGGGCCCGGTCATTTCGCTTGTGACGCTGCGCTCACTTCCGCCTTTTGTCATGGGAAGCGAAAGCGCTTTGACGGATCATCAACAGATTGTTAACTTTTCGTCGTGAAAATTCTCCGCCCGCCTCTCCCTCCCCCTGGGATCGTCGGCCAGCATATCGGAGTCCGATGCAAGTAGCCTTTCACCTTGGCGCCCCTTGTTCTGGCCAGAACGCGCTTTATGCTTCCCTGCAGCGGAGCCGCGATATACTCGCCAGCCATAGCGTTGCCATTGCGGACGCGGGCGAACCGCTAAAAGCCGCTGGAACGCTTACGTCGGACGCGCTCCGTCTCCGCAAGTTACGCGAAGAAGGAGTGCGCCGGGTTCTTGTCTGCGAGAGCTGCTCGCAAGAGCTGCCCGGGTTTTCGTCGCAGCCGCTCGGCGATGGCCTTCTCTATCCACTGGCCGGTCCTCAGGCAGAAATGCTGGCGATGCTGTGCCCGGAGGATGTGGAGATCGAGTTTCACGTGGCTGTCCGGTCCCCCGCCACTCTGCTGCCGACACTGATCTGCAGGGGTGATGCTGCCGCGAGCGCTCTTGCCGGTGATCCGCGTGCAATGGCTGGGTTGAGTTGGGCGGATGTCATCCAGCGTCTCCGCCAGGCCGCGCCGCGGGCGATGGTCGTCGTATGGTGCGACGAGGATATGCCGCTCATCTGGCCGGAGGTGGTGGAGCGCGTGGCGGGGGTTAGCGGCACGGGGGACACCGGCTTTCTCGACCGGCTGTCGCCATTGCTGACGGAAGACGGGCTGGACCGCCTGCGGCTCTATCTCTCGACCCATCCCCCCCGCGATGCGGAGCAACGCCGCTCGGTCGTATCGTCCTTCCTCACGCGCTTCGGCAGGCCGGAAGCGATCGAGATGGAGTTGGACCTGCCCGGCTGGACACCGGAATCCGTGGCCGCGATCTCCGACGCCTATGACGCGGATATGGAGCGGATCGCGGCCATGGAGAATGTGGAACTCATCCAGCCCTGAGCGCTCACCCCATGCCCAGGGCGGATTTGTAGACCTCCAGAATGGCTTCTTCCTCTGCCACGTCGTCCTTGTCGCGCTTGCGCAGGGCGACGATCTTGCGGAGCACCTTCGTGTCGTAGCCGCGGCCCTTCGCCTCGGCCATCACTTCCTTTTGCTGCTCCGCAATATCCTTCTTCTCCGCTTCGAGTTGCTCATAGCGTTCGATGAACTGGCGCAGTTCCTCGGCGGTGACATTGTAGGCGTCGTCGGTAACGGCGTTCATGGGCGGTCTCCTTTTGGAGAACCTCCTAGCGCGCTGTCTCCTCTTCACGCAAGGCCCCGGCGACGCGCGCTTGCGGAAGACTGCCAGCTGCTTTAGGGCCGAGGCAGGCTGCGCCGGGAGGATGACATGGAAGCACTGATCTGGATCGGCGCGGTGATGACGCTCGCCGGAGTCGCGGGCCTGGCGCTGTGCATCGGCCAAGCGATGTCTGCCCGCAAGGGCGGGCTGACCGACACGGAGATGCAGGCCCGGCTGCGCAAGGCCATGCTTCTCAATTTTGCCGCGCTCGGTCTCTCCGCCCTCGGCCTCGCGCTGGTCGTGGCGGGCATTCTTCTCCGTTAGCGGATCGGCGCGCAGGCGAGCCTGTCACCCGCCGCACCCGAAGGCTGGCTTCTGTAATCATCCTGCCCGGCGTGAATCATGAGCGATCGGCCAACGATCGACGCGAGGGTGACAGACGGATTAAGGACCTCCGCCTCAAGCCTCCCGTCCGCGCGGGTCATCTGGTTGGGCATGTCACCGGCATGCGGGCCGCCGTCCGCCAGATAGCCATGGCTCGCCCCGGTCGGGTTGAAATGGCCGCCAGCGCTTTCGTGATGGGTCGCCGCATCGCAGGTGCCGGTCTCGTGGATGTGAAACGCTACCCAATGATCCGCGGGCAGGCCCGTCACATTCAGCTGGATCAGCACGCCCGCCGGTGTTTGACGCAGCTGGGCCTCCCCGGTGGAATTGCCTTCGCCATCCACGAAAGCGGCGGTGGCGGTTTCACCACTGCCCGCCGGTTGTGAAGGCGCTGCCGTCTGGGCCGCCACCGCACCTGAAAACGCGAGTGCCGCGAAGGTCAGGCCCGTCGCAAGAGTTCTGTTCATGATCTTCTCCCTTTCCAGCAGAACGCCCCGAGACGCGTGACCGTTCCTGCGGCGCAGGGTATCGGCGCGAACGGCGGCGGGCTTGTTCCCGCTCTCCACACATGTTCTACTGTCCACGAACCCCTCACCTACCAGATGAGCCTGATGCCTCCCGAAGATCTCCTCTCCGGCGACAGTGTGTCGCAAAGCTATGACGCCTCTTCCATTGAGGTGCTGGAAGGGCTGGAACCCGTCCGGAAACGCCCCGGCATGTATATCGGCGGCACGGATGAGCGGGCGCTGCATCACATGGTGGCCGAGATCCTCGACAATGCGATGGACGAGGCCGTCGCCGGTCACGCCAACCGGATCGAGATGGAGTTGATGGAGGATCATACCGTCGTCATCCGGGATAACGGCCGTGGGATCCCCGTCGATCCGCATCCGAAGTTTCCCGGCAAATCCGCGCTGGAGGTCATCCTCTGCACGCTGCATGCGGGGGGGAAATTCTCCGGCAAGGCCTATCAGACCTCGGGCGGATTGAACGGGGTCGGTTCTTCCGTCGTCAATGCGTTGTCGGACCGGATGCGGGTGGAAGTCGCGCGGAACCGCGAACTCTACGCGCAGGAGTTTTCGCGCGGCAAGCCGCTCGGCCCGGTGGCGAAGGTAGGCCCTGCCCCGAACCGGCGTGGCACCACGGTCATCTTCCATGCGGATGCGGAGATTTTCGGCCACCAGCGTTTCAAACCGGCGCGGCTCTTCCGGATGGCGCGCTCCAAGGCCTATCTGTTCTCGGGCGTCGAGATCCGCTGGAAGACAGCGATCGACGATGGCGAGACCCCGACGGAGGCGACCTTCCATTTCCCGGGTGGCCTTGCGGATTATCTGACGGAGCAGTTGTCCGGAACCGCCACTTATGCCGACCGCCCCTTTGCGGGCAAGGTCGGGTTTCAGGAGAAGTTCGGCGTTCCCGGTTCGGTGGAATGGGCTATCAATTGGTCTCCCGCGCGGGATGGGGCCATCCAGTCCTACTGCAACACTGTCCCCACGCCGGAGGGCGGCACGCATGAGCAGGGTTTCTGGGCCGCGGTTCTGAAAGGCATCCGTTCCTATGGAGAGCTGGCGGGCAACCGCAAGGCGCAGCAGATCCAGCGGGAGGATCTGCAATCGGGCGGCGTGGCGCTGGTGTCCTGCTTCATCCGCGACCCGGAATTCGTCGGCCAGACAAAGGATCGCCTGGCGACGGTAGAGGCAGCGCGGCTGGTCGAAGGGGGGGTGCGCGACCATTTCGACAACTGGCTCGCCGCGGATACCAAGACGGCGGGTGCCATTCTCGACTATCTCGTCCTGAAGGCGGAGGAACGGATCCGCCGCCGTTCCGAAAAGGAGACGGCGCGCAAATCCGCGACCAAGCGGCTCCGGCTTCCCGGCAAGCTGGTCGACTGCTCCGCCGCGAACCGCGAGGGCACGGAACTGTTCATCGTCGAAGGCGACAGCGCGGGCGGCTCCGCCAAGATGGCGCGAGACCGCACGATGCAGGCGCTTCTGCCGCTCCGGGGCAAGATCCTGAACGTGCTGGGCGCGGCATCGGGCAAGCTGGCTCAGAACCAGGAGATCAACGATCTCTGCCAGGCCCTCGGCTCCGGCATGGGCACGAAGTTCCGTGTCGACGAATTGCGCTACGACAAGATCATCATCATGACCGATGCCGATGTTGACGGCGCGCATATCGCCTCGCTGCTGATGACGTTCTTCTTCACACATATGCGCCCGCTGATCGACCAGGGGCACCTCTACCTCGCCTGCCCGCCGCTCTACCGGCTGACACAGGGCGCGAACCGCATCTACGTGGCCGATGATGCGGAGAAGGAGCGGATGCTCGTCAAGGGGCTGGGCGGCAAGGGCAAGATCGACGTGCAGCGCTTCAAGGGTCTGGGTGAGATGGACGCCAAGGATCTGAAGGACACGACGATGAACCCGGCCACGCGCAAGCTCATCCGCGTCTCCATCGACGAGGACGAACCGGGGGAAACCGGCGATCTCGTGGAGCGGCTGATGGGCAAACGTCCTGAGATGCGCTTCCAGTACATTCAGGAAAACGCGCGCTTCGTGGAAGAGCTCGACGTCTGAAACCGGCTCCGCTGCCCGCAGAAGGCGTCCGACTTGAATGACGCGCGGAGTTCCCTGCGCTGTTCGGGACGGCCGGGCGCTCATGCCCCGTCTTCTCCCGTTGCCTCTGCCGAAGCAAATGGCCCAGAGCGACAGCAGTCCGGGCGGATTCCCGACATGGAATGCCGCTTTCGCACCCTCCGTCAAGCTTCGGGGGGTGCAAGGGCGTTTGGAAATCGTTACGCTTCGCGCCGAGCCCACGCCAACCGGCGCGGGTGAGTCATAAGACAGGGTTCCGCATCATGGACACGCTTCCGAATTCTCTCGCCGCGCGCGATGTCAAATACCTCCTTCATCCGAACACCAACGCCCGGATGCACGAGCAGAATGGCCCGATGGTGATTTCACGCGGCGATGGGATCCATGTCTACGACGACGCGGGCAAGGAATATATCGAGGCGCTGGCCGGACTGTGGTCCGTCGCCGTCGGCTTTGGCGAGAAACGTCTGGTGGAGGCGGCGCACCGGCAGATGTCCACCCTGCCCTATTACCACATCTTCTCGTCCAAGTCGCACGAGCCGGCCATCGACCTGGCTGAAATGCTGGTGAAGATGACACCGGAGCACCTGACGCGGGTGTTTTACACCAACTCCGGGTCCGAGGCGAACGACACCGTCGTCAAGATGATCTGGTACTACAACAACGTGCTGGGCCGGCCGGAGAAGAAGAAGATCATCGGGCGCAAGAACGGCTACCACGGGATCACCGTGGCCTCCGCCTCGCTCACCGGGCTGCCGATCAACCACAAGGACTTCGACCTGCCGCTGCCGCAGATGAAGCATGTGACCACCCCCCACTTCTACCGTTTCGGCGAAGAAGGCGAGACGGAGGAGCAGTTCTCCGACCGGCTGGCGCAGGAGATCGAGGACATGATCCTCGCGGAAGGCCCGGAGACGGTTGCCGCCTTCATCGGCGAGCCGGTGATCGGTGCGGGCGGCGTTCTGGTTCCGCCGAAGGGCTACTGGGACAAGGTCCAGAAAGTTCTGAAGAAGTATGACATCCTGCTGGTGGCCGATGAGGTCATCATGGGCTTTGGCCGCTCCGGCAAGACCTTCGCCTGCGAGTACTACGGGATCACGCCCGACTTCCTCGTGCTGTCCAAACAGATCACCTCCTCCTACCAGCCGCTGGCGGCTATCCTGCTGACCGATGCTGTCTATCAGGCCATCGCGGACGGCTCGCAGAAGAACGGCGCTTTCGGGCATGGCTACACCGCCTCGGGCCATCCCGTCGCCATGGCGGTGGCCATCGAGAACCTGAAAATCATCGAGGAACGCGGTCTTGTCGCCAATGCGGAAAAGGTCGGCGCCTATATGCAGAAGCGCCTTCGGGAGTTCGCGGATCACCCGTTGGTCGGCGAGGTGCGTGGCGTAGGTCTGATCGCTGGCGTGGAGCTGGTCACCGACAAAGCGACCAAGGCAAAGTTCGATCCGGTGGGCAAGGCGGGCGCGATCTACACCCGCAAGAGCGCCGAGAACGGCCTCATCAACCGCGCCATCGGCGACACCATCTGCTTCTGCCCGCCGCTCATCATCACCGAGGCGCAGGTGGATGAGATGATCGCCCGCTTTTCCAAGTCGCTGGACGAAACCGCGGCCGAGCTGAAGGGCTGACGAAGAAGGAGCGTGCCGTCGCGGCGCGCTCCTATCCGCCCATCTTGCGCCCGAACTGGCGCAGCATTCCGTGGAAGGTCTGCACATCCGCTCGTGTCAACGGCAGGCGGGAAAGCATGTTGCGCAGGTTCATCCGCATATGCGCGGCCTTGTCTGCCGGAAAAAAGAAGCCCGCCGCGTCCAGGCGTTCCTCGAAATGTTCCCCGAGCCGCGCCACATCACCGGATGTCGCACGTTCGCCCATCGCCTCGCGCAGCGGTGGGGCCTCTCCGTGCCGCGCCCATTCATAACCTGTCAGCAGCGCGCATTGCGCGAGGTTCAGCGAGGGAAACTCCGGGTTGACCGGCACGGTGATGATCGCGTTGGCATGGACGACATCGGCATTTTCCAGCCCTGCCCGCTCCGGACCGAAAAGAACCCCGACCCGCCCGCCTGCCGCCGTGATCGCGCGTGCCTCGGCCATTGCCTGCTCCGGTGTCAGCACAGGTTTGGTGAGTTCGCGGCTCCGCGCCGTGGTGGCATAGACATGGGTGCAGTCGGCGATTGCCGCCTCAACCGTTTCATAAACGGCGGCACTGTCCAGCACCCGTCCCGCGCCACTCGCCATTGCGACGGCCTTGGGATTGGGCCAGCCATCCCGTGGTGCGACAAGGCGCATATGGTCCAGGCCGAAGTTCAGCATCGCGCGCGCGGCGGCGCCGATGTTTTCACCCATCTGCGGGCGCACGAGGATGAATGCGGGGCGAGCTTCTGTCATCGGCCTTTCCGTTCGGGGACCCGGCCTGATACGCTTCGCATGCATGAATGGCAAGGATAGCGCATGGCGTGGGAAGCGGGGCTGGAGGAGTTGCTGCGCGAGGACATGGACCCCTTCGGCCATTTCGGCGAGCGGCGGATGTTCGGCGGGCTTGCCTTCTTCCGGCAGGGCAACATGGTGGCAGGGCTGATCTCGCGCGGTATCTTCTACCGTATCGGCAAGGCGGCGGAGCCGACGGCGCTGACCCTTCCCGGCGTATCGCCATTTCAGATGGGCAGGATGCGCGCGCTCGGCGGTATCGTCCTGCTCGCGGATGAGGCGGCTGGTGATGACGAGATCCGCGGCAGTCTCCTGACGCGGGCCGTCAGCTTCACGGACAGCCTGCCGCCGAAATAGTCAGCCGAGCGGCGCCAGCAGACGGCGAAGAGCTGCCAGCGCATCCTCTTCCCGCCAGATTTCCTCTCCCACCGCGAAGAAGTCGGTCACCGCGGAGAGATCGCGAACCAGATCGACCGTCAGACCGCCCTCCGCCACGATCGGAACTTCGATCATCTCCGACCACCAGGCGAAAAGCTCTTGTTCGGCCACAGTGCCATCGCCAAGACCACCCGCCGTGACCGGACCGAAGGCGACGTAATCCGCCCCGGTTTCTCCCGCCGTCATGCCATCATGCCGGGACGCACCGCAGAAAGCGCCCACGATGGCATCCGCGCCAAGCGTCTCGCGCGCTTTACGCACGCCGCGCGCGCCGTCGGTCAGGTGTACCCCATCAAGCCCCAGCCGCTCCACCAATCCCACATGCCGATCCACCACCAGGGCGACATCCCGCTGATGTGCGATCTCGCGCAGGGCATCGGCCGCCCGGGCCACACGGTCCTCGTCGCGCGAGACGAGAGCCAGGCGCAGACAGGCGACCTCCGCCCCGTCCAGCACGGCGGCAAGCCGCGGACCGAAGGTTTCCACCTCGAAGTCCGGCGGTGTCACGAGGTAAAGCTGCGGGCGGTCCTGATCTTGGTCTTGCATCGCGGGCTCCTGAAACGTGAGCCGCTATAGCCGGGATCGCCGCTCTTTGCCAGCACCTCACGCCCGCTGGCGGGAGCCATCACGGACGGCTGTTTCGCTCCAGGCCGCTATGCTCTTCCGCCCGTCGAAATCGCGTACCCGGACTGGGGGATGCAGGATCACCTCCACCGCCCCGCCGCGTGGAGCAGCCAGAACATTCAATGCATGCGGGCCAAAATCCATATTGCCGAACCAGGCGTGAAAGCGCGGATCCTCACCCTCCGGCGCGTGGTAACGAACCGAAACGGGCTGAACCTGCAATTTCTCACGCAGGCCGGGGAGAAAAAGCGATTCGAAGAGCGCGGGTTTGAAGGGCAGGATCCGCCGCCCGTCGGAACTGGTGCCTTCGGGGAAGAACAGCATCAACTCACCCTCCGCCAGCCGATGCGCCAGCTCATCGCGCTGTTGAACGGCCAGCTTCGGATCGCGGGTGATGAACATGGTTCCCGTTCCCCGCGCGAGCAGGCCGATGCCGGGCCAGCCCGAGACGTCGTCCTTGGAGACGAATGTCACCGGCGCGCTTGCGCCCAGCACGAGGATGTCGAGCCAGGAAGAATGATTGGCAACCAGAATGCCCGCGCTCGTCATGGGCTGTCCGCGGCGGCTGAAGGAAATACCCAGCAACGCCAGATCGATACGGCAGATGAACTGCTTGATCCGCGCGGTCACAGGCCTCCCCCCCCGTGCGAGCGGGCGCTCCACGAACCGCACCATCAGGATGAACAAGAGCGCCGGGAAGGTGATGGCCACCATAGGTACCGCACGACAGATCACCCTGATCCATCCCCGCATGTCAGGACGGTTGAGCGCGGGCGGCGGTTCTTCAGGCTGCCAGGTTCGACTCACGCAGGCACTCCCCGGCCGCGTGTATAGTAGCCGCGATGCTGTGCAGACATATGTGTGGTGTCGACAATGAGGCAGACATCCGTCGTATTGAAGGCCGCATCCCGCCATGCGCCCTCACCCACAACCCCGCCCAGCCGGAGGTAGGCGCGTATGAGAGGCGGCATCGCGGCAAGCGCGCGGTTCTTGTCATCCGGTGTGACCGGGATCAGGTCCATCGGCTGTGCCGGGGCGCCCCATGCCTGCACGCGGAGGGTTTCCGGTGCAAGGTGATGGGCATGGAGCCATGAGAGCGGAAGCGCGAGGGCCTCGACATCTGTCCCGTGGAAACTGGCTGTCCCGAAGAGAATTTCGATGCCGCGCTCCATGACATAGTCCGCAAGCGCGCTCCACATGACGAACATCGCGGCGCTTCCGCGATAATCCGCATGAACACAGGACCTGCCCAGCTCCAGAAGCTTCCGCCCGGAGCCAAGAAGGGGGACGAGATCGTATTCGTTCTGTGTGTAGAATCCGCCCGCAAGCTCCGCCCGCTCCCCCGGCAGCAATCGATAGACCGCCGCAACACGCCCCTTCGCCTCGTCGAGAAGGAGAAGGTGGTCACAGAATGGGTCGTAGCGGTCGCATTCCAGTCGTTCCTCATGATCGACCAGTGTCCCTGTCGCACCCAGTTCCGCAACGAACACTTCATATCGGAGCCGCTGCGCGTCCCGAATATCCTGCGGCGTACTGGCCAGACGGACGGAGAATTGTGATCCCGTCCTGGCGAGAGGCGCGTTTTGCATGGGCGTCTCCGTCCTGTTCATGACTGTCTATGGCCTGCCCCCCAAGGTGACAAGTCCAGGGAAGCAGCCGCTCGTCTGCAAATCACGATCCGGTAACCGTTTCTTAACGGAGATCGGGAAGAGTGACGTCAGTGCCCCCCGTCGAAGACGGGAACGAGATCCACACGGGACGCGTCGATGACCACCTTGCCCGCATGTTCGAAGTTGACGGTGACGCGGCCGCCGATATTCGACTGCACTTGTCCCAGACCCCACTCCGGGGCATTCGGATGACGGACGAGCATGCCCGGCTCCAGAAGGCTTGCCATACCGCTCATCGAGGCCCCCACAGCCGATTGGAAAGACCATGACCCATGACACCCCCGACATTGGCGCGCTGATCGGCTCGCGCATCTGCCACGATCTTATCAGTCCGCTGGGCGCCATCGGCAATGGGCTTGAGCTTCTTCGCATGACCGGCGATCCCGCGGGGGAGGAAATGTCGCTCATCGGGGACAGTGTGGCCCACGCGAATGCGCGGATCCGGTTCTTCCGCCTTGCCTACGGCATGGCGGGCGCGGAGCAGAGCGTCGCCCCCGGCGAATTGCGGGAGATCCTGGAGGGGCTGTGGGGCCACGGCCGCCTGCAGGTCGACTGGCAGGCGACAAGCACATCCAGGCAGGAGGTGAAGCTTGCCCTGCTCCTCCTGCAATGCCTGGAAACTGCCCTGCCGCGCGGCGGACGTATCGAGGTGCGCAAGGGCAGTGAATGGCTGCTGACTGCGGAAGGGGAACGGATGCGGGTAGAGGAGAGCCACTGGGCCTGTCTTCGGAAGCTGGGACAGACCACGGAAATAAGCGCCGCGCAGGTTCAGTTCCTGCTTGCCCCTCTGGAGGCTGCCCGGCAGCAGCGGCATATCAGCGTGGATATTGGGGAACGTCTGGAAATCCGCTTCTAGCTGAAGCGCCGCATGCATCCTACCTTCCGAGGGCACCGGGTAGACCGCTTTCGGAAGCGAGGGGTCAATTATCCTGTACCGGTAGCAGGAGTGGGAGTGGTGCGGCTCTACCCGACGGACTTGAGAGGTTCCATCTCTGCCACCGGCGAATGCGCGCCGGATGATCGGCGCGGACTGAGGGCTGCTGTCCTGGCGGGAATTCTGGCTGCGTCGGCCTATGCCGGAGCGTCGCCACATATCTTCAAATTCGTCGGAGGGTGAGGCATCGGCTACCCTGGTGAGCAGACGGGCTTGTAAACGGCGGCGGATGAAGAGGCCAGCACTGGGAGAAGATCGCGTCGCCGCTGCCAGGCCAACCCGGCGACCCAGGCAGGACAGGTTTGACTACCGTGTTTTCACCGACCGGTACCTGTGGATTTTGCAATCGGATGCACGCTGACGCGACCTGCCAGCGCAACAAAAGTTGCTCAACAGGCGGGGCAGCTTGCAGATTGCCAGAAGCCGGAAGCCAGAACGGAACCCGTCAACACCTTCGCTCCCGTTACGAGAAACCGCGATGAGGGCCGCCTTCGCACACCACGCGTGTCAGGATGGAGCTGAGCTTGTATGGGGCGCTGTCTACCAAGCCGGTTCATGCCTGACAGTCACTGGCACCTGCTCTCTGCGGGACCGGCGTTGGCAATTCATCCGCAGATCTGCGTGGCGATCCTGCCTCGCATTCAACCGGCTTCTTGTTGCCGTTTCGTCACGCCGAGTGCGAAAGCGCCATCCGTCAGTCGATTAGCGGCGACTCTGCAACTAGTGGATCGGGGCGGTCTTCCTCCGCGGCGAGGCCTTGGCCGCCCCGTTCGATCGACACAAGATATGGCAATGGGAGTATCCGCCAAAGCTGGAACGCGGAGGGCGCAAGCTCGTCTGTCATAGGGCGTCATACTGGGCGCGCTGTCGGGCTGTCCAGAGAACGGTGATGTGCCAGCCCTCCTCGCCCGGTGCCTCGCTTTCCACTACGTTCTGTTCATGAAGCCAGGCGCGGCGACGGCCATCCTCGAAGGGCAGCACCAGATCCCGCACCGTCCGCTCCTCGCTCAACCGTTCAGAGACGGCCGCAAGCAGCGGACCAAGTCCCTCGCCAGTCAATGCGGAAGCGACGAAGACATTCGGGGTGCGCGCGGCGAGCACCTCCACCACCTCCCGCTGTTCTGGCAAAAGCTGGTCGATCTTGTTCCAGACCTCCAGCATCGGCGTCTCCTCCCGCACGCCCAGCTCCGCGAGAATCCCCTCGACATCGGCCTTTTGCGCCTCCGTTTCGGGGTGAGAAATATCGCGGACATGCAGGATCAGGTCGGCTTCCAGCACCTCTTCCAGCGTCGCGCGGAAAGCCGCGACGAGCTGCGTCGGCAGATCGGAGATGAAACCGACCGTATCGGAAAGGATCACCTCCCTTCCGGATGGCAGAGTGACCCCCCGCATCGTCGGGTCCAACGTAGCGAAAAGCATGTCCTTCGCCAGCACCTCAGCGCCCGTCATCCTGTTGAACAGGGTGGACTTTCCGGCGTTCGTATAACCTACGAGTGCCACGATGGGGTAAGGCACCTTGCGGCGCGCAGCCCTGTGGAGTTCGCGCGTCTTCACAACCTTGGCAAGCTGGCGGCGAATGCGGGTGACGGCTTCGTCGATGGCGCGGCGGTCGGCCTCGATCTGAGTTTCCCCCGGCCCCCCGACGAACCCCAGCCCGCCGCGTTGCCGCTCGAGGTGGGTCCAGGCTCGTACCAGACGGGTCCGCTGATAGGAGAGCGCGGCGAGTTCGACCTGCAATACTCCTTCCCGCGTACGGGCCCGGTCGGCAAAGATTTCGAGAATCAGCCCCGTTCGGTCCAGGAGCTTCACGCCCCAGGCCTTCTCAAGATTACGCTGCTGCACTGGCGTAACCGGCCCGTCTATGAGGACAAGGCCGATCTCCTGCGCCTTGAACAGCTCAGCCAGCTCCTCCACCTTGCCGGAGCCGAAGAGCTTGCCCGGCGCCACCTTGGGCAGCCGGACAACGTCCGCGCCGATGACCTCAAGACCCGGCAGGGCCGCGGCGAGGGCCACGGCCTCCGCAAGCCTGTGCTCTGGGAGACGCTCACCGCCATCACGGCCGCTGGCGGCACCCTTGATATCGGGATGAACCACATAGGCGCGCGTGGGCGCGCTGTGGGTGGATTGCTCGTCGGAAATCAGTCTTCGCCCTCATACAGGCTGATCGGCTGGCCGGGCATGATCGTGGAAATCGCGTGTTTGTACACGAGCTGCGATTGACCGTCCCGGCGCAGAAGCACGCAGAAATTGTCAAACCACGTGATGACGCCCTGCAGCTTTACCCCGTTGATCAGAAAAATCGTCACGGGGATCTTGGCCTTCCTGACGTGATTGAGGAAAGCGTCCTGCAGGTTCTGCTTATCGGCGGCCATGGGTAAACCCTGTTTTTCTGTTATTGGTCTTGCGGCCTGCGGCGGAACCGGCCCTCGTCCTCACAAGATTATGATGGCTGGCGGGGGGGAGATTCCAGCCCCAATTTCCGACTATTGCCGCCACGTGCCCGGAGCGACGAGCGCGATGAGCGCCAGGATTTCCATCCGGCCGGCCACCATGCCCCCTGCCATCACCAGCCGCGCCCAGCCATCCACCGCCGCGACGCTGAGAGGGGCCTGGGCGCTCGTCCCCAGCAAAGGTCCGGTCGTGGTGATGGAGGCGATGGAGAAGATGATCGATTCCTCCAGCCCCAGACCTGTCAACGTCAGCATCAGGACCATCCCGGCGAGCGAGAGCGCGACGAGCATGAAGAACAGCCACGCGACGAACGCGCCGTCCCGCCGCAGGTGCCGTTTGAAAGGTCCCCCTCCACCGAGCGAATGGGGATGCAGGATCCGTTCCATCTCTCGCTGACCATGGAGATAGAGTGCGTAGATCCGCAGGATCTTCACGCCTCCGGCTGTGGTGGCAACACCACCCCCGACAAGGCAGAGCGCGACGAGAAACAGGCCGGGTGCGGTTATCCCCTGCCAGAGCGGCCCCGAAAACCAGTCCGCGCTGCGAAACCCGGTCGTGGTAAGGAAGGACAACCCGGTAAAGACAGCGCCCCACAGGGCGGAAAGAACCTCTCCCAAGCCCGGAACCGCATCCCGCCTGATCGCCTCCGCGATAAGCACAGCCACGATAACCAGAGGGACAACGATGACAGCGGCGACGCCGAGGCGGAACTCCGGGTCGGCCGACAAGGGAAAGGACTGGCGTGCCGCCCGGCCCAACGGCATCGTCCGGCGGGAGAGGGCGAAAAGGAGGAACAGCAGGATCGCCGCCTCTCCCCAACGACCGGAGGGGGTGGCCGTCCCGGCGGGGAGCGGACTGATGCCGCTGGTCGAGAGTGTGGACATCGCGTGGCAGATCGCGACCAGCGTCGTATCCCCCGCTGCCGACAGAAGCAGACCGAGCGCTGCGGTCAGCCCCACATAAACCGGGAGCAGCAGCCTGATATGCTGATAAAGCCGCTCCGGCAGGTCGGCCACAGCGATGCCGGCCGGTCCCTGCCTGCCGGAAAACCCTACCGATCCGGGATTTATCACCTCGAACCCGCCGAGGTTCATGGGCGCCAGCACCGCAAAGGCCGTGACCAGGACGAAGAACCCACCCATCCAGCCCACCATTGCCCGCCACAGATGCAGAGACGGCCCCAGACGCTCCGCGTCGTAGAGAGTGGCGCCCGTGGTCGTGAAGCTCGACACCATTTCAAACCAGCCGCTCGCGAAACTCGTGTTCCCCACTCCCTCCACGAAGGGCAGAGCGAGGATCAGCGGAAAGACCGTATAGGCCAGCAGAAGCTGGAGAAGCTGACTCCGCGACGCGGTCCCGAACCGTCGTCCGGAGAGGGCCAGCGCGATCAGTCCCGTGACAAACAGCACCATCGTGCCGCTATAGAAGAACGCCCGCGCAACCTCATGGTGGCGAAATGCAAGCGCATGAGCGGCGGGCACATACATCGCCAGCCCACCGAAAGCCGTCAGCGGAACGAACAGCGGCAGCGCGAACAACCGTTCCATCAGAAGAAATCGATCGACACCTGGAGCAGCCGCTCCACCTGCGGGATGTCCGGGGTCAGCGCAAAGATTGCGATGACGTCCCCTTCCTCCAGCCGGGTCTTGCTGTCAGGTTTGATGTAACGCCCGCCCCGCAGAATGCCGCCGACCAGCACCCCCTCCGGAAACTCGATCTCCCGGATGGTATTGCCTGCGAGGGGCGAAGTGGAGAGCACCTGCGCCTCAATGATCTCCGCTTCCGAATCGCCGATGGAGTAGAGCGCCCGTACCCGCCCATGACGGATGTGGCGCAGGATAGAGGAAACGGTTGTGGCGCGCGGGTTGATATAGGCGTCTATGTTCAGCGCGGGCATGAGCTGCGCCATGGTGGGATCGTTGATGAGCGCTATGGCGAGCTTTGCGCCCTCCGCCTTTCCCCGGACACAGGCGAGAAGGTTAGTCTTGTCATCATCGGTCACCGCGACGATGGCGTCGGCCTTGTCCACCCCCGCCTCCCGCATGAGTTCCGCGTCCAGCCCGTCGCCGTTCAGCACGATTGTCCGTTGCAGCATGTCGGCGGCTGTCTCCGCCTTCTGACGGTCACGTTCGATGATGCGGACCCGCACCCGGTGGGCACCCGCCTCAAGCTTTCGCGCCACCGTCAGCCCCACGGCGCCACCGCCGAGGATCACGATGCGTTCCTGCGGCGCGACAACCTTGCCGAAAACCTCCAGCGTCCTGTCCACATCCTTGGTATCGGTGAAGGCGTAGACCTGATCGCCGGGGAAAAGCTGATCCTCCGCCTCCGGAGCGAAGAGCCGGTCCTTTCGCCGGACGCCCACGATGATAGTGCCGAGCGTCGGAAAGAGGTCGGAAAGCTGGCGGAGCGGCGTGTTCAGTACGGCGCAGTCCTCGCTGATCGCGATACCGAGAAGCTGGGCCTTGCCGCCGAAGAAGCTCTCCGTGTCGAAGGAGGATGGCGCGGCAATCCGCTGCAGCGCCGCTTCCGCGACCTCCAGCTCGGGTGAAATCACCACGTCGATCGGCAACTGATCCCGGCGGTAGAGATCGGCATAGGCCGGGTCGAGATAGCTCTGCGCCCGGATACGGGCGATCCTGCGCGGCACGTTGAACACGGAATGCGCCACCTGACAGGCAACCATGTTCACCTCGTCCGAATGGGTCGCGGCGATCAGCATGTCGGCATCCCGCGCACCCGCGCGGTCCAGCACGTCGGGGTAGCTTGCATAACCCACGAGCCCCCGCACCTCCAGCGTGTCGGAAATGCGTGCGATGAGCTGGGGGTTGCTGTCCACGACCGTCACGTCGTTGCGCTCGCCGGCAAGTTGCCGTGCGATCTGCCAGCCCACCTGCCCGGCTCCGCAGATGATGACCTTCATCGCGCTGGCTCCCGCTCATTCCATTGGCTAGGTTGCAGAGCTTGCCAGGCCCGTCAACAGGGCAGCGGCTGCCGGCCCTTTCTGTTTCCGAAGCGTGGGGCGGCTATTCCGCCGCGTTCAGGATTTCCTCGTCCTCATCCTCATCCGCTCCACGGCCGCCACCCTTGGTGTTGACGACGCCGAGCGACTTCAACTTGCGGTGCAAGGCCGACCGCTCCATGCCCACGAAGTTGGCCGTGCGGCTGATGTTTCCGCCGAACCGGTTGATCTGGGTCAGCAGATATTCCCGCTCGAACAGTTCCCGCGCCTCGCGAAGCGGCAGCGTGGCCAACGCGCCGGCGAGCGTGACACGTCCTTCGCCGCTCTGCCCCTCGTTGCGCGACGGCACCTCGCGCGCCTCGATCAATCCGGTACCTTCGGAGAGAATGAGGATCCGCTCCAGCACGTTCCGGAGCTGCCGGACGTTACCGGGCCACGGCATCGTCTGGAGCAGTGCGGCGGCGTCTTCCGAGAGCGGCCGGTTCGGCAGGCCCTGCGTCTTGTGAAGCTGGCTCAGGAAATAGGCGGCGAGTTCGGGAATATCCTCGCGCCGCTCCTCCAGAGAAGGGACGACGATCGGCACCACGTTCAGGCGGTCGAAAAGCTCTTGCCGGAAACGCCCGGCCCCGATCTCACCCTTCAGGTTCCGTGTGGTGGAGGAGATGACGCGGAGATCGACCCGCACCTTCGCCGAGCCGCCGACGCGGGTGAACTGCTGCTCCGTCAGCACACGGAGTATCTTTGACTGCGTTCCGAGCGGCATGTCTGCCACTTCGTCGAAATAGATCACGCCGCCATGGGCCTGTTCGAGAAGCCCGGTCTCCACCCCCCGCTCCGTCTCGCGGCCGAAAAGCACCTCTTCCATGCGCTCCGGCTCGATCCCGGCGGAGGATACCGTGACGAACGGGGCCGAGGCGCGGTTCGAACCGGTGTGGATGAAACGCGCTGCCGCTTCCTTGCCGCAGCCAGCGGGGCCCGTCAGCATCACGCGCCCGTTCGACTTCGTCACCTTGTCGAGTTGCGATTTCAGCCCCCGGAAGGCGGCGGAGTTTCCAAGCATCTCACCGCCCGTCACCTCCTTCCGCCGCAGATCCGCATTTTCCCGTCGCAGGCGCGATGCCTCCATCCCGCGCTGCACCACCACCATGAGCTGGTCGATGTTGAAGGGCTTCTCGATGAAGTCGTAGGCGCCCTGGCGGATCGCGGCCACCGCGATCTCGATATTGCCATGACCGGAGATGATGATGACGGGAATGTCGGGATTGTTGCGCTTCACGGTCTTGAGAATGTCGATCCCGTCCATCCCGCTGTCTTTCAGCCAGATGTCGAGGATCATGAGCGCAGGCGCCTCCCGGTTCAGCTCCGCCATGCATTCATCCGAGTTGGAGGCGAGCCGAACGCTGAACCCATCATCCCGAAGGATATCGCCGACGAGTTCACGGATGTCCCTTTCGTCGTCCACAACAAGTATGTCGCCCATCGTCCTACCCCTTTTCAGCCGTTTGCGGCCCGTTCTTTGGTTTTTACGAGAGTGTTGCGGACGCTGTCCGTCCGTACGAGCCGCGGCAGCCGGATTTCCGCCAGCGCGCCGCGATGCGCCCCCTCCGAGAAGGGCGGCGCGTCAAGAAGGGCGAGCGTGCCGCCATGCTCCTCGACGATTTTCTTGACGATGGGAAGGCCGAGCCCCGTGCCCTTGTCCCGCGTGGTCACATAGGGCTCGAAGAGCCTGCTCCGGTCCTCCGGCAGACCTGCACCGTTATCGGCGATGCGGATGACCGCGCCTTCCGCCGTGTCCTCCAGCGAGACACGGATTTCCGGCTGATACCCCTCTGGCGCGCCTGCCTCCACCAATGTCTCGATGGCCTCGCCCGCGTTCTTGATGAGATTGGTCAGCGCCTGCGAAAGCATGGTCGCATCCACATCCATGGCCACCGGATGATCCGGGAGCGTTGCAGAAATGGACACGTCGGGCTGACCGTTTTGCTGAAGCACCACCGCGTCGCGCACGATCTTCGTCAGATCCTGCTCTCGCCGGTCCGGCTCCGGCATGCGGGCGAATTTGGAGAACTCATCCACGATCCGCCGCAGGTCTCCGGTCTGCCGGATGATGACTTCAGTATATTGGGTGAGCGTGGCCGCATCCTCCCCCTCCATCTGCCGTCCGAAACGGCGACGGATGCGCTCGGCCGAAAGCTGGATGGGGGTGAGCGGGTTCTTGATCTCATGCGCGATGCGTCGGGCGACATCGCCCCATGCCGCCATCCGCTGCGCGGAAACGAGGTCCGAAACATCGTCGAAGGCCACCACGTATCCTTCGAGCGCACCATCGGAGTTCCGCCGGATCGCGATGCGGACCAGGAGCTGAAACAGGCGCCCGGAGCGGCTGACGGGAATCTGCTCCTGCACGGTTTCCGTGCCGCCCTGCTGCAACCTGTCCAGCAGTGTGCCGAACTCGGGCACGGAAAGGGCGAGTTCCTGCCCCTCCGGGGCGGAGGAAAGCTCCAGAAGCCGCTGACCCGAGCGGTTCAGAAACAGCACCCGCCCGTCGGCATCCATGCCGATCACTCCCGGCGTGACAGAGCGGAGCACGGAGTCGAAAAGGCGCCGCTGCTCCTCGGTGCCGCGGTGGGCGTCCAGAAGCGCCTCGCGCTGAAGCTTGAGCTGGCGGGTCATCTGGTTGAACACCCGGCCCAGCATGGCGATTTCGTCGTCGCCCGGCTCTTCCTGCACGTGAATGTCGAGATCACCGCTGCCGACACGCTGCGCAGCCCCGGCCAGCCGCCCGACGGGCCGCGACAGACGTTCCGCGAACCACAGGCCAAGCCAGATGGCAGCGAGCAGCAGGATGACCGCGAACCCTACATAAAGCAGGCCGAACTCGAACAGCAGCCGCCCCCTGTCGCGTTCCAGCTGCTGGTAGAGGCCGACCGTCTGTTTCGTGTCGTCAAGCAGGCTGAGGATCTGCCCGTCCACCGACCGGGACACATAGAGATAGCGATCCACATATTGATCGAGCGCGATCAGAGTGCGGAACTCGTTGTTGTCCCAGTCTTCGATGACGACCGTTTCGCCTTCGGACGCGCGGCGCAACTGGTCGGCGGCAGGCTTTTCGTAATCAAACAGATAGGATCGCTCGCCCCGCGCCTTCAGTTCTCCGCCGCCGTCGATGACATAGGCTTCGCGGATGCCGCGCTGGATCTGGCCCTGGCCCTGGGTCAGCACCTCGCGGAGCGTACCGTCGGAGGGAAGAAGCGTGCGACGGCGGAAATCGTTCAGATAACCCGCCAGCGCCTCCACATCCTCCACAAGGTCGCGGCGATGCTCGTCCTCATAGGCTTCGGCCGCAGCGAGAGAAGTGGAAAGCACGTTCCGCACCCGGTCGGAGAACCACCCCTCCAGCCCGACATTGACGGTCAGCATGGCAAAGACCGCGACCAGCACGGTCGGCACCAGCGCCACGACGACGAAAACACCGGTGAGCCGCAGGTGCAGCCGCGATCCGGCAGAATGGGCCCGCCGCGCCGCCACCATCTGCGCCACGCGCTGCGCGACCAGCGCCGCCACGACGAGCGTATAGACGAGGTCGGCCAGCAGGACGAGCCGCAGCCCGGTCGATCCCGTGCCCTGCTCCAATGGCCCAAGCGCGAAAAGCGTGAGCCACGCCAGCACAGGCCCAAGGATCACCAATCCAAGAGTGGCGAGGTTCTGCACCCGGCGCTGCCGACGCAGATGGGCGAGCCTTGCCGCCCAGGACGCGCTGCTACGAGCCGTGCGTTGCACGGTTCCCCCTCGGTATTCGCCGCTCTCGCGGATCCGCCAACATGAGTGGCCTTCTCCCGGCGTGAAACCGGCGGGCCACATTATGTTGCCGTTTTACATCAGCTTCCGCCTCCGTGTCACGCGAATATCAAGGTCGGTGATCTTCTTGCGCAAGGTATTGCGGTTAATGCCCAACAGGTCGGCACATTTCGCCTGATTTCCGGCAGTTGCATCCAGCGCGATCTCGATCAGCGGGATTTCGACTTCCTTCAGAATGCGCTGATACAGCCCGGGCGGCGGGAGCGTTCCGCCGTGCAGGTCGAAATACCGCTTCAGATGCTTGCCCACGGAGGCGGAGAGCCGCTCCCCTTCGCCACCCGCACGAAGCGGCTCCATGGAGGGCTGATTGCCGAGCACGGCATCGACCTCCGCCCGCGCGATCTCTTCTTCCGTGCTGGTGACGACAAGACGCCGGATGGTGTTTTCGAGCTGCCGCACGTTACCCGGCCAGGAATAGGTGCGAATCACCTCCATGGCGTCGGGAGAGAAACGGCGCAGCGCCCCGGTATCCCGCTCTCCCCGGCTCAGGAAATGTTCCGCGAGCAGAGGAATGTCGTCCACCCGCTCGCGCAGCGCGGGCACGTTGATCGTTACACCGCCCAGCCGATAATAGAGATCCTGCCGGAAGGCGCCGGATTCCATGCGCTGCATCAGGTCCGCCTGGCTGGTCGCCATGATGCGGGGGGCGTTCTCACCGAGACTGTCCAGCATCCGCACGATCCGCCCCTGCGCCTCATCGTCATAGTCGGACACTTCATCGAAAACGATCGAGCCGCCGCGCGCCCGGGCGAGAATGGAGGCAGGTCCCTCCGGCGATCCGAGTTCGGCCGCGCCCGCCACGACGAAGGGAAGCATCCGGCGGTCGGAGAAATCGTGGATCGCCCGGGCTATGAGGGATTTTCCCGTGCCGGATTCGCCCGTGATAAGCACAGGCAGGTCGGTATTCATGACGCGCGCCACCAGCCGATAGAGCGCCTGCATCACCGCCGTCCGCCCGACGAGCGGCAGATCGTCCGACTGCTCCCGCTCTTCCACCTTGCGGGCGGGAGCGCGACGTTTGGTTTCCAGCGCGCGCGCGGCCCGCTTCATCAGGTCCGGCAGGTCGAAGGGTTTCGGCAGATAGTCATACGCCTCCGCCTCCGCCGCCTGGATCGCGGTCATTATGGTGTTCTGGGCGGAGATGACGATCACCGGCAGGCCGGGGCGCTCCTTGGAGATCTTCGGCAGCGCCTCCAGCCCGTTGCCGTCAGGCATAATGACATCGGAGATCACCAGGTCGCCCTTCCCCTCCTCCACCCAGCGCATGAGCGTCATGAGGGAGGAAGTGGCGTGGACCTTGCAACCCGCGCGCGTCAACGCCTGCGTCAGGACTGTGCGGATCGTGCGGTCGTCGTCGGCGACAAGAACGGTACCATCCATGGGTTATTCATCCTCCGGATGCTTCGGCGCGGTGGGGGGCGCAATGGGAAGCGAGATGCGAAATACGGTGCGACCGGGAACCGAATCGACGGCGATCCAGCCGTCATGATCGGAAACGATCTTTGAAACGAGCGCGAGACCAAGGCCGGTGCCGTTCTCCTTGCCGCTCACGAACGGCTCGAAGATGTCTTGCGCAATCGCGGGCGGCAGACCGGGTCCGTCGTCGATGATCTCCACCTGCAGCGGCAGGCGGCGGGGTGTGCCATCGGCCCGCCGGATCCGCAGCGCGGCGTCGTAGAACGTGTGGAGCCTGATCCTGCCCGGGCGGTTCCCGGAGGCTTCGGCGGCGTTCTTCAGCAGGTTCAGAAACACCTGAAGAAGTTGATCGCCATCCGCATAGGTATCGGGGAGCGACGGATCGTAATCCTCCTCTATCGTCATATGGGCCGCATAGCCGACCAGCGCGGATTTCCGCGCGCGGTCCAGCAGATCGTGGATATTGACGGCTTGAAGCTCCGGCGGGCGGAGATTGCCGAACTGCTCCACCTGCTCGAGCAGCTTCACGATGCGCTTGCTTTCCTCCACGATCAGATCGGTCAGCTCCTGATCCTCGGGGGAGAGGTTCATCGACAGAAGCTGCGCGGCGCCTGTGATGCCTGCGAGCGGGTTCTTGATCTCATGGGCCAGCATCTCCGACATCCCGATCGCCGATTTTGCAGCCGACTTCACCGATTGCGCACGGTCCAGCCGGTTGGCCAGTTCACGAGGGGAGAGCAGCAGCAGAATGGCATCCGCCCCCGCTTCGGGCAACGCGGAGAGATAGAGCGTGGTCGAAACCGGCGCACGCTCTCCCGTGCCGACATCGACGGTGTTCAGCGTCATCGCCACCTCGCCGTTCCGCACGCGGAGAAAAGCCTCCTCCATGGGCGCGTCGATGGAAACGCGGTCGAACAGCGGCTGCCCCCGGCTGTTGCGAGCGGAAAGGTTCAGAAACTCCTCCGCCGCCGGGTTCATGTCGCAGATGCGGTCATCCTGGTCGATGACCAGACCCGGAATGGGCAGTGCGGCCCAGAGGCCGGCGGGTGGGGGCATGGGGGCTTCCGGTATCATGCAGCCTGCCTACCCTGCTCCGCAAAGGCGAGCCGCAGCAGAGCAGGAATGCGCCCCGCTTCCTCCGCCGTCAGGATTTCGCGGCGGAGCGCGGCCGGTGCACCGGCTTCGTCCAGATACCACCCCAGATGTTTCCGCGCGACGCGCAGGCCAAGTTCGGTTCCATAGAAGGACAGCATGGCCCCGTGATGCTCCGCAACGAGATCGGCCAGCGCCGCCCCATGCGGAACCGCCGGCGCTGGTGTGCCAAAGCGCGCGGCGGCGATTTGCGCCAGCCGCCAGGGCCGGCCCTGCGCGCCCCGGCCGATCATGACGCCATCCGCCCCCGACAGTTTCAACGCCTCCGACGCCGTCGCGGTATCCACGATATCGCCATTCGCGATGACGGGTATCGCAACGGCTTCCTTCACCCGACGGATGGCGGCCCAGTCTGCCTGCCCCTTGTAGAACTGGCATCGCGTGCGGCCATGAATGGTAATCATGCGGATACCCGCGGCCTCCGCCCGCCGCGCGATCTCGGGTGCGTTCAGCAGCGCATCGTCCCAGCCGAGCCGGGTTTTCAGCGTCACCGGCACCCTTACCGCACCCACCACCGCTTCGATCAGCCGGAGGGCGTGATCGGGGTCGCGCATGAGCGCGGAGCCGGACCACCCGTTCACCACCCGCTTCGCCGGACAACCCATGTTGATGTCGATGACCGCAGCGCCGCAGTCTTCGACGTAGCGCGCGGCCTCGCCCATCCAGTAGGGATCGCGCCCCGCAAGCTGCACGGAAGTCACGCCATCGCCAATGCCCAGCTCCGCGCGCGCCCTTGCCCGTGCGGAGGGTTTGACCTGGACGACTTCCTGTGAAGCCACCATTTCGGAGACCACCAGCCCTGCACCGAACCCCTGCACGATTCGGCGGAACGGCAGATCGGTGATCCCGGCGAGCGGCGCCAGAAAGACCGGAGGGTGGAGCGTCAGAGTCGCTACCTGAATCGTCAACTGCCTAATCCTTGTGCGTCAAGCTTGCAGGTATAGCGCGACCTCTCGCTTTGCAATCGGACCCCGTCACGACATCGGGAGCAGAAGCGCTGAATGCGAAGTTATGCACAATTTTTAAGCTAACTGCCCGATCACGCCGCGCCGTTGCCACCAGGCGGCCTTCGCCGTAAGCAAAGCGGAGTGAATGGAGGCGGAACGTGCTGACAAATGCGGCTGCAACAGGCGCCAAGGACGATGTCGCGGCGCTGATCGTGGCGGCGGGTCGCGGCACCCGCGCCGGGGGCGAGATACCGAAACAGTGGCAGATCCTCAACGGTCGTCCCGTGCTCCTGCATACGGTGGATGCCTTCAGGCGGGCGGGAATTGCGCGCATCGTGCTGGTCATTCACCACGATGATACGGCGCTGGCCCAGAGTTTCCTGCGCGAGGGGGTGACCCTGGTGATGGGCGGGGACAGTCGCGACACCTCCGTCCGGGCCGGGCTGGACGCACTGGGGGAACGGCCCCCGCGCCACGTGCTGATCCATGATGGCGCACGGCCGCTGGTCTCCCCGGCGCTCGTCGCTCGGCTGAGCGATGCCCTCGAACGCGGCGCGCTGGCCGCCGCGCCCGGCCTTGCCGTGACGGATGCGCTTTGGCGCGGAGTGGAGGGTCGGGTGGCGGAAGCAGTTCCGCGTGCGGGCCTTTACCGGGCGCAGACCCCGCAGGCTTTCGAATTCGCCGCCATCCGGGCGGCTCACCTCCGCCATCCGGGCGGCGCTGCCGACGATGTGGAAGTGGCGCGGGCCGCGGGCCTTGACGTGATGATCGTCGAAGGCGATGAGGACAATATCAAGATCACCCATCCGGGCGACTTCGACCGGGCCGCGCGCCTTCTGGCGCAGAGGGAGACAGCAGGCGTGACACATCCCGCACCCTTTCCCGACATCCGCACCGGCAACGGCTACGATGTCCACCGCTTCCGCGAAGGCGATGGCGTGGTCCTCTGCGGCATCCGCATTCCCTTCGATCAGGCGCTGGAGGGGCACTCCGATGCCGATGTCGCGATGCATGCGGTCACAGACGCGATCTACGGCGCGCTGGCGGAGGGCGATATCGGCCGGCACTTCCCGCCGTCCGACCCACAGTGGAAGGGCGCGGCCTCGGAAATCTTCCTCGCCCATGCCGCCGCTCTCGTACGAAAGCGGGGTTTCGCCCTGACCCATACGGACGTGACCATTGTCTGTGAAGCGCCGAAGATCGGCCCTCATGCCCCGCGGATGCAGGCGGAGATGGCGCGGATCATGGGGCTGGAGCCGGACCGGGTCAGCGTCAAGGCCACGACCTCAGAGCGCTTGGGATTCACCGGGCGCGGCGAGGGGATCGCGGCGCTCGCCACAGCAACCCTGGTGAAGGCATGAGCGCGGCACGCCTCATCGCCACGGGCTTCGGGCTGGGCTATATTCCCGTGGCCCCGGGCACATGGGCTTCGCTCGCCGCTGTCGCGGTCGGGGTACTGATCCACGGGTTGGGAAGCTTCCCCCTTCTGCTCCTCGCCACCCTTGCCGTCATCGCGGTGGCCTGGTGGGCGATCAACACCGCCCTGCCGGAAATGGGCGGGGGCGATCCGTCCGAAATCGTCATCGACGAGGTCGCGGGACAATGGCTCGCCCTCCTTGCCCCCTCCTTCGGGTTCTGGATGATGGGGCTGGACAGCTGGCACTTCCCGTATCCCGGCTGGCTTGGGGCGTTCCTCGGCTTCCGGCTGTTCGACATCTGGAAACCCTGGCTGGTCGGACGCGCCGACGGACGGGGAGATGCCTGGGGTGTGCTGCTGGATGACTTGCTCGCCGGGATCTTCGCGGGCATTCTGGTGATGATCCTCGCCGCGCTGGCGCATGGGGTTCTGATGCGATGAGCGATGCCGGAGCCATTGCGAAAGCCGCCGCCACGCTGCTGGCGGCAGCGCGTGCGAGGGGGGCGATCCTCGCGACGGCGGAAAGCTGCACCGGCGGTCTGATCGGCGGCGCCATCACCGAAGTCCCGGGCTCCTCCGATATCTTCGACCGCGGCTTCATCACCTATTCCAACGCCGCCAAGGTGGAGATGCTGGGCATCCGTCCCGAAACCCTCACCGCTTACGGTGCCGTATCGGAAGAGATTGCAGCGGAAATGGCGCAGGGCGCTCTCGCCCGCTCCAACGCCACGCTCGCCGTCTCCGTCACCGGCGTGGCGGGGCCGGGCGGGAGCGAGCACAAGCCCGAGGGTCGGGTCTGTTTCGGGCTTGCGGGCGACGGGGCCACGCGAACGCAAACAGTGGAATTCGGCGCGATCGGGCGCTCCAATGTGCGGCGCGCGACTGTGGAGCACGCGCTTTCGCTCCTGATCGCCGCGCTTCGTTGACCCCCTTGCATTGCGCCTGCCCCCTCCCCGGACTATAGTCGCGGGGCGCTGCGCGCGGCTTGCCAGAAAGAGATCGGAAGACCGTGAACGATACCCCTGAATTGCCCGAGGATGACGAAAACGGCCCCGACCGCCCGTCCTACACCGGCCCGACCGTCTCCATCGCGGAGGAGATGAAATCCTCCTATCTCGACTATGCGATGAGCGTGATCGTCGCGCGCGCGATCCCCGATCTGCGCGACGGGCTGAAGCCTGTGCACCGGCGGATCCTCTACGCGATGCATGAGACCGGCAATACCCACGACAAGCCCTACCGGAAGTCCGCCCGCCCGGTGGGTGACGTGATGGGGAAATACCACCCCCACGGCGACAGCGCGATCTATGACGCGCTTGTCCGGCTGGCGCAGCCCTTCTCCATGTCGCTGCCGCTGCTGGATGGCCAGGGCAACTTCGGCTCCATGGACGGGGATTCCGCCGCCGCCATGCGCTACACCGAAGTCAGGATGGACAAGCCGGCCGCTTTCCTCCTTGCCGATATCGACAAGGAAACGGTGGATTTTCAGGACAACTACGACGGCAAGGATCGGGAGCCTGTGGTGCTGCCGGCCCGCTTCCCGAACATGCTGGTGAACGGCGCGGGCGGCATTGCGGTCGGCATGGCGACCAACATTCCACCGCACAATCTTGGCGAAGTGATCGACGCGACGCTGGCGCTGATCGAGGAACCCGACCTCTCCACCGAGCGGCTGATGGAATATATCCCTGCCCCCGACTTTCCGACAGGCGGCGTGATCCTCGGACGGTCCGGGGCGCGCAAGGCCTATCTTGAGGGTCGCGGATCGGTCATCATCCGGGCGAAGACCCGGGTGGAGGAGATCCGCAAGGACCGCTATGCCATCGTGGTGGACGAGATCCCCTATCAGGTCAACAAGGCCACGATGATCGAGCGGATCGCCGAAATGGCCCGCGAGAAGCGCATTGAGGGCATTGCCCATGTGCAGGACGAAAGCGACCGTATCGGTGTGCGCGTCGTCGTCGAACTGAAACGCGACGCGACGCCGGAGGTGGTGCTGAACCAGCTCTTCCGTTTCACGCCGATGCAGGTGTCCTTCGGTTGCAACATGCTCGCGCTGAACGGCGGCCGGCCGGAGCAGCTGGCGCTGCGCGACTTCCTGACCGCTTTCCTTTCGTTCCGCGAAGAGGTCGTCGCCCGGCGCACCGCCTTTGAACTCCGCAAGGCGCGGGAGCGGAGCCACCTGCTCTGCGGCCTCGCCGTCGCCGTCTCCAATGTCGATGAGGTGGTGGCCACGATCCGGTCCTCAGCCGATCCGGCAGAGGCGCGGGAAAGGCTGATGTCGCGCCGCTGGCCGGCCATGGACATCGCCGAATACATCCGCCTGATCGACGATCCGAGCCATACGATCAACGACGACGGAACCTACAACCTGTCCGAGCTTCAGGCCCGCGCGATCCTCGACCTCCGCCTTCAGCGCCTCACGGCGATGGGCGTGAAGGAGATCACGGACGAGCTTCAGGAACTGGCCGCGAAGATCCGCGACTATCTCGACATCCTGCGCTCGCGGGAGCGGATCATGTCCATCATCTCCGCTGAGCTGCGTGAGGTGCGCGACGCCTTTGCCGTTCCCCGCCGCACGGAGATCGCCGACTGGTCCGGCGACATGGAGGACGAGGATCTGATCGAGCGGGAGGACATGGTCGTGACCGTGACCTCCGGCGGCTACATCAAGCGCACCCCGCTGGCGGAGTTCCGCTCCCAGCGGCGCGGCGGTAAGGGCCTGTCCTCCATGTCCACCAAGGAGGACGATGTGGTGACGACGCTCTTCGTCGCCAACACCCATACGCAGCTGCTGTTCTTCACCACCGACGGGATGGTCTACAAGCTCAAGACATGGCGGCTGCCGCTGGCGGGCCGCAATGCCCGCGGCAAGGCCATCGTCAACATCCTGCCGATCGGGGCCGGTGTCTCCATCGCCGCGATCATGGCGATCGACGAGCCGGAGGTCGAATGGGATATGCTGCAGATCGTCTTTGCCACTTCCGACGGCGACGTGCGGCGCAACGCTCTCTCCGATTTCACCAATGTGAAATCGAACGGCAAGATCGCGATGAAATTGCCGGAGGGGGTCAGCCTCGTCGGTGTCCGTATCGCCAATGAGCAGGACGACATGATGCTCGTCACCGCGCTCGGCCGGGCGATCCGCTTCCCGACGACGGATGTGCGCGTGTTCAAGGGCCGCGATTCCACCGGTGTGCGCGGCATCCGTCTGGCCGATGAGGACGAGGTCGTTTCCATGTCCGTCATCCGGCACTTCGAGGCATCGCCGGAGGAGCGCACCGCCTACCTCAAGCAACGCCGTCTCGTCGCGGGAGCGACGGAGGAAGTGGAGGCCGATGAGGATGAGGACGCGGTGGAGGGCGGCCAGCTTTCCACCGAACGCTATGCGGAGATGTCCGCCATCGAGGATCTGATCCTGACGGTCACGGCTTCCGGCACCGGCAAGCTTTCCTCGTCCCACGACTATCCCGTGCGCGGGCGGGGCGGCCAGGGCGTCATGGCGATGGACAAGGGCATGCGTGGCGGGCGGCTCGTCGCCTCCTTCCCCGTCGCGATGGAGGATCAGATCATGCTGGCCACGTCGACCGGCCAGTCGATCCGCTGCCCGGTCGATGGCATTTCCTTCCGCTCGCGGAGCGCGGGGGGCGTGCGCATCTTCGACACGGGCGGAGATGAGCAGGTCGTTTCCGTCGCCCGGATCGCCGAACAGGCAGAAGACGGCGAAGAATGAGCGAGGGGCTGGCGAAACGCCGGCCCTTTTTTCGTCGACGCGGTGGTGCATGGGAGGGGAGGCTCCTGTCCGATCGTCCCCGTCGCGGCGGCGTGAAAACTCCTCGCCAGTCAGCTTGGCCGCATTGATGGCCGGGCTGTCCTATCTACCGCGGCTCCAAGTCTATCATACCGGGAGCGGTCAGCTCGGGGGCGGTTCTATTGCCAGACCGTGGAAGGTCGCCTGCTGCGGGCGATCATCCATCCGGCAAGGATCGCAGCCTGGTCTGCCTTGCGAGAGCCCCTGTGAAGTGGTGGATGGGCTGGCCTTGGGTGAAGGCAGCTGCCGGCCATAAGTGCCTTTCACGACCGGCTGGCGACGCGGCGGAAGGATTTGCGCAGGGCACCGACAGCGGGCGCGGCTTCGGAGAGAGACCAAACCACACGGGTCATGTTGCGCAGAATTCCGCCAGTTGTGGGTCTCGAAATACCTGACCCTCGGGGGTTCATATTCTGATGCCCCATCGCGCGCTGGTCTTGCCGCTCCCTTGGCCCTTCCCAAACGCTCTTTACCGGATTAAGTGCGGCGCATGACCGAAAAGCTCCACATCATCGGCGGCGGCATGGCCGGATCGGAAGCTGCCTGGCAAGCGGCCGAGGCAGGGGTGCCCGTTGTCCTGCACGAGATGCGCCCCCAGGTGGGCACCTTCGCCCATCGCACCGGCGACTTCGCCGAGATGGTCTGCTCCAACTCGTTCCGTTCCGATGATGACGAACAGAACGCCGTGGGTCTTCTCCACTGGGAGATGCGGGCGGCGGGCGGACTCATCATGACGACGGCCGACCGCCACTCCCTGCCTGCGGGCGGCGCGCTGGCGGTGGACAGAGACGCCTTCTCCGCCGATGTGACGGCGCGGCTCCGCGCCCATCCGCTCATCGAAACGGTTGGTGGAGAGATCACCGAACTCCCTCGGGAGGGCCACTGGATCATCGCGACAGGACCGCTCACCTCCGGTGCGCTGGCAGAGGCCATCCGGGCCGAGACAGGGGCGGATGCGCTCGCGTTCTTCGACGCGATAGCCCCCATCGTCTATGCCGAGTCGATCGACATGGACGTGGCATGGCGCCAGTCCCGCTACGACAAGGGCGAGACGGAGGAGGAACGGACCGCCTACATCAACTGCCCGATGACGCGGGAGCAGTATGAAACCTTCATCGACGCCCTGATCGCCGCCGACAAGACCGAGTTCCGGGAGGGGGAGACGGCGAAATATTTCGACGGCTGTCTGCCCATCGAAGTGATGGCGGAACGCGGGCGGGAGACGCTGCGCTTCGGCCCGATGAAGCCTGTGGGTCTGACCAATGCCCATGATCCCGCGGTGAAGGCCTATGCCGTGGTGCAGCTCCGCCGGGACAACGCGCTCGGTACGCTGTACAATATCGTCGGCTTCCAGACGAAGATGAAATACGCCGCCCAGACGGAGGTGTTCCGTCTGATCCCCGGACTTCAGGACGCGCGCTTTGCCCGGCTGGGCGGGATTCACCGAAATACCTTCCTGAATTCCCCCACGCTGCTTGACCCCTGGATGCGGCTGCGGTCGCGGCCCAATATCCGCTTTGCGGGTCAGGTGACGGGGGTGGAGGGCTATGTGGAATCTGCCGCCATGGGGCTGGTCGCCGGACGCCTCGCAGCAGCGGAGCTTCTGGGCCGTGATGTACCGCCGCCGCCGCGGGAAACCGCGATGGGCGCGCTCATCGCCCATATCACCGGCGATGCGGAGGCCACGACCTTCCAGCCCATGAACGTCAACTTCGGTCTGTTTCCGCCCATTGAGGCAAAGGGCGGCCGGCGCGGACGCAAGGACCGCTACAGGGCTTATACGGACCGGGCGAAGGAGGCGTTTTCGCACTGGCTTCAACATGGCTCCGTCGCGTCTGCCGATGCCGGAACCGCTGCCTGATCGGGGGGTTCCGGGGGGCGCTGCCCCTCGGGCCGGGGGGATCGGGGGGAGCGCGCTTCCCCCGACACGCCGTACCCGGTTTGCTCCCTCGCCCACGGGCCTGCTCCACCTCGGCCATGCCTTCTCTGCACTGACGGCCAGCGCCCGGGCGACGCCGGGAGAGTTCCTTCTCAGGATCGAGGATATCGACACCGCCCGTTCCCGCCCTGAATATGAAGCAGCGCTGAAGGACGACCTGAGCTGGCTTGGTCTTTCCTGGCCGGAACCCACACTCCGGCAATCAGAGCGGCGCGATGCCTACGACAACGCGCTTGCCCGGCTGGCGGAGATGGGCCTGCTGTATCCCTGCCGCTGCACGCGGGCCGACATCCGCGCCGCCCTCGCCGCCCCGCAGGAAGGCACATCGCTTATCGGGCCGGATGGTCCCGTCTATCCGGGCACCTGCCGCGACCGCCCGATCGCGGAGGCAGCGCCGGGAGATGCCATCCGCCTCGACATGCGGCGGGCCGTGGCGCTGATCCCTCCCGGCACCGGCTTTCTGGAAACCGGCCCGGAGCATCCTGGCCTGCACCTGCTGGATGCCGAAACCATGCTGCGAACTATCGGCGACATCGTTCTGGCACGGGGGGATATCGGCGTGGCCTATCACCTCGCCGTCGTGGTGGACGATGCGTTTCAGCAGATCACTCAGATCGTGCGCGGAGAGGATCTGTTCGAGGCGACCTTCATTCACCGGCTACTGCAGCTGTTGCTGGACCTGCCCACGCCCGACTACCACCACCATCGCCTCATCCGCGATGAAAACGGCAAGCGGCTCGCCAAGCGTGACGATGCCCGCGCGATCCGCCATTACCGGGCGGCGGGCGCCACGCCGGACGACATCCGGGCAATGCTGGAGCAGTAACCCTCAGCCCTCTTCGGGCTGCATCAGTTCCACTGTCTCGCCCTCCCGGACAGCGGTGTAGAAGCAGCTCCGCCGGTTGGTGTGGCAGGCCGGGCCCGTCTGTTCGATGAGCACGAGCACACAATCGCTGTCGCAGTCGAAGCGGAAGTCGATCAGCTTCTGCACATGGCCAGACGTCGCGCCCTTGATCCACAGCTCCTGCCGGGAGCGCGACCAATAGGTCACCTCCCCGGTTGCCAGCGTCCGCTCCACCGCCGCCTGCGTCATCCACGCGACCATCAGAACTTCGCCCGTCTTGTGGTCCTGCGCCACGGCGGGGATCAGGCCGCGATCATCGTAACGGAGAGTCGAGGGGTCGAACATGACAGGCTCCTGTTCATCGGGCATCGCGCCGCATATATGGGGTGGAAGGGAAAGAGGAAACCCGTGGACGATCTCGTCAAGCTCTACTCCGCGCGGCTGCTGGCGCTGGCTGCCGACATTCCGCTGACCGGCCGGCTTCCCGCCCCGGAGGCAAGCGTCATGCGCCGGTCCCCGCTCTGCGGCTCGCAGGTGACGGTCGATGTGACGGCGAGGGATGGCAGGGTCTTGGACTTCCGGCAGGACGTCCGGGCCTGTGCGCTGGGTCAGGCTGCGGCCTCCGTGGTCGGTCGGGTCATCCTCGGGCGGACAGAAGCAGAGGTCCGCCGCGCCCGCGACGAACTTCGCGCGATGCTTTCCGCCGACGGACCCGTCCCGGCGCCGCCTTTCGAGGGGCTGGAGGCACTGATGGCGGCGCGCGACTTTCCCAATCGCCACGCCTCTATCCTCCTGTCGCTCGACGCGACCGTCGCAGCGCTTGAGGAAATCGCCGCCAAAGCCTGACCCGCCAGCAAAAAGGACGCCGCACATCCCTGCGGATGGCGGCGTCAGTGGCACGTCTGCGGAGAGACAAGACCGCAGGCGGCAGGCAGACTCAAAACAGGATCGGCAGGTGAAGCAGCACGACGAACAGCAGCGTGATCGCCGCCATGCCAAGCGTATCTTCCACCAGTGTATCAGCGTGACGGGAAACGACGGACTTCAGTTGTGTCAGCATCTTGAACCTCCGTTGTGTTCTCTATTTGTTCCTGATTCTCCAGATTCTGTAAAGAACTTTTTAGGAACATTCTGTCAGTCTGTGGGATTCGTTCTCAAAGGGGTCGCGAAAAAACTGCTGAAATGTCGGGCTTATGCCCTAGAAATCGGGAATTTGGACCATTACCGGCCAGAAGTTCGTGATTTTCCTGACGAATTATTATTTCATTGAGAATAATTTCCGCAGGCGCAGATCTAAAGCCCTTTCGAGCGATCTCTAACCGATGCGTCCCAGACGGATGGAGCGGTCCTTCTCCATCAGCCAAAGCAACAGGCGCGCGGCCTCTCCCCGGGCCGAGCTCAGCTCGGGATCCATCGTCAGAAGCGCCCGCGCATCCGACTGCGCCAGCGCCATCAGCGCGCCCTGCCGCTCCAGATCGGCGATGCGGAACTTCGGCAGGCCGGATTGCGCGGTTCCGATGACATCGCCCGCGCCACGAATCGCGAGATCCTCCTCCGCGATGCGAAAGCCGTCCTCCGTATCGCGAAGCAGCTTCAGCCGCCGCTCGGCGGTCTCTCCCAGCGGCGGCTGGTAAAGCAGCAGGCAGGTGGAAACCGCGGCCCCGCGCCCGACCCTGCCGCGAAGCTGATGAAGCTGGGCGAGGCCGAAGGTCTCCGCCCGTTCGATCACCATGATCGACGCATTGGGCACGTTCACTCCAACCTCGATCACCGTGGTCGCGACCAGGATCCGCGCCTCCCCCGCCACGAAGCGGGCCATGGCCGCGTCCTTCTCCGCCGGAGGAAGCTGGCCGTGAACCAGGGCGACGCGATCCCCGAACAGGGCGCGCAGTTCCCTGAACCGCTCCGTCGCGGCGGTAAGGTCAGATGTCTCGCTTTCCTCCACCAGCGGGCAGACCCAGTAGGCCTGCCGTCCTTCGTGAAGCGCGCGGCCGAGATGAGCGATGACCTCCTCCCGCCGCGCGGCGGAAACCAGCGCGGTGCGAACCGGCGTCCGCCCCGGTGGCTTCTCATCCAGCACCGAGAGGTCCATGTCGCCGTATTGTGCGAGCGCGAGGCTGCGCGGGATCGGCGTGGCCGTCATCACCAGCACATCGACCGCCTGCCCCTTGGCCCCCAGTTCCATCCGCTGCGCGACGCCGAAGCGATGCTGTTCATCCACAACGGCAAGCCGCAGATCATGGAAGGCCACATCCTGCTGGAATACCGCATGGGTGCCGACAAGGATCCGCGTCTCCCCCGTGGCAAGCCGGGCGAGCTTTGCTGTGCGCTCGGCGCCCTTGTCGCGCCCCGTCAGCAGTTCCAGCGATATCCCCGCGCTCTCCGCGAGCGGGCGGAGGCTGTCGAGATGCTGGCGCGCCAGTATCTCCGTTGGGGCCATCAGCACACCCTGCCCGCCCGCTTCCACCGCGATGGTGAGCGCGAGGAACGCCACCAGCGTCTTGCCGGAGCCAACGTCGCCCTGAAGCAGCCGGCTCATCCGCTGGGGAAGGGCCATGTCGGCGGCGATCTCCTTCACCGCACGCGTCTGCGCCCCCGTGGGCTGATAGGGCAACGCGGACAGGACGCGGGCCTGCAGAGCGCCATTGCCCCTCGTCTCGCGCCCCCGCTGCCGCCTGTCCCGCGCGCGGGACAGGGCAAGCGTCAACTGATGCGCGAAGAATTCGTCATAGGCGAGCCGCCGCCGCGCCGGGTGGTTCGGGGAGACGGCATCCGGCCCGCCCGGGGCATGGGCTGCGATCAGCGCCTCTCGCCAGGAGGGCCAGCCTTCGCGGGCGCGAAGCGCGGGGTCGATCCATTCCGGCAGATCGGGAGCACGGGCGAGCGCGCCTTCCGCCGCGCGGAAGACGGTCCGTTGCCCCACCCCCGCCGTCAAGGGATAGACCGGCTCGAACTCCGGCAGGCGCTGCGCTTCCTCCGGCATCAGGATGTGATCGGGGTGCACCATCTGGGCCATGCCGTCGAACAGCTCGACCCGGCCCGACACGATTCGGCGTGCACCAACGGGCAACTGCCGCTGGAGATAATCGCCCTTGGCATGAAAGAAGACGAGCTGGAACTCCACCGCCGCGTCCCGCACCGTCACCCGATGCGGACGGCCACGGGCGACAGGCGCGCCATGCCCCAGCACCTCCACCGTCACCGTGACCACACCGGGCAGTTGCGCGTCCCGGATCGTCTCCCGCCGCCGCCGGTCGATCACAGAATGCGGGAGCGTGAACAGCAGGTCACGGGGCCGCTCCACTGCCAGTCCGGCGAAATGCTTCGCCGTCTTGGGACCAATGCCTTCCAGCGTATCGAGCTGGGCGAAGAGCGGCAGCAGGAGGGACGGACGATCCGCCATCACGCCCCGCCGATGAGGTCGAGCCAGCCATCCTCGTCGATCACGCGAATGCCGAGCTCGGCGGCCTTCGTGGCCTTCGACCCTGCACCCGGACCCGCCACCAGCAGGTCCGTCTTGGCAGAGACGGAGCCTGCGACCTTGGCACCCAGCGATTCCGCCCGCGCCTTGGCCTCCGCCCGCGTCATCTTCTCCAGCGTGCCGGTGAAGACGACTGTCAGACCGACGACCGGGCTTTCCGTGGCGCGGCTTTCAGGCGGCTCGATCTCTCGCAGCTGGGCGACGAGATCGTCCACCGCCGCTCTCTCATGCCCGCCCTTTGCCAGCGTCGTGACGACGGAGGTGGCGAGCGTTGTCCCCACCCCATCGATGGAGAGGAGTTCCTGCCATGCCGCTTCCGCTTCCGCCGGGACGTTCTCCCGCACAGCCGCGCGTGCCCGCGAGATTTCCGCGCGGCGCCCCGCCTGCGCGGCGGCGGCTCGCTCCTCCGCCTCGGCCTCATCGGCAGCGAGGCTTGCGATGGCGGCAGGCTGTGCCGCATCTATCGCGGAGCGGAGCGCAGGCCAGGCGTGATAATGGCGGGCGAGATCCTTTGCCGCCACCTCCCCGAGATGACGGATGCCCAGGGCGAACAGAAACCGCTCCAGCGGAATGACCCGGCGCTCGTCGATGGCTGCGAACAGCTTTTCCGCGCTGCGCTTGCCGAAGCCGTCGCGATTGGCGAGCTTGGCGATCTGTGCCTTGTCGCGCGCCTCAAGCGTGAAGATGTCGGCGGGCGTCTTCACCGGCAACATGTCGTCGGCGAAGAACATCTCGATCTGCTTGACGCCCAGCCCCTCGATATCGAAAGCCCCCCGGCTGACGAAATGTTTCAGCTTTTCCGTCGCCTGCGCCGGGCAGATCAGCCCGCCCGTGCAGCGGCGCACCGAATCCCCCGGCTCGCGGATGGCGGGGCTTCCGCATTGCGGGCAGGTTTCGGGGAAGTGATAAGGCTCGGTTCCATCCGGGCGGCGGGCGAGGTCCACATCCGCCACCTTGGGGATCACATCGCCCGCGCGGTAGACCTGCACCGTATCGCCGATGCGGATGTCCTTGCCCTCGCGGATCGGGTTGCCGGCGGAATCCAGCCCCGCGATGTAATCCTCATTGTGCAGCGTGGCATTGGAGACGACGACGCCGCCGACCGTCACCGGCGTGAGCCGCGCGACGGGGGAAAGAGCGCCCGTTCGTCCCACCTGGATGTCGATGGCCTCCAGCACCGTCCAGGCCAGCTCCGCCGGAAACTTGTGTGCCAGCGCCCAGCGAGGCGTAGTGGACCGGAAACCAAGGCGCCGCTGGTAGTCCAGATCGTTGACCTTGTAGACCACCCCGTCGATGTCATATCCGAGCCGCGCCCGGTTTTCCTCTATGTCACGGTAGGTGGCCAGCATCTCCTCCGGCCCGTTGCACAGGCGGGTGAGCGGGTTGGTCTGAAAGCCGAGCGACGCGATCCGCGCGATGGCGTCGAACTGAGTGGCCGCCAGCGGCTCACTCACCACGCCCCAGGCATAGGCGAAAAATCGGAGCGGACGGGATCGGGTGATCGTCGCGTCGAGCTGACGGAGCGACCCTGCGGCGGCATTACGCGGATTGGCGAAGACGCGATCCCCCGCCGCCGCCTGCCGTTCGTTCAGCGCGGCGAAATCGGCATGGCTCATATAGACCTCGCCCCGGATTTCCAGCACCTCCGGCGCGCCGGTCAGCATGCGGGGGATATCTGCGACTGTAAGCGCGTTCTGGGTGACATTCTCGCCCACCGCGCCGTCACCGCGCGTCGCGGCCTGAACCAGCACGCCGTTTTCATACCGCAGCGACAGTGACAACCCGTCGATCTTCGGCTCTGCCGTGTAGAGCAGCGGCGCGGCAGCGCTCAGGCCGAGATAACGTCGCACCCTGTCGTCGAAATCACGCAGCTCGCTATCCGAGAATGCGTTCTCCAATGACAGCATGCGGATTTCGTGACGAACCTTGGAGAAGCCTTCCGCCAGCGCACCGCCCACCTGCTCTGAAGGGCTGTCGGGCCGCTTCAGCTCGGAAAAATGGTCTTCGATTTCGGCATTGCGCCGCTTCAGCGCGTCGTATTCGGCATCGCTGATTTCGGGCGCGTCCTCCGTATGGTAGGCACGGTTGGCGCGGGCCAGCGCATCGGACAGCGAGGCCAACTCCTGCGCGGCCTCTCCGGGGGCAAGTGTCTCGACGGGTTTGAAATCGGGCATGTGGGTATCCGTCACGATCGGGCCGGGCCGCCCTGTCAGATTGCCTCTGAATAGGACGCAGGGCGTGGCGCGTCCAGCGTCACCAGAGGCCGGTCATGCTGCGCAGAACCAGGGCGCCTCGGCGGGTAAATTCAGCTGGAACAGGCAGCCCCGTCCAGACCTTTTCCGGGGCATGGAGCGCCGCACGGAGCGTTGGACCCGCCTGCCAGGCAGCAAGCATGGCGGGCGCGGCGGCGCGCGGGACAGTCGCGCGCGCGCGCCGAGCACGGGCCAGAGCCTCCATGCCGCGCCGGGCGAGGTCCACGGGTTCGCTGTCGGCGGGAAGCGGATACCGCCCCCGCGCCACGAGCACCGGGACCGCCCGGAGCCATGACGCGATGCCGGAGGCGAGCGCCAGATCACGGATCGCCGGCTCGCTCCTCGCATCTGCCCCCAGCGCCCTCGCAGCCTCCATCATGAGGTTACCGGAGGTGGCATCGAGATAGGCGAGGAGCGCCGGGGTATCGGCAAAGGGCTCCTGCCAGACATCCCAGAATCGCGCCTCTGCCATGGCACGGAGCGCTCCCGCGTCCAGCCCCCGCTCCTGAATAAGGGTTGAGAGCGGTCCTGCGACCTCATGCGCGTGATGAGACTTGCCCGCGGCGATGGCGTCCAGCGTATCGACCCACCATTGCAGGCGCATCTCCGCGATCATCGGCTCCCGGCTGGCCCAGGGCGCACGGGCAATCTCCAGATTGTAGGCGTAGAGCGGCCAGAGCCGGTCGCGCGCCTCCGGGTTGGCCGACATGGTGGCCAGAAACCGGTCCGGGTCGCCCTTTTCCACTAGCCTTGCACAGGCGTCGAGGCTCATGCCACCGTCTCCGCGACGCCGAGGATACCGTCCACGTCCAGATGCGCCTCCATGTGATCGGCGAGTTCGTTCAGCACGCGCTCCACCTCTCCCCCGTAACTCAGTCCGCTGGCAAGACCCCGCTGGGCAAGCCAGGCGCGACGGAATCCGTCGGCTGAGAACAGCCCATGAAGATAGGTTCCGGTGATACGCCCATCGGCCGAGCGTGCCCCCTCGTCGCGCCCGTCAGGCCGCACGAAAGGCCGCGAGCGATCCGGGCCTTCGGTGCGGCCGGCGTGGATCTCATATCCGGAGAGGCGCTGCCCCGTCAGGTCATCCCGCGCCTCCATCCGGGCAAGCCGCTTCTCCGGGGCCATCACCGTCTCCACATCCAGAAGGCCGAGCCCTTCCGATACACCCGGCTCCCCGTCAATACCGTCCGGATCGGAGACCTGCCGGCCCAGCATCTGATACCCCCCGCAGATACCGAGGACGGCGCCGCCGCGCCGCACATGGGCGTGGATATCAATGTCCCATCCCTGCGCCCGCAGGAAGGCGAGATCGCCGCGTGTGGACTTGGTTCCCGGCAGCAGCACGAGATCGGCATCCCCCGGCAGGGCACGGCCGGGCGGCACGATATCGAGCCGGATGGAGGGTTCGAGCTTCAATGGATCGAGGTCGTCGAAATTCGCGATGCGCGAGAGCGCGGGGCAGACCACGCGGAATGTGCCCTGAGGACTGCCGGGTGCCAGGTCAAGACTGTCCTCCGCCGGTAGTCTCGCGGCGCCGGCGAACCACGGCAGAACACCGTATCCCCGCCACCCTGTCCGCTCCGCCACCAGCGAATACCCATCGTCAAAGAGCCGCGGGTCGCCCCGGAAACGGTTGACGAGAAAGCCGCGAATCATCGCGCGGTCGGCCGGATCCAGAATCTCCGCCGTTCCGACGAGCTGGGCGATGATGCCCCCCCGGTCGATGTCCCCCGCGAGGATGACCGGAACGCCAGCCGCACGCGCAAAGCCCATATTCGCGATGTCGCGCGCCCGAAGGTTTACCTCTGCAGGGCTGCCCGCGCCCTCCACGACGATGAGGTCCGCGGTGCGCGAAAGGCGCTGAAAGCTTTGGAGAACGGCGGGCAGCAATGTCCCCTTCAATGTGCCGTAGCCGGCGGCAGGGAGCGTGGTGCGCACCTCACCCTGCACCACCACCTGCGCACGGCGATCCGTCTCGGGCTTCAGAAGGACGGGATTCATGTCGCAGACGGGCTCTCGTCCGGCCGCCAGCGCTTGAAGCGCCTGCGCGCGACCGATTTCGCCGCCATCGCGGGTCACGGCGGCATTGTTGGACATGTTCTGCGGCTTGAACGGCGCGACTGAAAGCCCGCGCCGAAGCGCCACACGGCATAGCCCTGCCACGAGAAGGGACTTGCCGACGTTGGAACCGGTTCCCTGGATCATCAAGGCGCGCGTCATGCCCCGCTCTCTACGCAATACCGCAGCGGAAGGCGAGGCCGGGCGCAAAAGGAACTAGGGAAAACGATGCGGGGCGCGCTATCCTCTCTTGCAGATCGCGGAGGCGCCATGTTCCAGCCCACCGAATTCTTCTCCGGCCTCTTGTCCACCCTGCTGGATCGCACGCAGAGTGCGGATGCGCGCATCGTGCGCCGCCCGATCCGGGAGCTTTGCGGTGCGCTGATGTCGAGCCGGGGCGAGGTCTCCGGGGTCCGGCTGGCACAGGAAGTGCTTGCCCGCTACCGCATCATGACGGAAACCGAGCGCCTCGACTTCTTCCGCTGGCTGACAGAGGACATGGATCTCGACACGACGGTGCTCGCCCAGGCTGTCGCGGCTTATGGGCGCGAACCGACGCCGGCCACACTCGCTGCCGTCACCCATGCTGCGGAACCACGGCGGCGGGAGCTTCTTCGCCGGATCAATCAGGCGCCCGATGCCACGAATGCGCTGGTGAAGATGCGGCTCGACCTGTTGACCCTGACACCCGCGGCGCCCGAGATCGCCCGCGCCGATCTGGACTTCGTCAAGCTCTTCGAGACGTGGTTCAACCGCGGTTTTCTTGTCCTCCGTCCGATCAACTGGCGCAGCCCGGCGAATGTGCTGGAAAAGATCATCGACTATGAGGCGGTTCATGCCATCCACGGCTGGGGCGACCTTCGCCGCAGGCTGGAACCGCCCGACCGGCGGTGCTTTGCCTTTTTCCATCCGGCGATGCCGGAGGAGCCGCTGATCTTCGTCGAAGTGGCGCTGGCGGCGGGCATCCCCGGTTCCATCCAGGCGCTTCTCTCCGCCGACCGCGCGCCGATCGATCCGGCTCAGGCCAATACTGCCGTCTTCTATTCCATTTCCAACTGCCAGCAGGGACTTCGCGGCATTTCCTTCGGCAACTCGCTCATCAAGCAGGTGGTGGAGGAGTTGAGCCACGAACTGCCGCATCTTCAGAATTTCGTAACCCTCTCTCCCATTCCCGGCCTGGCTCGCTGGCTGCGCGACCGGCCGGAAGCCGGGGCGGCTCTGGAGGCGGCGGAAGCGGCGGATCTGGCCGTTCTGGCGGAGTTGGGGGACGATCTCAGGCGCCTCGCCGCGGTCTATCTGCTGGAGGCACGGCGGGCCGACGGCTTGCCGCTCGATCCGGTCGCTCGCTTCCATCTCGGCAACGGAGCGCTGGTGCATGATGTGCATGCGCTGGCGGATACCGCCCGGAATGGTCTTGCTCAGTCCTGTGGGGTGATGGTCAACTATCTTTACGAACGCGACACGGTAGAGGAGAACCACGAAAGCTTTGCCTCTCGCCGCATCGTCGTGGCGTCCAAGTCGATGCGCGCCCTGCTGAAACCCAAGGCAAAGTCGCGGCGGCTCTGACGCTGTCAGCCGAACAATTCGTGGCAAAGCTCCAGCGCTTCCACAAGGGAATCGACTTCCGCCTCGGTGTTGTAAAGCCCAAAGGAGGCGCGACAGGTCGCCGTCAGCCCGAGATGGGACATCAACGGCTGGGCGCAATGATGGCCAGCCCTCACGGCGACTCCTTTCTTGTCGAGCACGGTGGAGATGTCGTGCGGATGAGCACCGCCCGACAGCGTAAACGAGAAGATCGCCCCCTTGTCAGGCGCATTTCCCTGCACCTGCAGCCAGTTCAGACCGGAGAGCCGCAGGCGCGCATAATCGCGCAAGGCCCGCTCATGCGCCGCAACATTCTCCATCCCGAGATCCATCAGGTAATCCAGCGCGACACCCAGTCCGATCTGCTGGACGATACCCGGTGTGCCGGCCTCAAACTTCATCGGAGGATCGGCATAGGTCACGGCATCCTGGGTCACGGTGCGGATCATATCCCCGCCGCCGAGGAAGGGCCGCATCTCCGCCATCCTCTCACGACGAATGAAGATCGCCCCGGAACCGCTTGGCCCATATAGCTTATGCCCGGTGATGGCGTAGAAATCACAGCCCATCGCAGTAACGTCCACCGGTCCGTGAACCGCCGCCTGCGATCCATCGACGAGCACCGGCACGCCCCTAGCGCGCGCGGCGGCACAGATGGCAGCCACATCCACACGCGTACCGAGAACGTTGGACATCTGCGACACGGCGACGAGACGTGTACGCGGACCTATCGCTTCGATGACTTTCTGAGGATCGAGCGAGCCATCTGCCTCAGGCGCAACCCACTTCAGCACCACCCCCTGACGCTCCCGCAGGAAGTGCCACGGGACGATATTGGCGTGATGCTCCATGACCGTCAGAACGATCTCATCGCCGGCTTCCAGCCGCGGAGCAGCCCAGCCGTAAGAGACGAGGTTGATCCCCTCCGTCGTCCCGGAGGTGAAGACGATCTCCTCCTCCGACGGGGCGTTCAGGAAGCGGGCGATCTTGCCCCGCACCGCCTCATAATGATCGGTGGCGAGGTTGGAGAGATAGTGCAGGCCCCGGTGAACATTGGCATATTCGTGAGAGTAGGCGCGGGTTACCGCATCGATCACCACCTGCGGCTTTTGGGCAGAGGCACCGTTATCGAGATAGACCAGCGGCTTGCCGTTCACCTCTCGCGAGAGGATGGGAAAGTCGCGGCGAATTTTTTCGACATCATACATGTCAGCCTCCTGCCGGGGGTGGCCCGGGCGGCATCGTGGCAAGACTGCCGAACAGCAAGGCAAGAACCGAAGCCACGCAGAACACGGCAAAGATCACGCCCATGAACACCCGCACGCGGCTTCTGAAGCCGTGCAGTTCCGTAACAAAGTTGGTCAGCAACCAGAAGAACAGGATAACGGCAGCGAAACCGGCAATCTCGCCCAAAACGGGAAGGGCAAAATAGAGGAGAAGCTGGACGCATTGCGCAATGACCATTACGCCCTGAAGAACGGAGACGCCAAGCAGCGTGTCGGCAAACCGTGCCGTTCCTCCGAAAGCCCGCCCGAACAGCTGAACCGCACCCACAACGATCAGCAGGAGCAGCGCCTGTATCGCGCCGGTGAAGAACGGGCTGAGGCTTGCCCCCATCAAGGCCGTACCGCCGACGAGCCATAGGAACAGATGCGAGAAAAGCGCGCTCGCCACCGCCACGATCAGGAAGATCTGCCAGCGCGATGACATCGGCAAATTGAGATCCAGAATACGGCGCAGGGCAGCGCGCGGTGTCAGGATCAGGTCACGAAGACTGAAGATAGCCATATGTCCTCACGGCATCGCCGGCTGCGGCCGCTCCGCTTCGGCAAGCGAGAGAAACCAGATCGTCAGAAAGACCGCAAGGACCACAATGCCTGTGGCGGTCGCCGCGGTGGACGGGCCTACCAGCCCGGCGACCAATCCATTGAGCAGGAAAAGCGGTGCCGCTGCCAGCAAAGACCAGAAAAGCGCTACCCGGGCCGAATGATAGCTGCCTCGCCCGCCCAGAAGACGTGCGACAAGATGAGACAGCCCCGCCAGCAGATAAAAGAACAGCGGCGCCAGAAACAGCCAGCCAAGCAGCGCCCCGCCCAGTCTTGCATCCAGCGGGATCGTCGGATCGAGATGCGCCTCCCGGGCCAGCCGGGGCCACTGCGCCACGAACATCACCAGACAGGCCGCCATCAGCACCGCAAGCGCCCTGTCCTCTCTCACCCCGTCCAACAGGCGACGGCGCACGACCGCGCCCGGCGTGCGATAGCTGCGCAGGATCTCGGTCGTGATCGCCATGGCCTCAGTGCCGATGACGAACGAGCCAGCCCTCAAGCCGGGTCAGGATGTCGCCCGCGATACCCTCATCCTCGATCTCTGCGACGGCATCGGCGAGGAAGGAAAGCACGAGCAGCGTCTGCGCCGTGTGGAGATCCACGCCGCGGGAGCGCAGGTAGAACAGCGCTTCCTCGTCGATCGCACCGGAGGTGGAGCCGTGGGAGCATTTCACATCGTCGGCGTAGATCTCAAGCTCTGGCTTCGTCAGGAACTGGCTGTCGCCATCGAGCAGGAGCGATTGGCTGATCTGATAGCCATCCGTCTTCTGCGCGCTCTGCTTGACCAGGATCTTGCCCTGGAAGACACCCGTGGCGCCGTTGCGAAGCACCTTCTTGAACACCTGACGGCTTTCACAGCCAACGCCGGCATGGGTGATGAACACCGTGTCGTCGTGGTGGAAATTCGCGCCATCGCCCACGGAAGCACCGGCGACATGCGCATTCGCACTGTGCCCGACGATATCCATGACCACTTCGTTGCGCGTCAGAACACCGTTCATGGCAAGCGTGAAGCTCTTGAACAGGCTCTCCTCGCCAATACGGGCGAAGACATGCGTATTCACGCGGCGGTCGTGATCGCGGCCCTGGATGCGCACGTGGTGAAAGCGGGCACCGTCAGCCACATCGACCTCCAGCACGCTGTTCAGACGCGCGCCGGCCGTACCGCTCTCCAGCAAGGTGAGGTCAGCGCCATCATCCATCTTTATGCAGTGGTGAAGCATTAGGTCTTTATCACCTGATTCATAACGATAAATCAGATGGACTGGTTTGGCGACCGCCCCCTTGACGCGGATCATGACACCCGCGTCAGCATAGGCCGTATTGAGGGTTGCGAGCGAGCGCTGCACAGGAACCTGACCCGCAGCCTCCAGCGCACCGTAAAGCTCCCGACCCCAGTGGATGTCGCGCGCCAGCGCATCGACAAGCTGCTCCACTTCGATCCCCGCCAGAGCGAGATCATCGGAGGCGGCACTATCGAAGACACCGTCGGTAAAGACGATCTTGACCCGGTCAATATCAGCGAAAGCCTCCTCCGCCGCGGAGGTCAGCGTGGCAGCGGGCGCTTCCGCCTGCGTCAGAGATGCGGGATCGGTGTATTTCCAGTATTCGTCGCGGCGGGTCGGAAGCCCCATGTCGCGCAGACGCTGAAGCGCCTTGGCGCGGGCACCCTCTCCCCAGCCGCTCCCCTCAGGCGCGGCGAGCGCGGCAAGCCGCGCCTCCGTCACTTCGATCTTGGCTTGCGGGATCGCCATCAGGCCGTCTCCCCCAGGATATCGGCGTAACCGTTGTTCTCGACTTCCAGAGCGAGCTCCGGCCCGCCGGTCTTCACGATCCGTCCGTTCGCCATGATATGCACCACGTCAGGTTTGATGTGATCCAGAAGCCGCTGGTAGTGGGTGATCACAAGGAAGGACCGCTCCGGCGAGCGCAAGGCATTCACGCCGTCGGCCACGAGCTTCATCGCATCGACGTCAAGACCGGAGTCCGTCTCATCGAGGATGCACATGCGCGGCTCCAGCATGGCCATCTGGAGAATTTCGTTACGTTTCTTTTCCCCGCCAGAGAAGCCGACATTGACCGGCCGCTTGAGCATGTCCGCGTCAATCTTCAGCGCCTTGGCCTTTTCGCGCACGACCTTGAGAAACTCGGTGGAGGACATCTCCTCCTCGCCCCGTGCCTTGCGCTGCGCGTTCACTGCGGTGCGCAGGAAGGTCATGTTGCCGACGCCGGGGATCTCCACCGGATACTGGAAAGCCAGGAAGAGGCCGGCGGCGGCCCGCTCCTCCGGGTCCATCTCAAGCAGTTCTTCACCATCCAGCGTCGCGGACCCTTCGGTCACCTCGTAGCCATCGCGGCCCGACAGGACATAGGACAGCGTGGATTTGCCCGAGCCGTTCGGACCCATGATTGCGTGCACCTTGCCGGCCTCAACAGTCAGGTCGACACCCTTGAGGATTTGCTTGTCCTCTTCCTCAAGTTTGACATGCAGGTTTTTGATCTGAAGCATCTTTTTCTCCGTCGGGCGGGGCCCGGACTAGTGTTTGCGGGATCGCCGCCCGGCGATCCAGAAATTTCCGAAAAGCTGCAGGAGCATGTTCCACGCGGACAGGACCGCAACGTTCATGCCAGCGGCGGCACGCGCGATCACGATCAGCGCGAGCATCGGCAGCATGAGGATCGCCGAGGACAGGATTGCGGGCAGCGGAGCATTCCAGCCGCGCATGATGTTCTCGGCAAACGCCATGATCAGCCCACCGAGCCTTCGAGGCTGATCGCCACGAGCTGCTGCGCTTCCATCGCGAATTCCATCGGCAGCGCCTGAAGCACCTCCCGGCAGAAACCGTTCACCACGAGCGCCACGGCCTCCTCCTCGTCCATGCCGCGCTGGCGGCAATAGAAGAGCTGATCGTCATCGACCTTGGAGGTGGTGGCCTCATGCTCGGTGCGGCTCGAATTGTTGCGGATCTCGATATAGGGCACCGTATGCGCGCCGCACTGATCGCCGATCAGCAGGCTGTCGCACTGTGTGTAGTTCCGGCTGTTCTGCGCCCGCGGATGCATGGAGACGAGGCCACGATAGGTGTTCTGCGCCCGTCCCGCCGAGATGCCCTTGGACACGATCCGGGACTTGGTGTTCCGGCCGAGGTGGATCATCTTGGTGCCGGTATCGGCCTGCTGCATGTTGTTGGCGATGGCAATCGAATAGAACTCGCCCTGGCTGTCATCGCCCCGCAGGATACAGGACGGGTATTTCCAGGTGATCGCCGAACCGGTCTCCACTTGCGTCCACATGACCTTCGACCGCGCGCCGCGGCAATCCGCGCGCTTGGTGACGAAGTTGTAGATGCCGCCCCGGCCCTCCTCGTCGCCCGGATACCAGTTCTGGACGGTCGAGTATTTTACTTCCGCATCGTCGAGCAGAACGATTTCCACGACGGCGGCGTGAAGCTGATGCGTCTCGCGCTTCGGCGCCGTGCAGCCTTCGAGGTAGCTGACATAGGCGCCCTTGTCGGCGATGATGAGCGTGCGTTCGAACTGCCCCGTGTTCTCCGCGTTGATGCGGAAATAGGTGGACAGTTCCATCGGGCAGCGCACGCCAGGCGGCACATAGACGAACGACCCGTCGGAGAATACGGCCGAATTCAGCGTGGCGAAGAAGTTGTCGGACTGCGGCACGACGCTCCCGAGGTATTTCTTCACCAGTTCGGGATGTTCGCGGATCGCCTCCGAGATGGAGCAGAAGATCACGCCGGCCTTGGCCAGCTCTTCCTTGAAGGTCGTGCCGACGGAGACGCTGTCGAACACCGCGTCCACGGCGACCTTGCGGCCCTCCGCAGGTGCCGCATCCGCGCCCTCGACGCCCGCGAGGATCATCTGTTCCTTCAGCGGAATGCCGAGCTTCGCATAGGTGGCCAGCAGCGCCGGATCGACGTCGTCAAGCGACTTCGGCTTTTCCGACATGCTCTTCGGCTTGGCGTAATAATACTGGTCCTGATAGGCGATCTCCGGGTAGTGGAGCATGGCCCAGCGAGGCTCTTCCATCTTCACCCAGCGGCGATAGGCTGCCAGACGCCAGTCCAGCATCCACTCCGGCTCGCCGTTCTTTTCCGAGATCAGGCGCACGATGTCCTCGTTCAGACCCTTCGGCGCGTATTCGGTCTCGATCTCGGTTTCCCAGCCGTATTTGTACTTGCCGGCCATAGCCTGAACGGTTTCGACCGTCTCGCGGTCGACGCCGTCACGGACCTCGGTCACCGCATCTGCTGCGGCGAGTTCCATCCGTTCAGCTTCGCTCATCTCGCGTGCTGCCATCTTCCTCATCCTTCCGCCAGCGGTTGCCGGCCATTCAAGCGACCCGCAGCCGCGCCTTCGCGCGCCGCGAGAGCCACGCTTCGGCGAAGCGCGACAAATCCTCTTCCTGCGTTTCGGGCCCGATCGAGACCCGTATCGCAGATGCGGCCGCGATGTCATCAAAGCCCATCGCGCGGAGCGTCCTGCTTGCCCTGACCTTGCCGCTGGAGCAGGCAGAGCCGGCCGAAACCGCGAAACCGGCCAGATCGAGCTGCATCACCTGCGTCTCGCCCTTCCAGCCGGGCGTCACGATGCAGGACGTATTGGGCAGCCTGGGACCGTCTTTCCCGACAAAAATAGTCTCTTCGGCGACGGATGCCAAGTTTAGTTCTAGACTATTTCTAAGTTCCTTGACGCGATCCCAGACACCTTCCGACAGATCCCGTGCCGCCGCTTCTGCGGCCGCTCCGAATCCGGCAATGCCGATGATGTTCTCCGTTCCAGACCGGCGGCCCATCTCCTGCCCGCCGCCGCGTATCTGACCGGCAAGGTCAAGCCCGCGCCGCAGAACCACGGCACCGATCCCCTTGGGACCGCCGAGCTTGTGCGCCGAAACCAGCCCCATGTCCAGTCCGAGCCAGTTGAAGGCGAAGGGCACCTTGCCGAACCCCTGTGTGAGATCGGAAACCGCCAACCCGTCCGGCAGCGTCTGCAGGACGCCCGTCTCGCTGTTGGCAAGCTGCAGCGTGGAATGCGCGGGGTCCGTGACGCTGACCCGCCCGTCGCGACTGGTCGCCAGAACGGGTCTGATCCAGGCGCCGACGGCGTCATGTTCGATTTCCGCGCCCGCGAAGTCACGTCCCGCGAGGGTGAGTGCCGCTGCCTCCGTCGCCCCTGACGTAAAGACGATATCCGCCCCGTCCGCTCCGAGCGCCGTGGCGACCTGGGCGCGGGCTTTCTCGATGATGGCCTTGGCCGCGCGCCCCTCGGCATGGACCGAGGACGGGTTGCCCACAGCGTCCATCGCCGCGATCATCGCTTCTCGTGCCTCGGGCCGCAGGGGAGCCGTGGCATTCCAGTCCAGATAGACCCGCGCCATCTTGCCGTTCACTTCACCGCCGCCGGTACGGCGCTCAACTGTGCGGAAGGTTCTTCGTCATCCACGATGCGGAAGATAGACGGAACCGCAGGACAGGGGCGCAACTGATTGCCAATCACCTCCGACAGGCGCGTCTGATGCAGGAAGACGTAGACATGCGCGGACAGGCCCTCCCAGAGTCGGTTCGTCAGCGACTGCGCCCGCGTCCCGGAGACGCCGCCCGTCGCCCCTGCCCCGGTATGCATGGCGCTCACCGTTTCATCGACAGCCTCCAGAATATCGGAAACCCGGATGTCAGACGCGGGGCGCGCCAGCCGGTAGCCGCCGCCCGGCCCCCGCACGGATTCAACGAGCTTCGCGCGGCGCAGCTTGACGAAAAGCTGCTCCAGATAAGGCAACGACAGATCCTGCCGACGGGCGATCTCGGCCAGCGAAACCATCCCGTCGCCCTCCGCCATCGCCAGATCGGCAAGCGCCACCATTGCATAGCGCCCCTTGGTCGAGAGCTTCATGATACCCCCAAAGCATTGACGCGGGCTGGAAGGCTGCTTAATTGCCATCCGTCCATGGGCGTCCTGGAAACTTGGAATTATTCTAAGTGCTGCAGGCCCCGCGGTCAAGTTCGCCCCCGTCCGCCGGACGGCCGGTCATAGTGAAGCGAGGATACAGGCGGCAGGATGCCCGAAGTCATTTTCCAGGGGCCGGACGGCCGGCTCGAAGGTCGCTATCATCCCCAAAAAGAGCGTGACGCACCGATCGCCATCGTCCTGCACCCGCACCCGCAGTTCGGCGGGACGATGAACAATCGCGTCGTCTACAATCTGCATTACGCCTTTTACAACATGGGCTTCACGGTGCTGCGGTTCAATTTCCGCGGTGTCGGGCGCAGTCAGGGCGAATACGATCAGGGCATCGGCGAGTTGTCGGACGCGGCGTCCGCGCTCGACTATCTCCAGTCCATGAATCAGAACTCCAAGCACTGCTGGGTGGCAGGTTTCTCCTTCGGTGCGTGGATCGGCATGCAGCTCCTCATGCGGCGGCCCGAGATCACGGGATTCGTTTCGGTGGCGCCGCAGGCGAACCTTTATGATTTCTCCTTCCTCGCGCCCTGCCCATCCTCCGGCCTCATCATCAACGGCGGCGCGGATCGTGTGGCTCCGCCGAAGGATACGTCCACGCTGGTGGGCAAACTGCGTGAGCAGAAGGGCATCACGATCACTCATGAGCAGGTCGACGGCGCCGGGCACTTCTTCGAAGACCCGCATATGGAGCCGATGATCGACACGGTTACCGGCTATGTGAAGCGCCGGCTGACCGAGACGACACGCTGATGTCTGACGGCCGCCTCACCGGCGGCCGTTCATCTGCCGGTTGCGATGGAGTCACAGTCAATGTCCGACAGCGCTGATACCCTCTCCGATCTCGCGCCTTCTGACCTGGACAGGCAGCTGGCCTTCCTTCGGGAGGCTGACCGGCTGAAGACCGTGCTCCGGGCAAGCCGCCTGACCGATGATTCCCGGCGGGAGAACTCCGGCGAGCATTCCTGGCACGTGGCGCTCTACGCCCTTGTCCTCGCCGATCAGGCGGCCCCGGATGTGAGCATAGATCGCGTCATCCGCATGTTGCTGATCCATGATCTCGTAGAGATCGACGTGGGCGATACCCCGATCCATGGCACTTTCGATGCGGCGGATATCGCCGCGCGCGAACAGCGTGCCGCCGACCGGATTTTCGGCCTCCTGCCTTCGGAACTGGCTTCCAGCTTCCGCGCGCTCTGGGACGAATTCGAGGCTGCTTGCACGCCTGACGCCATATTCGCCAAAGCCATAGACCGTGTTCAACCGGTCATGCACAACATCGCCCTTGGCGGCGGCACATGGCAGGAGTTCGGCGTCACGGAGGAGTTGCTCGAGCGCCGCGTGGGCAGCAAGATCGCGCGCGGAGCGCCCGATCTCTGGCATCATGTGAGGGCGCTCACCGAGGGCTACCTTCCCGCAGGTCGTGCGGCCAAATAACGCAGAACACTGCGACTGCCCCTCATGATATGTCTCCATCCGGCCGCGGACGGCTCGCATATTGCGCGCCGGAGCGGCTCCGCGCCACATGCTGTTGACGCGAGCCTTTCAGGGCATTTCGCGTCGTATGCCGTTGGATACCGCCCTTTCCCCCAAGGCACATTTGCGCTAGAGGCATGCTGACGATTCCGGCAAAGGAGCTTCTGCCCGTGTCCAAGATCAAGGTAGCCAATCCCGTCGTCGAACTCGACGGCGATGAGATGACCCGCATCATCTGGGAATTCATCAAGAAGAAGCTCATACTGCCCTATCTCGACGTCGACCTGAAATACTACGATCTGGGCATCGAGGAGCGTGACCGCACCAACGACCAGATCACCATCGATGCGGCCAACGCGATCAAGCAGTATGGCGTCGGTGTGAAATGCGCCACGATCACTCCCGATGAGGCGCGGGTTGAAGAATTCGGCCTCAAGCAGATGTGGCGGTCGCCTAACGGCACGATCCGCAACATTCTGGGCGGCGTGATCTTCCGTCAGCCGATCATCTGCAAGAACGTACCCCGTCTTGTCCCCGGCTGGACCCAGCCCATCGTGGTCGGGCGTCACGCCTATGGCGATCAGTATCGCGCCACCGACTTCCGCTTCCCCGGCAAGGGCAAGCTCACGCTCAAGTTCGTGGGCGAGGATGGCACCACCATCGAGCGGGACGTCTTCGATGCCCCCGGCTCCGGCGTGACGATGGCAATGTACAACCTCGATGACTCGATCATCGACTTTGCCCGCGCCTCCATGAACTATGGCCTGAACCTGGGCTGGCCGGTCTACCTGTCGACGAAGAACACGATCCTCAAGGCCTATGACGGCCGCTTCAAGGATCTGTTCCAGAAGGTCTATGAGGAAGAGTTCGAAGAGGCCTTCAAGAAGAAGGGCATCACCTACGAACATCGCCTGATCGACGATATGGTCGCCTCCGCGCTGAAATGGTCCGGCGGCTATGTCTGGGCCTGCAAGAACTACGACGGCGACGTACAGTCCGATACCGTGGCGCAGGGCTTCGGTTCGCTGGGTCTCATGACCTCCGTTCTGATGACGCCCGATGGCAAGACCGTCGAAGCGGAAGCCGCCCACGGTACCGTGACCCGGCACTATCGCCAGCATCAGGCGGGCAAGGAAACCTCCACCAACTCCATCGCCTCGATCTACGCCTGGACCGGCGGCCTCAAGCACCGCGCCAAGCTCGACAACAACCAGGCGCTGCTGTCGTTTGCCGAAACGCTGGAGAAGGTGACGGTGCAGGCGGTTGAGGACGGCTACATGACCAAGGACCTCGCCCTGCTCGTCGGACCGGATCAGAAGTGGCTCACGACGATGGGCTACCTTGAGAAGGTTGACGAATATCTGAACCGGGCCCTGGCCTGACATCAATACCGGCTGACGGACCCTTCCGTCAGCCGGACCCGCGGCACCGCAAAGCGTGCCGCCTCACCGGCGCAAAACGGCCGGACATCCTTTCCGATCTGTGCATGCTGGCAGCTGAAATCCGCTTGACCGGCCTCACTGGCGCGTCACCATGGCGCGGGGAAAGAATTCGAACCTCAGGGAGAAGACATGAAACCATTCAGCACACGCCTTCTGGCGGCTTCAGCTTTCGCGCTGATGTCGGCAGGCGCACTTCAGGCACAGACCCTGGTCTACTGCTCGGAAGGCTCGCCCGAAGGCTTTGACCCCGCGCCCTATACCTCCGGCACGACTTTCGACGCCAGCGCGCATCCGGTCTACAACCGTCTTGTCCAGTTCAAGCCGGGCACCACGCAAGTGCAGCCCGCGCTCGCGGAGAGCTGGGAGGTTTCAGATGATGGGCTGGAGTATACGTTCCATCTGCGCTCCGGTGTGAAATTCCACACCACGCAGACCTTTACGCCCAGCCGTGAACTCACCGCCGAGGACGTGATCTTCTCCTTCGAGCGGCAGGGCAAGGCGGACAACCCGTTCCACAACTATGTGTCGGGCCTTAGCTACGAATATTACTCGTCGATGGAGATGGACAGTCTCATCAAGGAGATCCGGAAGGTAGACGACCATACGGTCAAATTCGTGCTGAACAGGCCCGAAGCGCCGTTTATCGCGAACCTTGCCATGCCCTTTGCCTCCATCGCATCCAAGGAATATGCTGACACCCTGATGGCGGCCGGCCACCCGGAAGACTTCAACAACATTCCCGTCGGCACCGGCCCGTTCAAGTTCGTCGCCTATCAGAAGGATGCCGTGATCCGCTACCAGCGGAACGAGGATTACTGGGGGGACGCGGCGAAGGTCGAGAACCTGATCTTCGCGATCACTCCCGATGCCGCCGTCCGGCTTCAGAAGCTGAAGGCCGGTGAGTGCCATATCATGCCCTACCCCGCACCGGCGGATATTCAGGGCATCAAGGCGGATTCGAACCTCACCATGATGGAGGCTCCCGGGCTCAACGTCGGTTATCTCGCCTACAACACCCAGCAGGCGCCGTTCGACAATGCGAACGTCCGCAAGGCGCTGAACATGGCGATGAACAAGCAGGCAATCATCGACGCCGTGTTCCAGGGCTCCGGCGTCGTGGCCAAGAACCCGATCCCGCCGACCATGTGGTCCTACAACGACGCAATCGAGGATGATCCCTACGACCCCGAAGCGGCGAAGAAGCTGCTGGATGAGGCCGGCGTCAAGAACCTGTCCATGAAGATCTGGGCGATGCCGGTACAACGTCCCTACATGCCCAACGCGCGGCGGACGGCAGAGCTGATCCAATCGGACTTCGACAAGGTCGGCGTCAAGGTGGAGATCGTCTCCTACGAATGGGGCGAGTATCTGAAGAAGTCGATGGAGGAAGGCCGCGATGGCGCCGTCATCCTCGGCTGGACCGGTGACAACGGCGACCCGGACAACTTCCTCAGCGTGCTGCTGTCCTGCGCCTCCGCTGACTCGGGCGGCGCCAACCGCGCCTTCTGGTGCAACGAGGAATTTTCCGACCTGCTAGCCAAGGCCAAGGCGGCCTCTGACCTGGCCGAGCGGACCAAGCTCTATGAGCAAGCTCAGGTGATCTTCAAGGATCAGGCTCCTTGGGCGACGCTCGACCACTCGACCGTCTTCATGCCGATGTCGAACAAGGTCAAAGGCTACGTGATGAGCGCCCTTGGCGATCACACTTTCGACGGCGTCGAACTGGCCGAGTAATCGGCGGACTGATGTCTGAAAGGCCGGTGCGGCAGGCGTCGCACCGGCTCCCTATTTTCTCTCGGAAGAAGCGCGGAACATGATCCGGTTCATCCTTGGCAAGCTCCTCTACCTGATCCCGACCTTTCTCGGCATCACGATCGTGGCTTTTGGTTTCGTCCGCATCCTGCCGGGCGATCCGGTGCTGCTGATGGCGGGGGAGCGCGGTATCTCGCCAGAGCGCTACGCTCAACTTTCGCACCAACTCGGCTATGATAAGCCGATGTGGCAACAGTATCTGGATTTCCTGTGGCGGCTGCTGCGCGGCGATTTCGGCAATTCCATCGTCACGAAGAAACCCGTTCTGACGGAGTTTCTGGCGCTCTTTCCCGCGACGATTGAGCTGGGCCTCTGCGCCATCCTGATCGCAACCCTGGTGGGCGTCCCGGTGGGCGTGCTTGCGGCGATCAAGCGGGGCTCCTGGTTCGACCAGCTCTCCATGACGACGGCGCTTATCGGGTTCTCCATGCCGATCTTCTGGTGGGGGCTGCTGCTCATCATCCTGTTCTCCGGCATTCTCGGCTGGACGCCGGTTTCCGGCCGCATCTCGCTGATGTACTTCTTTCCGCAGGTGACGGGCTTCATGCTGATCGACAGCCTGCTCTCGGGCCAGAAGGGTGCCTTCGCCTCCGCCGTCTCTCACCTGATCCTGCCCTCCGTCGTGCTGGCGACAATCCCGCTTGCGGTGATCGCGCGTCAGACCCGCTCCGCCATGCTGGAGGTGATGGGCGAGGATTACGTGCGCACCGCCAAGGCCAAGGGGCTGTCGGAGGGGCGGGTCGTGGGTGTACACGCGCTGCGCAATGCGATGATCCCGGTCATCACGACCATCGGTCTGCAGATCGGCGTTCTGCTGGCCGGCGCGATCCTGACGGAGACGATCTTCTCCTGGCCCGGGATCGGCAAGTGGATGATCGATTCCATCTCTCGTCGGGACTATCCCGTGGTGCAGAGCGGCCTGCTCCTCATCGCTGCCGTGGTCATGATCGTGAACCTGATCGTGGACCTGACCTACGGCCTCATCAATCCCCGTATCCGGCATCAGTGAGGCACGCATGACCGATACCTCCTCCGCCGCTCCGGCAAAGCTCTCAGACGCCGCCATCCGGCGACGCATGTTCGCGGACTTCTGGTTCTACTTCAAAGAGAACCGGGGGGCTGTCGTCGGGCTGGTGATCTTCGTCCTGCTCGTTCTGGTGGCGATATTCGCACCGCTCATCGCCCCGCACGATCCGGCGATGCAGTATCGCGACTCCCTCCTCGTTCCCCCGATCTGGCAGGAGGGCGGTAAATCCGGTTTCCTTCTGGGGACGGATGCAGTCGGCCGGGACATTCTGTCCCGCCTGATCTATGGGGCGCAGTATTCGCTGTTCATCGGCATCGTCGTTGTGGCTGTCGCCCTGATCGGCGGTATCTTCATCGGTCTGGTGGCCGGATACTTCGGCGGTTGGGTGGATACGGTCATCATGCGCGTGATGGACGTGATCCTGGCGTTCCCCTCTCTCTTGCTGGCACTCGTGCTGGTGGCGGTGCTGGGACCGGGGCTGGTCAACGCGATGATCGCCATCGCCATCGTCTATCAGCCGCATTTCGCCCGCCTCACCCGTGCGGCCGTCATGGGAGAGAAGCGGCGCGAATATGTCACTGCCGCCCGCGTGGCAGGCGCGGGCAACCTCCGGCTGATGTTCAAGACGATCCTGCCCAACTGCCTCGCGCCCCTGATCGTGCAGGGCACGCTCTCCTTCTCCTCCGCGGTGCTGGATGCGGCGGCGCTCGGCTTCCTCGGCATGGGGGCGCAGCCGCCAACCCCGGAATGGGGGACGATGCTCGCCGAAGCGCGGGAGTTCATCCTCCGGGCCTGGTGGGTCGTGACCTTCCCCGGTCTTGCCATCCTCATCACCGTGCTTGCGATCAACGTCATGGGCGACGGGCTGCGCGATGCGCTGGATCCCAAGCTGAAGAGGAGTTGAGATGCCGCTTCTCGAAATCAAGAACCTCACCGTGCGCTTTCCCACCGCGACGGGCCTCTTCACCGCTGTGGACGGGGTCGATGTGTCGGTGGATGTGGGAGAGGTGTTGGCCATCGTCGGCGAGTCCGGCTCCGGCAAATCGGTCTCGATGCTGGCCGTCATGGGCCTTCTCCCCGAAAGCGCGCAGGTAACCGCCGATGTCATGCGCTTCGACGGACAGGACATGCTGACAATGACGCCGAAGGAGCGGCGCAGGATCATCGGGCGGGAAATCACGATGATCTTCCAGGAACCGATCGCCTCGCTCAATCCCTCCTTTACCGCCGGCTTTCAGATCGAGGAGGTGTTGCGGCTAAACCTCGGCCTGTCGCGCTCCGCTGCGCGGGCACGTGCGCTCGACCTCTTCCGGGCCGTGGGCCTGCCGGACCCGGAAGGCAAGCTGAAAGCCTACCCACACCAGATGTCCGGCGGGCAATGCCAGCGGGTGATGATCGCCATCGCCATCGCCTGCAACCCGCGCCTGCTCATCGCGGACGAACCCACGACAGCCCTGGATGTGACGATCCAGAAGCAGATCCTCGATTTGCTCATGGAACTGCAGGAGCAATACGGCATGGCGCTCATCATGATCACGCATGACATGGGCGTGGTGGCCGAAACCGCGGATCGGGTGATCGTGCAATACAAGGGCAGAAAGATCGAGGAGGCCGATGTACTGACCCTCTTTGAAGCGCCGAAGACCCCCTATACGCGCGCCCTCCTCTCCGCCCTGCCGGAGAACGCGACGGGTGACCGGCTGCCCACGGTGGCCGATTTCATGGCCGGGGAGGCAAACTGATGATCGTTGTCGAAGGCCGCGGAATCACGCAGGACTATGACCTTCCGGGCGGGCTGTTTTCCAAAGGGGGAACTTTCCGCGCGGTGAATGGCGTAGATTTTGCCGTGGAAAAGGGAAAGACACTGGCTATCGTCGGAGAATCCGGCTCTGGCAAGTCCACGCTTGCCCGGATCATCGCGCTCATCGATCCACAATCGGGCGGCGATCTGAAGATCACTGGCGAGAGCGTGAACATCGGCAAGACCCGCCTGACGCATGAGATGCGCTCGAAAGTGCAGATGGTGTTCCAGAACCCCTACGGCTCTCTCAATCCGCGCCAGAAAATTGGTGATGTGCTGACAGAGCCTTTGCTGCTCAACACCTCCATACCTGCTGCTGAACGGCGGGTTCTGGCGGAACAGATGCTGGCAAAGGTCGGCTTGGCGCCCGAGCATTACAACCGCTACCCGCATATGTTTTCTGGCGGACAACGCCAGCGGATCGCCATCGCAAGAGCGCTCATGCTGAAACCCTCGCTCCTGGTGCTGGACGAGCCGGTTTCCGCACTCGATCTCTCCGTCCAGGCGCAGGTTCTGAACCTGCTCGCCGACCTGCAGGAGGAGTTTGAGCTGACCTATGTCTTCATCAGCCACGACCTCTCTGTGGTGAACTACATCGCCGATGAAGTGATGGTTCTCTACAAGGGTGAGGCGGTGGAACAGGCAAGCCGGGATGAAATCTTCGCCGATCCCAAACACGCCTACACGAAGGAGCTTTTTGCCGCCACGCCGATCACTGATCTGAACGCGATCCGCGCGCGTGTTGCCCGTCGTGCAAGCGGTCGCGCCGCGCGGGTAGCGGCGGCGAGGGATCGAAAGGCCACGCACGCATAGTGTTATAAATTCAGCGGCTTATCCGACACTGTAAACAGACTGCACGAAGCCATTCGGCCAGCTTCTGGTGGCTTCGTGTCTCAGGGCGATTTCACCGGTATCACAGAACAGCGGAATGCCGTCTCCCAACAGGATCGGCAGACGCGTGATGGTCATTTGCTCGATCAGACCCGCGCGCAAGAAGGCCGAAACGACTGCGCCTCCGTCCACGTAAACCCGGCGCGCACCCTGCCGGCCCAGTTCTTCCATGACGGTGAGCGGATCCCGGTCACGTATCGCGACTTTCCCGCCCGTATCGCAGGCTCTGCAAGGAGGTAGCGTGCGGCTGAGCACCGTCACCGGCTTTGCATAGGGCCACTCCCCGAAGCTCAGCACCTTTTCATAGCTCTTCCGGCCCAGGACAAGGGCATCGACCCGCTCCATGAGTTCCGAATAGCCAAAATCCTCCCCTTCGGGCAGCGGGCAGCTCGTTAACCACGAAACGTCTCCATCGGGGCGGGCGATGTAGCCATCCAGCGAGGTGGCGATAAAGACTTCCCCTTCGGGCATTTGCATGGTGGGTCTCCTTGACCCTCCTTATGTCGGTTCGCGCTCGCCGCTCCGCAAGACCGTGGCGCGGACACGTCGGGTATGCGGTACAGCCGACACAGCGCCGCCACCATCCGGGGTCTGGGTATCATCCCATCAAGCGTCAGAAGGTGTGGTCAATCGCCATTTGTCGGTTGCGTATGCCTGTTGGGTTTGGCCTTCGATGAGCGGCATTTTCTTGCCGCAAGGATGCAGGAGGACGTGCCAGTGCACCGCGGGGATGACCCTGCGTGATCTCCTTTTGCCAAACGCTACCGCACTGCCCCAGCGCCACCGGTTTCATGACACGGTGGAGCCGCAAATTAGCGCTGGAAAGCATTTTGCAGTCGCGGCATCAGTGCGTCATGAGCGAACACGACAAACCGACCCGCCATACCGGCTTCGAGGACGCGCAAGGGATCCTCTTCGGCACCATGATGTGTGCCTTGGGAATTCAGTTTCTGGCCTTCCACGGCTTCATGACCGGTCAGACGGCAGGTCTGGCGCTCCTCATAAGCTATGCCACCGGCTGGGGATTTGGGCCCGTTTTCTTCCTGATAAACCTGCCGTTCTACTGGCTTGGCTACCGCAGGATCGGGCTGTCATTCACTCTGAAAAGCTTCGCGTCGGTCGCACTCATGTCGCTGTTTGCAGCGGTTTTTCCCCACTACCTCAGCTTCGCGATGCTATCGGAACCGCTGGCAGCCGTTCTTTTTGGCTGCACCACCGGCGCAGGACTTCTGGCACTTTTTCGCCACGGCTCAAGCCTTGGAGGTGTGGGGGTGGTCGCGCTCTATCTCCAAGACAGAACAGGTATCCGTGCGGGCTGGGTCCAGATGGGTTTCGACGCCGCCCTTTTCGCCATCGCGCTGTGGTGGGTTCCGCTCGACCGGTTGATCTGGTCCGTGCTAGGCGTGGTGGTGGTCAATCTTGTCATCGCCATCAACCACCGCCGTGATCGCTACGTCGCAATGTAGGATTCGCGCCGACACCTAGATGTGTCCCCAGAAGACATGCGCTTTATGCCGATGGCGAAAGGCGCGCCAAAGCGGTCGTCTCAGGAAGCAAATCGCCACGGCATGTTCTTCAAACCTGCGTCGCCGCAGCGGACTACCTGCGTCCCCTCCGTCACTGATCTTCGAGATATATCTCTGACTGCAGCGTAGAGGCGGCAGTTTTGTATAATGATTTGAGGATGCGCGCTTACAAGGACCGAATTTGCACAATTAGAGCAAGCTGCGGTCTATGGCGGAGAGAGAGGGATTCGAACCCTCGAGACGGTTCCCCGCCTACACACTTTCCAGGCGTGCGCCTTCGACCACTCGGCCACCTCTCCGTGGCGGGCTTCCTAACGCGGGTTTTGGTTGGGGGCAAGGGGGTGTGAGCATAGTATTTGCGGTTCGCCGCTCAGGGTGAGGCGGATAATCATCACTTCCCCCCAACCACCCGGGCATGCGCAGAAATGCCGCTTTTCCTTCGGCAAACTTCCTCTAAATAGCAGGGATCGTCTAAAAGAGGGTGGGACATGCGGCGCAGGCAATTTCTTCTTACTGGTCTTTCCGTAAGCGCTCTTGCCGCCGTTGCTCCGCTCCGCATTTCCGCGCAGACCGCCGACTTCTTCGATGCGCTGACGCAGGAAATGCAGGCGCTCGTCAATCAGCCGTATCAGCGTAACGAACTTGCCCTACCCGAGCCATTCTCAACGCTCGGATATGATGGCTATCGGCAGGTTCAGGCGGATCCCGCGCGGGCCATCTGGGCCGGTCAGGCGCTTTTCACGCTGAATGCCTTTTCCCTCGGCTGGCTTTATGATGAGCCGGTTACCATTTCCCTGCTGGAGGGGGGCGAGCGGCGGGAGTTGGCCTTCACCTCGCAGGACTTCCTCTATCACGCGCCGCTCGAGCGGGCACCCTTCGATGCGGTAAACCCCTTTCCCGGCATCGCGGGGCTGAAGATCAACTACCCGCTGAACTCTCCTGAAATCTGGGATGAGTTGCTGACCTTTCTTGGCGCCAGCTATTTCCGCGCTCTGGGACAAGGGTCCTCCTATGGGACCTCGGCCCGCGGTATCGCCGTCGATACGGCCGCAGGCAAGCCGGAGGAGTTCCCTCGCTTCACGCGGTTCTACGTCATCCCCCCAGGTCAATTCGATTCGACGATCACCATCTACGCTCAGCTGGAAGGACCAAGCGTCACCGGAGCCTACCGTTTCATCGTCCGCCCGGGCAAGGACACGGCCATGGATGTGACCGCGCGCATCTTCGTTCGGCGTGATGTTTCGCGGCTGGGCATCGCGCCGCTGACCTCCATGTTCCTCTACGGCGGCCCCAATCGCGCGGCCTTCGACGACTACCGCGAGCGCGTCCACGACAGCGAGGGGCTGAAGATCATCCGTGCGAGCGGAGAGGAAGTCTGGCGCAACCTTAACAATCCCGCGCAACTGGCGGCCTCTTTCTACAAGGAGGAGAACCCGCGCGCCTTCGGCCTGATGCAGCGCAGCCGCCGCTTTGAGGACTACGCGGATGCGGAGGCGCATTACGAAAAGCGCCCCTCCGTTCTGGTGGAGCCGTCCGGGCAATGGGGCGTCGGTCATATCTGTCTGATCGAGATCCCGACAAAGCGGGAAGTCAACGACAACATCGTCTGCTTCTGGATGCCGGAAGCGCCCGCCACCGCCGGATCCGCGGTGGAGTTCAGCTACAGGCTGATATGGGGTGACATTCCCGAATCAAGCGCACGATTCGCGCGCGTCATCACCTTCAGTTCAGGCCATTCCGGCACTGCCGGCTCCGACCCCACAACGGGGGAGCGGAAATTTGTGGTGGATTTTGAAGGCCCCTATCTGGATCGCCTGCTCGATCTCGACTCCGTCACTGCGAATACGTCAATTTTTAACGGAGAATTCGTCCACACGGACTTGAAGAAAGTCTCGGGAGAGGACATCTGGCGGTTCGTTGCTGATGTGAAGAGTACAGCAAGCAATCCTGTGGAACTATCAGTATATTTGAGCGTTGCCGGTCGTCGTCTGACCGAAACATGGAGCTATCAGTGGAGACCTGGAGATGAATCGCCTCACTGACACCGCTGCTGCGAGGGTCACGGACGCGGATGGCATACTCGCGCTTGATGATCGCTTGCCGCCAGCAGCGCCGATGATCATGCCGGTGCAGGTGCTGGAGCGCTCCTCCTCCTGGTTGGGGCTGCTGCGCGCGAGGTTCGCCCAGTTCGGCGGCCGGCGACTGACCTGATCTTCTCATGATATTGCGGACCGTCCTCTTTCTGGCGAGCCTCGTGCTGGCCGGCACAGCCGTTTGGCTCGGCCTTAACGTCTTTTTTGCCGATGGGCGGGACGGAACGGATTATGTCAGGATCGCCCTGCTCGGCCTGACGACCTGGTGGATCGCATGGGGCGCGATGCTCGGCATGAGCGGCGTGTTCATGAGCAGCCGTATCCGGCGCGCGCGGACGACCGGTCCTCTGACCACGCGAACAGCAATCCTGCTTCCGGTATATAATGAGCCGCCGGAAAAACCGTTTTCTCATGCGGCCGCGATGATCGAGAGCCTTGAGGCCACCGGTCACCATGGCGCTTTCGAGCTCGCGATCGTCTCAGACACCACCCGTGCCGCCATAGGAGCGGAGGAAGAAGCCTGGTTCGAGAAGCTGCGAGTCGGCTGGGGGCATATCCTTCCGGTCTATTACCGTCGCCGGACCGACAATACCGGCAAGAAGGCGGGCAATATCGCCGAATTCATCCGCCGCTTCGGCGGCCGCTACGATTTCCTCATCATCCTCGACGCGGACAGCCTGATGGAAGGCGATACGCTGGTTGAGATGGTTCGCCGTATGGAGGCGGAGCCCAAGCTCGGGCTGCTTCAGACATTGCCCAAGATCATTGGGTCGCGGTCTTTCTTTGGTCGGGTGCTGCAATTCTCCGCCGCGTTCTTTTCGCCGATCTTTACCCGTGGCGTCGCGGCTCTTCAGGGGCGGGAAGGCCCTTTCTGGGGTCATAACGCCATCACGCGCACGACGGCTTTTGCCGAAAGCTGTGGCTTGCCGGAGCTCAAGGGCAAGCCGCCGTTCGGCGGCCATATCCTCAGCCACGACTATGTGGAGGCCGCGCTGCTCGCTCGTGCGGGCTGGATCGTCCGGGTCGATCCCGACATCGGAGGCTCCTACGAGGAAGCCCCCGACAACATCCTCGATTATGCGAAGCGCGACCGTCGCTGGGCGCAGGGCAACCTTCAGCACTCGCGCCTGCTGGCCGTGCCCGGCCTGAAGATGTGGAGCCGGTTCGTGTTCTTTCAGGGGATCATGGCCTACCTCGCCTCCTCCCTCTGGGGTGTGTTCCTGATCGCGACCATTCTGGCACCGATCCTGGCTGCTCCCTTCGAGTTCTTTCCCGACTCGGCGCTTGGCGTGCCGCAGTTTCCGATCAGTGAATCGACCCGTGCCCTTTTGTTGCTGATGCTCGTTCTCGGGCTTCTGCTGGGGCCGAAGTTGCTCATCGCGCTGCGATCCATCTTCGATGGTCGCGCCCGGCAGTTTGGTGGCGCCCTCGCCAGTCTGGTGAGCGTGGTTATCGAAATCCTGTGGTCGAGTCTGATCGCTCCGCTCATGCTGGCCTTCCAGACCCGCTCCGTCATAGAGATTCTCACCGGAGCGGACGGCGGCTGGCCGGTTGCCGATCGCGAGGCGCAGGCGATCCCGCTCTCGACCGCATGGAAGGCGAGCTGGTGGATCACGGCAACCGGCGCCGTCATCCTCTTTGCAGCATGGAAGTTCACCACGCTTTTCATCTGGTTCCTGCCGGTTGGCGGCCCGATGCTCATAGCGCCACTCATCATCGCCTGGTCATCCGATTCCGGCGAAGGTGCCTCCGCGCGTCGGCTGAGGTTGTTCATGACGCCGGAGGAGCAGCACCCGCGCCCTGTTATGCTTCGGCAGCAGGAGATTCTGCATGACTGGCGCCGCAAGGAGTCCGCTTCAGCTGACCCCGGCAGCAGCCGGGTGGTAGCGCCGCCTGTGGTTGTCACCGGGCCGACGGGCTGAAACCGACCGATACAGGCCGCAGTTGCCGTCCGGCCTGCAACCTCGCATAGTGCGCGCAGACCCACGCCGAGGTTCCGCGCGCCATGCTCAAGACCACTCCCCCGGAGGATCAAACCGGCGTCTTCCCTCCCTACCGGCCGAGCCTGGAAGACAGGCTCCGTATCCAGACATGGGCGCTCACCATCATCGCCTTCGGGGTGGCGGTATTTCTGCTCTGGGTGGGGAGCTCCATTCTCATCTCGCTCGCCTTCGGCATCATCCTCTTCAGCGTGACGACCGCCACTATCGACCGGATCGCGCAACTCAGGATCGGGCGGTTTTATTTCCCACGCTGGATTGCCGTTGTCCTGGCGGTGACACTGCTCACCGTCTGCCTCATCCTGCTCGCTGTTGTCGTGGTCAACGAGGTCAACCGCCTCATCACAACCATGCTGCTTTACAGCGACGCGGCCATCAATGCTGTCGCCCGCCTGTTCGCCTGGCTCGGGCCGGAGGCGACGTCGGCGGTACAGAATGCTATCCAGACGATCAACTTCAACGCCTACCTCCGTTCCATTGCTTTTCAGCTTTCCGGGCTGGTGTCGATCGCCGTGATGACCAGCCTTGTGGTGGGCTTTCTCTTCGCCGAACAGCACTGGTTCCATGCAAAGCTGCTGAACCTTTTTGCCACGCCGAAGCGGGCCGCGCGCGCGGCCGCCATCAGCCGCTCCATCATCCGGCGGGTGAACCGCTACCTTCTGGTGAAAAGCCTTGTCAGCCTGATAACGGGGGTGGAGGTTTACCTTGTCATGCGCGTCGCAGGGCTGGAGTTCGCCGGCGCCATGGGCATGCTCACGGTCATCCTGAACTTCATTCCGACCATCGGCTCGCTGGTCGCCTCCGTCCTCACCATACTTGCAGTGTTCATCCAGATGCCGGAACCATGGGTGACGGTGACAGTATCACTCATCGTATGCGGGATTCAGTTCGGCAACGGTAACATCATCGAGCCGATCTTCATGGGGCGGACATTGCAGCTTTCCACCTTCTGCATCGTGCTGGCGTTGGCCTTCTGGGGCGCGATATGGGGGATCGCCGGTCTTTTCCTCGCCGTGCCAATGATGGTCGCGGCGATGATCGTCTGCTCCCATATTCCAGCGCTCCGACCACTCGCCGTGCTCATGTCGCGCGACGGGCGGCCGGACAGCATGTTCGGCGCGGGCGATCCTGCCCCGCTTACGCCGCGAACGGTCAGACGCTGATCCGGGCGCCGATCTCCACCACGCGGTCCCTCGGCAAATGATAGAACACCGTCGGATCGGCGGAAAATCCGTTCAGCAGGATGTAGATCCGGTCCAGCAGAAGCGGCATCCCGATACGCGCCCCCGGCACGTAGCGGCGCCGCCCAAGGAAGAAGGAGGTGCGCATGACCTCAAGCTTCACGCCGTCGATCCGGGAGCGGAACAGGGCGCGGCTGACATCCGGCGTCTCCATGAAGCCGAAGCGAAGTGTGATGAGCGCGAACCGGTCATCGACGTTCTCATAACTCAGCCGGTCCTGCTCCGAAACACGCGGCTCCTCCGCCACCAGCACCGTTGTCACAAGATTTCGACGATGAAGCACCTTGTTGTGCTTGAGGTTGTGCAGCAACGCGGGCGGCGCGGTGGTCGGGTCCGAGGTCAGAAAGACGGCGACCCCGTCAGCGATATGCACGGAACTATGCGACATCGAATGGGCGAAGCTCTCAAGCGGCACGGCCATCCGATGTTGCCTTTCAAATGACAACTGAGATCCGCGCCACCAGGACCACATGACCAACATGAGCGCGAGCGCCGCCAGCACCGGGACATAACCGCCATCAAGAATTTTCAGCAGATTGGATGTGAGGAAGGAAAGCTCGATCACCGCAACCGGCGCCGCGATCACCAGCACCACCCATAGCGGCTTTCGCCAGCCCTTCACCGCCAGCACCACCGCAAGCGCCGTGGTGACGATCATCGTTCCTGTCACCGCTATCCCATAGGCAGAGGCGAGGTTGCTTGATGAGCCAAACGCCAGCGTGAGCCAGATCACGGCGATGAGCAGCAGCCAGTTCATCGCAGGCACGTAGATCTGGCCGCTCTGCTGTTCTGATGTGTGGCGGATCTCGAACCGTGGCAGCAGACCCAGCTGCACCGCTTGCCGCGTCATGGAAAAAGCGCCGGAGATCACTGCCTGACAGGCAATGACGGTCGCCACCGTCGCCAGCAGCACAAGCGGGATCAGCCCCCACTCTGGGACCATGAGGAAGAACGGGTTACTCAGTGTCTCCGGCCGGGAAATGACCAGTGCCCCCTGGCCGAGATAGTTCAGCACCAGGGCCGGCAGCACCAACCAGAACCACGCGAAACGGATCGGCCCGCGCCCGAAGTGCCCCAGGTCGGCATATAGCGCCTCCGCCCCTGTCACCGCGAGAAACACCGCGCCCAGGACAAGGAAGGCGGTGAAGCCGTGATCCGCGAGAAAGAACACGGCGTGATGCGGGTTCAGGGCCGTGAGGACATGCGGATTTCCAGAGATCTGCCAAATACCCGCTGCTCCCATGGTGACAAACCAGACAAGCGTGATCGGACCGAACCACGCCCCGATCCGCGCCGTTCCGTGCTTCTGCACCATGAAGACACAGACCAGGATCACGATGGTGATCGGCAAAACGAACGGCGTGAAGCTCGGCGTGATGAGTTCCAGCCCCTCCACCGCCGAAAGGACGGAAACGGCCGGGGTAATCATCGCATCGCCGAAGAACAGCGCTGCGCCCATGATACCAAGGATGAACACCGGAATGGAACGCCGCCCGACCGCCCTCATGGCGAGAGAGAACAGCGCGAGGACACCCCCCTCGCCCCGGTTGTCCAAGCGGAGAAGGAACATCACGTATTTGACGGTGACGATCAGAAAGAGCGCCCAGATGAGCAGGGAGAGGACACCCAGCACCTCTTCGTTCGTCAGCCCGTCGCTTGCCGCATGATGCAGCGCCTCGCGCATGGCATAGAGCGGACTGGTACCGATGTCGCCGTAGACCACGCCGACCGAACCAAGCGCGAGCTTCAGAAAGCCCTCATGGCCCGGCGACCCGTGGGATGGCCCATCATCCACCGGTTCCGGGGAGTTCAGCCGGGAAGAGGGCGTATCGGTCATATGAGATTGTCTATCCGGGAGAGGTGTGCTGGCCCGATGCTCATTCGATCCGCAAGGATCGCCATGGCGTTTTCACCTTGTGGGCATGGCCCGTTGCACTGAACGGCCCATACCGCCCTTCGCTGAATGATGCTTGGAGAGGAGGCCGGAGTCAAGCGCGGCGGACCCCTCTCCCGCAGCGTCAGCGGGTGGGGCTTCCAGCGCGGCGCTGGTCGTTTTCCTCGGCCTGTTCTTCTGCCTTACCGTCGCGTGCCGCTTCCGCATCAACCGGATCTGCGGGGGGCTTGTCACCGAAGATCGCGCCGGGCAAGACATAGGGGATGCCGTCCCCGTCGGCCATGATGGTCTTGCTCGACCCCATGATGCCGAAGACGATGTTCTCCTCCTTGAAGCGGCGATGGATGAGGTGAAGCACCTCGTCCTGAACTTCGCCCCGGAAGTTCACGTCCCTGATGATGAGCCGCATCTCGAACGTGAGATTGCCGCCATCTATACCGATCAGCCCCACAGAGGGCGGCGGATTCAGGATCACCATAGGGGGCACCTTGGCGATGTCCTCCAGCACCTTCTGCACATGATCGCTGTCATTGACACCGGACACGGTGACCTGCTGGAGCACGCGACCGGACAGGTTGAAACGCGTGATGTTGGTGACCTGACCGGAGATCAACGAGGCGTTGGGGACAATGACATGGTTCCGGTCGAAAGTCTCGATCCGGGTCGAGCGGACGGAGATCGCGCGCACGCGCCCCTGCACGCCGGCAACCTCGATCCAGTCGCCTTCCGACACGGGCCGCTCGATCAGCAGGATGATGCCGGAGACGAAGTTCTGCACGATGTTCTGCAGGCCGAAACCGATACCGACGGAAAGTGCGGAGGCAAGGATCGCCAGCGATGACAGGTTGATCCCTGCCGCCGTCATGGCGATGATCGCGGACAGAACGACCCCGACATAGCCGACCCCGAGCACCACCGCCCGCTGCCCGCCGGTGTCCAGTTTGGTCTTGGGGAGGATGGAGGCGCCGAGTGCGCCCTGAAGCAGCTTGGTAACCGTGTATCCGAGAACGAATACGACAACGAAGGTCAGGAAGATCGTGGGAGAGACCTGCACCCCCGCGATATTGAACCCCTCCCGGAACTTGATCCACATCTCTGCCAGATCAGAGCCCCGCGCCCCCCAGATCAGCAGCAGGAAGGGAACCGCCAACGCACAGAGGACAAAGCCGAGCAAAACCGGAACGAGGTCACCGCGATTGGCTTCATCCCCCTTAATGGCAAGCACATAGATGTCCGCGCAAAGGCCCTGGAGGAACATCACCATCCCGATAAGCGCGAGCGTCATGGCCGCAGGATAGATCAGCGCCGTAGCAGCGGAAACATACCCGACCGCCGCCAGAAGCGGCGCCAGCGCCCCGATGGCGATTGTCACATATGCCACGTAGGTGATGAGCCGGTGACGGAACAATACCTCCGTATTTGCCGCTGTCGCATTCACCGCATGGGTGCGAAGGAGTTGTCCGAAGCGAAAGAGCAGGATCCCGCCCACGACCAGCAGGGGAAAGGCAAGGACGGAATAAACCGGCGGTTCCGGGTTCGGGACGATCTGCTCAAGCAGACTGCGAATGGCGAGCAGGATACCAAACGCGACGATGTGAACGCGGGCCTCCCGTCGGCGTTCTGGTGCGAGTTGAAACTGGCTGTCTCCAGCGTCATCGGGAAACAGCCTGCCTGCGAGCCAGAGCGCCGCGAAGACGAGAAAACCCGCCCATGGCAGGGTCTCGACGATGGGACTCGTGCGGACACCCACCATCCCCGAAAGCTGCAATGCCCGACTGACCAGCACCACGCCCAGTACCGGAAGGACGACCTGACCAAGCGAGACCAGCTTTGCGATGACCTTTGCGCCGCGGAGAGAACTCCGCCCGCTGATATTGCGGACAAGCCGCTCCATCACAGCGCGACCGCGCAGAAGGATCACCGCCGCGATGACGAGGTGGAGCAGGATGATCGGCAGGTTGGAAATGAGGTTCTGACGCCGTACGTCGGAGGCGACATGACGGTTGATCTCCGCAGCGATGCCCTTGCCCGCATCCAGAAGCGCCGCCGCCGCAAGCGTCCAGTTGGCAGGGTTCAGCGGAGACGGCGACAATTCCAGAAGCGCATTCGTCTGCCTGTCGCGCAGGATCGCGTCGATTTGCTTGATGAGATTGTCTGCGCGCGTATAGGCCTCGACCGCCGCCTTGCCAGGCGCCTCGGCTTCGGAAATCTGGGTCTGAAGCTCCGTGCGGCGCGCCGTGATTTCCGGGGCCTCGGTCGTTCCGTCCTCAGGAGGTGCTCCCAGCGCGGCGAGTTGCCCCCTCAGCGTCTCGATCCGGCCGGAATTCGCGCCTTGCGCCGTCTGGAACTCTGCCCGGAGAGGGACAAGCTGGGCGCGACGCTCGTCAAGCTGCTGATCCGTAATCTCCGGATCCGCAACTTCGCTCTCTATTTCGCTGGCCGTCTTTTCCCAGGCGGCAAAATCAGGCGTGGCCGGCGCGGTTTCCTGCGCAATGGCGGGTGTCGCGAAAATCCCGGTCGGCACACCGGAGACAGGCAGGAGCGCAAGAAGCAGCGCGATCAGGATACCGGTCAGACGCTGCATGGATCAGCCCTCAAGCACCGAAGGAAGGGGCTGAGCGGGCGTCGTCGCCAGCCACTCAGGCACCGGCAGATTCTTCGCCCGCAGGAAGGCCGGGTTGAACAGCTTTGTCTGATAGCGCGTGCCGTAATCGCAAAGCACGGTCACGATGGTTTTGCCCGGCCCCAGATCGCGGGCGAGCCGGATGGCCCCCGCGATATTGATGCCGGAAGAACCGCCCACGCAAAGCCCCTCCTCCGACAGCAGGTCAAAGATCAACGGCAAGGCTTCACCGTCGGGGATCCGATAGGCGAAATCCGGTTTGAAGCCTTCTAGATTGGCGGTGATACGGCCCTGCCCGATGCCCTCCGTAATCGAATTGCCTTCGGATTTCAGCGTACCTTGGGTGTAGTATTCGTAAAGCGCCGACCCTTCCGGGTCCGCCAGCGCGATCTTCACGCCCTTCGGCTGCAGAGCCATGCCGACACCCGCGAAGGTGCCGCCCGAGCCGACAGAGGCCACGAAACCGTCGACCTTGCCGCCCGTTTCCTCCCAGATCTCGGGACCTGTCGTCTCCACATGCGCGAGCCGGTTGGCGGTGTTGTCGAACTGATTGGCCCAGATCGCGCCGTTCGGCTCCGTCTTCGCGAGCGCTGCGGCAAGGCGGCTCGAATAGCGCACATAGTTATTGGGATTGGCATAGGGAACCGCTTGCACTTCCACCAGTTCCGCTCCGGCCAGGCGGATCATGTCCTTCTTTTCCTGGCTCTGCGTCTCCGGAATGACGATCACGGTGCGAAAACCCATGGCAGCGCCGACAAGCGCGAGGCCGATACCGGTATTGCCCGCCGTCCCCTCCACGATCGTGCCGCCGGGCGCAAGTTCCCCCCGCGCCACCGCGTCCTTGATGATGTAGAGCGCCGCGCGGTCCTTCACAGACTGACCGGGGTTCATGAACTCGGCCTTGCCGTAGATGTCGCAGCCCGTCATATCGCTGGCCTTGCGCAGCCGGATGAGCGGGGTGTGACCGATGGAGGCCATGAGATCGCCGTAAACGGGCATTTCCTTCTCCTTCTTCAGGATCGCTTCGGTGATAGGGCCGCCGTCAGACGAACTCAACCCGCACCGTTTCGGTTCAGTTTCCCGCTCACAGGCGGAGCGCGTCCCGGTTCAGCGCCAGCCACTGTGCCGTGACGACAAGCGGGCCGTTCGCCCCTTCGCCGGAATTGACCAGTTTCAGCAGGTCATCAAGGCTCATGAGATGGCCGCGAATGTCCTCCGCCTCCTCCACCAGTCCGCCCGTTTGCGCAATATCATCAGGGAGATCGCAGAGGGCGACGAAGCAGTAGAGGAATTCGGTCATCGTGCCGGGGCTGGAGTAATAGCGCATGATCTCACGAACTTCCGAGACGTTCAGGCCCGCCTCCTCCACCGCCTCCCTCAGCACGGTGGAGCGCGGGTTTTCGCCCGCATCGATCCGCCCCGCGATCGGCTCGATCAGCCAGGGCTGACGGTCGCCACGCGCGAATGGCCCCGGGCGAAACTGCTCGATGACGAGCACCCTGTCCCGCACAGGGTCGTAAGGGACCAGCGTCGCGGCGTCGCCGGAGACAAAGACCGCCCGGTTGACGACCGGACTCATCGTCCCGTCGAAACGCCGAAAGCGCAGGTCGTATTCCTCCACGGCAAAGAAATGGGCATAAGGCTCCCGAGCCGCGATCACCTCGACATCACCCGCCTCTGCCACGCCACGGCTTTCCCGCGGCATGTCGTTCGCCGCGCGGATGCGGGCATGGGCGCGGCCCAACAGCATTGGCAGCCGTGCGAGATGAGCGTGCGGCGGGTTGATCCCGAAACCGCGCATGATGTCGCCTGCGGTTTCCGCGGTGATGGTGCCCCAGCCATCCACCCAGTCATCGAAGGACCAGTCCTGATCGCTGCCCGCCGCACCGGGATAGACCAGCGCCTTGACGCGGCCGCGCTCGGTTTCCAGCGTCATGGGTATGGCCTCGCCCGCCTCATAGTGATCGAGCCGCGCGCGATCGGCCTCAGTCAAACCGGTCACCAGCAAGCCGGGCGCGACGGACCCCTCCGCCGCAAAGAGCACGGGGCCTGCATCGCTTTCCACCACCCGCTGTCCCGAAAGCCGCGCCGGCCGCCCGCTAACGGGATGGCCCAGCACAGCCTCCAACACCGGAGGATGGCGCAGCGTGCCGTAGAAGAAGAAGTCCGTCATATCCGTCTCCGGGAAGATCGCCGGCACAGTTGCCTGACGGCGATGTGGGCGCAACCCCATCGCCTTTCCGCGTCCAGCACCTATGCGCGGGCAAAATCCTGTCATGCCATCGCGGTATACCTTTAAACGGTTAAACATTCCTGATAGAATAGGTCGCTACTGTTTTGTTAAATATGATGATTGTCGCATTTTCCTTCTACCGCAGGACGCGAGCCATCACTTTGCTGGGGTAGATCCACCGCTCCCGCAAAATCTTGATCAACCGGGCGCAATCGCCGCTTGAGACGTCGCGCGCTGTCCTCTAGCCTCGGGAGAAATAGCTCTCCAACAGAGGAAACAGAATGGCCATCAGGACCTGGCTTCTTGGCACGGCCGCTGCGACGCTTGTCGCGCAGGCTGCACTGGCGCAATCGCCGAATTTGCTCGTTTTCGACTGGGCCGGTTTCGAGGATCCGGGGCTTCATCAGGCCTACATCGACAAATATGGCGCAAGTCCGCAGTACAGCTTCTATGCGGATGACGACGAGGCGTTCCAGAAGGTCGTCTCCGGTTTCAAGCCGGACATCGCCCATCCCTGCTCGCAGATGATCTCCAAGTATCGCGATGCCGGGCTTATCGAGCCCTGGGATACCTCCAAGTTGACCGCCTTCAAGGATCTTGACCCGGCTTTGCTGGATTCCCCGATCTTCCAGGATGATGGCGGCCTGTGGTTCCTGCCGACGGACTGGGCTTCCACCGCCATCGCGTGGAACACGGAGAAGGTTCCGGAGGCCGACGTTTCCACTCTTCAGGTCTTCAAGGATCCGAAATACGCCGGCCGCATCTCGCTGCCGAACTCCGTGGACGATATCTGGCCGCTGGCCTTCCTGGCGACGGGAGTGCACGACTGGACCGACGTGACGGACGACCAGTTCAAGGCCGCCGCCGACTGGCTCCGCGAGGTGCATCCGAACGTCCGTGCCTATTGGGCCGACCCGTCAGAGATGGGGCAGCTCATGGCGACGGGGGAAGTTCTGGTTGCCTGGTCCTGGCCCGAGGGGGTGACACAGTTGGTCGCGGACGGGTATCCCATCGGCTTCCAGCGTGAAGCAACCGAAGGGTCTTCGGCCTTCGTCTGCGGCTTTGTGAACTTCAAGAACGGACCGGGGTCGGAAGATCAGGCCTATGACTTCATGAACGCCTGGCTTCAGCCCTCTTCGGCGGAATATCTTGTGGATGTGTTCGGCTACGGCTCCTCCAACAAGACGGCCATGGATGCGATTGATGCCGAGAAGCTGAAGGAGGCCGGTCTTGGCCCCGTCACGGTTCCGGTTCTGACGCAGAAGCCGTTGGAACAATCGCTGCGCGACCGGATGGTGCAGGAGTTCGAAAAGATCAAGGCTGGTTTCTGATCCATGATCGACGGGCAGCCTATGAATGGCTGCCCTTTTCGCTTTTGAACTCGTCTGCCTGCTCAAAGCTGCCTTTTCCCATGAAATTACCGGGGAAGTTGCAATTGTGCGACGGTTCTGACGGACACTGTGACAGCCAAGGATGATCCTTCGCCTGGATGGCGATGCAAGAGCGAACCTATTGTTTGCCTCGGAGAAACATCATCGTCGGGTGCTTTCGCAAGTCACGCGGCCAGCCGTTGAGATTTGCCTAACCAGCCATCTGACAACGTCTTCGGCTTCTGACAGAAAACCCGCGTCCCGTCTTCCCAGCCATTGAACGCCGCCACAGAGCGGTCTATATCCAACCCTGTTCGGGGCTTGCTCCGGACTATGGCGATAAACGCGCACGGAATAAGCGGATCGGACCCGGGGGCGGTACCCGGCGGCTCCACCAATCACCCTTGTTGGGGGCGGAGGGGGCCGAAACAGGATCGACGAACGTGTAAAGGTGATTGCTTTCGCTCGGTGAGGTACCACCGTTACCGGTCCAAAAGTACAGTTGCCAACAACAACCGTGCTCCGGTGGCTCTGGCTGCGTAAGCAGTTCGAGTACCGAAACTAAGTCCTTGCAGGTAGCACTGTAAGGCGGGGTTCGCAGGCACCTGGCAACAGAAGCCTGCACTTCCCCCTCTTTTTACCGAACCCCTCTTTTTACCGAAAACGCCGCCCGAAGGCGGCGTCTGATCCGTATTTCGCAAAGCTCAGGCGGTTTCTTCGATCACCACGAGATCGCGGATAGAGGCACCCTTCGCATGCGAGAGGGCCTCTTGGTACTCGGGGCTGTTATATGCCTCCACCGCGGTCTCAAGCGAAGGGAAGCGGGCCACGACATTCCGGGCTCGATCTTTGCCTTCGAGCTGAACATAGCGTCCGCCCCGGGCAAGGAACACGCCACCGAATTTCGCGAGCGCCGGACCGGCGAGCTTGGCGTATTTGCCGTAAGCGTCCGGGTCCGTCACTTCGACATGGGCTATCCAGAGAGCGCTCATTTTCTACCCCGCAATAACGGCTTCCGCAGCGCGGATCGCCTCTTCCGCCTTGGACGCATCCGCCCCCCCGGCCTGTGCCATGTCCGGTCGGCCTCCGCCGCCCTTGCCGCCGAGCGCCTGCGCCGCCGCCTTGACCAGATCGACAGCCGACAGACGCTCCGTCAGGTCTGCGGTCACGCCCGCCGCCACGGCGGCCTTGCCGCCCGTATCAGCCACCAGCAGCACCGCGCCGGAGCCGACGCGCGTCTTCATCTCGTCGATCAGCGCTGGCAGATCCTTGCCGGAAACACCGGAAACGACCTGCGCCAGAAACTTGACGCCACCGATGTCCTTGGCATCCGCTCCGCCCTGTGTGCCGCCGCCCATCGCCAGCTCGCGCCGGAGCTGCGCCACCTCGTTCTGGAGCGTGCGCCGCTCCTCGACCAGCGCCTTCACACGATCGACGACCTCGCCCGGACCCGCCTTCAGGACGGAGGCAACCTCGCCCAGACGGGCCACCTGCTCCTCGAGATAGGCCAGAGCAGTCTCCCCGGTAAGCGCCTCGATCCGCCGCACCCCGGCGGAGGAGGCGCTGTCGGACAGCAGGACGAACAGACCGATCTCGCCCAACCGGCCGACATGCGTCCCGCCGCAAAGCTCCAGCGAATAGGTCTTGCCGTCCGCGCCCTTGCCGGAACCGTCGAGCAGCCCCATGGAGACGACGCGGACCTCATCCCCGTATTTCTCCCCGAAGAGCGCCTGCGCGCCAAGGCCGCGCGCCTCATCCGGGGTCATCACACGGGTTTCCACCGTGCCGTTCTGACGGATGTAATCGTTCACCTCGCGCTCGACCTGCTTCAACTCCTCCGCCGTCAGGCCCTTGCCATGGGAGAAATCGAAACGCAGCCGGTCATCGGCATTGAGCGAGCCGCGCTGCGCGACGTGATCGCCCAGCGTCCGGCGGAGCGCCTCGTTCAGCAGGTGCGTGGCGGAGTGGTTGGCGCGGATCGCCTGCCGCCGGTTGTGATCGACGTTCAGCTCCGCACCCTGCCCGGCCGCGATTTCGCCCAGCGTCACCTCCGCGATATGGATGTAGACGCCCTGCGATTTCTTCGTATCCGTCACGCGGGCAGCGCCGGTATCTGTCTTGAGCAGACCGGCATCCCCAACCTGACCGCCGGATTCCGCGTAGAACGGCGTCTGGTTCACGACGATCTGCACGCTTTCGCCCACGCCCGCTTTCTGGACCTCCGCCCCGTCTCTGACGAGTGAGAGTATCTCGCCCTCCGCCTTCTCGGTATCGTAGCCGAGGAACTCGGTGGAGCCGTTCTTCTCCGCCAGATCGAACCAGATCGCGGCGTCCTTCGTCTCACCCGAGCCGGCCCAGGAGGCGCGTGCCTTAGCCTTCTGCTCCGCCATCGCGGAATCGAAGCCAGAGACATCGACTGTCCGCCCCTGTTCGCGCAGCGCATCCTGCGTGAGATCCAGCGGGAAGCCATAGGTATCGTACAGCTTGAAGGCAGCGGCGCCGGGCAGCGGCTGCCCCTCGCCGATCTTGGACAACTCGTCATCCAGCAGCCGCAGGCCACGGTCGAGCGTCTGCCGGAAGCGGGTTTCCTCCAGCCTCAGCGTCTCTTCGATCATCGCCTGTGCGCGGGGCAGTTCGGGATAAGCCGCGCCCATTTCCCGTACCAGCGCGGGCACGAGGCGATACATCAGCGGCTCCGTTACACCGAGCTGATGAGCATGCCGCATCGCCCGCCGCATGATGCGGCGCAGCACATAGCCCCGCCCTTCGTTCGAGGGCATGACCCCGTCGGCAATCAGGAAGGAGGTCGAGCGCAGATGGTCTGCGATGACCCGATGGTGGATCTTGCCCGGCCCGTCTGGATCGGTGGAGGAGGCATGGGCCGAGGCCTCGATCAGATGGCGCATCAGGTCGGTGTCGTAGTTGTCGTGCTTGCCCTGAAGGAGCGCGCCGATCCGCTCCAGCCCCATGCCGGTGTCGATGGACTGCGCCTCCAGATCGCGCAGCGTGCCATCGGCGAACTGCTCGTACTGCATGAAGACGTTGTTCCAGATCTCGATGAAACGGTCGCCATCCTCATCGGGGGAGCCGGGCGGCCCGCCGGGAATATGCTCGCCGTGATCGAAGAAGATCTCGGTGCAGGGGCCGCAGGGGCCGGTCGGCCCCATGCGCCAGAAGTTGTCGTCGGTCGGAATGCGGATGATCCGGTCGTCGGAGAAGCCCGCGACCTTCTTCCAGATCGCCGCCGCCTCATCATCGGTGTGATAGACGGTGACAAGCAGACGCTTGCCGTCGATACCGAAATCCTTCGTCAGCAATTCCCATGCGAAGGGGATCGCCTGTTCCTTGAAGTAATCCCCGAAGGAGAAGTTGCCCAGCATCTCGAAGAACGTATGGTGCCGCGCGGTATAGCCGACGTTGTCGAGGTCATTGTGCTTGCCGCCCGCGCGGACGCATTTCTGCGCGGTGGTGGCGCGCGTATAATCGCGATGCTCCACACCGGTGAAGACGTTCTTGAACTGGACCATGCCGGAGTTCGTGAACATCAGCGTCGGGTCGTTGCGGGGAACGAGCGGGGAGCTTTCCACAACCGCATGTCCGTTTCGGCGGAAGAAGTCGAGATAGGTCGATCGGATATCGTTCAGGCTGGCCATCGGGTGCCTCGTCACGGGGGAAGACCGGGGCCTCCCGCCCCGTCCATTGCGCACACGACTATCCCTCCCGGCGGCGTCTGTCCATCGCCCCCGGCAAGAAAGCCGTGCTTCTGGCCTTGGAGATGGGAGATTGCGCCGCATGTGACAAGGTGGAATGACCGGGAGCCGCCATGCCACCTCTTGCCGGACATCTGCGCCTGAAGCGGGTCTATGATCCGCCCGACCCCGCCGACGGGAAGCGCATTCTTGTGGACAGGCTCTGGCCTCGCGGCATGACGCGGGAGCGGGCGGCGCTTGACGACTGGCGCAAAGACCTCGCGCCGAGCGACGGGTTTGACCACGACCCGGCGAAGTGGCCGGAGTTCCGGGCGCGGTATCTGGAGGAGCTCAAGGCACAGGACACGGCCCTGAACCAACTTCGCGCTGAGGCGACGCGAGGGACCGTCACCCTCCTCTACGGCGCGCGGGATACGCAGCACAACGAGGCCGTCGTGCTTCGCGATCTGCTGCTCGGATAGGGCGGCTCAGCGCGCAGTTTCGGCCGCGATCTCCGCCCGGCTCTTGCGGGCGCGCTCGGTCGCGGATTTGAGCTGGCCGCATGCGGCCATGATGTCCTCCCCCCGCGGCGTGCGGATGGGAGAGGCATAGCCCGCCCGATAGACGATCTCCGCAAAGCTCTCGATCCGTTCCCAGTCGGACCGCTGGTAGGGCGCGCCCGGCCATTCGTTGAAGGGGATCAGGTTGATCTTTGCCGGAATGCCGCGGATCAGCTTCACCAGCCGGCGCGCGTCGTCATCGCTGTCATTCACGCCTTTCAGCATGACGTATTCAAAGGTGATCCGCTCGGAATTGGACAGCTTCGGATAGGTCCGCAGCGCCTCCAGCAACTCCTTCAGCGGCCACTTCTTGTTGATCGGCACGAGTTTGTCGCGCACTTCATCCGTGGTGGCATGGAAGGAAATGGCGAGCTGGCAACCGATCTCCTCTGCCGTGCGCGCGATCATGGGCACGACACCCGACGTTGAAAGCGTGATCCGGCGGCGGGAGAGCGAGATGCCCTCCGGGTCCATGGCGATCTTCATCGCGTCGCGCACCGCATCGAAATTGTAGAGCGGCTCGCCCATGCCCATCAGCACGATGTTGGACAGCAGCCGCGTCTCATCCTTCGGGGCGCGTCCCGGCGCGGGCCATTCTCCCAGATCGTCACGCGCAAGCAGAACCTGCCCCACGATCTCCCCCGGCGTCAGGTTGCGGACGAGTTTCTGCGTGCCGGTGTGGCAGAAGGTGCAGGTCAGCGTGCACCCCACCTGCGACGAGATGCAGAGCGTACCGCGTCCCTCCTCCGGGATATAGACCGTCTCCACCTCATGCCCGCCCGCGATGCGGACAAGGTATTTCCGCGTGCCATCCGCCGAGATCTGCCGGGAGACCAGTTCCGGGACATCCACGGTGAAGTTCTCGGCCAGAAGCGCCCGGTAATCCTTGGCGAGATTGGTCATCGCCGCGAAATCGCGCACACCTTTCTGATAGATCCACTGCCAGACCTGACCGACGCGCATCTTCGCCTGCCCCTCCGGGGTTCCGGCGGCGATCAGGGCATCGCGAAGCTGCTCCCGCGTCAGCCCGACAAGGTTCGTCCGCCCGGCCTCCGGCAGCTTGCGCGGAATGGTCAGCACGTCCTGCGTGATGGGAGCGGAAGCGCCGGTTTGCGGCGCCGGATCGGTAGCAGCGGGCGTGACGACGGGTCTGGCGGGGGCGTTCATTTCGACTATCCGGCTTCTGGGCAGGCCACCCATATAGTCCATCTTGCGGGAAAGCGAAACTCCCCCGCGCATTGTTACGGATTTTGACCGCGATCTGCCTCAGCGGCAGAGCTTCGCCGCCTCGTCGACCGCCGCGGTCAAGCCTTTCAGCGAGAACACGTCACGTGTGTCCGTTCCACGCTGCGAATGCCCCGTGATGACCGCCTCGGCCCCGCCCCTGAGCGCTGCGACAAGGCGTTGGTCGTCGGCGGGAGTGGCTGGCCAGGCCCAGTCGCCATCCGTGAACATCTCGAACTTGGAGCCGCCCACATCCACCGACACCGTGGAATTCGCCGCGAAGGGATAGCCGCCCGCGAACGAAACCTCCGGCTGACCGCCGCGATAGGTGATGTAGAGACGGATGTCCCCCCGCGACACGTCTGCCCGCTTGCCGTCCCGCGAGGCGGTGGAGGATTTCGGACTCGTCACCGCCCAGCACTCTTTCGGGCTTTGGGATGCAAAGTAGCTCCAGTCGTCCTTCTGCCCGGAGGCAGTCGTCTGTTGCGCCGATGCGGCCGTAGCCAGTCCCATAACCGCGGTCATGCCGACGATGGCGCACAGGATGCGTGGTGTCATTGGCTCACAGCCTCCGTCTCTCTGCCTCTGTCCCCCGCCTGCCACCGCTTTCCGCGGTCTTTTGGTGTGGCGGATGCTGTTTCAAGTGCTTAGTTCTTAGCGCAAAGCCGTCGCCGGACGAAACCCCCGTCGGACAAACTTCGCATTTCTGTGAGAGGCAATATGACAGATCCGATCCCCATGGCGGAACTTTGGCGCGGCGGGCGGCTGGAAAGCCAGCATGTCGGCCATGCGGTGATCGTTCACGCGGAAGATGGCGTCATCGCCGCATGGGGAGAGCCGGAGATACTCATCTACCCCCGTTCCTCCTGCAAGATGCTTCAGGCGCTGCCGCTTGTCGAAAGCGGGGCGGCGGATGCTGCGGGACTGACGGAGGCGCAACTGGCGCTCGCCTGTGCGAGCCACAGCGGGGCAAGCCTGCATACGGATATGGTGGAGACATGGCTCGCCACGCTGGGACTTCGGGAGGAGGACTTGCGCTGCGGATGCCATATGCCGGGGGATGAGACAGCGCGGAACGGCCTGATCCGGGCGGACAAACAGCCCTGCCAGATCCACAACAACTGCTCGGGCAAGCATACGGGGTTCCTAACTCTCAACAGACATCTTGGCGGAGGATCGGAATATGTGGAGCCGGATCATCCCGTTCAGCAGGCGGTGAAGGAGGCATTCGAGGCGACGACCGGCCTCGCCTCCCCCGGGTACGGGATCGACGGCTGCTCCGCACCGAACTTCGCCACTACCCTTACCGGCCTCGCCCGCGCGATGGCGTTCTTCGCGGGCGCGAACCCGGAAGGCTCGCTGCGGGAACGGGCGGCGGCGCGCCTGCATCGGGCGATGGCCGCGCACCCGGAACTTGTCGCCGGAGAGGGCCGCGCCTGCACGGAACTGATGCGTGCCATGGGCGGACGTGTCGCAATCAAGACCGGCGCGGAGGCCGTCTTCGTCGCGATTCTGCCGGAGCAGCGGCTTGGGGCGGCGCTGAAGATCGTGGATGGCGGCACGCGGGGATCGGAGGCAGCGATCACTGCTCTCCTCGTGCATCTGGGGGTGCTGGACGGTGAGCATCCCGCCGCGCGGAAGCGGCTGAACGCCATCCAGAGCAACTGGCGCGGGTTTGAGACAGGTATCGTTACCGCCGCGCCCGGCTTTCCCGGCTGACCACAGCATTCTGAGCGGAAGACCCGGCTAGCAATGGGCAGCCGGTCCACCCGCCTGTCAGGCAGCGAACTCTTCTCGCCTGTAACCCTGAATATAAAGCAGCGCTGTGAGATCGCCGAAATTCACCCGCACATCGCATTGTGCGGCCACGGCGGGCTTCGCATGCAGCGCGACGCCGGTTCCCGCCCGCTCCAGCATCCCAAGGTCATTCGCCCCGTCGCCGACGGCGATCACGTCACTCTCCGCAAGGCCGAGACGGGCGGAAATCTCCTCCAGAGCCGCGACCTTGGCGGCACGGCCGAGGATCGGCTCCGCCACTTCGCCTGTCAGCAAACCCTCCGCCGATAGCAGCGTGTTCGCCCGGTTTTCGTCAAAGCCGAGATGCGCCGCGACCGGCCCGGTGAAAGAGGTGAACCCGCCCGATACCAGCACGGCATGGCCGCCGTTTGCATGCATCGTGGCGATCAGCTCCTGCCCGCCGGGGGTATAGGTGATCCGCTCCGCCAGCACCTTGCCGATGACGGACACGGGAAGCCCTTTCAGAAGGCCCACCCGCTCTCGCAGCGCGCCTTCGAAATCCAGCTCTCCATTCATGGCGCAGCGGGTGATCTCGGCCACCCGCGGGCCGACACCGGCTTCATCGGCCAGCTCGTCGATGCACTCCTGCTGGATCATGGTGGAATCCATGTCCGCCAGCAGCATCCGCTTCCGCCGTCCGGTCGCAGGCTGCACGATGAGGTCGATACCCTGCGCCTGCAACCGCTCCCACCGGGCCCAGAGGTCCGAGGGAGGGCCCGCGATATCGAACTCCGCCGCGATGCCGGGGGCGAGCCAGCGTGTGCCTTCCCCGGCCCAGTCCCGGGCCAGCGTATCCACGATCTCGGCGGTCAATCCGCCCCTTTCGGGAGAGACAAGTAGGGTGGCAACATGCATCCCGGGCACCTTCGCTGATGGCGTTATCGCCGCTTAACCGATCCGCCTCCGCTTCGCCAGCCGTGAGCCGCGCAGATGCCGCTTGCCAGAGGCCGGCTTCCGCACCACATCTTGCCCATGGATCAAGACACCCCGCCCTCTCCGGCCCAGACGAAATCGGAACCGACGCCACCTGTGCCGCAGGCTGCGCCGTCCGCGGTGAAGCCCGACCCCCTGCTGTTCGCATCCTACAATGTCCACAAGGGCGTGGGATTGGACATGAAGCGGGATCCCTCCCGCACGGCGCGGGTGATCGCCGAGATCGCGCCGGATGCCATCGCGCTGCAGGAGGCGGACCGCCGCTTCGGGGCGCGGACGGGCGTGCTCGATCTGGGGGAAATCCGCGAGCGGACGGGGCTGGAACCGGTCCCGCTTACCGACCGGCTGGGTCGCTCCGCGCATGGCTGGCACGGCAATCTCGTCCTCCTGCGGAATGCGGAACTGGAGGATATACGCCCGGTGCACCTGCCGGGGCTGGAGCCACGGGGGGCGGTCATGGTCGATGCCCGGCTGAATGGCCAGCCCCTCCGGCTGATCGCTGCGCATCTGGGGTTGCTGCGCTCCTCCCGTCTGCTGCAGACGCAGCTTCTGAGCCGGTTGCAGGATGAGGCGGAAGGTCGGCCAACGGTGCTTATGGGGGATCTGAACGAATGGCGGCGGGCCCCCTTCGGCGCGCTGCCGCCGCTGCGCAACCTTGGCGGCGACGGGCGAAGTGTACCCACCTACCCCGCGCGCCGGCCCTTTCTGCCGCTCGACCGGATCTATACCTGCCAGAATGCAGAGCTCATTGATCTCGCCGCGCATCAAACACCGCTGTCTCGTATCGCCTCCGATCACCTGCCGCTGACTGCGCGGATCAGGCTCGGCGTCGACGCGCCGCCAAGCCTCTGACGGCGCTTCATGCATTGGCTCATCTGGCTTTCCCTGATTGTCGCCATCGCCGTCGGGGCGTCGCTTTTTGCGCTCTGGTCCTTTGGACGTTTCGCGCGGCGGGCAAGCGGCCCGAACAGTCACGCGCTGCCGCGGACCGTGCGGCCAAGCCCTTTCGACACGGTTCTAGACCCGCTCGAGACCGCTCATCCCGGAATGAGCGGTGGCGCGCTGCTCTTCCGCGGGCAGGATGCCTTTGCCGCGCGATTCGAGAGCATCCGCCGCGCAACCCGTTCCATCGACCTGCAGTACTACATCTGGAAGGATGACATCACCGGCAACCTGCTGGCGGGCGAGCTGCTTACCGCCGCTGACCGGGGGGTCCGCATCCGTATCCTGCTGGATGATGTAAACGTCCTCGGCATCGACCCAAAATGGCTGAACCTGAACGGTCATTCCAAGGTGGAGATGCGGATCTTCAACCCGATCGTCAACCGGCACAACGCGCTCCGCCGGGGGATAGAAATGGCGCTGGCGCTCGTCCGCTACAACAGGCGGATGCACACCAAGTCATGGACGGTGGACGGTCGGATCTCGATCCTCGGCGGTCGAAACATCGGCGATACCTATTTCGACGCCGCGCGCCGCCGCAGGCGGAATTCTCTGGACGCCGATATGCTGCTTGCCGGTCCCGTGGTCGGACAAGTCGAGACGATGTTCGATGCCTATTGGAACAGCGACCTCGCCCTGCCGCTTTCTGCGCTGTGGTCGGAGCGGATCAATGACCTGGTGAGCTTCCGCCGGCGCATCGGCGCGCTTCGCCGTCACCGGCGCGGCCGCGAGTACCTCTCCCGTGCACTCAGCGGCGATGATGCGCTGCCCGGGCTGGACAGGCTTGTATGGTCCGACACATTCCGCATCGTCACTGATCCCCCCGAAAAGGCGCACGGTGAAAAGCGGGAAGACTGGTTGCTCACCCATATCGGCCGGCTCATCAATCAGGCGGAACAGCGGTTCGACATGACGACGCCCTATCTCGTCCCCGGCAAGCCAGGGATGGCCCAGCTCGGAGAATTGCGGGAGCGCGGGGTGGAGGTGAGACTGCTGACCAACTCGCTGGCCAATACCGACCATTCGCTCGTCCATGGCGCCTATCGCCGTTACCGGGTGCCGTTGCTGACGGGCGGCGTGGAGCTTTGTGAATATGCTCCCACGGACGAAGGCGCGCGGCGGGGCCGGATGCTGCACGCAAAGACGTTCGTGATCGACAGAAGGACGGGGTTCATCGGCTCCTTCAACTATGATCTCCGGTCCGCCTTTCTGAACACGGAGATCGGCGTTGTCTTCGAGGCTCCCGAACTGGTCCAGGCACTCTGGGACTGGCAGGATGAGGCCATGCGCCCGCCGAACGCCTTTCACCTCTCGCTCCATGGCCGCTGGATTCGCTGGGATCAGTCACTGGAGGGACAGGCTAGCTCGCAACTGCCTGAAATCTGGTATGAACCCAAGGCTTCGCCTGCGCGACGGGCACTGTCGTGGGTGGTCGGGCATTTACCCATCCATTCCTATCTCTAGGACTGGAAACGCGGCGGTTTCCGGGCGATCATCTTGGCGCTGAGGGAGGAATGCCATGCCTGTCTATCGCTCAACCCTTGGTGGGGAGCGCTTCGCCTTTGACGGCCTCGCCGCCCTTCTCGCCGCTGCGACGCCCGCCCGGTCCGGCGATGCGCTCGCCGGGATTGCGGCCCAGACGGAGGCCCAGCGGGTCGCCGCTCGCTATGCTCTGGCCGATCTGCCGCTTGCCACGTTCCTGAACGAAGCCCTGGTGCCCTATGAGGCGGATGAAGTCACCCGTCTGATAATCGACAGCCATGATGCTGCCGCCTTTGTACCCTTTGCCGCGATGACGGTCGGCGATCTGCGGGACTGGCTTCTGTCGGAGGCCGCAACCGCCAGAACGCTTGAGGCCGCGCGTCCTGCGCTCACCCCGGAAATGGTCGCCGCCGCCTCCAAGCTCATGCGCAATCAGGACCTGATCGCCGTCGCACGGAAGGTGGAGGTGGTGACCGCTTTTCGCAACACCATCGGGCTGACAGGGCGGATTTCCACGCGATTGCAGCCCAATCACCCGGCAGACGATCTGCGCGGCATTGCCGCTGCGGTACTGGACGGGTTGTTGCAAGGTGCGGGCGATGCGGTCATCGGCATCAACCCCGCCTCCGACAATCTGCGCAACTGCACCGAGATCCTTCACGCGCTGGACCGGTTGCGTCAGGATTTCGCGATCCCGACGCAAAGCTGCGTGCTCACCCATGTGACGAACACCCTTCGCATCATGGAGGCAGGCGGGCCGGTCGATCTCGTCTTCCAGTCGATCGCGGGGACGGAGGACGCGAACCGCGGTTTCGGCGTCGATCTGGCCGTACTGGCAGAGGCGGATGCCGCGGCGCGGGGATTGAACCGGGGTACCATCGGGCAGAACGTGATGTATTTCGAGACGGGACAGGGTGCGCCTTTGTCGGCCGGTGCCCATCACGGGGTCGATCAGCAGACGCTGGAGGCACGGGCCTATGGCGTGGCGCGGGCCTTCTCGCCGCTCCTGGTGAATACCGTCGTGGGCTTCATCGGCCCGGAGTATCTTTATGACGGCAAGCAGATCATGCGCGCGGGCCTGGAAGACCATTTCTGCGGCAAGCTTCTCGGCCTGCCGATGGGGGTGGATGTCTGCTACACCAACCATGTCGAGGCCGATCAGGACGACATGGATACACTGATGACGCTGCTGGGTGCCGCCGGTGTGACCTTCGTCATCTGCGTGCCCGGTTCGGATGATGTGATGCTCAGCTACCAAAGCCTTGCTTTTGAGGATGCTACCTGGCTCCGCCGTGTGTTCAACCGCAGCCCCGCGCCGGAATTCGCGGCCTGGCTGGAAAAAACGGGCCTCGCCGGATGGGGAGCGGGGCCGCGCGCGCTGCCGGATGTGGACGGGCTTGCCCGCCGTATGGGGCTTCCCGCATGACCGCCCCGACAGACCCGACCCTTGCCCGCCTCCGGCGCCTGACACCCGCGCGGCTGCGGCTGGACCCTCGCGGCGGTGCGGCACCGCTCTCTGCTGTGCTGGACTTTCAGGCGAGCCATGCCCGCGCGCGCGACGCGATCCGTGCGCCCGTGGATTGGGAGGCCATCGCCGCGGCGCTCGGCCCCCGCGAGACCCTTCATTTGCAGAGCCGCGCTGGTGATCGGGAAACTTACCTTCGGCGCCCCGATCTCGGCCGGCGGGTGCGGGAGGCTGATCTTGATCGCCTGCAGGGCAAGGGCAGCGACGTGGCCAGCGATGTGGCCATTGTCATTGCGGACGGGCTGTCGGCGCTCGCCGTCAACCGCCACGCCGCAGCCATTGCGGGAGGCGTCATCGAATCCCTGCCCGGTGTGAGATTCGCGCCCATCGTGCTGGCGAGCCAGGCCCGTGTGGCCATAGGTGACGATATCGGCGCGGGCCTGAGCGCACGGCTGTCGCTCGTTCTCATCGGGGAACGGCCAGGCCTTTCGGTGGCGGAAAGTCTCGGCGCCTACATCACCTACGACCCCCGTCCCGGACGCCAGGACAGCGAGCGGAACTGCGTTTCCAATATCCATGATCTGGGCGGGCTGAGCCACGACAGGGCGGTCGAGCTGATTTCCTGGCTTGTGGGAGAGGCTCTGTCACGACGGCTGACGGGCATCGCGCTCAAGGATGAAAGTGGCAGCGGCTTTCTGGGCGAAAACTAGAAACAGTTTTTTCCACGCTGAAAATTTCTATCTAGACGTGTATTGATTGGATAATACTCAATTTTGAGTTACTATCCCTGCATAACCCTGCCTCCCCGCAATCCATTCACAGCAAGTCAAAGCCAGAAGGATCTACATTCCATGTCAAGAAAACATGCGCTCGCCGCGATCCTTGCTGCAGCCGTCGTCACCACCGCCGACGCATCCCATGCTGCCTCCATTATCATTGATCAGTTCATCTCACCGCAATATGTCGTCGCACGGGCGGGAACCGGGGATTTCTCCCGCTCCGAAATCCGGGCGCCCAGTGCTGTCGCAGTCGGTGGATATCGCGACATGTCGGTGTCGAACAGTACGAACCGCCTGAACGGCACGTCGCTTGAAACCGGCGGCGGGTATCTCGACTTCAACAACGCCTCCCGCACCAGTGGGACCGGAACGATCAAGTGGGACGGCCAGAATTCCACCGGCCTGCGCGGCTTGGACGTGACGGATGGCGGTACCAACGACGCGGTGTTCTTCGGTGTGATCTTTGCGGATGCAGATATCGCGATGGCATTCTCCCTCACCGACACGCAGGGCCGCGTCTCGACCTACAACACGCTTCTGGTCGAGGAACTCAGCGATCCGGAGGAAGTGTTCTTCCGCTTCTCCGACTTCAGCGGAAGTGCGGATCTCACGCAGATCAACGCAATTTCACTCACCCTGATCGGCACGCGTCCGGCCGTAGACCTGACGCTGGACCGGATATACTTCGGAGCCACTGTCGCGCCCGTACCCGTGCCGGCCGCCGCGCCGTTGCTTCTTGCGGCCATCGGTGGGCTGGCCCTGGCGGGCCGTCGTCGGAAATGAGATTTTTTTGACCCGTCATGGCGTCTGTCGGGTCTTTGACCATGTTCATGTTGCGCTAGCTGATCCTGAACGCTTCCCTGTCAGGTTTGCCCATGTCCGTGACGTCCGACAACGCTATTCGCGCCGAACTCCGCCAGAAGTGGGGATGGTTTCTCGCGCTCGGTCTTCTCCTTCTGGCCTTCGGGCTGATCGCGGCGGCGAACCTGCTGATCGCGACCGTCGCATCCGTGTTCTGGGTGGGGATCATGATGATCGCGGGCGGGGTGCTGGCGATCTTTCATGCCTTCAGCGTGCGCACTTGGGGAAGCACGATCCTGGGCGTTCTCGCAGGGCTGCTCTATGCGGTTGCGGGGATTTTCGTCTTCGTCAATCCGGCAGTCGCGACCGCAGCGATCACCATAACGGTTGGCCTGCTCCTCATCGTCGTAGGGCTGGTCCGTCTTGTCATCGGCCTGCAGGAGCGCACGACCGAGGGATGGGGATGGGTTGTCATCGGCGGTCTGATTACCGCGCTCGCCGGTGTGGTCATCGTGGCCGGCTGGCCGGGAAACAGCATATGGGTGCTGGGTATCTTTCTCGTCGTTGACCTGCTGACGCAGGGCGTGACCTACACCGCGCTCGCCCTCAGCCTGAAGAAGGCCGCCTGATCAGACGAGCCGGCCTGCCTCCAAGCGAACCACCCTGTCCATGCGGGCCGCCAGGTCGAGGTTATGAGTCGCGATCAGCGTGGCCAGCCCCGTCTCCCGCACCAGCCCGATCAGCGTGTCAAAAACCAGCGAGGACGTTTCAGGGTCGAGGTTCCCCGTCGGCTCATCGGCAAGCAGCAGCCTCGGTCGATTCGCCAGCGCACGGCAGAAGGCCACACGCTGCTGCTCTCCGCCGGAAAGCGCAGCAGGCCGGTGCGCAGCGCGGGGTCTGACGCCAACACGATCCAGCAGACCCTCCGCCCGGTCAACCGCTTCGCGCCGGGGGCATCCATCGGCCAGTTGTGGCAGGACGACATTCTCCAGTGCAGAAAACTCCGGCAGCAGGTGGTGGAACTGATAGACGAAGCCGACTTCCGAACGCCGGGCATCGGTCTGCGCCCGGTCCGAAAGCCCGGTCATCTCGCGCCCGCCCATGAAGACGCGTCCCTGATCGGGCGTGTCGAGCAAGCCCGCGATATGAAGAAGCGTTGACTTGCCTGCGCCGGAGGGCGCGACCAGCGCCACCGCCTCCCCCGCCATCAGTGTCAGACTGACGCCCCGGAGGACCTCCACCGGTGCGGCGGTATCACCGCCATAAGTGCGCCGGATACCATCGAGCCGCAGGACTTCACTCATACCGCAACGCCTCCACCGGGTTCATCCGCGCGGCGCGGCGTGCCGGAAACAGGGTGACAACGAACGACAGGACGAGCGACAGGACCACGGCGGAAAGCACGTCCTTCGCTTCCAGCCTCGCGGGAAGCGCGTAGATGCCGCGGATCGACGGATCCCAGACCCCGCCCCCCATGACGTAGTTCACGAAGGAGAAGATCGGGTCGATATAGATTGCGAACAGGCAGCCGAGGATCACCCCCGCCAATGTGCCGACCAACCCGACGGAGGCGCCGCAGATGAAGAACACCCGCAGGATAGAGCCCTCCGTCAGCCCCATCGTGCGCAGGATGCCGATGTCCCGCCCCTTGTTCTTCACCAGCATGATGAGACCGGAGACGATGTTCATTGCGGCTATCAGGACGAGAATGGAGAGGATGACGAACATCACGTTATCCTCCACCTCAAGTGCGCGCAGGAAGCTCCCCGCGCTGTCGCGCCATGTCCAGAAGCTGGTGGAAGGGCCAGCTGCCTCCAGCAATGCGGGGAGCAGGCGCTCCACCTCCTCGGGGCGCTCGACCGTCACGGCGATCTCATCCACCAGCGTCTCGCGGTTGAAGTACCCCTGCGCCTCGGCGAGCGGCATGTAGACGCGAGTTTCGTCAATGTCATAGCGCCCGGCGGAGAAGATATAGACCACCTCGTAGGCATTCACCCGCGGCGAGGTTCCGAAAGGTGTCTGCACCCCGTCCGGCGAGATGAGGCGCACCCTGTCTCCGACCCCCACGCCGAGAGAGCGCGCCACCCCCGCCCCGATGGCGATACCCTGATCGAAGGCGTCGATATCGCCCGCGCTGCGGGGCCCGGGCTGAATGCCGGGGATGGCCTTCAGGTCGTCGTGGCTGACGCCCAGCACTTCGACCCCGGCATTGCGCCCATTGGCATTGGCCATGACCTGCCCCCGGATCTGGGGGGAGGCATGGACCACGCCCGGAACGGCGCCGATCCGTTCGGCCAGCGGAAGATAGTCGGGGATGGTCCTGTCGATGCGGCCTGCGTCGTCGATCCGGTCTGCAAACACCGTCACATGGGCATTGGCCCCAAGGATCGTGTTCACGAACTCCTCCCGGAAGCCCGAGCGCACGGCGAGCGTCGCGATCAGCGCAAAGACGGCAAGGGTGATGCCGATCAGGCTGATCCAGGTCATCACGCTGACGCCCCCCTCCTCGCGCCGTGCACGAAGGTAGCGCCAGGCGATCATCCATTCGAAGGCGGCAAAGGGGCGGGTCTGGGCCAAGGGAAACTCCTGTGCTGCCGCCCGCTTAGCAGCCGGGAGCAGCGGGGTCACGGGGAGAAGTGCAACCATGCCGCAAGGGTGATGGAATGACCGCAGCATAGGACCGGGCCGGCGGTGACATTCATCCGCACCGAGCCGCTGAAGGAGAAGGAGAGCCTCCTCAATGGCCTGCAGAGATGCGTTTACGGCCTGGCATCGTGAAGGTCTTGTCCCGCGCGGGGTATAGCTGGCTGAGCCGTTCGCTTTCCAGGCTGAGGTGGCGTCCTGTCCCGCGCGCGGGGTATTCACGATCTCGCGCACCGCTATCCCTAACTCACCATGGTCCTGTCCGGCGCGCGGGGTATTCACGCGTCATCCGTCGCACCGCGCACTGACAGCACGGTTCAATCCCCCGCGAGGGGGTTCACCGCTTGGCAGGTGCCGATCCGCGCCGTCAGGGGGCCGGGATGAACTGCCGGCGCCAGCTTGCCAGAATGGTGGCGGCGCGGGATACGGACAGCTCTCACTGCCTGCTCGCGCGCATCGGTATCGGGCTTCAACAGCCACCCCCTGCCTCAACCGGTCTGTCCCTCGCGGAGATCACGGTTTTGCCAGCAGCGGGAAGGCAGCGCAAACGCGGCCCGCGCTGAGGAACTTCTCCGCCCGAGTTTCGCCACACCGGCAGGCGGAAGTGGCGACGCTGCGCGGTGATGGGCCGGTCGAGGTGGAGCACTTCGACATCGCAAGGCCGCCTCGATGCGCTGCTTTCTGTGGCAAAGCGCTGGATACGATGGGCGCGCCTCCCGACCGCATCTGCTCGCGCCCTGCCGCAGGTTACGCGAGCGATCCAGGGTTGAGGACTAGGCCGGACGCGCCCGCAGGGGGAAAGCTATGCACGGGGCGGTCACACCCCGGCGTAGATTTCCGCAATGCGAGAGACGGCGGCTTCGGGCTTCATCTCGACGCTTTCACCCGTCCGCCGGCTCGTCAGCTCGACGAGATTGGAGGCGACGCCGCGCGGCCCTACGGTGATCCGCCACGGAATGCCGATCAGATCGGCGGTGGCGAACTTCGCCCCAGCGCGGTCCTCCCGGTCGTCGTAGAGCGGGTCGAGCCCCTTGGCCTTCAACGCGGAATAGAGCGCCTCGCATGCACTGTCGGTGGAGGTGTCGCCCTGCTTGACGTTGACGATCACCACGTGGAAGGGCGTGACGCCTTCCGGCCAGATGATGCCCTTCTCGTCATGGCTGGCCTCGATGATCGCGCCCACCAGCCGCGACACGCCGATCCCGTGGGAGCCCATGTGGACGGGCACCCGCTCTCCCTTGTCGTTGACGACGAGCGCCTTCATCGGCTCCGAATATTTGGTGCCGAAGTAGAACACCTGCCCCACCTCGATCCCGCGGGAGACGCGGCGGCGCTCTTCGGGCACTTCTGCATCGAATACGGCGGGGTCGTGGGTCTCGTCGGTCCGGGCGTAGGGGGTCGTCCATTCCTTGACGATGGCGGCTGTTTCGGCGGGATCGTAGTAGTCCACCTTGCGGTCGCCGAGCTTCAGCTTGGTGATCGCCTCATCGTAGAACACCTCCGACTCGCCGGTTTCCGCCAGCACGAGGAATTCGTGGGTATCGTCACCCCCGATGGGGCCGGAATCGGCCCGCATCGGGATCGCGGTCAGGCCCATCCGCTCATAGGTGCGCAGATAGCTCACCACATGGCGGTTGTAGGAAGCGATGGCGCCCTCATAATCCAGGTCGAAGTTGTAGCCATCCTTCATCAGGAACTCGCGCCCCCGCATCACGCCGAAGCGCGGGCGGATCTCGTCGCGGAACTTCCACTGGATATGGTAGAGCGTCAGCGGCAGATCCTTGTAGCTGCCAACGGCCGAGCGGAAGATATCGGTGATCATCTCCTCGTTCGTCGGGCCGTAGAGCATCTCGCGCTTGTGGCGGTCGGTGATGCGCAGCATCTCCTCCCCATAGGCGTCGTAGCGGCCGGATTCGCGCCAGAGATCGGCGGGCTGAAGCGTGGGCATCAGCAGGGGGATGTGGCCGGCGCGCTGCTGCTCCTCATGCACGATCTGCTCTATGCGCGAGAGCACCTTGAAGCCAAGGGGCAGCCACGAATAGATGCCGGCCGCCTGCTGCCGGATCATCCCCGCACGCAGCATGTAGCGATGGCTGACGATCTGGGCGTCAGCCGGGTTTTCCCGCAGGACGGGCAGGAAATAGCGGGACATTCTCATCGCGCGCACTCCGGGATCAGAAGAAAGACATTGCCGCCCCTGCTAAGCCATCCCAATGTGACAGGCAAGCCGCGGCACGGATGATGCGAAGGCGGCTTGCATAGATGAAACGGTCAGGCGATGAGCCGCGTTTGGGCCGGCTATCGAATGCATGGGAAGAGCAGCATGGAACTGACCGTCAAGGAACAGGTAAAGTACTGGGGCATCGCGGCGCTGGTCTTTCTGTTGCTGCTCTGGGTGCTGGGCGATGTAATCCTGCCCTTTGTCATAGGCGGTGCGATCGCCTACTTCCTTGACCCGCTGGCAGACCGGCTGGAGAGGATCGGTCTTTCGCGACTGATGGCGACGGTGATCATCTCGCTTGCGGCCTTGATGGTATTCACCATGCTCCTGCTGCTCGTGCTGCCTATGGTGATCCAGCAGGGCGCAAGTCTGATTGAGGCGGCCCCAAGCTATGTGGACGCCATTCAACGCTACATCGACTTGCACTATCCCCAGCTTCTGGACGAGCAAAGCACCATGCGCCAGACGCTCAACACCGTGGCCGCCGCCGTTCAGGACCGGGTGAGTGTCTTTGCCGATACCGTGCTGCAATCGCTGTTCGGCGTCATCAACGCGGCGATCTTCATCGTCGTTGTCCCGGTGGTGGCGTTCTACATGCTGCTGGACTGGGACAGGATGGTCGCCCGCGTCCGCAGCCTTCTGCCGCGCGAACATGCGCCCACGATCTATCGCCTCGCGGGGGAGATCAACCTTGCGCTTGCCGGTTTCATCCGGGGGCAGCTCACCGTCTGCATCATCCTCGGGGCCTGGTATGGCCTCGCGCTGATGGGCGTTGGCTTGCAATACGGGTTGTTCATCGGCGTGTTTGCCGGAATGATCGCCTTCATCCCCTATCTCGGCACTTTTATGGGCGGCGTGACCTCCATCGGGGTCGCACTCTTTCAGTACTGGAACGATCCCTTCTGGATCTTCGTCGTGGTCGGCATCTTCGTCGTCGGCCAGATGGTCGAGGGAAACTATCTCACTCCGAAGCTGGTGGGTGAATCCGTCGGGCTCCATCCGGTCTGGCTGCTTTTTGCGCTTTCCGCCTTCGGGGCGCTGTTCGGTTTTGTAGGGATGCTGGTCGCGGTGCCGGTCTCCGCAGCCATCGGGGTCATCTGCCGGTTCCTGGTGGAGCGCTACAAGGACAGCCGGCTATATCGCGGGGCGCCACGCCCCCTCGATCTCGACGATCTCTGACCCGGGGATGATGGAGGCAGACCCTCCCAGCAGGCAACTGCCGCTCAACCTCCCCTTGCCGGAGGCGATGGGCCGGCAGGATTTCTTTGTCTCCCCTGCCAACGCGACGGCTGTCGCGATGGTCGACGACTGGCGAGACTGGCCCGAAGGCAAACTCGCAATCATCGCGCCGCCCGGGGCGGGCAAGACGCATCTGGCCTCAATCTGGGCGGCCGAAGCGGGGGCTGTGGTCCTGCATGCGGCGGACCTTGCGGAGACCTCGCCCTTCGCGCTCGCGGCCTGGGGGCGAATCGTCATTGAGGATGCGGGGGAGGTAGCCGGCCAGCTGGCGGGGGAGACGGCGCTCCTCCACCTCTACAACGTGCTGGGCGAAGACGGTGGGCGGCTTCTGCTCACTGCATCAGAGGAACCCGCGCGGTGGCCCCTTCTCCTTCCCGATCTGGCCAGCCGCCTTGCCACCCTGCCCGTCGCCCGTCTTTCCCGCCCCGATGACGAGCTTTTGACTGCCGTGCTGACCAAGCAGTTCGCCGACCGCCAGATTGCCGTTCAACCGCAGGTCGTGGACTGGCTCGTCACGCGGATGGATCGTTCGATGGCCTTTGCACGCAGGCTCGTGGCTGCGCTGGATCGCGCGGCTCTGGCGGAAGGCCGCGCCGTCACCCGCCCACTCGCCCAAGGGGTTCTCGCCAGCCTCACGCCCGTCGACCGCTGATCCTGTACCCCAAGTCGCTCTGGACAGCGACGGAAGGAAGAGGAGATACTGCAATTCGAAGCAGAGACGTGGGCGGCTGTCATCTGCGGGTTACATGTGTGAATGATAAGCGCGGCATGACATCTCCATCCGATTTCCTCAACGGCGGCTTTTCCGTACCTGTCAGCCTCCCCACGGGCGAAGCCGGGGGGCCGTCCCGGTTTTTCAACCGGGAACTCTCCTGGCTCGACTTCAACTGGCGTGTGCTGGAAGAGGCAAAGAATCCGCGTGTGCCGCTCCTGGAGCGGCTGCGTTTCCTGACTATTTCCGCCGCAAACCTGGATGAGTTCTACACCGTCCGCGTCGCAGGACTCATGGAACTGGCAAAGGCGGGCAAAACGAGCCTTTCCGATGACGGACGCACGCCCGCGGAGCAACTCGTCCTTATCCATGCCGATGCGCGGCGGCTCATGCAGACGCAGCAGACGACATGGAACAAGCTCCGCCGCGAGATGGAGAAGGAGCGGATCACCCTGCTCACCCCCTCCAAGCTGATACGGCGGGATGAGAAGTTTCTGGACGAATACTTCCTGTCGCAGGTTTTCCCCGTGCTTTCGCCGCTGGCGATCGATCCGGCGCATCCTTTCCCCTTCATCCCCAATATGGGCTACTGCCTCGCGCTCGAATTGCACCGGGAGACCGACAACCGGATTCTTCACGCGCTTCTGCCGATCCCGCAGCAGATTTCGCGGTTCGTCCGGCTGCCCGGCAGGGACGGCGAGGCGCGGTTCCTAGCTCTGGAAGAGGTGCTGATGCTGCACCTCCATTCCATCTTCCCTGGCTACAAGGCGGCAGGGGCCTGCTCGTTCCGTGTGCTCCGCGACAGCGATATCGAGGTGGAGGACGAAGCCGAAGACCTGGTGCGGGAGTTCGAGGTCGCCCTGAAGCGTCGCCGCCGGGGCGAGGTCATCCACATGCAGATTTCCGCCGGTGCGCCCCCGGAGCTGCAAAGCCTCATCATGGAGGAACTGGGCGTCACCGCGGATGAGGTGGCAGAGGGCCGCGGCATTGTCGGCATCGCCGATCTGAAAGAGCTGATTCTCGATAACCGGCGCGATTTGCTCTGGCCGCCCTTCACACCCCGTGTGCCCGAGCGGGTGCAGGATCATGACGGGGACATCTTCGCCGCCATCCGGCAGAAGGACATGCTCCTCCACCACCCCTATGAAACCTTCGACATGGTGATCCGCTTCCTCGAGCAGGCGGCGCGGGATCCGAATGTGCTGGCGATCAAGCAGACACTCTACCGCACATCCCGCGAAAGCCCTATCGTCGGGGCGCTCTGCGAGGCGGCGGAATCCGGCAAATCGGTGACGGCTCTGGTTGAGTTGAAGGCCCGGTTTGACGAGGCCGCGAACATCCGTCAGTCGCGGCGTCTGGAACGTTCAGGCGCGCATGTCGTCTACGGCTTCATAAATTACAAGACACACGCCAAGATCTCCACCGTGGTCCGGCGCGAGGGGGACCACCTCGTGACCTATACCCATTTTGGCACGGGCAACTACCATCCGATCACAGCCCGGATCTATACCGACCTCAGCCTGTTCACCTGCAATCCGGCACTCGGGCGAGACGCGACAAAAGTGTTCAACTATCTCTCGGGCTATGCCCAGCCGGAGGTACTGGAAAACCTCTCGATCTCTCCGCTGACGCTGAAGCCCAACCTTCTGGCGATGATCGCCCGGGAAGCCGAGTTCGCCCGCGCCGGTCGCCGTGCCGAGATCTGGGCCAAGATGAACTCCCTCATCGACCCGGAAGTGATCGACGCGCTCTATGCCGCCAGCCAGGCGGGGGTCAGGATCACACTGGTCATCCGGGGCATCTGCGGCCTTCGCCCCGGGGTGAAGGGGCTGTCGGAAACCATCCGGGTCAAGTCTATCGTCGGCCGGTTCCTTGAGCACAGCCGCATCGTCTGTTTCGGCAATGGCTACGGTCTGCCCTCGCAGCGGGCGCGAGTGTTCATCTCCTCCGCCGACTGGATGGGGCGAAACCTCAACCGGCGCGTGGAAACGCTGGTGGAGATCGTCAACAACACGGTACGGACACAGATCCTCAGCCAGATCATGGCGGCAAACCTCGCCGATGTGGAGCAAAGCTGGGTATTGGCCCCCGACGGTCACTATCAGCGCTATCTTCCGCCGCTCGGGACAGAGGCTTTCAACTGCCATCGGTTCTTCATGGAGAATCCCTCGCTCTCCGGGCGCGGCACGGCGGGGGCGGCGGATGCGCCGGTACTCGCGCTCTCTGTTGATTGACGAAGGGCTCCCCGGCTCCAGCCGATTGACCATCAGCAACCGGAAAGGCTATTCGGGGGCTAAGCCTAGAGGAGCCGCAGAAGATGGACGCCACATCCACCACCCCTGCCGAGGGCTGGGGCCCGTTCGGGCCTCCACTCTTTGAGGATCCCTCCGTCCGGGCATTGTCCCGCGTGGGCGTCATCGACGTCGGGTCCAACTCCGTGCGGATGGTGGTATTCGATGGGGCGGCCCGGTCTCCGGCCTATTTCTACAACGAAAAAATCATGGCCGGGCTGGGTGAAGGCCTCGTGGTGACGGGTCGGCTCAACCCCAAGGGCCGTGCCCGTGCATTGTCCGCGCTGGAGCGATTCGCACTTATCGCCAAGGGCATGGATATCGTGCGGCTCTCTGTCGTAGCGACCGCCGCCGTGCGCGAGGCGGAAGATGGGCCGGAGTTCTCTGCCGAAGTGCTGGAGAAGACCGGGCTTCGCCTTCATGTCATCGACGGGTCGGAGGAGGCGCGGCTTTCGGCGCAGGGCGTTCTGCTAGGTTGGCCGGACGCCGAGGGCATTGTCTGCGATATCGGCGGCAACTCGATGGAACTCGCGCTGGTCAGCAAGGGAGCGATCGGCAAGCGCGTTTCCCTGCCGCTCGGACCGTTCCGCCTTCAGCTGGTGGAAGGAGGGGCCGTTGCCCTGCGCAAGCATATCCGCCGCATCCTGAGCGAAGCGAAGGAACTGATCGGCGCCAAGCATGAGCGCATCTACCTCGTCGGCGGGTCATGGCGCGCCATCGCCCGACTTGACATGGAGCGCAGGGCCTACCCGCTGACGGTCCTGCACGAATACCGCATGAGCCGGCAATCCGTCATCGATACGGTCGGCTGGATTCGCCGCTCCGATCTCAACTGGCTACGTCTGCAAACGGGGATATCCACCGACCGGATGGCATTGGTGCCGCTGGCCGCCGATGTGCTGGAGCAACTCGTGACCACCTTCCGTCCGCGGGAGATCGATGTGTCCTCCTACGGCATCCGGGAGGGGCTGCTCTATGAGCAGATGCCGGAGAAGCTGCGGCGTCGCGATCCGCTGATCGAAGCCGCGCGATTTACCGAAGCCTCCAGCGCGCGCATGCCCGGCTTCGGCAAGAAGCTGTTCGACTTCCTGTCACCTCTCTACAAGAGCGCTCCTCCCGCTCGCCTTCGCCTCGTCAAGGCTGCCTGCCTGCTGCATGACACGACATGGCGCGCTCATCCTGACTACCGGGCGGAGGTCTGCTTCGACAACGCGACCCGCGCCAACCTTGGCGGGCTGGACCATCCCGGTCGTGTGTTCCTGGGGCTGGCGTTGCTGCATCGCTACAAGAATTCCCGCTCCGGCAGCCGACTTGAGCCACTCTTGCAACTGTTGAACGACAAGCAAATACAGGATGCGGAAGTGCTCGGACGCGCCATGCGCTTCGGCGCGATGTTCTTTGTCGAGTCGCCGGAAATGGGTGGCAAACTGAAGTATTACCCGAAGAAGAAGAAGCTCGAACTCATTCTTCAGCCGGAGATGGAGGGCCTGTACGGCGAGGTCGCGGCCGCCCGGTTCAAGGCGCTCGGCGCAGGGCTTCAGGTGGAGACTTCCGTTCGTGTGGCGCGGCAGGCGGCCGCCTCGCAGCCTGAGGGTTGATTAAAGTTCCACTCCCGGCGCGGCAGGCGTCTCGGGGTCAGCAGGGGGCGGAACATAGGGCGGGGCGTCGGGCTTGCGCCGGATGAGGATGTCACCATTTTCCTGCACTTCGGGCGGCTCATAGTTTCTGAGGTCGCCGATCCGGTCGGCGAGCGCCCGAAGCGCTGGCCCCACTTCGCCGAAAATACCCCTCAGCATCGCATCCGCTCCCTCGCGGAACATGTCGAAGCCGCGCTCCACATCGTTGCCCGGGTCGGGAAGGCTTGACGGCGGCTCGGGCGGGTTCGTCTGAGCGAAGGCGCCGCCCGCCATCAGCGCCAGTGAGGCCGCCAGAAACTGAGCGCGATGGTGTGGACGTATCATGACCAGGCTTCCTTTCCGCATTACTCATCTAGCATAGACCAGCATTCGCTCAACCCGCCACGGGGCGTCAAAGGGGCAGGTCGATTGATACTGGAAAATGATCGGACGCGGTGAGCAACGCCTCCCGCAGCACCGGATCGCCATAACAGGCGGGGTCATCGAAGGGATGCCAGATCCGCCAGCGTGGTTGCAGGGCGCGGAGATCCGGCGACACCATGATGTAGTCCAGCAATGCCGAGAGGTAGTGACCGGTCCCCTCGTCCGGCACCCAGAAGCGCGCGGTGGCAGGCTGCGCGGCGATCCGCTGAGCAAGCGCGCGCCGGGCATTGGCGTCGTAGAGCCGTTCGGGTTTCGGCGCGTTCCATCCCATGACGATCTCGACCGCGGAGCGCCCGAAGAGTTTCTCGTATTCGTCGAGCCCCGGACCGTCGTTGAAATCCCCCATGACCATGAGCGAGTCGCCGCGCGCAAGTTGTGCGAGCACGCGCTCCCGAAGCCAGATGGCCTGCGCGAGTTGCTTGCGCCGGTTCTGGATCGACAGGCGCATCACCTCATTCTCGTCCACCGCACCATGCGGGGCTTTGGACTTGATATGCACGCCGATCATGCGGAAGGCTCGCCCGGACGCCGATACTGCCGCGACCTCCAGTGGAGGTTTGCTGAAGGTGACGACATCCTCCGTTCCGTCGATGTCGAGGTCGATTCGATAAGTCCCATCGAAACGCGGCACAGGATGGCTCCCCCGCCGCCCGGTGAAGGTTCCCATCGGATCGTGCCGCGCCGTCAGCCGTGCGGGATCATAAAGCAGCGCGATCTCCTGCTGCGTGTCATTCCTGAATCCCAGCAGCGCGGTATTGGTCCGCAAACCGAAACGGGCGGCAAAGCTCTCCAATGCGACATGCGTGGCACGATGGCGGGACTCGTCGGGCGCCTCGATGACCATGACCGCATCTGCGTCTACTGCGCGAAAGACCGTCCCCAGAGCAGTGATCTGTACCGCCCGCCGCACCCCGTGGCGCCCGGACCAGCCATCATCCTCAAGCAGCCTGCCCGTATCGTCGAACAGGGAGTTGAACCACTCGACATTATAGGTGGCGATCCGCATGGGCCGGGTCAGGCCGCGCGCTCGCGCCCGATGGTCTCCCAGGCGCGGTTGATCGCGACAAGACGCCGCTCCGCCAGCCTCACGGCCTCCGGCGGTACGCCCCTCGCCTGCATCCTGTCGGGATGCGAGTCACGGACGGCGCTGCGCCAGGCATCACGGACCTCGGTCATCGGCGCATCGGGGGAAACACCGAGCACCTCGTAAGGGTCAGGCTCGGTGTCGGACACATGGCGCGCGCGAAGCGAACGGTAGCACCGGTCGGAGAGACCGAAGATCTCCGCCACATCCTTCAGAAACGCCTCTTCCATCTCGTGAAAACCACCGTCGGCCACCGCAATGCGGAACAGCCCGTCCATCAGGTCGATGAGCACTGGATCGCTCTCCGCACGGAACATTCCGGCGATCTTCCGGGCATAGGCTTCATAACCCGCCACATCCTGCCGGGCGAGGTTATAGACGCGGGCAGCGTTCGGCTCCTCCTCCTCCGGGATGTGGAACACCTCGCGAAAGGCGGCGACCTCGCTCCGCTTGACCTCGCCATCGGCCTTGGCCATCTTGGCTCCCAGCGCGATCACGGCGATGGTGAAGGCGACGGAGCGTTCGGGCGGCGCACGCAGGCGCTCGAACACGGCGGAGAGACTCTCCCCCTGCGCAAGCGCGGCCAGCGCATCCCTTATGCGGCTCCAGATCGACATGCGCCGATCATAGCGTCTGGCGCGCCGGAGCGCACACCGTTTTTAAGCGCACAGCACATGCTTCTGGCCAGCGAAGCCCCCCTTGGCCGCAGTGCGCGACACCTCCTCCGCGGCGGCGCGCTCCCTGCAGAAACTGGGATTGGCACTCTGCCAGCCAAGGCGGTGAGGAACGGTGGGGCTTTGACGTGCGCCCCGCGCCTGCGCGTTCGATTTCGCTCGCGAATGGTTGGCCTCGGCGGCACCGGCATGCGCCTGAGAGTATTGTCACCGTCTCCAGATCGTCTCCCGCTCGGTCACGACCGCATCGAGTGGCGCATCCGTAGCTTCTACGGGCACGACCGGCACCTGCTGCGCGGCGTAGGCGAAGCCGAAAGCACGCACGGGATGGAAGCCGCGGAGCATGGCGAGCGTCCGGTCATAGAACCCCCCGCCATATCCCAGCCGCATGCAGCTGCGGTCAAAGGCGAGCAGCGGAACGACCAGATACCTCGGCTGCACCCACTCTCCGCGTTCTGGATGCCTTGTGCCGAAGGGACCGGCGGCAAGCGGCACGCCCTCCTCCCAGCGCCGGAAGCGCAGCGGCTGACCCCTTCCCTCCACGACCGGCAGGCATACAGGCCAACCGGTCAGCGCGGGAAGAGGGTCGATCTCGCTGCCGATGGGCAGATAGGCGGCAATGGGATGGCCATCAGGCGGGCCGATCTCCGCCCTGAGCCGCTCCGCCGCGGGTCTACCCAGAACCCGGTCCACGGCGTCCCGGCGCTGCCGCGCCAGTTGCCGCGCCGCGGACTTCACGCGCGCAATATCCTCCCCACTCACAGCAGCACCGCCGAGGCGAGCGCCAGAAAGGAGAAGAAACCCACCGCATCCGTCGTCATCGTCACGAAGGTGCCCGAGGCCAGTGCCGGATCCAGCCCCAGCCGGTTCAGCGTCAGCGGGATCAGAGTACCCGCAATGGCGGCTACAATCAGGTTGATGACCATGGCCGCCGCAATCACCCCGCCGAGCAGCGCCGAGCCATATCCCAACCAACCCACGGAAGCCATCAGCGTGGCGAAGATGATCCCGTTCGTCATGCCGACCAACAGTTCCCGTCGCACGACCCGCCAGGCGTTGGAGGAGGTAAGGTCTTTCGTGGCGAGCGAACGGACGGCGATGGTCAACGTCTGCGTCCCGGTGTTCCCGCCCATGGAGGCGATGATCGGCATGATTGCGGCCAGCGCTACGATCTGAGCAATGGCGCCCTCGAAATGCCCGATGACCAGCGCTGACAGATTGGTCGCGATGAGATTGACGAAAAGCCAGGGAAACCGAAGGCGCACGGTGTCCAGCACGCCGTCCGACAGGCTTTCGTCACCCACCCCGCCCAGACGCAGGATGTCCTCCTCTGCCTCGTCCTCAAGCACGCTCATCGCATCGTCGATGGTGATGACGCCAACCAGCCGCCCGTCCGCATCCACCACCGGTGCAGAGATGAGGTGGTACTGGTTGAAGGCGTAGGCCACATCCTCCTGGCTCTGGGTGGCGGGGATGGTCCGGTAGCTGTCCTCCGTGATTTCGGAGAGCTGCTTGTCCCGCCGGGAGGCGAGCATCTTGCCCAAGGCCACATAGCCGGTAGGCCGGTGGCGCGGGTCGATCAGCACGACGTGATAGAACTGGTCCGGCAGCCATTCCTCGTTTCGCAGGAAATCGATGGCGTGCCCCACCGTCCAGTCCTCCGGGGCGGTGACCACCTCCCGCTGCATGAGACGACCCGCCGTATACTCGGGATAGGAGAGCGCCTGCTCCACCGCCACCCTGTCCGCATCGTCCAGCGCATCGAGAACCTGGCGCTGCTGCGGCTCCTCCAGATCCTCGATGATGTCGACGACATCGTCGGAATCGAGTTCCCGGACGGCATTGGCCAGCACGTCCTGCGGCAGGGCCTCGATGACCTCTTCGCGGACACCCTCGCCCAGTTCCGACAGAATGTCTCCGTCGATCCCGCCCGGCCAGAGCCGGATAAGCGCCTGCCGCTCAGCCGGTCCGATCTGCTCGAGAAGGTCGGCGATGTCGGCGGCGTGGAGAGGCTCCATGAGCGCGTCAAGCAGAGGCGCATCCTCCGCCTCCACCGCCTCGACAATGGCCTCTACGCGATCTGGATCCAGCGCATGGGCATCTTCCTCGCGCCGGGGGCTTTCGGGCTCGGTCATGGCGACTCCGTAACGGGCTGGACTCGCGGCGGACCTTAGCGGCAACCGCCGCTGCGGCATAGGGGCGACGGCGCGGGAAATCAAACACGCTACCGGGAGCGGAGGAAACGCGCGACCTCACCAGCAAGGTTTCAAACGACTCCGCGGCGCATTTACCCCGCGCGGACGGCGTCATAGGGTGGCGACCGACCGACGCAGGGAGATGAACATGCAGACGCTGATCGCGGGACAAGTGATGACCTTTGACGGGGATCCGTTCCGCGACGGGCCACAAGCCGTTCGCATCGACAGCCGAGGGGCTGTTCTGGTGGAAAACGGCCGCATCGCCGCCGTAGGTCCGCGCGAACGTCTCTCACGGGAGGCCCCGCAGGCGCAGATCATCGACCATGGCGATGCCCTGATCTCTCCCGGATTCGTCGATGCGCATGTTCACTACCCTCAGACCGCGATCATAGCGAGCTGGGGCAAACGGCTCATCGACTGGTTGAACAGCTATACCTTTCCGGAGGAAATGCGGTTCTCCGATCCGGCCTATGCCCGCCAGATCGCGGAGCGGTATTTCGACCTTGCGCTCTCCAACGGGACTACCACCGCCTGCAGTTATGCCACGATCCATCCAGAAAGCGTGGACGCCTTCTTCGAGGCGGCGGAGGGACGCGGCCTCCGCGCCCTCACCGGCAAGGTCTGCATGGACAGGAACGCGCCCGACGGACTGAAGGATACCCCGCAATCCGCTTACGACGATTCGAAGCGCCTGCTGGAGAAGTGGCATGGGCGCGGACGGCTTTCCTATGTCATCACACCGCGCTTCTCTCCCACCTCTACCCCGGAGCAGTTGCACATGGTCGGGCAGCTCTGGAAGGAGCATCCGGACTGCCTGATGCAGACGCATCTGTCCGAGCAGACCGATGAGATCGAGTGGGTGAAGGCGCTGTATCCGCAGTCGCGCGACTATCTCGACACCTATGAAACCCAAGGTTTGCTGGGGGAGCGCGCCATCTACGGTCATGCGATCCACCTTACCCCGCGGGAGCGCTCACGCCTGCTGGAGGTCGGCGCGAGCCTTGTGCACTGCCCCACATCCAACACATTCATCGGATCGGGCCTGTTCGACATGGCGGGTCTGAAGGCAGAGGGGCAGCTCGTCGGTCTGGCGACGGATACGGGGGGGTGGTTCGTCCTTCTCCATGCTGCGGACCATGGCTGCGGCCTATGAAGTCGGTCAGCTCCGCCACGCGCCCATCCATCCGGCAGCGCTCTGGTGGCTTGCCACCGCAGGCTCCGCGGAGGCACTGCATCTGGGCGACAGAATCGGGACGATCCGTCCGGGGATGGAGGCGGACCTGATCGCGGTCGATCTTTCGTCCACACCCGCAATTGCACAACGCTCCGCCCGAGCGGAGAATGTCTGGGAGCAGATCTTCGCCACCGTGATGATGGGGGACGATCGCGCCATCCGGGCCGTCTATGTCGCTGGGAACCCGATCGGCTAGTTCTCCAGCGTCGAAAGCGGGACGACCACCACCTCCGTACGAGAGAGCCACTCGCCGAGCACCAGAAGACTTTCCTTGGTCGGCTGGCGCAGCACCACTGCCGCAGCACCGGACTGCGCCGCGCGGTAAAGCGCGCGATCCAGCGGTCTGGATACGGGCTCCTCGCCTGCGGATGCAACAAGCGGAAGGCTCAACGCACCGCCATCCTGACGCAAGACGTGACCGCCCTCCCCCTCAAGACGCAGCCGTGCCGCAGCCCCGGCCAGCTGCGTCTGCTCCCCTTCCTTCTCAACCGCCACCACTTCCACACCCGCAGCGGCGAAGCGGGCAGCGTCTTCGGTGTTGCCGGGATCAAGAGCAATGCTCACCGGAAACGGCACCGCACCGATGCGTTCGGCCAGGTCGGGCACTTGCGGATCATCGAGCAGCAGGATCGCGAGCCGCGGGCCCTCAGCCGCCGGCGCCTTGGCAGGCTGCGAGTCGGCTGGGACGGGCTCCACGGTAGAAGCTTCCTCCGCGGGCGGCGGCGGAGCGAGGGGAACAGCCGTGTCCTGCATGGGTGCGTCACTGCTGGACGCAGGAACTGACGGCGCTGGCTGAATTTCCGCGGGGGGCTCGGTCTCGGGCGGCGGCGGAGGCTCAAAGGCCGGCGGCTCCGGCGCGGGCGGCGGATCGGAAGCGGGCTCTGAGAGTGCCGGGGGTGGAGCGGCCTCCTGAGCATTCTCTACGGGCGCAGTCTCTTCGGATGCGGGCTGTTCGACGGATGTTTGCGGCGCCGGTGTCTCCGGCGGAGGCGGCGGGGTTTCTTCCGCCCCGGCGGTATCGGAACTTGCGCTTGGAAGCGGCACCGCAGGGGCGGCATCCCGACGTGGAACGGAAAGCACCGAAAGGCCCGCGGCAACGATCACACCGACCGCCATCCCCGATAGCGCTCCCTTCAACAACCCGTTCGCCAATCGTCCGCTCCTTGCAAAACAGTTCCGGGCAGCCCCCGGAGGCCTTGACCCGGACGCTGCGACCTGAACATCTATAGCCGCCGTCCGGCGCGGGTTCACCCCCAAAGGCACTCGGGCGACGGGCCGGTGGACCGGCCGCGAACAAGCGCCAGACATACGACGGAGGGCCGCGCCATTGCTCCTGCTGATCGACAACTACGACAGCTTCACCTATAACCTCGTGCACTATCTGGGCGAACTCGGCGCGGATGTTGTCGTGCGGCGCAACGATGCCCTGAATGTGCAGGAGGCCATGGCGATGAACCCCGCTGCCATCCTGCTTTCCCCCGGCCCCTGCGATCCGGCACAGGCGGGTATCTGTCTTGCCCTGACGGCGGCGGCGGCAGAAACGCGTACGCCGCTCTTTGGCGTGTGCCTTGGCCATCAGACTATCGGTCAGGCATTCGGGGGGCGTATCGTGCGGGCGGGAGAGATCGTGCACGGCAAGATGGGCCGGATCGAACATGCGGGTGCCGGTGTCTTTGCCGGCCTTCCCACACCCTTTGAGGCCACCCGCTACCACTCGCTGATCGTGGAGCGGGAAACATTGCCCGACAGTCTCGAAGTCACGGCCTGGCTGGCCGATGGGACCATCATGGGTCTGAAGCACCGCGACCTGCCGATCGAAGGCGTCCAGTTCCACCCGGAGAGCATCGCCTCCCAGCATGGTCACCGGATGCTGGCGACCTTCCTGGAAGGCGCTGGGATCGCGACCCGCCCGCTTTCCACGGGTGAGGCGGCATGAGCGATCGCGTCCGCCCGCTGATCGGCCTTGCCGCAGAACGTCCGCTCACCCGAACGGAGGCAGAAACCGCCTTCGCCGCCTTCTTTGAGGGCGAGGCCACGCCGTCGCAGATGGGCGGCCTGCTCATGGCCTTGCGTACACGTGGCGAGACGGTGGAGGAATATGCGGCGGCCGCCAGCGCAATGCGCGCCCGCTGCAATGCCGTCCGCGCCCCGGAAGGCGCGATAGACATTGTTGGCACAGGCGGCGATGGCAAGGGCACGCTCAACATCTCCACCGCCGCCGCCTTTGTCGTGGCAGGAGCAGGGGTGGTCGTGGCCAAACACGGGAACCGCAATCTTTCGTCCAAATCCGGCTCCGCCGATGCGTTGGGGGAACTGGGCATCAACGTGATGGTTGGCCCCCCCGTCGTCGAGCGGGCGCTCGCGGAGATCGGTATCGGCTTCATGATGGCCGCCATCCATCACCCCGCAATGCGGCACGTAATGGCCACGCGGACGGAACTGGGCACGCGCACGATCTTCAACATCCTGGGACCGATCACCAATCCTGCCGGGGTGCGCCGTCAGCTCACCGGCACCTATGCCGCGCATCTCAACCGCCCCGTGGCTGAGACGCTGGCAGCGCTGGGATCGGACCGGGCGTGGATCGTCCACGGTGGCGACGGGACGGACGAGATCTCCATCGCCGGTCCCACGCAACTCGCCGAACTGAAGGACGGCAAGGTGACGGAGCGGGAGATTCACCCCGAAGACGCGGGTCTTCCCGTTCATCCTTTCGAGCAGATCCTCGGCGGAACCCCGGCGGAGAACGCCACCGCGCTCCGGGCGCTTCTGGATGGGGCGGAAGGTGCCTATCGCGACGCCGTCCTGTTGAACGCCGCTGCCGCCCTCATCGTCGCGGACCGCGTCGCGACGTTGCAGGATGGTGTCAGCCTTGCGCGAGAGAGCATCGACAGCGGCGCCGCCCGCGAAAAGGTGCGCCGCCTTGCCGCGCTGACACAGGCCGCATGACGTTTCAGATCGCGGCGCCGCCCGCCGCCTGGGCCGATCTGCCGTTCTTCGGTCGGGACTGGCCCGAGGTTCGCGCCCGGCTTGTCGCCGATACGCGCAAGCTCCAGCCCGGACCCGATGCGGTGTTCCGGGCGCTCGATCTCTGCCCGCCGGAGAAAGCGCGTGTGGTGATCCTTGGTCAAGATCCCTACCCGACTGCGGGAAATGCCGATGGACTGGCCTTTTCGGTTCCGCCCGGCACGCGGCTGCCCGCCTCGCTGCGCAATATCTACCGCGAGATGGCCGAGGATATCGGCTGCACACCGCCCGATGGTGATCTCGGTCGCTGGGCTGCGCAGGGCGTACTGCTTCTCAACACCGCACTGACCGTTCCGGTGGGAGAGGCGAACGGCCATGCGCGGCTGGGCTGGGCACCGCTCGTCGCTGAGGTGCTGGCGCGCGCGGCGGCGCTCCGGCCCCTCGTGTTCATCCTCTGGGGCGGGCCTGCGCAGAAGCTGGCGGCGAGGACGGTTGACCTTTCCCGCCATCACGTCATCGCCTCACCCCACCCGTCGCCGCTCTCCTCCTACCGCGGCTTCTTCGGCTCGCGCCCTTTCAGCCGGACGAATGACTGGCTGACAGCAAGGGGCGAAACGCCGATCGACTGGTGCCGCTGACGGATCGGGGGGGGCCGGGGGGCGCTCCCCACCGGACAGGGCGTGCTCCCCCGCCCGTGCTCCGCTCAGATCAGCCCGTTCCTTGCAAACAGGGCACGCAGATCCTGCTCCGGGCGCGCCCCGATATGGGAGATGACCTCTGCCGCCGCCAGACAGCCCATCCGGCCGCAGGTCTCCGGCTCATAGCCCTCCGACAGGCCCCAGAGAAAGGCGCCGGCAAACAGATCGCCGGCACCGGTCGCATCCACGATCCCTGTCTCGACTGCGGGGACATGCCAGTGCCGCCCGCCCTGCATCACATGCGCCCCGTTCTCCGAATCCGTCACCACGGCAATCTCCAGCTCCGCCGCCGCGGCCGCCATCGCCTGCTCGAACGTGCCGCCATACATGGAGATGATCTCTGCCCGGTTGGCAAACAGCAGGTCCAGGTCTTCCCGGATCATCTGCCGGAAGGCATCGCGGTGACGGTCCACGCAGAACGGATCCGACAGGGTGAGCGAGACGCGCCCCCCCGCGCCCTTCGTCGCCCGGATCGCCTTGGCAAAGGCTTCCATGCTCTCCGGCCCGTCGAAACGGTAGCCTTCCAGATAGATCCAGTCCGCATCGGCCATCTGACTTTCGTCGATATCCCCAGGGGTCAGAAACTCCGACATGCCAAGGTATGTGTTCATCGACCGCTCGCCATCCGGCGTGACCAGGACGATGCAGCGCCCTGTCTGCTCTGCGGAATGGGCCGGGGCGAGCGGCGTGTCATAATCGGCCCCCTGCGCCCGCAGGTCGTGGGCAAAGATCGCGCCAAGCTGGTCGTCCCGAACCTTGCCGACATAGGCCGTACGCCCGCCCAGCCCGGCAATTCCCGCGACCGTATTGGCCGCCGATCCGCCCGATATCTCCCGCGCGGGGCCGATATGGCCGTAGAGCTCCACCGCACGATCCATGTCGATGAGCTGCATGATGCCCTTCTGAACACCGTTTCGCTCAAGAAAGGCATCGTCGGTGCGGGCAAGCACATCAACCATGGCATTACCGATACCGACGACCTGGTACTTCTTCATTCGGGCCTCCGTGGAACTGGCCGGACCCTCCGATTTTCGCCGGCGGAACGGAAGCCCAAAAGCGCTGTCAGGGGGCTTTCGCCTCCGCCTGAAACTTGAGGGTACGCTGCACGGCGGGGTCTGCGGCCAACCGGTCATAAAGCGCCAAGACATTGGTATAGGCCGCAAGCCCGTCCGGCAGCTTGGCCCGAGCCCAGCGGATCATCGGAAAGGCATAGGCATCCGCGACCGACCTGGGCCCGAGAATCCATTCCTTTCCCTCAAGCTGCGCGTCCAGCAGCCGGAGATTCTTCCGCACCAGCCCGATGCCCGCTTCGACAACCTTCGCCTTCGCGTCATCGCTCTGATCGGTAGTGTAGCGGTCGGGCATGAAGACGGGAAAGAAGGCAGGATGAAGATCGCCCGTAAGGAAACAAATCCATCTTTCAAGTTCTGCCTGACCGCGCGCGCCGTCCTCTCCGCCCAGACCCGAATCGGGATGCTTGATCAGCAGGTAGCGCAGGATCGCGCCCGCCTGCGTCAGCACCCAGCCGTCATCCTCCTTGAGCACGGGCACCGCACCGGAGGCATTCATCGCCAGCAGTTCCGCCGAGCCGGCCGGGGCCACAACCGCCTCATAGGATGCCCCCATCCATTCCAGCGCGATATGGGGGCCAAGCGCACAGGTGCCATTGCGGAAATAGAGAGTAGTCATACGATCCTCCTTGCGAACAAGGCGGCACGTAGCGCTTTCACCTCAAGGATCAATCCGAGCCGAGGTCTTGCCACCCGCAACCGTCTTTTCGTCATAAAGGCAGATGTCCCGGATCAGGCAGACAGGACAAAGGGGCGCACGCGCCTTGCAGGTATAGCGACCGTGCAGGATCAGCCAGTGGTGGGCATGACGCTGGAACTCGACCGGAACGTTGTCCTCGATCGCCCGCTCCACCACCTCCACATTGCGGCCGACGGCAATGCCACTCCGGTTGCCGACGCGGAAGATATGCGTGTCCACCGCCTGCGCCGGAAAGCCGAACCAGGTATTCAACACCACGTTTGCCGTCTTCCGTCCTACACCCGGCAATGTCTCCAGTGCGGCGCGGGACGACGGCACCTCTCCCCCGAAACGCTCCTGCAGCAAAGCGGAGAGTTTCAGCACGTTCCTGGCCTTGTTACGGTAAAGCCCGATGGTGCGGATGTGAGAGATGATGCCCTCCTCGCCCAGAGCCAGCATCTTCGCGGGTGTATCGGCGACTTCGAACAGGCCCTTCGTGGCCTTGTTGACGCCGACATCCGTCGCCTGCGCTGAAAGCGCTACCGCCACCAGCAACGTGAAGGCGTTGGTGTAGTTCAACTCTCCCACAGGCTCAGGCTCCCGTTCCTCAAACCGGCGGAAGACCTCCTTCATGTCACTGTAGTCGAGCTGTCTGACCATGGTCCTCGCCTACTTCCCTGCGGGCGGCACGACAAGCCCCCTCCTCATTCCGCAGGATTCGGGTCGCGAAAATGCGGAGGCCGGCCTATGTTTCGGACAAGGAGAAACGCCATGTCAAACGATGTCTCGCCCGCAAGCTACCACTATGCGCTCATCGCCCGGGCGCTGGAGATCATCGACCGTGAAGGAGAGCTGCCGCTTGAGACGCTGGCCGCGCAGCTGGGGCTGTCGCCTGCGCATTTTCAGCGCACCTTCTCCCGTTGGGTCGGGGTGTCGCCCAAGCGTTACCAGCAGTATCTGGCCCTCGGTCATGCGCGCCGGCTGCTGGCGGAGCGGTTCACGGTGCTGGATACCGCTCTCGCCAGCGGTCTTTCGGGGCCGTCCCGCCTGCACGACCTGTTCATGAGCTGGGAGGCCATGTCGCCCGGCGATTACGCCAGAGGCGGCGCGGGGTTGACGATCCGCCACGCTTTCACGGACAGCCCCTTTGGCGAAACGCTCGTCATGGCCACGGAACGTGGGCTTTGCGGTCTGGCCTTTGTGGAGGAAACCGGGCGCGGGGCGGCGATGGCCGACATGACATCGCGTTGGCCCAAGGCGCACTTTCAGGCGGATGACAGCGTGGCCGCCCTGCTCTCGCCGGTCTTCGGCGGCACCGGAGAAACGCGGCTCCATCTGATCGGTGCACCCTTTCAGATCAAGGTGTGGGAGGCGCTGATGCAGATCCCCACCGGTCACGTGACGACCTATGGAGAGATCGCGCGTGCCATCGGCTCTCCCAAAGCCAACCGCGCCGTAGGCGCCGCTGTGGGGCGCAACCCGATCAGTTGGATCATCCCCTGCCACCGGGCGATCTCCTCCACCGGGCAGCTGACAGGCTATCACTGGGGGCTTCCGGTCAAACGCGCCATGCTGGCGTGGGAATCCGCGCGCATTGATGCATCAATCGCCTGAAAGCGTTCGCATTTTCGTGAAACCTCTCGCCTGAGTTGCCGCGTCGGGAGCGGCGGTGCTATAGCGCCCGTGCCCGTTATCTCGGGCAGAGAAAAAGCACAGGGCGAGGCGCGACATGCACGCAAAAACCTATCTCATCACCGCGATGCTCGGGGCCTTCGCGCTCTCGGGTTGCGCGACAGGCGATGGAAGCAACTCCGGGGCGCAGACCGGCGCGATTCTCGGCGCGCTTGGTGGCGCGGCTATCGGCTCTACCAGCAAGTCACATAACAAATGGGTCACCTCCGCCGTCGGCGGCGCAATTGGCGCGGGCATCGGCGGGGCACTCGGCTCCACGCTGGACGCTCAGGCTGCCGACCTGCGGCGCGACGTCAACAACCCCAACATCGGCATCGTCAATACCGGCAACGAACTCGTGGTGACTCTGCCTGAAGCAATTACCTTTGCCACCGACAGCGCGACGGTAAGCATCCAGACCCAGCGCGATATTTCGGCCGTCGCCAACAACCTTCTCCAGTATCCCAACAGCACCATCATCGTGACCGGGCACACCGATTCCACCGGGACCGCCACGCATAACCAGGATCTGTCGCAGCGTCGCGCCCAATCGGTTGCCAATGTGCTGACAGCAAATGGGGTTCCCGCCTATCGCATCAGCACGGTCGGACGCGCTTCGACCCAGCCCATCGCCAGCAACGCAGCGGTCGAGGGCCGCGCTCAGAACCGTCGGGTGGAAATCACCATCCGCCCGAACGGATAAGCGGGAGCCCTCGCTCATCCTATGCTGAAATGGAAAAAGCCCGGCATTACCGCCGGGCTTTTTCCTTCTGGAGAGACGCCTTCAGTGCAGGCGCTTTTCCACCTCACCAAGGGAGCGGTCGATCATATCGTTCCCCTCGTCCCTGGTCATCTGCTTGGCAATGACTTCGCCCGCGGCCGCAACCGCAATGGCCACCGCCTCATCCCGTACCTTGCGTACGGCTTCGGCTTCGGCCACGCCGATTTGCCCTTCGGCGGTCTGCAAGCGTCGAGCCACAGCGCGTTCGAGATCGACCTTGGCCTGCGCAGCAGCAGCCTCGGCTTCCTTCTTTGCGTTCGCGACGATCTGCTGTGCCTGATCCTGCACCTCGCGCTGGCGCCGCTCATAGGAGGCGAGGATCTTCTGCGCCTCCTCACGAAGCGCCTTCGCTTCTGCCAGTTCGGTCTTGATCGTGCTCGCACGTTTGTCGAGCAGACCCATGATCTTGCCTGGCACGCCGAACCACAGCAGGATGGCGACAAAGACCAAGGCCCCCAGCGTCACCGTGAAGTTCGTGTTCTGGAAGGTGAAGAACCCGTCCGCCGACGCGGCGAGTGCCGGGGTCGCGACCGTCAGCGCCACGGTGGTGGCCATTATGCTCCGCATGGACCTCACCCTTTCACTCGCTGATCGACTGCCTGCGCCAGCGCATCGTCGGCGGCGCGGCCACCCAGAGCCCCCACGATGGCACGCGCGGCCTCATGCGCGACCTCACGAACACTCTCCGCAGCACCGGCATGGATTTCCGCGATCCGGGCTTCGGATTCCGCAGTCCGGGCCGCGATTTCCGCATCTGCATGGGCAATCGCCGCATCAAGATCCTTTTGGATCTCCGCGCGGGCTGCCTCGGCGATACGACTAGATTCCGACCGTGCGTCGGCGAGCGCCTGGGTGTAGGCCTCCTCCGCCGCTTTCGCCTTCAGCCTGAGCTCTTCCGCTTGGGCGATGTCGTTGGCAATTGTTCCATTACGCTCGGACAGCACACCGGAGATCCGGGGCAGCGCGATGCGCGTCAGGATGAAGTAGATCGCGCCAAGCGCGATAAGGAGCCAGAAGATCTGGTTTGGCCAGACCGAGAAGTCGAGCTGCGGCATACCCGCCGCGGCGACTGTCTCCTCCTGTGCGTAATCCATGTCGCGTCCCCCGAAAGCCTGAAGCGGGCGGCGCCAAGCACCGCCCTACTGTCGTTCGTCGATCCGTAGGATCAGACGGCGAACATCAGGAGGAGGGCGATCAGGAACGAGAAGATGCCCAGAGCTTCGGCGAAGGCGATGCCGACGAACAGGTTCGCCGTTTGGCCCGGAGCAGCGGACGGGTTCCGCAGCGCGCCTTCGAGGAATTTGCCGGCAATGTTACCGACGCCGAGGCCAGCGCCCGCGAGGCCAATGGCCGCGAGACCAGCGCCGAGGTATTTGCCCATGAGAGCGAGTTCGCCTTCCATGTCGTATCTCCTTGATGGGAATGGCTGGGATGAGTTGGTCCGACCGGGATCAGTGGTGAGCGTCGCCCACCGCGTCCTTCAGATAGACGCAGGTCAGAATGGTGAAGACATAGGCCTGCACGACGGCCACGAGCACTTCCAGCCCGTAGATCGCGGAGACAGCGAGAATGGAGACCGGCGCGATGGCCAGCACAGTGGCGAAACCAGCGAACACCTTGATGACCGCGTGACCTGCCATAAGGTTGCCGCCAAGACGAATGGAGTGGCTGACCGGACGCACGAAGTAGGAGATCACCTCGATCACCGCGAGGATCGGGCGCAACGGGAGCGGCGCCGACGTGACCCAGAACATCTTGAGGAACCCGGGCCCTTTGCGCATGAAGCCGATGATCGTGACGCCGAAGAAGACCAACAGCGCCAATGTCACCGTAACGGCAAGGGAGGAGGTAGTGGTGAAAGAACCGGGGATCAGGCCAAGCAGGTTCGCGAACAGGATGAACAGGAAGAAGGTGAGCACCCAGGGGAAGTATTTCACCCCCTCATGCCCCGTCACTTCCTCCACCATGTTATAGATGAAACCATAAGCCAGTTCTGCAACCGACTGGCTGCGCGACGGGATGATGCCGCGGCGGCGGGTGCCGAGCACCAGCACCACGAAAACAGCGAGTACGGCGAGCGCGAGCCACAGCGTCACGTTGGTGATGGTGTACCAGTGAACCTCACCGCCGCCGAACAGCGGCTTGACGACGAATTGATCCATCGGGTGGATCGCAAAGGGGCTCGAGCTTTCGTGTTCCAAGTCAGTTTCCCTCGTCGTCGCGGCTGGCAGGCGCCTGCCCGGTCTTGGCGTTCAATTCGGCAGCGGTGCCGAGCATCGTCTTCACCCCGGCCACGAGACCGAGAAGCGTGAAAATCACCAGCAGGATCGGCCGCGTCCCGAACAGATAGTCCAGCCCGTAGCCGATACCGAAGCCGATCAGCAGGCCGGAGACCATTTCGATCACCATCCGCCAGGCAACTTCGCCCTGGGTGAAATCACCCTGCTCCTTGCGTGCGACGGGAGCCTTATCCCGCTTCATTCGGGAGAGCCGTTCTTCGAGCTGGCGCAGCCGCTCCTGATCCGGTTCTTCCGTCATTCCCGCACCTTCCGGAAAGTTGCGGCGAAACTAGGGGGCGCCGGCGCTCAAGTCAAGCTGACAAATAACTTCATAAACACCGTTCAAATGCATGATATAGCGTGAAATTATCTAATTCGCATTTCGCGCGTCCGATCCCTGTCGGGATGTTAGCGCCCACAGCCCGCGCGCGTTATTCAACCGATAGGTTGACGGTCAGACCGCTTCCGGCCTATGGCGACCCATGGAAAGTCGACTGGACCTCGTGTTTTCGGCGCTTGCGGATCCCACGCGGCGCGCAATCCTCGCGCTGCTGCTGGAGGATGACATGGCTGTCAGCGATGTGGCGCAGCCATTCGACATCTCGCTTGCAGCGATTTCCAAGCATCTTGCGATCCTCGCAGGCGCGGGTCTCATCACGCAGGAAAAGCGCGGCCGGATCAACTGGTGCAAACTGGACCCGGACGCCTTGCGCGAAGCCTCCGTCTGGATGCAGGGCTTCGGGCAATTTGAACCGGTGGAACTCGATGCCTTCGAACGGTTTCTGGAAGTCGAGTTGCGGTTGGGGGGCGAAGACGCCCCCTCTCCTTAGAACGCTTCGGGCATGGCCTCCCGGGCCATGTGGTCAAGCACAGCATTGACAAACTTGGGTTCGCGGCCATCCGGGAAGAAGGCATGCGCGACATCGACATACTCGGTGATGACGACGCGCGGAGGCGTATCGGTCGCGCTAAGCTCTGCCCCCGCTGCACGGAACAACGCGCGGATCACCGGGTCGATCCGGTCGATGGGCCATTTGGCGACCAATGCACGGTCAGTCATCTGGTCGATTTTGGCCTGCCAGGTGACCGCGCCCTCAACTACCTTGCGGAAATGGTCCACATCTCCTTCGGTAAGCGCGGTTCCCTCGTCGATCTCGGCCCCGAAGCGCCATGTCTCGAACTCGCGCATCACCTTGTCCACGCTGGCGCCGGAGGCTTCCATCTGGAACAGGGCTTGCACGGCATAAAGCCGCGCGGCTGACCGCATCTGCCGTTTGTTGGGAGCGCTGGTCATTCGCCAGTCTTCCGCACGAAACCGACTTCACGGGGAGCGCGCTTCAGCGACCGGCTAAGCGCAATCAGATGCAGCGCCGCAGTCGCAGCCCCGCCCCCCTTGTTCTGGCCGTCCGGGTCCGCCCGAACCACCGCCTGATCACGGTTCTCCACTGTCAGAATACCGTTGCCGAGACAAGCTCCGCCAAGACCCAGTTGCATCAGCCCGCGGGAGCTGTCGTTGCACACTGTCTCATAATGCGTGGTTTCCCCGCGGATCACGCAGCCGAGCGCGACATAGCCGTCAAAGTCGGACTGACGCATCGCGATGCCAATAGCGGGAGGGATCTCCAGCGCGCCGGGGACTTCAACCAGTTCCCATGTCGCGCCGGATTGCTCCAGCATCGCCTTAGCCCCCGCGACAAGCGCATCGGCGATATCCTTGTAGTAGGGCGCAACGACGATCAGGACTTTCGGTGCTGCGTCGAAAGACGGAACTGGCGGCGAGTAATGCGTTTCGGCCGAGGCCATGGTTTCACTCCTTGGGGATCGGCCGGGTGCCCTCGATGGACAAACCGTAACCGTCAAGGCCGACGACGCGCGGTGTCGGCGAATTGGACAGCAGGATGATCTTGGACAGGCCGAGCGACGCAAGGATCTGCGCTCCCACCCCGTAGTGCCGCAGCGTGTGGGGCGCGGCCTCCTCCTGCGTGGAGAGTTTCATGGAGGTATCGCGGATCAGCACCATCAGACCCCGCCCCTCCGACGCGATCAGGCGCATCGCGGCGGCAAGGTTGCCCGAGGCAGCCCCGATGCCAAGCGCATCTTCCAGCGGATCCAGCGTGTGAACCCGCACGAGAAGCGGCTCCGCCATGCCGATATTACCCTTCGAGAGCACGATATGCTCCGCCGCCTGCGTCTCGTCAGAATAAAGCCGCATGAGCCAGTCGCCGCCGAAAGCGGACGTGACCTTCTTCACCGCAACCTCATGGACGAGGTTGTCGTAGCGCCGGCGATAGGCAATCAGGTCGGAAATCGTGCCGATCTTGATCCCGTGCTTCTGCGCGAAGGCAACGAGATCGGGCAACCGCGCCATCGTCCCGTCTTCGTTCATGATCTCGCAGATCACGCCCGAGGGGTTAAGACCGGCCAGCCGCGCGATATCCACCGCCGCTTCGGTGTGACCGGCGCGGACGAGCACCCCGCCCTCGCGCGCGCGGAGCGGAAAGACATGCCCCGGTGTGCCGATATCGCTGGCCCCTTTCGTCGGGTCGATCGCCACTGAAACGGTGCGAGCGCGGTCATGCGCGGAAATACCGGTCGTCACACCCTCGCGCGCCTCGATGGACACGGTGAAGGCGGTTTCGTGCCGCGTTGAGTTGTTGGCCGACATGAGCGGTAGTTTCAGCGCGTCGATCCGATCCCCGGTAAGCGCGAGGCAGATCAACCCGCGCCCATAGGTCGCCATGAAGTTGATCGCGGAGGGTGTGGCCATCTGGGCCGGAATGACCAGATCGCCTTCGTTTTCCCGGTCCTCATGGTCGACGAGAATGAACATCCTGCCGTTCCGGGCATCGTCGATGATCTCCTCGATGGAGGATACGGCGTCGGAATAGACGGATGGGGTATGGTCGATCACGGCTTGCTCCATTCCCGCAGGCGAGCAACATAGCGCGCCAGCGTATCGATCTCGATATTGACGACCTGACCAACGGCGAGCCTGCCCCAGGTCGTCACCTTCTTGGTATGCGGGATGAGGTTTACCCCGAAGTGCGGTCCGTTGACCTCATTCACCGTCAGCGAAATGCCGTCGAGCGCAATGGAGCCTTTCGGCGCAATGAACGGAGCGAGAAGCTCGGGCGCCTTGAGGGTCACGCGCGTGCTGTCTCCCTCGTGCCGCATCTCCATGATCTCCGCCATCCCATCGACATGGCCCGAGACGATATGCCCGCCGAGCTCATCGCCCACGCGAAGCGCCCGCTCCAGATTGACCGGCCGCCCGACGATCCACGCGCCGAGGGCACTGGCCGCGATCGTCTCTGCCGAGATATCGACTTCGAACCAGCCGGAGCCATCGGAGTGCCCCATCTCGACAACCGTCAGACAGACCCCGTCACAGGCGACGGACGCCCCGAGATCCATGAGGTCCACGTCGTAACGAGTGGCGATCCGCGCGCGCAGATCGCCCCGCTGCTCCAGCGCCAGCACTTCTCCGATATCGGTGACGATCCCCGTGAACATGGCCGGTTCCTTTCGCGCCTACCCCTAGCCCCACTGCGCCTGAAGGGCAAGACTGAGCAAGGCGGCGATGGTTCAGACGGCCTCCCACTGGGTCAGCATGTCGGCCCCTATCGCGCGGCTCTCCCGCAGGCTGAAGCGCGGGGCATCCGCCAGCCTGTCGATCGACAGCGGCCCCACGGCGGCATGGCCGTCGGAACCCAGCGCACGACCGGCGGTAAACATGGCCAGCTCATCCACGATCGACGCGCGGAGGAGGGAAGCCGCGAGCATCCCGCCCCCCTCGCAGAACACCCGCGTGAGACCCTGTGCGCCGAGAGCGGCGAACATGGCGCGGGCGCCCAGCCCACCCGTTTCATCGGTGGGCACCGGCAACAGCAGCGCGCCGGCGTTCTCCCAGAAATGTCGCGCCTCGGCAGGCGCGCGCGCCGGATCGAAAAGAAGCCAGACCGGAGGCCCCTCTGCGACAGTGCGGGCGAGCTGACCGTCAGTCGGCAGGTCCAGCGCCGCAGCAGCTACCACCCGGACCGGAGAGGGGAGATCGCCCAGATCGCGCACTGTCAGGCTGGGGTCATCCGCCCGTGCCGTTCCCCCCCCGACCAGCACGGCATCATGGCGTGCCCGCATCAGATGCACGAGGCGCCGGGACTCCGCGCCTGTGATCCAGCGGCTTTCCCCTGTCGCTGTCGCGATGCGGCCATCAAGCGTGCTCGCAAGCTTTAGCGTGAGCATGGGCCGGCCCTTACGCACGCGGCTCAGGAATCCGCGGTGAGACCGTTCCGCCGCACCGGGTAAGGCATTGGCAAACACGTCGATGCCGGCATCGGTCAGCATTCGATGCCCGCGCCCGGCAACACGAGGGTCGGGATCCTCCAGCGCGCTCACCACCCGCGCGACACCGGCAGCAATCAGCGCCTCCGCGCAAGGGGGGGTCTTCCCGTGATGAGAGCAGGGTTCGAGACTGACATAGGCCGTCGCTCCCCTTGCAGCATCTCCCGCCTCACGTAGCGCCACCACCTCCGCATGAGGCTTGCCGCCGGGCTGGGTCCAGCCACGGCCAACGATGCGCCCGTTCCGTACGATCACGCAGCCCACAGCAGGGTTAGGCCAGACGCATCCCCAGCCGCGTTCGCCGAGGGCAACGGCCATTGTGAGGTAGCGGGCGTCGCTGTCGCTGAGCGCTTTCACTCTTCCGCCGGACTGGTCGGACGAAGCTCCGATACGAACTTGTCGAAATCGTCCGCAGCCTGGAAGTTCTTGTACACGCTGGCAAAACGCACATAGGAAACGGTGTCGATCCGGGCCAGGGTTTCCATCACGATCTCCCCGATCACCTTTGAGGGGATGTCCGTATCGCCAAGACTTTCCAGTCGCCGCACGATGCCGGAAATCATCTGGTCGATACGCTCCGGATTGATCGGCCGCTTCTGCATGGCGATGCGGATAGAGCGTTCCAGCTTGCCCCGGTCGAAATCCTCCCGCCGCCCGGAGGATTTGATAACGACCAGATCGCGAAGCTGCACCCGTTCATAAGTGGTAAACCGCCCGCCACAGGCTGGGCAAAACCGACGCCGACGGATCGATACATGATCCTCCGCAGGCCGGGAATCCTTGACCTGTGTATCTATGTTACCGCAGAACGGGCAGCGCATCCGCCTTCCCCTTGTTGCATTTCATGACTTATCCACAGCGACTATAGGAACACTCCCACCCCTTGGGTAGTACCCATTTAGGCCCCAAGATGTTGGGTAACGGCTGTGGCTGGCCTGCGTCACACGAAATGCAATGCGATCCTCCGGGAATGTGGTGCCGCGCGGTGTTCCATGAGGTAGATGCCCTGCCAGGTACCAAGCAGCATACACCCCCGCGATACCGGAATGGAAAGGGAAACCGGCAGCACGGCCGCCTTGATATGAGCAGGCATGTCGTCCGGCCCTTCCGCACGGTGGACGAGATAATTCATGCGTGGATCATCGGCATCCGGAACAAACCGCGCGAAGAAGGCAGAGAGATCGTGCTGCACGTCCGGGTCTGCATTCTCCTGAATCAGCAGCGAGCAGGACGTGTGTCGGACGAAGAGCGTCAGAAGGCCGTCCTTTACGGGCAGGTGTTCCGCCACCCTTCCGGTGATCTCATACATCCCCCGGCCCTGCGTCGCGATGCTCAGTTCGGCCAGCATCACTCGGCCGCGTGGCTGGGAAGAAGTGGGGTGTCCTCTTCCTCATCGAAGTCGAGCGTCATGCTCCGGCTACTGCGCGCGCCGAGTTTCTTAAGCTTGTCCACCTGCCCAAGCACGTTCCCGCCGCCCCGCGAAAGCTTGGACACAGCAGCTTCATGCGCCGAAGCCGCGCGCCCCAGATGGGTTCCCACAGTAGCAAGGTCGTCCACAAAACCGGCCACCTTGTCATAAAGAAGCCCTGCCCGGCGGGCGATTTCCTCGGCGTTCTTCTCCCGTCTGTCCACCGTCCAGACATGCTCGATCGTGCGGAGGGCGACCATCAAAGTCGTTGGCGTCATCAGGCCGATCCCGCGAGCCAGGGCATAGGAGGTCAGGTCACCCTGCTCGCGCAGAGCCTCCGACAACGCACCCTCTATCGGCACGAACATCAACACATAGTCGACGGCCTCCGCGTCCGTGCCTGCGTAATCCTTGGCTCCCAGCCGGTCGATATGGGCGCGGATCGCGGCGACATGCTCCCGGATGCGCAGCACACGCTCCTCCGGGCTGCCGGCATTCACGGCGGCTTCATAGGCAACAAGCGATACTTTGGAGTCGATGATGACCACTTTTCCGCGCGGCATCCGTACGATCACGTCGGGCCGGAATGTCTTGCCCGCATCATCACGGCGCAAGGCCTGCACCTCGTAGTGAATGTCGCGTTCCAAACCGGATTCCTCAAGAATCCGCTCCAGAATCATCTCCCCCCAGGCACCCTGCCGTTGCTTGTCCCCCTTCAACGCGCGGGTAAGCGCGACGGCCTCCTGACTGATTTCCTCGGACCGGCGGTGAAGCAGCGAGATCTGCTCGCCGAGCCGTGCCCGCTCAAGATCGGCTGCGCGGTGAACGTTGCGCAACTCCTCCTCGAACCGGACGACATGTTCACGGAACGGGTTCAGGAGTGCGGTGAGCCGCTCCGTCTGCGCGGTGGAGAAATCGGCATTCTGTCGGCGCAGCGTTTCGTCCGACATTTCGCGGAACCGCGTCGTCATCTCCTCGCGCATTTCCTTCAGGAGCGCGATTTCCCGCATCGCGGCTTCCCGGTCCTTTTCCATGGCCATCTCGCGACCACGCGCTTCCACCCGGAGCCTCTCTCCTTCCCGCCGAGCCGTATCAAGGGCAGACTGCACCTGCCCTGCCTCCTGACGGAGAGCACCCAGCCGGTCACGGAGCCCCGCCACCGTCTCCTCCAGCCGTTCCGCGCGGACATGCGCCTCTGTCGCGCGTTCCTCGGACCGGGCGAGGCTCGCAGTATGCTCCGCGAGGCTGTCCTCCCGCTCGGCAATCCGGGCCTGAAGCTCCCGCTTTTCCCTTTCGGCGTCATCGAGCGCGTCAAGTGCATCGCCCTTCATCCGGCGCGCCCGGAGTAGCCCGAAAAACAAGATCAGGGAGAGCGCACCAAGGCCACCCAGCAGATATTGTATGTCCTGCGGAAGGCTCTCCAGAGGCGTCATGAGTGTCTCCAACTAAGGTTCACTCATTGTTCCGCTGTCAGTCGAGACGTGCAAGCAAAAACTTCAGTCCCGATCTTCCGTCGGATTCCAGCAGAACTGTTCGGCAAAGCTGCGGTTGAAGGAGCCGTCCCTCCGGCCGCCGAGGGTCATGACGCCGGTTCTCCCGCTGCTGTCTTCCGGCGACAGGGAGAACATGACGCCGCGCCCGCCACCCATCGGAGGCGGCGTGACCCGCCAAATTCGCCCTGCAGCGGGAAGGCCCTGACGTCTGGCAAATTGCGCAGCGGCACACCAAAGATCGGACTCTCCGATTGCGCCTTTCGGATAAACGATGAACCGGGTTGCATCGACCGGTTCCACCCGCAATCCACTCCGCGTGATGGCCGCCGCCGCAGGACCACAGAGAAGCGCCGCGAGGGCTGCGCCGGAGAGGAGTTTTATCAGCGTCATGGAAAGTCTCCTTCTTCCCGCAAATATATAGGGCGCATTCCCATTGAGGGGAATGCGCCCAAAATAAAGTGCAAACTGCGCGGTATTCTACTGATCGAGGAACGATCGGAGCTTGCGGCTGCGGCTGGGATGCTTGAGCTTGCGAAGCGCTTTCGCCTCGATCTGCCGGATGCGTTCGCGAGTCACGCTGAACTGCTGACCCACCTCCTCCAGCGTATGGTCGGTGTTCATGCCGATGCCGAAGCGCATCCGCAGAACCCGCTCCTCGCGCGGGGTGAGTGAGGCCAGAACCCGCGTCGTCGTCTCCTTCAGGTTCTCCTGAATGGCGCTGTCGAGCGGCAGGACCGCGTTCTTGTCCTCGATGAAATCGCCGAGTTGGCTGTCCTCCTCGTCCCCGATGGGGGTCTCAAGGCTGATCGGCTCCTTGGCGATCTTCATCACCTTGCGGACCTTCTCCAGCGGCATCTGGAGCTTCTCGGCCAGTTCCTCCGGCGTGGGTTCACGGCCGATCTCATGCAGCATCTGCCGGCCGGTGCGGACCAGCTTGTTGATCGTCTCGATCATATGGACCGGGATGCGGATCGTGCGCGCCTGATCGGCGATGGAGCGGGTGATCGCCTGCCGGATCCACCAGGTGGCGTAAGTGGAGAACTTGTAGCCGCGGCGGTATTCGAACTTGTCCACCGCCTTCATCAGGCCGATGTTACCTTCCTGAATAAGATCAAGGAATTGCAGGCCACGGTTCGTGTATTTCTTCGCGATGGAGATCACGAGCCGGAGGTTCGCCTCCACCATCTCCTTCTTGGCCTGACGGGCTTCCTTCTCCCCCTTCTGGACCTGGGAGACGATACGGCGGAATTCCTGGATGTCGACCCCGACATACTGTCCGACCTGAGCCATCTCGGCCCGCAGCCCCTCCACCTTGGCGCGCGACTTCTCAATCAGCACCTGCCAGCCCCGACCCTGCTTGCCCGCCATGCGTTCCAGCCAGGTGGGATCGAGCTCGTAGCCACGATACTCGTCGATGAACTCACGCCGGTTGATACGCGCGGCATCGGCCAGCTTCACCATGTTCGAGTCGATCGACATGATCTTGCGGTTGATGCCGTAGAGCTGATCGATCAGCGCCTCGATCCGGTTGTTGTGCAGATGAAGCGAGTTGACCTGATGGACCATCTGGCCACGCAACTTCTGGTAAGCGGTCTCCGCCTCCAGCGAGAAGGTATTGTCCTCGTTCAGCGTGGCCGACATGCGCAGATCCTGCATCTCAGCAAGGCGCTCATAGTCGGAGGCGATAGAATCCAGCGTTTCCAGCACGCGCGGCTTCAGCGCGGTCTCCATCGCGGCCAGCGACATGTTGGAGCCGTCTTCATCCTCGTCATCGTCGTCGGACCGCATGATGGGGTTGCCGTCGGCATCCAATTCCGGCTCTGCCGAAGACGCACGGCGGGGCGCGGCCTCAGCGCCCGGCTCGATATCCAGCCCGTCGACCACGGGGCCTTCCATATCGTCATCATCCATGGAGCGGCCGAAGGTCGCCTCCAGATCGATGACGTCGCGCAGCAGGATGTCTTCCGACAGAAGCTCGTCCCGCCAGATGGTGATGGCCTGGAAGGTCAGCGGGCTTTCGCAAAGCCCGGCGATCATCGTGTTGCGGCCCGCCTCGATACGCTTGGCGATGGCGATCTCGCCCTCGCGCGACAGCAGTTCGACGGAGCCCATCTCACGCAGATACATCCGCACCGGGTCATCGGTGCGGTCGAGCGTCTCGGACTGAACACCGGCAATCGCGACTTCACGGGAGCCGGAGGTTTCAACCACCGCCCCGCCCTCGCTTTCCGTTTCCTCGGCCTCATCGTCTTCGATGACGTTGATGCCCATCTCGGACAGCATCGCCATGACATCCTCGATCTGCTCGGAGGAAACCTGCTCTGGGGGCAGGACGGCGTTCAGTTGGTCGTAGGTGATGAACCCCCGCTCGCGCGCATCCGCGATCATTTTCTTGACCGCGGTCTGGCTCATATCGAGCGTGATTTCAGCATCCTGATCGTCCGTCTTGCCGTCGTCGGTTTCCTTGATGGCCATGCGCTCTCCTCGGGGGTCCGAATCATGGGTGCGGTTTATCGAATCATTCGACCGAATCACAGCCGATACGTTATCGAAGCTTCCTGTTCTTCACCCAGATCTCCCTATCAATCAGTGTCTGAAGATGCCGCGACAGGGCCGAGCGGTCCTCTCCCAGATCAGTGGCATCCTCGTGATGTCTTCTTCCGGCGCGCTCTACTGCCTCAGCGGCGCGACCGAGTCGCCATGTCAGCCCCTCGTCTACCACTCCGCCGAGATCCTCGACCGCGTCCTCGATCTCTTTCCTGGCCCCGCGCCGCGCGTCCAGTTTGGCGAATTCCTCGGCCAGACACATCTCGGCCAGTTCGATATCGCCCGGATTGCGGATCGGGGGTGCGATGGTCACATGGCTTGAAGTCCACAGTTTTTCAAGGGCGGCTGCAGCCTCCGCAGCTATTTTTGCCTGCATCTCTTTAGGTTCTGCCTGACTGTTGCGCAGGATTGCTATCCTCAGGGCGCGATGATCGGGAGAGTTCATCTCCGTCGCTTCCAGATCAGCTTCGAATCGCTCGATAAGCGCAGGATGCGTCAGAAGCGTCGCAAGAATCACCGCCTCTCGCAGGGAATCCTCGACGCCTTCCTCCGTCGCCAGCAGGGAGCGGCGGGTGGCGGGCGCCGGGCCGACCGGCAGCGCAGGCTTGCCCCGGCGGAACTGGCCGCCGAATCGTTCGCGCGGAGCGGTGGCATTGCGCCCGAACAGTTCCTGGCGGAGCCGGGCGATCTCCTCGCCGTAATGACGGCGGAGCGAAGGGTCGCGAATCGTGCGCAACACCTCGCGCAGGCGTTTGTCCAATGCGGCACGGCGCTCGGGACTGTCGAAGACGTGACCTTCCGTTTCTCGCCGCCACAGCAAGCTCACCATCGGTTCAGCCCTGTCGATGACCCGCTGCATCGCAGCACGGCCTTCGGCGCGGATCAGATCGTCGGGATCCCGCCCTTCGGGAAGCAGGGCAAACCGCAGGCTCTTGCCCGCCTCCAGAAGCGGCAGGGCAAGGTCCACCACCCGAAGCGCCGCGCGAATGCCCGCCTTGTCGCCATCCAGCGCTACCACGGGTTCATCCGCGATCCGCCACAGAAGCCGGAGCTGCTCCTCCGTCACCGCCGTGCCCAGCGGGGCCACTGCCGCGCCGAACCCCGCTTCCGACAGCGCGATGACATCCATGTACCCTTCGGCGACGAGAAGGGCATGGCCCTTCCCCGCCGCCTCCCGCGCCGGACCGATATTGTAGAGCGTGCGGCCCTTATCGAAGAGCGCGGTCTCCGGCGAGTTCAGGTATTTCGCCCGCGCGTTCTGATCCAGTGCCCTTCCGCCGAAGGCGATGCACCGTCCCCGGGCATCCCTGATCGGGAACATGACGCGCCCCCGAAAACGATCATAGGGTGTGCCCCCGTCGTCCGGCGCGATGGCCAGCCCGGCTTCCACGACCCGCTGGGGAGCAATGCCCGCGCCCGTCAGATGCGACCAGAGCGCCGTTCGGCTGTCCGGCGCATAACCGATGCCGAACCGCTCCCGCCCGGCCATGTCAAGCCCGCGCCGATCCAGATAATCCCGGGCTGCCACTCCCGCCCCGCCCGCGAGCTGCAGCCGGTAGAAACGCACAGCCGCCTCCATCACCTCAACGAGACCGGAACGCAGATCTGCACGCTGCTGCTCCCCGGCGGTACGCTCGGGCATGGGCATACCGGCTTCGCGAGCAAGGATCTCGACGGCCTCTATGAAGCCGACGTTCTCCGTTTCCTTGACGAAGGAGATGACATCGCCTTTCGCGTGGCAACCGAAACAGTAGTAGAAGCCCTTGCGGTCATCGACGTGGAAGGATGCGGACTTTTCCTGATGGAAGGGGCAAGGTGCCCACATGTCGCCCTTTCCTTGGTTGGACTTGCGCAAATCCCACGAAACCTTCCGCCCGACCACCTGGGTCAGCGAAAGGCGGGAGCGCAACTCATCAAGGAAACCGGGGGGTAGACTCATCCACCGATTATCCTGCGAACCGTCGCCTCTGTCCATGCCTCAGACCCAGTTCTCCGGCAGACGATGACCTCGCACCGCAGTCACCGGAGGTCGGAGACAATGGCTGAGAAGACGCCAAAAGCCACATTGTTCCCGGCGCGCCGTTCTGCCGCTATCGACGCCGCCTTGCCCCATGCTAGATCGGAATAGACTCGCTGCGAAATCAGAAGGAATTCCAATGGCGACCGCAGTCGAACCGAGCTTCCGTGATTCCGTCGATCTCATGTATGGGCGCGCCGTGAAGCTTCTCGATCTTTCACCAGGGCTGGAGGAAAAGATCAGGGTCTGCAATTCCACTTATGTCGTCCGCTTCGGCGTGCGCCTGCGGGGGCAGATCCACACCTTCACCGGTTACAGGTCGGTGCATTCCGAGCATATGGAGCCGGTGAAGGGCGGTATCCGCTATGCACCCACCGTCAATCAGGACGAGGTGGAGGCGCTGGCCGCGCTGATGACCTACAAATGCGCGCTGGTGCAGATCCCCTTCGGCGGCTCCAAAGGCGGGCTCTGCATCGACCCCCGCGAATGGGAGGAGCATGAGCTGGAGCGGATCACCCGCCGCTTCGCCTATGAACTCATCAAGCGCGATCTGATCAATCCCTCCCAGAACGTCCCCGCCCCCGACATGGGCACGGGAGAGCGGGAGATGGCGTGGATCGCCGACCAGTATGCGCGGATGCATACGACCGACATCAACGCAGCTGCCTGTGTCACCGGCAAGCCCGTCCATGCGGGCGGTATCGCCGGGCGGGTGGAGGCGACGGGGCGCGGCGTGCAATACGCGCTCCGCGAATTCTTCCGCCACCCCGAGGACGTGCGGCGCGCGCATCTTTCCGGCGGGCTGGACGGCAAGCGGATCATCGTTCAGGGCCTCGGCAATGTCGGCTTCCACGCCGCGCAGTTCCTGTCGCTGGAAGACGGTGCCAAGATCACCGGCATCATCGAGCGGGACGGAGCAATCTATTCGGAAGACGGGCTGGACGTGCTCTCCGTCAAGGAGTGGATCAACCGGCAGGGCGGCGTGAAGGGCTATCCTTTCGCGACCTTCGTCAGTGAGGGTTCCAAGCTTCTGGAAACAGAGTGCGACATCCTGATCCCCGCCGCGATGGAGGCGGTGATCAATCTCGACAATGCCGCGCAGGTGAAGGCCCCCCTGATCGTCGAGGCGGCGAACGGCCCGATCACTGCGGGTGCAGACGAGATTCTCCGGCAGAAGGGCGTCGTGATCCTGCCTGACATGTATGCCAATGCCGGCGGCGTCACCGTGTCCTATTTCGAATGGGTCGGAAACCTGTCGCACATCAAGTTCGGTCGGATGGAGCGCCGGCAGGAGGAGGCTCGTCACCGCCTCCTCGTCGACGAACTGGAGCGCCTCGCCGCGGACAAGGGACTCGACTGGACCCTGTCGCCCGGCTTTAAGGAGCAGTACCTCCGGGGTGCAGGAGAGATCGAGCACGTGCGCTCCGGTCTGGATGACACGATGCGCGAGGCTTACCAGTCCATGCGCGAGATCTGGAACGGGCGCGGCGATGTGCAGGATCTTCGCATGGCTGCCTACATGGTCGCGATCGAGCGGGTCGCGACGGCCTATCGCTCCAAGGGTCTGTGATCCCGCAAGGCCGCGGCTCAGCAGGAGGGGGCGTCCGTCGCCCCCACTGTCCCGCGGGCCAGCCCGGTGTAAAGCCGGGTGACGCCGTCCCTGCTCAGCCGCCCACCGGAGCGGTACCAGGTATTGACGCCGGTCAGCATCGCAATGAGCGCAAGTGTGGTGACACGGGTGTCCGCGATGGAGAAAGCTCCCGCCTCTACCCCGTCGGCAAGGATCGCTTCCAGGGCATCCTCATACCGACGACGCAGGCTCTCTATAAGGGCGAAGTTTGCAGCTTCCAGACTGCGGAGTTCCATATAGGAGACGAAAACGGCCTCCGGACGGTCAAGGTTGAAGTGGAGATGGAATGCCACAAAGGCGTCGAGCCGCGTGAGCGGATCGTCCCCACGGGGCGCGGTCTCCTCCCAGGCGGCAAGGATGTCCTTCATATGCGAGTGCATGAGATCGAAGAGAAGGGTCTGCTTGTCAGGGGTATAGAGATAGAGCGCGCCCGCCTGCACCCCCACCTCCGCCGCGATCCGCCGCATGGAGACGGCGGCATACCCCTCGGCCGCGAAAAGGCGCAGCGCGGCATCCTGCAAACGCTGGCGGGTGATATCGGATCGGGAACCTGTCGTGCGCGCCATGCAGCGGTCTTAACTGAACACTTGTTCATTTCCAAGACAAACCACAGCCACTCCGTCTTGCAGGCCGCCTGCCTTGCGCTGGCCTCCTGCCCATGCGATTCTCCGCCGCATACGCTAGCCCGACCCAGTGGGAGATCCTCTTGCCAAGCCGCCTGACCCTCCTGCTGGCTCCGCCCGTGATCGCGTTGCTTTCCGCCTGTACACCCCCGGACGCGCCGGAACTCCGGACGCTGGGCAGCGCCGAGGCCGCGCGGCAACCCTACCCGGAAATCGCGCCGACGGCTCCGTTGATCGCCCAGGCCAATACGCGCATCACGCCCGAGGATACCGCGAGCGTGCAGGCCGCCGGCGCAGAGACCGCCCGTCGTGCGGCGCTTCTGCAGGCCCGGCAGCTCGACCAGTAATCCCCTCGCCCTTGCAACGACGTCACGCCCGCGCCGCCCGGCGAAAAGCGAGCGTTGCGGTGGCCGCGGCAAGCCGCTAACAGACGCGGGCTGGATTTTGCACTGGAGGATACCATGACCACGCCCCTGCGCCTCGGACTCGCCGGACTCGGCACCGTCGGCACCGGCGTGATCCGCATTATTCAGACGCATGCCAACCTGATTACGGCGCGCGCGGGGCGCCCCGTCACGATTTCCGCCGTCTCCGCCCGGGATCGCAAGCGCAACCGGGGCGTTGATCTGTCGGCCTACGCCTGGGAGGATGATCCCGTGGCGCTGGCCCGCCGGGACGACGTGGACGTCGTTGTGGAAGTGATGGGCGGGTCCGATGGCCCGGCAAAGGCCGCGACCGAAGCCGCCATCGCCGCAGGCAAGGATGTCGTGACCGCCAACAAGGCACTGCTGGCCCATCACGGCCAGGAACTGGCTCGGCAGGTGGAAGCCGCAGGAACTTCGTTGCGGTTCGAAGCGGCCGTCGCTGGCGGCATCCCCGTCATCAAAGCGCTGACCGAGGGGCTTGCGGGCAACGAGATCAAGCGCGTGATGGGCGTGATGAACGGCACCTGCAACTACATCCTGACCCGGATGGAAAGCGCCGGCCTGCCCTATGAGACGGTGTTCGAGGAGGCCCGCGCGCTCGGCTATCTGGAGGCGGATCCGAGCCTTGACGTGGACGGGATCGATGCGGGGCACAAGCTCTCGCTCCTTTCCGCCATCGCCTTCGGAACCGAAGTGGACTTTGATTCGGTCGAACTGGAAGGCATCGGCCAGATCTCCATCGACGACATCCGGCATGCCGGAAACCTTGGCTTCCGCATCAAGCTTCTGGGTGTTGCGCAGATGACGGGGCGCGGGCTGGAGCAACGGATGACGCCCTGCCTCGTCCCCGCGCAAAGCCCGCTGGGTCAGCTTGAGGGCGGCACCAACATGGTCGTGCTGGAGGGCGATGCCGTGGGCCAGATCGTGCTCCGCGGTCCCGGCGCCGGCGAAGGTCCGACCGCTTCCGCTGTCATGGGCGACGTGATCGACATTGCGCGCGGCGTGCGGATCCCACCCTTTGGCCGCCCGGCAAGCAGCCTGACACGCGCCATTCCGGCCAAGGCTGCCGTGCCTGCGCCCTACTACCTGCGCATGACGCTTCTGGACAAACCCGGTGCACTTGCGCGGATTGCCACGCAACTGGGCGATGCGGGGATCTCCATCGACCGCATGCGCCAGTATGGGCATAGCGAGCCGACGGCGCCGGTTGTCATCGTGACCCACCGCACGATGCGGGATTCCATCGACGTGGCGCTTGCGGGGTTCCGCGATACCGGGGTCGTCGTAGGCGAGCCTGTGGCCATTCGGATCGAGGCGGTCTGAAAAGCAACGCCCTTTGCCATGCCCTGCCGACAAGGCTGCCCTTCGCATGGGCGGCAGCCTTGTTTCCCCGCGTGCACGGGGATAAACCGATGGCACCGAACAACGAACCGCAAGGGGACAGGCCGAATGGCGAATGATGTTGAGTTCCACGACCGCATGCTTTCTCTGGGCCTTGCCCGCGTGTCGGAGGCGGCGGCGATCGCTTCCGCCCACCTCGTCGGCAGGGGGGATGAGAAGGCCGCGGACCAGGCTGCCGTCAACGCCATGCGGAACCAGCTCAACATGCTCGACATCGCCGGGACGGTGGTGATCGGCGAGGGTGAGCGGGACGAGGCCCCGATGCTCTACATCGGCGAGAAGGTCGGCACCGGCAAGGGTCCGGCGGTCGACATCGCGCTCGACCCGTTGGAAGGCACGACGCTGACGGCGAAGGACATGCCCAACGCGCTCACCGTGATCTCCATGGCGCCCGCGGGCACGCTGCTGCATGCGCCGGATACCTATATGGAGAAACTCGCCATCGGCCCGGGCTATGAGACGAATCTCGTCACGCTCGAGATGTCGCCCTCCGAACGGATCGAGCGGCTGGCGAAGGCAAAGGGCGGCAAGCCGTCGGACGTCACCGCCTGTATCCTGGAGCGCGACCGCCATCAGGACCTGATCGCCGAGGTTCGGGCGACGGGCGCCGCGATCCGGCTCATCACGGATGGCGACGTTGCGGGAGTGATCCATTGCGCTACACCCGGCAGCGGGATCGACATCTACATGGGTTCGGGCGGCGCGCCGGAAGGCGTCCTCGCCGCCTCCGCGCTCAAATGCCTCGGCGGCCAGTTCTACGGGCGTCTGCTGTTCCGCAATGACGACGAAATCGGGCGGGCGCGCAAGGCGGGGATCGACGACCTCGACCGCGTCTATCAGCGTGACGACCTCGTTACCGCCGACGTGATCTTCGCCGCGACCGGCGTGACGGACGGCAACCTCGTTCAGGGGATCAAACGCGAAATCGGCTTCATCACCACCGAAACCATCCTCATGCGGTCCAAGACCGGCTCCGTCCGCCGGATGACCTACCGCAACCCGGTGAAGTGACCGAGGCGGCGGCCCTCCTCCGCCCCGCCTTCCTTGGCGTCGAGCGGTCCGCGACCGGGCGGCGCTGGGTCGGCCCCGGGATAGAGGAGGACCGTCTCGCGGAAGCCATGACGCAGGCCACGCGCCTGCCCCTGCCCCTTTGCCGGGTGCTTGTCCGGCAGGGGGTGACGGCACAGGATGCCGCGCTTTACTGTGCCCCCGCGCTCCGCGATCTGCTTCCCGATCCGCTGAGCCTCCGCGACATGGCACAGGCCGCGCAGCGCTTTGTCACGTGTTTGAAACGGCGGGAGCGGATTGCCGTCTTCGCTGATTACGATGTTGATGGCGGCTCCTCCGCCGCGCTGCTCATCACCTGGCTTCGTCACTTCGGCCATGGCGCGACGCTCTACATTCCCGACCGGATTGACGAAGGCTACGGCCCCAATCCACCCGCGATGCGGAAATTGGCGGAAGGTCACGATCTCATCGTCTGCGTGGATTGCGGAACGCTGTCGCATGAGGCGATCGCCGCGGCGGCGGGGACGGATGTCGTCGTGCTCGATCACCATCTCGGCGGCGAGACGCTGCCGGACGCGCTGGCGGTGGTGAACCCGAACCGTCAGGATGAGAGTGGCGATCTGAGCCATCTCTGTGCGGCCTCCGTTGTGTTCTTGATGCTGGTAGAGGCCAATCGCCAGCTCCGCGGCGAGGGGGTCACTGGGCCGGATCTGATGGCGCTGCTCGATCTTGTGGCGCTTGCGACGGTCGCAGATGTGGCGCCACTTGTCGGTGTGAACCGGGCTTTCGTGCGACAGGGGCTGAAGGTCATGGGGCGGCGGCAGCGGGCGGGCCTGACCGCGCTGGCCGATGTCGCGCGGATGGACCGCGCCCCTACCCCATATCACCTCGGCTTCCTGCTCGGCCCGCGCGTGAATGCCGGCGGTCGGATTGGCGCGGCCGATCTCGGAGCACGGCTGCTCGCGACGGATGACCCGCATGAGGCCGAAGCGCTTGCCGCCCGGCTTGACACCCTCAATACCGAGCGGCGGGACATTGAGGCCCGGGTGAGGGAGGCCGCGCTGGCGCAGGCGGAACTCCGCGGACTGGACGGGCCGCTCGTCTGGGCGGCGGGAGAAGGCTGGCATCCCGGCGTGGTTGGGATCGTGGCTGCGCGCCTGAAGGAGGCGACCAACCGCCCCGCCGTTGTCATCGGGCTGAATGACGGAGAGGGCAAGGGATCAGGTCGGTCCGTGGCGGGCGTCGATCTGGGCGCCGCAATCCACCGCGTCGCCTCGGAGGGGCTACTGCTGCGCGGCGGAGGTCACAAGATGGCCGCGGGGCTGACAGTGGAACCCGCCCATATGGAACAGGCGATGGCGCGGCTGGCAGAGCTGCTGGCCCGTCAAGGCGCAGGAACGCTGGGGCCGGCCGATCTGAAGCTGGACGGTCTTCTGACTTCTGGCGCGGCAACCATCCAGATGATCGGAGAGATGGAAACTGCGGGGCCTTTCGGGGCAGGCGCTCCTGCCCCACGGTTCGCTTTTCCCGACCAGAGGGTGTCCTCTCTGAAAGTCTTCGGCAACGGCCACATCCGCGCGCGGTTTTCTGACGGAACAGGTACGGTGGAGGGTATCGCCTTCGGAGCCGCCGAAACTCCGTTGGGACAGGCGTTGAAGGACGGCTCCTACCTGCATGTCGCGGGTCGGGTAGAGGTTGATGAATGGCAGGGGCGGCAACGCGTACAGCTGCGCCTCGAAGATGTAGCCCAGCCATGAAAAAGGCGCGGGACCGATCCCGCGCCATCTCTCCGACACTCGTCGATAGGGTTTATCTCGCTCCGCGGAACATTCGCGCCAGCGCGATGAGAATACAGGCACCAATCACGCCAGCGACGAGATAGCCCGGCCATCCGCCAAAACCCACACCCATGAAGCCGAGCAGGAAACTGGCCACTGCCGCGCCGACGATGCCGAGAATAACGTTCAGAAAGACGCCCGTATCGCTCTTCATCAGGGCAGACGCGGCCCAACCGGCGATACCGCCAATAATGATCGCTGCGATCCAGCCGACCTGAGCAGAATTTTCCATCCATTCCTCCTAGCCGAAAGGCAAGAAATCGGCGGTCTTTTGAAAGACCGGTCTGGCCGCCGCGCAGACCGGAAGACTGATCGCCGCTTACCAGTTATCTTCGGCAGAAGAGCGACCTGCCAGATAACCGAGGCCCAGGCAGGTAAGCGCCACGACCGAAAGCACGGTGGCCGCGCTACCCGGATTTTCGCGTGCTACATCGCCCATGACGCGCGCCTGCGTACGGAATTGCTTGGCCGCCACATTTGCATGATCCTGGGCAACATCATAAAATTCGTGCCCACGCTCCGAAAGATCGCCTCGCAGGCTGTGCAGCTGCTTCTGGAGGTCGGAAATCTGGCTCTCGATCGAGCGGCGGATATCATCGGTCTTGGTCATCGGTTTCTCCTGAGGGAGCTTTTGTTCTGCGGGCCAACGCAGAACACCGCCAACGGTTCCCGGCGTGACAAGGATTTCAGCGGCGGACGCGACCCTCTATCACCTTCCAGATCGCTTCCGCCGTATTCGTTCCGTCGAAGCGCTCGAGCTCCTGTATCCCCGTGGGCGAGGTAAGGTTGATTTCGGTGAGCCAGTCGCCGATGACATCTATTCCCACGAATATCTGGCCCTTCTCGCGCAGTGTCGGTCCGATGGCCGCACAAATTTCCCTGTCGCGCTCCGTGAGGGAGACCTTCTCCGGCCTGCCGCCGACATGCATATTGGACCGTGTTTCCCCCGCTTGAGGCACGCGGTTGATCGCGCCGACCGGCTCTCCGTCCACGAGAATGACCCGCTTGTCACCCTTTGCCACGGCAGGAAGGAATTTCTGCACGATCAGCGGCTCACGAGAGAACCCCGTGAACAGTTCATAAAGCGAGGAGAGGTTTCGGTCGTTCTCGTCCAGCCGGAATACCCCTGCGCCACCATTGCCATAAAGCGGCTTCAGAATGATGTCCCCATGGTCCGCCTTGAACGCGCGGATCGTATCCAGATCGCGGGCGATGGCGGTCGGCGGCGTCAGGTCGGGAAACTGGAGGACCAGCAGCTTTTCCGGCGCATTCCGCACCCAGAAAGGATCGTTCACCACCAGCGTTCTGGGGTGAATGAGATCGAGCAGATGAGTCGTCGTGATATATGCCATGTCGAAGGGCGGATCCTGCCGGAGCCAGACCACGTCAAAGTCGGAAAGCCGCACATCCTCCAACTCACCGAGCGTGAAGTGATCGCCCTTCACCCGGCGAACCGTCAGCGGATGCCCCTTTGCCCTGACCTCTCCCTCCCGGAAGTAAAGCTTGTCTGGGGTATAGTAGAACAGCCGGTGACCGCGCTTCTGCGCCTCCTCCGCAATGCGGAAGGTGCTGTCCGCATCGATATTGACCGGACCGATCGGGTCCATCTGAATGGCGACGTTCAGGGTCATGCCTGTCTCCAGAGAAGCTTCTGCCCCTGAATGACGCAAGCCCGGCTGCGATGCAATCTGCCCGCCTCAGGCCATGAGTGCGTTTTGCAGCGTTTCGACATGGCCCGTGGCATCGACAAGCGCCACATCGAAGCGCGACGGAGAGGAAAGGCCCGCGGGCAGCTGCGAAAGATATTCCTCCGCCGCGCGCAGCAGCCGCATTGTCTGCCGGGGGCCAAGGCGTTCAGCCGCGCGCGCGATCGTCGCCGCCCTCTTCACCTCGACGAAGATCACGCCCTCCCCCTGCTGAAAGATAAGGTCGATCTCTCCCGCTCGCCCACGCCAGCGCTCTGCAAGGCAGTGTGCACCGGCCTGCGTATAGTGTCGAAGGACGGAAGCCTCTGCCGCCAGGCCAGAGTGGTATCGCGTCGCGCCGTCCATGCTACTCCTTTTTCTCTCCCTGCAGCGTAAGTGCCGTCTGATATACATCGCGTCGCTGTAGGTTGAATCTCGCAGCAACTTCTGCAGCGGCGTCCTTCACCCTCAGGCGCCCCAGAGCCTCCCGCAGCGCTTCCTCCACCTCCGCAGGGTCTGCCTCACCCTCCCCCGGACGATCCACCAGAACCACGACTTCCCCCTTCACGTCTCGCCCCGCGAAAGCTCCCTCCAGTTCCGCCAATGTGCCCCGGCTCACCTCCTCGAACCGTTTGGTGAGTTCGCGGCAGACAACCGCCTGCCGCTGCCCTCCCCATGATGCGCTCAGTTCTCCTAACAATCGGTGAACGCGCTTGGGAGATTCATAAAAGATCACTGTCGCCGCGGTGTCCGAGAGACCTGCAATCGCCCTCTGCCGTGGGCCACCCTGCTGGGGGAGAAAGCCTGCGAACAGGAAGCGGTCGCTGGGCAGACCTGAAATGGTCAGCGCTGCAAGGACCGCCGAGGGCCCCGGCGCGGAGGTGACGGTGAACCCCTCGGCAATCGCGGCGCGGCCAAGCTGAAAGCCCGGATCGGCGACCAATGGCGTCCCTGCTTCGGAAGCATAGGCCACCGACCTCCCCTCCCCCAACGCCCGAAGCAGGCGCGGGCGCGCGGTCTCTCCGTTGTGGTCGTGATAGGCGACGAGCGGCCTGTCACCCAGCGCGATGCCGTGGATCTCCATCAGATGCCGAAGCGTCCGGGTGTCTTCTGCCGACAGAACATCCGCCGTCGCCAGAATATCGAGGGCACGAAGGGTGATATCCCGCGCGGCGCCGATCGGCGTCGCAATGAAATACAGGCCCGGGGCGAGCGGCCCCCTATCGCCGATGGAATGCATCTATGCCGCTTTCTGTTTACTTATATACCCACCCCACCTAGCATTTCAGTGAGGTCGCCCTAGACTTCGCGTGAACGCCCGGCCCAACGGGCCGTCAGCCAGAGGGATAGCCGCATGACCGACGCCGTGACACGTCGCCCGTTTTTCACCCGCCCGATCGGTATCCGCAACCTCTTCCGCAGCGCAACCGGACTTCTGGCGGCAGGAGCGCTCGCGGCCTGTGCGCCAACAGGGAATGTGAGTCGCGGCACCGTCAACCCCTCTCAGCCTGTTCAGGTGGCCCTTCTGCTGCCCCAGAGCGCGAATGCGAGCGACCGTCTGGTCGCACAGAACCTCGAAAACGCCGCGCGTCTTGCCATCGCGGATCTGCAGGGGGTGAGTATAGATCTGCGGGTCTACGATACGGCGGGAAACCCGACGCAGGCCTCCGCCATGGCGCTGCGGGCTGCGGATGAGGGCGCGAAGATCATTCTGGGACCGATCCACGCACAGGATGCCAACGCTGCCGGAAGCGCCGTCGCCTCTCGCGGGATAAACGTGCTCAGCTTCTCCAACAACTCCGATATCGCCGGTGGGAATGTTTTTGTCCTGGGCCAGACATTTGCCAATTCCGCTGATCGGTTGATGCGGTTCGCGGCCGGTCAGGGCCGTCGCGACATCGTGGTGGTGAGCGATCCTGATGCCTCCGGTCAGGTGGGGCGCCGCGCCATCGAAACGGCCGCAGCCGCCAATGGCATCCGCGTCGCGGGTGCAGAGAGCTATGAGCTTTCGCAGCAGGGTGTGACTGCCGCCGCGCCGAATATAGCCACCACCGTGCGCAATACCGGCGCGAGCGGTGTGTTCTTTACCGCAGGGACGGCGGGCGCCCTGCCGATGCTCACGCAGCTTCTCCGCGACAATGGCATCGATCCCAATGTCACCGCGTTCTATGGTCTGACACGTTGGGACGTGCCGGCAAGTGCAGTCACCACGCCGTCGCTTCAGGGAGGCTATTTCGCCGTTCCGGATCCGTCCATCACGGCGCAGTTCAACGCCCGTTACGCAGGGACTTACGGCGCCGCCCCGCATCCTCTCGCGGCACTGGCCTATGACGGCATCGCCGCCATCGGTGCTGCGCTCCGCTCAGGCCGGGCGGATCCGCTGGGCCGAGCCTCCCTGACCCAGCCTTCCGGCTTTGTCGGTGCGAATGGTGTCTTCCGATTCACCGCAGACGGCAGTAACCAAAGGGCATTGGCTGTTGCGCAACTCCGCGACAACAGGGTCGAAGTGGTGGAAAATGCCCCCAGAAGCTTCAGCGGTGCCGGTTCCTGACGCGACAGCGACGCCAGAAAGCGGCGCCAAGGCCGCTACGCTGATCCTGCCGGACGTTGCTCTGTTCGATGCCGGGGCGGTGCTGGATCAGATCGATACCGAGATTGCCGGTCTTGAGGCGCCCGATATGCGGGCGCTTCGGGCTATTGCCGTCGCCCGGATCGGCGCGGAACGTCAGCGCGGCTTCAACGCGATCAGGGAAGCGTTTCTGGCCAGACCTCTGGCCTCCGACGTCACCGTTGCCTCCATAAGCCGGCTGACCGATCAAGTCGTACAGACAGTGATGGAGGTGGTACGGCGCCACCTTCTCCCTGCCGAAAGCCTGGATGACAGAAAGGTCACGCTGCTTGCGGTTGGGGGCTATGGGCGCGGGGAGATGGCCCCCTTCTCGGACGTGGACCTGCTGTTCCTGACACCCGACGCGGAGAAGGGTTCGGTCAAGACGCTGATCGAATCCATGCTCTACATCCTTTGGGATTTGAAGCTGAAGGTCGGGCACTCCAGCCGCTCAATTCCCGAATGCCTGCGGCAGGCACGAGAGGATATCACCGTCCGGACCGCCCTGCTGGAAGAACGCTACATTACCGGCGACAAGGGGCAGGCCAAGTTGCTCCACAGCCGGTTACGCAAGGAGCTTTTCTCCCGCACAGCCGCTGAATTCGTGGAAGCCAAGCTCGCCGAGCGGGCAGATCGGCACAAGCGGCAGGGTCAGCGCTACATGCTGGAGCCCAATGTGAAGGAGGGCAAGGGCGGCCTCCGCGATCTCCAGACGCTGTACTGGATCGCGAAATACGTGACCGGCGTTGAGGAAGTGTCCGACCTCGTCGGGCTGGGCCTCATCACGGCGGATGAATTCGCGGCATTTGACCGGGCGGAGCGGTTTCTGTGGGCGGTACGCTGCCACCTCCACTACCTGACGGGGCGCGCGACGGACCAGTTGACGTTCGACCTGCAGCTGGAGGTGGCCCCCCGCATGGGCTATCAGGATGGCGCGGGCCGACGCGCGGTCGAGTTCTTCATGCAGGACTACTTCCGCCATGCGACCAAGGTGGGCGAACTCACCCGGATCTTCCTGACGGCGCTTGAGGCACGGCATGTCAAGACGACGCCCGTCACCGTAGGGTTGTTCCGGCGCCCGAAACGGCTGCATGAAGGATATGTCCTTCGCCACAACCGCATCGCTGTTGCCGATGAGAAGACGTTTCTCTCAGACAAGCTGAACCTGTTGCGGATTTTCGAGGAAGGATTGCGGACAGGGCATCTCATCCACCCAGACGCCATGCGGCTGGTCGCAGCGCATCTCGACCTGATCGACGAGGACATGCGTCAGGACCGGGAGGCGAACCGCATCTTTCTCGATCTGCTCCTGAAGCACGGCAATCCGGAGCGAAGCCTGCGCCGCATGAACGAGCTCGGCGTCGTCGCGGCCTTCATGCCCGAGTTCGAGCCGATCGTGGCGATGATGCAGTTCAACGTCTATCACCATTACACGGTGGACGAGCATACCATCCAGTGCATCTCCACCCTCGCGATGATCGAGCGGGGAGAGTTGGCGCGGGAGCTGCCGCTCGCCACGCATATCATGGCCGAAGGCACGGTGAACCGCCGGGTGATCTATGTGGCGCTGCTGCTGCACGATATCGGCAAGGGACGGCCGGAGGACCACTCCATTCTCGGCGCGCAGATCGCACGGCGCGTGGCGCCGCGGCTTGGGCTGAACGCGGAAGAGTCGGAGCTAGTCGAATGGTTGGTCCGCAACCACCTGGTCATGTCCGACACCGCACAGAAGCGCGACCTTTCCGATCCGCGCACGGTGCGCGATTTCGCCCGGACGGTGCGATCCCGGCGGCGGCTCGACCTGCTCTATCTGCTCACCTGCTGCGACATCATCGGCGTTGGCCCGGGCACCTGGAACAATTGGAAGGCCATGCTGCTCGACCGGCTCTACCGGGAGACGGCGACCGTGCTGGACATGGGGCTGGAAGCCGCGCATCGCCCCAACCGGGAGGCGGAGGCGAAACGCATCCTCCGCGCGGCCCTTTCCAACTGGGACCGGAGGGACCTGCGGGCCGAGACGCAGAGGCACTACGGCCCCTACTGGCAAGGGCTGCCGCTCGATACGCAGGTAGTGTTCGCCCATCTGCTCCGCGGCATACGGGATGACGAGATCCGCATCGACCTGACCCCGGATCAGGACCGGGACGCAACCCGCGTCTGCTTCGCCCTGGCGGATCATCCGGGCATCTTCGCGCGACTGGCTGGGGCGCTGGCGCTTGTCGGTGCTAACGTCGTCGATGCCCGTACTTTCACCTCCAAGGACGGCTACGCCACCGCCGCCTTCTGGGTGCAGGATGCCGAAGGCGCGCCCTATGATCCGGGCAAGCTGCCGCGCCTGCGCAACATGATCGAGCGCACGCTGAAGGGGGAGGTCGTTGCCCGCGAAGCGCTGAATGATCGCGACAAGGTGAAGAAGCGGGAACGCGGTTTTCAATTCCCGACAGCGATCACCATCGACAACGACGGATCCGAAATCTACACCATTGTCGAGGTGGATACGCGCGATCGTCCTGGCCTGCTCTATGATCTCGCGCGGACCTTCGCCTCCAACAACATCTATATTGCCTCGGCGCAGATCGCGACCTATGGCGCGCAGGTCGTGGACACCTTCTACGTGAAAGACATGTTCGGTCTGAAAATCCATTCGCGACAGCGCGCCGAGGCGCTGGAAAAGAAACTCCGCCAGGCGGTGGACGAAGGGGCAGAGAGGGCGCGCAGCTAGAATGCGGCAGATACGACTGCTGCACGGCTTCCTGACCGTCGGATTCTGGACCTTCGCCAGCCGGTTGCTCGGCTTTATCCGCGACGTGATCATCGCCGCCTATCTGGGTTCCGGCCCGGTGGCGGAGGCGTTCCTGGTCGCCTTCTCCCTTCCAAACATGTTCCGCCGGATTTTTGCGGAAGGTGCGTTCAACACCGCTTTCGTGCCGCTCTTCGCCAAGAAGATCGAGGCGGGTGAGGATGCGAGGGGGTTTGCGCAGGACGCCTTCTCCGGCCTCGCCTCCGTCCTGATCGTGCTCACCATGGTTGCTCATGTGGCGATGCCATGGCTGGTTCTGGCGATGGCCTCCGGTTTCAAGGGCGATGAGCGGTTCGATATCGCCGTCACCTTCGGGCGCATCTGTTTCCCGTATATCCTGCTCATCTCGCTCACCGCGATGCTCTCGGGAGTGCTGAACGCCACGGGGCGCTTTGCTGTCGCCTCCATGGCGCCGGCGGTGCTGAACATCGTCTTCCTGATCGCCTTCGGCCTGTCCATCCACTACGGCTGGGAAATGGGCCTGACGCAGAGCTGGGCCACGCCGATCGGGGGGGTGCTGCAGCTCCTGCTGGTCTGGTATGCGGCACGGAAAGAAGGCTACTCCATGCGGCTGACATGGCCGCGGCTCTCGCCCGATATGCGGCGGCTGGTGCGTGTCGCGATGCCCGCCGTGTTTGCAGGCGGGGTCGTGCAGATCAACCTCGTCGTCGGGCGGCAGGTCGCCTCCTACTATGATGGTGCCATCGCGTGGCTGTCCAATGCCGACCGCATCTATCAGCTCCCCCTCGGGGTCGTGGCCGCGGCGGTGGGCGTGGTGCTGACGGCGGAGCTTTCGCGCAGGCTCCGCGCGGCCGACATCGGCGGCAGCCGCACGGCCTACAACCGCGCCTGGGAATTCTCGCTCTTCCTGACCCTGCCCGCCGCCGTGGCTCTCGTCGTCATCGCCGGTCCGATCATCAGCGTGATCTTCGAGCGGGGACAATATACAGCCGTGGACTCTGCCAATACCGCACTGGCGCTCATCGTCTATGGTGCGGGGCTGCCGGCCTTCACGCTTCAGAAGGTGCTCCAGCCGGTGTTCTACGCGCGCGAGGACACGCGCCGTCCCTTCCACTATGCCATCGTCGCCATGGTCGTGAATGCGGTGCTCGCCTTCGGTCTGTCCTACTGGCTGGGCTTCATTGCGGCGGCCATCGGCACGACGATCGCCTCATGGGCGATGGTGTTCCAGCTCTGGTGGGGCTCCCGCAGCATGGGTGAGGCGGTCCGCTTCGACCCGCGGTTCCTGAAGAACCTCGTCCGTATCCTGATCGCCTCCGTGGTGATGGGGCTGTTCCTCTGGGGAGCGGCGCAGGTGCTGGATGACATGCTGACGCAGAAGGGCACACGGGTGCTCGCGCTTTTCATTCTTTGCGGCGCGGGAATGGCGGTTTACTTTGTCACCGCCATCGCGCTCGGGGTCATGAAGCTCGCCGACCTGCTCAGGATGGTCCGCCGTCAGCGCTGACGGATGAGGGCAAGCGCCCGGCGCCAGCCGCCGGGGCAGACCACGAAAGACAGTCCGAATCCTGTCGCAAAACCTGACAGGTCCGCCACCCATTCGTTGGAGCCGCCGAACAGCGCGCCGAAGACGAGCTGGATGCCCAGCAGCGTCCCGATCAACCCGAATGCGCGCAGGCGCCCCGATCCCTGCCCCGTGGCCCGCACCCAGAGCAGGAAGGTGAACGCGCCGATCAGCCCATAGACCGGCGGGTAGCCCCCGACGAGCCAGGCCGGATCGTCGAGCATCAGCCCGAAGACCAGCGCTCCCATGATGGCGGAGGCAAAGAACACCGTCAGCACCGCTGCCGTGGAGAACACCTCCCCCACCATCTTGCCGAGCGCGAGGATGAACACGAAGACGAACATCATATGCGTGAACGACGCATGGAAGAACGGATAGGTCACGAAACGGATCATCTGCTCCACCGGATAGAAATGGTTGGCCACCATCCAGTCAAAGATCTGGCCAGAGAACCCGAACCGCTGGATCGCTTCCACCCGCCAGGTGAAGCCGAGCCCGCCGCCGATGATCCCCCGATCCGCAAGGCTCAGCAGCAGTTCTATGGCGGCGACGGGGCCTGCCAGCATCCAGACGACGAATGGCAGGGGATTGAGCGGGGAGCGGTCTGGATCGTGCATGTCCGGCATTCTGTTGACGCGATGATGGGCCAGCGATAAGCCGACCGGACCATATAATCCAGACGGAGAAAAATCATGACCGAGCCGGTCCAAACGCCTCGTGTCTTCCCGCAACGGGTGTTCTCGGGGATCCAACCCTCGGGCAACCTGCAACTGGGCAACTATCTCGGCGCGCTGAAACGCTTCGCCGCCGCTCAGGACAACGGGATCGAGACGATCTATTGCATCGTGGATATGCATGCGATCACCGTCTGGCAGGATCCGGCCGACCTCACCCGCGCGACGCGCGAGCTGGCGGCCGGGTTCATCGCCTCCGGCGTGGATCCGGAGCGCTCCATCCTGTTCAACCAGAGCCAGGTGCCCGGTCATGCGCAGCTCGCCTGGATCTTCGATTGCGTGGCCCGCCTCGGCTGGATGAACCGGATGACCCAGTTCAAGGACAAGGCCGGCAAGAACGCCGAAGCCGTGTCGCTTGGGCTGTTCGCCTATCCCGCGCTGATGGCCGCCGACATCCTGCTCTATCACGCGACCCACGTTCCGGTCGGCGAGGATCAGAAGCAGCATGTGGAGCTGACCCGCGACATCGCGGCCAAGTTCAACCACGACTACGGCACCGAATTCTTCCCGGTTCCCGAACCGGTGATCGAGGGCGCGGCGACACGCGTCATGAGCCTGCGCGACGGATCGAAGAAGATGTCGAAATCCGATCCCTCCGACATGAGCCGCATCAACCTGACGGACGATGCCGACACCATCGCCAGCAAGATCCGCAAGGCCCGGACGGATGCCGAGCCGCTGCCGGAAACGCTGGAAGCGTTGAAGGACCGGCCGGAGGCACGCAACCTCGTCAACATCTACGCGGCCCTCGCCGATACGACTGCGGAAGCCGTGGTGGCGGAGTTCGCGGGTCAGGGCTTCGGCGCGTTCAAGCCGGCGCTCGCGGATCTGGCCGTTGCACAACTTACTCCGATCTCGGGCGAGATGCGGCGTCTCACCTCCGATCCGGCGGAGATCGACCGCATCCTCGCACGCGGCGCGGAACGGGCCAACGCCATCGCCGCGCCGGTCATCGACCGGACCTATGACATCGTCGGCATGATCCGGTCCGCGCGATGATCGTCAGGTCGCTGGATGACGTGATCTCCGGCCCGAACCACGCGAGCGGTCCGGGCTGGGAAAGCCGCCGCATCCTGCTCAAACCGGATGGCATGGGCTTCTCCCTCCACGACACGCTGGTCAAGGAGGGCGAGGAACTCCATCTGGAATACAAGCACCACCTGGAGGCCAACTACTGCATCGCCGGGGAAGGTGAGGTGACCGAGGTGGCGATGGGGCGGACCTGGCCGATCCGGCCCGGCACGCTCTATGCTCTCGACCGGAATGACGCGCATGTGCTGCGGGCGACGAAGGGTGACCTGAGATTGGTCTGTGTATTCAACCCTCCTCTTTCCGGCAATGAGCGCCACCGCGAGGACGGCAGCTACGCGCCGGAGGAATAGCCCGCGCCGCGATCCGCCGCGAATGTGTCGTAACCCTGTTCCCTCGTCGCGCCGGGGAGTGCTGTCTTCTTCCGTCACCAACGGGTTCCTCTGCGCGTGCTCATAGCCCGAAGTTGGCATCGGGATGGACGTTCATTCCACGTCGCGAGCTGTAGAAATCAGCATTCAGAACAGCCTCCGCCCCTCATGACGGGACGGTGGCTCTCTTCTGCGGGCCTTTGGTCATTGCGGATGCCTCTCAACGTTTCAGCGCTCGAGACCGGAGAGGAGTTCGGCTCCAGCATTTGTCAGTGGCTGTCCCCTCTCTGCCATGATCAAACGTGAGCCCGCGCGCTAACCGTCCCGTGCTGCGCGGCGGCAATCCCAACGCCGCCCGCCACCATGAGAGGCGTCCTTCCTAATCTGGAGGTCTCTGGCTCGTCCCCATGCGGGAACCGCCCGACGACGAGAGCCGTTCTGCTTCCACATTTTCGGCACTGCACCCGAGCGGGCGTTCCTGACGCATCCTTCCGATATGAGGCCGGTTCCTCCCTTCCTGCTGGCGACAGGGCGCGCGCCGCGCTAGGAGGCTGGCGGCATCCTGCCTTACAGAAGGAGACATCCATGTCCGACATCACCCGTCTCGAAACCGGCGCCCGCATGAGCGAGGCGGTCGTCTACAACGGCCTGATCTTCCTTGCCGGGCAGATCGGCGCCCCGGGCGCCAGCGTCCGCGAACAGACGGAGGCCGCTCTTGCCGAGGTTGACCGGCTTCTGGCTGCCGCGGGTTCGGACAAGACCCGCATCCTCTCCGCGCAGATCTGGCTCGCGGACATCGCCGATTTTGCCGAGATGAACGCCGTCTGGGATGGATGGGTCGCGCCGGGCCATACGCCTGCCCGTGCGACGGGCGAGTCGAAACTGGCCGCGCCGGATTACAAGGTCGAGGTCATCGTGGTCGCGGCCACGAAGTAACTGCCGCCGCACTGACCGGCTCGGGTGCCGCAGGACCTGGCGCCCGAGCCTCCGCTGGAAACGTCCGGCTTCGACTGCGCTCAGACTTCGGCGTTGGCTTCCGCACGGCTCTTGCCAGCGACATCCATCGCCAGCGTCGCCGCCATGAACTGATCCAGATCGCCATCCAGAACGCCCTGCGTGTCCGATGTCTCCACGCCTGTGCGCAGGTCCTTCACCATCTGGTAGGGCTGCAGCACGTAGGAACGGATCTGGTTGCCCCAGCCGGCATCACCCTTGTTCTCATGCGCCGCATTGATCGCCGCGTTCCGCTTGTCGAGTTCGAGCTGATAGAGACGCGCACGAAGGGCGTTCATCGCCGCTTCGCGGTTCTGGTGCTGCGACTTCATGGAGGAGGTCACGACGATATTCGTGGGCAGGTGGGTAATGCGCACGGCGGAATCGGTCGTGTTCACGTGCTGGCCGCCAGCACCCGAGGAGCGGTAAGTGTCGATACGGATATCCCGGTCGGGGATGTCGATCTCGATATTCTCGTCCACCACCGGATAGACCCAGACGGAACTGAACGACGTGTGCCTCCGGGCGGCGGAGTCATAGGGCGAAATCCGTACGAGACGATGCACCCCGGACTCGGACTTCAACCAGCCATAGGCATTGTGGCCGGAGATTCTGTAGGCGACGGACCGGATGCCCGCTTCCTCCCCCGGCGTCTCCGCGATCATCTCGACGGTATAGCCCTTCTTCTCCGCCCAGCGGACATACATCCGCGCGAGCATGGACGCCCAATCGCAGCTTTCCGTGCCGCCTGCCCCGGCGTTGATCTCCAGGAAGGTGTCGTTGCCGTCGGCTTCTCCATCCAGGAGCGCCTCCAGTTCCTTTTCCGCGGCGCTCTCCTTCAGGGAGCGGAGCGCGGATTCAGCCTCACGCACGACCTCATCATCGCCCTCCGCCTCGCCGAGTTCGATGAGTTCGATATTGTCGTTCAGGTCGCGGTCGATGCTGTCGTAGTTGGAAACGGCATCCAGCAGCGACTGCCGCTCCCGCATCAGCTTCTGCGCGCGCGCGGGATCCCCCCAAAGCTCGGGATCCTCGATGATGGCGTTGAATTCCTCAAGCCGGTGCTTCGCGGTTTCGCCGTCCATGCGCTGCCACAGCAGCTTCAGGCTCTTGCGGATGCTCTCGACAAGGTTCTGGGCCTCAGCGCGCATGGGTCTGCCTCCTTCGGATCAGGCCGGGGTGATACCCTCTTGCACGGCGTAGGGCAAGCGGGCGCCCGCACTGGTCAGTAAAGCCCGCCCGAGGACATGGTGCCGAAATCCGCCTTCTTCGGAATGGTCCGAATCTCCCCCGTCGACGTGCGGACCTGTGTGCCTTCATCCGTTTCGCCGCGCGCAAAAAGCGGCAGGTTCTGGCCCATGGCGAAGCCACCATCCACGAACACGCCGATTCCCATGCTTTCCGTACCGTCGCGGAAGTATTCGGCAATCACGTTGTCGCCGGTCGCGTCCGCAGGAAGCGGTGCGCCGGAAAAGCGGTCGATCTTGACGAAATGCCCGCCCGGTGGGACCGTGAAGTCTGAGCCGCCGAAGCGTTTCACCGCCTCTTCCATGAATGCCTGGAACACCGGTACGCACAGGGTTCCGCCATAGGCGGAGGAACCAAGCGTCCGCGGCTGGTCATAGCCCATGTAGCAGCCCGCCACGATGTTGGACGTGTAGCCGATGAACCATACGTCCTTCGCATCGTTCGTCGTCCCGGTCTTGCCCGCCACGGGAACCCGCAACCGCACACCGGAGCCGGAGCCGCGCTGGATGACCCCCTGCAACATGGAGGTGACCTGATAGGCGGTCACCGGGTCCATCACCTGCTCATTGTGCGAGACGACACTCGGGGCCACGCCGGGCGCGAGATAGGGGCTGTCGCAATCCGCGCAATCCCGCTGGTCATGCCGGTAGATCGTCTTGCCGAACCGATCCTGCACCCGGTCCACAAGCGTCGGCTCCACCCGCTCCCCGCCGTTGGCGAGCATCGCATAGGCGGAGATCATCTTGAAAAGCGTCGTCTCCTGCGCGCCGAGCGCGTTGGCCAGCAGGGGTTGCAAGGGGGCGTAGATGCCGAAACGGTCTGCATATTCCGCGACGCGCGCCATGCCGACTTCCTGCGCCAGACGGACGGTCATCAGGTTTCGCGACTGCTCGATACCGGTCCGCATCGGCGTGGGACCATAGTACCTGTTGGACGAGTTCTTGGGCCGCCAGATGCCCTGCGGGGTATTCACCTCGATGGGGGCGTCCACGATGATCGTGGCGGGGGTATACCCTTCGTCCAGCGCGGCTGCATAGACGAACGGCTTGAAGGAGGAGCCCGGCTGGCGCATCGCCTGTGTCGCGCGGTTGAAAACCGAATCCTGATAGGAGAAGCCGCCCTGCATGGCCAGAACGCGGCCTGTGCTCACATCCATCGCCATGAAGGCGCCCTGCACTTCCGGCACCTGCCGGAGTGACCAGTTGCCGTTGCTTCCCTCGCGTACCAGAACCACATCTCCGACATCGACCAGGTCGGCAGGCACCTTGGCCTTCTGAGCCAGCTTGCCGTTCGCTATAAGCTTGCGTGCCCATGTGACATCGCTGGCCGGAACCGTCCCGGTGGCCTCCTTGCCCTGAATGCCGATAGTCGCGGCGGATTTGTCGAGCGAGAGAACCACCGCCGGATACCAGCCGTCGATATCCCGCGGCACATCGACGGAGGCCAGCGCCGTGCGCCAGCTTTTCTCATCCTTCAGCGCCTCGGCCGGAAGGGTCTTGCCGGTGCCCCGCCAGACGCCACGGCTGCGATCGAACTTTTCCAGCCCTTCGCGCAGCGCATCAGCGGCAAGATGCTGGAGCGGCGGGTCGATCGTCGCGCGGATGGCAAGACCGCCGCCAAAGAACTCCTGCGTCCCGAAAGTGGAGGATAGCTGCCGGCGGATTTCGTCGGTGAAGTAATCGCGCGGCGGCAGGCTCTCGCGGAACGCGGGATAGTCGCCATTCTGGACGGACCTGAGCGGCTCGGCCAGCGCCGCGTCACGGGTGGCCGCGTCGATATAGCCGTTCTGGAACATCTCCCGAATGACGTAATCCCGCCGCTGCGTCAGGCGTTCCTTGGCCCGGACCGGGTGGTAGGAGGACGGGGCCTGCGGCAGCGACGCGAGGAAGGCGGCTTCGTCCACCGAAAGCTGGCCCAGCGTCTTGTTGAAATAGGTCTGGGCCGCGGCGGCAACGCCATAGGCGTTCTGGCCCAGGAAAATCTCGTTGAGATAGAGTTCGAGGATCTTGTCTTTCGACAGCGTCTCCTCCAGCCGGGTGGCGAGGATCAGCTCCTTGATCTTCCGCTCCCCCGTCCGGTCACCCGAGAGCAGGAAGTTCTTCATCACCTGTTGCGTGATGGTGGAGGCCCCCCGCACATTCTGTCCGCGCGAAGCAACGGCCTGCCACGCCGCGGCGGCGATGCCCCGCGTGTCAAACCCGTGATGGTGGTAGAAATTCTTGTCCTCAGCGGAGATGAAGGCCTGCTTCACGATATCCGGGATCTCCTCGCTCGGCGTGAAGATACGGCGCTCCTCGGCGAATTCGTCGATCATTCGGCCTTCGCCGGAATAGACCCGGCTGATGGTCGGCGGCGTATACTGAGCGAGCTGCTCATGGTTTGGCAGATCGCGGGAATAGCTCCAGAAAACCCCGCCGATGAGCAGCGCTCCGAAAACCAGCGCCAGCGTGATAAGGCTGAACACCGTCCCGAAGAATGAGAATATCGCCCTGAGCACTCGGTTCGTCCCTCGCTGCCTGAACGGGCTCTTATATGTCGCCGTGGCCCTGAGGTCAAAATAGCACAGGCACCCCACCATGGCGACCGGGCGTCACTTTGCCGCGAGTAAAACGCGCGTCATTTACGGCGAAGAACCGCCGCAGCCGCGTCATCCTGCTGCCAGACAGAGAGGCCAGCGGCTATGGAGGCCGCCATTTGCGCCCGCCAAGCCGGATTGGCGATGCGTGCGAAATCTGCCGGGGTGGAGAGATAGCCCAGTTCGATGAGGACGGAGGGGATGCTCGGCGATTTCAGCACGGAAAAGCCCGCCGCGCGCCGGGGCGTCTTGTAAAGCGGCCCCGCCCCCGAGCCGATGGCCGCAACCAGAGCGTCGGCAAGTTGCTCCGAACGTGGCCCCGTATCGGTCCGCGCCAGATCGACAAGCACCTGCGCGATGCGGTCGTCATGGCCACTGAGGTTCACCCCGGCAAGAATGTCTGTCCGGTCATGCCGCTCCGCAAGCGCGGCCGAGGCCCGGTCGGAAGCGGAGCTCGAAAGCGTATAGACGGTCGCGCCGCTCGCCTGCCCCTCTGCCAGCGCATCGGCATGAAGAGACAGGAACACATCCGCTCCTGCCAGATGAGCGCGGCTGATGCGTGTTTCCAACGGCACGAAGACATCTTCCTCCCGCGTGAGACTGACCGTGAATCCCGCGGCCTCCAGCACCTCGCGAAGCTCCACCGCGAAGAGAAGCATCAGACGTGCTTCATTCGTACCGCCATGCTCCGCGCCCGGATCGATCCCGCCATGGCCCGGGTCCAGCATCACGTATGCAGCGCGCGTGAGCCGGGACGGCGGCGCGGTTTGTGTGGGCTCGCCTGTCTCCGCTCCCACCGCCGCAGCAAAAACCTCCGCCCGTACGGGAGAAAGGCGCAACCGCAGCACCGGATCGGCGGGGGAAAGAAGCGCTTCCGTCACCATCCGCGGACGATCCAGCGTAAGTACCAGCCGCGCCCACCGGTTCCCTGCCCTTTCCACCCGCGCGTCCTGCAACCCGCTTCCGACGAGAATCCGTGGATCGAAGGTGGAGAGGTCGGCATCTCTCAGTTCCACGACAAGACGTGGCGGATCCGCACGCAATGTGAGCCGGTATGGCACCGCTCTGTCGAGCGCCAGCGCCAACCGCAACTCCCACCACCCGGCCTGCGCATGGGACCGGCCCGGGTCGATATGAGCAGGAGCGGCCGCAAGCGGGAGGGTCGGCAGGCAAAACAGAAGAATCAGCGCGGCCAGCGCACGGATGAGTGGGTGATGCATATTACTCTCCGGGCGTCTGGCCGCCGTCAACCTCAGGCTAACCTATTGGCGAGACGCCGGAAATGCCTTTCTTTCCGCCATGAAATCCGTCAGGCGCCGCAACCCCTCGCGGATATCCTCCGTGGCGCGGGCATAGGAAAACCGCAGCGTCTGCGCGCCGCGTCTTGGATCGAAGTCCAAGCCCGGCGTCACGGCGACACCCGCCTTTTCCAGAATCTCGGCGGCAAAGGCCAGACTGTCCGATGTCATCTCCGACACGTCAGCGTAGATGTAGAATGCACCGTCGGGTGGGGCGATCCGGGTAAACCCGGCCTTCGGCAACCCCTCCAGCAGCAATCTCCGGTTTTCTGTATAGACCGCAAGGTTTCCGTCCAGCTCCGTCCGGCACCCGAGAGCACCCAGAGCCGCCACCTGGCTGGCATGAGGAGGGCAGATGAACATGTTCTGTGCCAGCCGCTCCACCAGCCGCACATGGTCCGGCGGAACCACCATCCAGCCGATCCGCCAGCCGGTCATGGAGAAATACTTGGAGAAGGAGTTGATGACATACACGTCATCCGAAATCTCCAGCGCGCTCACTGCCGGCGCTTCGTACTGAATTCCGTGGTAAATCTCGTCGGAGATGAAGGCCGTGCCGGAGGCGGCGCAGGTTTCTATCAGCCGCGCAAGCGACGCGCGGTCCAGCATCGTGCCCGACGGGTTGCCGGGAGAGGCTACGATCATCCCCGCCAGATTGCCTGCCCGGCGGATGTCGTCCGGTAGGGGCTGATAGCGGTTCTCGACTGCGGTCTGAACGCCCACGGGATCCAGCGACAGCGCACGGAGGATCTGACGGTAGGACGGGTAGCCGGGCTCCGTCACGCCGACGCGCTCCCCCGCATCGAAGAGGGCGGAGAAGGCCAGCAGGAACGCGCCTGACGATCCTGCCGTCACTACAACCCGCTCCGGGTCAAGCTCGATGCCGTACCAATCGCGATAAAGCCGGGCGATGCCGGAGCGGAGGGCCGGCAACCCCAGCGCCACGGTATATCCCAAACCATCGCTCTCCAGCGCTCCACGCAGCGCGTCCCTGGCGCCACGCGGGGCGGGCGTTCCCGGCTGGCCCACCTCCATGTGGATGATGTGACGGCCTGCCGTTTCGGCCCGGCGCGCGGCTTCCATCACATCCATCACGATGAAGGGATCCACCTGCCCCCGCCTTGAACTCCGCATCGCTCCCTCCTTATGATGGCCGCATACCGGCGGCGTCGTTTTCCGCTGCGGCATAGGATGGGTCAAGGCCCGTTCCGCCGCGCAGAGTGCTGCCCGCGATCATATTTCCGCTGTTCAAGGAACCCGAAATGCCCCTGCCCCTTCGCCGCTTCGCGCTCGGCGCGCTGCTCGCCCTCGGAACCGCGATGCCGGCCGCCGCGTTCGACATCAAGTCAATGACAGCGGAGGAGAAGGCCGCTTTCGGTGCCGCCGTCCGGGACTATCTCCTGGAACATCCGGATGTGCTGATCGACATGTCGCAGGCCCTTGAATCCCAGCAATATGCTCAGCAGGCGCAGTCGGATATCAAGATGCTGAAGGACAACCACGACGCAATCTACAACGATGGCCACTCCTGGGTCGGCGGTAATCCTGCTGGCGATGTCACGGTGGTGGAGTTCATGGACTACCGGTGCGGCTATTGCCGGAAAGCCAATCCCGAAGTCGAGGAACTGGTCCGCGCCGATGGAAACATCCGTTTCATCCTGAAAGAGTTTCCCATTCTGGGTGAGGCGTCTCTCACCTCTTCGAAATTTGCGATCGCGGTCAAGAACCTTGGCGGGGACGAAGCCTACAAGACGGCACATGACACGCTGATGGAGCTCAGAGGCGAGCCGACAGAAGCCACGCTGGCCGATCTCGCCCGGAAGCTCGGGCTTGATGCTGCCAAGGTAAAGGCCGAAATGGACTCGCCGGAAGTCGCCGCCGTCATTCAGAAGAATCACGATCTGGCCGAAGCCCTGCAGATTCAGGGAACCCCGATGTTCGTGATCGGCGACACTCTCGTCCGCGGCTATGTTCCGCTTGACGGAATGCGGAAGATCGTCTCGGACGCCCGGGGTTAGGTCTGGCGATTGCCGTGGTTCGGCTGAGAGCGCCGAACCACGGGCGGTTTACTCCGCGGCCGTGGCCGTGGCGGCGCTCTCATCATCCTCACGCGCTCTGATCTCCGCTGCGCGTTGCTCCACAAGCTCAACGATATGGTCAACCATTTCGTCGTTCGACATGCGGTGGGACTGTTTGCCTGCCATGTAGACCATGCCGTTTCCGGCGCCACCGCCGGTGAAACCGATGTCGGTCATCAGCGCCTCACCGGGACCATTCACGACACAGCCAATGATGGAGAGCGACATGGAGGTGGTCACATGGGCCAGACGCTCTTCCAGCTTTGCCACCGTCTCGATCACGTTGAACCCTTGGCGCGCGCACGAAGGACAGGAGATGATCGTGACGCCCCGGTGACGCAGGCCGAGGGATTTCAGGATCTCGTAGCCAACCTTCACCTCCTCCACCGGATCGGCCGAGAGGGAGACCCTGATCGTATCGCCGATTCCCATCCAAAGCAGGTTGCCCAGACCGATCGCGGATTTGATCGTGCCGGACATCAGACCACCCGCCTCGGTGATTCCGAGATGTATCGGACAATCCGTCACCTCGCCGATCGCCTGATAGGCGGCGGCGGCCAGGAACACGTCGGAAGCCTTCACTGAAATCTTGAATTCGTGGAAGTCGTTGTCCTGCAGGAGCTTGATGTGATCCATGCCGGATTCGACCATCGCGTCCGGGCAAGGTTCGCCGTATTTCTCCAGAAGATGCCGTTCGAGCGACCCGGCGTTCACGCCGATGCGGATGGAACATCCATGATCGCGGGCGGCTTTCACCACCTCCCGCACCCGCTCCGCCGATCCGATGTTACCCGGGTTGATGCGAAGGCAGGCAGCCCCGGCCTCCGCCGCTTCGATGGCGCGCTTGTAGTGGAAATGGATATCCGCAACGATCGGTACCGGGCTTTCCCGCACGATATCCCGCAGAGCGGCGGTAGACTCTGCATCCGGGGTGGATACGCGCACGATGTCGGCACCGACGGCGGCAGCACGGTTGATCTGATCGAGCGTTCCGGCGACATCGGTCGTCAGGGTATTCGTCATCGTCTGCACCGAGATTGGCGCATCCCCTCCGACGAGGACGGCGCCCACGCGGATCTGACGTGATTTGCGGCGGTAGATGTTGCGCCAGGGGCGCACATGGTTGAGCGACATTCTGCTCTCCTCTCGCACCCCTAGATAGCTGCACCGGGATAGGTCGGCAACTACTCGGTCGCCTCCGCCATGGCGACAACCTTGGCAAGCGCAGGATCCTTTGCAAGATCGGCAACCTGGAAGCTGGTTTTCAATGCATCAGGGGAGAGCTTCACATTCTTGACAACCTGCGCGCCTGGTGCGGCCGGTCCATAAGTCTCACCGTTCACAGCGAAATAGACGGCCCCCGAATTGCCGGCACGAAGCGTTGCCGGTTCTTCGCTTTGCGGCAGCGGGAACCGTTCACCCGCATCGAGAATCTTTTCGAGAATGATCGTGCCATTCGACGCTTGCACACGGACCCAGGCGGGGCGCACGGCAATGATGGCGACTTCGGGAGCCGCTGCGGCAACGACCTGCGGCAGGGCGACCTCTGGCATCTGAATAGGAATGGGCAGGGGGAGCGCGGCTTCAGCGAGCTGAACGGGAGCGCTCTGCGCCAGAATGCCAGTGGTAGCGGGATCGATGGCAGCAATCGGCCCGTCCCGGCTTTCAATAACGGGGACGTCCAGCGCCTGTGGGCGATAGAGCCTGTCAAATGCCTCGGGCGACGGCCGCACCGGATCGAGCACGGCGGAATCCGCTGTCACCAGCGGCTCGATGCCCGCCAGCGGGTCCAGATCCGCCGTGACGCCCGGTGACTGATCTACCGGCGAGAGTTGCACACGCTGGATTTGCTGGAGCACGGACCAGCCGCCATACCCCAACCCCGCGATAAGCCCGACCAGCACCAGCACAGAACCAACTGCCCGGGGTTCCACATGGGTGAAAAAGCTCTGCTTGCGCGGAAGGAACTTCGGATTGGGATCGGCCAGCGGATCGCGATATTCCTTGCGCGCCTTTCGAATGGGAAGCGGCACAGGCCCGCGAAGGCTCGATGCCTCCGCCGACATGCCATGCGCCACGGTAAAGTTGGCTTCCGTACAAAACCGTTGAAAAGTCTGCTCCGGGTCCATTCCCAGATATCGGGCATAAGAGCGGACATACCCGGCGATAAAGCTCGGCGCCTCGAACGCTGATGCGTCCGTATTCTCTATCGCTGCGATATATGTCGCTTTGATCCGCAACTCACGTTGAACATCCAACAGCGATTTGCCCAGCGTCGCGCGTTCTCCGCGCATGATGTCGCCGAGCTTCAGATCGAAGTCGTCAAAACCCTTTGGTCTGCCCACGTCCCCCACCGGGAGTGAAGACCTCCGCCCGATCATGCGCTCTGCCCCATGCCCTAAAACCTGCTGCCCCAGGTCGATTCGCCTCGCACAGGATGACTTCGACCTTTTGATTATCTCTTAACACAGGACAAGGGGTTTTGCATTAAGGGAACATCTTCAGGCAGAAAGTTCGGCGCGATTCAGCGCGCAATGGGACCAAAGCGCATCCATCGCACGAACAAGCTGATCCATGTCAGACGCGGAATGGACCGGGGATGGCGTGAAGCGCAGCCGCTCCGTCCCGCGTGGCACGGTGGGGAAGTTGATCGGCTGGACATAGATGCCGAAATCCTCCAGCAGATGATCCGACAGCATCTTGCAGTGCCGCGGATCGCCGACCAGCACCGGAACGATATGGGAGCCGTTGTCCATCACCGGCATGCCCAGCCCGCGCAGCCGCAGCTTCAGCGCCGCCGCTTTCGCCTGATGGAGATCACGCCGCGCCTGGTCGCCCTTCAGATGCCGCACCGAAGCCGCCGCCCCTGCGGCCACAACGGGCGGGAGTGAGGTGGTGAAGATGAACCCCGGGGCATAGGAGCGCACGGCGTCGGCCATCTTCGCAGACGTCGCGATATAGCCCCCGAAGACGCCGAAAGCCTTTCCCAGAGTGCCGTTGATGATGTCGATCCGATGCGCGAGCCCGTCACGCTCCGTCACGCCGCCGCCCCGCGGGCCATACATGCCGACAGCATGGACCTCATCTATATAGGTCAGGGCGCCGAATTCCTCCGCCAGATCGCAGATCTCCCGGATCAGGCCGAAGTCGCCGTCCATCGAATAGACGGATTCAAAGGCAATGAGGACGGGTCGCCCCTTCTCCACCCTCTCCAGCAGCGCGCGCAGATGAGCGAGGTCGTTGTGACGGAATACATGACGCTCACACCGGGCGTTGCGGATGCCCTGGATCATGGAGGCATGGTTCAGCTCATCCGACAGGATCACCAGACCCGGAAAAAGCGTGGAAAGCGTGGAAAGCGTCGTGTCGTTGGCCACATAGGCGGAGGAGAACACCAGCGCCGCCTCCTTGCCGTGCAGATCGGCAAGTTCGGCTTCCAGCATCCGATGATAGACCGTGGAGCCGGAGATGTTGCGCGTGCCGCCCGAACCCGCCCCCGCCCCTTCGAGCGCCGCATGCATCGCATCCAGCACGACGGCATGTTCCCCCATGCCGAGATAGTCATTGCCGCACCAGACGGTGATGTCCTTCTTCGACCCGTCGGGGCGCGTCCAGACCGCCTTCGGGAACTGTCCCTTCCGACGCTCTATGTCGATGAAGGTCCGGTAGCGGCCTTCGGTATGCAGACGACCGAGGGCTTCGTCGAGGGCCAGTTCGTAGTTCATCCGTCGCTCCCTGGCGGCTTGCTTGGGTGAGGGTAGCCAAGGCCGCCCGTCTCTATTCTCAGAACGATCCGCGCGCGCCGGACCGCGGTCCAACCAAAGTCCCGGCCCAGGTTCCTGTCAACCGCCGGAGGCGTGTCCATGGCCAGACTTTGGTCGCAGAGGGTCAGTCCGCCAAGATCACGCGGCAGTCCTCGGCCCCGCCTTTCGCGGCACAGTCCTGAACGGCCTTTTCGCGCGCCCCGGCTCCGGTTGCAATGGCCCAGTGACCGGTTTCCAATGACCCGGCCAACGCCTTCGGGGCTTTGGCAGGCAGGTAATCCTGTTCGAACGCCGCCGTTGCATCGGTGGAAAGCTGCACCGGGCGGCCCTTCTTCCAGCCCACGGGAAGGATGTCGCCCACGATGACGCAGGGCTTCGTGCCCTTCTTGCGCCGCGCGTTGCAGGCGGCCAGTGCCGCTTCCCGCGCGGGCGCGACGGCATGATAATTCGCAGCGGCGAAGGTCGCTTCGGACATCAGCCCTTCATCGGGCGACAAGGCCACGGCACCGTAGTATTTCTGCGTGGCGGCAACCTGCTCCAGCACCTTGATGTCGCTGGAGGACAGGAAAGGTTGCGCGCCGATGGTCGCCTCAGCCCCTTTCGGGGAGAACAGCGCCCCCTTCGCGACCGCGCCACCCACCGGCCCCGCTGCCGCAGCGCCGGCAACCAGCGTGAGGGCCGCCGCCATAATCCAGATCCGCATCCGCCCTCTCCATCCTTGGGGAACTCTGCCGGGGTCGTCTCTGGACAGGGCTGATATGCCTGATAGGGTCCATTCGCAATCGGAAGGAGATACTCCAATGTCACTCGATCAGGACAAGCTGGACGAGGTGCTCGCCCGGGTAGACGCACAGTTGCCGGATTCGCTCGACCGCCTCATGGAATTGCTGCGTATCCCGTCGATCTCCACCGACCCGGCCTTCGCGGGCGATTGCAACCGCGCGGCGGACTGGCTTGTCGATGAACTGACGGCAATCGGTTTCGAGGCGTCCAAGCGACCCACCCCGAAGCATCCCATGGTCGTTGCCCATTCGGGGAGCAGCGGGCCGCACGTGTTGTTCTACGGTCACTATGACGTGCAACCCGTTGATCCGCTGAACCTCTGGGACCGGGATCCCTTCGATCCGCAGCTTGAGGATACCCCTGCAGGCAAGGTCATCCGCGGGCGCGGATCGGCGGACGACAAGGGGCAGCTCATGACCTTTGTCGAGGCCTGCCGCGCCTGGAAAGCAGTGACGGGAACGCTGCCGGGTCGCCTGACGATCTTCTTCGAAGGGGAGGAGGAATCCGGCTCCCCCTCCCTCGTGCCCTTCATGAAGGAGAATACGGAGGAGCTGAAGGCGGACATCGCGCTCATCTGCGATACCGGCATGTTCGGCGACACGCCCGCCATCGTGACCCAGCTTCGCGGCCTGGTCGGGCAGGAAGTGATCCTGACCGGCGCGGACAAGGATCTTCACTCTGGCTCCTTCGGGGGTATCGCGATCAACCCGATCCGTGTTCTGGCGGGCATCATCGCGGGGCTGCACGACGAAAACGGCCGCATCACCCTTCCCGGTTTCTATGACGGGGTGCCGGAACTGTCAGACGAAATGCGCGCCCAATGGCAGCGGCTTGCCTTTGACAGCGCGGATTTTCTTGGGCAGGTCGGCCTGTCCGTACCTGCAGGCGAGACCGACCGGACCCCGCTGGAGATGATCTGGTCCCGCCCCACCTGCGAGGTCAACGGCATCTCGGGCGGTTACGAGGGCGCCGGTTTCAAGACCGTTCTGCCGTCGAAGGCCTCGGCCAAGATCAGCTTCCGTCTGGTCGGCACGCAGGATCCGGCGAAGATCGTGGAAGCATTTCAGGACTATGTCCGCTCCCGCCTGCCGGCAGATGTAAAGGTGGAATTCAAGGACCACTCCAACTCCCCCGCAAGTCAGGTGCAGATCTCCAACCCTGCCTTCGAGAAGGCACGCCGCGCGCTGTCGGACGAATGGGAAATCCCCGCCGCCTATATCGGCGCAGGTGGCTCCATTCCGATTGCGGGATACTTTCAGAACATCCTGCAAACCGATCCGATGCTCATCGGTTTCGGCAAGGATGACGACCAGATCCATTCGCCGAACGAGAAATATGACCTTGAGAGCTATCACAAGGGCATCAGGAGCTGGGTACGGATACTTTCGGCTCTTACCTGATATTCCTTAGCCTTATGCGGCGAAGGTGAAGTGATTTCTCACCTTCGCCCACCTGTTCAGAGTTTCTCCAGGCGTTTCGCTTCGTTCCAGAGACTCTCCATCTCCTCCAATGTCGCGTCCTCCGGGCGGCGCCCATTGCGCGCAAGTCCCGCCTCTATCGCGGCGAAGCGGCGCGTGAATTTGGCATTTGCCGCCCGCAGCGCCGCTTCCGGGTCTACCTTCAGGTGACGGGCGAGATTGGCCATGACGAAGAGCAGATCGCCGAACTCTTCCTCCACCTCACGCTGGCCAAGCTCGTCCCGCGCCTCTACCAACTCTCGTGACTCTTCAGCCAGTTTCGCCAGAACATCCTCCGCCGATGCCCAGTCGAAGCCGACCCGGGCAGCGCGCTTCTGCAGCTTCACCGCACGGAGCAGCGCGGGCAGCCCGAGCGCCACGCCGTCCAGCACCCCCGTCTCGGCGCGGGCGCTGCGCTCGGCGGCCTTCATGCGCTCCCACTCGACGGTCTGGGTCTCCGCCGTCCTCTCCGGGTCGGGCGTATCGAACACATGCGGATGGCGGGCGACCATCTTGTCCGCGATGGTTTTCACCACGTCGCCGAAATCGAAAAGTCCCCGTTCCCTGGCCATCTGGGCATGAAACACCGACTGAAAGAGCAGATCCCCCAGCTCGCCCTTCAATTCTCCCCACGCCTGGCGCTCGATCGCATCGGCGACTTCGTAGGCCTCCTCTATCGTGTAGGGGGCGATGGTGGCGAAATCCTGCTCCAGATCCCAGGCGCAGCCCGTCTCCGGGTCGCGGAGCCGCCGCATGATCTCCAGCAGGCGCGGCATCCCGCCTTCCGGGTCCGCCACCAGCCGGTTGCTCGCATCACGGTCCATCTGGCCCTCCGCTATTGCCGATGCACCGGGGCATAACCAGAACGGCAGCCCCTCTCAACCCAGCACGCGATCGGCAACCGCTCCCGCCTGTTCCGCACGGAGCCGAAGCTCCGCGGCCAGCATCTCCAGCGCTTCGGCACCGGTTTCGCGCAGCAAGAACTCCATCCCGCCAGCCCCGACGGTCGCAGGATCAAGCGGTCCGTCCGTCAGCAACCGCGCCGCCGCGACCAGTCGCCAGCACAACCGGTAAGAGGCAAGCACCGCCTCCGCCTCCTCCCGCGACAGGACACCGGTGCGCCGCCCGGCGAGGATCTGCGTTTCCACCCGCCGCGCCGGATCGCCCGCCAGAAGGGCGCAGGTCTGGGCCAGAAGTTCGATGTCCTGCAGCCGCCCCCGCCCGAGCTTGCCGTCCCATGTGCTGCCAGGCTTGGCCTCCTGCAAGCGGAGCCGCATGGCCTGCACATCGGCCCGTACCGTCTCACCGCCCGACTTCTCCACCAGAAGTTCCCTGCGGAAGTTCTCGACGTCCAGCGCGAGCTCCTCCCCCCCTGCCAGAACGCGGGCGCGGGTCTGGGCCAAGTGCTCCCACGTCCATGCCTCCGTCCGCTGATAATCGCGGAAGGCGCCGAGCGAAGTGGCGACAGGGCCTGCGCGACCGGACGGGCGAAGCCGCATGTCCACCTCATAGAGATGGCCCTCCGCCGTCGGTGCAGAATGCGCGGTGAGCAGCGCCTGCGTGAGCCGGGCGTAATAGGTGCGTGCGGCGAGCGGCCTCGGTCCCTCCGACATCTCCACCCCAGCGGCGTCATAGATCACGATAAGGTCCAGATCGGAGGCCGCATTCAGCCGCCCCGCGCCGAGGGAACCCATGCCCATCAGCACCGCCCCCCTGCCCGGCATCGGACCGTGGCGGCGGGCAAATTCCGCCGTACCGAATTCCCAGACCGCCGACACGACCGCCTCCGCCAGTTCGGCGTATTGCTGCCCGGATTCAAAGGCGTCGATCAGTGCGCGAAGGTGATGAACCCCGATGCGGAAATGCCACTCCTTCATCCAGCGGCGCGCGGCATCAAGTTGCCGCTCATAGTCGGTCTCCGTCCCTACGCGCGCCACCAGATCCGCGCGGAGCGCCGCCACTCCCGGCCAGGGGGAGAAGAAGCTGCCGCCGATCACCGCATCCAGCACCGTCGCATTCCGGGAAAGATAAGCCGCCAGGCGCGGGGCCGTCGCACAGATGTCCACGATCAGATCGACCAGCGTCGGGTTCGCATCGAACAGAGAGAAGACCTGAACTCCGGCAGGCAGCCCTCGCAGGAAGCTGTCGAACCGGCCCAGGGCCTCCTCTGGATGAGCGGCCCGCTGCATGCGGGAGAGGATCTCGGGACGGATACGGGCGAAAAGCTCACGCGCGCGGGCGGAGCGGAGGGCCGGATAGGCAGGCCAGCCGTCCACGACGGCTTGCGCCTGCGCGCTGAGGGCGGGGCCGCTCGCGGGGACGGAGGGGGTGAAGAAGTCACCTGTCAGCTCCACGACCTCGTCCAGCCGGGCTACGATCTCCGCCCGAAACGCTTCGGTATCGCCCGATCCACAGAAGCGGGCCAGTCGGTCGAACCCCTCTGCTGTGACGGGAAGATCATGGGTCTGCGCGTCATTTATCATCTGGAGCCGGTGTTCCACCTCCCGGTGCTCGCGATAGAGCGCGCATAGCCGGTCAGCCGCCGTCTTTGGTATCCAGCCCTTCGCGGCCAGTGCGGCGAGCGCGGCTTCCGTGCCGCGCACACGCAGGTCGGGGTCACGCCCGCCGGCGATAAGCTGGCGCGTCTGGGCAAAGAACTCGATCTCCCGGATACCGCCCGTTCCGAGCTTGAGGTTCCGCCCCTCCAGCGCCAGCGGGCCGCCAAGGCCCCGGTGGTCCCGGATGCGCTGGCGCATCTCCTGAATGTCCTGCACCGCCGCGAAATCGAGGTTCTTGCGCCAGACGAACGGCCGAAGCGCTTCCAGATATCGCTCGCCCGCCGCGATGTCTCCGGCGCAGGGGCGCGCCTTGATATGGGCCGCTCGCTCCCAGGTGCGACCTACGCTTTCATAGTATCCGAGCGCCGCTCCCGCAGAAATGCAGACCGGCGTCACCGAGGCATCCGGGCGGAGCCGCAGGTCGGTACGGAAAACATAGCCATCCTGCGTCGCGTCCGACAGCAGGGAGGTCATCCGTCGCGTGGCTCTGATGAAGGCAGTTCGTGCCTCCGCCGCTTCCGCTCCCGGAAAGCGTTCGTCGTCGAACAGGCATATCAGGTCGATATCGGACGAATAGTTGAGCTCTCCCGCCCCGGTCTTGCCCATGGCGAGCACGAACATGCCCGCGCCCCATGCCTCGTCGCCAGGTTTGGCGTCCGGAATGCGACCCCGACGGATCTCATCGGCCACGGCGCTGCGGATCGCGGCCTGCACCGCATGGTCGGAAAGCGCCGTGAGCGCACCCGTGACTTCGGAGAGCGCCCAGACCCCGCCGAGATCACAGAGCGCCACCAGCAGGGCCACCCGCCGTTTCGCTTGCCGCAACGCCGCCGCCAGCCCGGCTCCACCAGCAATACCCGCGGCTTCGACGGCAGAGAGCTCTGCGCCGAGCACCACCTCTGGCTCCGCATGGGCAATCGTATCGAACCAGAGGGCCTCCCGCATCAGGAGCCCCGCCAGATAGGGACTGCACCCCGCGGCGCCTTCGATCAGGCGGGACAAGGGTTCCGGCAGTCCTGCAAAAGCAGCGGCTACATCGGCCCCGCGATCTCGATCATAGGGCAAGGGAAAGCGGCGGATACGGTCGGCGATGCTCATGGCGCGAAGGTGCTTCGGCAGCAGGTCCGGGTCAACCGGCTTGTGGAGGCGCAGGCGAGCCGCGATAGTCGCGTGACATGAAGGGAGACATCATGAGCAAGAGCCTCGCACGGGTGGTGGCCGCCCTCGAAGCCGCCGGAGTGGAAACCGAGGTCAAGGAAATGGCCGCGGAGACGCGTACCGCCGAACAGGCCGCTGCGGCCGCTGGATGTGCAACTGATCAGATCGTCAAGTCGATCATCTTCCGGGGAAACGAAAGCGGCGAAGTGCTGTTGTTCCTGACGGCTGGCGGCAACCGGGTATCGGATGAGAAAGCCTCCTCTCTGGCCGGTGAGCCGCTGGGCAAGGCCGATGCCGCCCTGATCCGGGAGCGGACGGGTTTCGCCATCGGCGGCGTATCGCCCGTCGGTCATCTGCTGCCAGTGCGAAGCTTTCTCGACCCCCGCCTGATGGAGTTCAGCCAGGTCTGGGCAGCCGCGGGCACACCCCGCCACATCTTCGCCATCCATCCGGAGACATTGGCGCAGATCACCGGAGCGGAGCTCGCGGATTTCGTCTTCTGACGACAGCGTGACCTGCTAGATGTAAATTAGTTTTACATTACTCTTGACCGGGAGGGGCAGAGTGACGATCTTTCCCAATGTGAAAAGCGTTCACATCAAGACAGGAGACCCGAAGATGACGGCAATCACCGCTTGGCCCGCTGCGGCCGGGGACTGGCTCGACCAACGGGGCAAGGGTGCGTGGATCGCCGCGATGATCCTCGGTTTCATCCTGTTCTGGCCTGCGGGCCTTGCCCTTCTCGCTTACATGATATGGAGCAAACGTATGTTCAGATGTTCTGGCGCCGATAATTTCCGGGAGCGTATCCGCGAAAAGCATGCGGCCTATCGCTATGGTTTCCGCTCCTCAGGTAATACCGCGTTCGACGCCTACAAGGCGGATACTCTGCGCCGGCTCGAGGATGAGCAGAAAGCGTTCGAGGATTTCCTCGCCCGTCTGCGCGAAGCCAAGGACAAGTCCGAGTTCGACCAGTTCATGGAAGACCGCGCCCGTGTCGCCCGCGCCCCGCGCGAGGACGAGCAGAACGAGAACGCCTGAGCCTCTTTTCCCACCGGGCGGGAATACCCAGATGAAGGTCGTCCGCGACCTTCATCGCAGGGCCTCGCCAGGGGTCCAACCCATAACCGGAGCCATTGACGAGATGACGATGACCAGCACCGACGACACCTTCTTCGCACGGGGGCTTCCCGATCCTGCGACAGAAGGAGCCTTCTACCGCGACGTGGCTGTCAAACGCTTCATCGCCTGGGGCGTCGATGTGGCGCTCATCACGATCATCACGGCGATCCTGGTGCCTCTTACCGCATTCACGGCGCTCTTCTATCTCGTGGGCCTCTATATGGTGGTGGCATTCTTCTACCGCTGGATCGGGCTGACGCGTAAATCCGCGACCATCGGGCAACGACTCGTCTCGCTGGAATTCCGCACCTTCAGGGGTGAGCGTCTCGATACGTTGACGGCCTTTCTGCATGTGCTTGGCTATACCGTATCGTGGAGCTTCGGCATTCCCCAGCTCATCTCGACCATCACGATCATGATCACGCCGAAAGGGCAGAGCCTTACGGACATGCTGCTCGGCACGGCGGCGATAAACAGGGCTGCGCGCTTCTGACCACCCAAAAGACTGTCGCAAGATGGTCATGAAGGCCCTTGGCGATTGCCGGGGGCCTTGTTAACGTTGGAACACGGCCCATACCAAACTAGTTCAGCTACCGGCGAATGCCGACGCCAGCATTTCCTCCCCCTGACGCTTGCCGAGCCAGCCGACTATGGACAAATAGATGCGCCACACGCTTCCGATCGTTCCGCAGTTCTATGTCACAGCCCCGCAACCCTGCCCCTATCTGGACGGCAGGATGGAGCGAAAGTTGTTCACCGCGCTCCAGGGGGATCAGGCGGAACGGCTGAACGACGCCTTGTCGAAGCAGGGCTTCCGTCGCTCGCAGAACGTGCTCTACCGCCCCTCGTGTACCGAATGCTCCGCCTGCTATTCCGCTCGCATCAGGGTCGCCGACTTTACGCCGTCGAAAAGCCAGAAGCGCGCCTTGCGCCGCAACGCCGACCTGCGGCGTGAAGCCACAAGTCCTTGGGCGACGGAGGAGCAGTTCGCCCTGTTCCGCCGCTATCTCGACAGTCGCCATTCGGATGGCGGCATGGCGGATATGGACGTGCTGGAATTCGCCGCGATGATCGAGGAAACGCCGATCCGGTCCAGGCTGGTGGAATATTCAGCCGACCCCGAGCCTGGCGAGCGTCGCCGCAAGCTCACCGCTGTCTGTCTGACCGACATCCTCGATGACGGAGTGTCGATGGTCTACTCCTTCTACGAACCGGCGCGGATCTCCGATTCGCTCGGGACTTTCGTGATTCTCGACCATGTGGAGATCGCGCGGGAAGCGGGTCTTCCGTATGTCTATCTGGGCTATTGGGTGCCCGGTAGCCGCAAGATGGGCTACAAGGCGAACTTCGGAGCGCTTGAGGTCTATATCGGGGGCCGCTGGCAGCCTATCGGCGATCCCGATGACTACAGCAGCGATACCCACCCGCTCTCTGTCGATCCGATCGCGGAGCAGGTAGCCAAGATCAGCCTGCCTGACACACGGCCAACCCGCGGATAGGGGCGCGTCAGCGCCCCTTGAACAGGCCCCCCAGGATACCCCGCACCAGTGCCTGCCCCGAACGTCCGCCAAGCTGGCGCGCAAAGGATTTGGCGAAGGCATCCACGACAGAATCGGTATTGCTCCGCCGCGGGGCGGGAGAGGGCTTCCGCCCCTGCCCGCCTGTCGAGCCGCCGTAACGCTGGCCCGAGTTGAACTCCCGGTCCCGTTCCGGCAGCGTCGTCTCCGCCGTCTTGGCGGAACGCGCTGCGAGGAGTTCCGCCGCCGATTCCCGGTCGATGAGGCGGTCGTATTTTCCTGCAACCGGGGAAGCGGCCAGCACCTCCGCCCTCTCCTCGTCCGTGATCGCGCCCAGGCGAGAGACCGGCGGGCGGATCAGCGTACGTTCCACCATACCCGGCGCGCCCTTTGCCTCCAGAAAGGAGGTGACAGCCTCACCCGTCCCGACTTCCTTGATAGCGCTTTCCGTATCGAATCGAGCATTGGGCCGATAGGTCTCCGCCGCCCGGCGAAGGGCCTTTTGGTCACGGGCGGTGAAGGCGCGAAGCGCGTGCTGCACCCGGTTTCCAAGCTGGCCGAGGATCGTCTCCGGCACGTCGTCGGGGTTCTGCGTGATGAAATAGACACCGACCCCCTTGGAGCGGATCAGGCGCGACACCTGCTCCACCTTGGCCACGAGCGCCTTGGGCGCATCATCGAACAGCAGATGCGCCTCATCAAAGAAGAACACGAGCCGGGGTTTGTCCGGATCGCCGATCTCCGGCAGTTCCTCGAACAATTCGGAGAGCAACCACAGCAGGAAGGTCGCATAGAGCCGCGGCGAGGTCATGAGCTGATCCGCCGCCAACACGTTGAGCTGCCCCCGGCCATCCGGCGCGACCGTCATCAGGTCCGCCAGCTGAAGGGCCGGCTCTCCGAAGAGTTTGGTCCCGCCTTCATTCTCCAGCACCAGCAGACGGCGCTGGATCGCCCCCACCGAGGCGGCAGTGACATTGCCGTAGCGGCTGGAAATCTCACCCGCATTTTCGGACAGGAACTGCAGCATGGCTTTCAGGTCGGCCAGGTCGAGCAGCGCCAGCCCTTCATCGTCCGAGATACGGAAGGCGATGTTGAGCACACCCTCCTGCGCCTCGGTAAGATCGAGCAGCCGGGACAGCAGCAACGGCCCCATCTCCGCCACCGTCGTGCGAATGGGATGACCCTTGCGGCCAAAGATATCCCAGAAGGTCACCGGATAGCCGCGATAACGGAAATCGGTGTAACCGATCTGCGCGGCGCGCGCGGCAAAGGCGCTATGGGTCGGCGCATCCTCCCGCCCCGGAAAGGCGATGCCGGCAAGATCGCCCTTCACATCGGCCATGATGACGGGAATGCCCGCATCCGAAAATCCTTCGGCGAGGATCTGGAGGGTGACCGTCTTGCCTGTGCCCGTCGCGCCCGCGATCAACCCGTGGCGGTTGCCGTATTTCAGAAGGAGGTTCTGGGGCTGATCATGCTTCTCGCCCCCGCCCCCGACGAAGATCGCATCGCTCATTGGTGCTTCTCCTGCTGCCTGTCCGTCAGCCTATCGGGTTCGCGCGCTACTTCAACACTCGTCGCAAGACCTGCTTTTCATCTCTGTGGAACAGCTATGCATCGAGCATATATTTTATGCATATGCTTCAAATCCGTCACCTCTTCGTCATGAAACCGTTGACGGGCCCAGGCCGAATTCGTAGCTTCATGTCAAATAAGTCGGCCGAGGTCCGACAGGGAAAAGGAAAGGGGTTCCTGCGGGGGCCCCTTTTCTTTCGTAAACAACACCGTGCGAAACCCGCCGACAGCCCGATTTTTCCTGACAGGCCGCTCTGCCCGTGGTAGATCGCGCTGATCGAGCCAGTAACGGAACGTCTCATGTCGAACTTGCCCAAGCGCCTTGTTCTTGCCGCAGCCGTGGCGCTCGCCCCGGCGATCGTCTTTGCGCAGGACACGGCGACCCAGCCGCAAACTCCCGCTCCGGCCGCTCCGGCTCCGGCGCAGCAAGCCGCCCCCGGCGGCCAACTGGTTACCGGCGCAGAAAATGCCGGCGTCAACCAGCCTTATGTCGCCGCGACCCATGGTGACTGGCAGATGCGCTGCGTCAAGACAGAGGAAGGCAAGGATCCCTGTCAGCTCTATCAGCTTCTGAAGGATGAGCAGGGCAACAATGTTGCTGAGTTCAGCCTTTTCGCGCTGCCCCCGGGCCAGCAGGCCGCCGCAGGTGCGACGATCATCACGCCGCTGGAAACCCTTCTGACTCAGCAGGTCAGCTTCCAGATCGACAGCGCCCCGGCGAAGCATTATCCGTTTGGCTGGTGCGCCCCTGTCGGCTGCATCGCGCGGGTGGGCTTCACCTCGGCTGAGGTGGACGCGCTGAAAAGGGGCAATGCCGCGACGATGACCATCGTCCCGGTCGCCGCGCCGGATCACAAGGTAAACCTGAAGGTGTCGCTGAAGGGCTTTACCGCCGGATACGACGCGGTGACCAAGGCGAATGCCGACAATCAGTGATCGGCCGGTGACGGTGATCTGCTGATCTGCGGGCGCCTTCGTGGCGCCCGTTTCATTTCAGACCCGCCGCAACGCCAGGACAGCGTTCATGCCGCCGAAAGCGAAGGCGTTGGAAAGCACGACATTCACGCGCGCCTCACGCGCCACATTGGGCACCACATCAAGCGCGCATTCCGGATCCGGCTCCTCATAACCGATGGTCGGAGCAATGATACCCTCCCGCAGCGCCATGATGCAGGCCAGCAGTTCCACGGCTCCGGTGCCGCCAATAAGATGGCCGTGCATGGATTTCGTGGAGGAGATCATCAGCCGATCCGCGTGATGGCCAAAGACATCCGCCACCGCCGCGCATTCCGTCTTGTCATTCGCCGCCGTTCCCGTTCCGTGAGCATTGATATAGCCAACGTCCTCCGGGTTCAGTCGCGCGTCACGGAGCGCGCCCAGCATGGCCCGCTCTGCTCCGTGCTTTGAAGGCATGACGATGTCGGCTGCATCGGACGTCATCGAGAAGCCGATTACTTCGGCCAGAATATCCGCGCCCCGCTGCCGCGCGTGCTCATACTCCTCAAAAACGAAGACAGCCGCGCCTTCTCCCTGCACCATGCCGTTGCGGTTGGCAGAGAACGGACGGCAGGCGTCGTTTGACATCACACGCAACCCTTCCCAAGCCTTGATTCCGCCAAAACACAGCATGGATTCCGACCCGCCCGTGACGATGACCCGCGCCGCGCCGGAGCGGATCATCCAGAACGCCGTACCCATTGCATGGTTGGACGATGCGCAGGCCGTAGCGACCGTGAAAGACGGACCTTTCAGGTTCCACTCCATCGACACATGGGCGGCGGCGGCATTGTTCATGAGCTTCGGCACGACGAAGGGATGAACGCGGTTCTTCCCCTCTTCGTAGACGGCGCGATAATTCTCGTCCGAAGTGGTCACACCGCCCCCGGCAGTGCCAAGGATAACTCCGGCTTCGTGGGAGAGCTGATCCTCGAATACCAGCCCCGACTGCCCAATGGCCTGCTTTGCCGCCAGCAGCGTGAACTGGGTGAAGCGATCGTAGAGAGCGATCTGCTGACGGTTGAAGATCGTCTCGGCATCCCAGTCATGCACCTGCCCGCCGATACGGATGGACAACCGCTCCCGGTCCCGGAGGGAAAGCGGGCCGATCCCGGAACGGCCCTCCCGAAAGGCCGACAGCGTCTGCGCGACATCATGGCCGAGCGCGTTGATCGTCCCAGCCCCAGTGATCGCGACCCGGTTCACGCGGTTTTCTGGGTACGAACCAGCTCCCGCACGGCAGCAACGACGGCAGCGACGGAGGAGATATCGAAGTCGCTCGATGCGGGATCATTCGCATTGAAGGGAACGGAGATGTCGAACGCCTCTTCTATGGCAAAGATAGCCTCCACCAGCCCGAGACTATCGATACCGAGGTCAGCGGGCGAACTGTGCAGAGCGACCTGCGAAGGCGCGAGCGCCGCCTGTTCCGCAAGGATAGCGACGACCATATCCTGAACATCGTCAGACATGCGCATCCTCCTGAAAGCCGGAGTTTTCTACTCGCTGCCGTCCAGCTTTGAAACCCGTTTCTGAAGTTCCGCGAACTGTTGGGCCATTCTGGGCAGTCGACGAACAGCTTTGTTGATCTCGAGTTGCGTTTCCATCTTGACGGCCGGGGTTCCCATCAGCACGCGCCCCGCAGGGGCATTGGTGAAGATCCGCGCGGCCCCGCCCGCAATCACATCGTCTCCGATAAAGATGTTGTCGTTGACGCCTACGCCTCCGCCGAGCACGACGCGGTTGCCGATCTTCACCGATCCCGCGACACCCACCATTCCGCAAAGCAAGCAATCCTCACCTATCTGACAATTGTGACCGACTTGGACGAGGTTATCGATTTTCGTACCATTGCCGACGCGCGTTGCCCGAATGGTGCCGCGATCGACGCAGGCGTTGCAGCCCACCTCCACGTCGTCACCGATTTCCACCCCGCCGACGGAACTGATGCGAGTCCATTTCTGGGCATGGATTTCTCCCCGGTGGCCGGGTGTCTCGCGCACCTCCTCCACCCCGGATTTCTCGGGCGTGACGAAGGAAAAGCCGTCCCCGCCGATCACGCAACCCGGATTGCCGATGAACCGGTGGCCGATGGTGACCCGGTGCGCGATGCGGACGCCCGCCTGCAGCAGCGCATCATCCCCGATGGTGCTGCCTTCACCAACAAAGACCTGCGGTGCAATCCGCGCCCGCGCGCCGATGCGCACCCCACGCCCGATATAGGCAAACGGGCCGATGGCCGCGTCCGGCCCGATCTCGGCCTCGGGGTGAACATAGGCTAGCGGATGGATGCCCGGCTCGATCCCTGGGCCGGGGTCGAGGTAGCCCGTGAGCCGCGACATTGCATAGCGCGGGCGCGTAACAAAGATCGCCGCGTCCAGGCCCAGTGCTTCCCAATCCGCATCCGCCCAGAGTATCGCGGCCCGCGCATGACCCTTCCCGAGACCGTCCGCGTATTTCGGATCCATCGCGACGGCGAGTTGGTCGGCGCGCGCCTCCTGCGGCTCTGCGACGCCGGAGATACGGATCTCGCCGTCGCCCTCAACCCGCGCATCCAGCGCAGCCGCGATTTCCGTGACGGTATGGTCCATGCGCAAGTCCCCCAGGGTGCCCGTTGCCCGGTTGGGATCTAACCCTGAACGCCCGGCAGTGCCACCCCGGCCTTTTCCAGAGCGGCGGCGATCTTACCGTCCCTCCCGTAGACATCGGCGCGATAGACGATGCGACCCCGCTCATCCGAAAAGGCGGTCCGATAGTCGAGATGAATGGGCACGGGTTCCTTCAGGCGAACGGTCGTTTCCTTGCCGGTGGCCAGCACCCGCTGAAACCTGGCCACCGGATCGCTTTCCTGCGCCGCGAGAAGCGCATAGGCAAAGTCGAATGGATCAGCCAGCCGGATGCAGCCGTGAGAGAAGGCCCTCTCATCCCTGTTGAACAGTGATTTTGACGGCGTATCATGTAGATAGATGTTATACTTGTTGGGGAACATGAACTTCACCAGCCCCAGAGCATTGTCATCTCCCGGTGCCTGCCGGATACGGTAGGGGAAGTTCTGCGGGGTGAACTGGGTAAAATCCACCGCATCCCGCGGGATCACGTTACCTGCCCTGTCCACCACATCCAGATGCCCGACGGCATTCGGGTTCTTCTGCAGTTGCGGTAGATACTCCCTGATGGAGATGGAGCGCGGCACGTTCCAGCGGGGGTTTACGACCATGAACTGCATCATGTCGGAAAATTCCGGCGTCTCGTGATCCGGTGCAGCCTTTCCGACAACAGAGCGCGTGGAGAATGTCACGTGACCATTCTCAACGATTTTGACCTGAAAGTCAGCGATATTGACCCAGATATGCCGCTTCCCCCGGTCGAAGTTCGACCACCTTTCACGCTCCAGCGCTGCGAGAACGGCTGAAAGCTTGCCAGTCGAATTCCGGTTGAGTTCCTGCAGTGTGATACGTCCGGCGACACCATCGTCGTTAAGGCCGCGATCTTGCTGAAAGCGCTTCACTGCCGCCCGGAGGTTCCCATCATAGCTGTGTCCTTCCCCGGCAGGATAGCCCAGGGTCGTCAACCGGCGGGCCAGAGCAACAACGTCCGGGCCAGCCTGACCGGGCTTCAACACATCCGCCGTGATGACAGGACCGCTCGGGTGGGAAAGCATCGCCTCCAGATGGGCTTTTTCCCGGAGCAGCGCGGCATATTCCGTGCTGCGTGGAGGCAGCGACGCGAGGAAGCGCCCGGGCGCCTCCCCGGCGATTCCCTCCATCAAGCCCAGCACTTCGGGGCGGCGCACCTGCCGGACGATGCCGGGATCGACACGCGCAGGCGTCAGCACTCCGCTGTTCACGTCGCGCGCATAGGACAGGAAGGCACGGGTCATGGCGGCCTCAAGCAGACCCCGATCACGTTCCCCCAGCACTTCGCGAAACTGCCGCACGAGCCCTTCCGCATCGTAACGCCGCTCCGGCAGGCCCTGCGCCCCCGCCTCCGCCAAGGTAGTGAAGAACGCGGCGCGGCGCGGCGCGTCCTCCGCCCCGGTCCAGACAGGCGCCCAGTCCCGACGTGCATAGAAGCCGACGAGCGTCTCATCCCCCGCCAACACATCGGCCAAAGTGCGGGCGAAGACGGTCGAGGGCACGGGCAGAAGCTCGGCAGGAGGCCCGAGCTGCGGCATCTCCACCGGCGCTCCGGGCAGGACAACGGGCGTAATCGCAGCCTCCTGCCCGAAGGCAGGTGAAAGGCTGGCGCAGAGCCAGAGCGCGACCATCGCGGTACGGCCCGAAGCCCCACTGCGACCCAGGGCGAAGCAGGTTGCGCGGTTCATGGCTGGCCCCTCGTTATATGGCTCTGGGAACCACATGCGAGGAAATCACGGCAGCTGTCCATCGCCTGCCCTGTGCAGCCCGGCACCTGTCACGAAAAAGCCATAGGCCAGAGCTCGCGCGCGCTCCGCAGAACCACCGGGAGGATTCCGGCGGCATTCCGCCGATGGTTGAAGAACCTGCCAGTACTCGCGGAACTACAGCTTGGTCGATGACGCGGATGATGCCATAAAACGCTGGCCGGCAACGACCGGCGGCAGCGGCGCAAGACCGCGGCATTCAACAACGAGCGACGGGACAGGCAATGAGCGACATCGAGCCGAAAGGCATTTCGCGGCGCGGCCTTATGCGCGTCTTCGCGGCGACCACTCTGGTCGCGGCGCCTACCTACGCCAACGCTTTCGGCTTTTTACGAGGCGCGGGCGACGTGCGGCGAATCAGGATGTATTCCGGCCGCACCGGGGAGAGCATCGACACGATCTACTGGGTCGAGGGTCAGTATGTCCCCGAAGCGCTGGCGGAGATCACGCATTTCATGCGCGACTGGCGCAACAATCAGAAGATCAACATCGACGCGCGCAACGTGGACATCATGGCCGCGTCGCATCGCCTGATGGATGTCTCGGAGCCTTACATGCTCCTCTCCGGATACCGTTCGCCGCAGACCAACAACATGTTGCGGCGGCAGAGCGGCGGTGTTGCGAAGAACTCCCTTCACCTCAAGGGAATGGCGGCGGACCTGCGGCTCAAGTCCCGTTCCGTTTCCCAGATGGCGCGCGCGGCAAAGGCCTGTGCGGCTGGCGGCGTCGGCACTTATTCCCGCTCCAACTTCGTTCATATGGATTGCGGCACGGTCCGCACCTGGGGCGCCTGACACCGACGAGGCTGACAGGGCGAGGCTGACAGAACGATGCGCCGGCGGCCCAACGGGTGCGCCGGCATCGTCTTTCCGAGGCATGGCCGTCAGGTGCGGCGCCCCTGCTCAGCGCGGCAGTTCGTCGGCAATGAGGCGCGTGACGACTGCAGGGTCTATATCGTCGGCCACGAAAGCCCGCCCGATATCGTGGGCAAGGATGAACCGCAGCCGACCATCCACGACCTTCTTGTCCTGCCCCATGAGGGCGACCAGTCGTTCGGGGCCAGGCAGATCACCCGGAATGTCGGAAAGCGACGATTTCATCCCCATCGCCTGAAGATGGGCGCGAACCCGCCCCGGAAGCTCCTGCGCACACAGGCCGAGCCGCGCCGACAGATCGAAGGCCAGCGCACAGCCGATGGCCACCGCTTCTCCATGCAGCAGCCGGTCGGAATAACCGGTCGCGGCCTCAAGCGCATGGGCGAAGGTATGCCCGAGGTTCAGAAGAGCGCGATCTCCTTCCTCCGTCTCGTCGCGTTCGACGATGCGCGCCTTCATCTCCACCGACCGGACAACCGCCTTTTGCCGGAGGGCGCGATCCCCAGCGGCAAGGCGCGTGCCTTCCACCTCCAGCCAGTCGAAGAATATCGGATCGCCGAGAAGGCCGTATTTCACCACCTCGCCGTATCCGGCCAGGAAGTCCCGCGCGGGCAGCGTCGCCAATACGCCGGTATCGGCAAGCACGAGGCTGGGTTGATGAAAGGCGCCCACCAGGTTCTTGCCCTGCGCCGTGTTGATCCCGGTCTTGCCACCCACGGAACTGTCCACCTGCGCCAGCAGGGACGTGGGGATCTGCACGAAGCGCACACCCCGGCGCAGCACGGCCGCAGCGAATCCCGCCAGATCGCCGATAACACCGCCGCCGAGCGCGATGACGATGTCCCGGCGTTCCACCTTCGCCTCAAGCAGCCACTCCACGGTGCGGGTGAACTGCGGCCAGCCCTTCGTGGATTCGCCGGGAGGCAGCACCAGCGCGGTCATCTCGATCCCCGCCTTGGTCAGGCCCTGCTCCAGCGTCGCCAGATGCAATGCCGCCACATTCTCGTCCGTGATGACGGCGACGCGGGGGCGACGCAGAAGCTCCCAGATCTCCTCTCCCGCGCGGGCGATGAGACCGCCTCCGATTCGCACCTCATAGGCGCGATCACCGAGATCGACGTGAACGGTTTCCATCATTTCCTCTGCAAAACGTCGGGACGGGTCGCAAGCGCTTCGATCAGCCGTCCGGTCATATCCTCGATGGAGCGGCCCTGCGCGCTTTCCACCATCAGCTCCGCCTTCGCATAATGCGGCTCGCGCGCCCGGTGCATCTCGCCCAATGTGGCCCGAGGATTGGCGGTCTGCAGCAGCGGACGATGCGTCCGGTGACGGACGCGCGACCAGAGCAGATCAGCATCCGCCTTCAGCCAGACCGACACGGCGCGCTCCGCGATCACCTGGCGATTTTCCTCCGAGAGGAAGGCCCCGCCCCCTGTGGAAAGCACGCCCGCCGGGCGTTCGTCTATGAGACGCCCGATCACCTGCGATTCCTTCCGGCGGAAAAATGGCTCCCCGTCACGCTCGAATATCTCTGCGATCGTCCGGTTGGCCGCCTTCACGATCTCTTCGTCCGAATCGCGGAACCTGACCCCCAGCGCACGCGCCAGAGACTGGCCGACCGCCGTCTTCCCCGCACCCATCATGCCGACGAGCACCACCGTCTTGTTGAGCCGCCAGGTCACTCCCCCCGCCTTCCGCGTTCCCGTATTCCGCTTCACGAAATCTTTGCGCCTGAATGGCGTGAACTCGCGCGGAAAGCCAGTTATAATCCGCGCCAGCCCGGCATAAGACCAGGCGCATCGCCGGATCCGCCCCCCGGATCGGCGCCGGACGAGAGCAGGAACAGAACCTTATGACCATCCTTCTGAAGACCGTCGCGGTCATCCTCATCCTCGGCTTCCTCGGCCTCGTCGGCTGGTCCTACCTGCCGGGATCGCTGACCCCGTCGCAGGCGCAGGTCACGCAGCCGGTGACACTGAATGTCGATTGAGAAACGGCGCCTGCCGCTCATCGCCGCTCTCGTTCTGACGGCAGCGCTTCCCGCGTGGGCGGAGCAGCCGCTGTCGGCTATCGACTGGCTTTCCAAGAGCGTCTCGCGCCCTCCCGCTCCTCCGGCAACGGATCAGTCCCGGCCCGCTGCTCCGGTGGAGATCGGCGTTACACCGCTGCCTGATACCAATGCCGATGCCGCCGGTCTGGTCGATGCGGACCGGGCGGAACTGCCGCAGGATTTCTGGGGGATCACACCCTCCGCAGAGCTCGCGCGGCTGATAGCGAACCAGCCGATCGACGCGCTGCCCGCGGCGAACGAGACGCTGTTTCGTATCCTTCTGGCCGAACTGAACCCTCCCGTTGACTCCGATGGCAACGCGGCCTTGTTCCTTGCCCGGATCGACAAGCTCATGGACCTTGGCGCAACGGAGCAGGCACTGGCCCTTCTGGACCGTGAAGGCGCCGATACGCCGCAAAGCTTCAGGCGCTGGTTCGACCTTTCCCTTCTGGCCGGACAGGAGGACCGTACCTGCCCGGAGATGCTGAGCCACCCTTCACTCGCGCCGGAACTCGGCGCGCGCGTCTTTTGTCTCGGGCGCGGGGACGCCTGGGCCGCCGCTATGACCACGTTGCAAGCGGGCCTCGCGCTCGGAGAGATCGACGCCTATGACGGAGAGCTGCTAACCCGTTTTCTTGAGCCTGAAATGGCGGAGGAAAGCCCCCCGCTGGCGCCGCCCGCCCGCCCGACCCCGCTGCAATGGCGGTTGTTCGAGGCGGTCGGCGAGGCTATCCCTTCCGGTTCGCTGCCGCTGGCCTTCGCGACGGCAGATCTGCGCAACAACACCGGATGGAAAGCGCGGATCGAGGCCGGCGAGCGTCTCGCCCGGACGGGCGCGCTCGACCCGAATGCCCTTCACGGCCTTTACACGGAGCAGCGCGCCGCCGCCTCCGGTGGGGTCTGGGACCGGGTGCGGATCATCCAGCAGCTCGACGCAGCTCTCGTGGAAGCGGAGGCAGGCGATACCGGTCCGCTCTCGCTCATTCTTCCGCAGGCATGGGATCTGCTGGCGCAGAGCGAGCTGGAAGTACCGCTGTCCGCCATGTTCGGCGATCGCGTCGTTGCCCTGACACTGGAGGGCGAGGCTGCGGCGACCGCTTACCGCATGGGCCTGCTCACCGACGCTTATGCGAAGAATGCCCGTGTTCGCGCGCCCGATGGGTCGGTAGAGGCCTTTCTGAAAGGCTTGGCCGCGGGCAGCCTGCGTGGCGTCGTGCCGCCAGACCGTATGGCGGGGGCAGTCCGCGACGGGTTGCGCGCCGATGCGGTTCCAGCCGACCTGAAGGGTATGCTCGATTGGCAACGGCGCGGTGAAGCCGTGCTGAACGCCCTCCTGCGCGTCCGCGCAGGCGCGAGCGGTGATCTGCGGGCGGTGACGGAAGGGCTGGCTACGCTCCGCGCCGCCGGGTTGGAAGACGATGCGCGGCGGATCGGGCTGCAGCTTATCCTGCTGGATCGCCGGGGATGACGGGCAAACCTGCCCCGATCTCGCTCATGGAGCGCTGGATCTCCGCCTTTCTGGAGGCAGAGGCGGCCGAGCGTGACGCGGCGCGGAACACGCGTCTGGCCTATGGCCGGGATCTGAAGGATTTTGCCGCCTGGCTGGCAAGGCGAGAGCTGGACTTTCTGACCGCGAGCCGCGGTGATGTGGAGGACTATCTTGTCTTCTGTGAGGCGCAGGGTCTCTCCCGGGCCACCCGCGCACGGCGGCTGGCAGCGATCCGTCAGCTTTACCGTTTCGCCGTAGATGATGGCCTGCGGGAGGATCACCCCGCCATCCGCGTGACAGGCCCCGGCCGGGATCAGCGTCTGCCCGGCACCCTCAGCGTGGCGGAAGTCGAGCGGCTGCTCAACGCCGCACGCGATTTCGGCAAGACGGAAGGTGAACGGCTTCGAAACGCCTGCCTCATGGAAGTGCTCTATGCGACGGGGATGCGTGTTTCGGAACTTGTGAGCCTGCCGGTTTCGGGCGCCAGGGGCGATCCCCGGATGCTGCTGGTCCGTGGCAAGGGCGGGCGCGAGCGGATGGTTCCGCTCTCCACCCCCGCACGGGAGGCGCTGATCTGCTGGCTGGCCTACCGCGACGCAGGGGAGGAAAGCGAGCGGCTGGCGGGACGCGCGCCCTCCCGCTACCTGTTCCCCTCCTTCGGGAGCGAGGGGCACCTGACGCGGATCCATTTCCACACGCTCATCAAGCGGTTCGCCGTGGCGGCGGGTGTCGATCCCGGTCAGGTCACGCCCCACACGCTCCGTCACGCCTTTGCCACGCATCTTCTGGAGCGTGGAGCGGACCTGCGGGTGATCCAGACCCTGCTCGGCCATGCCGACCTCGCCACCACGGAGATTTATACGCATGTGGTGGAGGAGCGGTTGAAGGAACTGGTCCTCACCCGCCACCCGCTCGCCCGGACAACCGATCGCAGCCCCGAGGGCGAACCGGACGACATCTGACGGCAATCGCCCGAGAGTAAGGCTCTGGCGCAAGGCGCGTGGCCGGGCGGGATAAGACGGTTTTGACATCCTATCCAACCCGTCAGACTACCCAACCCGCCTAGCCTGCACCAACCCGTCTGCCGAACCTGGTCAGATCACCGCCTCGATCAGGAACGGCCCCTCCTGGGAAAGGGCGGCACGAAGCGCGGCGCCGAAGGCCTTGGGCGTCGCGACGCGGACACCTTCCACGCCCATGCCGGCCGCCAACTTCACCCAGTCGATATCGGGATTTCCGAGATCGAGCATCCGCGTGGCATTCACGCCCGGCGCGCCCGCGCCGACATTCGCGAGTTCGCCCCGCAGAATGGCATATTCGCGATTGGCATAGATGATATTGACGATGTTCAGCCGTTCCCGCGCCTGTGTCCACAGAGCCTGAACGGTGTACATGCCGCTGCCATCTGCCTGCATGGCGATGACCTTGCGCCCCGGCGCGCCGATGGCGGCACCGGTTGCCATCGGAAGACCGTCTCCGATCGCACCGCCCGTCAGCGCAAGCATGTCATGCGGCGCGGCGGTTGCTGTCAGCGGAGCGATCTCCGCCCCGGAGGTGATCGCCTCGTTGATGATCACTGCGCCTTCAGGCAGCAGCGCGCCGACGGCCTGTGCAATCGTGCTTGGGGTCAGGGCGCCGTCGTCCTGCGGCAGAGGAGGCGGCGCGAACGGTGAGAGCTTCGCCCGCGCGGAGGCCGGCAGCGACAGGGCACTCGAAACAGCTTCCAGCGCTTCCTGCATGTCCTGACCGGGTTCGGCGAGCGTAAGCACCTCGCAGCCCGGCGGCACGAGGCTCCCCGGCTTGCCGGGATAGGCGAAGAAGGCGACCGGCGCCCGCGCGCCGACGAGGATCATCACCTCCACCCCTTCCACGGCCTTCAGGGCGAGATCGACCGGATAGGGCCTGCACGGGATATCTACCCGCCCCGCTCCGCGCGCGATGCGGCGGTTCGACTGCTCGGCCATCAGCCGCGCGCCGGTCGCCTCCGCGATACGGCCAGCGGCCTCCAGCGGCTCGGCCAGCAGCGCGGAATCGCCAAGGAGCAAGAGGGCCTTCCTTCCGCTGCGAAGGGCACGTGCCGCCGCCTCCACCGCAGCGGCGGGAACCCGTGAGCGGCGCGGCGCGGCAGGTGTCACAAGGGCTGCGTCAGACGGTCCCCAGGCCACATCCGCGGGCAGGATCAGCGTGGCAATACCGCCCGGCTCTCCCCGCGCGGCGGCAATCGCATCGGCGGTGTCGCGTGAAACGGTGCCGTGGCTGACCCGGCGCACCCAGTTCGACATAGGCCGCGCGAGACTGTCGATATCGCTGGTCAGCGGCGCGTCGAGGGCGACGTGATAGCCTGCATGATCTCCCACGACGTTGATCATCGGTGTGTGCGCCCGACGTGCGTTGTGCAGGTTGGCCAGCCCGTTCGCCAGCCCCGGGCCGGTATGCAGCAACGTGGCGGCCGGTTTGCCAGCCATGCGGGCATACCCGTCCGCAGCCCCCGTCACCACGCCTTCAAACAGCCCGAGCACGCAGCGCATCGCCGGTTTGCGGTCAAGCGCGGCCACGAAGTGCATTTCCGATGTGCCGGGATTGGCAAAGCAGGTATCGACCCCCGCCGCCAGGAGCGTGTCGCAGAGAGCATCCGCTCCGGTGCTTCCGGGTTTGCCCTCTGTCGAAAGGCGCTGCGCGGTATCCTTCATCTCTGGCCTGTCCATTCCCTGCTCCTTCTCCCCTTGTCGCCGTCAAATCTGACGGCGAGTCGCAGGCATCCTAGACCGGGGAGGGTGAAAGATCCCATAGCCCACCGTGCGTTGGCGGGGCTTTGCCCAAGCGCGCGCGATGCTTGCCTTTGGAGGCAGAGGGGAGGATAAGCTCTGCCCTTCCCAGACAGGTCCGTACCGATGTCTTCCTGCCCGCCCCGCCCTGCCCGCGCGCTCACCACACTCGCCGATCTCCGTCGCGAAGCGCTGATCCCCGAAGCTGCCGAAGCGCCGCTGGCTCCGGTCGCGGAGGCGTTTCGCATACGTCTTACGCCCGCCGTGCAACGATCGTTGGGCGAGACGACCGAGCCGGGGGTCGCGCTGCAATATGTACCCACGACGGCGGAGCTGACCATCCTGCCGGAGGAACTCGCCGATCCCATAGGAGATGCGGCGCACAGCCCGGTGAAGGGGCTTACGCACCGCTACCCCGACCGGGTCATCCTGCACATCACCCAGACCTGCGAGGTCTATTGCCGTTTCTGTTTCCGGCGGGAGGCAGTGGGCGGCGCCGGCACATTGAGCGAGGCGGAGATTGAGGCGGCGCTGGCCTATGTAGGCGCGCATCCGGCGATCTGGGAAGTGATCCTGACGGGCGGCGATCCGATGGTCCTTTCCGCACGGCGCATGGGGCAGATCCTCTCCCGCATCGCGGCGATCCCGCATGTGGAAATCATCCGCTTCCACACCCGCGTTCCCGTGGTGGCGCCGGAACGGATCGACGACGCGCTGCTCGGCGCGTTGAACGTCCGGCCGCAGGTCATGGTCGTTGTGCATACCAACCACCCGGCGGAAATGACCGCGGAAGCGGCGGGCGCGCTCTCTCGGCTTGCAGGCGCGGGCATCATCCTGCGGTCACAGAGCGTTCTGCTCCGCGGTGTGAACGACGATGCCGATACGCTGGAGGCACTGTTCCGCGGATTGGTCCGCAACCGGGTGCAGCCCTACTACCTCCACCATTGCGACCTTGCACGGGGCACGGGCCACTTCCGCACGACCATAGCAGAAGGGCAGAGCCTGATGGAGGAGCTGCGCGGGCGGCTCTCGGGTCACTGCCTGCCGACCTATGTGCTCGACATCCCCGGCGGCTACGGCAAGGTGCCCATCGGACCGGGCTATGTCACGGAAGGCTTGGAGCCGGGAAGTCATGTCGTGACGGATCCGAAGGGCGGCCGGCATGACTACCACGATCCGCTGCGGCCGGTGGAGCCGACCGCAGTCGAATGCCCGAAGCCTGTCGGCTGAGCACCCCGTGACAGGGATCATGCCTCGCGGCGGCGTCCGGTCTCGCTGTCGAAGAAATGGGCTTCGCCCGGCGCGGCGGCGATGCGAAGCCTGTCGCCTTCTGCCACGGAGGCATGACCGGGAAGCCGCACGACGAAACCCGGCACCTCGGGCCCCGCGCCCGGCAGACGGGCGTGGACATAGGCATCCGCTCCCAGCGTCTCGACGGCGAAGGCCGTGACATCAAGGCCGGGCGCATCCTCCCCCACCACGCGCACATGCTCGGGCCGGAGACCGAAGGTGAGCGGACCTTCAGGCACAGGATCGGTCAGCGGGAGAAGACCCCCGCCGGGAAGCTGCACACCATCGGCAGCAGCAGTCGCGGGCAGGAGGTTCATCGCGGGCGAGCCGATGAACCCCGCGACGAAAGCCGTGGCGGGCCTGTCATAGATCGCCATGGGGGTATCAATCTGCTCGGCCACACCCGCGTTCATCACGATCAGCCGGTCGGCCAGCGTCATCGCCTCCACCTGGTCGTGGGTGACGTAGAGCGTGGTGGTATTGACGGTGCGCTGCAACTCCTTGATCTGCAGTCGCATCTGAACGCGCAGCTTTGCATCGAGGTTGGAGAGCGGCTCGTCCAGCAGAAACGCCGCCGGATCGCGCACAAGCGCCCGCCCCATCGCGACACGCTGCCGTTGACCACCCGATAGCTGGCGCGGCTTGCGGTCCAGATAGGGCTGCAATTCCAGCATCTCCGCGGCGCGGTTTACACGCTGCGCAATCTCCACCTTGGGCATCCCCGCGATCTTCAGGCCGTAAGCCATATTGTCCCGCACGCTCATATGCGGATAGAGCGCGTAGTTCTGGAACACCATCGCGATGTCCCGCTCCCGCGGTTCCAGATCGTTGACGGCACGGCCATCGATGGAAACGGTGCCCCCCGTGATCTTTTCCAGCCCCGCGACCATCCGCAGCAGCGTGGACTTGCCACAGCCGGAAGGGCCGACGATCACGATGAACTCACCATCCGCGATGTCGATCGAGACACCATGGATGACCTCCTGCGGCCCGTAGGATTTGCGCAGGTCGGAAAGGGTGATGCGGGCCATTATTTCTCCGTCTCGACGAGGCCCTTGACGAACCAACGCTGCATCAGGACGACCACGAGGATCGGCGGCAGCATGGCCAGGACCGCGGTCACCATCACAAGGTGCCAGGGGGTATCCGCATCGGCGAAGGAAATCATCTTCCTCAACGCGATGACGATGGTGTTCATGTCGTTCGAGTTCGTGACCAGCAGCGGCCAGAGATACTGGGTCCAGCCGTAGATGAACAGGATGACGAACAGTGCAGCGATATTGGTATAGGAAAGCGGCAGCAGGATATCCTTGAAGAAGCGCCATGGCCCCGCACCATCCACGCGCGCGGCCTCCAGCAACTCGTTCGGAATGGTCATGAAGAACTGGCGGAATAGCAGCGTCGCCGTGGCGGAGGCGATAAGCGGCAAGATCAGCCCTGCATAGGTGTCGATCAACTTGAGGTCGACCATCACCTTGTAGGTGGGCAGGATGCGCACCTCGACCGGCAGCATCAGGGTGATGAAAATCACCCAGAAGCACACCATGCGCAGCGGAAAGCGAAAAAAGACAATGGCATAGGCAGAGGCGAGTGAGATCACGATCTTGCCCACCGCGATGCCCAAAGCCACGACAGTGGTGTTGAACAGCAGCCAGCCCACGCTGACCCCGCCTATCCGCGAAACCCCACCCGACAGCGCATCGCGGTAGTTCTCCACCGCCTCCGGCCCCGGAACGAGCGGTAGCGGCGGGCGGAGGATCGTCATCAGGGAATGCGTTGAGGCGACCCAGACATAATAGATCGGGAAGGCCACAATCACCACGGCAAGGATCATCCACACATGCGCCCAGGCGCGGGATCGGGGCGTGGAGCCTACGGGTTCCTCAACCATAGTGAACCCTCCGTTCGATGTAGCGGAACTGGAAGGCGGTCAACGCAATGACGATCACCATGAGGATCACTGATTGCGCGGCCGAAGAGCCGAGCTGAAGGTTGACGAAACCGTCGTTGTAAACCTTGTAGACCAGCGTCTCTGTCGCCTTGCCGGGACCACCGCCCGTCACGGCATGGATGATGCCGAAGGTATCGAACAGGGCATAGACAGTGTTCACCACCAGCAGGAAGAAGGTCGTGGGCGCCAGCAGCGGAAAGACGATCGTCCAGAACCGCCTGATCGGACGCGCGCCGTCGATGGATGCGGCCTCCAGCAGCGAGCGCGGGATCGCCTGAAGCCCGGCGACAAAGAACAGGAAATTGTAGCTGATCTGCTTCCAGCTCGCCGCCGCGACGACAAGCGTCATCGCCTGCCCGCCGTTCAACAGCGGATCCCAGTGCAAACCCATCTGCCGGAGCGGCCAGGCCAGCGTTCCGAAGGACGGATTGAACATGAAAAGCCACAGCATCCCGGCAATGGCCGGGGCGACCGCATAGGGCCAGATCATCATGGTGCGATAGAAGCCCCGCCCCCGCACGACCTTCTCCGCCTGGACGGCAAGGAGCAGCGCGATGCCCATCGACAGGACTGCCGTTGCTACAGAGAACACCGCAGTGACCTGCAGGCTGTTCAGATAGGCCGGATCGGACAGCACCCTGCGGAAATTCGCAAAACCCACGAAGGTGGTTTTCAGACCGAAGGGATCCTCGCGCAGCATGGACTGCCAGAGCGCCTGTCCAGCCGGCCAGTAGAAGAAGATCGCGGTTATGACGAGTTGCGGGAGAACCAGCAATAAAGGCAGTAGCCGGTGGGGAAAGACGACCCTGTTCATTCAGGACTCCGGTAAGGTCCGCCCGCTGCCGGGCGGACCCGCTTCGTTTAGGTGCTCAGTTGCCGAGCGCCTGACGGATTGCGGCATCGCCCCGCTCTACAGCATTGTCGAGCGCCTGTTGCGCAGTCTGCTGACCGGCGAGCATCTTCTCGAACTCCTCGTTCTCGATGTCGCGGACCTGCGGCAGGTTGACCAGCCGAACGCCCTTGGAGTTCTCCGTCGGAGCCTTGCCCATCATCTGGAGGATCGGCGTCTCCCGGCCGGGATTCTTTTCGTAGAAGCCGCTGGCCTTTGTCGCCTCATAGGCTTTGAGCGTTACCGGCAGGTAGCCCGAAGTCTGATGCAGGTATTCCTGCACCTCCGTCTGCGACAGATACTGGAAGAAGGCCGCGACGCCCTTATACGTCTCATCCGACTTGCCACCCATAACCCACAGGCTCGCCCCACCCGGCGTTGTGTTCTGCGGTGCACCCGGAGCGTCGCTGTCATAGGGCAGTTGCCCGATGCCGTAGTTCATGCCCGATTTGACGATATCCCCGAGGCCGCCCGAAGATTCGGTCAGGATCCCGCATTCGCCGGACAGGAAGATCTGCTTGGCTTCCGATGTGCGGCCCCCATAGCGGTATGCGCCTTCCTTCGCGAGATCGGCGATCGCCTGGAAGTGGTTCACATAGATCGGCGCGTTGATCTTGAGTTCCACATCCGAACCGGCAAGCCCGTTTTCATTGGTGCCGAAGGGAACGTTGTTCCACGCTGCGAAATTCTCGGTATGAATCCAGGTGAGCCACGTCGAGGTGTAACCGCAGGGCGCAGCGCCGGAGGACTTGATCTTGCGCGCGGCGTCCCAGACTTCGTTCCAGGTCTTCGGGGGCGCGTTGGGGTCAAGCCCGGCTTTCTCGAAGACATCCTTGTTGTAGTAGAGGATGGGCGAGGACGAGTTGTAGGGGAAGGACAGCATCGTTCCATCGGGCCGAGAGTAATAGGCCACGATCCCCGGCAGATACTGCGATTTGTCGAACGCTGCGCCCGCATCCGTCAGCACATCCGCCACCGGTTTGATCGCACCTTCTGCCGCCATCATGACCCCGGTGCCCACGTCAAACACCTGCAGGATATCGGGCGCCTGCCCGGCACGGAACGCGGCAATACCGGCGTTCAGCGTTTCGGGATAGGTCCCTTTGAATACCGGCTGAAGCTCGTAGTCGGACTGTGAGGCATTGAAGTCGCTGGCGATCTTGTTGACCACTTCCGAGTTCGCGCCTGTCATCGCATGCCACCAGCTGATCTGGGTCTTGGCCTCGGCGCTCAGGGGGACGAGTGCGATCGTCGCTGCGAGAATTGCCTTCAGTGTCATTCGGAGGACCTCCTGGAGATTCGGTACACGCGGGCTTACGGAAAAGACATGGCAGGTGTGTGAAACCCGTCCAGCAAGCGGCATCTTTCAGGGGGATTGGACAAGATGATACCAGAAAGCGCCACGGCTCTGCTATGCCGGGCGTATCCGATCAATCATCTGCGAGAGAGGGCACCCGCAAGGGAGTGAACCCCGGCACCGGAGGGGGCCAACTGGCCCACACCTCAGACGGTGCCGGGGAAGCAGACCGGCTACGGCGACCTCCCCAACCGCGCGTAACCGGCGAACAACGCCCCGAACCATCCCTCCCCTGGCTGGTGCGTGGAACGTTTGTTCTGTGGTGAACATGACAACTCGTTCCAATCATGTCAACAGAGAAAGCGGCTTAGCGCATATATGCCCAATATTTGTGCGATAATGAGTCGAAACGGGTTAAATTCCGGGAAATACGGGCTGGCGAGAGTTGGTTAAATGGAATATATGTTCCAAAAGACTTCCTGATACCGCTCACATTTACCGTTCATGCCGAAGAAAACAGATACCAAGCCCGCTTCCGCCTTTGCCCCTCCCGGCGATATAGACACGCTCCGAGAGCATCTCCGGGCGAGAGAATCACGCCTCCCCCGTCGCTTGGGAGAGGTGGCGGCCTTCGCGCTTACAAGGCCGGAGGAAATGGCGTTGGGCACCACGGCGGAGATCGCACGGGCGGCGGGGGTGCAGCCCTCCACCCTGGTGCGATTTGCGCAGACGCTTGGATATGACGGCTTCAGCGACCTTCAGGCCATCTTCCGCCGTCCCTATCTGCATAGGCCGCAGGCGCCCGCCGCCGCCGGCACGCTTGGCGGCTTCCTGGATGCCGCCGCCCGCTCAGTGGAATCGGCGCGTCAATCCATTACCGAGGAACGGTTCGAGACCGCAGTGGATCTGCTGGCGCAGGCGGAGACCATCTTTCTCATCGCCCGCCGGCGTGCCTTCCCGATCGCGAGCAGCATGGCCTATACCTTCGGTCGCATGAAAATCCGCTGTCAGCTCATCGGGACGGCTCAGGGGATCGAGGATGAAATGCTGGACCTCGCCCGGCCCGGAGACGCGGCGCTCGTGGTGAGCTTCTGGCCTTATTCGCGCGATGCGGTGCATCAGACCCGCAACCTGCGGGAACGCGGCCTGCCCGTCATCGCGCTGACAGACGGGCCAGACAGCCCGGTCGCCTCCCTCGCGCGCGTATCCCTCATGCTGACGGAAGCGGAGCATGAGGGATTGCGGCTGCTCTCGGGCAGCATCGCCGTCGCTACCGCGATAACGGCAGCGGTGGCGGAGCGGCGGGGCATCACCGAATGAGCCTGCCCGCACATCGCATGTGCGGAGGATCTGCTTTCCCGACAGGCCTGACGCCGACTTCGCGGTAGCCTTTCGCGAGAGAATAAACGCTGCGCGTGTCCCGCCCGCCGCTCCGCTCTCTCGCGTGCAGGACCATCAGTTCGTCAGACCGGCGACAGACCCGCCCGAAAGCGGCGCATGTTTGCCTGATAGCTTTCCGCGCTTCTGTCCAGCCGGGCGCGCGCCTCCTCATCCAATGGGCGGATGACACGGCCCGGAGCGCCCATCACGAGGCTGCCGTCCGGGATCTCCTTCCCCTCCGGTATGAGCGCGCCCGCCCCGATGAGACAGTGCTGCCCGATGCGCGCTCCATTCAGGACCGTCGCGCCCATGCCGATGAGTGTGGAATTCCCGATCGTGCAACCGTGCAGCATGGCCTTGTGACCGATGGTGCAGTTTCGCCCGATGACCAGCGGAAAGCCGATGTCGGTGTGGCAGACCACGTTTTCCTGAACGTTGGACCCCTCTCCCACAGTGATCCGCTCATTGTCGCCACGCAGGACCGCGCCGAACCAGACGGAGCCTCCGTCCTCGATCAGCACATCCCCAATGAGCACCGCCGTCGGCGCGATCCAGTAGTCTCCGCTCGGCGGCACCTGCGGCGCCACGCCATCCAGCGCGTAGATCATGTTCCTCTCCCTCTTCAACCCTTGTTGCGATGGGCGAATTCTTCATTCAGTCCACGTACGAAGCCCACGAGGCCCCGCCGCCGCTTCCGTTCCAGACGCTCCGCCGTGACGATCGCCCGCAGCTCCTGCTCCGCCGCGTCGATATCACGATTGATGAGCACGTAGTCATATTCCGACCAGCGGCTGATCTCATCCAGGCTGCGTGCCATGCGCCCTGCGATCACCTCCTCAGGATCCTGCCCGCGCCCGCGGAGACGCTGCTCAAGCTCCTTGATGGAGGGCGGAAGGATGAAGACGGAAACGACATCCTCCCCCAGGCCGGAATTGCGAATCTGCTGACCGCCCTGCCAGTCAACGTCGAACAGCATGTCTTTTCCTTCGGAAAGTGCGGCCTCCACCGGTCCCCGCGGGGAACCATAAAGGTTCCCGAAGACTTCCGCATGCTCAAGCATCTCGCCCGCGGCCACCATCGCTTCGAATTCCTCCCGCGTGCGGAAATAGTATTCCCGCCCCTCGACCTCCCCCGGTCGGGGCCGGCGCGTGGTTGCGGAGACGGAAAATCCGATGGTCGGATCCCAGGTTGTCAATCGCTTCGACAGGGTCGATTTGCCCGCGCCAGAGGGTGAAGACAGGATGAGGAGGATGCCGCGACGCGCAATGCCGCGCCCTCCCGGATCGTCGGAGAGAGGAACTTGCATTGGTAGCTCAGACGGCATGGGTTAACCTTTTGTTCACTTTTCGCTGCCGACCTGCGGCCATCAGCTATATTAAAGTTTCGGTAAGGACGCTGACCCTGCTTGGCAACAACCAACCGGTCAACGCTCCTCGGTTTGGAGTACGAGTGTCATGAGTAACATCCGCATGGACGGGGTCGAGAGCGATCCCGTCCACCTTATTAGCACGGCTTGGGAAAAGGCTTGCCGGGAACTTCCCGTTCGGGGATTGCCGCCCCGATCCGCTCTCGCGGGGGCTGCCATTGCCGGAGCGCTACATGCCTGTTTCCTGCTGACCCGCGATGCCTCCTGGGGTTGGCGGTTTCGCTACGCGGGGAGAAGTTTGTCTGCGCTTACCGGCGAGGAACCTGAACGCGTTCCCTTCGGCGCGATCTTTGAGCCGGGCACGCGCGGGCGCGTCGCCGCCTGCCTCGAAACGGTGACGAGCGATCGTGCACGCGCCGAACTCTCTCTCCTGGAAGGGGAGCACGAGCGGCGCATGATACTGCTGCCGCTTGCCCCGGACGCTTCCGGCCGCCCGCTGATCCTCGGAGCGATGCGAAGCGATGCCGGGAGCCGGCGGACCGCCGCGAATGACGCCCCGCTCCTTACCCTTGGCACCGTGCGCCTCATCCCGGCAGAGGAAAGCAAGGTGATCCGGGTGACATTCGGGCGACCGGGTCCCGGCGCCCGCGCGCATGCGGAAGATCGCCTCCGCACTTTCCCTTCGTGAGCACGTTCGGAACCCGGGCGGGAGGAAAGCTGTTCGTCCTTGACCTTGTCGGCGGCACGCGCCTTATTCCTGCTGCCGATCACCAAAGCGCGAGAGGAGTCTTCGATGGCTTTCACACTTCCCGATCTTCCCTATGCCCATGATGCGCTCGCATCCCTCGGCATGTCCAAGGAGACGCTCGAGTTTCACCACGATATCCACCACAAAGCCTATGTCGACAACGGCAACAAGCTGATCGCGGGCACCGAGTGGGAATCCAAACCGCTCGAGGACATCGTGAAGGGCACCTATCAGGCCGGTGCCGTCGCGCAGTCGGGCATCTTCAACAACGCCTCGCAACACTGGAACCACAATCTGTTCTGGGAAGTCATGGGCCCGGGCGAGGACAAGAAAATCCCGGGCGAGCTTGAAAAGGCGCTGACGGAAGCCTTCGGCTCCGTCGCCAAGTTCAAGGAAGAATTCGCCGCGGCCGGTGCCGGACAATTCGGTTCCGGCTGGTCCTGGCTGGTCAAGGATACCGATGGCGGCCTGAAGATCACCAAGACCGAGAACGGGGTAAACCCGCTCTGCTTCGGCCAGACGGCGCTGCTCGGCTGTGATGTCTGGGAGCATTCCTACTACATCGACTTCCGCAACAAGCGGCCCGCCTACCTGACCAACTTCCTCGACAAGCTGGTGAACTGGGAAAACGTGGCCTCCCGCCTCTGAGGCCCGAGGCGGCCCTGTATCGCGTTGCTGCTTATGACGTGACGTCAACCAAGCCAGAAATCGGCCCCCGTGCTCCAAGGCGCGGGGGCTTTCCACTGTGAGGAGCCGGGCCATGCCGGACAGCCAGCGCGGCCTTATCGCCGTCATTTGCAGCAGCGTGATCTGGGGGATACTCGGACTTTACTACAAGCTGCTCTCCCATGTCCCGGCGCTGGAGATCCTCTCTCACCGGACGCTCTGGTCGGTCGTGTTCTTCGGCGCGGTCCTTGCGGTGCAGGGCCGGCTTCCCGCGCTCCGGCGCGCCATGACATCGCGGGAGGGCGGGCTGATCCTTTTCGGCGCGCTCATGATGGGGGTGAACTGGTTCGTCTATATCCTGTCGATCCAGATCGGCCATGCGCTCGAATCGAGCCTTGGCTATTACATCTTCCCGATGGTCGCGGTCGTAATCGGGCTAGTGGTGTTCCACGAACGCCTGTCGCGGCTTCAATGGCTCGCCGTCGCGCTCGCGGCGACGGGCGTCGTGACGCTCACCATCGGCCTCGGGGTCGCGCCATGGTTCTCACTCGCCATCGCGGTGAGCTTCGGTCTCTACGGTCTCGCCAAGAAGAAGATCACCGCTGATGCCACGGTCTCCGTCACGGCGGAGGTGATGTTCCTGACGCCGCTGGCATTGGTCTGGCTGATCCTCCCGCATGCAGAGGTTCCGGGTGCGGCACATTTCGGCTCGGACTGGCAGACGACGCTTCTCCTGATCGGGACAGGGCCACTCACCGCCATCCCGCTGATGCTGTTTACCTATGCCTCCCGGCGCATCCCGATGTCGACGCTGGGCGTCGTGCAATACATCAACCCTACTATCCAGTTCCTCATCGCCACGCTGGCCTTCGGGGAGCCGTTCACCCACGCCCACGCGCTGGCCTTCCCGATGATCTGGCTGGCCGTGCTGATCTACATCGTGGCCCTACGCCGTCAGGCGAGCGCGGCCCGCAAGCTGGCGGCCAGCCTCGGCACGTCCGGCACCACGGTGTAGAAGTCGCGGATTTCCGCGCCCGCGAAACCTTCGTCGATCAACTGGTCGAGAAGCCGTGCCAGCGGATCCCAGAAACCCTCGACGTTGAGGATGAAGATCGGCTTCTCATGAAGCTTGAGGTAACGCCATGTCAGCACCTCGAAGAACTCGTCAAGCGTGCCGATGCCGCCCGGCAGGACGACGACGGCATCCGAATTCTGATACATCACCGTCTTGCGCTCATGCATGTTCGACGTGACGATATAGGTCGACAGGTCGCGCTTGCCGACCTCCCATGACACCAGATGCTCCGGGATGACGCCGAAGGTCTCCGCGCCCGCCATCTGCGCCGCCCGCGCCACCTCTCCCATCAGGCCAACGTCACCCGCACCATAAACGAGCCGCCAGTTCTGCGCCGCCAGCATTCTGCCCATCTCGGCCGCGGTCGTCGCATAGGGCGCGCGCGTTCCGGGACGGGCGCCGCAGAAGACGCAGACGGATTTTTCGGGCCGGGCCATGATGTCGCTCCGTGAAGGTGGCTATTCGCCGCTGTTCCTAGGATGTCCCCTCGCGGCTCGCAAGGCCGGGGTCTTCGGCAGGACATGCGCTCACGCCTGCGGAGCAGGTTGTCGCCGCCTCAGGGGCACCCCGGTCTTCGCGCGACATGGCCTGATCCGATGAGGATGGCGCAATCGCCTGATCCGCGGAGGCAATCGCGCGCCTGGCGCAGCGGCGGCTCTGGCCTTCCGGCACACCGTCCGCTAGTGTCGCGGCCCTTCCAGACGGAAACCCCCTATGCCCGACACCCCAAAAACGATGAGCGAAGGCCGCAGCGCATGGCGCACGATCCGGCGCGTGGCTCCCTATCTCTGGCCGACAGGCACGCCATGGGTCAGGCGGCGCGTCGTCATCGCAATGGCGATCCTTGTGCTGGCCAAGCTCATCTCGGTGGTGGTGCCGTTCTTCTACAAGGCGGCGGTTGACAGCCTGTCGCACGAGGTGACGGGCCCGCTCGGCGCGCTCGGGCTGGGTGCCGTGGGGCTGACGATCGCCTACGGCGTCGCGCGGCTCATGTCGGATGGCTTTGAAGAATTGCGCGACGCGATCTTCGCCAAGGTCGGAATGCGGGCGCTTCACGGCCTTGCCATGGAAACCTTCGAGCACATCCACCGCCTGTCCATGCGCTATCACATCACCCGGCGCACCGGCGCCCTCTCCCGCGTGATGGAGCGGGGGGTGAAGAGCATCGACTTCCTGCTGCGCTTCATGCTGTTCTCCATCGGGCCGCTGATCCTTGAGCTGGTGCTGGTGGGCATCATCCTCGCACTCGTCTTCGACCCGACCTACACTCTGGTCGTCGGCGTGGTCATCGCCCTTTACATCCTGTTCACCACGCTCGTCACCGAATGGCGTGTCCGTATGCGCAAGGAGATGAACGAGCGGGATCAGGAGGCAAACCAGAAGGCGCTGGACAGCCTGCTCAACTACGAAACCGTCAAGTATTTCAATGCCGAAGGGCGTGAGGCCGCGCGCTATGACGTGGCCATGACGGGGTATCAGCGCGCGGCGCTGAAGACCTCGTATTCGCTGGCCTTCCTGAATGCGGGACAGACGCTCATCATCACCTCAGGCCTGGTGATCGTCATGGTCATGGCCGCGCGCGGTGTGCAGGCGGGGACGCTGACAGTGGGCGATTTCGTGATGGTCAACGCCTATATGCTCCAGATCACCCTGCCGCTGGGCTTTCTCGGGACCGTTTATCGGGAGATACGGCAGGCGCTGGTGGACATGGCCGCGATGTTCGACCTGCTGGAGCAACCGACCGAGGTCGTGGATGCGCCCGATGCCCACCCGCTTCGCATCACCGGCGGCGAGGTGATCTTTGACGATGTGCACTTCGGTTACGATCCGGCCCGCCCGATCCTGAAAGGATTGACCTTCCGCGCCGCTCCGGGGGAGACAGTGGCGATTGTCGGCCCGTCGGGTGCGGGCAAGTCCACCGTCGGTCGCCTGCTCTTCCGCTTCTATGACGTGCAGGGCGGCGCAATCCGCATCGACGGTCAGGATCTTCGCGATGTCACGCAGTCGAGCCTGCATGCCGCCATCGGTGTGGTGCCGCAGGACACCGTCCTGTTCAACGACTCGATCTTCTACAACATCGCCTATGGGCGCGAAGGGGCGACGCGGGAGGATGTGATCTCTGCCGCACGAGCCGCCCGTATCCATGACTTCATCGAAAGTCTGCCCGAAGGCTACGATACGCAGGTGGGCGAACGGGGCCTGAAACTCTCTGGCGGGGAGAAGCAGCGCGTCGGCATCGCCCGGACCCTCCTGAAGAACCCGCCGATTCTGCTGCTGGACGAAGCGACTTCGGCGCTCGACACCCAGACGGAGGCCGGTATCCGTGATTCACTGGCCGAGCTTGGCCGGGGCCGGACGGTGATTACCGTGGCGCACCGCCTTTCGACCATCGTGGATGCGGACCTGATCCTCGTGCTCGACAACGGCACCGTGCAGGAAGCGGGCACGCATGCGGAGTTGCTGGCGCAGAAGGGCCGTTATGCCGCCCTCTGGATCCGGCAGGCGCTGGAGGAGGATGCGGCCTGACGCCGCGCCGCTGCCTTAGAAAGACAACCGCATCGCGTGGCTCCCCCGCTCCCGGTAGGGAGTGGTTGCGTAATGCGCCCGGTAGCATTTGGAGAAATGCGACGGGCTGGCAAAGCCGCAGGCCAGGGCCACGTTGATGACGCTCATGTCGGTCTGCATCAGCAGGTTTCGCGCTTTCTGCAGCCGAAGCTCCATGTAGTAGCGCTTGGGACTGCGGTTGAGATAGCGCCGGAACAGCCGTTCGAGCTGGCGGGTGGACATCGCGACATCTTCAGCCAGCTGGGTGGGGCTGATCGGCTCCTCGATATTGCGCTCCATCATCTGGATGACCTGGCTGAGCTTCGGGTGACGGACGCCAATCCGGGTGGGAATGGAGAGCCGCTGCGTGTCCTGCCCGGTACGGATGGAGGAATAGACCATCTGATCGGCGACCGCATTGGCCAATTCTTCTCCGTGATCGTCGGCAATGATCTTCAGCATCATGTCTATGGCGGAGGTGCCGCCCGCGCTCGTCAGCCGGTTGCCATCGGTGACGAACACCGCCTTCGACAGCCGGACGTTCTCGAACTCCTCAATGAAGCTGTCCTGATTTTCCCAATGGATCGTCGCGCGCCGCCCATCCAGCAAGCCCGCGCGCGCCAGTGTCCAGGCACCGGTGCAGATACCCGCCATCCGCCCGCCGCGCCGCGCCTCCCGACGGAGCCAGGCCAGCACCCGCTTGGAGGAGGCCGCCTCGATCTCCAGCCCACCGCAGATGACGAGCGTCTCCTCCCGGTCGAGCACGTCGAGCCCCATATCCACCCGGAACGCGCAACCGTTGGAACAAACAGCCTGAACCCCGTTTTCTCCTGCCAACTGCCAGGAATAGACCGTCTGCCCCGACATCATGTTGGCGATACGCAACGGCTCCACGGCGCTTGCGAACGCGATGAGCGTGAAGCGGTCGAGCAGGAGGAATACGAACCGACGCGGCTGGACCTCTCCCACCCGGCCATTCACGACACTTCTGCCAGCCACGCGGGCTGCTCGGTCTTCATGGGGGCGGCCTTCGGGGGAATGGCCAGAGACGATCGGCCCGTCGGGTCTCGCGTCGCGCATGGATTGCGACCCTTCATGGCGTTTTCGCGACAAGAAAAGCAGGTCTCTCCTGCCCGCGCAAGATGTCACGTCTTTAGAACATCACGCTGGATTGGGGTTTGCATGATGGGGGCAACGCCCATATAACGGCAAGCCACTTTGTGCGGAGGCCATCATGAGCAAAGGCTGGAGCAAGTCGGACTGGCGTGCGCGCCCCCGGGTGCAGATGCCCGACTATCCCGAACCCGCGATTCTCGCGGAGGTGGAGTCGCAGCTTGGGAACTATCCGCCGCTCGTGTTTGCCGGGGAGGCCCGCAAGCTCAAACGCGCCCTTGGAGAAGTGGCGGAAGGCAAGGCCTTCCTGCTTCAGGGCGGTGATTGCGCGGAGAGTTTCTCCGGCTTCTCGGCCGATGCGATCCGCGACACATTCAAGGTGCTGCTCCAGATGGCCGTCGTCCTGACCTGGGGCGCCAAAGTGCCGGTCATCAAGGTTGGCCGCATGGCAGGACAGTTCGCGAAGCCCCGGTCCGCCCCGAACGAAATCGTGAACGGCGTCGAGCTTCCGTCCTACAAGGGCGACATCATCAACGGTTTCGACTTCACACCGGAGGCGCGGACGCCCGACCCCCGGAGGATGCTGCAGGCCTATACTCAGGCCGCCGCCTCGTTGAACCTGCTGCGCGCCTTTTCGACCGGGGGCTATGCTGATATCCACCGCGTCCACGCGTTCACCTCCCGCTTTACCGATCATGATGCGGCGGAGCGGTATCGGGAGATTTCCAACCGCATTTCGGATGCGCTCGATTTCATGAACGCGGCAGGCGTGAATGCAGACACGGCGCATGAGCTGGCAAAGGTGGATTTCTACACCAGCCATGAGGCGCTGCTTCTGGAGTATGAGGAGGCGCTCTGCCGGATCGACTCGACCACCGGCCTGCCGGTCGCCGGATCGGGTCACATGATCTGGATCGGGGACCGCACCCGGCAGGTCGATGGCGCTCATGTGGAATTCTGCCGCGGCGTACAGAACCCCCTCGGGCTGAAATGCGGGCCGTCGCTTTCCAGCGATGATCTCAAACGCCTGATCGCCAAGTTGAATCCCACGAACGAGGCGGGCCGGCTCACGCTGATCGCCCGGTTCGGTGCAGGTAAGGTGGGCGACAACCTGCCCCGCCTTATCCGCGCGGTGCAGGAGGAAGGTGCGCAGGTCGTCTGGACCTGTGATCCCATGCATGGAAACACGATCAAATCCGCATCCGGCTACAAGACCCGGCCCTTCGAATCGGTGTTGCGCGAGGTGCGGGAGTTCTTCGACGTGCACAATGCCGAGGGCACGATCCCGGGCGGCGTCCATTTCGAGATGACCGGCGCGGACGTTACCGAATGCACGGGCGGTGTTCGGGCCGTAACGGATGAGGATCTGTCCTCCCGATACCATACGGCCTGCGATCCGCGCCTGAATGCCAATCAGGCGCTGGAACTCGCCTTCCTCGTGTCGGAGGAGCTTTCCACCCGCCGTGAGTCGCAGCGGATCGTTGCGGGCGCGTGATCCCGCATAGCCACGGCCTTCGCCGCCCGCAGCAGATCTGCCGGGCGGCGCATAGCCCTCCTTCCCGATGGGACGGGAGAGGCGGAAGTCTTTGACGGAAAAGCCAGGCCGGCAACGTCATGCCGGGTCGTTACAGTAACGGCGGAAGATCAGCTTTCCGCCTTCTTCTCCCAGCGACCACTTTCCTCACTCCAGTACTGAGCGCTGACGCCCGCGCTGGTCAGACGGCGCCATTGGCCCCGCGCCGCCTCCACCGCTCCGGGATCTGTTCCGTCGAAAAGGATGCACACCCGATCAAGTGTCGCCGCCTCTTCAGCCTCGGCTTCCGCGCCGTCGATGCACATCAGGCAGCGCGCACCGTTGGTCACCGGCCCTGGCGTCAGCAGAACCGGCTGCGCCGCGTCCCACTCTCCCCCCAGAAGACCATGGGGCAGGAAGCCGTCTTCCGGTTCCAGCCAAAGCCGCTCGTCAAGCCAGGCCAGCCTGTCCGGGCGCGTTCCGCGCACGGCGACGCGCCATCCCGCCTTCAACGACCGATCGATGAGAACCGGCAGAAGCGCTTCTGCCGGGGATCGCGTCAGATGATAGAAAAGGGCAGCCACGCGCCCTACGACTCGTAGCGATCACGGATCAGCCGGTCGAGGCTCATCACCCCCCAGCCGGTCGCGCCCTTCGGCCCGACGGTCGTCTCGCGCTTCACATGGGCAGTGCCGGCGATATCCAGATGGATCCAGGGTGTGCCTTCCGCGATGAACCGCCGGAGGAACTGCGCCGCAGTGACCGATCCTGCCTCCCGCCCGGCAGAGTTCTTGATGTCGGCGATATTGGACCGGATGAGCCTGTCGTAACCCTCGCCCAGCGGCAGCCGCCAAGCACCCTCGCCCTCTGCCTTTGCCGCCGCGAGGAAGGCCTCGCAGAAGTCATCGTCATTGGAGAAGACGCCCGTCATCTCATGCCCGAGCGCCACGATCACCGCACCTGTCAGCGTGGCGAGATCAATGATGCCGGAGGGCTGGAACCGTTCCTGCGCATACCAGAGCACATCGGCCAGCACGAGACGGCCCTCGGCATCCGTATTGTTCACCTCGATGGTGACGCCGCGCTTCGACTTCACCACATCGCCGGGGCGCTGAGCCTTGCCGTCAGGCATGTTCTCCACCAGCCCGACGAGGCCCACGACATTGGCCTTGGCCTTCCGCAGTGCGAGCGTGCGCATCACGCCCGCCACAACGCCCGCGCCGCCCATATCCATGGTCATCTCCTCCATGCCGGCGCCCGGCTTCAGGGAGATGCCGCCCGTATCGAAGACCACCCCCTTGCCGACAAGCGCAAGCGGCGACGTGCCTGCCTCCCCGCCCCGCCAATGCATGACGACGACTTTAGAGGGGCTTTCCGATCCCTGCCCCACGCCGAGTAATGCACGCATGCCCAGATCGGCGAGGTCAGCCTCCTCCAATATCTCCACGTCGAGGCCGATTTCCTGCATCGCAGCCAGACGCGCCGCGAAATCCGTAGTGGTCAGGACGTTGGCCGGCTCATTGACCAGATCACGGGTGAAGAACACGCCCTCTGCCAGCGCGGCCATGGGCTGCGCGGTGGCGGCCACCTTCTCCGGGTCGGCGACCATCAGGGTGACGACACCCCGCTCCGCCGCAGGTTCGGATTTGTAGAGGCCGAAATCATAGGCGCGCAGCGCGAGGCCGAAGGAAAGCTCCGCCGCACCGCCATTGCCGCCGACCAGCACGGTCACCCCTTTCGGTCCCACGGCGCGCCCGATGGCGGCGCCTGCCTTCCGGGCGAGTGCGGCTTCCGGCTTCCGGGGCAGCTTCACCACCTGAACCGCCTCCGCCGTGATCCCGGCGGGCCAAGCCAGATCAACGGCGTCGCCCGGCTTCATCTTCTCAAAGGCTTCGGAGGAGGCGAAGCGTTCGATCGCTCCCTTCACCAGCCGGTTCAATGGCCTGACCGTGCTATCCGGCTTGCCCGACGGGTCGATCAGAACGGCGATGCGCCCCTCAAAAGCGGCAAGCCCCTCGGAGGACATCTCGCGAAAATGGATGGCGACGGGTGAGGTCATGGCGGTCTCCGATCTGAAACTGGCCGCTCCGGCGCGCAAAAAAGCGACGCAGGACGGCAACGGTCCGCGCGAGGCTAGTGCCCGCGCCCCGGAATGGCCAGATAGCAGTTTTCCACCCCCCCGTTTTCAGCTAGCGTCGCCCCACACCCGCCGAGCAGAGCGGCGAGCAGAGAAGGATTCTCCCGGCGTGCCCAGATTCGACAGATACATGCTGTCGCAGCTTCTGGCGGTGTTCGGCTTCTTCTCCCTCATTCTCGTCGCGGTCTATTGGGTGAACCGCGCTGTTTCGCTGTTCGACCAGATCATAGGCTCGGGTCAGACGGCGCTGGTGTTCTTTGAGCTCTCCGCGCTGAGCCTCCCGAATGTCATCCGAATCGTCCTGCCGCTGTCTGCCTTTGCAGCCACGGTTTTCGTGACCAACCGCCTCGCTTCGGAAAGCGAACTGGTCGTCATGCAGGCGACGGGCTTTTCGCCTTTCCGTCTCGCGCGGCCCGTGCTGGTCTTTGGGCTGATCGTCGCGGCGATCCTGTCGGTGCTCGCGCATTACCTTGTCCCGGCCAGCCGGGAGCGCTTCTCCGAGCGCAGTACCGAGATTTCCGAAAGCGTCTCCGCCCGATTCCTGACGGAGGGGCAGTTCCTGCATCCGTCGGACGGGATCACCTTCTATATCCGCGACATCTCTTCCACCGGAGAGCTGCGAGACGTTTTCCTGTCGGACAACCGGCAACCTGACGAGCTGACCTTCTACACCGCCAAGCGTGCGCTGTTCGCCCGCGGGCCGCAGGGGCCGCTGCTCATCATGCTGGACGGGATGGCGCAATCACGCGACGGGCCAACCCAGCGGCTCTCCGTGATGCGATTCGAGGATTTTACCTATGATATCGGCGCGCTCATGCGGGATGACAGGCGGATCTATACCGATGTCCGCAGCCTGCCGACGTCGATGCTCATCAACCCATCGGCGGAGGTCATTGCCAGCCTGCGGAACCCTGATCCTTCAGCACCGTTCCGCGAACTTCAGAGCCGTCTTTCCGCGCCGTTCCTGGCGCCGGTGGCAGCGATGATCGGCTTCGCAACCCTGCTCCTCGGCGCCTTCAGCCGGTTCGGCCTGTGGCGGCAGGTGCTCGGCGCGATTCTCATGCTGGTGCTGGTGCAGTTCCTGGACAACGCCTTCACCAATCTTGCGCTGGAGAAGGCGTCCTACTGGCCTGCCTATTATGCCGCTCCCCTCATCGGTGCGCTGATTTCGGTGGCGATGCTGGCCTGGGCCGGACGCTCCCGCCGCGTCAGACGACATCCCAAACGCAGCGAGGCGGCGGCATGACGCTCTGGCTCTATCTCGGGCGGAAATTCCTGCTGACCGTTGCGGGTGTTTTTCTCGTGTTCTTCGGGATCATGTTCCTTGTAGATCTCGTGGAGCAGGTCCGGCGCGGGGCTGAGGGCGGGCTGTCCGGCGCCGCCTGGATCGCGTTCCTGCACAGCCCCCAGGGCGTGTATGAGATTTTCCCCCTCGTCGTATTGCTGGCTGCGATTGCGCTCTTCCTTTCTCTCGCAAGGACGAGCGAACTCGTGGTGATCCGCGCCGTGGGGGTCTGGGTTTTCGGGGCACTGTCGCCCGCCGTGATCGGCGGGCTTATCGTCGGAATTCTGGCAGTGACGGTGCTCAATCCCATCGCCTCCGCCACCAGCCGCAAGGCCGATGCAGCCCCTGAAGGCGGGGAGGAGAACATCGTTTCCGTCAGCGGAGAGGCGATCTGGCTTCGCCAGGGTGATCGGGCGGGTCAATGGGTGATCCGGGCGGACCGTGCCACCCCGGATGGGACGGAGCTGTTCAACGCCATCTTTATCGGTCTGGATACCGAAGGCACCCCCGTCCGGCGCGTGGAGGCCGCGCATGCCGTGCTGGGTCGCGGCGCATGGGAGCTCACGGGGGTGAAGGACTGGCCGATGGAAGCCGCCAATCCGGAACGGGATGCAAAGCAGCATGAGACGCTCGCCCTCAACACCAATCTGACTCAGCAGGAGATCCGCAGCAGCTTCGAGGCGCCGGGGATGATTTCCTTCTGGCAGCTTCCCGAGCAGATCCAGCGGCTGGAGCGTGCAGGCTTTTCCTCCCGCAGTCATCAGGTGCTGTTCCATATGGAACTGGCGACCCCTTTTCTCATTGTGGCGATGATCCAGATCGCAGCCGGTTTCACCATGCAGCCCGCCCGCGCCGGCAGAACGGGCGTGAAGGTGCTGATCGCCGTTCTCATAGGTTTCGCTCTGTTCTTTCTGCGGAATTTCGCGCAGATACTCGGCAACAACGGCCAAATTCCCGTCCTGCTCGCGGCCTGGGGCCCGCCCGTCGCAGGGCTGCTCTTTTCGGCGGGACTTCTGCTTCACATGGAGGACGGATGAAGTCGCGTCCCGCCCTCACCCGCCTTCTGGCGCTTGCTCTCACCACGGCACTCGTCTCTCCCGCGAGCGCGCAGGACGGGTTGGCGACGCTCGTTGCCGACGATGTCCGCATCCTGTCTGATGAGAGGCTGATGGCGGAAGGCAATGTGGAGGTGCTCTGGCAAGGGGTCACCCTGAAAGCCCGGCGTATTTTCTACGACCGCAATCAGGATGAGGTGACGATCGAAGGCCCCATGACGCTGGTGGAGGGGCCGGATCAGATCGCCCTCGCCTCCAGCGCCGAGCTGTCCTCCGACCTGACACGCGGCGTTCTCAAAAGCGCGCGCATCGTGCTCGACCAGCAGATGCAGATCGCGGCCAATGAAGTTGCGCGGACCGGTGGGCGCTATACCAAGATGACCCGCGTGGTGGCCTCTTCCTGTCAGGTCTGCCCGGGTGGGCGGCAAGTGCCGCTGTGGGAGATCCGGTCGGCAGAGGTGCTGCACGACGAGGAAACCCGGCTGATGTACTTCAAGGACGCCACTTTCCGCATCATGGGCGTTCCGGTGATGTATCTGCCCAGCCTGCGGATGCCGGACCCGAGCGTTGACCGCGCCCCCGGCCTGTTGCCGCTGAAGTTCTTTCACCAGAGCGATCTGGGTTATGGCGTGCAAGCGCCCTATTTCCTGCCGCTCGGCGACCATGCCGACCTGACGATTGCCCCGCTAGTGACCACGGATGGGGCTGTCATGGTCGAAAACACCTATCGTCAGGCATTGAATGGCGGCTGGATGGAATGGACCGGCGCGATAGCGATTGATGATCTCGAAGACAGCTCCTCCCTCCGCCACTATCTGCGCGGAGAGGGTCAGGTCGCGTTTCCGGCACAATTCACCATGAAGTTCGACGTCTATTCGATCAGCGACTCCGATTTTCTCGACGATTACGAACTGGACGACAAGGACCGTCTGGAATCCAGTGTGAAGGTCTACCGGGCCCGCCGGGATGAACTCATCAGCCTGGAGGCACTGCACTACCATTCTCTCAGCGAGGCTGAGGATAACTCCGTTCTGCCCAACATCATGCTCGACGGAACATGGGAGCGGCGGATGCCCGTGCCGACGGCGGGCGGCATCGCGACATTCGGTGCGCAGATGATGACTTATCACAATCGCTCGGATTCGCTTTATGATCTGGACGGCGACGGCGTGGCGGACGGTCGCGACATGCGGCGCTTCAGCCTTTACGGCAACTGGCAGCGCGACTGGGTCACGGACCCCGGTCTCATCGTCACGGCGACGGGGGATGTGCGGGCGGATGCCTTCTGGTTCACCAACACGCCCGAGAGCGACCCCGAGTTCACCCGCGTCGTTCCCACCTTCGGCACCAAGCTGAGTTGGCCCCTGGTTCGCAGCACCGCCGGCGGCGGCAGCGAGGTGCTGACCCCCATGGCCCAGGTCGTCTGGAGTCCGGAGGGTCGTCGCAACCCGCTGAACGAAGACAGCCTGCTCGTGGAGTTCGACGAAGGCAATCTGTTCGCCCTCGACCGATTCCCCGGCCAGGATGCCTATGAGGAGGGTTGGCGAGCAAATCTGGGCGCGACATGGACCCGCATCGACCCGGCCGGCTGGACACTTGGCATGACTGCGGGCCGTGTGTTCCGCTGGAGCGGCAACGAGGAACAATTCAGCCCAGGAAGCGGCCTTGACGGGAGAGGGTCGGATTGGCTCACCTCCGTCCGGCTCGACTGGGGCAACGGGATCAGCCTCGTCAACCGGTCTCTGTTTGAAGGATTGCTGGACTTTTCCAAGAACGAGTTCCGCCTGGGCTACGACCGGGGGCCGATGACTCTCGCGACGAGCTTTGTCTGGCTGGATGCGGATAAGCGCGAGCTGCGCGACACTTCGCGCTCCATCTGGGCATGGGATGCCCAGTATGACTTCAACGACCGCTGGACCGGGACCTCGGAATGGCGTTATGACTTCTCGGAGCACAGGGCCGCACGTGCAGCGCTCGGCGTGGTTTATCGCAACGAATGCGTTCAGGTGGATCTGGAAGTCTCCCACCGCCTGACGAGTTCGCTCAGCGATGAGACCAGCACCCGGGTCGATCTGTCGGTGGAGCTTCTGGGCTTCGGCAATGGCGGACGACGCCCGCCCGTGACAAGAACCTGCGCCGGCTGAACGGCGCGAGAACCGGCCGCGCCCGCGCGGCGAGGAAGAGCAGAACGGACGACCGATGCGCCTCATCCCGCTTGCAACCGCTTTGGCCCTGACCTTCGGCGCCATGTCCCCCGCTCCCGCTGTGGCGCAGGGGTTGTTTACCGCGCGTGCCTATGTGAACGGCACTGCCATCACCGAATTCGAACTCCGGCAACGGATGCTGTTCATGCAGCAGCTCGGCGCTGGCGGCCTGACGGAAAGGCAGGCGATGGATGCGCTGATCGATGATCGGCTCTACCTCATCGCGGGCAAAATTCAGAAGGTCAGCATCACCGAAGATCAGCTTCGCACGGGCATGCGCGAATTTGCCGAACGCGGGCAGCTCACGCTTGAACAACTCACCCAACGCCTTGCGGGCGTGGGGGTGTCGGAAGAAACCTTCCGGGAATTCGTACGCGCCGGCCTGATCTGGCGGGAAGTGGTGCGGACACGTTTCGGAGGACGCGTCACCGTGACGGAGGCCGATATTGATCGCGCCCTGCAGGTCGATTCCATCCGGCCGGAGCGGGAAATCCTGCTTTCGGAAATCATCCTGCCCACCGTCGCGCCCTATACGGAACAAAGCCGCCAGATTGCAGACCTGATCCGTGAGAACGTGCGTAACAGCAACGATTTCGCGGAAGCGGCGAGCCGGTTCTCCGCCTCGCAATCGCGGGAACAGGGTGGGCGGCTCGAATGGATCCGTGAGGCGAACATGCCGCCGCAGATCCGTGAGGTCATAGACAGCATGCGTCCGGGCCAGATGTCGCGTGAGGTGCAGGTGCCGAATGCCATCGCCATCTTCTTCCTGCGTGAACGCCGGGACACGCCCCGTCCGGCCCCCGCAGCCACCACGCTCGACTATGCGGAGGTGCTTCTGGCCAACGGCAATGCAGCGGAAACGGTTGAGGAGGCGGCGAAGCTCCGTGGCCGTGTCGATACCTGTGATGACCTCTACGCCGCGCTCAGGGGCGCTCCGGCCGCCGTGCAGCGGCACAGTGCAAGCCCCGGTCAGTTGCCTTCTGACGTCGCGATGGAACTTGCGCGCCTCGACCAGAACGAAATGTCCACGAGCCTCGTCCAGGGTGGCTCGCTGCGGGTGCTGATGCTGTGCAGCCGCAGCCTGACCCAAGCCGAACCCCCCAGCCGCGATCAGATCCGCACGCAACTGCTGAACGAGCGGGCCGGCAAGCTCGCGGATAACTATCTCGCCGAACTTCGTGCCGATGCGATCATCCGTGGCCAATGAGCAGCTTTGACATCCTCCCCATCGCACTGACATGCGGCGAGCCTGCCGGCATCGGTCCGGAGATCGCCGCCCGCGCCTGGGAGGAGATCGGGAGCCGCCTGCCCTTTTTCCTGATCGGCGACCCCTCGCATCTGCCGAAGGGCACGCCCCTGCGGGAGATCACCCATCCGCGGGAGGCAGAGCGGGCCGCCATGCATGGCCTTCCCGTGCTACCCCATCCCTTCGAGGGTCCGGCGATCCCCGGTAGTCCCGACCCCCGCAACGCCCGTAGCGTGATCGACGTCATCTCCCGTGCCGTACAGCTTGTTCGGGCGGGGGAGGCCGGGGCTGTCTGCACTGCACCGATCAGCAAGAAGGCTCTGCAGGAAGGGGCAGGTTTCGCATTTCCCGGCCATACGGAGTATCTCGCGCATCTCGCCGGGGTGAGCCGTGTGGTGATGATGCTCGCCTGCCCTGATCTCCGCGTCGTGCCTGCAACGATCCATATCCCGCTGGCCGAGGTTCCACAGCAGCTCACGCGGCGCCTGCTGACGGAGACGATCCAGATCACCCACAAAGCCCTCCGGCAGGATTTTGGCATCGGCGCTCCCCGCATCGCCATCGCCGGGCTGAACCCCCATGCCGGCGAAGGCGGGGCCATGGGGCGTGAGGAGATCGAAACGATCCTGCCGGTGATCGAGAGCTTCCGCAGTGAAGGCTATTCCCTCGCCGGGCCGCTTGCTGCGGATACGATGTTCCACCCCGCGGCGCGGGCGAAATATGACGCCGCGATCTGCATGTACCACGATCAGGCTCTGATCCCGATCAAGACAATCGATTTCGCCCACGGCGTGAATGTGACACTGGGCCTGCCGTTCATCCGCACCTCGCCCGACCATGGCACCGCCTTCGACATCGCAGGCAAAGGGGTAGCCGATCCCGCGAGCCTCATCGCGGCGCTGGAAATGGCTGCGGAACTTAGTCGGACGCGCCGGACGTGAGCGCGATTGACGGCCTGCCGCCGCTCCGCGAAGTGATCGCGGAATATGGCCTGTCGGCGCGCAAGCAACTGGGCCAGAACTTCCTCCTCGATCTCAATCTGACAGCGAAAATCGCGCGCGCCGCGGGCAATCTGACCGGCGCGGATGTGCTGGAGGTCGGGCCCGGTCCGGGTGGGCTGACGCGCGGGCTGCTGGCGGAAGGGGCGCGGCACGTGCTCGCCATCGAGAAGGATCCCCGCTGCATTCCTGCGCTGGAGGAGATCGCGGCGCATTATCCGGGCCGTCTGGACATCGTGGAGGGGGATGCTCTTGCGGTGGACCTGACGGGACGGCTGACCCCGCCCATCCGCATCGTCGCCAACCTGCCTTACAACGTGGGTACTGAACTGCTCGTCCGCTGGCTTACGCCGCCCGAATGGCCGCCTTTCTGGCAGAGCCTGACCCTGATGTTCCAGAAGGAGGTGGCGGAGCGGATCGTGGCCAAGCCTGGCAGCCCCGCCTATGGCCGCCTCGCCCTGCTCGCCCAGTGGCGAACGGAGGCGCGAATCGTCATGACACTGCCGCCCGAGGCCTTCACCCCGCCGCCGAAGGTGCAGTCTTCCGTGGTGCATCTCGTCGCGCGGGCCGAGCCCGCCTACCCTGCTGATCCGGCTATCCTCTCGCGTGTTGTCGCCGCGGCATTCAACCAGCGTCGCAAGATGCTGCGCTCGAGCCTCAAGGGCCTCGCGCCGGATATAGAGGATCGTCTGCTCTCCGTCGGCATCAAACCGACGGAGCGGGCGGAACAGCTCTCTCTGGAGCAGTTCTGCGCCCTCTCCCGGACTTTCAACTGAAAAAGCCGGGCTTTAGCGCCCGGCTTTTTCTCGCAAGTACCAGAGAACCTGCGCCGTCACTCGGCCGCAGGCGCCTCATTGCTTTCCGATTTCTTCCGGGCGGGAGAGCGGCGGCGCGGGCGCGGTTTGGCCTCACCTCCCTCTGCGGGCTGCTCCACAGCCTTCGGCGTGCGTGTGCGACGCGGACGGGCTTCGACAACCTCTGGTGCAGGCGCCTCCAGGGGGGCCTCCTGCACGGCCTCCACGGTTTCGGCATCTCCCCGCGGCGCTATCACGGCGGGCGGCTGCTCGGCAGCCTGCTCCGGCCGCTCGGCTGCGGGTGTCTGCATCTCAGGCGTTACGACGAGGCCGCTGTCATCCTCACCATCCAGCTCGATCACGTCGGCAGAAAAGTCCGTCGCAGGACGTTGAGCCGCTTGTGTGTAGAAGGCGGGCTGCTCCTGCGAACGGCCCTCATCCTCGCGGTGACGGCGAGGCTGCTGCCCATGATCGCGGTAGTCACGCTGACCATCGCGATTGCCGCCATTACCCTGCTGGTTGTTACCCTGCTGGTTATGGTGGCCATTGTTTTCCTGATACTCGCGGCGGGCGTCTGCCTCCCGCTGAAGCTCGCGCTGCGCCTCGCCCAACATACGGGTGTAGTGCTCCGCGTGTTGGAGAAAGGCTTCGGCCGCAACCCTGTCATTGGACAACTGGGCATCGCGCGCAAGGATAAGGTATTTCTCGATAATCTGCTGGGGCGTACCCCGCACCTTTCCCTCAGGCCCGGAGCTGTCGAAGACCCGGTTCACGATATTTCCCATCGTGCGCGGGCGGTTCGACTTCGAACGCGAACGTGACTTGGATGATCTCATGTGTACTGTGTTTCCAGCGTTGATCTGGGGTCCGTCAGAACCGTGGCAGCGCCGCGCCGCAAGATCCCGGTCCGTGCTCTTTGGCTAATCCGCGCCGGTCAACCTCGAAACGGGTTTCCTCTGCGCAGGGCCGAATAAACACGGTGACATCGACAAAACAAGTGAATTCTGGGTTTCAGTGCAACTTTCTGCCGCCTGTTACCCGCGAATTGGTGCATCTAGCACCCTAACGGGTTACCGCGCCATCACGACACGGTCCCTTCCATCCATATCTGGGGTGATCTTTACCGATTGAAACCCCTCATCACGAAAAAGCTGGACCACGGCCTCGCCCTGGGTCGGGCCGATTTCCACGATGACACGCCCGCCCGGCACCAGATGAGCGGAAGCCTCGCAGGCGATCCGCCGATAGGCATCCAGCCCGTCGCCGCCGGGCGTAAGCGCCAGCTGCGGTTCCCAGTCCCGCACCTCTGGTTCAAGCGCGGCCATTTCCGCTGCCGCGATATAGGGCGGGTTGGAGACGATGAGATCAAACTGACCTCCTATAGCGGAAAACCAGTCCGAAACCGTGAAATCCACGCTGATGCCCAGCCGCAAGGCATTTTCCCGCGCCACCGCGAGGGCCGCAGGACTGATGTCCGCGCCCACTCCTCTCGCCTCCGGTCGCTCTGCCAACAGGGTCAGCAGAATCGCGCCCGATCCGGTACCAAGATCAAGAACCGCCTCGAAGGGTTCGGAGAGAGCAAGCTCCACCAAGGTTTCTGTCTCGGGCCGGGGGTCCAGAACGTCACGCGTGACATGAAAGCTCCGGCCCCAGAACAAGCGCTCGCCAGTGATCTGAGACAACGGACGACGCTTGGAGCGCTCTTCTATCACCGCATGAAATCTATCGATAACATCAGATTCCACGACGTCATGAAGGTAAAGGATGAGCCTGTCCGGTGCGATACCCAATGCAAAGGCCAGCAGTCGCCGCGCGTCACGTGCGGGCTCGGCGATCCCGGCGGCGGCAAGACGATGCGTCGCGGCCGGCAACAGGTCGGCCGCCCTCACCCTTCCATCTCGGCGAGCTTGGCGGCCTGATCCGCGGCGACCAGCGCATCGATGACCTCTGTCAGATCGCCATCCATGATCTGATCCAGGCGATATAGCGTGAGGTTGATGCGGTGATCCGTCATACGCCCCTGAGGGAAGTTGTAGGTGCGGATCCGCTCACTCCGGTCGCCCGAGCCGACCTGCGCCTTGCGGTCGGCGGCACGCGCTTCCTCCGCACGCGTCCGTTCAAGGTCGTAAAGCCGCGCGCGAAGAACCTGCATCGCGATCGCCCGGTTCTGATGCTGCGACTTCTCGGAGGAAGTTACTATGATCCCCGTCGGCAGATGCGTGATCCGCACGGCGGAATCGGTCGTGTTCACATGTTGTCCACCGGCACCAGATGCCCGCATGGTATCTATGCGAATGTCGGTAGCCGGGATGTCGATATCCACCTCTTCTGCTTCCGGCAGCACCGCAACCGTGGCGGCGGAGGTGTGGATCCGTCCGCCGGACTCCGTCTCGGGCACCCGCTGCACGCGATGGACACCGCTTTCGTATTTCAGCCGGGCGAATACGCCCTCGCCCTGCACGGAAGCCACAACCTCCTTGACCCCGCCAAGCTCCGTTTCCTGAAAATCGAGCACCTCGAAGCGCCAACCCTGCCGATCAGCATAGCGTTGATACATCCGCAGAAGATCGCCGGCGAACAACGCGGCCTCCTCGCCGCCCGTGCCTGGACGTATCTCCAGCATTGCGGGGCGCGCATCCGCAGCGTCCTTCGGCAACAGGGCAATGCGCAATGCTTCCTCAAGCGCCGGACGTGTCGCGCGGAGCGCAGGAATCTCATCCTCCGCAAGCGCCCGCATTTCCGGATCAGCGAGCATCATCTCCGCCTCCTCCAGATCGCGTAAAAGCTGGCGATAATCGGCGATCCGGCCGACGACAGGCTTCAGCTCCGCGTATTCGCGCGCAAGCGACGCGATCTCCGTCGGAGAGGCGCCATCGTTCAACCTCGCTTCCAGAAACTGAAAGCGGCGTTCGATCCGGTCAAGCTTATCCAAAGGCACCATGTCAGCGGTTTAGCCAAACAACCGACCGGGTCAAGCGCAAGCCGCAAGGCACGCAGGCCGGAAACTGGATGGAGGATAGTTGCGCCATAAATAGTGATGATCGAATATTATTCGATTATTTTTGGATATCATCGTTGATACTTCGCCATAGAGCCCGTTCGACAGGAGTCTTTGCCGAGAAATTTCATGGCAGATGCCCCATATTGTCGGTCAAGCACAACAGGGGTTCGCAACCATGAAAGTCATTGTTCTCGGATCAGGCGTGATTGGCGTGACATCAGCGTGGGAACTCGCGCGCGCCGGGCATGAGGTAACGGTGATCGACAGGTCTGCCGGCCCCGCGCTGGAGACGAGCTTTGCGAACGCGGGTGAGGTTTCTCCGGGCTACTCGACGCCATGGGCGGCACCGGGGATCCCGCTCAAGGCGCTGAAATGGGCCTTCCAGCGGCATGCGCCCCTGGTATTGAACCCGCTGGCGTCCCTGAAGGCGGCGGGCTGGCTTGGGCAGATGCTGTCCAACTGCACCTCCGAGGCATATGCCGTCAACAAGGGTCGCATGGTTCGTGTTGCTGAATACAGCCGCGACAGGCTTGCAGCATTGCGGCAGGAAACCGGCATTTCCTATGATGAGCGGACTCAGGGCACCTTGCAGCTCCTGCGCAGTCAGAAACAGCTCGACGGGCTTCAGAAGGATATCGAAGTGCTGCGAGAGGACGGGGTTCCCTTCGAACTCCTGAGCGCGGAGGAGTGCCTGCTGCATGAACCGGGCCTCGCCGGGTCCAAACATCTGATCGCCGGTGGCTTGCGCCTCCCGGGAGATGAAACCGGCGACTGCTTCAAGTTCACCAACCGGCTGGCGGAGATGGCGAAGGCGCTTGGCGTGACCTTTCGGCATGGCGTGACCGTCAAGGGGCTGGATAAGCAGGGTGACCGGATCGTTGGAATTCAGACCTCCGAAGGCCCCATGGTAGCGGATGCCTATGTCGTAGCGATGGGCAGCTTCTCCCCAGCGCTGGTGAAATCGCTCGGGATGAAACTGCCCGTCTATCCCCTCAAGGGATACTCGCTCACCATTCCGATCATGGATGCGGCCAGGGCGCCGGAATCGACGGTGATGGATGAGACCTACAAGGTCGCGATCACGCGGCTCGGGGATCGGATTCGCGTCGGCGGGCTGGCGGAGATTGCCGGGTTCGACACGTCCCTGAACGACCGCCGGCGCGCGACGCTGGAGAAATCGGTGGGAGATTTGTTCGGAGGGGCCGGCGACATGGCCGCCGCGACCTTCTGGGCGGGCTTGCGGCCGATGACGCCCGATGGCACCCCGGTGATCGGTCGGACGCCGGTACAGAACCTGTTTCTGAATACCGGGCACGGTACGCTCGGCTGGACGATGTCCATGGGCTCGGCTAAGGTGCTGTCCGATATCGTTTCTCGCCGACCCACGGAAATCGACGCCTCCGACCTTGGCATCTCGCGCTATGGCCGTGGCGTGACGGCCACCCGCGGCGGGCTGAAACCCGCCACGGCCTGAGCGGTCAGTAGCGGGCGAGCCGCTCCGTCAGCAGCTCAAAGAATCCCTCGGCGTCCACATCGCCGAGGAACAGCGCATTGGGCTCTCTCCTGCTCACCCCCCACCAATCGGCGACTGTCATGCCGGTGGTGAACTCTCCCTTGGTTTCGATCATCACGTTGATGAAGCGGCCCGAAAACAACTCGGGCCGGATCAGCCATGCGATGACGCAGGGGTCGTGCAACGGCGCGCCTTCTCCACCGTATTTTTCCTTGTCGAAGCGCTCGAAGAAATTCGTCCACGCTGCAACCATGCCACCGACTTCCGTCCCCAACGCGCGAAAGGCATCGACACGACGTTTGTTTGTCATGGCTTTATGCGTGACATCAAGCGGAAGCACGACGATCTTCGCACCAGATCTGAAGACTTCATCCGCCGCTTCAGGGTCGACGTAGATATTGAATTCAGCCGCGGGGGTTATATTGCCGACCTCAAAATATGCGCCCCCCATCAGAACGATTTCCTGAACCCGCTCCACAATGTCCGGCGCACGGCGAAAAGCGGTGGCGATATTGGTGAGGGGCCCCAGCGGGCAGAGCGTCACGGTCCCCGCTGGTTCGGAGCGGAGCGTGTCGATGATGAAGCCAACCGCATCCTCTCCCGCGAGGGGCATGGTGGGTTCCGGCAGTTGCGGGCCATCCAGCCCCGTCTTGCCGTGAACATGCTCTGCCGTGACGAGCGGTCGGGAAAGCGGGGCCGCTTCACCCGCAAACACCTTCACATCACGCCGTCCGGCAAGTTCACAGATGATGCGGGCATTCCGCTGTGTCAGCGGCAAAGGCACGTTCCCGGCCACAACCGTGATACCAATGACCTCCACATCCTCGGGACTGGCAAACGCGAGCAGGATGGCGACGGCATCGTCCTGCCCGGGATCGGTGTCGATGATGATCTTGCGTGGGGTCATTCTCTTTCCCTTCGGGCGATGGGCGGGCGGCAATCAGGGCAGCGACCCCGGACAGGAGGTGTGGGGCCAAGTGCCCCTTAGGTTTCAGACAGGTTCGATCTGGCTTCCCCGTCGCGCAGCATAGCAGAGCAGGTCGCGCGCATAGCCGGCGACCGAACGGAAGCAGATGACTGTCATCTCCGCGTCACCGGACTGCCAGAAGGCAGCGGCAATCTGGCCGATACGGCTGCGCCGCACCTCCCCCTGAAGGAGCGGAAGGGCGGGACTGATCTTGGCCAGAACCTCCCCGGCGCCAGCGCCGATCAGCCGGAACACGACCCGCGCGTCCGAGACATCGACGAGGAGGGCCGGCACTCCGTCGAGCGCCTCCCCCAACCTCTCGATCGTGCGCGCGAGTTCCTCCGGAGGCAGGAGCAGCAAAAGCTCATCAGGAGACATCCACAGAACTTCGCCCCGCTCCGTCACGCTCCGCCCACGCGGAGCCGGGCGCGTCAGGCCCACCCCCTCCAGCGCCGCGGCCAATGCGGCATCGTCCCGGCAACGGAGCGTCACCATTCCGAGCGGCGGGGCGTCCACAACGCTCACGTAGCCTTCGGACGCCAGATTCCCCAGCTCAGACATTCTGACGCGCTCCTTCGACATCGAGGAATACCGGGTTCACGATACGCGTCCTGACCAGGGGCGAATCCTCTGTCGGACCCTGAAACACGATCACCTCTCCCCTCCGGTCTTCGCCGCGATGGACAAGGCCAAGCGCAATGCCCCGGTCCAGCGTGGGCGAGAAATAGGCGGAGGTCACCCTGCCCTGCACCCGTCGCTGCCGGTTCGCATTCTCCGCCCCGAGCGGAGCGAGAGCCCCCTCCGGCAGCACCGAGCCATCCACCGTCTCCAGCCCGACAAGCTGCCAGCGGTCCGGGTTGTCCATGAAGCTCCGCTGCTGCGCCCGCTTGCCGATGTAATCGGCCTTCTTGCGCGAGATGGCCCAGCCCAGCCCCAGATCCTGAGGGATGACCGTGCCGTCCGTCTCATCGCCGATCATGATGAAGCCCTTCTCCGCCCGCATCACATGCAGGGCCTCGGTGCCATAGGGCGTGATCCCGTGCTCCGCGCCAGCCGCAAGAACTGCATCCCAGAGCGCCCGCGCCCGGTTTGCCGGAACCGCGATTTCGAAGGAGAGCTCGCCCGAGAAGGAGATGCGGTAGACCCGCACCGGGTGACCCGCCAACTCTCCCTCCACCCAGCCCATGAAGGGCAAAGCCTCCCTTGAGACGTCGATACCGCCCAGGGCTTCCAGCACCGCACGCGCCTTCGGCCCGACCACGGCGATCTGGCCGAATTGTTCGGTCACATTGGCGGTGAACACCTGCCAGTCCCACCATTCCGTCTGAAGCCACTCTTCCATATGTGCGTGGATGCGATCCGCGCCGCCTGTCGTGGTGTGGACGAGGAAGCTGTCCTCCGACAGGCGCGCCACCACGCCATCGTCGATCAGAAAGCCGTTTTCGTTGCAGATCAGCCCGTAGCGACATTTTCCGACCGCGAGCGACGACATCAACCCGGTATAGATCATGTCGAGGAACCGCCCGGCGTCCGGCCCGCTCACCACGATCTTGCCGAGGGTGGAGGCATCCAGCACTCCGACCCGTTCCCGCGTAGACCGGATTTCCCGCGCGACGGAGGCCGCATGATCCTCCCCCTTTCGCGGGTAGGTATAGGGGCGCCGCCATTGGCCGACCGGCTCCCAATGGGCACCATGTTCTACATGCCAGCCGTCCATGGGCGTGCGCCGCAGCGGCTGAAACAGCTCACCCCGCGCCTCGCCCGCGATGGCTCCGAACGAAATCGGCGTATAGGGGGGACGGAAAGTGGTGGTCCCGACTGCGGGGATGGGCGCGGCCAGCGCCTCCGCCAGAATGGCAAGCCCGTTGATATTCGACAGCTTCCCCTGATCAGTGGCCATGCCAAGCGTCGTATAGCGCTTGGTGTGCTCCACACTCTCATAGCCTTCCCGCGCGGCAAGCTCCACGTCGGAGACCTTCACGTCATGCTGGAAGTCGAGGAACATCTTCTCCCGCAGGGCCGGGCCCGCGGCCTCCGGCATATGCCAGAGCGGGCGGAGCGGCTTCTCCTCCGGCGATGCGGCAACCGGGAGATCAGGTTCCCCGACCTCGCGCCCCATCGCGATGGCAGCACGCCGCCCGGCAGCCGTCGCATCGGCCAGCGTCGTCTGAGCCGAGAGTGCGCCATTCGCGGCGCCTGCGGCAATGGCGACGATCTGTCCCTGGTCACCCGTGGGCGCACGCAAGGCATCGGGGCGGAACATCGCAAGCTGCCCATCCCAGAAGAGCTTGCCGCCCGCTTGGCTCCACAGATGCACGACCGGCGACCAGCCGCCAGACATCAGCACGGCATCGCAGGGGATACGCTCCCCCTCCACGCCGGTGCCGTCGATCACGCCCAGCGTTACAGAAGCCACCCGCTTGCCGCCCAGGGCGCGGACGATACCACGCCCCGTCTCCACCGGAATGCCGAGCGCCCGCGCCCTGTCCGGCAACGGGCCGATGGCGGCAGGGCGGGCATCGACGACAGCCACCACCGTCACCCCTGCCTCCGCCAGCGCGATCGCACTGCGATAGGCGTCGTCATTCGCCGTCGCGAGGATCACGCGCTGGCCCACGGCCACGCCCCAGTTCAGCAGAAAATCCCGCCCGGCAGAGGCAAGCATCACCCCCGGCAGGTCATTGCCGGCAAAGGCGATGGGCCGTTCGATCGCCCCTGTCGCCATGACCACCTGACCCGCGCGAATGCGCCAGAGCCGCTGCCGCGGCCGGCCATCGCCCGGCGTATGGTCTGCCAGCCGCTCCATCCCCACCAGATAGCCGTGATCGTAAAGCCCCGCCGCCATGGTGCGGAGGCGGAGGCTCACATTCGGCAGGGCAGAGAGCCGCGACAGCGTCGCAGCGATCCATTCGGCTGCAGGGCGGCCCTCGATCTCTTCTCCATCCACCGGCGCCCTGCCACCCCAGGTGGCGCTTTGCTCCAGCAGAAGCACGCTCGCCCCGGCTTCCCCCGCGACCAACGCGGCCTGCAATCCCGCAATTCCTCCCCCCGCGACCAACACATCCACATGGCGGTGAACATGTTCGTAGCGATCCGCATCCGGTTCTGCAGGCGGTTTGCCCAGGCCCGCCGTGTGACGGATCAGCGGCTCGAACAGTTTCTCCCAGGCGCGGCGGGGATGCATGAAGGTCTTGTAGTAAAAGCCCGCCGGAAAGAACTTCGACAGCCGCCCATTGATCGCCCCGATGTCGAAGGCGAGGCTCGGCCAGTGATTCTGACTGACAGCGGTCATTCCGTCGAAAAGCTCCGTCGTCGTGCCGCGCTGGTTCGGCTCGAAACGACCACCGCGCCCGATGCCGAACAGCCCGTTCGGCTCCTCCGCGCCCGAGGCGACAAAGCCGCGGGGCCGGTGATACTTGAAGCTCCGCCCCACCAGCACCTGCCCGTTCGCGAGCAAGGCAGAGGCCAGCGTATCGCCTGCATACCCGGCAAACGCGCGCCCGTTGAAAGTGAAGGTCATGGGCCGTGTCCGGTCGATCAGCCGGCCGCCGGTCGCGAGACGCACACTCATGCCCCAGCCTCCGCAAAGGGGGAGATCCAGTCCGGGCGGCGCTCCCTGATACGCGCGATGAGATCGGCGGGGGGGCTCTGCACCTGCGCCGGATAGGTGCCGAATACCTCCATCGTCAGGGTGTCGCGCGCGGCATTGAACCACTTGCCGCAACCATAGGCATGGCGCCACCGTTCGAAATGCACACCCCTCGGGTTCCGCCTGTTGAACAGGTAATCCTCGAAGACGGCATCTTCGGAAGCGGGGCCCTGGCGCTTCAGATGCGCCTCTCCGCCGGGGTGAAGCTCGGTCTCATCCGCGCGGAGACCGCAGTAGGGGCAGGTCAGGATCAGCATTGCCGGTCTTTCAGTGCGCGACGCCAGCGGCGACGCTTTCGTCGATGAACCGCCCCTCGCGGAAGCGGTCGAGCCCGAATTCGGCGGCCAGCGGTCCCGGCGCACCCTTGTGAATCAGTTCTGCCATTGCCCAGCCCGAGCCGGGGATCGCCTTGAACCCGCCCGTGCCCCAGCCACAGTTGACGAAGCAGTTGCCAAGCGGCGTGGCCGACAGGATGGGCGAGCGGTCGCCCGTCATGTCGACGATCCCCGCCCATTGCCGCATCATCCTGAGCCGCGAGATGATCGGGAAGGTTTCGATGAGCGCGCGAACCGTCTCCTCCACATGCTGGAAGGAGCCGCGCTGCGCATAATTCACGAAGCCGTCGGTGCCGCCGCCGATAACCAGTTCGCCCTTGTCGGACTGGCTGATGTAGCCATGCACCGTATTGGCCATCACGACCGTATCGAGAACCGGCTTGATCGGCTCCGACACCAGCGCCTGCAAGGCCAGCGACTCGATGGGAAGCCGGAAGCCCGCCATCTCCGCCAGCACACCGGAATGCCCGGCCACGACGATGCCGAGTTTGCCACAGTCGATCCGGCCCTTCGTCGTCTCCACCCCCGTCACCTGGCCGTTGGCGGAGCGGATGGCCGTCACCTCACACTGCTGGATGATGTCCATGCCCATGGCGGAGCAGGCGCGCGCATAGCCCCAGTTCACCGCATCATGCCGTGCGGTTCCACCCCTTGGCTGCCAGAGCGCGCCGAGAACCGGATAGCGTGGCCCCTCGATATTCATGATGGGCACCAGCGACTTCACCCGCTCGGGCCCGATCCATTCCGTCTCCACACTCTGCAAGCGGTTGGCCTGCACGGTCCGCAGGTAACCGCGCATCTCATGCGGGGTCTGGGCCAGCATCATCACGCCCCGGGGAGAGAACATGACATTGTAGTTCAGATCCTGGCTCAGCGTCTCATAGAGCTTGCGCGCCTTCTCGAAGATGGCGGAGGACGGATCCTGAAGGTAGTTGGACCGGATGATCGTGGTATTCCGCCCGGAATTGCCGCCTCCGAGCCAACCCTTCTCGATCACCGCGACATTCCGCACCCCGAAGTTCCGGCCCAGATAATAGGCGGTGGCAAGGCCGTGGCCCCCCGCGCCCACGATGACCACGTCATATCTCGGTTTCGGCTGCGGAGAGCGCCAAGCGCGCTCCCACCCCTTCTGGTGTCGCATCGCTTCCCTAGCGAGGGCGAAGACGGAATAGCGTTTCATCGAACGGTCGGTTCCCTGTGGTGGGGTTTCCCCTTGGGCGCTTGTGCACCGTCCGGGACTATCGGCCACGCCGCAAAGCGGCACAATCGGGAAATTTCCGACATCCGCCCTTCGGCGGCGACATGCCTTTTGGGGTCTGCGACTTATTGTGACTTTCTCGCCTGCTTTGGAGCGCCTAAATGGAGCAGGTCATGAGATCGGAGGAGCCATGCCTTTCTGGATCGCCGCGGCGACCCTCACGCTGGCCATAGCGGTCGTTCTGCTGCTTTCCCTCCGCTCCCGCCGGGAGGAAGATACGGAGCACGCCAATGTCCGCGTCTATCGCGATCAACTGCGCGAGGTGGGGCGTGACCTCGAACGTGGCACGCTGCCCGCGGCGGAAGCGGGGCGGCTGCGCACGGAGATCTCACGGCGGCTGCTGGAGGCGGACCGTGCAAAGGAACTCCCCGCCGGGCGCGGCGCGCCGGTGGTTGCCGGACTGGCGGTGATCCTGCTCCTCGCGGCTGGCTTCGGGCTTTATCTGAAGCTCGGTGCGCCGGACTATCCCGATATGCCGCTTGCCTCCCGCTATGCTGCAGCGGCGGAGTTGAAGGCGAACCGTCCGACACAGGCCCAGATGGAGGCCGCCGCCCCGCCGCTCACTCTCGACGGCGCGCAGGATGCGGCCTTTCTCGATCTGATGGAGAAACTCCGCGCCGCCGTTCACGCCAACCCCGATGATCTGCGCGGGCAGCAGCTTCTGGCGAAAAACGAAGCTGCTCTCGGCCGGTTTTCTGCCGCCGCCGTCGCGCAGTCGCAGGTTGTCGCTCTCAAAGGGAATGATGCGGCGGCAACCGACTATGTCGATCTCGCCGACTATCTGATCCTCGCTGCTGGCGGCGGTGTGTCGTCGGAAGCGGAAGCCGCGCTGACGGAAACCTTGCGCCGCGATCCACAGAATGCCGAGGCGCGTTTCTACAGCGGGCTGTTGCTGGCGCAGACCGGACGTCCGGACCTCGCTTTCCGCCTGTGGGCCGATCTGCTGGAAACCAGCCCTCCGGGCAGTCCGTGGATACCGGCGATCCGGCAGGACTTGCCGCGCCTCGCCCTGCTTGCCGGCGTCGACTACACTCTTCCCCCGGAAGCGGCGCCCCCTATCGCGGGGCCCTCCGCGGCAGACATATCGGCGGGGGACGACATGACGCCGCAGGATCGCGACGCGATGGTGCGCGGCATGGTCGACCGTCTGTCGGACCGCCTCTCCCGCGAGGGTGGGCCGCCGGAAGATTGGGCACGGCTGATTTTCTCGCTCGGCGTACTCGGGGAAGTCGAGAAAGCCGCCGCTGTCTGGGCGGAAGCGCAGGAAGTGTTCGCAGGGCGCGACTCCGCCCTTGCCCCCATCCGCGATGCGGCCGAAAAGGCGGGCGTAACCGAATTGTGAGGCGCCATGGTCTACGACGACATTGCGGATTTTGCCGCTGCCCTCGCTCCGGTGCGCGGCATCGCCGGGCTGGATCTCGGCGAGAAGACCATCGGGGTCGCGGTATCCGACATCCTGATGGGTGTCGCCACGCCGCTTGAAACGGTCCGCCGGTCGAAGTTCAGCGCGGACGCGGCTCGACTGCTGGACATCGCCAAGGGGCGTTCGCTGGGTGGTTTCCTGCTTGGCCTGCCAAAGAACATGGACGGCAGCGAAGGCCCGCGCGCCCAATCCACCCGTGCCTTCGCCCGCAATCTTTCCCGCCTGACGGACCTGCCCATCGGCTTCTGGGACGAGCGTCTATCCACCGTCGCAGCGGAGCGGGCCCTCCTGGAGGCCGATACGTCACGTAAGCGGCGGGGGGAGCTTATCGACAACGTCGCCGCTGCCTATATCCTTCAGGGTGCGCTGGACCGGATGCGCTACATGAAGGAGGAGCGGAAGGATGCGGATTGAACGGGGGATCGAAACACCCTGCGTCAAGGTCTGCCAGATCGACCCGAAGGAGCGGATCTGCACCGGATGCTTCCGCACCACGATGGAGATCGGCATGTGGACCCGCATGAGCGCCGAGGAACGGGCGGAGATCATGGCAGACCTCCCCTCCCGCGCTGGACGGGTCAGCCGCCGGGGCCGTCGCTCCGCTTAAGCGGATCACCGCGCTGCCTCCTCACCACCGCGCAACGACGACCTCACGCAGTGGGATTTACGCTGTCATCGGTCCTGATCGAACGGCAATAAAGCCGGCCGCGACGGGATGCAGCTGCATAACCACCACCGAACAAATTCACGCCGACTTGAAGCTTCCCGTCGAAATCGCCGGACGCTGAACGCGACCAAGCGGATCGGTGTGTAAACCTTCCTCGGGGCGTTCGTGGCAACTGCAAGCCTCTTTGGCATATACTCGTGAAACACGTCATTCGATGATGACGACCGCGGAATTCAAGCAGACTTGTCGGAAACCGGACTCACTCAGTCACTGCCTGAGGGCCCCAAGCGATTCTGTGGATGGGAGGCGATCTAGCGCCTGATCCATCAATCTTGCTACCACCGGCGCAATGAGATCACTGCTGAGCGGGGGTCGCCCGCCGGAATGGCCGATACATCCGGCGGGAGCTAGCCCCATAAGCGCTCTCGGAATGGTTGTCAGTGCCGCCGCCTTGCCGTCAGGGAAATCGCGCCGATACCCGCAAGCAGTAGCGGGAGTGCGGCGGGCAACGGTACCGGCGCGGGTGGATCTGGCGGGAGATAGCTTCCCTGCGCCGGTCTCAGATGAATTTCGCTGTTGAGCGTCGCCCTGCCCGCGATCAGCGTTCCTTCCACCGGGTTCGTGACGATGACATGGGTCAGGGGCGCCAGCACGGAGCCCACGATCCCCTGAAGGGTCAGGTCTGTCGCGCCTGTGAAATTCCACAGCACATGCTCAGCCGCCCCTGTTCCACCAAGCGGATTGGCGAGGAAACTTCCGGTCCCTGTCCCCGTCACATTGATCAGGATGCTTTCCCCCACGCCCAGCCGGGAGAAATCCACCTGTCCCAATGCAGATACCTGAGCCAGCGTCATTTCATACAGGGTCAGACCCGCCAGGCCGCTGCCGAGATACGCCGTGTTTCCGGTGATGGTGACTGCATCGCCGCCAAGCGCGCCAAAAGACAGCGAAGCGTCGACCACCGTCTGTTCCATGAATGCCGGGAACAGGTCGGAGAAGCCCGGGGCTGCCGAAGCACCCGATGTGACCGCACCCCCTTGAACCTGCGTGGCGACACCCCCGATGCGGGCCGTGCCGCCTCCGTTCAGATTGATGCCCGAGGCATTGCCACCGACCACGACGTTGCCACCGTTGTTTACCTGCACGGTGCCGGTCAGCGTTCCCCGCACAGTCAGCGCCGCATGGTCCGACGGGGCCTGCGGGGCACGGGAACCGCCGATCCAGTAGTTCGATGTTCCGCTCAGATTGCCGCCAACGTAGGTCCGCCCCTCGACCTCACTGCTGTTGGTCGCGTCGCCAAGCACGACGAGATTGAACTGCTGCAGGATGTCCTGAAAGTTCAACGGCGCGGCGGCGACCGGGCTGGAGACCAGCACCGCCAGCGCCGTTAATCTGCAAATCCTTGACATGATGAAACCCTTTACCGACTCTATGCGCCGGTATAGCGGATCACCAGTTTTATATAATTATAAAAGTTTACAATTGGTTAACCGATGCGGTCGCCGTGCTCACCGGTGTCAAACGGCTTTCCCCAAGGGCGCCGATTTCCTCCAGGATAGGATAAGCGACAGAGGCAAGATGCGCATTCACGCGCTTCAGATCACGCAGCAGGTCAAGGTGGATCGTGCTCGTTTCGATCGTTTCGACACGCCCCGCACGAAGCCGCGCAAGATGGCGCTCAGCCGAGCCTGCCTCGATCTTGCGCGCCATCACCTTGCCATTGATGAGTTGGCGCGCAAGGTCCGCGTCTCGCGACAGGAAGATCGCCTGTGCGAGCCGCAAGTTCTCTCGCGTATGGGCAAAGAAGCGCGAAAGCTCGTCGAGCCCTTCGGGTGAGAGTGTCAGCCGCTTTCGGATGCGCTTGGCCGCGATCTCCGCCAACCCGCTTTCGACAATATCGCCCACATGTTCGAGATTGATGGCATAGGAAATGATCTCGCTCGCCCGATGGCTGTCCGCTGCATCCATCTCCTGCTGACCCAGTCGGGAGACATAGAGCTTGATCGCTTCATGCAGGCGGTCCACCTCCCGCTCGAGGCGCGCGACCTCCTGTACCGCCATCTCGTCGCCCGTGCGGAGGGATTGTTCGGAGCGGTCGAGCATCTGACCGACCAGATCGCCGAGGCTCAGCGCTTCGCGGGCTGCGACGGCAAGCGCCAGACCCGGGGTGGCGAGCAGACTGTCATCGAGATAGCTGGGCGCTCCCTCCGTCCCTGCACCCTCAGGGAGAAGCCGTTCCGCCAACCGCCCCATCGGAGCAATGAGCGGCAGAAACACGAGCAGCAACGTAAGATTGAAAAGCACATGCAGACCGACCGCCAGCATTCCCTGTGACAGGTGCGGCTCCAGCAAGGCGGCAATGTCATCCGCAAAAAGCGTGGCGGCTGCCGCTCCGGCGGCGCGAACCAGCAGGTTGGACAATGCCAGGCGCCGCGCTGCTACGCCGTCGCCTGCGACGGCCAGATAGGCGGGAATTGCACCACCGAGATTGGCACCAGCCACGAGACAGACAACCAGCGATGGTGAAATCGCTCCGGCCTCCGCCAGCGCCATGACGAGAAATACCACCGCGAGGCTGGACGACCCCAGAACGGCAAGCCCGGCAGCCAGCAGCACCGCGAAGACCGGAGCATCGTCGAGCGATGCCATGACGACCGTGAGGGTCGCGGAATGGCGAAGTGGTTCCGTCACCTCTCCCAGCAGCCGGAGTGCGAGCAGCATCAGTCCAAGGCCGAGCAAGCTCCTGCCCATGGCCTGCACCCTGCTGATGCGCGAAGGGGTGGAAAGCACTACGCCCACGGCGATCAGCGCACTGCCCAGCCAGTGAATATCGCGGGAGAGGATCAGCGCGACGACAGCAGTGCCCAGATTTGCTCCCAGCATCACCGCCTGTGCCATCCGCGGGTCCAGAATGTCACGTGCGACGAAGGAACCCGTCATGGCCGCCGTCGCCGTGCTGGACTGCAGGCCCAGCGTGGCAAGGAACCCCCAGAACGCGGCCGCCACGCGGTTGCGTGTGCCGCGCGCGATCCACTGCCGCAAGGTTGCTCCGAAGGCACGAAGCACACCAACCTTGATGAGGCGCAGTCCAAGCAGCAGAAGTGCCGCCGCGCCGATCAGGTCGATGAGCTGAACAGTTGGATCAGACGTTGGCACCATGGCGCAAGCCTCCCGGTCAGCGGGCCTGCAACGGTCCGTGTCAGACCCTCAGAGTTGCAGCATTCCATGGAGCTTGCAAGGATTGTAACAGTTTTACGACACTTCAGCCCTATCACGCACTACCGACGAAGCGGAACGCACGCTGTATTTCGAAAAAATCCTTCGCGATGAAACGGATACTGCGCGGTCCCGTCTGCTCAACCCCGGGGTACCAGCTGCCGCGATAGGCATCGCCGGCGGTGGAGAATTCGATGACCATCTCATAATCCGCGGCGAGAGCAGGCAGGGCGGCACGAAAATCACCGCGAAGAACCTTTTCCACGCCCGCCCGGATACGACGTACCGCTTCCGCAGGGGTGAGTGAAACCGTCGCGTTGCCGTAGCCCTGCCCGGTCGTCAGCGTCGCAATGCCGGGCACCAGACCCGCTGCATCGGAGCAGATGCCGGCATCTCCCGACAGAAAGGCCGATGGAACGCCATAACGCGCGGCGCAAAGACTGTTCATCGTGAATTCGGACGCAACCTCACCGTTGATGAGCAGACGCCCGATGCGTGCGTTCATCGTATGCGCCAGCGGGTTCGTGTCGCTCCCCGCTTTCGCATGATAGCCGGTGTAGATCGCGGCATCGAAACTGCTGTCGATGCCGAACATCATCGAGTCGGGGTGACCGCTCCATCCCCTGATGACGCGGATACCCTCGGGCAGCTGGTCGAGGATCAGGTTGCGCGCGCTTTCATGCGCATCCTTCACCACGATCTCGGTCGCTCCTGCGGCGCGCGCGCCTTCGCAGGCAGCAGCGACCTCCGCTGTCATGTAGTGCTGGAACTGGCGATAGTCGGGATGAGCGCGTTCCAGTTCGTCCCACGCGGTGATCCCCGCGGTGCCTTCCATGTCCGCGCTGATGAAAACCTTCATGCGTCCTCTCCCGTTCCGCGCCGCCGTCATCCGGAGGCCCCGCCGCAAGGGGAAGCCATGCCGAATGAGGCGCGTCAAGAGGTCTGGTCGGTGGGCCCTCTCAGTTGGCGCTGAGGCTCTGCAGATAGGCGACGATATCCGCACGCTCTTCGGGCTTCTTGACGCCCGCGAAGGCCATCTTGGTGCCCGCCACCATTGCCTTTGGGTCGGCGATGAAATGGTCGATCTCCTCCGGCGTCCAGACGTGGCCCTCTTCACCCAGCTTCTTCATCGCATCGGAATAGGTAAATCCCTCAAGCGAGGCGGTCTTCCGCCCGACAATGTCATGAAGGTTCGGGCCGGCCTTGTTCGGCGCGCCCGCCTCTACCGCGTGGCAGATCGCGCATTTGCGAAAGGATTTTTCGCCCTTCGCGGGGTCACCCTCGGCAAGCGCGGGCAGTGTGCCCACCGCGAGCACAACAGCGGCGAGCGACGCGGGAACGGATTTGGTCAGACGAAACATGGCTTCTCCTCCATTAGCCAGAGTTTGGCGAGTTCGCGCCTGCGTTCTGACGGGTAATCCTGCCAGAGCACATCCGCTTCTCCATAGCCGACCCGCCTGCGGAACGGGAGTGGTCCAATCCACCGCCGGAGCGATCTTTGCATTCTCGACCGAGCCTCCCACCAGACACCTCAATAGAGGACGACCGGACGTATAGACTTACCTGCCCTCATCAGATCGAACCCGGCATTGATCTCGTCAAGGGTCAGGTAATGGGTGATCATCGGGTCAAGCTGAATCCTGCCTTCCATGTACAACTCGACGATCCGCGGCACATCTGTGCGGCCCCGCGTGCTTCCAAAGGTGGAGCCTTTCCACATTCTGCCGGCGACCAGCTGAAACGAACGGGCCTGCGTCTCCGCCCCGGCGGGAGCCACGCCGGTCACGACGCACACCCCCCAGCCCCGATGGGTACATTCGAGTGCGTCCCGCATCACCTTGGCATCGCCGGTACAGTCGAAGGAGTAGTCCGCCCCGCCAATCTGATCGAACTGGGTCTTGGTCATCTTGACGATATGCTGGACCAGGGAGCCTTCGATGTTCAGCGGATTGACGAAATGCGTCATACCGAAGCGCTCTCCCCAGCGTTGCCTGTCGTCGTCGGGGTCAACGCCTATGATCATCTCGGCCCCCGCAAGCTTCAGCCCCTGAATGACGTTCAGGCCGATCCCTCCCAACCCGAACACCACCGCCTTGGAGCCGATCTCCACTTTCGCCGTATTGATCACCGCACCCACTCCCGTGGTGACGCAGCCGATCTGGCAGATTTTTTCAAACGGCGCGTCCTGACGAACCTTGGCCAGCGCCATCTCCGGCAGGACAGTATGGTTGGCGAAGGTCGAGCAGCCCATGCAGTGCAGGATTGGCGTCCCATTGCGCATGGTGAACCGGGTCGTCCTATCCGGCATCACCTTTTGCTCTTGCGTGACGCGGATCGCCCTCTGGATGTTCGCCTTCCGGCTGAGACTACAGGAACATCGCCGGCATTCGGGCGTATAGAGCGGAATGACGTGATCGCCCGGTTTCAGCGTCGTCACCCCTTGCCCGACCTCCAGCACGACACCGGCACCCTCGTGCCCGAGAATGACCGGAAAGAGACCCTCGGAATCAGCCGCTGATATGGTGAACTCGTCGCTATGGGAGACGCCGCTAGCCTTGATCTCCACCAGAACCTCACCTGTCGTCGGGCCTTCGAGGTTCACGTCCATCACCTCAAGCGGCTTACCGGCTTCCAGGGCGACGGCAGCACGCGTGCGCATCGAAATCTCCATCTCGCCTGCCCGGAATGCAGGCCCCGCAGCGGGGCGTCGGCGCACATGTCCGCGCCGACGCCCTGAAACCCGTCATCAGGCGGCAGCAAGAACCCCGCTTTTCTTGGCCACAACGGTCGCGATCGCGTCCATAAGCGGCGGCGAGAGGCAGTCATAGGGCTCCAGTTTCAGTTCGCGCAGGCGGCCCCGGATACCGTCCATCCGGGTGGGAGAGACGCCGGATTCGATCACCGAAGAGACGAAGGCGGCGAATTCGGGTGCGGCCCAGCCCTCCTCTGCGGACAGTTCGGTATGAACAAAGTCCAGGCCGTGGAAGGGATGATCGGTCGACTCGATCCGCCCGTACATATGCACGCCGCAATCCTTGCAAGCATGACGCTGGATGGGCGCCTGCTCATTGACGATTTTCAGCTTGTCCGCGTTCTTCGTTACTTGCACATGCTCCCGCGGGACCACCGCAATCTGAGCGAAGGTCGCGCCGTCCGGCTTCCAGCATTTTGTGCAGCCGCAGACATGGTTATGCGCCGTCTGATGCGAAACCTTCACCTCGACAGGGTTGGTGGCGCAGTGGCATTTCAGCGTTCCGCCTGCAAAATCCGCTTTCCCAGGGTGAACGCCTCGATCCACCGCCGGATGAATCTCTACATTCTCGTAAGCCATGGAATACCCTCCCTTGCTTCGGCGGCCAGCAAGCCTCAACCGAGCACGCAGGGACTCTGCGCAGAGGGCGCATGCGAAACAATTCAGCAAAAGGGTGGAGAAGCGGTTACACCCTTCTCTGGGCAACCGGCAGAAGGGAAACTTCCTCTTTCAGCACCGGGCATTGAGGTGGCGGTTGCAGATTGCCTTGTGAGACCCATCGCTTGCCGGAACATCGCGCCACCACAGGCCGTGGCTTGCGGATGGCGAAGATGATGCCGCCTGATCCCTCGGCTGTCATTCACCCCGGTGGACGCCTTGCGACACTGGAAACGGCGATATCGCCGCACGGACATCGGAAAGCAGGATCATCTCGCTCGCACCGCCTCGGCGCCACCAGTGATTTGCCGCACCCGCTGGCAATTAAGGAGGCCAGAACCTGTAACACACTTGAGGGGTGAGACCGGCGCGGCCCTCGGCAGGAGCAATGCGCCGCCGCGTCTTGATATACCAAGCATTTCCAATGAATTGGAGCGGGCGATGGGAATCGAACCCACGACATTCAGCTTGGGAAGCTGACGTTCTACCTCTGAACTACACCCGCGCGCGGATCGTGTAACATTCTCTCCCCTTGCTGCGCAAGGGGCGATGGCTGGCCTAGGCCCCGGAAGCGGTGTTCGCGTCACCTCTCATCAGCGATGACCTTGCCGTCATTCGGCAGCGTTCCTGGGGGGACGATGCGCACCACGCCCTTCAGCTTGGTCACTTCGGCGAGCTTCGCTCCCAAGGGATCAGCGGCGGCGGCGGCGGCATGTTCTGCCCACAATTCCATCCTGTCCTGCTCGCCTTCCCGTTTGACCACGAGCCGCACCTTGCCTGTTCCTGCCACGGAGCGGGCGACGGCAGCCACCTGCTCCGGCCGGACGAACATGCCCTTCACCTTTGTCGCCTGATCCGCGCGACCGAGCCAGCCACGGATCCGCCGGTTGGTCCTGCCATCATCCGATGGACCGCTCAGGATCGCAGACAAATCACCGGTGGCAAAGCGGAAGAGCGGATAGTCGGGGGAAAGTCTGGTCACCACCACTTCGCCCACCTCTCCGTCCGGCACAGGCTCTCCCGTGCCGGGGCGCACGATCTCCAGCAGCACCCCTTCGTTCACCACCATGCCCGGCCCATCGCCCTCATAGGCGACGATCCCCAAGTCGGCGGTTCCGTAACATTGGCGCACCTGTACGCCCCGCCCCGCAAGCTCCAGCCGAAGGGATTCGGGCAGCGCCGCGCCGGAGACGAGCGCCAGGCGAAGCGAACTCGTATCGGTCCCCTGCTCTGCTCCCTTGTCGAGAATGATCTTGAGGAAATCCGGGGTTCCCACATAGCCGCTCGGCTGGAATTGCTCGATGGCGATGAGTTGATCCGCGGTGTTGCCGGGGCCGGTCGGGATCACCGCGCAGCCGATCGCCTCGGCGCCGCTTTCGAACATGAAGGCGGCGGGTGTCAGGTGATAGGAGAAGGTGTTGAGCACCACGTCGCCCTGCCGCAGCCCCGCCGCGTGAAGTGCCCGCGCGGCACCCCACCAGTCCGGCCCCTTGCCCTCAGGGTCGAAGATCGGACCGGGAGAGATGAAAAGCCGCCGAAGCTGCCCCCGCTCGGTTGCGGTGAGACCGCCAAACGGGGGAGCGGCCTTCTGCATCGCAGAAAGGTCGGACTTCCGAAGAACCGGGAGGGCTGACAAACCGGCCCAGTCATCCACCCGCTCGGGGCTGTCCTTCAGGCGATCCGCCCAATAGGGCTGCTCCGCCCGCGCGCGGGCCAGCGCCGCATTCAGCCGTGTGAACAGAACCTTGTCGCGTGCGAAAGGGTCCAGGGTTTCCGCCTGGTCGTAGGGTTCGCCCATGGCGCTCTCCTTCAAGCCAACCAGCGTTTGCGCCGGCGATAGTGCTTCACGTTGCGATAATCGACCTTGCCCGCCCCGCCGAGGTAGAAGTCCTGCACGTCCGGGTTGCTTTTCAGCACTTCCGCTGCACCCGACATCACCACCTGACCGTTCTCTATGAGATAGGCCCGACCTACCACATCCAGCGTCGCGGCCGCGTTCTGTTCCACCAGCAGCACGGAGAGCCCTTGCTCTTCATTGATCTTGCGGATGATGGCGAAGATCTCCTGTACCAGAAGCGGCGAGAGGCCGAGCGAAGGCTCATCCAGCATGACGAGCTTCGGCTCCGTCATGAGCGCGCGCCCAATGGCGAGCATCTGCTGCTCCCCGCCCGAAAGATATCCGGCCTTCGACCGAATACGCTCCTTCAGGCGGGGGAAATATTCGTAGACCTGTTCGCGGAGTTCGTTGTAACGGGCGGAATTGCCGCCGCGATAGGCGGCGATCAGGTTTTCGTCCGGCGTGAGATGGCCGAAGATTCGCCGCCCTTCCAGCACATGCACCAGGCCGTCGGCCACCCGTTCTGGCGGCCCCATCTTCAGCAGATCCCGCTCCCCGAAGCGGATCGTACCGCGTGTGACAAGTCCGCGCTCCGGCCCGAGCAGGCCGGAGATTGCCTTCAGCGTGGTCGACTTCCCCGCGCCGTTGGAGCCGAGAAGGGCGACCACCTCGCCCTCCCCGACTTCCAGGGACACGCCCTTGATGGCGAGGAACACCTTGTCATAGATCACCTCGACATTCTCGAGGACGAGCCCCGGCATGGATCAGTTCCCCGCCTTGTATTTGGCAGCCGAACTCTCGATCTCCGCCCGCACGACATCCTGATAGGCGGCGTGCCAGTCGGACACCGGCACCCAGGCGGAACCGTCCCATTCGGAAACCCGGCCTGCACCGCCGCCCTGATGATCGGTCGCCGTAATGGTGATCGGCGGCATCAGCCCCTCGGCATCGAAATCGGCGATCTTCTCGAACCCGGCTTTCAGCTTCTCACCCGTCAGCGGGCCACCACCATCGGCAAGTGCCAGCCGCGCCGCCTCCACCGCCACAGCCATCGTGGCGACACCGAGGTTGTAATAGCTGGTGCCGACGTTGGCTTTCTCGCCCGCGCCGTGGCCCGCATCGATCACCTTGGCCTGAATGCGCTCCAGGATGGGGTTGTCCATGCCGGAAGCCGTCGCCTCGAACCGCTTGACGCCCTTCATCTGAGCCGCGCCCACATTGGCGGCATCCGTCTCCGCCAGCCAGATGACGGAATAGATGCTGTTGGGATCGATGCCGTTCTGGATCGCCGTACGGACGGAGACCGCCTGCCCCCCGCCGGCGCCCCAGATCATCACGTAATCCGGGCGGTAGCGCCGCACCTCAGACCATGCGGCGGACTGTTCGTTGCCCGGGCTGGCATAGGGGAAGGCCTTGAACTCGAACTTCTCCTTCTCGGCCAGATCGTTCAGGATCGGCAACGGCTCTCGTCCGAAGGGGCTGTCGATATGCACGATAGCGATCTTCTTGCCCTCAAGCCCGCCGTTCGACTTCATGTACTCGACAAGGTTCGCCGCCTGGGACCAGTAGGTTGCCATCATCGGGAACACGTAGGGAAAGACCGTTCCTTCCGATGCATCGCCCCGGCCGTGGACCGGAGTGATCAGCACTACCTTGTCCTTGTTCACGCTGTCGATCATCGCGGCGGAAACCGGGGTGGACAGGAAATCGAAGAGGATCGCGCCTTCGTCCCGCGCACGGTTGTAGGCTTCGATGCCCCTTTGCGGCTGGTTGCCGGTATCGCGAATGATGGCCTCGAACCTGGTGCCGTCGAGACCGCCTTCCTCGTTCACCAGCGTCAGGTAATCGCGCTGCCCCTGATTGTACTGGCCGGTGACAAAGGTGTAGACGGCGGTGAAATCCTGAAGCAGGCCGATCTTCACGTCATCCGCCCGCGCCGGCCCGCCAATGGCCAGACCCGCGAGAACCACGGCGGTCATAGCGCCGCTGCGCATCCATTTCAGTCCCATGTTTCCTCCCATTTTCCCGGCTCCTCCTTCCGGTCAACTCGTCAGCTCCTGGCGTGGCGGAATGGCCAGACCAGGAAATACTTGCGGATGTTGTCGTAGATCTTTGCCAGCCCCAGCGGCTCGAACAGCAGAAATCCGATAATCATCGCGCCATAGATCATGAGCGGCAGATGCGAGATGAAGTTCTGGCTGACCGGAACCCACCCCGCCCCTGCCAGAGCGGCGATGGCATTCGTCAGCACGATGGGCGCAAGCAGCACGAAACCCGCCCCCAGATACGACCCGATGACAGAGCCGAGACCTCCGACCAGCACCATCGCGACGAGCTGGATGGAAACGTTGAAGCCGAACTGTTCCGGGGTCACGGCGCGATAATAGCAGAAGGCCAGAATGGCCCCGGTCACCCCGCCCATGAAGGAGGAGGTGAAGAACGCCATCAGCTTGTAGCGGAAGGGATCGACTCCGATGACGGCCGCCGCGAAATCCTTGTCGCGGATCGCCACCAATGCACGCCCGAAGCTCGTCCGTTTCACGTTGAGGAAGAACAGGGTCATCAGGACCACCCAGCCGAGCGCAAGCCAGTAGCGGGAGGCGAGGCTTTCGATGGGCATGAACAGGAAGCGGACCTCCGGCGTGCGGAGCGTGGCATGAGCGCCGCCGGAAATGGCGGGCACGTTCACGATCACCCAGTCCACCAGATACTGCATCGCGAGCGTCGCCATGACGAGGTAAAGCCCCTTCACCCGCAGCGCTGCCGCCCCGAACACCGTGCCGATCACGGCGGCGACAATCCCTGCGGCCAGCAGCGCGATCTCGAACGGAACTCCGGCCCGAACGATGTGGATCGCCGCATAGGCCCCGATCGCCATGACCGCCGCAAAGCCGAAGTGCAGTTGCCCTGCCAGCCCCATCAACAGCGTGAGCGAGAGTGCCGCCGCGCTCCAGATCACCCAGGGCAGCATATAGGAGCCAAGGTACAGGTCCGACAGATACAGTGGTGCCGCCAGCGCCAATAGCAGCAGAAGGATGACGATGGTCCTGTCCGCAGGCACGGGCCAGAGCGCGCGGGCACTTTCGTAGCGGCTGTGATGGACGCCGGAGAGACGGTAATACATGTCAGATCCTCTCGATGTCCTCGCGCCCGAAGATACCGTAGGGGCGGATCATGATGGTCAGGAGAATGATGAGCGACGTCACGACATCCCGCGTGCCCCCGCCGACGATACTGTCGAGATAGCCGGGGATCACCGCCCCCAGCACACCGACGAGGATGCCGCCCACCAGCACGCCGACGATGGAGTCGAGGCCGCCCAGGATCACCACCGCGACCGCGGGGAACAGCAGGGTGGAAAGCGTCCAGTCCACGCCCTGCGCGGAGCCCCAGAGCGTCCCCGCGACAACTGCGGTCACCCCCGCCAGCCCCCAGGAGATACCGATGGCGCGTTCGACGGAGATGCCAACCGCCCAGGAAGAGATGTGGTCGTCCGACACCGCGCGGAGCTTCGTGCCGAGCCGTGTGCGAAAGAACAGCAACGCTGCCCCCACCATGATCACCCCGATCGCTCCGCCGATGAGGTAGGTGCGGTTGATGAACACATCCCCCACGATCACCGGCGCAAACCCGATGCCGAGGTCGATCGGCTTCGGCGTGGCGCCCAGGATACCGGGAACCAGTCCGCGAAGCAGAATGTCCAGCCCTAACGTGAGCATCACGATCATAATGATCGGCTGACCCACCATGCGGCGTAGCAGCAACCGCTCCACCACCAAGCCCAGCGCGAACATGGCCAGCGCGGCACCGATCACCGCCACCCACATCGGCAGACCGAAGGACAGCAGGAGCCAGACCGCATAACCCGCCGTCATCACCAAAGCGCCCTGCGCGAGGTTCGGCACGCCTGCGGATTTGTAGATCAGCACGAAGCCCAGTGCGACAAGGCTGTACATCAAGCCGGTCAGCGCGCCGTTGATCACCAGTTCCAAGAAATAGGCCATCAGCGTCCCTCCCCGCCCTTGACGTCGCGGATAGACAGGCGGCGCTCGATGATCCCGGTCTGCCCGTTCTCGTAAGTGATCTGCGCACGGTAATCGACGCTGTCCTGCCCGGCATAGATCGCGTCGATGATCGCGGCATAGCGCTCGTCGATCAGGTTGCGGCGGAGCTTGCGGGTGCGGGTCACCTCCCCGTCGTCGGGGTCGAATTCCTTGTGGAGATTGACGAAACGGCTGACGTTCAGGTTCGCCGGCATTGCGGAATTCACCTGGGCCACGACGTCGCCGATCAATCCATAGATTTCCGGTCTCTGCGACAATTCGGCGTAGGACGTATAGGCCACACGGTTTTCCTGCGCCCATTGACCCACGGCCGCGAAATCGATGCAGATGATTGCCGAGAGAAAGTCCCGCCCCGCGCCGATCACGCAGGCATCCTTGATGAACGGCGAGAATTTCAGCCGGTTTTCGATATAGGTCGGGATGTAGCGTGTGCCGCCGGCAGTGTGCATGACCTCCGACACCCGGCCCAGCACGATCAACTGGCCGTCCTCCTCCACCTGCCCGGCATCGCCCGTGTGCAACCAGCCGTCGCGGAGCGTCTCGGCGGTGGATTTGTCATTCTGAAAATAGCCGTCGAAGATGTTGTCGCCCCGGAGCAGGATCTCCCCGTCCTGCGCGATCCGCATCTCCACGCCGGGGAAAGGCCGCCCTACGGTGGTGAGCGATATATCCTCCGGCTTCTGGGCGACCGCGAGCGCGCAGTTCTCCGTCTGGCCATAAAACTGCCGCAGGTTCAGGCCGAGCGCGCGGAAGTAGAGGAACACGTCCTCCCCGATCGCCTCCCCCGCCGTGTAGGCCCGCTTCACCCGGCTCAGGCCGAGATGATCGCGGATCGGGCCGTAGATCAGCACCTCCCCCATCGCACGGCGCAGCCGCTCCGTCGTGGTGGGCACATGGCCGGAAAGTCGCTTGCGCTCCAGCTCCACCGCAAAGGGCATGAAGGCATCATGGAGCCGCCGCTTGACACCCGTGGTCTCCGCCACGCCCACCTGAATGCGCGTCAGCATGGCCGACCAGGCGCGCGGCGCTGCAAAGTAGAGCGTGGGCGCGATCTCCCTCAGGTCGTGCAGCGCGGTTTCCTGCCCCTCCGGCACGTGCACGGTGAAGCGGAGCGCCATGGCCGCGCCCACGGAAAATATGAAGTCCCCCACCCAGGCCATCGGGAGATAGGCCATATGGACCTCTCCCTGCTGAAAATAACCCGCTGCCGCAGCGTTCCGCACACCGGCCAGCACATGCCCATGCTTCAGGGGGATACCTTTCGGCGCGCCTGTGGTGCCGGAGGAGTGCAAAAGGATCGCCACATCATGCACGGAGGGCCGCGAGAGAAGATCCTCCGCCAGCCCCGGCTCCGCCGCGAGCCGTGCCCGGCCCCGCTCGGAAATCTCGCTGAAGGCGACGACACCCGGCGCCTCCTTGCCTTTCAGCCCCCGCGGATCGTCATAGATGATGAGCCGGAGACCGGGATGGGTCTCGCGGGCGGTGAGCAGCTTGTCCACCTGCTCCTGATCCTCCGCGATGGCGACATGGACGCCCTCGCGTTTCATCTGCTGCGCCAGTTCTTCCGCCGGAGCATCCGCATAGGCGGGCGATGGGATCGCACGGAGCGCCACAGCCCCCAGCATGCCGAAATACAGGTTCGGCCGATTGTCCCCGATCACCAGAACGATGTCGCCCTGCCCGACACCCTCCGCCTCCAGCCCGGCGGCGAAGGCAAGCACGGCATCGTGGTAATCCTTCCAGCTGTATTCCTGCCAGATGCCGTGGTCCCGCTCGCGCAAAGCCACATCAGATCCATGATCGCGCGCATTCCGCGCCAGCAGGCTCATCAGGTGGTCGTCGGCGACCCAGTCGGGATGCAGCGCTTCGGGGGTGGAGGGGGACGCGGCGCGGACAGGCTCAAGCTGCATGGCGTCCCTTTCCGATATAAGCCTCAACCACCTTCGGGTCGGCGATCGCTTCCCGCGCCGGTCCCTGGGCGATCTCGGTGCCGTTGGACAGCACCAGCACCCGGTCGCAGATCGCGGTAATCACGTCCATATGGTGCTCGATGATGAGAACCGTCAGGCCCAGCGCTTCCTGCGCGTCAAGGATGAACCGGACCATGTATTCCTTCTCCTCCTGGTTCATGCCCGCCATGGGCTCGTCCAAGACCAGAAGCCGCGGCTCCGCGCAGAGCGCGCGCGCCAGTTCTACCCGCTTCTGAAGGCCAAGCGGGATGACATCCACATGCTCGTCCCGCGCGCTTTCGAGTTGCAGCAGGTCGATGACCTCCTCCACCTTGCGGCGATGCGCGACCTCTTCCTTGCGCGCCCACCACGGATAGAAGAACGAGGCCAGCGGATTGGGCCTCATGTAGATGTGGCGGCCCATCAGGATGTTGTCGAGCACGCTCATTCCATGGAACAGGGCGACATTCTGAAAGGTCCGCGCTACGCCCATAGCCGCAATACGATAGGGTTTCAGGCCGTTTATCTGCCTGCCTTCAAGGGCGATCCTGCCCTCCTGCGGCGGATAGAACCCGGTGATGGCATTGACGAGGGTCGTCTTGCCCGAGCCGTTCGGTCCGACCAGCCCGAAGATTTCCCCCTGCCGAACGGCGACGGAGACATCCGTCAGCGCCTTCACCCCGCCAAAGCGGCGGCTCACGTTGTCGCAGACCAGAACCGCTTCTCCAGTCAGAACGGCGGATGAAGCCGTTCCCGTCACGCGAACGGTCCGTTCAGCAATGTGAAATGATTCAACGACGGCTGCGCATAGAGCGCGGCCCGACGATCCTCCCGCATTCCCGTTCCTCCCAAAACAGGTCCGGCATGCCTTGAGGCAATTTCCGGCGATTAGGAGGTTAGCATGATTCTGATTTCTGGTAATAAGGAAATAATCGTAAATATCTTTCAGGATATCCGAAAGTGCATCCCAATCTGGTGGACCATCTGACCGCTTTCATCGCCGTGATAGAAACAGGCAGCCAGTCGGCGGCGGGCCGCGCCTTGCGACGGCCTGTGTCCTCCATCAACTACTCGATCGTTCAGCTGGAGACGCAATGCGGCTTTCCCTTGATCGAGCGCGCCAGGCGTCCCGCAACGCTGACTGAACAGGGCCGCGCGCTTTTTGCGGAGGCGAAATCGGTGGTGGAGCGGGCACGGCGGTTTACCTCGCACGCCGCCTCTCTGGAACAGGGTCTGGAGACGCGCATCAGGGTGGCGGTCGATGTGCTTTTCCCCCGTGCGCGGCTGACACAAGCGCTGGGCCGGTTCGCCGATCTGCATCCCCGCGCGACCTTTCAGTTCTTCAACTCATCGCTGGCCACGTTGTGGGACGACCTTCGCGGGGGGCGGTTCGACATGGCCTTCTCCCTTGCCGCGGCCATTCCGCTCGACATGGAAGCGCGCTCTTTCGCCATAGAGACGTTGTCGCCCGTCTGCGCGATGACACATCCGCTCGCGGCGCTTCCCTTGCCGCTCGCCGCCCGCGCCTTCGACCGGGAGCGCCAGATCTATTATGTCGGCGCGCCGGAAATCGACATGGAACGGGTGGGTCGGGTCTTTTCCACCGATGTGTGGACAGTGAACGATGTCGAACAGATCCGGCAGATCGTGCTTTTGGGCCTCGGCTGGTGTTTCGCGGCCTCCGGCACCTTCGAAGACGAGGTCCGCTCGGGCCGCATCCGACGGCTGACCTGTGCGGATGCACAGTTCCATCCGGCCCGCACCATCGTCGCAGCCTGGCCGGTCGAGCACCGTCCCGGGCCCCTCGGGCGCGCGCTGATCGACACCATGTCGGAGGTGATGGCCGAACAGGAGGGAGCATCAGCGGGCAGAACTTCCGCTTGAACCCACGACAATGCCCGCGCTACGCCTTTAGCCGAAGCAACGAAGGCGCAAGCAATGACACAGACCCTCCCTTCCCTCCCCCTCCTTGCCGAAGAACGGGGGGCTGTCCTTCTGGGCTGGTCGGAGATTGCGGCTCCTGCTGTGGTGGGTCTGATGGCGCGTTCGGGTTATGACGCGGTACTGATCGACCTTCAACACGGCCAGCATGATATCGCCAGCATGCGCGACAGCATCACCGAGGCGACGCTTGCACAGACGCCCGCCCTGGTAAGGGTTCCGGTGCGAGACTGGGCAATGGCGGCGCGGGCGCTCGATCTGGGCGCCGCCGGGATTGTGGCTCCCATGATCAACTCGGCCGGGGATGCCGCAGCCTTTGCTGCAGAAATCAAGTATCCTCCACTCGGCCGCAGAAGCTGGGGACCAGGGCGGGCGCTTCAGGCCCATCGCATGACCCCCGGCGATTACTTCGCCGGGGCCAACGCTTCGACCGCCGCCATTGCCATGTGCGAGACGCGCGAAGCCTTGGCAGCACTAGACGATATCCTGTCCGTCCCCGGTGTTGACGGCATCCTTGTCGGCCCGGCCGACCTTTCGATTGCGCTGTCCAACGGGACTATCGAGCCGGAAGGAACGGCGGTGCGGGAGGCGATGCGGGAAATCGCACGGCGGACGCGGGCGCGGGGCAAGCTCGCCTGCGCTTTCGGCGGCCGGGCGGAACGCGCAGCGGAGCTTATCGCAGAAGGCTATCAGGTGGTCTCTGTCGGCTATGACACCTTCACCCTCGCAAGTGCCTTTGCAGGTGCAGTGGACGGGCTGAGGCAGAAGATCGCCCGCTGACGAAGCAGCGGGAGAGAGGAGCGGTCATGGACCAGGAGCGTATCGCACGGCATGGCGCGGGGCTGCCTGCCCGCCTGGCTGCGTTTCTGCCAGCGCCGCCCCGAAATCCCGGCACCCCTCTCACCCCTGAGCTTTTCGATGAGCGGACGGTGGACACTGCCGCCGCAGAGCGGGATGCGCCGCGTATCGCCCGCAGTCGCGCGGTTTCTGGACGGAACAGGGTAGCGTGGCTGCTGAATGCCATCCGCTGCATGGACCTCACCACCCTTGCCGGCGACGATACGGCGGAGCGTGTCGCCCGGCTTTGCGACAAGGCGCGGCGGCCACTCGCCCCTGCGATCCGCGATGCGCTGGAGGTCGGAACGCTCACCACGGGCGCGGTCTGCGTTTATCCGACGATGGTGCCCCACGCCGTCCGCGCCCTGCACGGTTCGGGCATTCCGGTGGCCTCGGTCGCGACAGGCTTTCCGGCCGGTCTGATGCCGCTTCGTCTGCGGCTGGAGGAGATCCGCTACGCCGTAGCCGAGGGTGCCGCGGAAATAGACATCGTCATCACGCGGGAATGGGCGCTGAAGGGTGCGTGGGACGCACTCCATGATGAGATCGCCGCGATGCGGGAGGCCTGCGGCGCGGCCCATCTGAAGGCGATCCTTGCGACCGGCGAGCTGGGCGATCTCTCCCGCGTCTATCAGGCTTCCATGGTGGCGATGCAGGCGGGAGCAGATTTCATCAAGACATCGACCGGCAAGGAAGCCGTGAACGCCACGCTGCCGGTCAGCCTGGTGATGATGCGCGCGATCCGCGATTACCGCGATGCGACGGGACACGCCGTCGGCTTCAAGCCGGCTGGCGGGCTGAGAAGTGCGGAAGACGCCATCGACTGGCAGATCCTGATGCGGGAAGAACTGGGCCGCGGCTGGCTGGAACCGCATCTTTTCCGCATCGGCGCCTCCTCCCTCCTGTCGGGGGTCGAGCGTCAGCTTGAACAATATGTGACGGGTCGGGGCACAGCCGACTGGCGTCAGGGCATCGCCTGAGGGGGAAGCAGGATGACCGGCCTTACCGATCTGATGACCGATCTGGATTACAGCCCTGCGGCGGAAGATGTGACCCCGGTCCGCCGCTGGCTCGCGAGCCATGGACATCGGCTCGGCGCTTTTGTCGATGGCAGGTTTACCCCGCCGGGTGCAGACCTCCCGGTCATCACCGCGCTCGACGGAGCGATGATCGCTCATGCGACCGAAACGACCGTGGAGGAAGGTCTGCGGGCGCTGCGGGTTGCCCGACGTGCGGGGAAACGCTGGGCCGCGCTTGCTCCCTGGGAGCGGACGGAACACCTTTTGTCTTTCGCCCGCAGGGTGGAGGAGAATCGCGCCCTGCTGACCCTCCTTTCCGTGCTGGAGACCGGTCGGCCCATCATCCGCGTACAGGAGGATATGGCGGCGCTTCCCCGCAGGCTCCGCGCGGCGGCAACGGCCACGCCCGCTGCACCGTTGGGGGTGGGGGTGATGCTCCTCTCCGCTGATACCGGGATTGGCGACATTGCCCATGACCTCTCGGCGGGGCTGGCTGCGGGAAATGCGCTCGTGCTGAAACCGGCACCTAAGACCCCGCTGACCGCCCTCGCCCTGGCCGCCGTCGCGGAGGAGGGTGGCCTTCCGCGCGGTCTGCTGAACGTGGTGAGCGGCGGGGCTGCATTGGGCGCGGCTCTGGCGCAAAGCGAAATCCCGGCGCGGATCGTGCTCTTCGGCAGCGAAGAGGCGGGCCGCTCCCTGCGCAGGGAGACGGCTGGCCTGCGCAAATCGCTGGCGCTTCGTTTGGGCGGAACCCCGGTATTTATCGTCTTTGGAGATGCGGATCCCGACGCCGCAATCGAAGCGATCGTTGCAGGTTTCGGCAGGCACGGAGCCCGGGTGCTGGTTGCGGCAGAGACTGCCGCGCGGTTCGAGACGCTGCTGCTGCGCAGGTTCGAGCGGCTCCGCACAGGCGAGCCCTTGGTCCGCGGCAATGATCTCGGCGCGCTCCGCTCTGCTGCGACAGCGCAGCTCGCGAAACTCCTTTCCACCGCCTCTGCGGAGGGCCTGGAGATCGTCCGTGGCCGCGCAGCAGAGGGCGGAGTTGCGCCGGAACTGATCCGGGCGGTCTCGCCTGCCTCCGCCCTCTGGGACGCGACGATCCCTGGCCCGGTCGCCATCACGACGACCTTCCGTTCGGTGGAAGAGGCGGTGGCGCTCGCAAACAACAGCCGCTTCGCCGCACCGGTATCTGTCTGGAGCGGAAGCGGCGGAAGGGCACTGCAACTCGCGGCCCAACTCCGCTCGGGAAGCGTGGTCGTCAACGGGCCGGTCGAAGCCAGCGCAGAACCGCGTGCCGACAGCGGCTTCGGCGGCTGGTCGCTGGCAGACTGGTCGCGGCAGGAGCTTCCCGCCCGGGGGCGCCCGGAACGGCCCTTGGATCCGCCTCGGGCGATCCCTGTCAACGGCGATGCTCGGCTGGTCATCGGGGGCGTGCGCCAATCGCCTGCCGGCGGTGAAGGCTATCTGGCAGCAACCGGAATGGCGGCGCTTGGCTCCGCCAAAGACATCGCCGCCGCCGTGGACAGCGCACGAAAGGCCTCCGCCTGGAGCCGACTACTACCAGTGGAGCGCGCCCGCATCCTCCATGCCGGAGCGGAGCGGTTCTCCCGCGAGGCGGGGCGCATTGCAGGCACCACCGCGCGCGAGGCGCTCGGACCAGCGATCGACCGGTTCCGGAAGGCCGTCCTGTCCATCGGCTCAGGCGAGAGCCTGATCGGACCGGATCGGCTGACACTGAGCCAGCCGGACCCTTTCGGCGTTGTCGCTCTTGCCTGCCCCGCAGACGCGCCCTTGATGGCTCCCCTCTCGCTTCTGCTGCCGCTGCTTGTCCGCGGCAACCGCGTGGTCATGCTGCCCTCGCCCCGCGATCCTCAACCGGCGATCGAGCTGGCGCTGCTTTTGTCGGCGGCGGGACTGCCTCCGGGTACGCTCAGCGTCGTCAGCGGTGACCGGGACGCGCTGCTTCGCCCTCTCGCCGGCCACGACGCTGTGGATGCGGTCTGGTGCTTCGCTACGCCTGAACTGGCGGCGATGGCGGAGGAAACGGCGGCTCTTTCCTTGAAGCCGGTGCTCGCGCGCGATGGCGGTCGCATCGACTGGACCAGCAGGGAAATGGCGGGGGAGTGGCTCCTCCATGCGGCTCAGTGCGAGAGGCGCATCAGCCTTCCCACCCGCCCCTGATCCATCTTGGGGCGGCTATTCTGCCGCGAACCCTTTTCTTCCGGTCCAAAACGCCTATTGTCTGCTTCGACCGCCGCCCCATCGGGCAAGGGAGAAAAGAACGGATGCACGACACGATAGACTACGGTCGCCTCATGCACGAACAGATGCGGGGCCTGATCCGTCAGGTGCTTCAGCAGGTCGCGGACGAAGGTCTTCCCGGAGAGCATCACTTCTTCATCAGCTTCGATACCACCCATCCGGACGCAGAGCTGGCAGACTGGCTCCGCGCGCGCTATCCGGAGGAGATCACCGTCGTCATCCAGCACTGGTACGAAGATCTGGAGGTCGATGAGGATGGGTTCGGCATCACTCTGAACTTCGGGGATCAGCCGGAGCGGCTCTACATACCTTTCGATGCGCTGCTGACCTTCGTCGATCCGTCGGTGGAATTCGGCCTGCGATTCGAAAGCCAGGTATCGGATGACGAAGAACTGGATGATCTTGAAGAGCATGGCATGGGGGATGACGACACCGACCCGGACGGGTCGGGCGGCAACTCCAATGGCGGCTCGGGAGAGGTCGTCAGTCTGGACAAATTCCGCAAGCAGTAACCCGGCCGGCGATCCCGTCGCGGGGATCGCCCGGACAGGCCCCCGTCAGCCCTTCGGGATTGGCGGGTTGACCTCCGGGGGCAGCGGGCAGACATAGGGTTCCCGCTTCAGCGCCAGACGATGCTCCTCCTTCGCGGCGGTCAAGGCTGCGGAATCGGAGATGAGATCCTGCGCCGTTGCCGCCATGATCTTGGCCGCCAGCTCCATCCCCTTGTGGGCGACGGGCGACTTTCCCTGCGCCGTCAGCTGCCAGCTGTGAAACGGTGTGCCGATCGCGCATGTGGCGACCCAGGCCTGCACCGTTGGGACGGCCCAGGAGACATCGCCGACATCCGTGGACCCCTGTCCGCCCGGCAGCGCGGCGCCAAGGGGGACGACGAAGTCACAAAGCGGAAGATCGGGGTCGAGCGGACGCTGCAACCGCCGGAACGTTTCCGAAATATGGGTAGGGGTCAGCGTGGATCGGATCGCCTGCGCGAAAGCCCGGTCCGCATCGTCGTAGAAGACGGGACCGAGCCGATCCATATGCGCCTGCATCAGGCGGTCCAGCACGGTGTTGCCGAGCAGGTTGGAGACAGCGCTGACCACCTCTTCGGAAACGGTTGTTTCTGTCATGAGAGCCGCGCCCTGCGCGATCTTGCGCACCCGCGCGACCAGGTCCAGAAGCTCCCGATTGGTCTGGGCACGCACAAGCTGGCGCACGGTGGCCTTGGCCTGCACCACGTTCGGCGCGATCCCCCCGGCATCCAGATAGGCGTAATGCACACGCGCCCCGTCCGGCATGTGCTCCCTCATGTAGTTTACACCGACATTCATCAGCTCCACCGCATCAAGCGCCGAGCGGCCCAGATCCGGTGCGGCAGCGGCGTGGGAGGCGCGGCCCGTGAAGGTGAAATCGATCCGGGTATTCGCGAGGCTGTTCGCCTCGAACACGCCATTGTAATCGGAGGGATGCCAGGAGATCGCCGCATCCACGTCATCGAACAGACCCGCGCGAACCATGAATGTCTTGGCGGCACCCCCCTCCTCTGCCGGACAGCCGTAGTAGCGGATGCGACCGGGCGTTCCTGTCCGCTCCAGCCAGTCCTTTACCGCCGCTGCCGCCATGAGAGCCGCCGAACCCAGAAGGTTGTGACCGCAGCCATGCCCAGCGCCGTCAAACTGCGTCGTCGGCCGCGGTTCCGCCACGCCGGGCTCCTGACCCAACGCCGGAAGCGCATCATATTCGCCCAGAATCGCGATCACAGGGCCGTCAGCGCCCGCTTCTCCCATCACCGCTGTCGGAATACCGGCGAGGTCACGCGTGATGCGAAAGCCCTCTGCCTCCATCTGCGCCAGATGCGCCTCTACAGAGCGGCGCTCGGTATAGGCGATCTCGGGCGTGTCAAACACCTGATCGGCCAGCGCCACGTAAGGCACCCGCCGCTGCTCCACCAGATCCCAGATCTCTGCGCTGTTCTTCATGCCATGCCCCTGTCGTTTGGCTCATAAAGCGGAAACGGCAAAGGGGACGCAACACTCTTCTTCCTTCGGCAAGTGCCGCCTTTTCAACATGTTATGATGAAGAGGGAAGAAGAGAGTGGCGCGGTTGACGGGGCTCGAACCCGCGACCCCCGGCGTGACAGGCCGGTACTCTAACCAACTGAGCTACAACCGCGCATCTCTTTTTCGCCCGATCCCGCCGGGCGTGGGGGTCTAATAGGCAACGGCGCGGGTGGCGTCAAGCGCATTGCGCAAGGAAAAATAGATCGCATGGAAAAACTTTTCCCGCTGCCCCGTCCGGAGCCCTCACCGCTCCGGCGCGGGCACGAATTCGCGGTCATCCCCGGGCGGGAGGCGGAAGCGGCCATGCTGCCAATCGCCCGCCCGCCAAGCTTCCCGCGCCGCATCGATCCGGTCCTTTGAGGAGGCGACGAAGTTCCACCAGATGAATCGGGGGCCATTCAGGGTCGCACCACCGAGGATCAGGATACGTGCACCCGCTGGCCCCGCGGAGAGGCTGACCCGGTCCCCGGGGCGGAAGACCATCATCCGGCCCACCTCGAAGGATTGCCCTGCAACGCTCACCTCGCCTGTAAGGACGTAGACACCGCGATCCTCATGATTGTCGGGAAGCGGCACGGCTGCGCTGGGATCCAGCACGGCATCCGCGTAGAAGGTCTCGGAGGGCAGGTCCACGGGTGCCCGCTCTCCCCAGGCGTCGCCGAGGATCAGCCGCACCTGCTTGCCCTCCCCCTCCAGCAGGGGGAGCGAGGCTTTCTCGACATGCTGGAAGGTGGCGGGATCATCCTCGTTCGCTTCCGGCAGGGCGAGCCATGTCTGTATGCCGAACATCGACAGGGGCCTCTCCCGCGCCTCGCCGTCCGTGCGCTCCGAATGGGTCACGCCGTTGCCCGCGCTCATCAGGTTCACTGCGCCCGGCTCGATCCACTGATCCGTGCCGATGGAATCGCGGTGGTGGAGACGTCCGCGCAGCAGATAGGTGACGGTGGACAGGCCGATATGCGGATGCGGGCGCACATCTATCCCCTGCCCTGTCAGGAACTCGGCCGGACCCATCTGGTCGAAGAACACGAAAGGGCCGACCATCCGGCGGGAGGCGGCGGGGAGCGCGCGGCGCACCTCGAACCCGCCGATGTCGCGAGAGCGCGGGATGATGACCGTCTCGATGGCATCGACTTCGTCGCCGATCGGGCATGTGGGGTCGAGGGCGGGGTTCCAGCTCATCCTGGCCTCCTGGCTGTTTTCAGGCGGACAGAGTCCCCGAATGGCACCCCATTGGCAAGCCATACCCCTTTGACGGTCCGCGAGAGCGCAGGAAAGGAAAGCTCGCCCCGGCCTTCGGGACATAAGATTTGCCTCGCGCCGGCGAACATGGCAGAAGAGCCCGCCCAGAAGACGGATACGCCCATGACGCCCCCTCGCATCTCCTTCGAGTTCTTCCCGCCGCAATCGCTGGAGGCGAGCTTTCGCCTGTGGGAGACGGTGCAGGCCCTCGCGCCGCTGAACCCGGCCTTCGTTTCCGTGACCTATGGCGCAGGCGGGACGACGCGAAAGCTCACGCATGAAGCGGTGACGACGATCCACAAGAACTACGGGCTGAACGTTGCCGCTCACCTGACGTGCGTGGATGCCACGCGGGAGGAGACGCTGGAAATCGCCCGAGCCTATGCCGAAGCGGGAGTGAAGGAGATCGTGGCGCTCAGGGGCGATCCGCCCAAGGGCGCCTCCGGCTTCACCCCACACCCGGAGGGGTTCGCGAGTTCGGTGGAACTGGTGGAGGCCTTGGCCGAAACGGGAGATTTCCGGCTCCATGTCGGCGCTTACCCGGAGCCTCACCCCGAGTCGCCCGGCACCTCCTCGGATGTCGCCTGGCTCCGCCGCAAGGTGGCCGCGGGCGCATCATCGGCGATCACGCAGTTCTTCTTTTCGCCCGACATCTATTTCCGCTTCCGCGATGCGGCTGTTGCGGCCGGGGTCGATGTGCCGATCATACCGGGCATCATGCCAGTGAACAGCTGGAAGGGCGTGCGCGGCTTCGCCGCCCGCTGCGGCGCATCCGTGCCTGCATCACTCGATGCACGCTTCTCCGCCGCGGTGGAAGCGGGCCGCGAGGCCACCTTCGCGGTCGAGCAGTGCACTGAACTCTGCGAGGCCCTCATCGCAGGTGGCGTCGAGGACTTGCATTTCTATACGCTGAACCGTCCCCAGCTGACCCAGCAGGTCTGCGCCAATCTCGGCATTCGTCCTGCCGCCGAAAGCGCCGCCTGATCCCAGAAGGCGGACATGCGGATTACCCCGATCAGCCACACTGCTGAACCGCCCGCTATTGATCTGACGTGACATCACAGGCAGTCCCGCGACTCTCCGAAGGGAGAGGCGCGAGGCACGGGCGATGGCGGCAGAGCCGCTTGAGCCCGTGCCTTCGCGCCGATCAGGCGATTTCCGCCAGCCGGGTCAATGCGGAACGAAGCTTTGCAGCCTCCTCCTCGCCGAGCTCCAGCTTCTCACGGGTTTCCTCTACAACATCCTCCGGCGCGCTTTCGGCGAACTTCGGATTGGCAAGACGGCTGCGCAGCCCGGACAGATCCTTGTCGAGCTTCTGGAGCGTCTTCTCCAGCCGCACCTTCTCCTCCCCGATGTCGATGACACCGTCGAGCGGCAAGGCGAAAGTCGCACCTTCCACCGCGATCGTCACGGAGCCGCGGGGCGCGGTATCCGCTTCCGTCAGGGTCTCGATCCGCGCCAAGCGCCGGATCAACGCCTCGTTCCGCGCCCAGGCCGCACGGCCAGCTTCGTCGATAGAGGTCACGACGATGGCCAGCTTCAGCGCCACCGGCACGTGCATCTGCGCGCGGGCGGAACGGATTTCCTCGATCAGCGATATGACCCAGCCCATTTCGCGGTCGGCCTCGGCATCGCCGAGTTCGGCGCCATAGGTCGGCCAGTCGGTATGGACGAGCATCTTCGCCCGTTTGCCTGTCGTCTCCCACAGCTCCTCGGTCACGAAGGGCATCATGGGATGGAGCAGGACAAAGCACTGGTCCAGAACCCATGCCATCACCGCCCGCGTTTCCGCGGCGGTCGCCTCATCCGCCAGCAGAGGTTTTGCGAATTCCACATACCAGTCGCAGACCCTGCCCCAGACAAAGGCATAGAGCGCGTTCGCCGCATCATTGAACCGGTAGGCGGCCAGCGCCTCATCCACCGTTTCACGGATGCGGCCCGTCTCGCCGAGGATCCAGCGGTTGGCCGTGGCCGTCGCCAGCGGGGCGGAGCCGGTCGCGTGGTTCTCCCAGACGCCGTTCATCTCGGCAAACCGCGCGGCATTCCACAGCTTCGTACCGAAGTTGCGATATCCCGCGATCCGCTGGGTGGAGAGCTTCAGGTCACGCCCCATCGCCGCCATCGCGGTGAGTGTGAAGCGCACCGCATCCGCGCCGTATTCGTCGATGAGTTCCAGCGGGTCCAGTACGTTGCCCAGCGACTTGGACATCTTCTTGCCCTTTTCGTCGCGCACCAGCGCGTGGACATAGACCGTATGGAACGGCACCTGTCCCACGACCGCGAGCTGCATCATCATCATCCGGGCGACCCAGAAGAAGATGATATCGAAGCCCGTCACCAGCACATCCGTCGGGAAATACTTGCGCAGCTCCGGCGTATCCTCCGGCCAGCCCAATGTGCCGATCGGCCATAGCCCGGAGGAGAACCAGGTGTCCAGAACATCCGCATCGCGCCAGACGGGATAGACGAGTTTCGTTGGATCCTGGTCGATGTTGTATGCGGCGAGACTCGCTGCCAGACGCTCGATCGCTTCCGCCTTGTCCGTCACTTCCACTACCATCGAATGGCTGAAGGGCGCAGGAATATCGGCGATCTCATCGAGGAACCGCTCCCGCACCGCATCGAAATCGGTGGCGGCGTAGTGAACCTCCCCGCGATGCAGCATGCCGCCATTCATCAGCAGATCGAAGATCTCGACCTCGTCGATCTCTCCGTCGCGATCTTCGTCACCCAGATCGCTCCCCTGCGGCACACCCAGGTCCAGACCATACCACACTGGGATCTGATGCCCCCACCAGAGCTGGCGGGAGATGGTCCACGGCTCGATATTCTCCAGCCAGTGGAAATACACCTTCTCGTCCCGTTCCGGCAGAATGCGCGTGTCGCCGTTGCGCACTGCGTCCAGTGCCGGGCCGACGATCTTGGTCGTGTCCACGAACCACTGATCGGTCAGCATCGGCTCGATCACCACCTTGGAGCGGTCACCGAAGGGCTGGGTGATGATCTTGTCCTCGATCTTCTCCAGCAGTCCCAGCGCCTCGATATCGGCAATGACCAGCTTCCGCGCCTCGAACCGGTCGAGGCCACGGTACTTCTCGGGCACCATGTTGTCGTCGGCAGCGTCGTCGCGCATCCGACCCTTGCCGTCCAGCAGCACGTAAAGCGGCAGGCCATGCCGCTCCGCGACCTTGTAGTCGTTGAAATCGTGCGCTCCGGTGATCTTCACCGCGCCGGAGCCGAAGGTCGGGTCGGGATATTCGTCCGCGATGATCGGAATGTAGCGATCCGCCAGCGGAAGCAGAACGCGCTTTCCGACGATCGGCGCGTAGCGCTCATCGGATGGATGGACCGCCACGGCCCCATCGCCCAGCATCGTCTCGGGCCGCGTCGTGGCGATGGAGATGTAATCCCGCACCTCGCGGAGCGTGACGTTTCCGTCCGCGTCCTTCTCGACGTATTCGTAGGTCTCGCCGTTCTCCAGCGGGTATTTGAAGTGCCACATGTGGCCCTTCACCTCGACGTTCTCCACCTCCAGATCGGAGATCGCCGTTTCGAAATGCGGATCCCAGTTCACCAGCCGCTTACCGCGATAGATGTAGCCCTTGTCGTACATGTCGACAAAGACCTTGATCACCGCCTGCTGGAAGGTCGGATCCATGGTGAAGGCGTTGCGCGACCAGTCACAGGAGGCGCCGAGACGCTTCAACTGGTTGATGATCGTGCCGCCCGACTGTTCCTTCCACTCCCAGACCTTTTCCAGAAAGGCCTCGCGTCCCATCTCGCGGCGGCCCGGCTGCTGACTGCGGGCGAGTTCCCGCTCGACGACCATCTGCGTGGCGATCCCGGCATGATCCTGCCCCGGTTGCCAGAGCGTGTCGAAACCCCGCATCCGGTGCCAGCGGACCAGAATGTCCTGCAAGGTGTTGTTGAACGCATGCCCCATGTGGAGCGATCCGGTGACGTTCGGCGGCGGGATCATCACGCAGAAGGTTTCCGCGCGCGACGCATTCGCGCCCGCCTTGAAGGCCCCCGCCTTTTCCCAGGTTTCGTAGATCCGCGCTTCCGCGGATTGCGCGTCGAACGTCTTTTCCATGGTCGGGTTCCACTTTCTTAACGTCCGCAGGTCTATCCAAGGACTGCCCCGCCGCCAAGGCGCGGTTTGCAGCTTTTTTCAGGAGGCCCCTTTGCCCGCCATTCCATTGTCCGGCATTTTTCCAGCTTTAGCCCCGCATGGGTCGCGCCTTGCCGCATGGTTGCACTCGGCGTTACGGCCTTCGCAATCGTGGAGCAACCGCTCGCGGGGGCGGGCTGAAGCGCACGACTAGGCTGGAAGGCCTCCTGCCACAACACGGTCGAGCTTTGTCGTCAGATGGATGAAGCTCTCCGACGCCTTGACGCCCGGAATCGCACCGATGGCGTCGAGCACGGTGTCCAGCGACTGTGTTGTCGCGGCGGCCAGGGTCAGGAGAAGATCGACGCGGCCTGAGGTGGAATGGATCGTCTCTACCTCCGGCATCGCCTTCAACCGGTTCACGATTCCCGATTGAAGCCGGAGGTCGATCGTCAACAGCACGGTCGCCCGCAACCGCCCCCTTTGCCCCGCCTCTCCCAGCTTGACCGTATAGCCGGTGATGACGCCGGAGCTTTCCAGGCGCTCCAGACGCGACTGCAGTGTGGAGCGCGCCACCTTCAACCGCCGCGCCAGCGTGGCGAGGGAAATGCGCGCGTCCGCGGCCAGTTGGGCAACGATTGACCTGTCCAGATCGTCCAGAATCCCACCTCGTGAATCTGTAAGCGGCTTTCGTCAATTTAACGAAGCTGCAGGCAAAAACAACACTTCCCAAGACACCGGTTTGGCTCCATATGCGGCATCCTCGTTTTCAGGAAAAGGGCGGCTCATACGCACCTGGCCTGGTTTGGTTTGACGCGTAAGCGGCTCCGAACTGGTGGGTCCAGGGCTGGGGTAGGCTGCGCTCTGTTGGCAGAAGAAGGAACGCGCCGATGGGGCTCTCGAAAACGATCTGGACGACTCCGTCCGAATACCTCCGCATCCAGCAACCCGATGCGCCCGTGATGTTTTTCTCGCCCGCGGTGCTGCAGGCGACGGCGCGGCGATTCATTGATGGCTTTCCCGGTTTCGTCACCTATGCCGTAAAATCCAACCCGGATGAGATCGTCATCGAAAATCTGGCCGCCGCAGGTGTGCAGGGTTTTGATGTCGCCTCTCCCGCCGAAATGCGGCTCATCCGGCGGATCGCGCCCAGCGCCGCGATGCACTACAACAATCCGGTCCGGGCACGCTCGGAGATCCTGACGGCTGTCGAACTGGGCGTGGCGTCCTACTCCGTCGATTCGCGGAGCGAGCTGGCCAAGCTCATCGCGCTTGTCCCTGCGCAGGGCACGGAGATTTCCGTGCGGTTCAAGCTGCCCGTCGCCGGCGCGGCCTACAACTTCGGTGCCAAGTTCGGCGCGACGGTGGAACTTGCGGCAGAGCTGCTGGCGACGGTCGCTGATGCCGGGTTCGTTCCCTCGCTGACCTTCCATCCGGGCACGCAATGCACCGAGCCCAGCGCATGGGACGCATATATCCGTGCGGCGGCAGAGATCGCGGCGATGGCGGGGGTGAAGATCGCGCGGCTCAACGTCGGCGGCGGCTTCCCCTCCCACCGGCTGAACGAGATCGAGCCGCAACTGGAGGCGATCTTCCGCCTGATCGACACGGTGGCGGCGGAAGCCTTCGGCTCCGATCGCCCGGCGCTGGTCTGCGAGCCGGGTCGGGGCCTCTGCGCCGGGGCTTTCTCGCTTGCCAGCCGGGTGAAGGCAGTGCGCGATGATGAGCATGTTTTCCTCAACGATGGGGTCTATGGCGCCTTCGCGGAACTTCCGCTCATCGGCATCATCGACCGGACGGAAGTCATCTCGCCTGATGGTGTGAAGCGTGGCGGCGAGACGGTGGAACGTATCGTCTTTGGTCCGACCTGTGACAGCGTTGACCGTTTGCCGGGCGTCGTGGCCCTGCCCGGCGACATGCAGGAGGAAGATTACGTGCTGTTCCACGGGATGGGCGCCTATTCCATCGCGACCAACACCCGCTTCAACGGATTCGGTGAACTCAGCGTCGCGACGGTGCTCAAGCTGAAAGGCTGATACCCCCGATACAAAGATACAGAAGTGCCAAAGGCGCGACCGCGGGCGCGCCTTTTTCATGCAAGAAAGTATTTTCTCCGCCTGCACGCAACCCGCAGCGGCTGTGCGGCATTGTCATAAAGTCGACGGGCTTTCGCCGTGTTACGGTGACTTGGTTGTGCCAATCTTTCAGAGGAACGGTCAATCCGCAGTTTCGGCGGGTGGTGGAGCGGGGGTCGGAATGGGCATCTGGCGGTTCACGGATATGCGACGGATTCTCGGCCTCGCGGATGTCGCGCCGATCACCGCAACGACGCCACTGCCGAAGCGCGGGAAGACCCGCCCCGCAATGGATCACGTCATCATTCTTGACGGCACGCTGTCCAGCCTCACCTCTGGGCAGGAGACGAATGCCGGGCATACCTTCCGGCTGCTGCGAGAGGCGGGATCCGCCTCCCGCCTGTCGCTTTTCTATGAGGCGGGCATCCAGTGGAAGGGATGGTCGAGCCTGCCGGATATCATCACCGGCGCTTCGATCAACGATCAGATCCAACGTGCCTACGGCTTCCTTGCCTCCCGCTACCGCCCGGGAGATCGCGTGTTCCTGTTCGGCTATTCGCGAGGCGGGTTCGCCGTCAGGTCGCTTGCCGGGATGATCGACCGGCTGGGCCTTCTGCGGGCCGAAGAAGCCACGGAGCGCAACATCCGGCAAGTCTTCCGTCATTATCGACTTGCTCCGAACAGCGACAGCGCCTCGGCTTTCCGGGCAGCCCACTGCCATACTCAGGTCGAAATCGCGATGATCGGCGTCTGGGATACCGTGAAGGCGCTCGGTCTGCGGCTGCCGCTGCTCTGGCGTCTGACGGAAGCGGAACACGCCTTTCACCAGCTCGACCTCGGCCCGTCCGTTCGCTACGCCGCGCAGGCTCTGGCGCTCGACGAGACGCGCGTCGCCTTCAGTCCCCTGCCATGGCAGGTGCTGCCCGACTGGAATGGGCTGGCGGAGGATACATGGTTCCGGGGCGCGCATCCCGATATCGGCGGGCAGGTGCATACCGGCCGCCAGGGACGGCAACTCGCCAATATTCCACTGGTCTGGATGCTTGAGCGTGTGGAGGCGCAGGGCGTGCCGTTGCCGCAGGACTGGCGGCTTCGGTTTCCCTGCGATGCCAGTGCACGTGCCGTCGGCACTTTCGACGGCTGGGGCAAGGTATTCCTCATCCGCAGTCCGCGCGCGAATGGACCGGTGAAAGGCCGCCTTCACCCCACCGTCAGATTCCATACACCCACACGGCAGATCCGGCGCATCGACACCCCGAAGCAGACCGAGGCATCCGTACGTCTTGCCGCGCTTTTCAGCCCCTTCCGCAGGGAGGGTTGATCCCCCCTTGCGCGGCGCGCGGGTTTGCGCTTGTCATGCGTCATGATCGGACCCCGCTATACCCCGCTTGTCGATGCGCTCCCCGCCACAGTGCCGTTCGTCGGCCCCGAAACGCTGGAACGGCGGAGCGGCGCTCCCTTCCGGGCCCGGCTCGGCGCGAACGAGAACGTCTTCGGCCCTTCGCCGAAGGCGATCGAGGCCATGGCGCGCACAGCCAGCGATGCGTGGATGTATGGCGATCCCGAAAATCACGATCTGAAGGAAGCGCTCGCCGCGTATCATGGGCTCCGGCCGGAGAATGTGGTGGTCGGCGAAGGGATTGACGGCCTTCTGGGCTATCTCGCCCGGCTGGTCATTGCGCCCGGCGATGGCGTCGTCACGTCGGACGGGGCCTATCCCACGTTCAACTTCCATGTCGCGGGATGCGGGGGAGTTCTGCACAAGGTGCCCTACCGGCAGGATCATGAGGATCCGGCGGCGCTTGTCGCCTTGGCGGCAACGGTGCGCCCCAAACTGATCTACCTCGCCAACCCTGACAATCCCATGGCAAGCCACCATCCCGGGCGGCTGATCGAGCAGATGGTGGAGGCGCTGCCGGACGGCACCCTCCTTGTGCTGGATGAGGCCTATGTGGAACTCGCCCCGGAAGGAACGGCTGCGCGGATCGCGGCGGAGGATCCGCGTGTGATTCGCATGCGGACCTTCTCCAAGGCCTACGGCATGGCAGGGGCGCGGGTCGGCTACGCGCTGGCCGCCGCCCCCCTCGCCCGCGCCTTTGACAAGGTGCGCAACCATTTCGGCATGTCGCGTATCGCACAGGCCGGGGCGCTCGCTGCGCTGGCCGATACCGCGTGGCTGGAGCAGACCCGCAGAAACGTTGCCCATGCGCGGGAGCGGATCAGCGCCATTGCCACGGCCAACGGGCTGACGGCGCTTCCCTCCGCCACCAACTTCGTCGCCATAGACAGCGGCGGAGATGGGGCAGTCGCCCGCCGGATCGTCGCAGAGCTCGGCGCGCGGGGCGTATTCATCCGAATGCCGGGGGTCGCGCCCCTCGACCGCTGCATCCGCATAAGCGCCGGACGGCCCGCCGATCTCGACCTTCTGGAGGAAGTGCTGCCGGAGGCGCTGGCTGCGGCACGGGAGCCCGTCACGCCCGCGTGATTTGCCTTCCCCCGGCTGGAAGGTCCGACGTTGCAGGTCCCCAGCAACGGAGGCCACCATGCAACCGATCACGACCGCGCTCTGCGCAGCGGCGCTCAGCCTTTCAACGCTCCCCGCCTTTGCGCAGGATCATTCGGCACATGGCATGCAGGGCGGCAGCATGGAAAGCCCGTCCACCGCTGCCTACATGGAAGCGATGGAGCGGATGCATTCCGCGATGGACGTCCCCTATACCGGTGATGCCGATGTGGACTTCATCCGCGGCATGATCCCGCATCACCAGGGCGCCATCGACATGGCGAAGATCGTGCTCGAATACGGCAAGGATCCCGAGGTGAAGAAACTTGCCCAGGAAGTGATCTCCGCTCAGGAGCAGGAGATCGGCTGGATGACCGACTGGCTCGCCAAGCACGGTCACTGAGGCGAGCCGATCCGGTCAGCAGCTGGAGGCGATCACCTGCGCCGCCGCGTCCAGTGCGCCCGGCCCGTGCGGAATGTCGAGCGCGCGAAGACCGGCCTCCATCACTGAGAGAACGCCCAGCGTCATATGGGCGTTCACATGCCCCATATGCGCCACCCGCAGGAAACCGTGCCACGACGGGTCGCCCGGCTCCGCCATGCCAAGCCCGATGCCCAGCGTCACACCCACGTTCTTTTCCGTCCATTCCCGCAGCGCGGTGCCGTGCGGGGCACCCATGCGGGCCGCGGTCACGGAATGGCCGCGAAACGCCGGATCGGCGATGTTGAGGGCGATCTCGCTTCCGTGGCTCCAGGCATCGAAAGCAGCCCAGACGGTGCGGGCAAGCGTCCTGTGACGCTGCATCACCGCCTCATACCCCTCTTCGCGCAGGATCATGTTCAGCGCCTCGGCAAGTCCCAGCAGCAGATGCGTGGGCGCCGTGCCGTAGAAATGCTGGTAGAACTCCGCAGGCTCCGCCCGGGGCTGCCAGTCCCAATAGGGTGTGCGCAGGTCATTGCCGCGGGTTGCATGCTTCGCCTTGTCCGAGAAGAACAGGATGCCCAAGCCGGGCGGCGTCATGAGACCCTTCTGGCTGGCCGTGACGAGCACATCCACCCCCCAGGCATCCATCTCGAACGGATCGCAGGCGAAGGAGGCCACGCAATCCACCATCAGCAGCGCCGGGTGCCCGGCCGCATCCATCGCCTGCCGCACGGCCTGCACGTCGTTGCGGACGGAGGTCGCGGTATCCACATGCGTCAGAAGGACCGCCTTGTAGGTATGGCCGGTGTCGGCGCGAAGGGCCTCCTCGACCCGCTGCGGATCGACCGGCGCACGCAGACCGAAGTCGATCACGTCGATCTCCACCCCCATCTCGCGCGCCTGAGCCGCCCAGTTTATGCCGAACCGCCCGGTGGCAAGGCTGAGCGCCCGATCCCCCCGGCTGAACACATTGGCATTCGCCGCTTCCCATGCGCCGTGACCATTGGCGATGTAGATCGCCACGTTGTCCTTTGTATGGGCCAGCGTGCGGAGATCGGCCACGATATCGTCCACCGTATCGACCAATGCCCCGGTGTAGATGTTCGGCGCCGGCACATGCATGGCGTTCAGAACCCGGTCGGGCATGACTGACGGACCGGGGATGGCAAGGTAATGACGACCGAAGCCGAGGCTCATCGAAAACTCTCCATGCAAGGCGCGGTTCAACCCCTAGTCCGCGCCGCTGCAGGGGTCAACCGGGCGCACGGCTTGCCCTTGGGCCGCAGAGCCGCTACACCGCAGCCAACGCCCCCTAGGCAGAGCGCCCGGATGTCTGACCCGAGCAAGTCCCGCCACGCGACGGGCGATCCCTATACCTCCCGCAGGCTGTTTGGCCGGCTCTGGCACGATTACCTCCGCCACCAGATCCCGGCCATGTCGCTGGTCGCCGTGCTGATGGTGATCGAGGGTTCAACCCTCGGCGCGTTGAGCTACATGCTCCAGCCGCTGTTCGAGAAGGTGTTCGCGGGCGCCGACCCCTCCGCGATCTGGTGGGTGGGCGCCGCGATTTTCGGGCTGTTCCTGATCCGCGCGATCACCTCCATCCTCAGCAAGACGATGCTGTCGCGCATCGCACAGCGCACCTCCACCGCCATGCAGGCCGACCTGCTGCGCCATATCCTGACGCTGGACAACCGGTTCTTTCAGGAGAACCCACCCGGCGCGCTCATCGAACGGGTGCAGGGCGATACGATGGCCATTCAGGGCATCTGGATCACCCTGATCTCCGCCGTGGGGCGGGATGGCGTGGCGCTGGTGTCGCTGTTTGCCGTGGCGATTTCCATCGACCCGGTCTGGACGATGGTGGCGCTGGTCGGAACGCCGCTTCTCATCCTGCCGATTGCCAGCATTCAGCGCTACGTCCGCCGCAAGACAACGCAAAGCCGTCGTCAGGCCAGCCTCCGCGCGACCCGGCTGGACGAGATCTTCCACGGCATCATCCCGATCAAGCTGAACCGCATGGAGGGCTATCAGTCAGGCCGGTTCGAGCGAATCATCGACACGATCGTGAAGGCGGAAGTGAAGAACGCCGCAGGTCGCTCGACCATTCCGGCGCTCATCGACGTGGTCACGGGGCTTGGGTTCTTTGCCGTCCTCGTTCTCGGCGGGCGGGAGATCATCGCCGGCGAAAAGACCCTCGCGCAATTCATGTCGTTCTTCACGGCCATGGCGCTGACCTTCCAGCCGATCCGCAGGCTTGGCGATACGGCGGGGACATGGCAGGTTGCGGCGGCTAGTCTCGAGCGGGTCTACCGGCTGATGGATACGCTTCCCTCCATCACCGCGCCTGCCCACCCCCGCCTTCCCGCGCCGGGGGACACGGAGATCAAGCTGCAGGACGTGACACTCGCCTATGGCGAAATGCCGGTGCTGCGCGGCGTGACCTTCACGGCTGAAGCAGGCAAGACCACCGCGCTTGTCGGCGCTTCCGGGGCTGGCAAGAGCACGGTGTTCAACCTGCTCACACGCCTTGTCGATGCCCAATCCGGCCGTGTAACGGTTGGCGGGGTGGACCTCATGGACATTCCGCTGCCCGAACTCCGCGCGATGTTTTCCGTGGTCACCCAGGATGCCGCGCTCTTCGACGAGACGATCCGGGAGAACATCACTCTCGGCCGGCAGGATGTGAGCGACGAGCGGCTCCGCGAGGTAATGGACGCAGCCCATGTGACGGAGTTCGTGGAGCATCTGCCCCTGGGCGTGGATACTCCGGCCGGGCCGCGCGGCTCGGCGCTTTCCGGTGGGCAGAGACAGCGCGTGGCCATCGCCCGCGCCCTGCTTCGCGATGCGCCTATCCTGCTGCTGGACGAGGCGACATCCGCCCTCGACGCCCGCTCGGAGGCTCTGGTACAGGCGGCGCTGGACAGGCTCTCCGTCGGTCGTACGACGCTGGTCATCGCGCACCGTCTGTCGACCATTCGCGACGCGCATAAGATCGTCGTGATGGATCAGGGCCGCGTGGTCGATGAGGGCACGCATGAGGAGCTGCTGTCCCGCGACGGCCTCTATGCGGGGCTCTACCGGCTGCAATTCCAATCGACCATGCCCATATCGGTGAACGACACGGAGGCAAGGACATGACCGGCGAACGCGCATCGAACCGAAAGATTTATGAGATCACGGGCGCGGACCGGGTCACCTTTCTGCAGAACCTGGTAACCAACGATCTGGGCCGGTTGAAGGACGGGCTGATCTATGCAGCGCTGTTGACGCCGCAGGGCAAGTACCTTGCAGATTTCTTCCTCGCGGATGCGGGTGACCGGATCCTGCTCGACGCCGATGCGGAACAGGCGGAGGGTCTTGCCCGCCGCCTCCAGATGTACCGGCTTCGGGCCGATGTCGCCATCACGCCAAGTTCCCTTCACGTGTTGCGCGGTCTTGGCGAGCCGCCTGAAGGCGCGCTCCGCGACCCGCGTCACCCCTCCTTGGGATGGCGTCTTTATACCGATGAGGAAGGAAGTCCGCCCACCGTGGACTGGGATACCCTGCGGGTGGCGGAAACGATTCCCGAAGCGGGGATAGAGCTGCTGCCAGACGATACCTACATCCTTGAAGCGGGGTTTGACCGGCTCAACGGCGTCGACTTTCGCAAGGGGTGTTACGTCGGACAAGAGGTGACTGCCCGGATGAAGCACAAGACCGAGCTTCGCAAGGGTTTCGTCTCGGTCGTTCTGGACGCCCCCGTGACACCTGGCACCGAGATTATGGCGGAAGGAAAGCCCGCCGGACGTATCTTTACCGTCGCCGGAAATCAGGCCATTGCCTATCTCCGCTTCGACCGCGCCACCGGCCCGCTCACCGCAGATGGTGTCGTGCTCCGCAGAACGTGACGCGACGACACTGCCCCTGCGGCAAAACAACAACACGTCGCCGCGGATAAATGCTTGATCGAAAGTCAGTGGGGCCTATATATCGGCGGCACTCCCCTGGTAAGGCGACTGCATATTGTGATGGGTCCCGTTTTGGTATGCCATGCCCACATGGCAGGTATTCCCGAACGGCAATACCAAACCCGACCCTAAACACGATATTCGGCCACCTTTCGCAGAACGACAAGAGCAATAACAAGAAAAGGACCGGATATCATGGCCGACTCCGTCGACGGCAACGCTTTCAACTTCGAGCAGGGCGCGCGGGCTCGTAAGCTCTTCGCCGCGGTTGTCCTTGCTGCACTGGACGATGCGATTGCTGATGACAAGAAATACGGGAACGGACCGGAACAGATCGCCCGCTGGGCACGGTCTCGCGATGGTCGCGAAGTTCTTTCCTGTGCCGGGATCGACCCGAACGAGCGTGTCGTGAAGGGTCTCATGGAATTTGTCGCGAAAGGTATCCGCACCTCTGTCGCGCTCTCCCGTGAAGAAAGTGAACGCCGCCATCTTCTTGAACAGGCCGAAGCCGCCTGAACTGGGCGCCGTGGCATCCAAAAGGACGCGCCCGCTGGCGCGTCTTTTTTATGGTTACTCAAACTTTTCTGGGGGAAACGCGGCGATCAGGCAGACCGCCGTTGAGCAAATGCCAGCCTTGAGTCCCGGATTCTGGCAGCTTTGCCGTTCGGATATTGATCTCGTGTGGCGGTCGTCCCTCTTTTGCAGCACGATTTGGTATATCAAGGCGCAGGCGAATGCAGCTGTCCGCGCGATGCGAGGATGAAACAAGTAACGGAATTTCGGGAGTTTCCCGCTCGCCTCACCGATTCTGCGGCGCAGTTGCGCTGCTCAACCTCGGGCCCCACCCAGCCAGCCCGGAAAACATTTTTCCAAGACGCCTTTGAGGCCTAACACCGACGCAGTTCATAATCCTTGAACCGCTGCGTTCGGTATGCTTACAGGTTACGGATACAGGGAGGTCTGGCTGGCGCCGCGACCTTGTGGCAAATACCTGCTCGCAGCCGCCATCCGTCCTGCCCGGGTCCGCATGGAACGCTTGCGCCCCCAACCATCTGTAATGATATGCTGAAACTGGGCGACAACGCCATCGAACACGGCATGTTCACGTTCGGCTCTAGAGAAGGAGCCCGTTCCTCGCCTCCAAGGCAGGCGGCAAGGGTCCGCCACTCCCTGTACCCTGATCGAAACCGCCATGCCCAACGCCGTCGGCTTCATGTCGAATTCGCCAGCACTCCGGCACATATCCCAAACCTGCGTGATCATCGACATCGTTGACCCTCTGCCGCCTACACGAAGCGCTCTGCCCGGCTAGCCCGCAGCGCTTCTGGACCCAAGGGCGCCAGTCTGGATCAATTTCCGATGGCTGCTGGCCATGCAAACAGACAGCCGGAAAGCAAAGATGGGCTCGGTGCAGGCATCATCTGACAATCCGCCAAGATCTGACCCAAGCACCGAATTTGAGGAAGGTCAGCTCTAATCTACTCAAATTCCCGGCCAGCGAGCGCCTTGCGAATTTCCGCCCGGACGAGCTTACGCACATTCCGCGTCATACGCTCTCCCAGCGGGCCTTGAAGCTCTTCTCGCAAAACCTCTGCAACAAGCATCCGTAGATGTTCATCGCCCAGTTCCGAGGTCTCATCGGCGAAAAGATCAATATCATCCTCCACATCGGGAAGCGTCGCGGAGGATATGTTTGCTGCCTCCCGACCGGGACGCACCTCTTCGGGCAGATATGTCTCGGCTTCCACCTCAACTTCGTCCGCGGCAGCGGAAAACTCCGTCTGCGTCGCACCCTGCTCCTGAAGCGGAAGTTCATCAGGCACGTCCGGAGGGGTCTCTACCGGTTCATCAAACGGGATTTCGGCAGGCTCCTCCACAGGATCTTCCGGGATATCGGCGGGCGGCGACTCCTCCGGAGTATCGGGAGGCAGTTCAGGAGGAGCATCCGGCTGCGATGGAACCTCAACGGGAGGACGAGCGGCCTCCACGGGAAATTCCGGCTCGTCACTCTCGGTCGTAGGAGGGAATGAACTCCGCACAAGCTGGAACCGCCGCGCCTGAGCCTGGCGGAAGGCGATCGGTTCTGCTGTGTGGTGTTCCGGCTCATCAATCGCGATGAATGGCGCTTCATCGACATCGTGAAGATCGTTGTGGAACTCTCTGCTTTCCACCGGCACAGGCACGCTCGCACGCGCCGCGACTGCAGCTTCGAGCAGGGCCAAGGCATCCTCGATAGAGGCCCGTCCATCGGTCTGCTCGACGCGCAACTCCGGCGTAAGCATGAGACGCTCGCCGGCAGCACGTTCGCCTTGGACGCGCATCTCCAGCCCGTCGCCATCCTGCGCGAGAAGGCGGCGGATCGCCGTCAGCACATCTTCGATCTCGCCACGTTTACCGGAGTCAGACATATCGCCTCATCCCTATGACCGCTGGGGCATCGAGTCGCTCGTGCGGCCTGATCGGCCCCACGACTCACATGACATCATGACAGGAAATAGTTACTTTTTCCCTATGCTCTGGAGCACACGGTCAAGTTTCTGGCCCTGAATGGAAGTATAAGGGGCCTCGCGCACCGCATTGTAATAGGCGGCCGGATCGTATGTCGGGATCCCGAGCTTCAGGTGATCCACGGTCAAAAGACCCATCGCGGACAGCACGGAATAGGCGGCAACATACTGCTGCGACTGCGCGGAAATCCGGCTGGCCCGCGCGTTCAATAGCTCCTGTTCCGCGTCCAGAACGTCGAGCGTGGTGCGCGCACCGAACCGGGCCTCCTCCCGGACGCCATCATAGGCAACCTGCGCTGCTCGAATCTGCTCATCGATAGATGCGAGAGACGCCCGCGAAACCTGCAGGTCCGACCAGGCGGCACCCACTTGGTAGGCCACGTTCACGGCCGACTGCTGAAGCGCCGCGCGCGCCTGATCCCGCCCGGCGATTGCCTGACGATGCAAGGAGGACAATGCGCCGCCCTGATAGATCGGCTGGCTCAGCGAGAGAGTGAGCGAGGAGGCGTCGTCCCCGCTCTGATCCCGTGCGACAGAGCCGGTCGCCGAAACCGTCGGCAAACGTTGCGCCGCCGCGAGCGAGACATTCAGTTCCGCCACGTTGACCTGACGCTGCGCTTGCCGCACATCAGGATGGGTGCGGACGCCTACCGCCTTTGCGTCATCCACTGTGGCGGCGCTGCGAGGTGGCGTCGGAGGCGTGGCGAGACTGCCGGGATACTGCCCTGTCGCGGCCTTGTAAGCCTCCCGCGCCGTGGTCAGGTCACCTTGGGCACTGGAAAGCTGCGCACGTGCCGAAGCCAGCCGGGCTTCCGCCTGAGCGACATCGGTACGCGTCACCTCGCCCACGTCAAAGCGGTCCTGCGCGGCCCGAAGCTCCTCGCCAATCACGCGTACGGAATTCTGGTTCAGCGAGACATACTCGATGGCGCTGCGCACGTTCATATAGGCCTGAACGGCATTCAGCAGCACCTGTTGTTCGACCCCGACCAGCGCCTCCCGCGTCGCAAGCACTGATTCGCGCGCGATCTCTATCCCCAGTCGATTGCGGCCTGAATCATAGAGCGTGAGATTCGCCGAGAGGCCGATGCTGCTCGTGAGCCGACGCGTCAATACCGGATCGACCCAGCGCGACTGGGCCACGAAGGCGAGCGTCGGGCGCAGCGCAGCAACGGCAGTCGCCACATCTTCATCCGCGGCACGAAGAACGGCCCGGTTCTGCTCCAGAAGATTGGAATTGCGATAAGCCGCAATAAGCGCGTCTGTCAGTGTCTCCGCCCGCACTGAGGTGACGGACAACCCCGCAGCGACTAACGCCGCGAAAAACCTGACCTTCGATCGCCCTGCCATGTCCCGCCTCGTTCCTGATCTTTTTTCATTTGTCAGGCGGTGTCCCGTTCAGAACCAGCCTAGAACACGAAACCCCGCTCAGCCGCAAAGCCCGGAAGGACAGGTGCGGAAGCATTGAAAGCATAGCGCCAAGTCATCTCGCCGTCGATCTTGTATCCGATGCGGCAGACACCGAGCGCGCGCTCCATGAACAGACAACCGATACGGCCGCCATCCTTGAGTTGGGCGAGGATCTTTTCGGGTACGTCTTCGACCGCTCCTTCAAGGATGATCACGTCGAACGGCCCGTGCTTGGGCGAGCCTTCGGCAAAGTCACCCTTCACGACGACGGCATTATCCACACTCTCCGCCGCAAGCAGATCCTGCGCTTCGGCCGCGAATTCCTCATCCTGCTCGATACCGACAACGGCTTCGGCCAGCCGTGCGATAACAGCGGTCGAATAACCCAGCCCCGCACCGATATCGAGCACCAGATCATCCTTCCCGATATCCAGCGCATCGAGGAGCTTCGCAAGCGTCCGGGGTTCGAGAAGGAAGCGCCCGCGCCCGATATCGACATTCTCGCCCACATAGGCGGCTTCGCGCACGGCGGCGGGAACATAAACTTCGCGCGGAACGCTCAGCATTGCATCGATGATCGGGTATTTCGTCACATCAGCGGGGCGGATCTGGGTGTCCACCATCACTGTGCGGCGGCTCGCGAAATCCGACATTGCCCGTTCCCGTCCAATCCTGCGTCGCGGATGTCTTGCCACAGAAAATCAGCGGCGGCAACAAGCCCCGTTCAGCCTCATAACCGCCGAAACCTTGGTCTTCCCGCGCCAGAATTCCGTCGCGAGAAAACAAAGGCGGTGATTCTCTGTGCAGAAATTCCAGTTCTGCCATTAGTTCGCGCAGAAATGTCGATAATTGACCGGTAATGTCGCAAACGACCTAGCGCCGGAGCGCGCCGCTGGGCGTGATACCCACTCATGGCTCCTCTGGAGCTATACAAGAACGAGCGGCCCGAGCCGCCAGACAGGGAGACTTGCGTGGAACCAGCCCAGGGCCGCGACCGGTTCGTGGAGTTCGAGCACGTTCAGAAAAGCTATGATGGCGAAAACCTCGTCGTCAAAGACCTCAACCTCACGATTTCAGAGGGAGAATTCCTTACCATGCTCGGGCCATCCGGTTCGGGCAAGACCACATGCCTCATGATGCTGGCAGGGTTCGAGACCGCGACTCACGGCGAAATCCGGCTTGACGGTCGCCCCATCAATACGGTGCCCCCGCACAAGCGCGGCATCGGCATGGTGTTTCAGAACTACGCGCTCTTTCCCCATATGACCGTGGCCGAGAATCTTGCCTTTCCGCTCGAAGTGCGGGGCATGGGCAAGGCGGAGCGCGAGGCAAAGATCGCCCGCGCGCTCGACATGGTGCAGATGGGCGCGTTCGGAGCGAGGCGCCCGGCTCAGCTTTCGGGCGGTCAGCAGCAGCGGATCGCCCTCGCCCGCGCGCTGGTGTTCGACCCGAAACTGGTGCTGATGGACGAGCCTCTGGGAGCGCTGGACAAGCAGCTTCGCGAACATATGCAGTTCGAGATCAAGCGCCTGCACCACGAGCTCGGCATCACCGTCGTCTATGTCACTCATGATCAGGGCGAAGCGCTGACCATGTCGGACCGGGTGGCCGTGTTCAACGACGGGCGCATCCAGCAGCTCGCGCCGCCCGATGAACTTTACGAGCGGCCGAAAAACAGCTTCGTCGCCCAGTTCATCGGGGAGAACAACCGCCTTCCGGGAAGGGTCGAGAAACTCGGCCCGGAGAAGGCTCTCATCCGGCTCGCGACGGGCGAGGTGATCGACGCGACGCCCGTCAATCTCCGCCATGAAGGGCAGGAGACGCTGGTTTCCATTCGCCCGGAGCGCGTGGAGTTCAAGCCGGAGATGATGCCGAAGGACGCGCATATGATCGACGCCGAGGTGATCGAGGTGATCTACATGGGCGACGTTCTCCGCACCCGGATGAAGGTAGCGGGGTCGGACGATTTCGTCATGAAATGCCGCAATACGCTGAGCCAGACCAAACTGTCGCCAGGACAGCACCTCAGGATCGGCTGGGCGCCGCAGGATGCGCGCGCGCTCGATCCGGTCTGAATCGGAAAGCCGGCGTTGAACAGAACAAGGCGGATTTCTGCAGAAACCGCCGGATAACAGGGCAAACAGGGAGCCTGAAAATGAAGAAGATACTTGCGCTGACGACCGCGCTGACGGCGGCGAGCCTCGGCACCGCGCAGGCCGAGGTCGTGGTGATGAGCTGGGGCGGCGCCTATGGGGTGGCGCAGACCGAGGCGCATGTGAAACCCTTCGAGAAGGACACGGGCATCAAGACGACGATGCTTGACTCCGACAACCCCGCCGCGCCGATCAAGGCGATGGTGGAGGCTGGCAACGTCACCGTGGACATCGCCTCGCTCGAATACTCCGACGCGGTGCGGCTTTGCGACGAAGGATTGCTGGAAGAGATCGACGCCTCCAAACTCGCGCCGGCACCCGATGGCACTGCCGCTGCGGATGACTTCTTCGAGGGCGGCCTGACGGACTGTCTCGTCGCCACCGACGTCTGGGCCACGATCTATGCCTATGACGAAACCAAGTTCCCCGGTGAGAAGCCGACGACTGCCGCCGACTTCTTCGACACGGCGAAATTCCCCGGCAAGCGCGGCATGCGCAAATCCCCCAAGACGGTGATCGAACTCGCCCTGATGGCGGATGGCGTTCCCGCGGCCGAGGTCTATGACGTGCTGGCCACCCCAGAGGGTCTGGACCGCGCGTTCAAGAAGCTCGACACGATCAAGAAGGATGTCGTCTGGTGGGAAGCCGGCGCTCAGCCGCCGCAACTGCTCGCGGATGGCGAGGTTTCCATGACGATGGCCTATAACGGGCGCATCTTCAACGCGGTGATCGGCGAGGGTAAGCCCTTCGTCACCGTCTGGGACGGGATGCAGTACGAGTTCGAAGGCTACGTCATCCCGAAGGGTGCCCCGCATCTGGAGGACGCGATCAAGTTTCTCGACTACTCCACCTCGCCCGAGAAGCTCGCCGACATGACGCAATACATCAGCTACGGCCCGACGCGGAAATCCACCGCGACGATGGAGCGGACCTACAAGGACGGCAAGACCGTCATGGCCCCGCACCTGCCGACGACGCCCGAGAACATGACCAATGCGGTCGAGACGAACTTCGAGTTCTGGGTCGATCATGACGCAGATCTGAAAGAGCGCTTCAACGCGTGGCTCATCAACTGACCTGAGAAACCGACCCGGCCCCGCGCCAGCGGGACCGGGCACGTTCTATCCGGTAGCGGGACAGCGTTGCACGCCTGCCGCCACTCTCAGAGGCTTTGAAGCAAGATGGTCGAAACCACCGCAGTCTATCCGCCCGGACGACAGCCCGACAGTGTCCTGCCGGAAGAGAGCGGCAAAGCGCTCAGACGCTCGCTGGCCCATTCGCAGAGAAGTGCACGGCGCAGGGCGCTGTTGCTCGTGCTGCCGCTGCTGCTGTTCATCGTCATCACCTTCGTGATGCCTATTGGCCAGCTCCTGCTCCGCTCGGTCTATAACGACGGCTTTTCGGCGAATATGCCTGCGGTGTCCGGCTGGCTGGGCGATCATCCCGACCTGGAGCCGGACGAAAGCGCCTTTGCCGCGCTCGCAACAGACATCAAGAACGCGGCGGAGGCCAAGACCCTCGGCACCGTCGCCACAAGAGTGAACTACGACCTGCCCGGCACCCGCTCGCTCTTTACATCCGCAGGGCGCAAGTCTCGCGACTGGCAGCCTCCGTATCGTGAGACGATGGTGGCTGACGATGCGCGCTGGGGCGATCCTGTGCTCTGGGGCGTGATGCGTCAGGCAGCGCACCCCTACACTGCCAACTTCTATCTCGCGGCGATCGACATGCAGCGCGACAATAGCGGTGCGATCGAGCGTGTACCGGAAGATCGTCGCATCTATGTGCCGCTCTTCCTGCGCACATTCTGGCTCTCCGCCCTTATCACCGGTATCTGCCTCGTTCTGGCCTATCCCATCGCGCATCTGCTGGCGACGCTTCCGCTTCGCAAGTCGAACTTGCTGATGATCCTTGTCCTGCTACCCTTCTGGACGTCGCTCCTTGTCAGGACGACATCATGGATGGTGCTCTTGCAGGAGCAGGGTGTGGTCAACAACCTGCTCGTCGCGCTGCACATCATCAACGACGATCAGCGCCTGCCGATGATGTACAACCAGTTCGGCACGATCATCGCGATGACGCATATCCTGCTGCCATTCATGGTGCTCCCCCTCTATTCCGTGATGCGACCGATCAACCCCTCCTACGTGCGCGCGGCGCGGAGCCTCGGCGCGACCTCCTGGACGGCGTTCCGCCGGGTGTATTTTCCCCAGACCCTGCCGGGGATTGGGGCGGGGTCGCTGCTCGTCTTCATCCTTGCGGTGGGCTACTACATCACCCCCGCGCTGGTCGGGGGCGCAAGCGGGCAACTCATCTCCAACCTGATCGCCTATCACATGCAGGGCAGCCTGAACTGGTCGATGGCGGCGGCGCTCGCGGCGATCCTGCTGGCGGCGGTGTTGCTGCTCTACTGGCTCTATGATCGCCTGATCGGCATCGACAACATGAAGCTCGGCTGAGGAACGAAGATGGCCCTTCCCGTCTATGCAAGCCCGCTCGAACGCGTCTGGCATTATGTCTATCTGGCGCTTTGCGCACTCATCTTCCTGTTCCTGATCGCGCCGATCCTCGTCATCATCCCGCTTTCCTTCAACGCCGAGCCCTACTTCACCTTCACGGAAAAGATGCTGGCCTTCGACCCCGAAGGCTATTCGATGCGCTGGTACGACATGCTCCTGACCTTCGGCACCCAGGCCCCGGATGCGCCACGCACGGGAGCCTTCTGGGCGGATGTCTGGCAGAACGCGACATGGGTGAAGGTCGCCAAGAACTCGATCATCGTCGGCTTCTTCGCGACGCTCGTCGCAACGACGCTCGGCACCATCGCGGCGCTTGGCCTTTCCAGGCCCGAGATGCCATACCGTCGGCCGATCATGGCGCTGCTGATCTCCCCGATGATCGTTCCGGTCATCATCACTGCGACCGGCTTGTTCTTCTTCTACTCCCGTATCCAGATCCAGCAGTGGGGCATTCCCTATCTCGGCCTCGTCCTCTCGCATGCGACGCTGGGCATTCCCTTCGTCATCATCACGGTGACGGCGACCCTGGTAGGGTTCGACCGGTCGCTCACCCGCGCGGCGGCAAGCCTCGGCGCCTCTCCGGTCCGAAGCTTCTTCAAGGTGACGCTGCCGATCATCCTGCCCGGACTGATTTCCGGGGCGCTCTTCGCCTTCGTGACCTCCTTCGATGAGGTCGTGGTGGTGCTGTTTCTCGCCAGCCCCGACGAGCAGACCATTCCGCGCCAGATGTGGAACGGTATCCGGGAGCAGATCAGCCCCGCGATCCTTGCGGTGGCGACCATCCTCATCGTCGTCTCCATCGGCCTTCTCACCACGGTCGAACTCCTGCGGCGCCGGTCGGAGCGTCTGCGCGGCCTCAGCCCCGGCTGAAGCCAGCGGCCAAAAAGAAGCGGGACGCAAGCCATCGCCTGCGTCCCGCGCGGAGTGTCAGAGACTTGTCGTCGGAAGCTCAGACCGCCGCTTTACGCATCTCGTCGATATAGATTTCCCGGAGCCGCGCCGCCACTGGCCCCGGTTTGCCGCCCCCGACTGCTGCACCGTCGATTTCAACCACCGGCATGACAAACGCGGAGGCTGAGGTGAAGAACGCTTCATCCGCCGCCTGCGCTTCTTCGACCGTGAACAGCCGCTCCTCGACCTCCATCTGCGCCTCTGCTGCGAGGCGGATCACCGCGGCACGGGTGATACCGTGGAGGATCTCTTCGGACAGGGGCCGGGTGATGATCCGTCCGCCCTTCACGATATAGACGTTGTTGGACGATCCCTCGGTGACGAAGCCATCCTCCACGAACCAGGCGTCATCCACCTCCGCCTTCTTGGCCATCATCTTCGCCATGCTGGGATAGAGAAGCTGCACCGTCTTGATGTCGCGGCGTCCCCAGCGGATATCGGGGACAGAGATCACCTTCGCGCCGATCTTTGCCTGCGGGCTGTCCGCCAGACCCGGTTTCGACTGGGTGAACAGTACCAGCGTCGGGGCCACGCTTTTGTCGGGGAAAGCGAAATCACGGTCGCCGGGATTGCCGCGGGTGACCTGAAGATAGACCATGCCATCCTCCACCCCATTGCGCGCGATCAGTTCCCGATGGATGGCCAGAAGCTCCTCATCCGAAACGGGCGTCGCCATCTCCAGCTCCCTCAGCGAGCGGGCGAGGCGCTTGGTATGGCCCTCGAAATCCACCAGCTTGCCGCCCAGGACGCTCGTCACCTCATAGACCCCGTCCGCCATCAGGAAGCCGCGATCAAAGATGGAGACGCGCGCCTCCTCCTCCGGCAGATAGTCACCATTCACATAGACGATGCGGCTCATGTTACCCCCAAAGCTCGGCGTCGGACGGATGCACACCCGCCGCGTCGTAAAGCAGCGGGCTGTCGCGGTCTTCGGCCAGAAGCAGCGGCCCGTCAAGATCGACAACAGCCGCTCCCTGAGCGACCAGCACGGCGGGCGCCATGGCGAGCGAAGACCCCACCATGCAACCGACCATGATGCCATAGCCCGCCGCATGCGCCGCATCCCGCAGCGCCAGCGCTTCCGTCAAGCCACCGGTCTTGTCGAGCTTGATGTTGACGAGATCGTATTTGCCCGCGATGTCATCCAGCGAATGCCGGTCATGACAGCTTTCGTCGGCACAGACCGGTAGCGGACGCGCGATCTCCGCCAGCATCTCGTCCGCCCCTGCGGGCAGCGGCTGCTCCACCAACGCGACGCCAAGCCGCACGAGATGCGGGGCAAGGTCGCGATAGACATCCGCCGTCCACCCCTCGTTCGCATCGACGATGATCCGCGCCTCCGGGGCACCCCGGCGCACGGCTTCCAGCCGACCCATGTCATCGGCGGTGCCGAGCTTGATCTTCAGAAGGGGGCGGGAGGCATTGCGGCGCGCCGCAGCCTCCATCCGCTCCGGCGTATCCAGCGAGAGGGTAAAGGCGGTGATCATCGGCCCGGGCTTCGGCAGCCCCGCCATATCCCAGACACGCTTGCCCGCGCGCTTTGCCTCCCAGTCCCAGAGCGCGCAATCCACAGCGTTCCGGGCGGCACCCGGCGGCAGCATGCCTTGCAACTCCGTCCGGCTCAGGGGAAGCTCCAGCCCTTCGATCTGACCGGTCACGCTCTCCAGGCTTTCGCCGTAGCGGGCATAGGGCACGCATTCGCCCCGCCCCGTGATGCCGTCCTTCTCAACCGTCACGGTCAGCACCTTCGCCTCCGTGCGGGAGCCGCGCGATATGGTGAACACTTCCGCGAGCCGGAAGGTTTCGGGGGTCACGGTGAGCTTCATGGTCAGGATGCCACCAGCGCATCGACCAGCCGGCCCGCGCCGTGTCGGAACGGATCAACCGTGGGGAGGCCCATCTGCTGCTCCACATTCTGGAGGTAGCGCACGGCCTCCTCCTCGCTCATATGCTGGGTGTTGACGGAGATACCGACGACCTTGCACTCCGGGTTGCCCACACGAGCCAGCTGGAGCGACAGGTCACGCAAATCCTCCAGGCTCGGCAGTTTGTAATCCGGCAGGCCGCGCATATGCGGGCGGGTCGGCTCATGGCAGAGCACCAGTGCGTCGGGCTGGCCGCCATGCACCAGCGCCAGCGTCACCCCCGAGTAGGAGATATGGAACAGGCTCCCCTGCCCTTCGATCATGTCCCAATGGTCCTCGTCGTTGTCCGGCGTCAGGTATTCCACCGAACCCGCCATGAAATCCGCGATCACGGCATCAAGGGGAACACCTTCGCCAGTGATGAGGATGCCGGTCTGCCCCGTTGCGCGGAAATCGGATTTCAGGCCGCGCTCCCGCATCTCCTTGTCCATGGCGAGGCAGGTATACATCTTGCCGACCGAGCAATCCGTGCCGACGGCCAGCATGCGCTTGCCGGAGCGCTTCTTGCCGTTGGCGATGGGATAGTCGACCACCGGAACGCGGACATCGTGAAGTTCCCGCCCGAAGCGTTCCGCGGCGGCAACCAGCAACGGCTCATCCCTGAGCAGGTTGTGCAGGCCGGAGGCAATGTCGAAGCCTTCTTCCAGAGCTTCCACCAACACCTTGATCCAGCTGTCGGAGATCACGCCGCCACGATTGGCCACACCGACGACCAGGGTCTTGCAGCCCGCGGCCTTCGCCTCCGCCAAGGTCATGTCGGGAAGTTTCATGTCCGCCTTGCAGCCCTCCATGCGGAACTGCGCCACGGCGAATTCAGGGCGCCAGTCGCGGATGCCCTGCGCCACCTTCGCCGCCAAGGGGTCGGGCGCGTCACCGAGAAAAAGGAGGTAGGGCGTCTTTATCATGGGGGAACCTCGGAGATTGAACACCGCCATGATGACGCGGCAACCCGCAGGCGCAACCCCCGATCAGACAGACATTTCCCTTAGCGGAAGCAGGCGAGGATGGCCGCATAATGCATCGCCGCCGCAGTCACCACAAACCCGTGCCAGATCGCCGTCTGAAAGCGCAGTTTCTCCCAAAGGAAGAAAATGACGCCGAAAGAATAGACCAGCCCGCCAGCCAGGATAAGAACCTGGGACATGAGAGGAATGCTCTGCATCACCGGCGCGGCGATCAGCAGTCCGCTCCAGCCCATGGAAAGGTAAAGAACCAGCGACAGCCACCCGTATCCGACGGGGAAAATCCACTTGATGGCAACTCCTGCGAAGGCCATCAGCCAGATCGCGCATAGCATCACCACGGCCGAGTAATGGCTCGCGCTCCGCTCAAGGAATGGCGTGTAAGTTGCTGCGATCAGAAGAAAAATCGACGAATGGTCAAAGCGACGCAGAACCAGCTTCACCGCTCCGACAGGCCAGAGGTTATAAGCCAGGGAAATGGAGAGCGCGGCCACGAGGATGGAGCCGTAAAGCGCAGCAGCCGCCCGCCCGCTCCACCCTGCACCGGAAGCGGAGACGATGAGAACGACCGTGCCAAGCAGCGCCAGAGCCACTCCGACGCCGTGCACGATACCATCTGCGATCAACTCGTCACGACCGGGCCGCGGACGCAATACGCCGCCGGACAGATCGGAGGGAGCGGGTTCCGTTATCTCTTGCATGAAGCGACTTTGCCAGTGATCGCGCCTGCTGCCAAGCGACGCTTGTGTGACAGAATATCAGCGCGTCGCGAGCAGGCGGGGAAACTCTATCGCAGGGCAGCGATCCTCTACCACATCGACCCCGCGGGCGCGGGCGAGAGCTGCCGCGCGAGGCGCGGTGACACCAAGCTGCATCCAGACAGTCCGGAGGTTGGGCAGCGCGACAAGGGCCTCCTCCACCACCGCGCCCGCCGCTTCCGAACGGCGGAAGATGTCGATCATGTCGATGGCAGCCGGGTCAGCGATGTCTGCGAGCCGGGCCACGACCGTCTCCCCCAGGATGGTTTCCCCCGCATGGCCCGGATTGACCGGTACGATCCGCCATCCGAGACTTTGAAGAAAGCGGGCAACTCCATGGCTGGGGCGCGCGGGGTTGGGTGACAGGCCGATGACGGCGACATTTCGCGTATCGCGAAGGATGCGGGTGAACAGGGCGGATTCGCTCTGGACCATGGCTGTGTCTCCAGAATAAAAAAGCGCCCAGTCACGAAGACCGGGCGCCAGTCGCGGAACGAGGGACAGTGAACCGAAGCACGGAGGTTCCGATTCCGCGCTTCTGATGGAGCAGATAGAGACCCTTTCCCGCTTTTAAAGGGGGGAGTCGCGAATCTGTGAACATATTCAGAACGAATGTTAATTTCCGGATGCGATGGATTGCTCCTCCGCTGTGGCGGTTTTGTCGAAATCTGTCGTCGCGGCGGCCCAGACCGTCATTTCATCCGCGCTGCGGAACAGATAAAGACGTCCGTCCCGGATGGCGAAAACATCCGGGTCGGCAGCGACTTTTCGGCCCCCGTTTTCCATTGCCTTGCTGCACCATCCGCCGAACTGCGGCGCATATGCACGGGGATCTGCCTCAAAAGCCACGAGATTTTCATGCGAGGCGAAGAGCCAGATCGCGCCCTTCCACTTCAGGGCGTATTGCGTCTTGCCCTTCGCGGGATGCGCGGCGCTGAAGTAGGAGACGGGATCCCGGCCCGCGAGCGCGATGCCACCAGGGGCAAAGACGCGGCGATTTGTCCCGGCGAGCGCGGGCAAACCCACCGACACTGCCGCCAACCCGCCCGCTCCCAGAAAGAACACTTCCCGGCGCCCCATCTGACCATCGGCCACGCGCTGAGTTCCGCGGCGGCGTGGAGGGCTGTGCGTCAAGGCGCCATGGGGGGCGAGCACCGTCATGGCGCGCTCCTTCAGTCGTTCAATCCTTCCCCACAGATGACATGGGCCAAGGCCGCGGAAAACCCGCGCTCCCGCAACCGTGATGGAGAGAGGCCTACTCGCCCGTATCTGTGCCCAACCGGCCACGGTGACCGGCAGCATAGAGCGCCACTGCGGCAGCATTGGACACGTTGAGGGAGCCGAACTCCCCCGCTGCGGCGATACGCACAAGCACGTCGCAGGTTTCGCGTGTCTTTTCGCGCAGCCCCGGGCCTTCGGCGCCAAGCACCAGCGCCACCGGCCGATCCCCGAGATCGGAGAGAGCGGCATCCAGAGCGACCGTCGCCTCCCCGGCGAGGCCGATGAGCGTGAAGCCCATGTTGCGCAGCGTCTCCATTCCGTCGGAGAGGTTGCGGATGCGCAGATAGGGCTGGCGTTCCAGTGCGCCGGACGCGCTTTTCGCAAGCGCACCCGTTTCCGGGGCGGAGTGTCGCTGGGTGCCGATGACAGCACGCGCCCCGAAAACCTCCGCGGATCGCAGGATCGCGCCCACGTTATGTGGATCCGTCACCTGATCGAGAAGCACGACAAGCGGTGCTCCCTCTCCCGAAATGGCGACATCCTCCAGCCGCCCCCAGTCGAGCGGCTTCACCTCAAGCGCGGCCCCCTGATGAACAGAGCCCGGATCAATCGGGACATCGAACTTTCTCGGGTCGGCGATCTCCGGCGTCATTCCGCTTTCGGCAATCGCATCGCCAAGCCGATCCGCAGCATTCTTGGTCACGACAAGCCGCAGACGCGTCCGCCGCGGATTAAGCAGGGCATCGCGCACGGCATGCAGCCCGAACAGCCAGACAGTTTCCGCAGCAGCGGCCCGTTTGGCACGCTCCTTATCAATGACCCAAGACGGTTTCTTCATGGCACGCCCCGCACAGACAACCGGTCGCAACCGGCGTTCAAAAAGCCCCCGGACCGTGTCCACGGCCTTATGACGAAAAGAGGGAGATATGCACATATCCCATGGCAGAGGCATGGTCCATGCCGCCTGTCGTGGAACCACCACTCCATTGATTTTCTGACGAAATTTATGGAAGTGGTGGGCGACCCTGGAATCGAACCAGGCATGGGTCTCCCCGGCGGAGTTACAGTCCGCTGCCGCACCTTGCAGCACGTCGCCCGACGCGAGGCGGGGATTACAGGAGCCCATGGATCCCGTCAAGGCAATTTTCCAGCCGACACCGACATTGTTTTGTCTGAATCGATAGCTCAAACCGTCATCGAATGTCGCAAATGAACAGCCCACCGTTCCTCGCGTGGCTTAAAGAGACGCGATGACACAGGATCGCACCTTTCTCGGCATTGCGCTGATGCTCGGCTTCTGCCTAACGGCACCCATGATCGACGTGGCCTCCAAGATCGCGTCGCAGGCGGTGCCGGTCGGACAGGTAACTGCCGCGCGCTTTGTCGTGCAGGCCGCGCTCATGGTGCCGGTGGTCATCTTGATGCGGGTGGAGTGGCGCATGTCACGCCGCGTGCTCGGTCTGACGTTCCTCCGCGCCGCCGTATCGATCCTCGCCACTTATGCCTTCATCGCCGCGGTGCAGGTCATGCCGTTGGCGGATGCGCTCGCCATCGCTTTCGTAGAGCCGTTCATCATCCTGCTGCTGGGTTGGGCGTTGTTCGGGGAAAGCGTCGGCCCACGCAGGATTGCCGCCTGCGCGGTCGGTTTCGCAGGAGCGCTGCTCGTCATCCGGCCGAGCTTTGTAACCTTCGGTCCGGTGGCCTTCTTTCCGCTCATGACGGCGGTCTTCTTTGCGCTCTACATTCTCATCACGAGAAGCCTTGCCCGCCAGCAGCACCCGGTGGCCATGCAGGCGCATACGGCGCTCGCGGCCTGCGTCTTGACGCTTCCGGTATTGCTGATGCCGCTGGACATTCCGGGCGTGCAGCTCGGGCTGGCATGGCCGCAGAGCGGGACGATCTGGCTGGCGCTCGCAGGCGTCGGCGCCGCCGCCACGGTCGCGCATATGTTGATGACCTATGCGCTGCGTTTCGCGGGGTCCACCACCCTCGCCCCTCTGCATTACTTCGAGATGATCGCGACGGTGTTCTTCGGCTACACGATCTTCGGCGATCTTCCCGATGCCATCAGTTGGGCCGGAATTGCCATCATCACCGCTTCGGGTCTTTACCTGGTGCATCGGGAACGTGTGGTTCAGCGGTCAGCAGCGCCGACAGTGCCGGCCGCAATACCTCTCGTGGAAGCAGCACCAGCATCCCTGGCCCCGTGAAGGACAGCCGCACGACTTCCGCAGCCGTGCGGTTCGAGGTGCCCACCCTGCCCGCCGGAGCAAAGTCGATACCGTCGATCGGCCAGACCAGCCCCTCGCTCTGCCCGCTGACCGGCGCGAGCGGATAGAGCGAAAATCGCGTCCCCACCGGCAGGTGCAGCGTCAGTGTGGAGGGCGCGCAGAATACCACATCCTCCTCGCCGATCAGCAGGACCGGCATGGGGGCGCGGGTGAGCACTGTCAGCGCGGCGAGGGCGTGATCCAGCCGCCCGCCGAGAAACCCCAGCCCGAGCACGAAGGGTGCTGCCAGACGCTGCAGGCATTTTTCGAAATCCGTGGTGTCCTGCTCCGCCACCTCCAGAACCGCATTTCCCATCGCCTCCCGGCCAGCGCGGCTCAGCGAGTCGAGATCCCCGATGACGAGTTCAGGGCGGACGCCAAGCGCCAGACCCCTGTCCGCGCCGCCGTCGGCGGCGACAACCACCGGCGCCAGCGACAGCGCCCTCTCCAGCAGGGACGGCGAAATATCGGCGCCGCCAAGCAAAGTGATGCCAGATGTTGCGGTAAGGACAGGTTCGGACATGGGCTCATGTTGACGGGCCACGCCCGGACTGGCAATCTCTCGCGTCAGATTGACCGGTCCGGTCGGCGGCGGCAAGCCGCATTCGGACGGGCGGAACAGCTTGACCGGGAACAGCTCCGGCCTGGCGGATATGGCGAAAAGAATGACAACGAGCGGCAAAACCCTTTCCGTCACCTACGGCGACTTCTCTTGCCTGATCCAAGGCTACGACGCACCGACGGCGGTTCTCGCGCAGGTGCTGGACGCTCTGCAGCGCGCCGCGGGAGAAAACCCGGCGCTCGGCACGCGGGTGGTGGGTCAGGCCGAAGTGGCAGCGCTGTCGGAAGCGTTTCCGCCCGCTGAAATTTCCGTTTCGCAAGGTGTCCTGCGGCTGACGGTATCCGAGGCGGCCGAGTCGGGTCACAGACCCGCTTACGGGCTGTCTGCCGAGGAAATCGCCGCAGTCGCGGAGCCCGATATCGGGGAAAGCGCGGAACCCGCCGCCCGGCTTGAACGCGATCTGAACGAGGATGTGAGCACGCCCCTTCTGCTTCTTGCGGCCCAGCGGGTGGACGTACCCACGCCGCCGCCACAAATGAGCTTGCCACCCCTGAAGCTCATGCCGCATGAGCTATCGGCCACAAAGTACCCCGCCATTTCAGCGGATCGGCTGAAAAGCGTGCTGGCGGAGCTTGCCCCGGCCAGTCTGACCGAACGGATGGAGGCGATCGCGGCCTATCTGATGGCGGTGGAGGGCTGGACGGATTTTACCCGCCCCGCGCTTCTGGATGCGCTGTCCAAATCGAGCACTGTGCCCTATCCCTTTGAGGAAGAGCTGAAATCCTTCGGCGTTCTCGTCCGCGAGGGGCGTTTCCGGCGGCTGGGAGAGGGCCGGTTCGCGGTTTCTGAGGATTCCGCATATTTCGACGACTCTCACAGCAGCGTCGCCTGATCCTGCCTTATTCCTCCGGCGCATCGGGATCGGCGCGACCGATCCCCCTGAATACCGCGCGGAACGGCAGCGCCCAGAGGATGCCCAAGCCGACATAGATCGCCAGCTCCACCCAGAACGGCTGGCGCCCGAAACGGGCATCCAGCCAGTTCATCAGCGTTACCACGACGGCGATATAGAGCGGCACACCCACAAGCAGGATGAGCAGCGACAACCGCCGCCGGGCCTTGTAGCCAAGCGCCATCAGTCCGCGAACGGATCGGTGACGAGGATCGTGTCGTCCCGCTCAGGGCTCGTCGACAGTAGCGCCACCGGGCACTGGATCAGCTCCTCGATGCGGCGGACGTATTTAACTGCCGCGGCCGGAAGCTCCGCCCAGGAGCGTGCACCTGCGGTGGACTCCTGCCAGCCCTCCAGCTCCTCATAAATCGGCGTCGCGCGGGATTGGAGCGCGGCGGCAGTCGGCAGATGGTCGTATTTCACGCCATCGACCTCGTAGCCCACGCAGATTTTCAGCGTGTCGAATCCGTCCAGGACGTCGAGCTTGGTCAGCGCGATGCCGTTGACGCCGGAAATCGCACAGGTCTGGCGGACCAGCACCGCATCGAACCAGCCGCAGCGGCGCTTGCGCCCGGTAACCGTCCCGAATTCATGGCCCCTTTCGCCCAGCCGCTGACCGATCTCATCTTCCAGTTCGGTCGGGAACGGGCCGGAGCCGACTCGCGTGGTATATGCCTTGGCGATTCCCAGCACGAAACCGATGGCAGAGGGGCCAAGCCCCGTCCCCGTCGCGGCCATCCCCGACATGGTGGTGGAGGACGTGACATAAGGATAGGTGCCGAAGTCGATATCCAGCAGCGACCCTTGCGCCCCTTCGAACAGGATGCGTTTGCCGGCACGGCGCTGTTCGTTGAGGATCTTCCACACCGGCTGCGCATAGGGCAGGAGCTTTGGCGCGATCTCCAGCAGCTTCGCCTTCAGCTCCGCCCGATCCACGGCAGGCGCGCCGAGCCCCTGACGCAGCGCGTCATGGTGGGCAAGCAGCCTGTCCAGCCGCGCGTCAAGCGTCTCCTCATCGCCGAGATCGGCCACGCGAATCGCGCGACGCCCTACCTTGTCCTCATAAGCCGGGCCGATTCCGCGCCCGGTGGTGCCGATCTTGGAGGCCCCTGCCGCTTCCTCGCGGATCTTGTCGAGATCCTGATGCAGAGGAAGGATCAGCGGCGTGTTTTCCGCGATCATCAGATTGTCAGTGGAAATCGCGACCCCCTGGCCGGAGAGCTTGTCGATCTCCGAAAAGAGCGCCCAAGGGTCCAGCACGACGCCGTTGCCGATCACGGCGAGCTTGCCCGGCCGGACGATCCCGGAGGGCAGCAGGGACAGCTTGAACACCTTCTCGCCGATCACGAGCGTATGGCCGGCATTGTGCCCCCCCTGAAAGCGCGCGATGATGTCCGCGCGCTCCGAGAGCCAATCCACGATTTTTCCCTTACCCTCGTCGCCCCATTGGGCGCCGACGACGACGACATTGGCCATTTCAAGACTCCGCCTCTGGTCGATGCGGGGAGTCCTTACCGCGACCGCGCGGGCAAAACCACGTGAAAATCGCACCGGGGTCGAACAGGGTGACTTGCGACCCGTTCGCCATGCCTCTAGATAGGCGCGGAACGAAAGGCCGGCTGCCCCATGGAAAACATCCTGCTCATCATCCACCTCCTGCTCGCGCTGGCGTTGATCGTCGTCGTGTTGCTCCAACGGTCGGAAGGCGGCGGCTTGGGCATGGGCAGCGGTGGCGGCGGCACCGGCGTGATGACCGGGCGGCAGGCGGCGAATGCGCTGACCCGGCTGACCTGGGGTTTCGCGGTCGCTTTCCTGTGCACCTCGGTCGCTCTGACCATTATCTCGGCGGAACGCTCGGGTGGTGGCTCGGTGCTGGACCGGCTTGGTTCGGATCTCACAGCTCCGCCCGCGGCGAACGAGCCTGCGCTTCCCGCGGATGGCGGCAGCCTCCTGCCCCCGTCAGTTGGTGGCGCCCCGGCAACCCCGCCCCGCGCAGACTGAGCAGACTGCCCGGCTAGCTGAACGGCCGGCTGAAAGATCGATACCGGCGGACGCCCCTACGCCCGCCATTTTTACGGCCACATCAACACAAGTTATCGGGGCTTCAGGAAGTCTTTCCGCAGGATATTGCGGACCGTTACGGTTTCCGCTATATCCCAAGTCCCGTGATGCCGCGATTCTTGCAAGAACCGCGGCAGATTCTCTTTGGAACTCACGGGAGCAGCTTCATGGCACGTTACGTCTTCATCACGGGCGGGGTGGTCTCCAGCCTGGGAAAAGGGCTCGCCTCGGCTGCCTTGGGGGCCCTGCTGCAGGCGCGCGGCTATTCGGTCCGCCTGCGCAAGCTGGACCCCTATCTGAACGTCGATCCGGGCACCATGTCGCCTTTCGAGCATGGCGAAGTGTTCGTCACCGATGACGGCGCCGAGACCGACCTCGACCTTGGCCATTATGAGCGGTTCACCGGCGTCTCTGCCCGCAAGACGGACAGCGTCTCCTCCGGCCGGATCTACTCCAACGTGCTGGAGAAAGAACGGCGCGGCGACTATCTCGGCAAGACGATCCAGGTGATCCCGCACGTCACCAATGAAATCAAGGACTTCCTTCGCGTAGGCGAAGATGAGGTCGACTTCATGCTCTGCGAGATCGGCGGCACCGTCGGCGATATCGAGGGACTGCCCTTCTTCGAGGCGATCCGCCAGTTTGCGCAGGAGCGGCCGCGCGGGCAGTGCATCTTCATGCATCTCACCCTCCTGCCCTACATCGCTGCCAGCGGCGAGCTGAAGACGAAACCCACCCAGCACTCCGTGAAGGAACTGCGCTCCATCGGCATCGCGCCCGACGTGCTGGTCTGCCGGTCGGAGAAGCCCATTCCGCAGAAGGAGCGTGAAAAGATCGCGCTCTTCTGCAACGTCCGGCCGGATGCGGTGATCGCGGCGCCCGACCTCAAGACCATCTACGAGGCGCCCCTGGCCTATCATCGTGAAGGGCTGGATCAGGCGGTGCTTGACGCTTTCCAGATTGCCCCCGCTCCGCGCCCCGATCTCTCCCGCTGGGAGGATGTCATGGACCGGCTGGAGAACGCCGAAGGCGAGGTGCGCATCGCCGTCGTCGGCAAATACACCCAACTTGAAGACGCTTACAAATCCATCGCAGAGGCACTGACGCACGGGGGCATGGCCAATCGCGTGCGGGTGAAGGCCGAGTGGGTGGACAGCGAGATTTTCGAGCGCGAGGATCCCGGTCCTTGGCTGGAGGATTTCCACGCAATCTGCGTGCCCGGCGGCTTTGGAGAGCGCGGAACGGAAGGCATGATCAACGCGGCCCGCTTCGCGCGGGAGCGGAAAATCCCTTATCTCGGCATCTGCCTCGGCATGCAGATGGCGGTGATCGAATCCGCCCGCAATCTTGCCCGGCTGAATGACGCCGGGTCGGAGGAGTTCGATCACGAGTCTGGCGAAAAACGTTTTACTCCCGTGGTTTACCACCTCAAGGAATGGGTGCAGGGCAACCATAGGGTCGAGCGCAAGCTGGGCGACGACAAGGGCGGCACGATGCGGCTCGGTGCCTACACCGCCGCGCTGAAGCCTGGATCCCGCGTTGCGGCGATCTACGGCGCGCCGGAGATCGAGGAACGCCACCGGCATCGCTACGAGGTGGACATCCGCTACCGCGACCAGCTCGAGGGGCATGGGCTGGTGTTCTCAGGCATGTCGCCCGATGGGCGCCTTCCCGAGATCGTGGAATATGAGAACCACCCCTGGTTCATCGGGGTTCAGTTCCACCCGGAACTGAAATCGAAACCTTTCGCGCCGCATCCGCTGTTCGCCGATTTCGTGCGAGCTGCGAAAGAGGTCGAACGTCTGGTCTGACCTTGCATCGGTGCGCATTGAGAGGCCGCCCGCGAGCCTCTCAATGCAATGCCGGAGCGAGATCGAAAGCCGCCCGAAAACGGACATGGCTGCCTTCTGGCTTGCCCGACGCGCCAGAGCGGTTAGATTTCGCTCAACCAGACACATCGGAGCGCGCCATGATCCGTCACATCCTCCTTCCCGCCTTTCTGCTCACGCTTGCGGGTTGTGGGCCGCTGATCAACGGCGGAGCGGACCCTGATCGCCTGAACTGTCTTGGGGAAGGAGCGGAAGCCCGCTGCCAGACCGTGTGGGACCGCGATCTGGGTGCCAGCTATCCTGCGGGGCGCTCGCAGCGCGGTTCCTATACATCCGCGCCCATCGTCACCGTTTCCCCGGAAACCGCAGCCAGCAGCGTGCCGGTGGTCCGGGACCGGTCCGGCGTGGCGGCGATCAGCCTGCCTGCTGCCTGCCTCATCGGGGACCGCGCCTATCCGCAGGGGTCGCAAGCGATTCGGGAGGTGACCGGGCAGTATCGCGGCATCGGCTTCATCAACCCTCAGCCGTTGAACGGGCAGAGCAAGCAGGAGATCTGCACCTGCTCCATGGCGGAGCGCGCCGGCCCCTACTGGGCCTGCATCTGATCTCGCGCCGCAGGATGTGATTCGCGAATACGCAGCACCGACCCTATATCGACCCATATGCTCCAGGATCTCATCCGCCTTTTCACAGGCGCCACCGATCGACACTCCTTCGCCACGGACGATGTGCGTCTTGCGCTGACAGCCCTGCTTGTCCGCGTCGCGCGGGTTGACGGCACCTATTCCGGCGAAGAGAGCGATCGCATCGCCCGGATCGTCGGCACCCGCTTCGCCCTTGGCCCGTTTGAGGCGGCCTCCCTGCTGCGCGAGGCCGAGGAACTGGAGAAGGTCGCTCCCGATACCGTGCGTTTTACCCGAGTCATCAAGGATGCCGTCGCCTACGAAGAGCGCGAGGGGGTGATGGAAGCGCTGTGGGACGTGGCGCTTGCCGACGGGATACGGAACCAGGAGGAGAATGCGATGCTCCGGCTCACCGCAAACCTGCTGGGCGTCAATGATCGCGACAGTGCGCTGGCGCGGCAACGGGTCGAAAGCCGCCGCGCCTGACCGATATTGCACAACTGAAGGGCAAGACCTGACGGATTGCCTTCATTTTATGCGACCAATCGCCCCTGACGCGCAGGACTCATTGCATTCCATCGGGAAAATCGTCCAACTATCGACCAAGCAACAGGACGACGACCCCCCGTGAGCATCGCGACACCACCCGTCATCGAAATCATCAATCTCCACAAATCCTATGGCAACCTCGAGGTGCTGAAGGGCGTGAGCCTCACCGCGCCGCGAGGGCACGTGGTTTCGCTCATCGGCTCCTCCGGATCGGGGAAGTCCACGCTGCTGCGCTGTGCCAACCTGCTGGAAGACAGTCAGGACGGGGAGATCCTGTTCGAGCGGGAAGCCGTCATGTGGCATGGCGAGGGGCAGCACCGCCGCCCGGCATCCCGCACGCAGGTGCTCCGGATTCGCACGAACCTGTCGATGGTATTCCAGCAGTTCAACCTGTGGTCCCATATGACGGTGCTGCAGAACGTCATGGAAGCGCCCGTCACCGTGCTTGGACAGCCCCGGGAGGAGGTGGAGGCGCGTGCCCGCCAGCTTCTCGACAAGGTGGGAATCGGGGACAAGGCCGACCGCTATCCGTCGCAGCTTTCAGGCGGGCAGCAGCAGCGCGCGGCCATCGCGCGGGCGTTGTGCATGGAACCGAAGGCCCTCCTTTTCGATGAGCCTACCTCCGCGCTGGACCCGGAGCTGGAGCAGGAGGTGATTCGCGTCATCAAGGCTCTGGCCGATGAAGGGCGCACGATGATCATCGTGACCCATGACATGCGGATGGCGGCCGATGTCTCCGATCATGTCGTCTTCCTCCATCAGGGACGAATAGAGGAAGAGGGATCGCCGGATATGCTTTTTGGCGCACCGCGAAGCGAGCGGTTGCGCCAGTTTCTTCGCGCTGGTGGTGAATAACATCCGGCAAGCCCATAAGATAACAGGGAGTTCTGACATGAAGAAAATCGCGATGACCGCCGCCGTTCTGGCGACGATGGCCGGTTCCGCATTCGCGCAGCAAGTGGTGCGGATCGGAACGGAGGGCGCATATGCTCCCTACAATTTCATCAACGACAGTGGCAAGCTCGACGGATATGAGGTCGAACTCGGCGGCGAACTCTGCAAGAGGCTCAGCCTGACCTGCGAATTCGTGCAGAACGACTGGGACACGATCATGGCGAACCTCAACTCGGGGAACTACGACCTGATCATGGCCGGCATGTCGATCACCGAGGAGCGGAAGAAGGACCGTCTGTTCACGCAGAACTACACCCCGCCCACCGTGTCTCTCTACGTCGCCGCCTCCGATGATGTCGATGTGACCAAGGGGATCGTTGCCGCCCAGACCGCAACCATCCAGGCGCAGCACGTGGCCGAATCCGGCGCGACACTTGTCGAGTTCGCGACGCCTGACGAAACCGTATCCGCCGTGCGCAACGGCGAGGCTGATGCCGTTCTCGCCGATCTGGATTACCTCCAACCGATCGTGGACCAGTCGAATGGGGAGCTGGTCATCGTTGATCGCGTGCAGCTTGGCGAAGGTGTCGGCGCGGCATTCCGCATGTCCGATGCGGCGCTCCGCGATCGTTTTGACGGCGTAATCGGAGAGATGAAACAGGACGGCACCATCAACAAGCTCATTGTGAAATGGTTTGGCGAGGACGCCGTCGTTTATTGATGCCAGCGGGGATCGGGGCATGTCCCCGGTCCTCTCCCCTCCCGGATAGTCCGAGCCGCCGATGTTCAGCTTCTGTACCGATCCTGCCACACTCGACGGTTTTCAATGGTATGCGTGCTACCTGACATCGGGTAAGCACCTGCTGTTCTACCGCTCCTTTTTGGTGGTGATCGCCCTTCTTCTCATCACCGCGCCGCTGGCGCTGGCGCTCGGTTTCGCCGGAGCGGTCGCCGCGCGCTCGCATTTCGCGCCGGTAAGCCTCATCGGTAAGGGCTACAGCGCCATGGTGCGCGGGGTGCCGGATATTGTGTTCTTCCTCTTCGTGCCGCTGATGATCGACCAGGGGCTGGAGTGGATGCGGCACAAGGTCAAATGCCCCGACTGGACCGAACCCGTGCGGCGTGGGTCGGATTTCGTCGTCTGTCCAGAGGCGAAGCTGCCGCTCGCCTCCTCGCCGCCATGGATCCATGAGACCTATGGGTTCACGCTTGCCGTGGTTGCCTTCGCCATCGTCTTCGGGGCCTTCGCGGCCAATGTGATCTATGGCGCGATGAATTCCGTTCCCAAGGCACAACTTGAGACGGGCGAGGCCTACGGGATGAGCCAGGGCCAGATCTTCCGCCGCATCCTCGTCCCGCAGATGTGGACTTACGCAATTCCCGGACTGTCCAACCTGTGGATGATTCTCATCAAGGCGACACCGCTCCTGTTCCTGCTGGGCGTGCAGGACATCGTCTACTGGGCACGCGAACTGGGCGCCTCCAAGACCTCGCATTTCGACTATCCGCATGGTGACTGGCGGCTGTGGTACTTCCTCGTCCTGCTCGCCTGGTATCTCCTGCTGACCTGGGTGAGCGAAAGGGTTCTTGCCCGGTACACGCGCAGGCTCGCCACGGGGCAGGCTACGCTCGCGGGTGAACAGATCAGGAGAGCGGCATGACCTGCGGCGAGGCGCTTCACCTCTATGGCCTCCGCGCGCTCGGTATCGGGGAGCGGCGGCTCCCCACCGGAGAGATCGGGCTTTGCGAGCAGGTGGTCCTCATCGGCTCCGGCCTGCTGTGGAACATCTATTTTGCCGCGCTCGCCCTGCTCATCGGGTTCTTCCTGGCGACCGGTCTCGCGCTTGCCAAGGCCAGCCCGCGGCGATGGCTGTCGAAACCGGCCGATCTCTTCATCTTCCTGTTCCGCGGGTCTCCGCTCTTCATCCAGTTCTTCTTTGCCTACGAGTTGTTCATGCTGCTGCCGAAGGTGGGGGTGGACATCCCGCTCGGCTTCACCACGCTTACGGTTGAGACCCGCTGGCTCACGCGGGCGTGGTTGGGCGCCTTGGTGGTGCTGTGTCTGAACACGGCGGCCTATTCGGGGCAGATCTTCTACGGCGCCCTGATGGCGGTTCCCAAAGGCGATATCGAGGCGGCGGATGCCTATGGCTTCTCCAGCCGCCAGAAATTCACGCGCATCGTGTGGCCAACCATGCTGCGCCTTGCCTGGCCCGCCTACACGAATGAGGCGATCTTCCTGCTCCACGCCACGACGCTCGTCTTCTTCTCCGCCTTTCCGGCATGGCAGCAATCGGGCGACAGCCTCTATTATGCCAGCTATTTCGTATCGAGAACCTTCAACCCTTTCGTGGCCTATCCGCTGGTCGGGCTTTATTTCATCCTGCTGACCCTGCTGGTGATCGGACTTTTCGGGCTGGTGAACCGGCGGCTCAACCGGCATGTTCCACAGACGGCGCGGCGAAAACTCCGTTTCAAGCCGCAATACGTCAGGTAAAGAATGCACGATTGGCTGCGCGAACACCCCGAAGTCAGAACCATCCGCGTAGCGGCGGCAGACCTCAACGGACAGGCGCGGGGCAAGCGCATTCCTCGCCGCTTCGCCGACCGTATCGCCGAGGACGGGACGCGCTTTCCCCTCTCGGTCCTTTCACTGGATGTCTGGGGCGAAGATATCGAGGACAGCCCGCTCGTCTTTGACGAAGGCGATCCTGATGGCGTTCTACTGCCGACCGACCGCGGCTTCATGCCGATGCCATGGCTGGAAGCACCGACCGCCCTCCTGCCGCTTTGGATGTTCCGCGAGGACGGCCGGCCCTACGACGGTGACCCCCGCCATGCGCTGGCCTCCGTGCTGAAGCGCTATGCGGCAGACGGGCTGCGCCCCGTCGTGGCGACGGAGCTGGAATTCTACCTCATTGACGATTCCGGCAAGCGTCCGCAGATGCCGAAATCGCCGCGTTCGGGCAAGCGGCGGATCGGGGCGGAGACGCTTGCCCTGCGCGCGCTGGATGCCTTCGACCGCTTCTTCACCGATCTCTATGATGCCTGTGAGGAGATGGACATTCCCGCCGACACCGCGATTTCGGAAGCGGGTCTGGGTCAGTTCGAGATCAACCTCATGCATCAGTCCGACGCGCTGAAGGCCGCGGACGACACATGGCTCTTCAAGCTGCTGGTGAAGGGTCTCGCCCGGCGACACGGTTTCGCGGCGAGCTTCATGGCCAAGCCTTATGAGGATTATGCGGGCAACGGGATGCACATGCATTTCTCCGTGCTCGACCGGCAGGGGCGCAACATCTTTGACAACGGCGGGCCGGAGGGCACTGCTGCTCTGAAAAGCGCTGTCGCCGGGTGCCTTGCCGCGCTGCATGATTCGACGCTCGTGTTTGCGCCCCATGCCAACAGCTTCGACCGTCTGGTTCCGGGTGCGCATGCGCCGACGGCGATCACCTGGGCCTATGAGAACCGGACCACCGCGATCCGCATTCCCTCCGGAAAACCGGTCGCACGGCGGATCGAGCACCGCGTGGCGGGTGGTGACGTGAACCCCTACCTGATGATCGCGGGGGTCCTCGGCTCGGCGCTCATCGGTATCGAGGATGGGATGACACCGCCGCCGCCCCTCCTTGGCAACGCCTATGACAGCGCATCGCCCCGTCTCCCGACATCGTGGGAGGAGGCGATCGACGATTTCGAGGCCTCTCCGCTGGTCGCGCGGATCTTTCCGCAGGAACTGATCCGAAACTATGTGCTGACCAAGCGGCAGGAGGTGCGCTACATGGCGGAACTCGGCCCCGATGAACAGATGGACCTGTATCTCGACACCGTGTGAGCCGCTTGCCGACGGCGGCAGGCAGGGATAGCCTTGGGCGATTGCATTGAGGACTCCCATGCTCATCGGCATCCTGCAGACCGGCGACGCGCCCGACGTCATTCAGCCCGCCTCCGGCAACTATCCTGACATGTTCGAGCGTCTGCTCGCCGGCCGGGGGTTCGACTTCCGAACCTGGCGCGTACTGGACATGCAGTTTCCGACCTCTCCCCATGACGCAGACGGCTGGATCATCACCGGCTCCCGCTTCGGTGTATATGAGGAGCATCCTTTCATCCCGCCCCTGGAAACCTTCATCCGCGCAGTGAAGGAGGCGCATGTGCCGATGGTGGGCATCTGCTTCGGGCATCAGATCATTGCGCAGGCGCTTGGCGGACGGGTGGAGAAGTTCTCCGGCGGCTGGTCGGTCGGCCCGCAGGACTACGACTTCGGCGACAGGACGGTCACCCTCAACGCCTGGCATCAGGATCAGGTGGTCGAACGGCCGGTGGGAGCGCAGGTGGTCGCCTCCTCCGGCTTCTGCGACAATGCCGCGCTGGCCTATGGCGACGATATCCTTACCGTGCAGGCGCATCCGGAGTTCGACGGGACGGTGACGCAGGGCCTGATCGACCATCGGAGCGGCAGCGTGCCAGGCGACAGGGTTGCCGCCGCCCTCTCCCGTCTGGCGGATAGCGCCGATACGAAACGTGGCTCCGCCCTGCTCGCCGACCGGATCGCCGATTTTCTTACTCAGAGGGCCCATGTCTGACTGGACCGAAAAGCTCCCCGAAGCCGCGCAACGCTATATCCAGGGCCGTCGTGTCGACGAAGTAGAGTGCATCGTCTCCGACATTGCTGGCGTCGCACGCGGCAAGGCAATGCCTGCGTTCAAATTCGCCAAGCAGACATCCTTCTTCCTGCCGAATTCGATCTTTCTCCAGACGATCACCGGGGATTGGGCAGACAACCCGACAGGCGCCTTCACCGAGCCCGACATGATCATGGCGCCGGATTTCTCCACCGCTACCGCGGCGCCATGGACGGCGGATGTCACGCTTCAGGTGATCCATGATGCCATCGACCAGACGGGACAGCCGGTGGCCGCAGCGCCGCGCAACGTCCTGAAACGCGTCCTGCATCTCTACAAGCAAAAGGGATGGACGCCGATCGTCGCGCCGGAGATGGAATTCTTCCTCGTGGCGCGCAACATCGACCCGAACATGCCGGTGCAGCCGCCGATGGGCCGGTCGGGCCGCCGGGCCGCAGCCAAGCAGGCCTATTCCATGTCGGCGGTTGATGAATACGGCCCCGTCATCGACGATATCTATGATTTCGCCGAAGCACAGGGCTTTGAGATCGACGGCATCCTGCAGGAAGGCGGCGCCGGTCAGGTGGAGATCAACCTCGCCCATGGCGACCCGGTTCGGCTGGCAGACGAGATCTTCTACTTCAAGCGCCTGATCCGCGAAGCCGCGCTCCGCCACGACTGTTTTGCAACCTTCATGGCCAAGCCCATCGAGGGAGAGCCGGGTTCCGCCATGCATATCCACCATTCGGTGGTGGATACCGCGACGGGACAGAACATCTTTTCCGATGCAAAGGGCGCTGAGACGCAGGCATTCCTGCATTTCATCGCCGGGATGCAGAACCATCTGCCTGCAGTTATCGCCCTGCTGGCACCCTATGTGAACAGCTACCGGCGCTATGTCCCGGATTTCGCGGCACCCATCAACCTCGAATGGGGGCGTGACAACCGGACAACGGGGTTGCGCGTGCCGATCTCCGAACCCTCGGGACGGCGGATCGAAAACCGGCTCGCGGGTATGGACTGCAATCCGTATCTCGGGCTCGCCGCATCGCTTGCCTGCGGCTATCTGGGCCTGCTGGAAGAGAAGATGCCGCGCCCCGAATGCCTGGGTGATGCCTATATGTCTGCGGACGAACTCCCCTACAACCTCGGCGATGCGCTCGACCTCTTCGCAGAGGACGAGGGTGTGAGGGAGGTTCTGGGTACCGGCTTCTGCTCCGTCTACGATTCTGTAAAACGGAACGAATACAAGGAGTTCCTGCAAGTCATCAGCCCGTGGGAGCGGGAGCACCTGCTGCTCAACGTATGAACCTTCTAACCGCCAACGATCGTCAGGGGTCGTTTCCTGCCAGCTATTACGCGGCGACCGCCACCGATCGGGCACCCGCGCCCCCGCTTCGTGGGTCGCTCCGTGCCGATGTCTGCGTGGTGGGTGGGGGCTATACCGGGCTGTCTGCGGCGCTGCATCTCGCGGAGCGAGGCTATTCCGTGGTGCTGCTGGAGGCGCATCGCGCAGGTTTCGGCGCTTCGGGGCGAAACGGCGGACAGGTCGGCTCCGGTCAGCGGCTGGAACAGGACGAGCTTGAACGGCGCATGGGCCGGGACGATGCCCACCGGCTCTGGGCTATTGCGGAGGAGGCGAAGGCGCTAGTCCGCGACCTCATCACCCGTCATGCGATGCCCGTCCCTTTCCGACCCGGGGTGGCGCATGCCTGTCGCACGGAAGCCGAGGTCCGCCACTCCCATGCCATGGCGGAGAAGTTGGCCCGCGAATATGGCTACGATCAGGTAGAACCGCTGGACAAGGCGGGCATCCGGGGGCTGATCGGCTCCGACGATTATGTCGGCGGCGACATCGACCGTGGCGCGGGCCATATCCACCCGTTGAACTTCGCCATCGGTCTGGCGCAGGCCGCGCAGGCTGCGGGCGTTACCTTCCATGAGAATACTCTCGTCACCGGCATAACCCGGGGGCAGACGACGCAGGTCATGACGGCGAAAGGCAGCGTTACAGCCGATCACGTCATTCTCGCGTGCAATGGCTATCTCGGCGATCTGGTGCCGGAGGTCGCGGCGCGGGTCATGCCGATCAACAATTTCATCATTGCGACAGAACCGCTGGGCGCCGGGGCGCGCGATCTTCTGGCCGAAGCCGTCGCCGTTGCGGATACCCGTTTCGTAGTGAACTACTGGCGGCTGTCGGAGGACAACCGGCTGTTGTTCGGTGGAGGCGAGAGCTTCGGCTATCGCTTTCCCGATGTGATCGCTACAGTGCGGAAACCCATGCTGAAGGTTTATCCGCAACTGCGCGACGTGCGGATCGACTATGCCTGGGGCGGAACGCTGGCGATCACGATGACGCGCCTGCCCTGCTTTCTCCGGCTCGGACCGAGCCTGCTCTCAGCCTCGGGGTATTCCGGGCATGGCGTCGCGATGGCGACGCTCGCCGGGCGGATCATGGCGGAGGCGGTGGCCGGACAGGCGGAACGGTTCGACCTGATGGGGCGGCTGCCCACGCCGCGCTTTCCCGGTGGCGCGGCCGCGCGCCATCCGCTCCTCGTTCTGGCGATGACGTGGTATGGCCTGCGCGACCGGCTGGGACTTTGAGCCGCTGTTGAAGAAATGTGGCGCAAGGACTAGCTTTCAGACGAGCCAAGGAAAGGACCGTATGATGCGTGACGATGTACCGAACAGCTGGGAAGCCCGGGCAGAGGAATACAGCCTTTACGGTTTCACTGATCTGCCCTCCGTTCATAAACGGGGCACGGTCGTCCTTACCCATGGCGAGGGGCCTTATATCGTCGACACCCATGGCAAACGATATCTCGACGCCAATTCGGGCCTGTGGAACATGGTGGCGGGCTTCGACCATGCTGGGTTGATTGCCGCGGGACAGGAGCAGTTCGCCCGCTTTCCCGGTTACCACGCCTTCTTCGGTCGCATGTCGGACCAGACGGTCATGCTCTCGGAACGCCTGGTCGAGGTCTCCCCCTTCCCGCGCGGCAAGGTGTTCTACACCAACTCCGGATCGGAGGCGAACGACACGATGGTCAAGATGCTCTGGTTCCTCGCCCAGTCCGAGGGCAAGCCGGAGCGGCGCAAGATCCTGACGCGGGTAAACGCCTATCATGGCGTGACAGTAGTCTCCGCCTCCATGACCGGAAAACCTTACAACTCCGTCTTCGGATTGCCGCTGCCGGGTTTTCTTCATCTCTCCTGCCCGCATTACTGGCGTTTCGGGGAGCAGGACGAGACGGAGGAACAGTTCACCCAACGGATGGCGAAGGAGCTGGAGGATACGATCCTTGCCGAAGGGCCGGACACGATCGCGGGGTTCTTTGCCGAACCGGTTCAGGGCGCGGGCGGGGTGATTCCCCCCTCCAAAGGGTATTTCCAGGCGGTACAGCCGATCCTGAAGAAATACGGCATCCCTCTCATCTCCGATGAGGTGATCTGCGGCTTCGGCCGGACGGGGAACACCTGGGGCTGCGAAACCTACGACTTCGTGCCAGATGCCATCATCTCCTCCAAAGCGCTGACGGCGGGATACTTCCCCATGGGCGCGATCATCCTCGGACCGGAACTCGCTGATCGCATGCAGGCCGCCTCCGAAGCGATCGAGGAGTTCCCGCATGGCTTCACCGCTTCAGGCCACCCTGTCGGCTGTGCGGTGGCCCTGAAAGCCATCGACATCATCATGAACGAAGGACTGGCGGAGCGGGCCCGCGCATTGACACCTCGCTTCGAGGCAGGCCTGGCGCGGCTGGCAGAGAATCCGAACATCGGCGAGTGGCGGGGCAAGGGCCTTATGGGTGCCCTGGAAGCCGTGAAAGACAAGGCAACCAAGACGCCGTTCGACGGCAAACTCTCGGTTTCCGAGCGGATCGCCAATACCTGCACCGATCACGGGCTGATCTGTCGGCCACTGGGACAGTCCATCGTTCTCTGCCCTCCATTCATCATCACGGAGGGTCAGATGGACGAGATGTTCGAGAAACTGGAAGCCGCGTTGAAACAGGTGTTTGCGGAGGTCGCCTGACAGGCGGGAGCAGTCCGCCCGGATCGGGCGGGCTGCCAGGATTCACTTCCGGCCCGAAAGCCGCTCCTGCAACTCGGCAAGCTGGCGCTTGATATCCGCCAGCTCGGAAGACGTCGAAGCCGGCTCCTCCTCCTTGGTCGAGGGCGGCGCCCAGCCCCGCATCAGCGTCTTCAGAAACGCCTGCTGCTGACGCTGCATCGCCTCGAACCCGGGCATGGCCGACATCGGATTGGGATAGGTGGTCAACCCTTCCATCATCCGACTCGGTCCCTCACGCAACATGTCGAAGGACATGGCGAGGAACTGCGGTACCACGCTCTGCGCCTGAGTCGTATAGCTGCGGACCAGATCCGTCAGGACCGTCAGGGGCAGGACATTCTCGCCCCGGCTCTCATGCTCGGCGATGATCTGGAGCAGATACTGGCGCGTGAGGTCATCCCCGGACTTCAGGTCAACGATCTTCACTTCACGCCCGTCACGGATGAACCGCGCGATATCCTCCAGCGTCACGTAATCGCTGGTTTCGGTATTATAAAGCCTGCGGCTCGCATACCGCTTGATCAGCAGCGGCTTGTCGTTCTCTGCCACCTTCCATCCCCCCGTCACTTGCTACAGGGAATCTAGGCCAGAGATTTCCAAAAAGAAACCTGCCTCGTTCCTCCTGTAACGAAAAAGGACGGGCCATGGCCCGTCCCCCAATCAAACCTCAAATCCGGTCAGGATTTGACAGCCGTCGGCGCGGCTTTGGAAGCGCGGGCGGCCGCAGCTGTAGCTTCGCTCGTCGCTTTTTTCACAGCAGCGGTAGCGTCTTCCGAGATATCCTTGCCAGCAGCAAGCATCAGTTCGACAGTTTCCATCTGCACCTTCTTCGCCACCTCGGCAAAGGCAGCCAGATTTTCCGCTGCCATTTCCGCGGAAGAAGAAGCGAACTCGGACAGCGCCTTGGAGTAATCACCCGGCTCTTCCTTCACGCGAGCGAGCTCACCGACCTTCGCGATCGATTCCTTCGTCCAACGGCTGGAAATTTCCGTCGATTTCTCTGCAGCTTCGAGCACGACTTTCGTCATCCGCTCACCCAGAGCGGCTTGGGTCTTGAATGCTTCTTGGAACGCATGAGCGTCCACCGGAAATGCCGACATCATATCCTGCACCATTTTGGTGAAATCCTGAGTTTTAGCCATCTTTCCCTCCACAACTACAATATCGCGTACTGACCCCAAGGTATGTTCTGCACTGCGGCATTTCAAGATTTTTTTGCTGCGGTGCAGAAAATTTATAAGTCAGCTAAATTGAACAATTATTCGCCCGCAGACCCCTTGGTGCGCACATATTCCCCCGGCGCATCGCCAAGCACCGGATGGTTGCCCGTCCCCGGCAAGCGGGCACTTACGTCGCTTCCTGCCCGCTGACGAAGCCAGCCCTCCCAGCTCGGCCACCAGCTGCCCTGGCGGCGCTGCGCGGAGGAGCGCCACGCTTCTGACGCACCTTCCGGTGTGGCCCCAAGGTAATGACCGTACTTGTCCTTGCCGGGTGGGTTAATGACCCCGGCGACATGGCCCGATTCCGCGAGCACGAAGGTCTTGTCTGGGCTTCCCATTTGGGAGACCCCCGCAAAGCTCGCCTTCCATGCGGCGATATGATCGGCTTCACATGCCACCGCGCAAAGCGGCACAGTAACATCGGAAAGCGTCAAGTCTTCACCGCACAGGCGAATGCCCTCCTTCGCGAAGCGGTTCTCCTGACAGAGCCAGCGCAGGTACTCGGTCGCCATGCGGGCAGGCAGATTTGTCGAGTCACCGTTCCAGTACAGCAAATCGAATGCCGGCGGCGCTTCGCCCATCATGTAGCTGCGGATTGCCGGACCATAGACCAGATCGTTTGCGCGCAGATAGGAAAAGGTCTTGGCCATGAAATAGGCGGCCAGATATCCCTTCGCATAGGCCTGCCGTTCTATGGCGTCAACAAAGTCATCGGAAAGAAACGCCGTGAACTCACCCTGATCGGAGAAATCCGTGAGCGTTGTCAGAAAAGAGGCTGACTTCACCGGATTCAGGCCCCGCTTGCGAAGCAATGCCAATGTCAGCGCCAAGGTCGTGCCAGCGATACAATAACCGACCGCATTTACCTGCTCTTCGCCGGTGATATCGCGCACGGTTTCGATCGCCGTCAGAAATCCCTCTTCGATGTAAGTATCAAGCCCGGCATCCGCGAGCGACTCGTCCGGGTTGACCCAGCTTACGACGAAAACCGTATACCCCTGCCCCACCACCCACCGGATGAAGGAGTTCTGGGGCTTGAGATCGAGAATGTAGTACTTGTTGATCCACGGCGGAAAGATGATGAGCGGCAGCTGCTTCACCGTCTCCGTCTTTGGCGAATACTGGATGAGCTCGAAAAGCCGGTTGCGGAAGACGATAGAACCCTCGGTGGTGGCAAGATTCTCGCCGACCTGAAACGCCTGCCGGTCAGCCAGGGTTACGAGGAGTTCTCCATCGTTCGCCTCCAGATCGGCGACGAGGTTTTCCATGCCCCTGACGATCGACTCACCATCCGTCGCAACCGCACGTTCGAGCGCATCGGGATTGGTCCCGAAGAAGTTCGTGGGCGACAACATGTCGAGCATCTGGCGGGTAAAGAAATCAACTCTGCGTCGCTCTTTTTCGTCAAGCTGCATGTCGGCCACGGCCTGATGCGCCGCTTCCACCGAAATCAGATATTGCTGCTTCACGTAATTGAAGAACGGATGGCTGTCCCAGAGCGGGTTGGCGAAGCGCCGGTCGCGCGGTCCGCGATCATCAGGCGGCGTGAGGCGACCGGTGGTAAGAGCCTGCTGCGCATCCATGTAGTGGCGGACAGCCTTGCCCCAGTAGCCAATCTGATGCTCGAGGATACGACCGGGATTTTGCATCATCTCAGCCATGTAGCCGGTGGCGGCCTTCATGAAGATGTCGCCTCCCGGCCCGGCGAGGCCGGCATCCACGGGCTTGCGCCGGGCGAGAGCCGCGATCATTCGCTGGCGAAGCTCCTCCACCCGCGCCAGACTTTCATTCATGCGTTCGAGATGGTCCGCCGGCGACGGCTCCGGCGCGGGTTCCGTTACGTCACCCTCATCCGGCGACTTGTCCATACGCGAGCGACCACGCGTTCCCGTTGTCATCTCCCTGGCTCCCCCCTAGAGTTGGAGTCAAGCATAGCGTCGCCCATACTGGGGGGGAAGCGACGAATTGCCCCAGGCTGCAATTGGCAGGAGAGCGCGATGATCAAGACGATGACCGGCTACGACATGATGGAAACCTTGCGCAACACCAGCGAATGGCTGGGCGCGACGGCCCGTGCCATGGCGAGCTACCCCGCCCTCGCCCCCATTCCGAACCCCGCACTTACCCTGATGGCGGCCTGGGGAGAGGTCGCGGAGCGGAGCTTCTCCCGTATGGTTGTGAAGCCGGACTGGGGGATTCGCACTGTCACCGGCGCGGATGGCACCGATCTGGTCGTGGAAACGGCAGTGGTCGCGCGGCGGCCGTTCTGTGACCTCGTGCATTTCCGGGTCGAAGGGCGCGAGCCGATGGCACGGCGCGTACTTCTCGTCGCGCCGATGTCCGGCCACTACGCGACCCTGTGCCGCTCGACCGTGGCGAGCCTGCTGCCCGATTGCGAGCTTTATGTCACCGACTGGCGCAATGCCCGCGACATTCCCGTGTCCGAGGGCAAGTTCGATGTGGAGGATTTCACCCTCACGCTCGTGGATTTCATCCGCCATCTCGGTCCGGATATTCACGTGATCGCAATCTGCCAGCCGGCACCCTTGACGCTTGTCGCCGGGGCGTGGCTTGCGGAGCATGAGCCGGAGGCGCAACCGCGGTCCATGACGCTCATCGGCGGGCCGATCGACCCGGCGGCAAAGCCTACCGAAGTGACCGATTTCGGGGACAGCGTCACCATGGGTCAGCTCGAGCGGCTGTTCATCGAACGTGTCGGCTTCAAGTATCCGGGCGTCGGCCGGCTGGTCTATCCTGGCCTGCTTCAACTCTCCTCCTTCATCGCGATGAACCGGGAACGTCATACCGAGGCGTTCATGAATCAGATCCTCGCCGTTGCCCAGGGCACCGCCGGCGACCACGATCAACACAACCGATTCTACGACGAATATCTTGCGGTCATGGACATGACGGCGGAATTCTACCTGTCCACGGTGGAGCGCATCTTCAAGGATCGCGAGGTTGCGCGGAATGTCTTCACCATCGAGGGCCAACCCGTCGATATCGGCCGGATCGACAGGACCGCTGTCATCGTCGTCGAAGGCGAGAAGGATGACATTTCCGCCCCCGGACAGTGCAAGGCCGCGCTTGACCTCCTCACCGGTCTGCCGGAGGAAATGAAGGGTTATTATCTGGAGCCGAATGCGGGCCATTATGGCATCTTCGCCGGTTCCTCCTGGCGCAAGAACATCCGCCCCTACGTGCTCGACTTCCTGGATCGCGCCGGCAAATCCCAGGACGCAGAGTCGAAGCCAGCAGGGCGCCGGAAGGCGAGCGTGGTCTCTTCTTCCGCTGGCAGCGGCGCGATGCCGGATAGCGTGCCGGTCTGACCGTGGATCGATGATCGCCGGGCAATGCAAGCCCGGCATCCTCCTACCCAAGCACCTCGCCGAGGGTCGCCGCAATCAGGTCGAGACATGCGGGCGTCGAGAAACGGTGATCGGCATCCTTGACCAGCGTCAGCCGGATATCCTCGCCGGACGCATGTTCAAGCACCCGCATCCCGCGCTCCCATGGTACGGTTTCATCTCCCGTCCCGTGAAGGAGACGGACGGGAAACGGCAGCGGCAGCGGGCTGCGAAGAACGAGGTGGTCCCTCCCGTCCTCAATGAACCGGCGGCTGATGCGATAGGGCCCGTCGTAATCGGAGGGCTGCTCGACATAGCCACGCGCGAGCAGCAGCTCGCGCTCCGCATCGCTCATACCCGCCCACATGTCATCCTCGGTGAAGTCGGGCGCTGCGGCGATGGTCACCAGTCCCGCTACCCGTTCCGGCATCGACCGCGCCAGCAGGAGCGCGATCCAACCGCCCATGGATGAGCCGACGAGGATCTGCGGCCCCTCCGTCAGCCGGTCGATCACATGGCGCGCATCCTCAAGCCAGTCGCCGATCGCGCCTTCCTCGAAGGTGCCGGAGGACTGGCCGTGGCCGGAGTAATCAAATCGCAGGAAGGCACGGCCCTGCGTTTCCGCCCAATCCTGCAGATAGAGCGCCTTCGTCCCCGTCATGTCGGATCGCAGGCCGCCCAGAAACACCACGCCCGGCCCACGACCGGGGATGCGGTTGTAGGCGAGACTGCGGCCTTCCGGCGTGAGCAGATGATCGGGCATGGTGGCATCCTCCGAAAGCGTTCGGGTCGTGATGCCAGCCGCGCCGCGCTGCCGCAAGCTCTCAGGCCGACACGAGGCCCGCTGCCTCGTCGGCCGTGATGACAGAGGCATAGCCAAAGGCCAGGGCGGCAAGATAGGCCGCCTGCACATCATCCGCAGACACTTCCCTGCCACGGAATTCCAGCGCGCGCGTGGCGCAGGCATCCCCCGCGACCGTCACCCGGTAACCAAGGTCGGCTGCGGCACGGACAGTCGCGTCGATGCACATGTGGGTCATCGCACCCACGATCACCAGATGCTCCGCACGCCAGCCCTCCAGCACCTCATGAAGACCCGTGCTGCGAAAGCTGTTGGGAAAGTTCTTCACGATGGTGGCCTCCCCCCGCTCCGGCGCGAGAGACGGGTGGATCTCCGCCCCCGGCGTTCCCGGCGTGAAGAAGGGCGAAGGCTCCCGCGTCGATTCGTGGCGGATATGGATCACGGGCTCCCCTGCCGCGCGAAACGCGGCGAGAAGACCTGCGGCGCGGGTTGCGGCCTCCTCCGCTCCCGCCAGCGGCCAGCGACCGCCGGGAAAGTAGTCGTTCTGCATGTCGACGATCAGCAAGGCCACTTCGCCCATGATCTCTCCTCCTCTGTTGTCTCCGTCATAGCATGACAGGCGCCTTTCGCCATGCGGTTGACATCCCAAGCGGCGCGGCCCTAGAGAGACGGGACAACCCGCAACCGGGCGTTCCGTGGGCGCCAGACCGACGAGGAGAGCCTTCAATGGCCCAGATTTCCCTGTCCTTTCCCGATGGATCGAAACGTGACTACCCCGCCGGCACCACACCGGGCGAGGTCGCGGCCTCCATCTCCAACTCCCTGGCCAAGAAGGCGATCTCCGCCACGGTGAACGGCGCCCACTTCGACCTGCAATGGCCGATCGAGTTCGACGCCGCGATCGAGATCCATACCATGCAGGATCAGGCGCAGGCGCTGGAACTGATCCGGCACGACCTGGCGCATGTCATGGCGCGCGCGGTGCAGGAGCTTTGGCCGGAGGTGAAGGTCACCATCGGTCCGGTCATTCAGAACGGCTGGTATTACGACTTCGACCGGGAGGAGCCCTTCACCCCGGAGGATCTGGGCGCCATCGAGAAGCGAATGAAGGAGATCATCAACCTCCGTGATCCGGTGAAGACCGAGGTCTGGGACCGTGCCCGCGCCATCGCCTACTACGAAGAGCGGCACGAACCGTTCAAGGTCGAACTGGTCGAGGCGATTCCGGAAGAGCAGAAGATCCGCATGTACTGGCACGGCCACTGGCAGGATCTCTGCCGCGGCCCGCATCTCCAGAACACCGGACAACTGCCCCCGGATGCCTTCAAGCTGATGTCCGTGGCTGGCGCCTACTGGCGCGGTGATTCGAACAACAAGCAGCTTCAGCGCATCTATGGGGTGGCTTTCCGCAACCGCGACGACCTGAAGGCCTATGTCACCATGCTGGAGGAAGCGGCCAAGCGCGACCACCGGCGGCTGGGCAAGGAGATGGATCTTTTCCATCTCCAGGAGGAAGCGCCCGGCATGGTGTTCTGGCATCCGAACGGCTGGACCATCTACCGCACGCTGGAAGACTACATGCGCCGCAGGCTGGCCCGCGCCGACTACCGCGAGATTCGCACGCCGCAGGTGGTGGACCGCGTGCTCTGGGAGAAATCCGGCCATTGGGAAGCCTATCGCGAGAACATGTTCATCGTCGAAGTGGACGAGGATGAGCACAAGGAACGGCGCATCAACGCGTTGAAGCCGATGAACTGCCCCTGCCATGTGCAGGTCTATAATCAGGGCCTGAAGTCCTACCGCGATCTGCCGCTGCGACTGGCGGAGTTCGGCTCCTGCCATCGGTTCGAGTCTTCAGGCTCCATGCACGGGCTGATGCGTGTCCGCGGTTTCACCCAGGACGACGCACATATCTTCTGCACCGAGGATCAGATCGAGGCAGAATGCGCGAGCTTCATCGCGCTGCTGGCCTCCGTTTATCGTGACTTGGGCTTCGAGAAGTTCGACATCAAGCTCTCCACCCGGCCCGACGTGCGAATCGGCTCCGACGAGGCCTGGGACAAGGTGGAAAACGCGCTGGAATCGGCGATCCGGCACGTGGACGTGCCCTATGTTGTCGATCCCGGCGAAGGCGCCTTCTACGGGCCGAAGCTCGACTTCAAACTGACCGATGCCATCGGTCGGGAGTGGCAGTGCGGCACCTTCCAGGTCGATCCGAACCTACCCACCCGGCTCGGCGCGGAATACGTGGGCGAGGATGGCGGCAAGCACCGCCCCTATATGCTGCACCGCGCGATCCTCGGGTCATTTGAGCGGTTCATCGGCATCCTGATCGAGAACTATGCGGGCAAGCTGCCGTTCTGGCTCGCGCCGCGGCAAGTGGTGGTCGCCTCGATCGTGTCGGATGCGGATGACTACGTCCTTGAAATCGTTAAATCTCTGCGCGCTGCCGGACTACGGGCGGAGGCTGATACTCGCAACGAGAAGATCAACTACAAGGTCCGCGAGCATTCGGTGGGCAAGGTGCCCGTCATCCTGGCCATCGGCATGAAGGAAGTGGAGGAGCGGACAGTCTCTCTCCGTCGTCTGGGCGAGAATCGAAGCGAGTCGCTGGCGCTCGCCGCAGCGGTGGAGCAACTTGCCAGGGAAGCCCTTCCGCCCGATCTTGCTACCCCTTCGGCGCAGGGCTAAAAGCCGCGCGCCTAACGACCTTGTGCAGAAACCGTCTTGATTTTGGCGGGGGATGAGTCATTCCTTCTGTCCGTGACAACGGACTTTCTGCGACCGCCTCCTGATGACCCAGGCAGCCGGAGACTTGGAAGACCCGGCAGCACGGCCCGCCGCAGTCCCGCGTCGGGAGTTCTAAAAGGAGAGACGGAATGCCGACTGGCACCGTGAAATGGTTCAATACGACGAAGGGCTATGGCTTCATCGCTCCGGACGATGGCGGCAAGGATGTGTTCGTGCATATCTCGGCTGTTGAACGTGCGGGGCTGAAAGGCCTGAACGACAACCAGAAGATCGGCTACGAACTTCAATCCGGCCGCGACGGGCGTTCGTCGGCTTCGGACCTGCGCCTGCTCTAACAGCGCCACCATCATTCGGGCGGCCCGGAACACGCGTCACGCGGTTTCGGGCCGTTCCCATTTGTAGTCCTGGCCTGCGAGCAGGCTGGGAATCTGAGGCCCGCGTGGTGCTCCTGGCAATGCAGGAACAGTCCGCCCTCTGACGGCGCGGGCGCGCTCACAGCGGCGGGCATTCCGGCGACGACGCCCGCTCCCGCTGATGCGGCAGTCAGAGCCAGACCTTCCGCGCGTCGTCCTTCCACCCCAGAGTAAGGCGGTCCCCGCTTTCTATCACCGGTCGCTTCATGAGGGCCGGATGCGCGGCAAGAAGCGCCTGCGGAGACTGGCCGCGCTCCTCCTCCGAGAGGCTGCGCCATGTCGTCGAAGCCCTGTTGATGAGCTTGTCCCCGAAGGCGTTCAGAAAGCGGCCGATTTCCGTGTCGGAGAGCGGTTGCTTGCGAATGTCGTGAAAGGTCACCTCCCCTTTCTCCCGCAGACTCGCCAGCGCCTTGCGGCAGGTGTCGCACGTAGGGATACCGTAGAGGGTGATCATTCAGCCTCTCCCCAAGCGACCGCGAACTCACGCCATTCGCCTTTGGACATGCCTGAGCTTTCCTGGGTGACCGTCTCTCCCCGCAAGCGGCGCTGCAGCACATCGACCCCCTTCGCCGAGAGCTGAACACCCCCCATGCGGTAATCCTCGAAAGCCGCATAGGCATGCGGAACCCAGTCTGCAACGATACGGCAGATCGCATCGGCATAGACCCGGATCTCATACTGTGCGTGCGAATCAGCGCGAAGCCGCAGGAAGTGGAAGAGATTGTGCAGGTCGGTCTTCCAGTACCACTGGGTGTAGATATTCGCCGGCAGGTTCATACGGGCGAGCTCCCGGGCGAGTCCCTGCTGCCCTTCATCGCTCAGCATCGCCTCGTAATGGTCATAGGCGCGGTCCGCGTCCTCCTTGAGCAGCGCGAGCACGCGCGCGGCCTCCTCACCCTCCAACACCTGATCGCGGCCTTGGTGGTTCTTGCGCGACTGGGCGGCGAGATGCTCGGGCGCAGGGATATAGAACTCCCTGTCCAGGATCGAGTAGCGGCCAGAATACTCGTTCACATTGGCAGTGCGATGCCGGATCCACTGCCGCGCCACGAAGATCGGCAGCTTCACATGCAGCTTCACTTCGCACATCTCGAACGGCGTGGAATGCCAGTGACGCATGAGATACCGGATCAGCCCCGCATCGTCCCGCGTGGCTTTGGTGCCTGCGCCATAGCTCACACGGGCGGCCTGCACGATGGCGGCATCGTCGCCCATGTAATCCACCACGCGCACGAAGCCGTGGTCGAGAACCTCATGGGCAAGGTAGAGGTGCTTCTCCATGCCCTCCGACACAGCGCGCAGCGTCTGACGCGGGGTAGCGCGCAGCGCATCTATCTGGGATTGCTGGTCGGGATTGATCGGCATGATGGGGTCTCCGATAGAGTGGCCACAAGATATGGTGGGAACCTGGAGACCATATCCCCCGTGACGCGCCCCGGCAAGCCGACTTCCCGACCCGGGCCGACTGCGCTAGTTTCCACTCACCGTACAAGGAGACGACATGAAATATCTGCATACGATGGTGCGCGTGCTGGATCTCGAAAAGTCGATGGCCTTCTATGAGCTGCTCGGCCTGCGCCAGATCCGGCGCATCGACAATGACAAGGGACGTTTCAGCCTCGTCTTCATGGCCGCGCCGGGAGACGATCAGGCGCCGGTTGAACTGACCTGGAACTGGGACGGCGATACCGGCCTGCCTTCCGACAGCCGCCACTTCGGCCACCTGGCCTATGAGGTGGAGGATATCTACGCGCTCTGCCAGAAGCTGATGGATCAGGGCGTGGCCATCAACCGGCCGCCGCGAGACGGTCACATGGCGTTCGTGCGCAGCCCCGACAATGTCTCCATCGAGCTTCTTCAGGCAGGCGAGGCGCTGGCTCCGGCCGAACCCTGGGCTTCCATGCCCAATACCGGGCATTGGTAAGCGCTCAGTAGATATAGCGGATCTGATCCGTCCAGTACCGCTCCATCCGGCGAAGCGCCTCTCCGGTGGAGCGCAGGCCCTGGGCATCCACCCGGCCCCGCGCCTCCAGCCCGTCCACATGACGGGCAAACAGATCCTCCATCGCCTGCCGCACCTCACGCCCCTTCGGCGTGAGGCTCACCCGCACCGAACGTCTGTCCATCTGCGAGCGCTGATGGTGCATGTAGCCCGTCTCCACGAGCTTCTTCAGATTGTAGCTGACGTTGGAGCCTTGGTAGTAGCCGCGGCTTTTCAGTTCCCCCGCCGTCACCTCATTCTCGCCGATGTTGAACAGCAGCAGGGCCTGAACCGCGTTGATCTCCATCACGCCGACGCGCTCGAACTCATCCTTGATGACATCGAGCAGCAGGCGGTGCAGCCGTTCGATCAGGCTCAGGATGTCCAGATAGCCGGTGAACGGCAGGTCATCGGTGGGCGGCTGGGGCAGTTTCTGGACGATTGTCATATCTCGCTCCGTCTGTCGCATGTGCATCAGAATGAACAAGAATTACCAATATCCGGTTAAGGAGGCGCCCGCCCCGCCTCAGCCGCGAAATCGCGCCTGCGCATGGGCGGCGATCCGGTCGAGCAGCGGGGATAGCCGCTCCGGCGCGCCCCCCGACACGATCCAGCGGTAAAGATCCTGATCGTTCTCCTCCAGCAGATCCTCCAGCAGGTCGAGATCCTCGGGCGACAACTCCTCCAGCGTGCCATCAGCCCAGGGGCCGAGAATCAGGTCCATCTCCTTCATCCCGCGCCGCCATGACCGCATCTTGAGGCGTTTCAGCCGGTTTTCACGGGTCTCGGTCATGGTGATCCTCTTCGGCCTTGATCGGGCGCACGGCGCGCCCTAAAGCGGGCCTACCTGTCCCAGCCGGAGCCCCGCCATGCCCTTCCTGTCGGAAACGCTCGACCGCGTCAAACCCTCCCCCACGATCGCCGTGTCAAACCTCGCGCGCGAGCTTGCTGCGCAAGGCCGCGACATCATCGGCCTGTCGCAGGGGGAACCGGATTTCGACACGCCCGAGAACATCAAGAACGCCGCCAAGCGCGCGATTGACGAGGGCAAGACGAAATACACGGCCGTGGACGGCATCCCCGAACTCAAGAAGGCGATCTGCGCAAAGTTCGAGCGGGAAAACGGGCTGAGCTACAAGCCCTCCCAGATCACGGTGAGCACGGGCGGCAAGCAGGTGCTCTACAATGCGCTGGTTGCCACGCTGAACGCGGGCGACGAGGTCATCATCCCCGCGCCCTACTGGGTGTCCTATCCCGACATGGTGCTGCTTGCGGGCGGCGAGCCGGTGTTCATCGAAGGCCCGATGCAAACCGGCTACAAGATCACCGGCGAGCAGCTGGAAGCCGCGATCACGCCCAAGACCAAGTGGTTCATCTTCAACTCGCCCTCCAACCCTTCCGGCGCGGGCTACAGCCGCGAGGAGCTGAAGGAGCTGACCGATGTGCTGATGCGCCATCCGCATGTCTGGATAATGACCGATGACATGTATGAGCATCTGGTGTTTGGCGACTTCAAGTTCGTCACACCCGCCGAAGTGGAGCCGGGGCTCTATGACCGCACTCTGACCTGCAACGGCGTGTCGAAGGCCTATGCGATGACCGGCTGGCGGATCGGTTATGCCGGAGGCCCCGAAATGCTCATCAAGGCGATGAGCAAGGTGCAGTCCCAATCGACCTCCAACCCCTGCTCCATCAGCCAATGGGCAGCGGTCGAGGCGTTGAACGGCTCGCAGGACTACATCACGGAAAGCCGCTTTGCGTTCGAGCGTCGTCGTGACCTGGTGGTCAGGATGCTGAACGAGGCGGATGGGATCACCTGCCCCGTGCCGGAGGGCGCGTTCTACGTCTATCCCTCCGTAGCAGGCTGCATCGGCAAGACCTCCCCCGCCGGAACGGCGATCGTCGATGATGAGACCTTCGCCACCGCGCTGCTGGAGGAAAAGGGCGTGGCCGTGGTGTTCGGCGCGGCCTTTGGCCTGTCCCCCAACTTTCGCGTGAGCTATGCGACCTCTGACGCCGTGCTCGTAGAAGCCTGCACGCGGATCAAGGACTTCTGCGCTTCCCTGCGCTAAGGAGCGTATTGGGTGGATTTCCACCCGCTCCCGTATCCATAATGGGTGGATTTCCACCCAACTCCTCTGGGGCCGGCCGGTTTTCACCGCCGGCCCCGATTGATTCGGATCCCCCTGGGGCGCATGCAGGCTGATATCCATTTCCGTCGCCAAGACGGATGGGACCGGCGAGGATGAGGAACCTGGCCGACCCGCGACACGCATGGGAGGATCAGCATGCACACGACAACAACGGCTCCGGCGGAGCCGGTCCCCTTTTATCGCCACCTGTATTTTCAGGTGCTCGTGGCCATCGTCGCGGGTATTCTGCTCGGCCATTTCTGGCCGGTGTTCGGCGAACAGCTGAAGCCTCTGGGCGATGCTTTCGTCCGGCTGGTGAAGATGATCATTGCACCGGTGATCTTTCTCACCGTCTCCACCGGCATCGCCGGCATGACGGACATGAAGAAGGTCGGGCGCGTCGCGGGCAAGGCGATGCTCTACTTCCTGACCTTCTCGACTCTGGCGCTCGTCATTGGCCTCATCGTTGCGAATACACTGCAACCAGGGGCTGGCCTGCATATCAACCCGGCCTCGCTCGACGCCTCCGCCGTGCAACAATACGCGGCGAAGGCCCATGATTCGACGATCACCGGCTTCCTGATGAATATCATCCCGACGACGCTGGTCGGGGCCTTTGCCGATGGCGATATCCTCCAGGTGCTGTTCATCGCGGTGCTGTTCGGGCTGGCGCTGGCGGCGGTGGGTGATCTGGGACGTCCGGTGACCGAGTTTCTCCAGCAGCTCACCATTCCGGTGTTCAAGCTGGTGGCGATCCTGATGAAAGCCGCGCCCATTGGTGCCTTTGGCGCGATGGCCTTCACCATCGGCAAATACGGCATCGGCACGGTCGTGAACCTGTTCTTCCTCGTCGCGGTCTTCTATATCACCGCGCTGCTCTTCGTGCTGCTCGTGCTGGGCGCGGTCGCCCGGTACAACGGCTTCTCCATCCTGAAGCTGATCTCCTATCTGAAGGAAGAACTGCTCCTCGTGCTCGGCACCTCGTCCTCCGAAGCGGCGCTGCCCTCGCTCATGGAGAAGATGGAGCGCGCAGGCGCTTCCCGGTCCGTCGTTGGGCTGGTAGTGCCGACCGGGTACTCGTTCAACCTCGACGGCACGAACATCTACATGACGATGGCCGCCCTGTTCATCGCGCAGGCGATGGATATCGACCTCAGCTGGGGGGAGCAGCTTCTGCTTCTGGCGGTGGCGATGCTGTCGTCCAAGGGCGCGGCGGGGATCACGGGAGCGGGCTTTATCACCCTGGCGGCGACGCTTTCCGTGGTGCCTTCGGTGCCCGTCGCGGGGATGACACTCATCCTTGGCGTGGACCGGTTCATGTCGGAATGCCGTGCCCTGACCAACTTCATCGGCAACGCCGTTGCCACCATCGTCGTCGCGCGGTGGGAGAACGAGTTGGACACCGAGAAACTGAACGCGGCCCTTGGCGGACATCCCGTCAAGGGGGACGGTCGGCCGATTCCCACCGGGCATATGTCGCCCGGCCTGAAGGACGCGGTGCTGGCGGAAGATTGAGGATGGAGGGCGCGCCACTGGCGCGCCTTTCTCATTGCTGGCGGAGCGCGCGGGTCCAGAACCGCAGGAGCAGCAGCGTTGCGGCCAGGATCAGGCCCACCGCAAGGCCATACCAGATCCCCTCTGGCCCCAGGCCGAAATGGAAGCCCAACAGATAACTGGCCGGAACCCCGACGATCCAGTAGCTGAGACCCGCGATGAACATGGGCACCCGCGTATCCTGCACCCCGCGCAGCAGACCGAGCGCCATGACTTGCGCCGCATCGCCGAACTGAAACACCGCCGCGGCAGCCAGAAGCGCCGTCCCGATGGCGATGATCGCCTCCCGATCCGTCTCGGAAGGGGACAGGAACAGCTCGATCAGCGGTCCGGGAATGGTCAGGATCGTCACAATGATGCCCACCCCGCAAATCGCAGAAAGGCAGATCGCCACGACAGCGCCACGCCGGAGTTCCGGCCAGTTCCGTTCACCCAGGAAACGACCGGAGCGGACGGTGGCCGCATTGGACAGACCGACATGCAGCATGAAGGCAAGCGCGGTCAGTTCCATCGCGATTCCATGCGCGGCGAGCGGTTTCGGCCCGATCCAGCCCATCATCACCGCTGCCGCCGTGAAAAGGCTTGATTCCGCCAGACTGGTGAGCCCGATTGGCCAGCCGAGACGGAAGACCCGTCCGAATGCCTGCCAATCAGGCTTCCAGATCCGCTGAAAAAGCCGGTTGTGGCGTAGCTCGGGGAGCCAGGCAGCGTAACCGGCCAGCAACCCCATCGTCACGAGCTGCACGAGTGCCGACGCCGTCGCCGCCCCCGCGATGCCGAGTTCGGGAAAGCCCCAGTTGCCGAAGATCAGCGCCCAGTTCGCCACGATGTTCACGGCAAGCCCCGTCAACGTCACCCAGAGGACAACCTGCGTCCGCCCCAGCGCCGCGAGATAGCTCCGCAGCACCATGACGACAAGCGCCGGTATGAGCGCGGGGCCGACGATGCGGAGGTAGGTCTGCGCCAGTTCGGAAACCACCGGATCCTGTCCCAGCACCCCGAAAAGCGGCCGCGACCAGAACATCAGGGGCAGCAGCAGGATTCCGTAGAACACGGAAAGCCACATGCCCATCCGGGTCACGCGCCGGGCGGTCGTCTCATCCCGCGTTCCCGCGGCCTCCGCAACAAGCGGCATCACCGCCTGTGCAAAACCTGCGCCGAAATGGAACAGGACAATATAGGAGGCCGTGGCCAGCGTCGCCGCCGCCAGCGCGGTGACGTCATACCATCCGAGCATCACCGTATTGCTGACATGCAACGCCACCTGGGCGACATTGCTGCCGATGAGCGGAATGCCAAGCGCGAGCAGCGCCTTGACATGGGAAAGAATGGGGATGCGTTCTGACATGGCAAGGGCCTCCGTATCGGAGGCCCATGGTCAGAGCAATCGTCTTCGTGCAGCGCCGTGGTTCAGCGCGCATCGTCCTTGCAGAAGGGTGTCGCCGGGAGAAGGTCGAGCCTGTCTTCCGAGATACGCTTGCCGCAGATGGTGCAGTAACCGTATTCGCCCTCATCCAGCCGTTTGAGCGCTGCTTTGATCATGCGAATCTCGTTCACCGCAGATTCGCTGAGGCCCGTGAGCACTTCATCGCCCTGTCGCTCAGACGCCTGGTCTTCCCAATCGTCGCTGTCTTCGGAGCCGATTTCCTCGTCGATATCCTCGACGCGGTCTTCGAGTTCGGCCAGCCGTTCATCAAGCTGAGTGCGGCGTTCGGCATCCGATTTCATCTGGCTCTCCCTTGTCAGAATTCCGCCCAGACAACGCATCAGGGCGGGTTTCAGTTCAAATGGCCAGCATCGAATGATCGAGCGGCCTATTTCTCCACGGTGACCTTGGTCATCCAGTCGGGATTGCTCACTTCCCCGTTGCGGCCGCTGTTCCCGCGCTTGATCTTGTTGACCACATCCATGCCTTCGACCACGCGTCCGACAACGGTATATTGGCCGTCAAGATGCGGAGCGTCGTCGAACATGATGAAGAACTGGCTGTTCGCCGAATTGGGATCCTGCGAACGCGCCATGCCGACAGTACCACGCTTGAACGCCTGGCTGGAGAATTCCGCTTGCAGGTTGGGCAAGTCGGAGCCGCCCATTCCCGCCCGCGATGTATCTCCGGCATGCTTGCCGAATTCCACGTCCCCGGTCTGGGCCATGAAGCCCTCGATGACGCGGTGGAACACCACGCCGTCGTATTCTCCCGCCTCCGCCAGCGTGACGATACGCTTCACATGCTCGGGCGCCACCTCGGGTAGCAGATCGATGACCACGCGGCCCTTCGCCTGCCCCTCCACCTGGATCACCAGATCCGGGCCGGGTCCATCCTCTTCCGCCGCATCCGCCCGACCCAGAAAGGTCGCACCGATGCTGAACGTGCCAAAGGTCGCGAGGGCGACGGCAACCGCCGCCCCGAAGAACATCCCGCGCCGGACGAGGTCGTTCTCAGCCATCCGCGGCGACCTTGACGGAGATCATGCGATCCGGCTCTGCCGGCGGCTCGCCCCGTTTGATCTTGTCTACGTTGTCCATCCCCTCGATCACGCGGCCATAGACCGTGTATTGACCGTTCAGGAAATGGTTGTCCTTGAAGTTGATGAAGAACTGGCTGTTGGCCGAGTTCGGGTCCATCGCGCGGGCGGCGCCCAGTGTTCCGCGATCATGCGGCAGGCGGGAGAATTCCGCCGGAAGGTCCGGGAGATCGGACCCGCCCGTGCCCGCGCGCCGCAGGTTGAATGTGTCGACGGTCGCATTGCCGTTCTCCACATCGCCCGTCTGGGCCATGAACCCGTCGATCACACGATGGAACACGACGCCGTCGTATTTTCCAGCGCGGGCAAGCTCCTTCATGCGTTCCGCATGTTTGGGAGCAACGTCGGGAAGAAGCTCAATGACGACGGGGCCGTCCTTCAGCTCGATGATGATGGTGTTTTCCGGATCCTTGATCTCGGCCATGGCCTGTCCTCCTTGGCTTTGGGCGCAACCTAGTAGCTGGAACCCGCAAGGAAAAGGGCAAAGCGTCGTGTCTGGCGACCGGCTGAAACATATGGGCGAGTTGACGCACACCATCCCTTCGGGCGAGATACCGCGGCGACCACTGCGAGGAACAGCACATGGCTTGGAAAACGCTCGACGATTTCGACCTGAAGGACAAGCGCGTCCTCATCCGCGTGGACGTGAACGTCCCCGTAGCGGACGGCAAGGTCACCGACGCCACCCGAATCGAGAAGATAGCGCCCACCATCCACTCTGTCCTGGAGAAGGGCGGAAGGCCGATCCTGCTCGCGCATTTCGACCGCCCGAAAGGCAAGGTCGTACCTTCGATGTCTCTCAGGGTCGTCGTGCCCGCGATGGAAAAGGCCTTCGGCACCAAGGTCGTCTTTGCCGAGGACTGCACCGGCTCCCGCGCGGAGGAAGCCATCGAGCAGGCCCGCCCCGGTGAGGTCGTGTTGCTGGAAAACACCCGCTTCCATGCGGGCGAGGAGCAGAACGACCCGGCCTTTGCCCGGCAGCTTGCCGAGTTGGGCGACGTCTATATCAACGATGCCTTCTCCGTCTCCCACCGCGCCCATGCGTCGGTCGAGGCCATCACGAAGCTCCTCCCCTCCGGCGCGGGGCGACAGATGGAAGCTGAGCTGAACGCGCTGGCTGCGGCCCTCGGGGATCCGAAACGGCCCTTGGTGGCGATCGTGGGTGGGGCAAAGGTCTCCACCAAGCTCGATCTGCTGGGCAATCTGGTGACGAAGGTGGACCATCTCGTCATCGGCGGGGGGATGGCGAACACCTTCCTCGTCGCGCAAGGCAAGCAGATCGGCAAGTCGCTCGCCGAACCGGATATGGCGGAGACCGCACGTGACATCCTTGCGCGTGCGAAGGCTGCCAACTGCTCCATCCACCTTCCCGTCGATATCGTGGTCGCGCGGGAGTTCAAGGCGAACGCGCCGCATGAAATACTTCCGGCCGACGACTGCCCATCGGATGCGATGATTCTCGACGCCGGGCCGCAGACGGTAAAGGAGCTGGAGAAGGTGTTCGATGCGTGCCGGACACTGATCTGGAACGGCCCGCTCGGCGCATTTGAACTGGAGCCGTTCGACAGGGCGACGACGGAGGCCGCGCGCCATGCGGCCAAGTTGACGCAGGCGGGACGCCTTGTCTCCGTCGCCGGGGGCGGCGATACCGTGGCCGCCCTGAACAAGGCCGGGGTGGCGGGCGACTTCACCTATATCTCCACCGCAGGCGGGGCGTTTCTCGAGTGGATGGAAGGCAAGGAATTGCCGGGGGTGAAGGCATTGGACATGGTCTGACGCCTCCGGGCAACCGTTAGCGCCACCAGAGATTGCGGGGCCGCGATGCTCCGGCTAGACCTGAAAATGACGCCCCTCCAAGTCATTTTCAGGGATATGACCATGCCGAATGCTAAACAGGCCGAGCAGATCAAGAAGGGCGCGGGGTTCATCGCCGCGCTTGACCAATCTGGCGGATCCACCCCCAAGGCGCTCCGGCTCTACGGTATCGAGGAAAGCGCCTATTCGGGCGAAACCGAGATGTTCGACCTGATCCACGCGATGCGGGCGCGGATCATCAAATCCCCCGCTTTCACCGGTGACAAGGTCGTGGGCGCGATCCTGTTCGAACAGACCATGGATCGCGATATCGACGGTACACCCACCGCGACCTATCTGTGGGAAACCCGCAGCGTGGTGCCGTTCCTGAAGATCGACAAGGGGCTGGAGGCCGAAGCCGACGGTGTGCAGCTGATGAAGCCGATGCCGGGGCTGGACGCACTGCTCGACAGGGCGGCGAAGGCTGGGATCTTCGGCACCAAGGAACGCTCCGTCGTGAACGCGGCGAACCCGGTCGGGATCCAGAAGATCGTGGATCAGCAGTTCGAGGTGGGGGAGCAGGTGTTGGCCCACGGGCTTGTCCCGATCCTCGAGCCGGAGGTGACGATCTCCATCGCCGACAAGGCGGAAGCGGAAGCGCTGCTGCAGGACGCGTTGCTGAAGGGGCTGGAGACGGTTTCCGCGCCGGTGATGCTGAAACTCTCGCTGCCCACCGTTCCGAACTTCTACAAGCCGCTGGTCGATCATCCGAAAGTGCTGAAGGTCGTGGCGCTTTCCGGCGGCTACAGCCGCGAGGAGGCGAACGCCAAGCTGGCCCAGAATACGGGCATCATCGCGTCCTTCTCCCGCGCGCTGACCGAGGGCCTGTCGGCAGATCAGGCCGATGCGGATTTCGACCGTGTTCTGGGGGAAACCGTGCAGACCACCTATGAGGCATCCATCGCGGGCTGACCCGCCGCGACGGATCAATGAAGGCCCCCTTCGCGGGGGCCTTTTTCATGCGGTGCGAGGTCGGCGGAAAATGTCCGCAGTCTCATATCCAGGGCTTCAAGAAGCCTGAGAAACACGCGCTAGCATGATCGCGGTCTTGGATGTTTCCGGCTGGACTGGGTTGGACTGCGAACGATCCGGCGCAGAAAAGCCTTTTCCAGCAACCTCCTACAGCCAATCCAGAATGCCGCCGGTGTCGAGACCGGAGACGCTGCCCGGTATCCGGCCAGCTTCCGCCTCCACCCGCGTCGCCAGATGCCCGTCGGAAACTGCCGCATCGCCCGCGCGAAGGAGCAGGCTCGCGGTCAGCAACACCGCCAGCCGCTCGGCGAACCAGCGCGCCTCCGCCTCCTCGGGCAGGTCCGGCCAGCGGGCCATATGGGCCGCCAGAGCCCGGTCATAGCGGGGATCGCCGCCGCGCGCCGCCTCCAGCTCTGTCTGCAACGCTACGGCCGCTGCGGGGTCGCGGTCGAGCGTCCGCAGGATGTCGAGGCAGATGACATTGCCCGACCCCTCCCAGATACCGTTGAGCGGGGCCTCGCGGTAAAGAAGCGGCAGGCCGGTATCCTCCACATAGCCCATGCCGCCCCTGATCTCCAAGGCCTCGCCAACCACTACCGGGCAGCGTTTGTTGGCGATGAATTTGGCGAGCGCGACGCCGATCCGTGCAAAGGCGGTATCGCCTTCATCGAAGGCCCGCGCGACCCGGAAGCCAAGCGCCACAGCTCCCAGCCAGTCGAGCGCAATATCCGCCAGCACGGCGCGCATCAGGGGCTGGTCGATCAGCCGCCGCTGGAACGCCCGTCTGCCCAGAACCCAGTCCCGCGCCTCCACCAGCGCGGCGCGCATCAGACCGGCTGGCGCCAACGCGGTATCCAGACGCGTGTGATGCACCATCGCGATGATGGTCGCCACACCCCGCCCCGGCTCTCCCACAAGGTCCGCGAGCGCCCCTTCGTATTCGATCTCTGCCGAGGCATTGGAGCGATTGCCAAGCTTGTCCTTCAATCTGCGCAGACGAATGGCATTCCGCCCGTCCTCCAGCCAGCGGGGGACGAGAAAGCAGGTCAAGCCCTCCTCCGCATGTGCCAGCGTCAGGAACCCGTCCGACATCGGCGCAGAGCAGAACCACTTGTGCCCGGTGAGGCGCCAGCCATCGCCTGTGCGTTCCGCGCGCGTGGAGGAGCCGCGAAGGTCCGACCCTCCCTGCTTCTCCGTCATCGCCATGCCGAGCGTCAGGCCTGACTTCCTGTCAACCGGCAGCAGGCGGGGATCGTAATCCCGGGACCGAAGGCCCGGAAGCCAGCGCGCCGCAACCTCTGGCGCCGCGCCGAGGGCCGCCGATGCGGCATAGGTCATGGTCATCGGGCAACAGGTGCCCGGCTCCACCTGGCTATGAAGATAAACCAGCGCCGCATGGCTCACGTGACCGCCGCGCGCGCCTTCCCAGGGAAGCGCCGCATAGCCCGCGCCCAGCCCGAGCCGCAGGAAATCGTGATAGGAGGGGTGGAAATGCACCTCATCGCACCGCCGCCCGGCGACATCGTAGAGCCGCAGTTCAGGAGCAACGCGATTGGCGTCCCGCGCGGCCTCCCGCCAGGATGAGCGCCCGAGTTCCCCGCCGTGGCGGGCGAGACCCCCTGCATCGCCCCCTTCCCGGTTCACGGCGGCCCGCAGCGCGGGATCCTCCTGCCACAGATCCCGATCCCCCGGCGGATCGGGCTGGTTCTCCACCTCATGGGTGAGCAGACGGCTGACAGGTTGCATGGCTCCCCCTCCTCCAACCAGTTCTTCCAAGCCTAGGCGATCCGCCGCATGGGGCAAGTGCGCAGCTGGCGCAGGTGGTTGCATTCCGCTGCGCCTGTGCGACACTCGGCTGCGAACATCCGCGAGAGATGTTACGACGAAACTCCCGGCAGGCGTCCGGCAGAGGGACAGGATGATGAGCAGTCAGCGAAAGCGCCCCCCGCTCGGCGCGGTGATGTATTTCGTGGTCGCGGGCACGCTGGCCACCTATTTCACCTTCGCCGCCGTTCAGGGGGATCACGGTGTGTTCAGCCGGGTTCAGATCATGGCCGAAGCGGAAAAGCTCACCGAGGAGCGCGATCGACTGAAGGCGGACGTGGACGAGTTGCGCAACCGCACGCGTCGCCTCTCCGACCAGTATCTCGACCTCGATCTGCTCGACCAGCAGGCGCGCGACGTGCTAGGCTATACGCGGCAGGACGAGATCGTCATCCGCTGAACCACAGCGAAACAATGCAGCGTGAGCGGGAACCGGGGGGCAGTCTGCCCCCTTTTTCTTTGTGCGAGACAGGGAGGGCAACGGGACAGCACATGCCCCGACTTGCCATCTTCACAAAATGGTTTAATGGTGAACTATTACCCAGAGGGAGCAGTTGCGCATGGCCGCCAGGAAACCCGCCGAGAAGCCGAACGTGTCCAAGGACGAGCTTCTCCACTACTATCGGGAGATGCTGCTGATCCGCCGGTTCGAGGAGAAGGCGGGACAGCTCTACGGAATGGGCCTCATCGGAGGCTTTTGTCACCTTTACATCGGGCAGGAGGCCGTCGTCGTCGGCCTGGAGGCCGCGGCGGAGGAAGGCGACAAGCGCGTCACCTCCTATCGCGACCACGGGCACATGCTTGCCTGCGGCATGGATGCGAAAGGCGTCATGGCGGAACTGACCGGCCGGGAGGGAGGCTACTCCAAGGGCAAGGGCGGCTCCATGCACATGTTCTCCAAGGAGCGCCACTTCTACGGTGGCCATGGCATCGTGGGGGCGCAAGTCCCGATCGGCGCGGGCCTTGCCTTCGCGGACAAGTATCTCGGCAACGGTCGCGTCACCTTCGCCTATTTCGGTGACGGCGCCGCCAACCAGGGCCAGGTCTATGAGACCTACAACATGGCCGAACTGTGGAGCCTGCCGGTGGTTTTCGTCATCGAGAACAACCAGTATGCCATGGGCACGAGCGTCAAGCGCTCCACCAAGTCCAAGACCCTCTTCGGCCGTGGCGAGGCGTTCGGCATCCCCGGTGAACAGGTGGACGGCATGGATGTTCTGGCCGTGCGGGCTGCCGGGGAGAAGGCCGTCGCGCACTGCCGCGCCGGGAACGGGCCCTATATCCTTGAAGTCATGACCTACCGCTACCGTGGCCACTCCATGTCGGACCCGGCAAAATACCGTACGCGGGAGGAAGTGCAGAAGATGCGCGAAGAACGCGATGCCATCGAACACGTCCGTGAGTTGCTGCTGACAGGCGGCCACGCGACGGAGGACGACCTCAAGGCCATCGACAAGGAGATCAAGGGCATCGTGAACGAGGCCGCCGAATTCTCCAAAGAAAGCCCGGAGCCGGATCTCTCCGAACTTTACACCGACATCTACGCCTGAGGGGAAAGACAGAATGGCAACCGAAATCCTGATGCCGGCCCTGTCCCCCACGATGGAGGAAGGCACGCTCGCGAAATGGCTGATCAAGGAGGGGGACGAGGTGTCCTCCGGCCAGATCATCGCGGAAATCGAAACCGACAAGGCCACGATGGAATTCGAGGCCGTCGATGAAGGCACGGTCGGCAAGATTCTCATCCCGGAGGGCACGGCCGGGGTGAAGGTCAACACCCCCATCGCAGTGATGGTGGAAGACGGCGAAAGCGCCGAGACCGCGACACCGGCGAAGTCGGAAGCGCCCGCCGAAGCAAAGGCGCCCGCGGAAGCCAAGGCAGCCTCCGCCGTGGAAGCCGCGCCGCATCCGCAGAAGGCCGCCGACACCACGCCGGACTGGCCTGATGGCACGCCCATGAAGACCATGACCGTGCGCGAGGCGCTCCGCGAGGCGATGGCGGAGGAAATGCGGGCAGACGACACCGTCTTCCTGATGGGCGAGGAGGTCGGTGAATACCAAGGCGCCTACAAGATCAGTCAGGGACTGCTGGATGAATTCGGCGCCCGCCGCGTGGTGGACACGCCGATCACGGAGCACGGCTTTGCCGGTATTGGCGTCGGCGCGGCCTTCGGCGGCCTGAAGCCGATCGTGGAGTTCATGACGTTCAACTTCGCCATGCAGGCGATCGACCAGATCATCAACTCCGCCGCCAAGACACTCTACATGTCGGGCGGCCAGATGGGCTGTCCGATCGTGTTCCGCGGCCCGAACGGCGCTGCCGCCCGCGTCGCCGCCCAGCACAGCCAGGATTATGCTGCATGGTATGCACAGATTCCGGGACTGAAGGTGGTGCAGCCCTATTCCGCAGCCGATGCAAAGGGCCTGCTCAAATCCGCGATCCGCGATCCGAATCCGGTCATCTTCCTTGAGAACGAGATCCTTTACGGTCGCTCCTTCGAAGTGCCGGATCTGGACGATTTCACCATCCCGTTCGGCAAGGCGAAAATCTGGCGGGAGGGCACGGATGTCACCATCGTCTCCTTCGGCATCGGGATGAGCCACGCGCTGGCGGCGGCGGACAAGCTGGCGGAGGAAGGCATCTCGGCGGAGGTCATCGACCTGCGCACGTTGCGGCCGATCGACTACGACACGATCATCGCTTCCGTGCAGAAGACCAACCGCTGCGTGACGGTGGAGGAAGGGTTCCCCGTTGCCTCCATCGGCAACCACCTATCGGCCTATATCATGGAGAACGCGTTCGACTGGCTCGATGCGCCCGTGATCAACTGCGCGGGCAAGGACGTGCCCATGCCCTATGCCGCAAACCTTGAGAAACTGGCGCTGATCACCGCGGACGATGTCGTCGCGGCGGTCAAGAAAGTCACCTACCGCTGAAGGGGGAGAGAATGGCGACTGAAATCCTGATGCCTGCCCTGTCTCCCACGATGGAGGAAGGGACGCTCGCGAAATGGCTGGTCAAGGAGGGGGATACCGTCTCCTCCGGCGACATCATCGCGGAAATAGAGACTGACAAGGCCACGATGGAATTCGAGGCTGTGGACGAGGGGGTCATCGGCAAGCTCCTCGTCCCCGAGGGTACTGCGGGCGTGAAGGTGAACGCGCCCATCGCCGTGCTGGTCGAAGACGGCGAAAGCGTGGGCGATACCCCCGCGCCCAAAGCCGCGGCCAAGGCGGAGGAGGCTCCGAAACAAGCCGCCGCTGCGCCCGAAGCCGCGCCCAAGGCCGTTGAAAAGGCGCCCGCGCGCGCCGAGGGCGCGCGTGTCTTCGCCTCGCCCCTCGCCCGCCGGATCGCGGCGGAAAAGGGCCTCGACCTTTCTGCCGTTGCCGGCTCCGGCCCGCACGGCCGGATCGTGAAGGCCGATGTGGAAACGGCGAAACCCGGCCAGCCGGCCAGCGCCCCTGCGGCGGAAGCCAAGGCCTCCACGCCGGAGCCGAAGCCCGAACCGCAGAAAGCGGCCATGGCTACCGGCGCCTCTGCAGATACGGTCAAGAAGCTCTACGCCGACCGCGATTATGAGGAAGTGACGCTCGACGGGATGCGCCGTACCATCGCCGCGCGACTGACCGAGGCCAAGCAGACCATCCCGCATTTCTATCTGCGCCGCGAGATCCGGCTCGATGCGCTGATGGAGTTCCGCCAGACCCTCAACCACCAGCTTGCGGGCCGGGGGGTGAAGCTGTCGGTCAACGACTTCATCATCAAGGCGGGTGCGGTCGCGCTGCAACAGGTGCCCGATGCCAATGCCGTCTGGGCGGGCGACCGTATCCTGAAGCTGAAGCCTTCCGACGTGGCGGTCGCCGTGGCGGTAGAGGGCGGCTTGTTCACGCCGGTGATCCGCGATGCGGACAAGAAGTCTCTCTCCGCCCTGTCGGCGGAGATGCGCGACCTTGCCCATCGGGCACGGGACCGCAAGCTTGCGCCGCATGAGTATCTCGGCGGCAGTTTCGCCATTTCCAACCTCGGCATGTATGGCATTGACAACTTCGATGCCGTCATCAACCCGCCGCATGGGTCGATCCTCGCCGTCGGGGCGGGCGTAAAGAAGCCGGTCGTCGGCAAGAACGATGAGATCGAGGTGGCTACGGTCATGTCCGTGACCCTCTCCGTCGATCACCGCGTGATCGATGGGGCATTGGGGGCGGAATTCCTCAAGGCTATGGCTGACCTGCTCGAAAACCCGATCCTGATGGTAGCATGACTGTTTCCCCGCCCTGCGGGTGGGGAAATGCCTGACCTTCTCGGCTTTCCGCCTTACGGGCGGGAAGCCTTTTCTCCGGCCACCCCGGCCCCTCTCTCGAGGGCTGCGTATATGACGCGGGCCCCCGGCAAGCTTCTGAAAAGTCGTGGTTATCCGGCCTTGCGTTGGGAAATCAGTCCGGTCACGAGCCAAAACCGCCGGTTTCCGCGGAGTTCTTCACCCGTGGAGGGAAGTTCTCCGCCCCGGAGCAAATCCGGAATGCCGTTTCAGCATCCTGCTAAAGACCCGCGCAGCGGTAAGGAAAGAATCGCGGCAACCGCCCTTCACCCCGCTGATCGTTTACAGGCTCAGGCGGTGGATCATCTAGGCTGGCTCTGGCGCGATATCGAGTTTCCACCCGGACGGACCGTGAACCCCGAAGCCGCCCGCTGCAAAACATCTGGACCCCGCCGGGCGTGACATCTACGCTTTGGCGTAACACGTCTGGTCCCATGCTCCGCTTCACCCTGTCCCGCATCACCTCGCTCCTGTTGAGCCTCATCGTTGCGAGCGTAGCGATATTCGCCGTGATCGAGAGCGTGCCCGGTGATCCGGCCACCTTCATGCTGGGCATGAATGCCGAGCCCGACACCATTGCAGCCCTGCGCCGGGAGATGGACCTGGAACGCCCGGTTGCCGAGCGTTACCTCCGCTGGATGGGCGGCATGGCGACAGGCGATTTCGGCATCTCCTATACTTATCGCGTACCGGTGGGAGAGCTCATCGGCCAGCGGATCACCGTCTCCTTCCCCCTTGCCCTCTACGCCCTTGTGTTGAGCGTCGTCATAGGTCTGCCGGCCGGCCTGCTCGCGGCATCGCGCCGGGGAAGCGTGACCGACTGGTCGGTGATGGGCATGACCCAGCTTGGCATCGCGGTGCCTAACTTCTGGTTCGCGATGTTGTTGGTCCTGCTCTTTTCGATCACGCTTCGCTGGCTCCCCTCCGGCGGCTTTCCGGGCTGGGGCGCAGGCTTCTGGCCGGTGGTAAAGTCGCTGACGCTTCCAGCCGTTGCCCTTGCGTTGCCGCAGGCCGCCATCCTGGCGCGTGTCATGCGGTCAGCGCTGATCGAAACGCTGGGACAGGATTACATCCGTACCGCGCGCGCCAAGGGCCTGAGCCTCCACCGCGCCATACTGGGCCACGCGCTCCGCAACGCGCTGATCCCGGTTCTGACAATTCTGGGGCTGCAGTTCTCCTTTCTGCTGGCGGGCGCGATCATCATCGAGAACGTGTTCTATCTTCCCGGCCTGGGGCGGCTGATCTTTCAGGGCATTACCCAGCGGGATCTGATCGTCGTGCGCTCGGCTGTCATGCTGCTGGTGTTTGCCGTCATCGTGGTGAACTTCCTGACTGATCTCGCCTATATGCTCGTTGATCCCCGGTTGAGGGCGCGCGCGTGAAATTGCCGGTCTCCCTGATCGTGGGCGGTGTGCTGTCTCTCATCGTGTTGCTTGCGGCGCTGCTGTCGCTCATCTGGACGCCGCATTCGGTGGAGACGCTGGCGGTAGCGGCCAAGCTGAAACCCATCGGAACGCCGGGCTATCTGCTCGGCACGGACCAGCTCGGGCGGGACATCCTTTCCATGCTGATGGTAGGAGCGCGGACCTCCGTTTCCGTCGCATTGATCGCGGTCGGTATAGGGGTGGTGATCGGCGTGCCGCTGGGACTTGCCGCCGCCTCGAGCAGGGGCGGTCTGCTGGACGAGGCGATCATGCGCGGCAACGACGTGATCTTCGCCTTCCCCAGCCTCGTCATCGCCATCCTGATCACCGCCGTTCTGGGACCGTCCGCCGTCAATGCGATCCTTGCCATCGGCATCTTCAACATTCCCGTCTTCGCCCGTGTCGCACGTGGCGGCGCGCTGAGCCTGTGGACGCTCGACTACGTCCGCGCGGCGCAGGTGGCAGGCAAGGGGCGTGCGCGGATTTCGCTGGAACATATCCTGCCCAATATCCTCAATCTCCTGATCGTTCAGGCGACGATCCAGTTCTCGCTTGGCATTCTGGCGGAGGCGGGGCTGTCCTACGTGGGTCTGGGAGCGCAGCCGCCGATCCCGTCCTGGGGCCGGATGCTGGCAGAGGCGCAGACGCTGGTGGCCCTCGCGCCCCATGTCGCCATCCTGCCGGGGCTGGCGATCGTGGTGACGGTGCTCGGTCTCAACCTGATGGGCGACGGCCTCCGCGACGTGCTGGACCCGCGGCTGAGGCAGAGCAGATGAGCGCGCCGATGCTCTCCGTCAGGGATCTTGCCGTGACCCTCCGCGGCGCGCCGTTGGTGCGGGACGTTTCCTTCGATATCGCACCGGGCGAGGTGATGGGGCTGGTAGGTGAGTCCGGGTCGGGCAAATCCATGACCGCGCTGGCACTCATGGCGCTGCTGCCCTACCGGGCCGAGGCGCAAGGCGCCGCCTTGCTGGACGGAGTGGACCTGCTCCCGCTCCCCGAGCCGCAAATGTGCCGTCTCCGGGGTGCGGAGATCGGCATGATTTTTCAGGAGCCGATGACGGCGCTCAACCCGATGCAGACCATCGGCGCGCAGGTGGCGGAAGCGCTCGTCGTCCACCGGCGGGCCTCGCGGTGGGACGCGCTGGAGATCGCGCGGGCGCGGCTTGACCGTGTCGGGCTGGACGCCGCCCGCGTCCCCCTCGACCGGTTCCCGCATGAGCTGTCGGGCGGCCAGCGGCAGCGGGTCTGTATCGCCATGGCAACCGCCCTCCGTCCGAAGCTGCTGATCGCGGACGAACCCACGACCGCGCTCGACGTCACGACACAGGCGGCGATCCTGGAGCTGCTCAAGGATCTGGTGGCGACGGAGGGTATGAGCCTGCTGCTCATCACCCATGACCTCGCCGTCGTCTCTCGCATGGCCGCCCGCGTGGCCGTGATGAGCCAGGGCCGCATCGTGGAACAGGGCCGGACCGAAGCCGTGTTCCGGCAGAGAAGCGCGCCTTACACGCGCCAGCTTTTCGCCGCCTCCGCCCATGTGCCAAGGCGTGCCCCCCCTCCTCTCGGCGCCCCCCTCCTGGAGGTTCGCGATGTCGTCCGGGCCTATCCCCTTCCCCGCGACGGGCTCTTGGGAAGCCCGCGCACGCTGCGGGCGGTGGACGGCGTGAGCCTTACGCTGCGGGAGGGCGAAAGCGTCGGGCTGGTGGGTGAATCCGGTTGCGGCAAATCCACCCTCACCCGCGCCATCCTGGGCCTTGACCCGATACAGTCGGGAGAGATTCGTCTTGGCGGGGAACCCGTCATCGCTGGCCGGATGAGCCATGAACAGCGTGCGCGCGTTCAGGTTGTCTTTCAGGATCCCTTCGGCAGTTTCGATCCCCGCCACAGGGTCGAACGGCTGGTCGCTGAACCCTTTCACCTGCGGCCCTGCCCCCGCGCGGAACAGAGGGAGCGTGTGGCGGCGGCGTTGGTGGAGGTCGGCCTTTCGCCCGATGACATGCGGAAATACATCCATGAATTCTCGGGCGGTCAGCGCCAGCGGATCGCCATTGCTCGGGCGCTCATCATCCGGCCGGCTCTCATCGTGCTGGATGAGGCCGTTTCCGCGCTGGATGTCCGTGTGCGGGCGCAAATCCTCGATCTTCTTGCCGATCTGCAGCAACGCCTGAAACTGAGCTATCTGTTCGTCAGCCACGATCTTGCCGTGGTGCGCGGGATAACCGACAGGGTGATGGTCATGCGCAAGGGTCGCATCATCGAGGACGGCCCGACGGCCGAGGTCTTCGGCGCCCCGCGCCAAGCCTACACCGCGCAGCTGATCGCGGCGACGCCCCGCATTCCCGCGGGCTGGCTGGAGGAGACGGCATGATGCGGCCCGGTCCGCGCAATCTCATCACCGATGTCGCGGGGCTGTCGGTCGGCAACGCCTCCGATGGCCGGCTGAAAAGCGGCGCGACCGTGCTTGTGGGAGAGCGACCATTCACCGCCGCCGTCTCCGTCATGGGAGGTGCCCCCGGCACGCGGGAGACGGACCTGCTCGCCCCCGACCGGCTGGTTCAGGAGGTGGACGCACTCGTTCTTTCCGGGGGGTCGGCTTTCGGTCTCGATGCCGCATCCGGTGTGGCCGATGCGCTGCGGGAAGCGGGCCGCGGGTTTGACGTCGGGGGTCAGCGCGTGCCCATCGTTCCGGGAGCGATCCTCTTCGATCTGACCAATGGCGGCGACAAGTCATGGCGGGAGAACCCTTACAAGGCACTTGGCCGTACCGCCCTCGCCAATGCGGGGCCTTGCTTCGATATCGGCAGCGTCGGCGCGGGTACGGGAGCCACCACGCGGAACTGGAAGGGCGGGCTTGGCTCCGCCTCCGCCGTGCTCGAAGGCGGCTTGACGGTGGGTGCCCTGGTGGCGGTGAACGCGCTCGGCTCCGTGACGCTGGGCGACGGGCCACAGTTCTGGGCCGCGCCCTGGGAGCTGGAGAATGAATTTGGTGGCCTTGGCCTGCCCTCTCCGCTGCCACCGCAGGATGTGGAGGGGCCGGGCAAACGGTTGGGAGAGGCGACGACCATCGCCATTGTCGCCACTGACGCACGGCTTACGCAGGCGGAGGCCATGCGGCTCGCCACGGCCGCTCAGGATGGCATGGCACGGGCCATCGTTCCCTCGCACACCCTGTTCGACGGCGATCTGGTCTTTGCGGCAGCGACGGGCGCGCAGCCTCTGGCAGAAGGCGGGGCGGACCTGTATCGTCTCGGCCATGCCGCAGCCTGCTGCCTTGCCCGCGCAATTGCCCGCGCCATCCATGCCGCCCGCCCCGCGCCGGGCGACCGGCAGCCGTCATGGGCCGCGCGTCATGCTCCCGATTGAGATGCGGCACAGGAAAGGCCACCCTCTTGTTCCTTGAGTTATTTATCGTTTTCGCCCTCATTCTGGTGAACGGTGTGTTGGCGATGGCGGAGCTCGCCATTGTCTCATCCCGGCCCGTCCGCCTTCGCACACTGGCTGACAAGGGCAGCAGCGGGGCCAGGATCGCGCTCAATCTCTCCGAGAATCCGGGCCGCTTCCTTTCTGCGGTTCAGATCGGCATCACCTTGGTCGGCGTACTGTCAGGCGCGTTTTCCGGGGCTACTCTGGGGGCACGGTTCTCGGAATGGCTCCGCACCCATGGGCTTTCGCCCGCGACGGCCGATGCGCTCGGCGTTCTGATCGTCGTGGTGGCGATTACTTACCTCTCCCTCATCATCGGAGAACTGGTGCCCAAGCAGATCGCCCTCCGGAACCCGGAGAATGTCGCCTCTCGCGTGGCGCCGCTCATGGCTGTTCTGGCAAAGGTCGCGGCGCCGCTCGTGTGGTTTCTCGACCTTTCGGGCCGTACCGTCCTGCGCCTGCTTGGCCAGACGGACAGCGAGGAGTCGAAGGTCACGGAGGAGGAAGTCCGCACCGTCCTGTCGGAAGCGCAGTCCGCCGGTGTCATCGAAACGGGCGAATCGGCCATGCTTTCCGGCGTCATGCGGCTGGCTGACCGCAATGCGCGCGGGCTCATGACGCCGCGGCGGGACGTGGAAATGGTTGATCTGGATGCAACAGAGGAAGAAGTGCTCGCGACGCTTCACAAATCGCGCTTCTCCAAGCTGCCGGTGCGCGACAGGACGACGAATGACGTCCCCGGGGTGCTCTTTTCCCGCGATGTGTTCGAGGCTCGGACAACGGATCGCCCGTTCAGCGTGGCCAATCTCATGCGGGAAGTGCCCGTCGTCTCCGACCGCGCGAAAGCGCTGGACGTCGTGGAAGTCCTGCGCCGCTCACCCCCGCATATCGCGCTGATCTTTGACGAATATGGCGAGTTCGAGGGGATCGTGACCACCGGCGATGTGCTTGAGGCGATCGCGGGCGTTTTCGATGAGGATGAGACAGGGGAACCCGCCCTGTTCCTTCGCGACGATGGCAGCTACCTCATCGCAGGCTGGATGTCGGTTGACGAATTCTCGGACCAGCTGGGCTATCCCCGCAAGCCAGACGCCGATTACGCCACTGTCGCAGGCCTGGTTCTGGATGAGTTGCAGCGCATGCCCGCGCTGGGTGACACGTTCGAGCGGCATGGGTGGAAGTTCGAGGTGGTCGATCTCGACGAACGCCGGATCGACAAGGTGCTGGTCATCCCGCCGGCGCAGGCTGCCGACGAGGGCTGACGCCACGGACGCAGGGCGACGAATTTGGTCCACGGCACGGAAGGCCGAAACGAAAAGGGCGCGCCCATTGCGCGCCCCTCGAAAGCTCGGCGGTAAAGCGTATCAGGCGGCGGCCTGACCTTCGCCTTCCGCTTCCTTGGCTTCAATCGCACTCGGCTCCGACAGGGTCGAGGTGATTTCGATCTTGCGCGGCTTCAGCATTTCGGGAACTTCCCGCACCAGATCAATGTGCAGCATCCCGTCAGCATGAGTGGCGCCGGAGACACGCACGTGATCGGCAAGAGCGAAACGCCGCTCAAACGCGCGCGTGGCGATCCCGCGATGCAGGAAGCTGCGTTCACCGTCTTCCTTCACCTTGCGCGCGCTGACGATAAGCGCGTTGTCACGCATCTCGACCGACATTTCCTCGGGCGAGAATCCGGCGACGGCGATGGAGATCCGGTAGCCGTTTTCGGCGGTCTTTTCGATATTATAGGGCGGGTAACCGGGCTGGACATCCGCCGCCAGAACCCTGTCCATCAGGTCGGCGATACGGTCAAAACCCACGGTTGCGCGATAAAGCGGGGCGAGATCAAAGGTTCGCATGGATTATCATCCTCCATTGAGCGATGCATTTTCTGCCTTCCCGTTCGGGGCAAGGCGGCCGTGTAACCGGGCCCCTTGATGGGCATCCCGGTGACACTGATCTGGGTGATAGACAGTGTCGTTTCAAGGGGCGCGGGCCGCGTTCTGCAACGTGGGAAGCGCATCCGCGACCGGCACGGCGAAAGCGATGCCGCGGCCCTGTGCCTCGCCGCGCGCCACCACGATACCGACGAGCCGCTCTGCCCCGAATGGCCCTGCGATCAGTGGCGCCCCTGAGGCCCCGCCCGTCACAGCGCAATCGATGAGCAGCGCGCCAAGGCTTCGCCTGAGCAACGGACAGGAGAGGACCTGGGGCGGCTCCTCCGGCTGCTGGCGGGAATAGGTGATGGCGGTCATCTCATCGGGCGGCAGCAGCGCTTCCTCAGCCGGAATCGGCGGCACACGAAGGGGCGTGAGCAGCTCCACCAGCGCGATATCAGAGGCAAGACGGCTCTTCGCCTCCGCCCCCGGCCGATAATCGGGATGAAGCACCACCCGCCCTGCCACCGATTGCGCCACCTCCGTGCCCTGCGAACGGCCCGCGCGAAAGACGATGCTTCCCGCCGGAAACGGCGTACCGTCGGAGAGGCTCACGCAATGCGCCGCCGTCAACACGCGATCAGGCGCGATGAGCACTGCGCTGCAGACGCTTTTCCCCGAGTCGAGACGGCCTATGGCGGGCCAGTCCGTCGCGCCGGCCGAAGAGATGCCTGACAGGATCACCGCCCCGGCAAGCAGGCTGAAGAGACGAACAGATTTCGGCATGACAGGCTCCGGCTTCAGGGACGCGGCAGAATGGCCTTCGAGGGGGAATTCTACATCACTCCGCACAACACGCCACGTCCGCGACGCATGTCCTCTGGCACCACGCTGAGAGCCGTGAGACTGTTCGGCAAAGGTCAGGGTCCATGCAGCACATCTTCACATTCGCCCCATTCACATTCGCCGATGTCATCGCCGTCGGCCTGCTGTTGCTGGTCTGGCTGGTCAGCGGCTACCTGATTGAACGGACCGATGCTTCGCGTCTGTCCGTCGCGACGCTGATGGAGCATTACCGCCGCGAATGGATGCGCCAGTTCATCACGCGCACCCCGCGCCTCTTTGACGCCAATGTCATGGCGAGCCTCCGGCAGGGCACATCGTTTCTCGCGTCCGCCTGCATGATTGCCATTGGCGGCGGCCTCGCGCTCATCGGCAACCGGGAGCGAGTGGGTAATGTGGCCGAAGACCTCACGCTTGGCGAACTCAGCCCCGTGGTATGGGAGGTGAAGATGCTACTGGTCCTGCTTTTCGTGACCAACGCGTTTCTGAAGTTCCTTTGGGCGCACAGGCTGTTTGGCTATTGCACCATCCTCATGGGGGCGGTTCCGAACGATCCCGCCGATCCGAAGGCGACGGTCATCGCGGACCAGGCAGCCGAGATCAACATCCGCGCGGCACGTGGCTTTAACCGGGGCCTTCGCTCGATCTATTTCGCGTTGGCGGCGCTCGGCTGGCTGGCCGGGCCGCTGGCGCTGATCATGAGCACCCTCATCACGTTGGCGGTGATCTGGCGGCGGGAATATGGCTCCCAGTCGCGGGAAGTGCTGCTCGCGGGGATCGAGACGATGCGGATCTAGCGTGCAGCCTGAATGGCGGGACGGAGCGTCCGGTCCAGCTCTCCCGCAGTGATCGGCCCGGCAAAGCGCATGACGACCTTGCCTGCGCTGTCGATCACATAGGTCTCAGGCACGCCATACACCCCCCAGTCCAGCGCCATCCGGCCGGAGGCATCCGCGCCGATCGCGTGGAAGGGATCGCCCAGTTCCTGAAGGAAAGCGAGCGCCTTTGCCGGATCGTCCTTGTAGTTGATGCCATAGATCGGCACACCCTCGGCGGCGAGCCTCTCCAACATGGGATGTTCGGCGCGGCAGGGCGCGCACCAGCTTGCCCAGAAATTGACAAGCTTCACTCCCGGTGTCTTGAGCACAGCCGTGTCGAAGCTCGCGCCAGGCCCCAGCGGAGTTACGGCAATGGCGGGGGCCTCACGACCCACGAGGGTGGAGGGCAATGTGTCATCCCGACCCATACCGAAGAAGAACAGGGCAGCCAGCCCCGCGAAGGCAACCGGAGGAATCAGAACGAGGGGAGATATTCTAGCCACGGCCGCGACGCCTTTCTTCCGCTTCCTCCAGCCGCCGTTTCACCCTCGCCCCACGGAGCAGTGTCAGCGCTACCGTCCCCGCAAGCAGCAGGAAGGTCACCCCATAGGCGGAGAGAACGGAAACTGCATATTTTCCAAGATCGGGCATCATGCCATCCGCTCCCGCAACTCCAGCGCCTTGAGGCGGCGCGCCCGGATCTCGGTTCGCGTACGGATCAGCACCAATGTCAGGAACAGCAGCCCGAAGCCCACCATGCAGATGACGAGCGGTATCCAGAAGGCATTGTCCACATTCTCCTTCCGGTCGAGGCTCAGCGAGGCGCCCTGATGCAGCCCCTGGCTCCAGAAATTAACCGCGTAGCGCGAGAGCACGGCAAAGACCGAACCGACAAGACAGAGCACGGACGTCAGGTCGGCGGCGGTATCCGTATCCTCAACCGCCTGCCAAAGCGCGATATAGCCGAGGTAGAACAGGAAGAGGATGAGGAAGGAGGTCAGCCGCGGATCCCAGGCCCACCACGTTCCCCACATCGGCTGTCCCCACACCGCACCGGTAAAGAGCGCGACAAGGGTCATGACCATTCCCACGGGTGCCGCTGCCCGCGCCGCCAGAGCGGAAACGTGATGCCGCCGGATCAACCAGATGAGCGATGCCACCAGCATCATCAGCCAGGCATTGATCGCCATGAGCGCCGCGGGCACGTGCAGAAAGATGATCTTGACCGTGGAGCCTTGACGGTAGTCGTCCGGTGTCAGGAAGAAGCCCCAGACGAGCCCGACAACCAGACAGACCACCGTCAGGCCAATACACCACGGCAGCAGGCGCGCGGAGGTCTGCATGAAACGGACGGGGTTGGCATATTCCCAGAGGGAGCTCGCGCGCATCCTGTTCTGCTCCTGTGTCATCATGGCTCTAGCATGCTTTTGGGCGTCCCGCACAGTCACCTGAGGTTGATACGAATTGCCGCGGCCGTGGCGAAGGGCAAAAGCCCCAACACCCCCGCCGTGATACCGCCAAGTAACAGAAATGGCGTCGTGAGCGGAAACCCCTCCGCGCCGCGGCGCACGACCTCTGCTCCATAGACCAGCGTGGGCACATAGAGCGGCAGTACCAGGAGCGACAGGAGCAGCCCGCCCCGCTTGAGCCCCACTGTCAACGCGGCGCCGAAGGTGCCGATGACGGAGAGCGCGGGCGTCCCCGCCGCGAGAGAGGCCAGGAGCCACGGATAGCCTTGCGACGGCAGATTCAGCAACAACCCCAGCAGCGGCGCGATGAGGGTGAGAGGCAAACCCGTCGTGAGCCAATGGGCCAGCGCCTTGATGAAGACCACCCCTTCCAGCGGAATGGGCGCAGTCGCGATGAGGTCGAGCGAGCCGTCCTCATAATCCAAAGCGAAAATCCGGTCGAGCGACAGCAGCGCGGAAAGCAGCGCCCCGACCCAGATGATACCGGGCGCGATCCTCCCCAGCGTGGCCCCGTCCGGCCCGACCCCCAAAGGCACCAGAACCGCGAGGATCAGGAAGAAGGCCAGCCCAAGCCCGAAGCCTCCCCCACTACGAAAGGCAAGCCGCAGATCACGCAGGAGAAGCGCGATCACGAGATATCACCGAAAGCCAGGTCGAAATCCTGCATCGCCTCGGCCCGCGCCCGGAAGGCCGCTATATCCAGGACAGGCGGCGTGCCAAGGCCAAGGTCGACATGTGTGGCGATCAGCGCTGCACCGCCGCCCGCCAGATGCGCGTGCACCGCTTCGGCGAAAAGCGTCACGCCCTCACTGTCCAGCGAAACCGTCGGCTCATCCAGCAGCCAGATCGGTCGCCCGGTGACCAAAAGCCGCGCGAGGCCCAGCCGCCGCCGCTGGCCCGCCGAAAGGTTCTGTGCCGGACGCTCCCGCAGAGGGCCAAGGCCGAACGTCGCCATCGCCGGGCCGATCTCGCGCTGTCCATGCAGCCGGGCCCAGAAATCGAGGTTCTCCGTCACGGTCAGCGTCGCCTTCAGCCCATCCGCATGGGCGGAATAGGCGATGGCCTCCGGCGGAGCGGAGATCGTGCCGGCAAGCGGCGGCTGCAATCCCGCCAGTGTCCGAAGCAGCGTCGTCTTGCCGGCGCCATTCGGGCCGCGCAGCACAAGGGCGCCGCCTGCCGGAAGCGTGAAACTCACCCCCTCCAGCACCGGTATCCCGCCGCGCGCGCAGGCCAGATCTCTTACCTCAAGCGTCATATCCCGCGGATAGCCTATCGCGGAGAGCGGGAAAAGCCGCCCAAGTGGCTGATGCAGCGATCATGCCCCCTCGGGCGGCGCCATCACGGCGCCATCACGGGGAGAAGCGCCACCGCCACCCGCCGTCCTTCGGAAAGGAGAACATTGTAGGTCCGTGCAGCGGCGGGTGTCGCCATGGCCTCCGCCGCGAGACCTGCCTCTTCCAGCTGTTCGCGAAGGGCGCGGGGCAGGAAGGCCACTTCCGCCCCGGTACCGATGAACAGCACGTCGATCTTTTCCTTGAGCGCGAGCAGCGGCGCCGTGTCCTCCAGCCCACCCCAGGTCACCGCGCCTTGCGCAGAAACCAGCACCGGCCCCTCCAGTACTTTTCCGGCGACGCGGAAAAACCCCGGGCCATAGCCATCAATCGGCCGCGCATCGTTGTATTCGATTTCGTTGAGGCGCATCTCACCCTCCTCAGTGTTGCGCCCATGATATCGCCAATCCTCCGGGTTTCACAGGGTATCGGTTGGCGAACCGGCATCGGGCACTATCTTGCCCCGGCGGAGGTTCATAATGCTGCAATTCGCCCGCGCCGCTTTTCTCGCGGCTATCCCCCTTGCCTCTCCCGCGCTGGCCGATGGCCTGACGGAAAAGGAGATGACAGCCCCCGGTCCGCTGGGGGCGCTTTCCGGAACATATCTTACACCGCAGTCGCCGCAGGCCGTCGCGCTGATCCTGCCCGGCTCCGGGCCCACTGACAGGAACGGCAACGGCCCGCTTGGCCTTCATACGGACGCCTACAAACAGCTTGCCGAGGCGCTTGGGGAACGCGGCATCGCGACCCTCAGGGCCGACAAGCGCGGCCTGTTCGGAAGCGCTGCTGCGATCGCCGATCCGAATGACGTGACCCTGGCCGCCTATGGGCGTGACGCGATCGTCTGGTCGGCCAGCCTTGCCGGGGAAACCGGCCTGCCCTGCACCTGGCTCATCGGCCACAGCGAGGGCGGGCTCGTCGCCCTGAGCGCGGTGGCGAACGATGAACGTGCCTTCTGCGGCGTGATATTGCTGGCAACGCCGGGCCGGTCGCTCGCCGTCGTGCTGGAGGATCAACTTACCCGGAGCCTTGAGGACGACAGCCTTCGCAGCGCGGCAGATGCGGCACTCGACAGCCTGCAACGCGGTCAGCGCGTGCCGGAGGATCAGATCCCGGAACCGCTCCGACCGATGCTCGGGCCGCAGATACAGGGCTACCTGATCGACCTGTTCTCCCACGATCCGGGGGAGATGACGCGGCGCTACGGCGGGCCGCTGATGATCGTGTCAGGAGGCGAGGATCTGCAACTGGACCCGACCGATGCCGCGACGCTCACGCAGGCGAGAAACGACGCCGTAACCCTGGTTCTCCCAGGTATGAACCATGTGCTGAAGGAGGTTCCGGCCGGCGACAAGGCGGCCAATCTGGCCAGCTATTCCGACCCTTCCGTGCCGCTGGCCACCGGACTTGCCGATGCGGTGGCGCGCTTCATCACGCGGACGGAGGACGAACCCTTCGGGCTGGCCCCGCCGACCGCGGAATGATCCTCAGGGCGCGGCTTTCGCCGCGTCCTTGCCGACCTTCTCCGTCTTGTCCGAGCGATCGACGCCGAGCCAGATCAACACGACCGAGGCGATGAAGATGGTCGAGTAGCAGCCCACGAAGATCCCGAAGACCATCGCGAAAGAGAAGCCGCGGATCACGTCGCCGCCAAGCGCCAGCAGTACCAGAAGCGCGAGAAACGTCGTCATCGTCGTCATGATCGTCCGGCTCAGGGTTTCGTTGAGCGAGAGGTTCACGATATCCTTGAGGCTGCGTTTCTTGAATTTGACAAGGTTTTCGCGGACCCGGTCAAAGATCACCACCGTGTCGTTGATCGAATAGCCGACGACCGTCAGCACCGCCGCAACGACTGTGAGGTCAAACTTGATCTGGAACAGGGAGAAAACGCCGATGGTCATGACCGCGTCGTGCAGAAGCGCCGCCACCGCCGCGACACCGAACTGCCACTCGAAGCGCATCCAGATATAGAACATGATCCCGATGAGCGCCGCGCCGAGCGAGAGCAGCGCCATGGAAACCAGTTCTCCCGACACCTTCGGCCCGACGGTTTCCACGGCTTGAAAGCGGATGGTCGGATCCACTGCCTGCAGTGCACGTTCCGCCGCCGCGATCTGCTCTGATGAGAGCATATGCGCGTCGTCGGGCGCCTGGATGCGGATCTGCGCCACATGCTGATCCGACCGGAACGTCGGATCATAGACCTGCGTCAGGGTCACATCACCGTAACCCAGCGGTTCCAGGGCATTGCGGTAGGCACCGATATCCACGGGCTGGCTCGCTTCCGTGCGGATCGTAGTCCCGCCAAGAAAGTCGATGCCGAAGTTGAACCCCAGCGTGAAGCAGCTTGCGATGGCGATGACCATGGCAAGAACCGAGGCCGGGAACACCACCCGCGCAAAACGGAAGAAGTCCCAGTTCGTATTGTCGGGAACGAGCTTGAGCCGATACATGTCAGACCTTCAGCGTCTTCGGCCGGCGCCAGTCATACCACATGGAGATGAGCAGACGGGTGACGGATACCGCGGTGAACAGGGAAGTGACGAGGCCGAGCGCAAGCGTCACGGCAAAGCCGCGAACCGGCCCGGACCCGAGCGCGAAGAGGATGACGGCGATCATCAGCGTGGTGACGTTCGCGTCCATGATGGCGGAGGACGCCTTCTCATAACCAAGCTCGATCGCGCGCGCAGGACGCGTCCCGTTGCGCAACTCCTCCCGCACCCGTTCGAGGATGAGCACGTTCGCATCGACGGCCATGCCGATGGTCAGCACGATCCCCGCGATTCCCGGCATGGTCAGTGTCGCGCCGATAAGCGACATCAGGGCGATGATGAAGATCAGGTTCAGGATCAGCGCCACGTTGGCGATCATTCCGAAGAAACCGTAGCCTGCCACCATGAACAGCATGACCGCGATCATCGCAACTGTCGCGGCAAGGCGTCCGGCGTCGATCGAATCCTGCCCGAGTTCCGGCCCGATCGTCCGCTCCTCAAGGAAGGTCATCTTCGCAGGCAACGCCCCGGCCCTGAGCAGCACGGCAAGTTCCGTTGATCCCTCGACGTTGAAGTTACCGGTGATGATACCGGAGCCGCCAGCGATGTGGCTCTGGATGACCGGAGCGGAGATCACCTTGTCATCGAGGACGATGGCGAAGGGCTGGCCGATATGCGTGGCGGTATAATCCCCGAAGACGCGGGCGCCGGTCGCATTGAAGCGGAAGTTCACCGCCGGGCGGCCGTTCTGGTCGAAGGCGGGCTGGGCGTCGGTGAGCAGATCGCCGGAAAGCACCGGCTCCGTCTGGACGATGTAGTAGACGCCCGGCTCCTCCTGTGCGGCATAGAGGCTGTTGCGCGGGCCGGGGTTGGCATTCGGATCCTGTGTACGGCCTACGACGGAGTTGAAGGTCAGCCGCGCGGTGGTGCCGATCAGGCTTTTGAGCTCATCCGCAGAGCCGAGACCCGGCACCTGAATGAGAATGCGGTCCTCACCCTGCCGCACGATGGTCGGCTCCCGGGTGCCGACCTCATCGACACGGCGACGGACGATCTCAAGCGACTGGGCCATGGTCCGCTCGTCCGAGGCATGCCGCTCCGCTTCGGAAAGCTGAATGGTGATCGTGTCGCCCTGCGCATTGATGGCGAGGTCGCTTGCTCCGACACCCGTCAGCGTCGTCACCGGACGCGACAGGGTCCGCACGATCTCCAGCGCGCGGGGCATGCCCTCCGGCTGGGAGATCTGCACCTGAAGTACCCCCGGCTCCGAGGCGAGCCGCCGCACGGAACCGACCGTCGCGCGTTCCTGTACCAGAGCGTCCCGCACTTCGGGCCAGAGGCTGTCTACCCGCCCGGCATAGACCTCCGAAAGATGCACCTCCGCCAGAAGATGCGCGCCCCCCCTCAGGTCCAGCCCGAGGTTCAGGATCTTCGACGGCATCCAGGACGGCCAGAGCGCCAGCGCCCCCACCGTCTCCGGGTCGGTCGCCTGTCCGGTATGCTCGTATTGAGCGACGGCGTCGTTGTGACGCTCGACCCGGTCATAGAAAGCGTTCGGCAGGGCAACGGCGATACCGATCGCGATTATCGCCCAGATCAGGATCCGCTTCCAGCGGGGGAAGTGCAGCATGGGGTTCTCGGCCTCAGGGACGGATCGGCGGGCGGGTGCTCAATCGGCGCGCCGCCCGTGAACGGGATCAGGTATTGGCGACCGGCTCGGTCTTGGAAAGCACCTGCGCGACCATGGAGCGCACCACGCGCACCCGCACACCCTCGGAGATCTCGACTTCAAGCTCACCATCGTCCTTGACGCGGGTCACCTTGCCGATGATGCCGCCGTTGGTCAGGATCTGGTCACCGCGCTTTACCGCCTCGATCATCGCCTTGTGCTCCTTCTGCCGCTTCTGCTGCGGACGGATGAGCAGGAAATACATGATCGCGAAGATCAGGATCAGCGGCACGAAGCTGGTCAGAGCTGAAGCTGCGCCGCCGGCTCCGGCAGCCTGCGCGAAAGCGGGAGTTGCGAACATGGGGTCCTCCTGATGTCTGGCCCTTTGGGTCACCCGGGAGATCCCCCCCGGAAGGCTGGCGCGCACCCTATAGTCGGGGTTTCTGGAGCGCAAGGCGGCGGGACAGCGCGAATCCGTGTTCGGCTCGGGGTCGGGGCCGCACTTGCCGCGCGCGGCACCCTGAACGTTTCGCGTGACGGCCGGGGAGGAAAAGCCTTTCCCCCTTCGGCTCTGTCGGGCATATGGGGCCCGGACGATCCAACTCCGGTGACATCATGCACGACATCCGCACCATCCGCGACAACCCCGCCGCTTTCGACGCCGCACTTGCCCGGCGCGGGCTGTCTCCGATGTCGTCCGACATCCTCGCCATAGACGAGGAGCGCCGCACCCGTATCCGTGTGGCGGAGGAGGCACAGGCCGCCCAGAACGCTGCCTCCAAACAGGTCGGTGCCGCCAAGGCGCGCGGGGATGACGCGGAGTTCGAGCGTCTGCGCACGCTCGTCGCCGCCAAGAAGACCGAGGTCGCCGACATGCAGGCCGCCGCCGCCGCAGATGACCTGCGACTCCGCGATCTGCTTCTCACCATCCCGAACCTGCCGCTGCCCGAGGTGCCGGAGGGCAAGGACGAAAGCGACAATGTGGAAATCCGCCGCTGGGGAGAGCCGCGACAGTTCAACTTCGCCCCGAAGGAGCACTACCAGCTTCCGGCCGTGCAGGGCGGTATGGATTTCGAGACCGCCGCCAAACTGTCGGGCGCGCGCTTTGTCGTGCTGTCCGGCGCGGTGGCCCGGGTGCAGCGGGCGCTGGCACAGTTCATGCTGGATACGCATGTGACGGAGAACGGGCTGACCGAAACCTGGACGCCGGTCCTCGTGCGTGAGGAGATGATGTTCGGCACCGGCCAGCTCCCCAAATTCGGCGAGGACAGCTATCAGACCCGTGAGGGCTGGTGGCTCGTCCCCACGGCGGAAGTGACGCTGACCAACATCGTCAACGACACGATCAGCGCGGAGGCGGACCTGCCCCGTCGCTTCGTCGCCCATACCCAGTGCTTCCGCTCGGAGGCCGGCAGCGCCGGGCGGGATACCGCTGGGATGCTTCGCCAGCACCAGTTCGAGAAGGTGGAGATGGTCTCCATCACCACGCCGGAGGCCAGCCTTGCCGAGCATGACCGGATGACAGGCTGCGCGGAAGGTATCCTCGAGAAGCTCGGCCTGCCGTATCGCACGGTGGTGCTCTCCACCGGAGACATGGGGTTCGGCGCGACGAAGACGCACGATCTTGAGGTCTGGTTGCCGGGGCAGGATACCTATCGGGAGATATCCTCAGTCTCCGTCTGCGGCGATTTTCAGGCGCGCCGCATGAATGCCCGCTACCGCCCCGAAGGCGGGGGCAAGCCGGAATTCGTCCATACCCTGAACGGTTCCGGTCTGGCCGTGGGCCGGACATTGATTGCGGTTCTGGAAAATGGCCAGCAGGAGGACGGCTCCGTTGAGCTTCCCGCGGTGCTCCATCCCTATCTCGGCGGACGGACCCGGATCACAGCGGAGGGTGCGCTCGTCTGAGCGCACTCCGGCCGCAGGCAGGAGAGCCGCCTCCCGCCTGCGGGTGAGCGCCCATACCATTGGACCCCACGACCGGCTGAACAGAAGCACCCGCTCCCGAGCCATCATCTGGGACAACAGGGGCGGCAAACGTGTCGACGGGAGGATCATCACCGACGCCAAACGCGCATGGCAACCGTCGTCCGGGTCTCTGGAGCCTGACGGCTACTACCGAGCTGAAAGACCGAGACAACGGCCCTGTGACCGAAATCGTCGGGTCGTCGTTGAAGTCGAGCCGCTGTTGAACCTGGCCCTGCCCGGCTCATACCGGGACTAGCATTATCCCGCGCCACGTCCGGACTGTGCGCCAAGCGCAGCCCTGCCACGACGCGCCGCGCAAAGCCGAAGGCGGCGCGTGGCTCGGGAGACGCCGCCGCGTCAGCGGCGTCCGCCGGATCAAGGGCGGAGCGTGCCGTTCCCCTCGACGAGGTATTTGAAGCTCGTCAGCTGCTCCGCGCCCACCGGCCCCCGCGCATGCATCTTGCCCGTGGCAATCCCGATCTCGCCGCCCATGCCGAACTCACCGCCATCCGCGAACTGGGTGGAGGCGTTGCGCATCAGGATCGCACTGTCGAGCCGCGTCGCGAACCGCTGCCATGTCGCGTCATTCGCGGTGACGATCGCATCGGTGTGCTGCGAGCCGTAACGACGGATATGCGAGATCGCGCCGTCCACTCCGTCCACCAGCTTTGTCGCGATCACCATGTCGAGAAACTCCTTTCCGAAGTCCTCGGCGGTGGCCCTCACCGTTCCCGGAATATCGGAGAGCGGACCTTCGGCCCGAACATCCACCCCCGCCCTCAGCAGATCCTCGATCATCGGTGCACCGTGGCGCGCATGGAACTCCCGGTCGATCAGCAGACATTCCGCCGCGCCGCAGATGCCCGTCCGGCGGGTCTTGGCGTTGAGCACGATCCGGCGGGCCATCTCCACATCCGCGTCCGCGTCCACATAGACGTGACAGATGCCTTCGAGATGCGCAAAGACCGGCACCCGCGCTTCCCGCTGAACGAGGCCCACGAGCCCCTTGCCGCCGCGAGGAACGATCACGTCGATCCATTCGATCGCATGGAGCATTTCCGTCACCACCTCACGGTCACGGGTCGGCACAAGCTGAATCGCAGCTTCCGGCAGACCGGCGTCCCGCAGTCCTTCCACCATGCAGGCATGGATCGCGCGGGAGGAGTTCAGGCTCTCCGACCCGCCCCGGAGGATCACCGCATTGCCCGCCTTCAGACACAGCGCGCCCGCATCCGCGGTGACGTTGGGGCGGCTTTCGTAGATCACTCCCACCACACCCAGCGGCGTGCGCACCCGGCGGATATGCAGCCCCGAGGGGCGATCCCATTCAGAGATCACCTCTCCCACGGGATCCTTTTGTTCGGCAACATTGCGAAGGGCATCGGCGATGCCGCTGATGCGCGCTTCGTCCAAGGTCAGGCGGTCGATCATCGCAGAGCTGAGATCGCGCGACTGAGCAGCCCGCAGATCTTCCGCATTGGCGCGGAGTATGGCGTCGCGCTCCCGCCAGACGGCCTCCGCCGCGGAAAGCAGGGCAGCCCGCTTGCTTTCCGCTGGCGCAAAGGCAAGCTCCGCAGCCGCCGAACGGGCAGCCCGTCCGAGGTCCGTCATGAGTTTCTTCGCGGAAGTGGTCGCAATATCCATGGCTCTGGCCCTTTGCTGAGGCTTCCGAGATAGGCGAGTTCTGCGCGCTTTGCTACCCGGATCACGCTGCAACGCCGGCGCTGCCGTCAGCAACCCCACGATCCACCGGACACCAACGCGTCCGATGGGAACCGCAGCAGGATCACAGCACCATGTCATCCCGATGGATCAGCGCCGCGCGGCCCGCATAGCCGAGGATGCCCTCGATCTCATCGCTGTGCCGCCCGCAGATCGCCCGCGCCTCATCGGCCGTATACCGGGTGAGGCCAAGGCCCAGCCGTTCACCCGCCGGTCCGTGGATCGCCACAGGCTCTCCCCTCCCGAAGCGGCCGGAGACGAGGGTGACCCCGGCAGGGAGGAGGGATTTGCCCGCTGTCAGCGCCCGCGCCGCGCCTCCATCGACCACGACACTGCCCCGTGGCTTCATCGCCCCGATCCAGCGCTTCCGTGCGGCCTGCGGGTCGCGTTCCCCGACGAACCACGTCGCATTCGCGCCGTCCAGCAATGCCGTCAGCGGCCGGTTCACCGAACCTTCCATGATGGCCATGGCGCAGCCGCCCGCAACGGCGGTTTTCGCAGCCATGATCTTCGTCTTCATCCCGCCTTTCGACAGGCCGGAGATCGGATCGCCCGCCATCGCCTCGATTTCCGGCGTGATGCGCGGGACCACATCGAACCGTCGGGCGGTCGGGTCTTCCTTGGGATTGGCCGTATAGAAGCCGTCGACGTCGGACAGCAGGACAAGCATGTCTGCGCCCACCGTCACCGCAATCTGGGCGGCGAGGCGATCGTTGTCGCCATAGCGGATTTCATCCGTCGCGACCGTGTCATTCTCATTGACGATCGGCACGACGCCCAGCGAGAGGAGCGTCTCCATCGTCGCGCGCGAATTGAGATAGCGCCGGCGATCCTCCGTGTCCTCAAGCGTCACCAGAACCTGCGCTGTGGTGATCCCATGCGGCGAGAGCGCCTCCTCATAGGCGCGCGCCAGCCGGATCTGCCCGACGGCGGCGGAGGCCTGGCTCTGTTCCAGCGACAGAACGCCCGGCGGGAGATCCAGCACCCGCCGCCCGAGCGCGATGGAGCCGGAGGAGACGAGGATCATCTGCGTCCCCCGCCCCTTGGCTTCCGCCACATCGGCGGCGAGACCTTCCAGCCAATCGGACCGCAGGCGGCCCGATGCAGCATCCACCAGAAGGGCCGAACCGATCTTGATGACCAGCCGCCGCGCCGCACGGATATCGGGGCGTTCGGCGGTATCCGCGGCGCCGGAGGTCAGGGCTGCCATGCGCCGGGCTCCGCGATCTCCTCGCCGTCCGGCGTTTCGCCCCGTGCGGCGGCGATCTCGGCCCAGAGGATGCGGAGGACGTCCTGCACCCCCTCGCCGGAAACGCCGGAGATGACATGCACCGGCCCGCCTGACGCCTTCTCCAGCGCACGGCGGCGGGAGGAGCGCGTCTTGGCATCCAGCGCATCGGCCTTGTTCAGTGCGAGGATACGCGGCTTATCGGCAAGGATTTCCGAATAGGCCTCAAGCTCCGCGATGATGGTGCGGTAGTCTTTGGTGATGGTGGAGGACGTGCCATCGACCAGATGGAGCAGCACCGCGCACCGTTCCACATGGCCAAGGAACTGGTCACCCAGCCCCCTGCCCTCGCTCGCCCCTTCGATCAGGCCGGGAATGTCGGCCATCACGAACTCCTTGCCGTCAACCCCGACGACGCCAAGGTTCGGATGCAGCGTGGTGAAGGGATAGTCCGCGATCTTGGGCCGGGCATTCGACACAGCCGAGAGGAAGGTGGATTTGCCCGCATTCGGCAATCCGACCAGCCCCGCATCGGCGATCAGCTTCAGCCGGAGCCAGATCGTCCGCTCAATCCCCGGCTGACCGGGATTGGCGCGGCGCGGCGCCTGGTTGGTGGAGCTCTTGAAATGCAGGTTGCCGAAGCCGCCGTTGCCGCCGCGACCCAGCAGCACCTTCTGGCCGATCTCCACCAGATCGGCGATGACGGTCTCTTCGTCCTCTTCCAGCACCTCCGTGCCGACGGGGACGCGGAGAACGATGTCGTCACCATCCTTGCCCGTCCGCTGGCGCCCCATGCCGGGCTGACCGGATGTCGCGAAGAAATGCTGCTGGTAGCGGAAGTCGATGAGCGTGTTCAGCCCGTCAACCGCCTCCACCCAGACATCGCCGCCCCGGCCGCCATCCCCGCCATCCGGCCCGCCGAATTCCACGAACTTCTCCCGCCGGAAGCTGACGCAACCGGAGCCACCGCCGCCCGAGCGGATATATACCTTGGCGAGATCGAGGAATTTCATGCTGGCGCGCCTTGTCTGCGGAATGGTCTTGAATAGGCGAAGGGCCGGCAAGTCTCAAGCCGGCCCTTCGGAGGCTGCGCTGACGCGCGGATCAGGTCATCGGGCGGAGATAGGTCCAGGTGGGCACATTGCTCCCCCGTGCGATGGAATAGGCCTCGGCATCGCCGAGATAACGGAACCCGGCATTGGTGAGCACGCGGGCCGAAATGGGATTGTCCTGGAAGGCCTCGGCAAACAGAGTGCGCGACTTGTGCGGGTTCGCCGCGAGCAGGGCCGCCATGGCCTCCGACGCGAAACCGGCATTCCAGAACGCAGGCGCCACCCAATAGCCCACTTCCGACTGGTTGTTGTCGATATGAGTGAGGCTGATCACACCCAGAAGCTCGGCCAACCCCTGCTCCGAACCATCAAGCGCCCAGACATCCTCCACCCGCTTCGGTGACTCAGCGCGCGCGATATAGGCCTCCGTCATGCCGGGCGGCAGGGGATGAGGGATGGCGCGGGTACCTTCGGCCACACGCCGGTCGCCCGAGTAAAGCGAAAGAAGCCCCGCGTCGGATTTTCGCAGCGGACGCAGCACGAGTCGCTCCGCCCGGATCACGGGCTGAGGCTCCACCGGCGTAACCGCGCTTCCATCCAGAATCGCATTGACACTCATACCAACCCTCCAATTCCCTCCCGAGCATCGCCCGGTCAAAAAGATCTGCATCCCGAAGGCCTTGCGGCAAGACACATTCTTGCCATAAGCCCAGCGGAAAATTGTCGCATCCTGCGCACCAGGCTCCCCCCGCCCTTGCGGTACCGCCGGAAGCGGAAGGGGGCCGGCTTTTACGCCGACCCCCCGCTTACATCCGAAATGTAAAGGTTCGGCTTACTCGGCGGCTTCCACCGCGGGACGTACCGAAATGAACGTGCGGCCCTTGAGGCCCTTCTTGAACTCCACGCGACCCTCGGTCAGCGCAAAGATCGTATGGTCACGCCCCATGCCGACATTGTCGCCCGGCCACCAGGTGGTGCCGCGTTGACGCACGATGATGTTGCCCGGAATGACCGCCTGGCCACCATAGAGCTTCACGCCGAGACGACGGCCCGCAGAGTCGCGACCGTTGCGGGACGAACCGCCTGCCTTCTTGTGTGCCATCTGCTCTCTCCTTATTCCGCGGCGACGGGCTGCTTGGTGCCCGAGCCGATCGCGGCCTTGACGCCGCTCGCGTCAGCGCCGGAGGCCAGAATGTCCGTCACGCGCACGAGCGTCAGTTGCTGACGATGCCCACGGGTACGCTGCGAGGAGTGCTTCCGGCGGCGCTTGACGAAGTGGATCACCTTGTCGCCCTTGATCTGGTCGATCACTTCCGCCTGCACGGCAGCACCGGCGACGAAGGGCGCGCCGAGGGTCAGGCTGTCGCCGCCCACGGCCAGGATATCGTTGAACTGGACTTTCTCACCGGCTTCTGCCGCAAGCTTTTCCACGCGCAGAACGTCACCCGCCTGCACCTTGTACTGCTTGCCACCGGTCTTCAGGACCGCAAACATGGTCTTCCCTTTCTCAACCGCGTCTTTCGGTCCCGGCCTACCCGGCGTTCACGCGGCAATCACCGCACCTCGGACAGCGCGCCCCTTTCAGGACGACATAAATTAAACCCGGAACAGGGAGATTCCCCGCCGGAGGCAGTCCTATAGCGAGCATGGGGCGACAAGTAAAGCCTAGAGATCCTGCCCGGACAGGAAGCGCGCGGCACTCCGGCCGAGATCGTAGGAAACCCGTTCGAACAGCCCGTCGTAAGCCGTGAACAGTGCGCGGTTGAGCCCTTGTCCCGCCGGGGTAAGGGTGAAAGCCGTGTAAAGCTCCAGCTCCGCATCCGTCAAGGGCTGGTAGGCCATCAGCAGATAGGAATAGAGCCAGTCCTCCGTCTCCTGCCGCACATCGTCTGCCTGAGAGGTGACGTCTTTCAGAATGTCCTCCTCGCTCAACGGGGCGTCAAAGGCGCGCCCGTCGTTCAGCCCGGAATAGAACGCTATATTCGCGTTCAGCGCGCCCACGACATTAGCTTCCACAAGATCATTCGCTTCCACAAACCGGTCGATCAGCCCGACACGCGGATCCTGCTGCGCGATCATTTCCTCTGCCCGGTCGCGGCTCGCATCCTCCACTGCCTCATCGAGTTGCGCAACGCGCGCCTCGTTCTCGAGCAGGACCACCCTCTGCCCCAGAGGGTCGGTGAAGAACCGCTGCGCAGCCTGACGGTCGGCCGCGCTCAGGCGCAGGAATGCAGGCGAGAACGCGGCGAGAAAATCGTTCTTGAGCCGGTCAGGCGCATAGATGGCCGAGACAAGCTCCTCCCAGCGCTTGCCACCCCGTCCCGGGAAAAGATCCCCCTCGATCGAGGCGCCGTAAGCCAGCCCCTCCCGCCGCAAGGTGTCAAGCGTCTCCTCCATGTGGAGCGCGTTCAGAAGAAGCGTCACCTCTGCCGTGGATGTCTCGGTCAGCACGCCTTCTGCCTGAACACGAGTCACGGTCGCCGCCGGGATCACCAGCACGAGAGACAAGACAAAGACGGTAAAGCGAGACATCCGGCGCTCCCTGGTGGATATGCCGAGATCGACATCGCGAAAGCCTATGCGCCCCTCCGCCGATTTCCAAGGCCAAGCGCTTGCCGCACGCGGAAAACCACTTGCAGCCGCTGCATCAACCCTCTAATAGCGCCGCGACGACCCTCAAATGCGGAGAGGTGCCGGAGTGGTCGATCGGGGCGGTCTCGAAAACCGTTGAGCGTGCAAGCGTTCCGTGGGTTCGAATCCCACCCTCTCCGCCATCTAAACTTACAGCTCAGCAGAGTGGCGACATTCGCCGATGGCGGTGCGAAGATCTTGTTCTTCCTCGTCGTTCGCCGGTGATTGTGACGAGACCCGGCTTCACATGCGAAAAAGGGGGCCGCGAGGGCCCCCTTTTCCTTAAGAACAGCGCAGGGCCGGGATTACATCATCCCGTCCATGCCGCCCATTCCGCCCATGCCGCCGGCCGGGGCCGCAGCCTCTTTCGGCTTCTCGGCGATCATGGCTTCGGTGGTGATGAGCAGCGAGGCGACCGAGGCCGCGTCTTCCAGAGCGGTGCGCACAACTTTCGCCGGGTCGATCACGCCGAACTTGAACATGTCGCCATATTCTTCGGTCTGCGCGTTGAACCCGAAGGTCTTGTCGTTGGACTCGCGCACCTTGCCGGCGACGACGGAGCCGTCCACGCCCGCGTTCTGGGCGATCTGACGCAGAGGAGCCTCGAGCGCCTTGCGGACGATCACGATGCCGGCGTTCTGGTCGGAGTTCTCACCTTCCAGGCCTTCGAGCACCTTCGCGGCCTGAACCAGAGCCACGCCGCCACCGACGACGATACCTTCCTGCACGGCCGCACGGGTCGCGTTCAGGGCGTCATCAACGCGGTCCTTGCGCTCTTTCACTTCGACTTCGGTCATGCCGCCAACGCGGATCACCGCAACGCCGCCAGCCAGTTTGGCCACGCGCTCTTGCAGCTTTTCACGGTCGTAGTCGGAGGTGGTTTCCTCGATCTGGGTGCGGATCTGGGCCACGCGCGCTTCGATCTCGGCCTTGTCGCCGGCACCGTCCACGATCGTGGTGTTGTCCTTGTTGATCTGCACTTTCTTGGCGCGGCCGAGCATGTCGATGCCGACATTCTCCAGCTTCATGCCCAGATCGTCGGAGATCACCTGGCCACCCGTCAGGATCGCGATGTCCTGCAGCATGGCTTTCCGACGGTCACCGAAGCCCGGCGCCTTGACGGCAGCGATCTTCAGGCCGCCACGCAGCTTGTTGACCACGAGGGTCGCCAGCGCTTCGCCTTCCACGTCCTCGGCGATGATGAGGAGCGGTTTTTGCGACTGGATCACAGCTTCGAGCAGCGGCACCATCGGCTGCAGCGAGGAGAGTTTCTTCTCGTGCAGCAGGATGAGCGCGTCGTCGAGTTCGGCGATCATCTTGTCCGGGTTGGTCACGAAGTAGGGCGACAGGTAGCCGCGGTCGAACTGCATGCCTTCGACGACTTCGGTTTCGGTCTCGAGGCCCTTGTTCTCTTCGACGGTGATGACACCCTCGTTGCCGACCTTCTGCATCGCATCGGCGATCTGCTTGCCGATTTCGGCTTCGCCATTGGCGGAGATCGTGCCGACCTGAGCGACTTCAGCGGAGTCGTTCACCGGGCGGGCGGCGGCCTTGATCGCTTCCACGACTTTCGCGGTGGCGAGGTCGATGCCGCGCTTCAGGTCCATCGGGTTCATGCCGGCGGCAACCGACTTGAGACCTTCCTTGATGATCGCTTGCGCGAGCACGGTGGCGGTGGTGGTGCCGTCGCCGGCCTCGTCATTGGTGCGGGAAGCGACTTCCTTCACCATCTGCGCGCCCATGTTCTCGAACTTGTCTTCCAGTTCGATTTCCTTGGCGACGGAGACGCCGTCCTTCGTGATGCGCGGAGCACCGAAGGATTTCTCGATAACAACGTTACGGCCTTTCGGGCCAAGCGTCACCTTCACAGCGTCGGCGAGGATGTTGACGCCACGCAGCATGCGGTTGCGGGCGTCGGATTCGAAACGTACGTCCTTGGCAGCCATATTTAGCTCCTTGGTTGGTGTTGCGGGGAAGGAACGATCCTCAGGCGATGATGCCGAGGATGTCGCTTTCCTTCATGATGAGCAGCTCTTTGCCGTCGATCGTGACTTCGGTGCCCGACCATTTGCCGAAAAGCACGCGGTCACCAGCCTTGACGGAAGGAGCGATCAGTTCGCCCGAATCCTTGCGGGCGCCTTCGCCAACCGCCACGATCTCGCCCTCGGCCGGTTTTTCTTTCGCGGTATCGGGGATGATCAGGCCGCCTTTGGTCTTTTCATCGCCTTCGACGCGACGGACCAGAACGCGGTCGTGCAGGGGTTTGAATGCCATCTGAGAACTCCCTTGGGGTTCAGGTTATGCGACGTTAGCACTCCATTCAGGTGAGTGCCAACGACAGCCTAGGTAGGCAAGCACTCCCCGCCTGTCAACGGTTTTGCAGCGCAAAAAACGAACCGTGGAACGTCATCTGTTCGCCGACAGTTTATGGTCGAGTATATAGTAAATGGAGGTGCGGATGCCTGCCGACGGCATTTGGGAGCAGGAAGAAAGTCTCTGGATCGGGGGACGCCTCACCTACATGAATCACATGGCACCCGGATGCCTCATGCCTTTCCAGAATCGGGCCTGCTGCAGAATGATGCCATTCTGGAAGCGGTTGACAGCGCGCCGCGCTGGCGCTCCGTCGCCATGACCGGACGGCGATTGACAGAGAGCGATTCCATGGTGGTGCTGGGCTATGTGGCAAGCGCAGAGCGCGGCGGGTCGAGCTACAGGGCGATCTGTACCTCGGTCTATCGGCGCGACCCCGAAGGTTGGCGGCTCGTTCAGCACCAGCAGACGCCGTTGCACGCCGGCATCTGATCCTCCGCCGCGGGGCCGTGACAAGGCCGAGTCCAGCCCCTATAACGCAGCCGGTATTTCTTTCAGGACGGTTGCACCATGATCCAGGTCCTCGGCCACAAGTCGCCCGACACAGATTCCACCGGCTCCCCCATCGTCTGGGCCTGGTACCTGACGGAGGTGAAAGGCACCCCCGCTGTGCCGAAGCTTCTTGGCGAACCCAATACGGAGGCGGCCTTCATCCTCTCCCACTGGGGGGTCGCCAAGCCGGAAATCATCTCCGAGCTGGAGCCGGGTGCGCAGGTTGTCATCGTCGACACCAACAACCCGCTCGAGCTTCCCGAGTCGCTGCCCGGTGCCGACGTGATCGCCATCATCGACCACCACCTGCTGACCGGCGGGATCAAGACCAAGACGCCGATCGATGTGACGATCCGTCCGCTCGCCTGCACCGCCACGGTCATGATCGACCTGATGGGCGACGATGCCGCGAAGATGCCGGATGCGATCAAGGCGATGGCGCTCTCCTGCATCCTGTCGGATACGCTGGAGTTCCGCTCCCCCACCACGACGCCGCATGACCGGCACGTGGCGGAGAAGCTGGCGGGCGATCTGGGCGTCTCCATTCCCACCTACGCAGCACAGATGTTCGCGGCAAAGTCGGACGTCTCCGCCTTCTCCGACGCGGAGCTCCTGCGTATGGATTCGAAGGAATACGAAGTCGGCGGCAAGCAGTTCCGCGTGAGCGTGCTGGAAACCACCGCTCCCCAAGTCGTTCTTGACCGCAAGGCAAGCCTGATGGCCTCCATGCCGCAGGTCGCGACAGAGGATGGCGCGGATCAGGTGCTGCTCTTCATCGTGGATATCCTCCGCGAGGAGGCGACGCTGCTTGTCCCCAACGATCTGGTGAGGGTCGTGGCAGAAAAGAGCTTTGGCGCGGCCGTCGCGGGCGATACCGTCGTTCTGCCTGGGGTGATGAGCCGCAAGAAGCAGATCATCCCGGTTCTGAGCCTGTGATCGGGCGGCACGCATGACCCGTATCATTGAGCACATCGCCGAGGTTTCGGACGAATATGACGTTCTGTTCTGCGATCTCTGGGGCTGCGTCCATGACGGGGTGCGCGCCTTTCCCGCCGCTGTCGAGGCATTGAAGACATGGCGGGCGGAGGGGCGTCGGGTGATGATCCTGACGAACTCCCCCCGCCCCCGCCCCTCCGTTCGGCGGCAGCTCGAACGGCTCGGCGTGCCGCCGGAATGCTATGACGATATCACCACCTCCGGCGACGCGGCGCAGACCGCGATGGTGGAAGGCGCGGTTGGGCGGAAGGTCTGGCACATCGGGGCGAAGGAGCATTCGAGCTTCTTCACGGAAATGGCCAAGGACACGGCAGCCGAAGCCGCAAGCCTGCCCCCCATCGAACTCGTTCCCGCGGAGGCCGCGGAGGGCATCGTCTGCACCGGCCCCTTCTTCGAGATGACCGAAACACCCGCCGATTACGTGGAGCGGTTCAAGCCATTGGTGGACCGTGGCGTGAAGCTGCTCTGCGCCAACCCCGATATCGTCGTCGATCAGGGGGATCAGCGTATCTACTGCGCCGGCGCCCTTGCCGAGCTTTATGAGACGATGGGCGGCACGAGCCTTTACTTCGGCAAGCCCCATGCGCCGATCTATGACCTGGCCCGCCGCCGGCTCCAGCAGATCGGCATCGACGCAGGGCGCATTGCCGGTATCGGCGACGGTCCGGCGACGGATGTCATTGGCGCGCTGGAGAACGGCATCGACGCGATATTCGTCTCCGGCGGGCTGGCCGCGTGGGAAACCCGGACGGAAGAGCAACCGGAGCCGGAGGCGCTCACCGCCTATCTCCGGGAAAAGGGACTGGACCCGCAGTACACCATCGGGCGCCTCCGTTAAGGCGCTTGCGGCGGGGGTGGCACGGGGATACGGGAAGGCCATGCGGATCATCCGGGATTACAGGACCGTCACTGACAGCGACCGGGGGGCTTCGGTCGCCATCGGCAATTTCGACGGCGTTCACTTGGGCCATCAGTCCGTGATCGACATTGCGCGGGCAGCAGGTAGCCCCCTCGGCGTCATCACTTTCGAGCCGCACCCCCGCGAGTATTTTCAGCCTGACGCCCCCCCCTTTCGGCTGATGAATGCGGAAGCGAAAGAGAACCGGCTCTCGCGGCTCGGGGTGGATATTCTCTACGAACTTCCCTTCGACGCGGCGCTGGCCGCCCTCTCTGCCGAGGATTTCGCGCGGCAGGTTCTCCATCAGGGGCTGGGCATTCGTCATGCGGTCGTGGGCGCGGACTTCCACTTCGGCCATGACAGGGGCGGCGATGCGCGGCGGCTGGAGGAGCTGGGCCGGGAGATCGGCTTCGGCGTCACGGTGGCACCGCTCGTTTCGGATGAGGTGGAGGAGATCTCCTCCACCGCGATCCGACGTGCCTTGACCGAAGGCCGTCCCGGTGACGCCCGCCGGATGCTGGGCCACTGGCATCGGATCGAGGGGGAAGTTCTGCACGGAGACGCCCGTGGGCGGGAGCTGGGCTTTCCGACCGCGAACATGTCCATCGCCGCCATTCACCCCCCGCGTTTTGGCGTATATGCTGTGAAGGTCCGGGTGCTCAGCGGCCCTCATGCGGGGGACTACGGCGGTGCGGCTTCCATCGGTACGCGGCCGATGTTCGGCGAGAACACTCCGAATATCGAGACCTTCATCTTCGACTTTTCCGGAGATCTCTATGGTGAGCATCTGTCGGTCGCCCTGATCGAGTGGCTACGACCGGAGTTGAAGTTCGATAGCCTCGATGCGCTCATCGCCCGGATGGATGCCGATTGCGCCCGCGCGCGAGACATCCTGGATACCCTGCCCGCATGATCCTGACGACTGACAGACTCATCCTTCGCCCTTGGGAGCCGCGGGACCGCGCGCCATTCGCCGCCATGAACGCCGATGCGGAGGTCATGCGCTACTTCCCCGCTCCGCGCACCCGGCAGGAAAGCGACGCGTTGTTGGACAAGCTCATTGCCCGCGCGGCGGAGAAGGGCTTCTCCTTCGCGGCGGTGGAGCGGCGGTCGGACGGTACCTTTGCGGGAATGGTCGGACTGAACCCCGTGCTGCAAGGCCCCCTGACCGGCGCAGTGGAGGTGGGCTGGAGTCTGCCACGTATTTTCTGGGGCATGGGTCTCGCCTCCGAGGCCGCGCGGGCGTGGCTCGATCACGGCTTTGGAGCGATGAACCTTGATGAGATCGTGGCTTTCACCGCGACTGACAACCACGCCTCCCGCCGGGTGATGGAACGGATCGGCATGGCCCGTCGCGCCGATCTGGATTTCGATCACCCCGCGCTGCCGGAGGGACATCCGTTGCGTCCGCATGTCGTCTATGCGGCGCGGAGAGCGTGATCGGGCTTTAAACCGCCGCGCAACAGGTGCATGGTCCGCAACCGATGAAACGCCAGCCCACACCTCCCCTCCGCGCCCGGTTCTGGGAGCGCTACCCCCTCCGAGAGCTGACGCCCCCGGAATGGGAGGCGCTTTGCGACGGCTGCGGCAAATGCTGCCTCAACAAGATCGAGGATGCCGACACGGGCGAGGTGTTCTTTACCGACATCGCCTGCCGCCTGTTCGATGACGGCTCCTGCCGCTGCTCACATTACGAGAACCGCCGCCAGTTCGTGCCCGAATGCGTGGTGCTGACCCCCGCGAATATCGACAACATCTCCTACTGGATGCCCCGCACCTGCGCCTACCGGCTGCTGAATGAGGGACGGCCGCTTTACCCGTGGCACCATCTCCTCTGCGGCGACAGGGAGGAGGTGCATCGGGCCGGTGTCTCCGTCCAGGGCCGCACCGTCTCGGAATTCGAGGTCGCCGAGGATGAATGGGAAGACCACGTGATCGAAGAGGACATCTGATGCAATTCGCCTCCGACAATATCGCCCCCGTCCCGCGCCAGGTGCTCGACGCGATCGAGCGGGCGAACCATGGTGCCATGGCCTCCTACGGGGGGGAGCCGCTGATGCGGGAGGTGGAGGCCCGGATGCGCGCGGTGTTCGAGGCGCCGGATGCTGCCGTCTATCTTGTCGCGACCGGGACGGCCGCCAATTCGCTCTCGCTCGCCTGTCTCGTTCAGCCCTGGCAGACGGTCTATTGTCACCGCCATGCCCATATCGAAGAGGATGAATGCGCGGCACCGGAGTTCTACATGGGGGGTGCAAAGCTTACCCTGCTTGACGGCGATCACGCGAAGATCGACCCGGCCGGGCTGGAGCAGTCCCTGCGATCGGCAGCAGGCGCGGGCGTCCACAACGTGCAGAAGGGCGCGCTTTCCCTCACCAACGCGACGGAGAACGGCACGGTCTACACCGTGGCGGAAGTGGAGCGGCTTTGCGCCATCGCGCGGGCGGCGGGCATCCCGGTTCACATGGACGGGGCGCGATTTGCCAACGCCCTTGCCGCCACCAACGCTTCCCCCGCCGAGATGACGTGGAAGGCGGGGGTGGACATCCTGAGCTTCGGCGGTACCAAGAACGGTCTCCTGGGCGTCGAGGCCGTCGTGATCTTCGATCCTGCGAAGGCGTGGGAATTCGAGCTGCGCCGCAAGCGGGGTGGCCATCTGTTCTCCAAGCATCGCTACCTTTCGGCCCAGATGCTCGCCTATCTGGACGATGACCTATGGCTGCGCAGCGCCCGTCACGCGAATGCGATGGCCACCCGGCTGTCACAAGGTATCGCGGCCTTGCCGGGCGCTTCACTCGTACATCCGACCGAGGCAAACGCGGTGTTTGCCGCCTGGCCGCGGGAGGGTCACCGGCGCGCGCAGGAGGCCGGGGCGTATTACTACCTGTGGCCGGGCCACCAGTCGCTCGACGGTCCGGGAGAGGATCCCGTCGCCGCACGCCTTGTCTGCTCCTGGGCGACGACGGAAGAGGAAGTGGATCGCTTTCTCTCCATCATCCGCTAGGGTTCAGCCCTCTGTCACACCCGCCTCACCGAAGGTCGCCATGCCGGACAGGCAGGCGACCGCGGCCTTCAGAACCGGCAGCGCGAGAGCGGCGCCGGAGCCTTCTCCCAACCGGAGACCGAGTGACAGGATAGGCTCTTTGCCGAGCGCGGTCAGAAGGCGGCGATGCGCTGTCTCCTCCGAAAGATGGCCAGCCACGGCATGGTCGAGGCCGCCCTCGTTGAGCCGTTGCAGCACAAGCGCCGCAGCACAGCAGATGAAGCCGTCGAGGATAACGGGAATGCGTTCGACCCGCGCCCGGGCAATGGCTCCGGTCATGGCCGCCACTTCCCGTCCGCCAAGGCAGCGCAGCACCTCCAGAGGATCACCGAGCGTAGCGGCGTGGCGGCGCAGCCCCGCCTCCACCGCCGCCCGCTTGCGGGCGAGGCCGGCATCGTCAAGACCGGTGCCCCTGCCAATCCATGCCTCGGCCCCGCCACCCAGAAGCGCCGCAGCGATAGCCGCGGCGACGGTGGTGTTGCCGATCCCCATTTCCCCGGCAATGAACACATCCGCCTGCGGGTCCACCGACTCCCATCCCGCCGAGAGCGCGCTCACAAGGTCTTCCTCCGTCATTGCGGGCCCTTGCGTGAAATCGGCGGTCGGTCGGTCGAGATCGAGCGATATGACATCAAGCGTCGCTCCACCCTCGCGCGCGAGCTGGTTGATTGCTGCGCCCCCTGCGGCGAAATTCGCAACCATCTGCGCGGTCACTTCCGGCGGAAAGGCAGAGATGCCGTTCGCCGCAACCCCGTGGTTGCCCGCATAGACGACGATCTGCGGCCGCGTGATGGCGGGTGTCCCCTGCCAACCGGCGTACCAGATCGCCAGCATCTCGAGACGGCCCAAAGCCCCCTGCGGCTTCGTCAGCCGGCCGTTTCGCGCTTCGGCAGCAGAGAGCGCGGCGCCATACGGCGGCGGCAGATCGGTGAGGACGGCGCGAAAATCGGCTGAGGAGGTGAAGACAGGCATGTTTCATCCGTTGCTTGCGGAACGCCCCTTCTCTATCCAAGGCCGCGGCAGATGCAACCGGAGCGCGACGTGAGGCCCTTTCGCGACTTGAGGAACGCCTTCGGGCTGCTGACGCGGCTCCCGGTCGCCGGGGCTTCGCCTGTGGGATCCTGCTGGGCATGGCCGGTCGTCGGGGCGGTCGTGAATGCTCTGGCGGCGGCTATGAGCATTCTGCTGGCAGATATCGGTCTGCCTGCTGGTTTCGCCGCAGTCTGTGCGCTGACGGTGGCGATACTGCTGACAGGTGGGCTGCATGAGGATGGGCTGGCGGATACGGCGGACGGCTTCTGGGGCGGCCGGACGATGGAGCGCCGCCTGGAGATCATGAAAGACAGCCGTATCGGCAGCTATGGCGTTCTGGCACTCATTCTATCGCTCATGGCGCGCGCAACGCTGATCACAGAGTTGCTGTCCAAGGGGGAGGCACTATTCGCGCTGATCGTGGCAGGTTCGCTGTCGCGAGCCATCATGCCGGGCTTGATGGCTACGCTGCCATTTGCGCGCAACGGCGGACTGGCGGCCTCCATCGGCCGTCCTCACAGGGCGGCTGCAATCGCGTCATTCACCTTGGGAACGGTGATTTCATTCGGATTATGCGGGATCCCCGGCCTCGCGGCGACGCTGGCAGCCTTTCTGGCGGCGGTGATCGTTGCGATAAGCGCGTGGAGCAAGATAGGCGGGCAGACGGGCGATGTGCTGGGAGCGAGCCAGCAGCTCGCTGAGATCGCCGCTCTGGCAACACTTGTCGCCTTGCTCTGACGGCAAGAAAAAGCCGCGCCATAACGGGCGCGGCTTCGCAATCATCGAAAGAGTTCAGGCGGCGCGGGACAGCAGAACGTCATCGACCTTCTTCTGCGCATTCGCTTCATCCACTCCGGCAACCGCAGCTACTTCGCGCGTCAGCCGTTCGAGCGCTGCTTCATAAAGCTGACGTTCGGAATAGGATTGTTCGCGTTGATCGTCGGACCGATGCAGATCCCGGACAACCTCGGCAATGGAAAGCAGATCACCGGAATTGATTTTCTGCTCATATTCCTGAGCACGACGCGACCACATGGCGCGCTTCACCTTCGCCTTGCCCTTCAGCGTCTCGAGCGCCTTGGAGACGATATCGGGCGTCGAAAGCGAGCGCATACCGATTTCAGCCGCCTTGTTGATCGGCACCCGGAGAGTCATCTTGTCCTTCTCGAACGAGATCACGAAAAGCTCCAGCTTGAGCCCAGCGATCTCCTGTTCCTCGATCGAGATGATCCTGCCGACGCCATGGGCCGGATACACCACGAAATCGTCGGGATGAAACTCGGACTTCTTGGTCTTCGTCATTCAGTCGCTTCCTCTCATGGGAATCGGAAAGGCCACAAAACCATCCGCCGGAAGCGCTTCCGCTTCAGGAGAATGATCGGACAAGCTGATTGCTTCAGGCGGATCGTTTGGGTGAGAGACCGCCTGCCTTCGGCATTCCAAGCATTTTGTAGAGGAAATATAGCACAAAGCACTGCTGTTTTAAAGCGTCGTGACTCGAGCGTAAACAGCGGGCAAGCGCCATCAAGCACTTGTCATCAAACTGCCACAGCGAAAACGGGCCGCAGCGCCCGAATCACGATCCTTCGCCGGCCGTTTCGGAGAAGTATTTCTCAAGCTTGCCGGTTTCGCCGTCCCGCTCCGTCGCCTCGGGCAGCGGGTCCTTGCGAGAGAGAATCACCGGCCACTGCTCGGCATACTTGCGGTTGAACGCCACCCATTCCTCTACATCCGGCTCCGTATCGGGGCGGATTGCATCGGCGGGGCATTCGGGTTCGCAGACGCCACAGTCGATACATTCATCGGGATGAATGACCAACATGTTCTCGCCCTCATAGAAGCAGTCCACCGGACAGACTTCCACGCAGTCGGTATATTTGCATGCGATGCAGTTGTCGGTGACGACATAAGTCATGGGATCGGTCTTTCACGTCTGGCGGGGACTAGCTAGTCCAACAACTGGCCGGGATCAAGACAGTGACCAACGGAAAGGCCCGGCGCCCCCCGGAGGTCGCGTGCTGGAGGATGGCTATTCCTCCGATGCCGGAGATGCCGGAATACCTTCCGCCGCGATATCGATGTAAAGCGCCTGCGCTTCTGTCGCCGGACCGCGCCGCAGGCTCGATCCGAGCACGCGGACGACGCGGATTCGGCCAGCCTGCGGAAAGGTCAGCGTGTCCCCCTCGCCGATACCAAAGGCGGGCTTCTGCACCCGCCGCGCGTTCACACGCACATGACCCGCCTCCACCACTTCGGACGCAAGCGTCCGTGTACGGAAGAAGCGGGCATGCCAGAGCCATTTGTCGAGCCGCATCGTCTCCCGCGTGGCGAGAACGGCCAAGGGTTACTTCCGCTCTTTCAACGCAGCCAGGATGGCAAAAGGGCTATCCGGATCAATACGATCGTTGCGGGGCGGGCGCGCTTCAAAGCTTCGCGGCTGATCGGAGCGCTTTTCCTTGCCCTTGCCGCCGTGACGACCCTCTTTGCCCTCGAACTTCTGCCGCTTGCCGTGGTGATCCGGCTTGCCGCCTTCGGGTTTGTTCCTGCGTTCACCGCGCGGTTGGCCCTGGGACTGACCCTCACGCCGCTCACCCCGGTTTTCGCCCGCAGCCTGTTCGCCTGCCTGACGCTCTCCGTTTTGACGTTCCCCGTTTTGGCGCTCCTGACGGCCGCGCGAACGGCCTTCGCCGCGAGGGGCGTTGCGGTTGTGACGCGGCCGGGGCGCCCAGACGAAGGTATAGAACACCTCCGACTCGACCGGCTCTACCGGAGCTTCCACGCCATCTTCCGCCGCCAGAGAGCGAAGGGCCTCGTCTGAGACCGGAATTGCGCCGAGCGCGTCGTCAGAGGTGACCTCGGGCGCCATATCGGAGCCGGTCTCATCCGCGGGGTCGTCAGGCTCCTCGTCCGGGAAGGCAGGTGTGCGCACGGGCTGGCCGGGCACGAGGCCGTCCACGGCTTCCACCGGCACACGCGCATCCTCCAGGTCCGCCTCCGCTCCGGTCGCATCGAACACCGTATCGGCGCCGGAAGCGACGGCCTCCACATCTTCAGCAAGACCCACGGGCATCTCCCGCAGCGCAGCTTCCTTGGCCGCCTGCTCTGCCCGGACCTTGGGCCGCTCGCCCCGCTCCGCCTTGAAGCCCAGACCTTCCATCAGGTCAGAGAACTGCTCCAGCGTCATGCCGGTGATGGAGAGCATCTCGGGCGTCGCCTCGAAGCCGGCACGCCAGTCCTTCGCACGGAGCAGGTCTGCCAAACGCTCCAGCATGTCGATGCGAATCGCCCGCTTGCCCGCCGGACGATAGCCCGCGAGCGTATAGTGCTGCTTCGGCACTTCGACGATGTTCGGAATGGTGACAAGTCCGGGCGGCGGGCTTTCGGGGAATTCCTGCAAGCCGTTGGCGAGCGACCACAGCACCAGCCGAAGCCGGGTCGGTGCGGGTTTCAGCAGGACCGGCAAGAAGATCGTATACTGGCCGAATCGAATACCGTGCTTGCGGAAGGCGCCGCGCGCTTCCTGATCCAGCTGCTTGACCTCATCAGCCACCTGATCGCGCGGCAGGACACCCAGCGACTCCACCAGCCGGAAGGCAAACCCGCGTGCCAGGCCGGTAAGCGTCTCATCCTTCGACAGGGCGACCAGCGGCTCGAACTGAGTGGCCACCTTCCGGTCGATGAAATGCTGGAGCCTGCGGCGGACCTTCTCCGTCACGTCGGGGCCGGCTTCCTCGTCCACGAAAGGCTCGACCTGCGGGCGCATTGGATCGGCTCCGGCAATGAGCTTGCCTACCGCGGAAGAGCCCCACATCAGGCCGCCCTGCTCGGTAAAGTCCAGCTCGGTATCCGGCGCGTTGTAGAAACGGTCGGCCCGCAGATGGAATTCCGGCTTCAGCGCCTGAAGGCCCGCCGAGCGCAACGTACGCGCCTCATCCGGGCCGGACGTTGCGTCCTGATGGAAGCGGAAGCCTTCCAGCCGGCCGACGAATTCGCCCTCGACCGTCACTTCGCCCTTGTCGTTCACCTCAGCCACAAGGCTCTCCTTTTGCTTCAACCGCCGCAGGAGCACACTGGTGCGCCGGTCGACAAATCTCTGGGTCAAACGCATGTGAAGCGCGTCCGACAGCCGGTCTTCTACCGCGCGGGTTTCGCCGCGCCAATGGTTTTCATCCGCGACCCAGCCGCTTCGCTGCGCTACGTATGTCCAGGTGCGGATATGTGCGAGCCGCTTCGACAGCGCGTCGATATCGCCGTCCGTCCGGTCGATCCGCTTCACGTTTCGGGCGAGCCAGTCATCGGGTACCCGTCCGTCAGCTTGCAGGAAACCATGGATTCGCGCCAGCAGTCCCGCATGTTCCGTAGGGGAAATTCCTCGAAAGTCGGGAATCCGGCACACATCCCACAAAAGCCGCACGCCCGCAGTACCCCTTACAAGGTCCAGCGTTTCCGGCATTGCGGCCAGATGACGAAGCGCCGCCAGATCATCCGCCTCCCGCGCCCGGGTGAGCCATTCATTGCCGGTTCCAGCCTCCAGCGAGGCGATGAGCCGTTCTACGGAGCCGAACGACAGATCGGAATTGCGCCACTGCAGCTTGCGGATCGGAGCGAAACGATGGTTCTCGATCGCGTCCACCAGCTCCTCCGGCAGCGCGCGCGCCTCGCCCGTCACGCCGAAACTGCCGGGTTGGGTGTGGCGGCCTGCGCGCCCGGCGATCTGACCCATCTCATGGGGGAAAAGCGGGCGCATGCGGTGCCCGTCGAATTTCGACAGCGCCGAGAAGGCGACATGACCGATGTCGAGGTTCAGCCCCATGCCGATCGCATCGGTCGCCACGAGGTAGTCCACATCGCCATTCTGATAAAGCGCGACCTGTGCGTTCCGCGTCCGGGGGCTGAGACTGCCCGTCACCACCGCACAGCCGCCCTTCTGCCGCCGGATCAGCTCCGCATTGGCATAGACGTTCTCCACCGAAAACCCCACGATGGCTGACCGGGCGGGCATCCGGCTGATCTTCTTGGAGCCATTGTAGCTCAGCTTGGAAAACCGCTCGCGATGGAGGAAGGTCGCCCCCGGAACGAGCGCGGCAATCGCGCCGCGCATCGTGTCGGAGCCCAGAAACATCGTCTCGTGCAAGCCGCGCGCGCGTAGAAGCCGGTCGGTGAAGACATGACCGCGCTCCAGATCCGCGCAGAGCTGAATTTCGTCCACCGCAACGAAATCGGCGCCGATCTCCTGCGGCATCGCCTCCACCGTGCAGACCCAGTAGCGGGCGCGCTCGGGCACGATGCGTTCCTCACCCGTCACCAGCGCCACGACGGATGGCCCGCGCTGCGCCACGATACGGTCATAAACCTCGCGCGCGAGCAGGCGGAGCGGCAGGCCGATCACTCCCGTGCGGTGCGCCAGCATCCGTTCGATGGCATAATGGGTCTTGCCGGTGTTGGTGGGACCAAGGACCGCCACGATCCTCGTCTGGTCGCGCATGGGTGTTCCGATTCCCCCTGAACGGGGCCTCTAGAGTGCCTGACCGGACATCTCGCGATCCAGCCTTTCCACGGCCTTTTCTATGTCGGGCTGATGAGGATGTATAGCCTGCGCCGCATGATAGGCATCACGGGCAGAGGCATCGTAGCCCATGTCCTCCAGGATCATTCCCAATCCTGAGAGTGCGCCGTAGTGATTGGGATTGAGGGCGAGAGCGCGGCGGATATCATCCACCGCAGGGCCGAACTTACCGGCCTGAAAATAGGCGGAGGCCAGCGCATTCCAGCCTTCGGCGAAGTCGGGGGCATGATCGGTCAGTGCGGTGAGATGCTCTATCGCCTCCTGCGTGTCGCCGGTTTCCATCGCATCGCGTCCCCGCTGCAGGAGCAGGTCCATGGAGGCAGAACCCGAACGTGACCATTCGCGTTGCAGATCGCTTTCCGTCCTCTGCCAGGCGGTGTTCTGCGGATCCTTCAGTTCCCGCAGAAGGCGCTGCTCCACTGTCTCCTCCGCATGGAGCGGGAGTGCGATCACGGCTGCGAAAGCTGCCGTCACGAAAGGATTGAGCTTGGAGACTATCGACACCATAACCTGAAGATAGCGCAAGCGAAGCCGCCTGCGAATACCGTCCCACGCTGTGGATGGTCACAATTGGAGGATTTGGGTAATGAGCAATGTCATCGACGAAGCGGTGAAGACCCTTTCGGGCCGCCTGTCGGACGGGTTCGACGGAAGCGCGAAATTCGTCATCAAGGACGAAGGCGCCATCGTGATCGACCAGTCTGGCGTGCGGGAAGGCGATGACGAGACGGATGTGACACTGACGGCTGACGTCAAGACCTTCCAGGCGATTCTCGCCGGCGACCTGAGCCCGACGATGGCCTTCATGAGCGGCAAGCTGAAGCTTGACGGCAACATGGGCACGGCGATGAAGCTCGGCTCGGCACTGGCCTGAGATGCGCCTTGAGCCGGCCCCGCTCCATCTCGGCGCGGACGGCTCGTCCGGGGCCGCGGCCTACTGGCGGCGGGCGGAGGACGGCACGCGCCTGCGTTTCGCCCTCTGGCCCGCACCCGGCGCTCTCGCCACCGTGCTGCTGTTTCCGGGCCGTACGGAGTATGTAGAGAAATACGATGCCATCGCCCGTATTCTCCAGGACGCTGGCTTTGCCACCCTTGCTGTCGATTGGCGTGGGCAAGGATTGTCCGCCCACCGAGACCCGGCCATCCGCATGGGCGATGTGGAGCATTTCCTGGATTATCAACAGGATGTGCGGGCCATGCTCGCCACGGCCCAAGCGCTCGACCTGCCCTCCCCCGCCCTGCTGCTCGCCCATTCCATGGGGGGAGCCATCGCACGGCGCGCCTTGCATGACGGGCTGGCAGTAGAGGCAGCGGCCTTCAGCGCGCCGATGTGGGGGCTGACCCTTCCCGGCCTTACCCGGCCGCTCGCCTGGCTCCTTTCCTCGGTCGCACTCCGCGCAGGAAGACCGGGCCTGTATCCGCCGGGCCATCCCGCGACGCCCTATGTGCTGACCGCGCGCCCGGCACTCAACAACCTCACCAGCGATCCGATGATGCTGGCCAAGATGCGGGCGGCGATGGAAGCGAACCCGGAACTGGCGCTTGGCGGCCCGAGCCTCCGCTGGTTGCATGAGGCGCTGCTGGAAATGCGGGCGCTTGCCACCCTCCCCTCACCCCGGATCCCCGCCTATGCGGGTGTCGGCAGCGACGAACGCGTGGTGGATGCGCGCGCGATCCGGCGCGGTATGGCACGCTGGCCCGGTGCGGAGGTCGAGATCTTTCCCGGGGCTCGGCATGAGCTGATGATGGAAGCACCGCATCATCGCCAGCACTTCATGGAGCACGTCCTCAGGTTGTACCGAAGCCGCGTCAGATCTTGATGCGAATGAAACTGTCCCGCAGCGCATCCGACCAAGCTGCGCTCATCTTCATGAAGCTCTCGTCTCCCGCGTCGATCCGGCGACGCAGCCCGACCTTCAGCTCATCCCGGCGAATCACCAGAAGATCGAGCGGCATCCCCACGGACAGGTTCGAACGCAGGGTCGAATCCATCGAAAGCAGCGCGCATTTCTGCGCATCCTCGATCGGCGTTTCCATCGTGACGACGCGGTCCAAGATCGGCTTGCCATATTTATGCTCGCCAATCTGAAGGAACGGGGTGTCTTCCGTCGCCTCGATGAAATTCCCCTCCGGATAGATGAGAAACATCCGCATGTCGCCGCCCTTGCGCTGCCCGGCAACGATCATGGAAGCGCGCGCGCTCTGATGCATGCGCTCCAGCTTTTCGGACACATCCTGCGAGACATCGGCCAGGGCGTTACCCACGATCTCGGCGACCTTCAGCATGGATTGCGCCTCCATGATGGAAGCGCCATGCCCGCCGTCAGGATCCTTGATCGCCTCCTTCAACCGCGCGATGGTCGTCTGCGTCACCGACAGGCTTCCCGCTGTCAGGATACAGATCGCCCGGTCGCCCGGTTTTTCGAAGACGAACATCTTCCGATAGGTGGCAATATTGTCCAGACCCGCGTTGGTGCGCGTATCCGACAGCATCACCAGCCCTTCGTTCAGAAGGATTCCCACGCAATAGGTCATGGAAGGCAGTCCCGCAGCTTACAGCGCTGCGAACACTATTGCTGCACGGACTGAACGGCAACCGTTACGTCAAGTCTCTCCTCTCCCGTCCCGCGGGAGATACCCCGGATCGGCGCGGCATCCACCGAGTCGTAACCCGACCCCAGACGGATATAGCGTTCATCCGGGCAGCATCGGTTGGCCGCGTCGAAACCCACCCAGCCCAACCCGGCCACAAACAACTCCGCCCAGGCATGGGCGGCGCGATGCTCCTTGACGGAATCGCCCTTGGCCTCATCTGCCAGCAGATAGCCCGAGACATAGCGCGAGGGGATATTCTTCAGCCGCGCCAACGTGATGAGCGCATGAGACTGATCCTGACATACCCCCTGCCCGAGGGCGAGCGCCTCCGCCGCGGTCGTGCCTGCAACCGTCACGTCCGGCGTATAGGCGATGGCTTCCGACACGGCTTCGGAAAGGCGATGGGCGAGGTCGAGCGCATCCGACACATCGCCCACGCTCGCGGCCAGATCTGCGAAGGCGGTATTCGACCGTGTCATCGGCGTATCGCGAAGATAGGCATCCGGCGCGACATATTCCCGGTGGTTGCGCAGGACACCGGAGGTGTCCACCGTCTCCACCGTGCCGCTGACAGCGACGGTGATCTCGCTCACCGGACCACGAACAGAGAAACTGGTGACACGATCGCCGGACCCGTCTCTGAAGCTGCCTCCGGGCAGGCCATCGCTCACCTCTATCGACCAGGCCTGCGTTCTCTGCCCGTCAAAAACGGACGGGGTGAGGCGGAAGCTCTGCACCACACCGCGAACAGGAATGTCGTAGTGGTAGATGGTGCGGTGCTGAACATTGAGAATCATCGGGTGTCGCCGCTCAAATAGGCTTCATAGACACTGTGACCCAGCCCTGCGATGTCCTGAATGAAGCGTGACAGGAATTCATGCAGTCCTTCATCGAAGATTTCCTCCACCTGGGTATCGGCAAGGGACGCGAGCAGACGCCGGGAGATGCGTTGTGCTTCGGTCGTTTCCCCGTAGCCACGGGCGAGGCGATCAAGGTGAGAGTTCGCGGAATGCATGCAGGTCAGGAGAGAGCGCGGGCTCTGCGGGTTCAGGATCAGGAAATGCGCGATCTTCGCCGCCGTCACGTCCCCGCCATAGGCCCAGTGGAAGGCTCGCTGCGCCGACATCGCCCGCAAGAGCGTCGTCCACTGATAGTTGTCGAGCCCCGACCCCACCAGATCAACCGTCGGGAGCAGAACGTAATACTTCACGTCCATCAGCCGCGCAGTGTTGTCCGCCCGCTCGAGATAGAAGCCCAAGTTGAGGAAATCGTAGCCATCGTTGCGCAGAAGCGTGGTGTCCATGGCACCGCGGATCAATGCGGACTGGCGCATCGTCCATTCCACCATGGTGCTGACGTCAAGCTCACTCCGCTCCATGCGCTCCAGTTTGCGCAGCTCCTGGAACGCACCGTTCAGCGCGTCCCAGAGCTGCGCAGTAAGCGCGGTGCGCACGATCCGCGCATTCTCCCGCGCCATGCCGAAGCAGGAGACGACGGAGGACGGATTGTCCTGGTCGAAGAACAGGTAGCTTTCGATATTGCGTTGAACCGGGTCGCCGTATTTGTGCTGGAACCCGGCCGCTGTCCCGGAGGCCTGCAGCAGCGATTCCCACTCGCTGCGATAGCCGTCAGCCGACGGCATGAGTGCGATCCGCGCGCCCACTTCGAGCAGCCGTGCCATTGTCTCGGCCCGCTCGATATACCGCGCGATCCAGTAAAGATTGTCTGCCGTCCGGCTCAGCATATCGTCACTCCGCCAGAACCCAGGTGTCCTTGACCCCACCGCCTTGCGAGGAGTTCACCACGAGCGATCCCTCCGTCAGCGCGACGCGCGTCAGCCCGCCCTGCACAAGCTCCACGCGCTCTCCCACCAGACAATAGGGCCGGAGATCGACATGGCGGGGCGCGATCCCCTCCTGCACGAAACTCGGCACCGTGGAAAGCGCGAGCGTAGGTTGAGCGATATAGTTGGAGGGATTGGCGCGGATGCGCTCGGCAAAGGCGGCGATCTGCTCCTTGGTCGATTTCGGGCCGACCAGCATGCCGTAGCCGCCCGAGCCGTGCACTTCCTTCACCACCAGATCGGGGAGATTTTCCATGACGTATTTATATTCGTCCGCCTTGTGGCATTGCCACGTGGGCACGTTCTGCAGGATCGGTTCTTCCCCGAGGTAAAAGCGCACCATGTCCGGCACATAGGTATAGACCGCCTTGTCATCCGCCACCCCCGCGCCGGGCGCAGAGCAGATGGTGACGCCGCCGGAGCGATAGACATCCATCAGTCCCGGGATGCCCAGCATGGAATCCGGCCGGAAGCAGAGCGGGTCGATATAGGCGTCGTCGATCCGGCGATAGATCACATCCACCCGCTTCGGCCCTTCCGTCGTCCGCATCCAGACGAATTCCCCCTCCACGAACAGATCCTGCCCCTCCACAAGCTCCACACCCATGAGATCGGCCAGGAAGGAATGCTCGTAATAGGCGGAATTGAAGTGCCCGGGCGTCAGGATGACGATGGTCGGGTCGCTGTCGCATTTCTTGGGGGCGACAGAGCTCAGAGTCCGCCGCAGAAGCTCGGGGTAGCGGTCCACCGGCGCGATCCGGTTCTCCCGGAAAAGCTGCGGGAACATGCGCATCATGATCTCGCGGTTTTCCAGCATGTAGCTGACGCCGGAGGGGGTGCGGCAATTGTCCTCCAGCACGTAGAACTGATCCGGCCCTGTCCGCACCAGGTCGATCCCGACGATATGAGAGAAAACCCCCCGCGGCGGCATGAAGCCGGCGGCGGCCTTCTCATAGGCTTCGTTGCGATAGACCAGCGATGCCGGAATGCGCCCCGCCCGGATCATCTCCCCCCGGCCATAGACATCGGCGAGAAAGGCGTTCAGCGCCCGCGCCCGTTGCTTGATCCCGCGTTCGAGCTTGCGCCACTCGTTCTGGGTGAACACCCGCGGAAACATGTCGAAAGGAATGAGCCGATCCGGGTCGCCGCCCTCGCCATAGACAGCGAAGGTGATCCCGATACGCCGGAAAAGCGCCTCCGCCTCCGCCTGCTTCAGCGTTCGGAGTTCGGCAGGCATGGACTTCGTCCAGTCTTCCAATCCTGAATAGGGGGGGCGGACAATCCCGCCATCGAACATTTCATTAAAATAGGTCGTCGCCATGTCCCGCCGGCCTGCCGTGATCTGCCTCACTTAAGCAGCCCGCTTGGCATTAGGGAAGAGCGGCACCGGCTCATAGGCTTTACCACCTGCACGACTGTCGGTCTTTTCATCGCAAAGCCATCACATTCTTCTAATTGTGCCACATTTTTCTGCATCTAGAGCAAGAGCGGCGAAGGAAAAGGCGCTGTCCGCCGCTTGCTTCACCGCAGAGGCCCGCAACCCGCGCAGAGGAGCATCACCACCCTGTCGGGATGCTCCGCGAAACGACGACCGTCGCCACATTCGCGCCCGCCATGATCATCCCTCGCGCCTGACGGGGCTGGCCGACGCGGGCGACGCCGCTATCTCTCAGGCATGCGGGGCAACTCTCTCCTTACCTTTACCGATGCCGGGATATTCTGCCCCGAGGGCGGCTTCCACATAGACCCCTGGCGGCCGGTGGACCGTGCCGTGATCACCCATGCCCATTCGGACCATGCCCGGGGCGGCAGCAACCGTTACCTTGCCACGCCGCTCACCGCGCCCATTCTGCGCTACCGGCTTGGCGACGTTCGGGTCGAGCCGCTGCCTTACGGGGAGCGGCGGCAGATCGGCGGGGTAACGCTTTCCTTCCATCCGGCCGGACATGTCCCAGGCTCCGCACAGGTGCGGATTGAGCGGGGCGGAGAGGTCTGGGTGGTATCGGGCGACTACAAGACCGAGCCTGACGGCCTCTCGGAGCCGTTCGAGCCGGTGCCCTGCGATACCTTCATCTCCGAATGCACGTTCGGCCTGCCGATCTTTTCCTGGCAGCCGCAGGCGGAGATCATGGGCGCGGTGAACGACTGGTGGCGGGCGAATGCCGCCGCCGGTCGGTTTTCCGTCATCGGAGCCTATTCGCTGGGAAAGGCCCAGCGGATCCTCGCCTCCGTCGACAATGGAATCGGCCCCCTGCTCACCCATGGCGCCATCGAGGGCACGACCGAGGCGCTGCGGGCGGCGGGTGTTTCCCTGCCCGACACGGTCCGCGTGACGCCGGAGACCGATCTCCGGGCGCTGCCGGGGGGGCTGGTGGTGGCGCCGCCCTCTGCGCTGGCCTCGCCCTGGGTGCGGCGTTTTGGCGCGGCGGAGACGGCGCTCGCCTCCGGCTGGATGGCACTGCGCGGCGTGCGGCGGAACCGTGGCGTGCAGCGGGGCTTCGTGCTGTCCGACCATGCCGATTGGGCGGGGCTGAACAGCGCGATCCGGGCGACCGGGGCGGAGAAGGTCTTCGTCACCCACGGCTATACCCAGCCCTTCCGCAGATGGCTTGCCGAGGAGGGTTTCGACGCGGGTATCGTCGAGACCCGTTACGAAGGCGACGAAGCCGGCGACGAGGTGGTCGAATGAAGCGGTTCGCCGCCCTTTTCGCCGCACTGGACCGCACGACCAAGACGGGCGCCAAGGTGACGGCGCTGGCGGACTATTTCCGCACCGCCGATGACGCGGACAGACTCTGGACCATCGCGCTCCTGTCCGGCCGCCGTCCGAAGCGCGCGGTGAATGCCACGCGGCTGGCCGAATGGGCGTCGGAGGCTGCCGGGCTGCCCTTCTGGCTTTTCGAGGAAAGCTACGCGATGGTCGGCGATCTTGCCGAGACGATCGCCCTGCTGCTCCCGCCCCCCGAAGGCGCGGAAGACCTGCCGCTTTCCGACTGGATCGCGCGGTTGCGGGACATGGCGCTCCTGGATGAACCCGCGCGCAAGCAGGTGATCCTCGACAGCTGGAACCGGCTGGGCGGCGAGGAGCGTTTCATCTTCAACAAGCTCATCACAGGCGGCTTCCGCATGGGCGTGAGTCAGGGGCTGATGACCCGCGCGCTGGCTCAGGCAACCGGGATGGAGGAAGCCACGCTCGCCCATCGGCTGATGGGCGGCTGGACGCCGGACAACACCACCTTCGCGCGTCTCGTGCTTGAACCCGACCCGGAGGCGGACCTCTCGCGGCCCTATCCGTTCTGCCTCGCCTCGCCGCTGGAGGGAGAGGCAGTGGCCTTGGGACCGCCGGCGGATTGGATCGCGGAATGGAAATGGGATGGTATCCGGGGTCAACTCATCCGGCGCGGAGGCACGCATTTCCTCTGGTCCCGGGGGGAGGAGCTGGTCACCGACCGCTTCCCGGAGCTTGCCCGCGCGCTCGACTTCCTGCCCGATGGGACCGTGATCGACGGGGAGATACTCGCGTGGGAGGGGGAGGCCCCGCTCCCCTTCTCCGCTCTTCAGACGCGTATCGGGCGCAAGACCCTTTCCCGCAAGGTGCTCAGCGACGCGCCCGTGGTGCTGCTGGCCTATGACCTGCTCGAAGCGGAGGGGGTGGACATCCGGGACACGCCGCTCGCGGAACGCCGGGCCCGGCTGGAGGCACTCATCGGGGCTATGCCACCGGACCTGCCGCTCAACCTCTCGCCGCTTCTGGACTTCACCGATTGGGAGAGCCTGCCCGCGCAGCGGGACCGCTCCCGGATGATCGGGGCGGAGGGGCTGATGCTGAAACGGCTCGCCTCTCCCTACACCGGCGGGCGGAAGCGGGGAGACTGGTGGAAGTGGAAGGTTGACCCCATGACCGTCGATGCGGTGATGATCTATGCCCAGGCCGGACATGGACGGCGCGCGACGCTCTATACCGACTTCACCTTCGCGGTGCGCGACGGCAATGACCTCGTCCCCTTCACCAAGGCGTATTCCGGCCTGACGGATACGGAGTTCCGCAAGATCAGCCAATGGGTCCGCAGCCATACGCTCGAACGCTTCGGCCCGGTCAGGCGTGTGCCGCCCGAACTCGTGTTCGAGATCGGCTTCGAGGGCATCCAGCCCTCCCCCCGCCACAAATCCGGCATCGCGCTCCGCTTTCCCCGGATGCTCCGCTGGCGCCACGACAAGCCCGTCTCGGAGATCGACACGCTCGACACACTCCGCGCCTTGCTTGCGGAGGCGGAAGCCCGGCCCGCACCGCCGGAGTAGCGGCCCCGAGCCTTGCAGAGCATCTGACCCCCGACAGGATCGTCGAGAGCCTCTGGCAGACCTCATGCCCGCGCGGCGGAGGACGGCGATCATCACCCGCTGTCAGAGGCGATAGCCGCCTGACACGGTAAGAACCTCACCGGTAATGAACCCGGCCTCCTCACTCACCAAAAAGCGAACGGCGCGGGCGATGTCCCGTGCCTCGCCTATCCGGCCGAGGGCGGTCTCTCCGACAAAAAGCGCCGTCAATTCCGCGGAACGGGGTTGTTCGGGCGTGTTGACGGCACCCGGGGCGACTGCATTCACCCGAATCCCCCTGCCGCCCAGTTCCTTCGCCATCGCACGCGTCCAGAGGTTCAGCGCGGCCTTGCTCGCCCCATAGGTGGACGCATCGCGCGGCGGCAGCACCGCGTTCACCGAGGATATGTTGACGATCGCAGAGCCCGGCTTCAGATGCGGCAGGGCCGCCGCGAGCAGAGCCTGCGGCGCAAGCAGGTTTACCGCGAGAATGTCCATTGCCGACACTGCATCGAAGCTCTCCTTCGGGGAAGGACGAACGACACCCGCATTGTTGACGATGATATCCAAGCGCCCCAGCTGCGCCATCACTTCTGCAACCACTTTAACAGCTGCATCGGGCCTGGCGAGGTCAGCGCGAATGGCGACGATATCAGGGGAAAGGCTCTCGGGCGCGGTTGTCCGCCAGGTAATGACGACCTTGTGGTCCCGTCGCAGATGCTCGGCTATGGCCCTGCCTATGCCGCGGGAACCTCCGGTTACCAAAGCCACCTTGAGCATGAATATCCTCTGCGTGCCCCGCAGGGTGAAGCCGCGCCCTTCAGCCCGCTGATCGTTGCGAGAATGAAGCGCCTTGTATGGTTCCGCAAGAGCCGCCCGGCCGTCCCCACCCCTTGCCGCGCCACCGTGAGGCGCTGCTACAGCTTGCACTCTCCGGCCGCCCGCACCAGTTTATGCCCAAAAGGAGACTTGCCATGGCCCTGCCCCTCCCCCGACCCGTTTACGATACCGCCTCCGGCGCAGCCGCGTTCGGCGATCTGCCGGAATGGGACCTGACCGACCTCTACACCGCCCCGGACGCGCCGAAGCTCAAGCAGGACATGGACTGGCTTGAGGCCGAATGCGCCGATTTCGCCGCCGTCTATCAGGGGCGTCTGGCCGATCTGGACGCGGCGGAGCTGCTGGAAGTCGTCCGCCGTTATGAGCGGATCGACACGGTGGCCGGGCGGGTCATGTCCTATGCCGGGCTGCGCTACTATCAGAACACCATGGACAGCGCGCGCGCCAAGTTCCTCTCTGACTGTCAGGACAGGATCACATCCTTCACCACGCCGCTGGTCTTCTTCTCGCTCGAACTGAACCGGATCGACGATGCGGCGCTGGAAGCGCGCTTTGCCGAGAACGCCGATCTCGCCCGTTACAAGCCGATCTTCGAGCGGATCCGCGCCATGCGCCCCTACCAGCTTTCCGACGAGCTGGAGACTTTCCTGCACGACCAGTCAGCCGTCGGGGCAGCCGCCTGGAACCGGCTGTTCGATGAGACGACCGCCGGGCTGGAGTTTACCGTCAAGGGCGAAACGCTCAATCTTGAAGCCACGCTCAACCTGCTGACCGACACCGACCGCGCGACGCGCGAAGCGGCAGCGCGGGAGCTGGCGCGGGTATTCGGCCAGAACATCAAGCTCTTCTCCCGCGTGCACAACACGCTGGCCAAGGAGAAGGAGATCGAGGACCGCTGGCGCAAGATGCCTACTGCCCAGACCGCCCGCCACCTGTCCAACCAGGTGGAGCCGGAAGTGGTGGAGGCGCTGCGGAACGCCGTGGTCGCGGCCTATCCGAAGCTCTCGCATCGCTACTACCGGCTGAAGGCGAAGTGGATGGGTCTTGATCATCTGGAGATCTGGGACAGGAATGCCCCTCTGCCGCTCGATGCGCCGATACCGGTGGATTGGGCGACGGCGAAGAAGACCGTGCTTGACGCCTATTCCGACTTCTCCCCCAAAATGGCTGAAATCGCGGAGCCGTTCTTCGACAAGGGCTGGATCGACGCCGGCGTGAAGCCCGGTAAGGCGCCCGGTGCCTTCGCCCATCCGACCGTCGCCGAAGTACATCCCTATGTCATGCTGAACTACCTCGGCAAACCCCGGGATGTGATGACACTCGCCCATGAACTGGGCCACGGCGTGCATCAGGTTCTGGCCGCAGAACAGGGGGAGCTTCTGTCCTCCACCCCGCTGACGCTGGCGGAAACGGCGAGCGTGTTCGGGGAGATGCTGACCTTCCGCAAACTGCTGGCGGAGGCGAAGACGCCGGAGGAGAAGAAGACCCTCCTCGCCGGCAAGGTGGAGGACATGATCAACACCGTCGTCCGGCAGATCGCGTTCTATGACTTCGAATGCAAGCTGCATGCCGCACGGCGGGAGGGCGAACTCACGCCAGAGGACATCAATGCGCTCTGGATGTCCGTGCAGGCCGAAAGTCTTGGCGACGCTTTCCGTTTCATGGACGGTTACGAGACCTACTGGACATACATATCGCACTTCGTGCACTCGCCGTTCTACGTCTATGCCTATGCCTTTGGCGACGGGTTGGTGAATGCGCTTTATGCGGTCTACGAAGAAGGCGATCCCTCGTTCCAGGACAAGTATTTCGCGCTGCTGAAGGCCGGCGGGTCCAAGCATCACAAGGAGCTTCTCGCGCCCTTCGGGCTGGACGCGACCGATCCGGCCTTCTGGGACAAGGGCCTGTCGATGATCTCCGGTTTCATAGATGAGCTGAAAGCCATGGAAGACCGGTCCGAAGACTGAGTTTCTTCATGTAAGAGGGGCGGCCGTGGGAGGCCGCCCCTTCAAAATGGACTTTCAGTCGTCAGACGCCCTGCGGTCAGATGGGACGGACGGGTTTGTCCTTCGTATCCCTCATCGCCGCCATATCGCTGGAATCCACGACATCGGCGCTCCGGGTTTTCAGGTCGGTGCGGGCGTCCTCGATCTCCACTTCGGTGTGGCGCACCTTGTCGGTCACGGTCTCCGTGTGATCCTCCTGATGACGGCGAAGGGCGATCTCCTCCGTCACGCGAGCTTCCTTGCTGATCACCGCTTCTTCCCTGTGTTCCTCCGCCTCGATCACACGTTCGCGGAACAGATCCTCGCCCGCCTTCACGGCTCTATCCACGGGATGGCGATCGATCTCCACGTGATCGCTGTGCAGAGTGACCTCCTCCGAGACCGGTGTCTCCACCACATAGGAGCGGACCCGAACCCGGCCGAGGTTCACGTCCCGCTTGCCGACGCGGAGTTGCTCCTCGACAATCGGAATGATCTCGTCGGTGGCGCGATATTCTTCCACATCCTCGTCGGAATAGGTGCGCGCAGCGTTGTAAGCCGCCGCCGTCGGAGCGCCGCCGACGCTCCCACCCATCTGGCCGGAAGCGGCAGGCTGAGAGGCGGCCATCTGCTGGGTCGCCGTATCGCTGCGGGTGCTGCTCATCGCGGCGGCGGCAGTTGCTGCGGCACCCGTCGCAGCGACGGTGGCCGCTCCGGTCGCGGATTCGCCACGCCAGCCCTGTTCTCGCCACTCGCCCGCCCGAACATCGAGATCAATGGCGCCCTCATCCTCGAGTATGTCGAGCACGTCGTCATGCTTCTCATCGGGCACATTGCTCACCGCTACCAGATAGCCGCCGCGGCGAAGCCCCTCCGCATAGGTCTCCCGCTCATCATCCGGGAAGAAAAAGTCTGAGATGCTCTCCCAGAAGCCGCGATCCTCATAATCGGAAGACGCGCGACCGACATATTCCTCACCGCCCGTGATACGGATGGAGGTTTCGGGCAGACCCAGAGCGTTGAGCGCGTCGCGCGCCCGGTCTGCCTCCGCCTTGCTGTCGAAAAATGCCGTCAAGTTCCGGTTTCCATAGTCGGCCATGATATGGTCCTCTCTCATGGATGAAGCCTCGGGCGATCTGCCGCTTCGGACGATCTCCGCCCGCTGACGCCTTAGCGTCACGGGCACGGAAACGGCCTCGCGCCTTTGGCGCTGGATCAGATGTATCTCTTCCTTAAGTACCAGCCGCCTCTGGACGACCAGACGTTCCTCAACCACCGGAATGATGGTGACGCCATCCTCGACACGTGTGTCGGGGACCGCCTCAACCTCCCGGTTGATCGCAACACGCTTTACCTCCAGCTCAGTGGAGACCAGTTCCACTTCTGCAGTCTCGACGACGGTTTCGGTACGAAGATGAACGCTTACCCGCCCCGTCACGGCATCTCTCACGGAGATCGAGACGTGCTCTTGGGCAAGCGGCAGTATCAACTCCTCATCGCGCATCTCATACCCCCCGCGATCGGGTATGAAACGCCGCTTAAGCGGCGATGTTCCTGCTTATCGCGGAAAGGTCACATCCTGCGATGGGAAGCCATCCCGCCATTGCCGTGGCGGCGAGAACGACATATTCGGTCGTTAAGCCGCCATGCGAGGACGCTTCCGTGCCTGAACGCCCCTCCTCTCTCGCCCCCTTCCGTCACAGGACGTTTCGGATGCTTTGGATGGCCACGCTGCTCTCCAATCTCGGCGGGCTGATACAGGGCGTGGGCGCGGGCTGGATGATGACCACGCTGACCACGTCGACGGGTCTCGTTGCCCTGGTTCAGGCCTCCACCACGCTGCCGATCATGCTGTTCTCCATCCCGGCGGGTGCACTGGCCGATACGCTTGACCGGCGGCGGATCATGCTGTTTGCGCAGTCGTTCATGCTGCTCGTGTCCATCGGACTGGCGCTCACCGCTTTTGCGGGGCTGCTGACGCCCTGGACGCTTCTGGCGTTCACCTTCATGATCGGGGTGGGAACGGCGCTTCACAACCCGTCGTGGCAATCCTCCATGGGCGACATCGTCCCGCGGCAGGATCTGGCACAGGCCGTGTCGCTGAACTCCATGGGCTTCAACCTGATGCGGAGCGTCGGCCCGGCCATCGGGGGTATCATCGTTGCGACAGCAGGCGCGGCCATGGCCTTCGCGCTGAACGCGCTCAGCTATGTCTCGCTCATCTTCGCCCTCTGGCGCTGGAAGCCGGACCCCAAGCCCGCGCCGCTCGCGCGGGAGCCGTTGGGAAGGGCCATCGGTTCTGGCCTGCGCTATGTCTCCATGTCGCCGCATCTGCTGAAAGTGATGCTGCGGGCCTTCTGCTTCGGCTTCTCCGCAGTTTCCATCCTCGCACTGCTTCCTGTCGTGTCGCAGCGGCTGCTGAACGGCACCGCGCTGACCTATGGTTTGCTGCTTGGCTGTTTCGGGTTGGGCGCGATCGGCGGGGCGTTCTCCAATTCGAGGATGCGGGAGGTGCTGTCGAACGAGAATGTGGCCCGCTGCGGCTTTCTCGCGGTGGCGATCACCACTGCCATGCTCGCGGTCAGCCGGGATCTGTGGCTGAGTTGCCTGTTCCTTCTGCTTGGCGGCGCGGGATGGGTTCTGGCCCTGTCGCTCTTCAACGTGACGGTGCAGCTTTCCACGCCACGCTGGGTCGTGGGTCGGGCGCTTGCCTTCTATCAGACCTTCACCTTCGGAGGCATGGCGATCGGGAGCTGGGTCTGGGGCATGATCGCCGAGGAATATGGGGTGGATACCTCGCTGCTCGCGGCGTCCATCACGCTCGTCCTCGGCATGGCGCTCGGGCTGGCCTGGAGCTTGCCAGCCTTTGGTACCGTCAATCTCGACCCCCTGGACCGCTTCAACGAACCGGCGCTGCGGCTTGACATCAAACAGCGGAGCGGGCCGCTGATGATCATGGTCGATTACGTCATCCGCCCGGAGGACACGGACGATTTCCTTGCCGCGATGAGCGAGCGTCGCCGCATCCGCATCCGGGACGGCGCCCGCCAATGGGCACTTCTGCGTGACCTCGAGCAGCCCGATCTCTGGACGGAAAGCTATCATGTGCCGACATGGATGGACTATCTCCGCCATAACCAGCGCCGTACCGTTGGGGATTACGAGATCACCAAGCGGCTCCGCATGCTTCATTCCGGCGATGCGCCGCCCCGCGTTCATCGAATGATCGAGCGCCAGACCGTGCCCCCCCATGACGATCTGCCGCTGAAACCGATCAGCGAAAGCGTTCACTAGCTCTGGCGAGAGCGCCAAAGAGCACTATACCTCCCCCCGTGTCCCATGCGTTACCTGGTCGCGTACGGGAAGGGTGCGACTTGCACCGGAATGCCCGGCGAGAAGGGATCGATGATGACGGATATGCCGCGACGCTGGCACCTAAGGGCCGCTACTCATGCCTCGCATGACGCGGTGGACAGGGTCGTCGGGGGCGTGGATACCCTCGCCGGGTACGGGGATTACGTGCTGGCGCTCCATCGCTTCAGGGCGGTGGTGGAGACGGCGCTGAAGGGGATTGTGCTGCCGGAGGGGCTTCGCGGCTGGCAACCTGCCAGCGTGGCCCCGGCCCTTCTCTCTGACATGGGCGATCTTGACCTCGCACCATTGCCCCCCTTGTCAGGCGGCCCCCTGCTCGATGCGCGGGGTGAGACCGCTTATGGTACGCTTTATGTTCTGGAAGGCGCGACGCTTGGCGCGCAGGTGCTTCTGCGGCGGGCACAGAAACTTGGCCTGACGAGCCAGCACGGCGCCCGGCATCTCGCCCTTCAGGCAGGGCGCGTGCCTCAGTGGCGAGAGTTCCTCACCCGGCTTGAGGCCGAGAGCGACTTCGATCTGGGTCTGGCCGCGACCGCGAGCAGCGCCTGCTTCGCCCTCGCCCAGAACGCCTTCGGAAAGACTGAGTGATGCAGGGAGAATTCCAGCTCGATCTGACAACCTGCGACCGGGAGCCGATCCACATTCCCGGTGCCATCCAACAGCATGGCTGTCTTCTTGCGCTGAACGGCGATCTCACGGTGGTGCACCGTCTCTCCGCCAATGCGGCGGCAATGCTGCAGGCGCCCGACCTCCGCCGTGGCTCCTCGACCGCGGATGTTCTGGGACGCGCGACCCTTCACCGGCTCCGCAACGCTCTCCTGCTGGCCATTGACCGCCCCGCCCTGCTCTTCGCGGTGGCGGCACGGGAAGATGGGCCGCTGTTCGACATCGCCATCCATCGCTCAGGCGATGAGATCGTGGTGGAGTTCGAGCCTGCCGAGGAAGGGGGCGGCGCACCGCTGGAGATCAGCCGCACGCTGATGGCCCGCATCCGCCGCATTGATCAGGAATCTGTCCTGCTCCAGCAGGCTGTCCGGCTGGTCCGTGGTACGACGGGATATGACCGGGTGATGGCCTATGCGTTTCAGGAGGACGGCTCCGGCAAGGTGATCGCCGAGACGAAACGGAATGATCTGGAAAGCTTCCTCGGCCAGTATTTCCCGGCCGCCGACATTCCCATACAGGCCCGCGCGCTCTACCTGCGCAACACCATCCGCATCATATCCGATTCATCAGATCACCGCGTAGCGCTTCTGCCGGAGGTTGATGACGACGGCCGCAAGCTCGATCTGTCGCAGGCCCATCTGCGCGCGGTCTCGCCCATCCACTGCGAATACCTGCGCAACATGGGGGTCGGCGCGTCCATGTCGATCTCCATCGTGTTGGATGGTCGCCTCTGGGGGCTGATCGCCTGCCACCATTACGACAGCCGTGTCCTGCCGATGTCGCTCCGCGTGTCGATGGAGATGTTCGGCGAATTCCTCTCGCTCCAGCTCAGTTCCCTCCAGCGGCAGGAGAAGCTGGAGCTCGCGCGCGAGGTGCGGGCGACGGTGGACCGGCTGACCTACCTCGGCAGCACCACCCCGCCGGATCGGGTGCTGGTCCGCAGCCTTCCGGAGCTTGCGCAGGTGCTCAATGCCGACGGCGCCGCCCTGCTGATCGACGGGCTCTGGACCGAAACCGGCACCACTCCCCCACCGGGCGCGGCGCGCGGCATCGTGGCTGATTTGCGGGATGTGGCGCAGGGTCGGGTTTGGTCCACCAATGCGCTGTCTTCGGTCCTGCCCGAAGCGGCGGAATATCACGCTGCCGCCTCCGGGGTGCTCATCATCCCGCTGTCGCAATTGCCGCGCGATTACATGTTCTTCTTCCGCAAGGAGATCATCCAGTCGCTCGACTGGGCAGGAGACCCGAACAAGACCTATACTACCGGCCCCCATGGCGACCGGCTGACGCCCCGCCGCAGCTTCGCCATCTGGAAGGAGACCGTCTATCAGCAGTCTCGCCCCTGGACCGTGCAGGAAATAGATGCGGCAGAATCGATCCGCAGCGCGATTACGGAAATCCTTCTCCGACACAGCGAGCTGCTGGCCGATGAGCGCGACCGCGCTGCGCTGAGGCAACGGGTGCTGAACGATGAGCTGAACCACCGGGTGAAGAACGTGCTGGCGCTCATAAAGTCGCTGATTGGCCAGCCCGTCGCCGACGGCGGAAATCTGCGGGAGTATGTCGAAGACCTTCGCGGACGCATTCAGGCGCTCGCCTATGCCCATGATCAGGTGATCCGCGGCGAAGATGGCGGAATGCTGGATGATCTCATGCGGGCGGAACTCGGCCCCTACCTCGGTCATGCGGTCACACTTTCCGGGGAGCCGGTTCACCTTGACGTACGCGCCTTCCCGGTCCTCGCGCTTGTGCTCCACGAAATGGCAACCAATGCGGCCAAATACGGCGCCTTGTCGGAGCCTGAGGGAAGGCTGCTCGTCGACTGGCAACGCCGCGCCGACGGAGCGGTGGAAATCACCTGGACGGAAAGCGACGGACCGGAGGTCGTTGAGCCGAAGCGTGACGGCTTTGGCTCGACCCTCATCACCCGCTCCATCCCGCATGATCTGGACGGCGAGGCGGAGGTGACTTTCGCGCCGGAGGGATTGCGCGCCCGTTTCCTGATCCCTGCGCACATGTTACGCCGAGCGAGCACCACGCCGCAGCCGTGGAGGACGCAGCAACGGAGGAAGCCATGTCCTTGCCCAAACCGGAGTCTGATGCAGACGCACCCGCGCGTGACCTGAACATCCTTCTGGTCGAGGATCAGGTGCTGATCGCGATGGATGTCGAGGCGATGCTGGGCGATCTTGGCTACGACAACGTGTCAGCGGCCCGCGCATCGGGAGAGGCGCTGTCGATGATAGACCGCGCGGCGCCCGATCTCGCGGTTCTGGACGTGAACCTTGGGCGGGACACGTCCTTCCCCGTGGCGGAGGAGCTGATCCGGCGCGGGATCCCGTTCGTCTTTGCCACCGGCTACGGGGACAGCTCCATCATACCCTCGGTCTTCGAGAACATACCCGTGGTGCAGAAGCCCTATGAGGCGGAAATGATCCTGGCCGCGCTCGGCAAGGAACAGGCAAGGTTGGCGGGCAAGGTCTGATCCTGCCCGCCAGGGTCACGGCGCGGGTTACTGATCCGCGCCGCCGACATTGGTGCCTGTCGTATCGGCAGGCAGACCCTGCGTCCGCTCTATTTCCCGCCAGCGGGCGACGTTGCGGTTGTGCTCCTGCAACGTCGTGGCAAAAGCGTGCCCGCCCGTGCCATCCGCAACGAAGAAGAGGTAATCCGTCTGTTCGGGGTTCAGCGCCGCCTCGATCGACAGCCGGCCCGGATTGGCGATGGGCGTCGGCGGCAGCCCGGCGATGACATAGGTGTTGTATGGCGTGGGTCTTCGCAGTTCACTCTGCCTCAGACCCCGGCCGAGCGCGCCTTTCCCTTCAGTCACGCCATAGATAACCGTCGGGTCGGTCTGGAGCCGCATCCCCTGTTCGAGACGGTTGACGAACACGCTGGCGACACGGCGGCGCTCTTCGGGCACGGCGGTCTCCTTCTCCACGATGGAAGCCATGACGAGAGCCTCCTCCGGCGTCGTGTAGGGCAGACCTTCGGCACGGTTCGCCCAGAGGTCTGCCAGTGTGGCCGCCTGCCGGTTCTCCATCTGACCGATGAGCTGCGCCCGGTTGCCGCCGCGGGTCACCTCATAGCTGTCGGGCGAAAGCGACCCCTCCGCCGGAACCGTGCTCACCTCGCCCGAGAGGAACTCAGCGCGCTTCAGCGCCTCGATCACCTGCCAGCTTGTGACACCCTCGGCCAGCGTCACGCGGTAGCGCACGTCCTGCCCCTGAGCGAGATCGACATATTGCGGCGGGGCAGCTTCCGTCGCTGGGTCGAACTTCACGACTTCCACGTAACGGTTGGTGGTCGGATCAAGCTCCCGCACCACGGTATCGGCGACAAGCACGCCAATGCGGTAGTTGATCTCCGTCCCGCAGGTGCTCTGGCCGGCCTGCGTGAGGCTCTGGAGAATGGCCTCCATCGGCGCGCCCGGCGGGATGAGGTAGGAGCCGAACTTCAGGTTGCCCGACTGCTCCCGGTAATTCGCGCCGATGCGAAAGATGGCCGCATGGGAAATCGCCCCCTGGTCTGCCAGCCGTTCGGCGACACCGCTCATGGAAGCGCCGCGGGGCACCTGAAAGCAGATTGCCTGCGTGAGCGGCCCCTGTCCGGTGAACTCCCGCTTGCCCCAGGCCACGACCCCCGCCACCGCCGCCAGAAGCACGATGAACAGCGTCAGTGCGTTGGAGGCGATGTTGCGCCACATCAGTCGGCCACCCGGCCGATCACCAGCGACGCATTGGTGCCGCCGAAGCCGAAGGAGTTGGAAAGGGCCACGTCGATCTTGCGCTTCACAGCCTTGTTCGGCGCGAGGTCGAGCTTCGGCTCCACCGCCGGGTTGTCCAGATTGATCGTCGGGGGCGCCACCTGATCACGGATCGCCAGGATGCAGAAGATCGCCTCCACCGATCCGGCCGCGCCCAGCAGGTGGCCGATCGACGATTTGGTGGAGGACATGGTGGCCGAGGCCGCCGCATCGCCCATCAGCCGCTCCACCGCGCCGAGTTCGATCGTGTCGGCCATGGTCGAGGTGCCGTGCGCGTTGATATAGTCGATATCCTTCGGCTCCAGACCCGCGCGGTTCAGCGCGGCCTTCATCGACCGGAAGCCGCCGTCGCCATCCTCCGACGGTGCGGTGATGTGATAGGCGTCTCCGGACAGGCCATAGCCCAGCACTTCGGCGTAGATCTTCGCGCCGCGCGCCTTGGCGTGCTCATATTCCTCCAGCACGACGATTCCCGCGCCCTCGCCCATGACGAAACCGTCACGATCCGCGTCATAGGGACGGGAGGCGGATTTGGGATCGTCGGCCCGCTTGGTGGACAGCGCCTTGCAGGCGTTGAAGCCCGCGATGCCGATCTGGCAGATCGCGGCCTCGGCCCCGCCCGCGACCATCACATCCGCATCGCCCAGCATGATGAGCCGCGCCGCATCGCCGATGGCATGGGCGCCGGTGGAGCAGGCGGTAACGACGGAATGGTTCGGTCCCTTGAAGCCGAAGCGGATCGACACCTGCCCCGACACGAGGTTGATGAGCGCGCCCGGAATGAAGAAGGGCGACACGCGGCGCGGACCCTTTTCCTTGATGAGCACGGCCGTATCGGCGATGGAATTCAGCCCGCCGATGCCGGAGCCGATCATCACGCCGGTCCGCTCCTTGTCCTCCTCCGTCGCCGGCTCCCAGCCGCTGTCGCGGATCGCCTGCGTGGCGGCGGCCATGCCGTAGAGGATAAAGGTATCGACCTTGCGCTGCTCCTTCGGCTCCATCCAGTCGTCAGGGTTGAAGGTGCCATCCGTGCCGTCGCCATAGGGTACTTCGCAGGCATAGGTGGTGGCGAGGCCCGTCGTGTCGAACCGGGTGATGGGGCCTGCCCCCGATTCCCCCGCCAACAGCCGGGACCAGGTTTCCTCCACTCCCGACGCCAGCGGTGTGACCAGTCCGAGACCTGTGACAACGACCCTGCGCATGCTCGTTCCTCCTGCCTTCTCCGGCGGTTTTCTGGGTGCCGCTCTTACACGCGGGGGCCGCGTCGTGCAATCTCCGGGGCGTGTTTCAGCCCGCGGCCCCGGGGTCACGGGCGACGAGCATGGGCGCGGTCAGGTCCGAAAGCCGTGTCTTCTGACGTCCGTCCGCTGAGAAGTTCCCGGGATCAAGCCAGGCGGCATGGGCCGCGCGGATAGCGGGCCAGTCCTTGTCGATGATGGCGAACCAGGCCGTATCGCGGTTGCGGCCCTTGGTGATGGTCGCCTGGCGGAACGTCCCCTCATAGCTGAAACCCAGCCGGGCCGCCGCCCGGCGGGACGGCAGGTTGAAGCTGTCGCATTTCCACTCCATCCGCCGGTAGCCCGCATCGAAGGCCCAGCCGATCATCAGCGACAGCGCCTCCGTCGCCGCGCGCCGCCCCTGCAACGCAGGGGAGAGGTTGATGTGCCCGATCTCGATGGTGCCTACATCCGGCGTGATACGCAGGAAGCTCGCCACACCGGCGGGAGTGCTTTCCCGGTCAAGGTCGCGGATGGCGAAGAAGAATGGATCCTCCAGCCCCGAGACATCGCGAACCCAGTTTCCATACGCCTCCGCCGTGGCAAAAGGTCCATAGGGCAGGTAATCCCAGATCGCGTCATCAGCGCCGTTCGCCGCGTGGAGCGAGGCCGCATGGGCATCCTCGTCCAGCCGCTCAAGCCGTACGTATCGACCAGCCAGTGGCATCGCCTCCGGCTTCCGGGCGGCAGTCCAGTCGGCGACGGGCTCTCCAAAGCGCTTGGTCATGTCGTTCCTCAGACAAATTGTTCACGGATAAGCCGCTCTTCCAGCCCGTGGCCGGGATCGAACAGGATGCGGTGTCGCACGGCCGGGTCGGAGCGGACCGAAACCCAGAGCACATCGCGCACCGAGCGTCCGTCGCTGTCGGCCATGACCGGGCGCTTCTGCGGTTCCAGCACATCGAAGCGGACGGTGGCGGTACGGGGCAGCAAGGCGCCCCGCCAGCGGCGCGGCCGGAACGCCGCCATGGGCGTCAGCGCCAGCACGGCCGAGCCGATGGGCAGGATCGGCCCATGCGCGGAGTAGTTGTAAGCGGTGGAGCCCGCCGGCGTCGCGACAAGCGCGCCGTCACAGATCAGCTCCTCCATGCGCACCTTGCCGTCCACCGTGATTCGCAGCTTGGCCGCCTGCGGGCCGGCGCGGAGCAGCGACACCTCATTGATGGCCAGCGCCTCATGGATGCGGCCCGCGGCATCCTCCGCCGTCATGGCGAGGGGATTTATGACCTCCTCCTCCGCATCGGCGAGACGGCGGGTGAGCCCCATCTCCGCGAATTCGTTCATCAGGAAACCGACGGTGCCGCAATTCATGCCATAGACCGGCACGGAGAGATGCTGCGTGCCGTGCAGCGTCTGGAGCATGAATCCGTCTCCCCCGAGCGCCACGATCACATCAGCAGCCTCGACCGGGGCATCTCCATAGCGCGCGATCAACCGCGCCCGCGCATCCTGCGCGAGATCGGAAGTCGAAGCGAGGAAGGCGATCCGCCTTTTGTCCGTCATTCTGTCCCCCTGCCCCGCTGTCTTCGCCTGCCCGCAACCCATTGGCAAGCAGCTCGGGCGGAGAAGCGGCGCATTACCGCTTTCGGCGCGCAGAGGCTTGCGTTAAAAGCGCCCATCTTTCAGCACCCGCAGGGAGTGGCACCCATGACCGCAGCGATCCGCGACAGCGGCTTCTTCACCGAACAACTCGAAGCGCGCGATCCTGAGATCTTCGGCGCGATCGGCAAGGAGCTTGGTCGGCAGCGGGAGGAGATCGAACTGATCGCCTCCGAGAACATCGTCTCGCTCGCCGTGCTCGAAGCGCAGGGTTCGGTGCTGACCAACAAATATGCCGAGGGCTATCCGGGCAAGCGCTACTACGGCGGCTGCCAGTATGTGGACATCGTGGAAACGCTGGCCATCGAACGGGCCAAGGAGCTGTTCGGCGCGAAATTCGCCAACGTGCAGCCGAACTCCGGCAGCCAGATGAACCAGGCGGTGTTCCTCGCACTGCTACAGCCGGGCGACACCTTCATGGGCCTTGACCTGAACTCGGGCGGGCACCTGACTCATGGATCGCCGGTCAACATGTCGGGCAAGTGGTTCAACGTCGTCTCCTACGGCGTACGCAAGCAGGACCAGCTTCTGGACATGGAGGCGATCCGCGCCTCTGCACATGAGACGAAGCCGAAGCTGATCGTCGCGGGCGGCACCGCCTATTCCCGCATCTGGGACTGGGCCGAGTTCCGCAAGATCGCGGATGAAGTCGGCGCCTATCTGATGGTCGACATGGCCCATATCGCCGGGCTGGTCGCCGGGGGCGAGCATCCCTCGCCCGTGCCGCATGCGCATGTCGTGACCACCACGACCCACAAATCCCTGCGTGGTCCGCGCGGCGGGATGATCCTCACGAATGACGAGGATATCGCGAAGAAGATCAACTCGGCCGTTTTCCCCGGACTTCAGGGCGGCCCGCTCATGCATGTGATCGCAGCGAAGGCGGTGGCCCTCGGCGAAGCGCTGCGCCCCGAGTTCAAGACCTACGCCGCGCAGATCGTGAAGAACGCGAAGGCCATGGCGGACGAGCTTCAGAAGGGCGGGATCGACATCGTCTCCGGCGGCACGGACAACCACCTGATGCTGGCCGACCTGCGTCCGAAATCCGTGACCGGCAAGGCGGCGGAAGCAGCCCTTGGCCGCGCCCACATCACCTGCAACAAGAACGGCGTGCCGTTTGACCCGGAGAAGCCCTTCGTGACCTCCGGCGTGCGTCTGGGCACGCCCGCGGGCACTACGCGCGGCTTTGCCGAGGAGGAGTTCCGCCAGATCGCGCGCTGGATCGTCGAGGTGACTGACGGGCTGTCAGCGAACGGCGACGCGGGCAACGCGGATGTGGAGGCCAAGGTGAAGGCGGAAGTCGCCGCGCTCTGCGGACGTTTCCCGCTCTATCCGACGCTCTGACCTATACGAAGCCGCGCCAGACCAGCACGGCGCCGATCAGCAGCGCGAGCAGCAGAAACTGAAAGGCCAGCCCGGCCAGCCAGTCGAGAAACCGGGACCGGCGGAGACCCCGCCTGTCCCGCCCCTCCAGATGGCCCCGGCAGACGCGATAGGCGTGGTCGAGATCACGCTCCGCGATGCGTCCGGCAAGCTTCGGGTGACCGCGAAGGCGCTCCGCCTCTGCCAGCAGCCCGGCCTCTTTCCGCACATAACCCGGCACCACCCCGCGCGCATGCGAGAGTTTGTCGCCGAGAGTCCGGCCGCGCAGCCCTGCGCGCCGCGACAGCAGCGTGGAAATATCGCCCGCCCGGTCATCCGTCCTGCGCATCACCTACCTCGCGTTTCCGTGAGGAAACTAGTGCGCCCTGCGTTCGCAGCAACCCCTTGGCGGAACGCATGGCAGGCGATATGACGCGGATATGCTGAACACGATCATCACCGGCGAACCGGCCGAGAACCCTCCGCTCGTCATCGTGCATGGCCTCTTCGGCTCGGCGCGGAACTGGAATGTCATCGCAAAGCGCCTGTCGGCGGGGCGTCAGGTCATCGCGGTCGACCAGCGCAACCACGGCGACAGCGCCTGGGCCACGCCGCATGACTATCCCTCGATGGCCGCAGATATCGCCGAGGTGATCGGCGCGCATGGCGGCCGGGCCGATGTGCTGGGGCATTCCATGGGCGGCAAGGCGTCGATGATCCTTGCGCTTCAACAGCCGGCGCTGATCCGCCGGCTCATCGTCGCCGACATCGCCCCAGTGGCCTATCGTCACACGCAGCAGCCGCTGATCGACGCGATGAAGGGCCTCGACCTCTCCGACCTCACGACCCGCGGTGAAGCGGACAAGCGGCTGGCGGCTGGCGTCGAAGATCCGTCCACACGCGCTTTCCTGCTTCAGTCGCTCGACCTGCGCGCCGAGGGTGGCCCCCGCTGGAAACTCAATCTGGACGAGCTTGAACGCGGTATGTCGAATGCCGTGGGCTTCCCGGAAGTCTCCGGCCGGTTCGACGGCCCTGCCCTGTTTCTCAGCGGAGCCGAGTCCCGCTACGTCCGCCCGGAGATGCACGCGCGCATTCAGGAACTGTTCCCGAACGCGGTGTTCGAGGAGATCGCCGGTGCAGGCCATTGGCTCCACGCGGAACGTCCACGCGAGTTTGAGGCGGCTGCCGAGAAATTTCTTTCTTGAGCGGGAACTCATGCCCTTTCCCGAATGTTAGACGGCAGCATTCCAAAGGAGTATTCGACATGAAAAGCTCGCTTCGCCTTCTGCCGCTGCTGGCAATTCTCGGCCTTGCCGCGTGCAACACCATGGCAGGTGCTGGACGTGACATCCAGTCCGGCGGCGCCGCCCTCACCGGGGAAGCGCGGAAGACCCAGGCACAGATGTGAGCCGTATGACGAACTGAGAAAGGGCTGCCGCCGGGCAGCCCTTTTAATTGGCAAAGACCGATGACAGTTGAGCCGGACGATATTGCCATCCGTAGCTGGCTGTCAGAGGACATGCCTGCCTGCCTTGCGATATTCGATAGCAATGTGCCCCGCTTCTTTGCGCCAGCGGAGCGGGAGGCGTTCGAAACTCAGCTGCGGACCATGGATGCCGCGACCTATCTGGTGCTCATGTCCAATGGGCGGGTCATGGCCTGCGGTGGCGTCACCGTTGAAGCGCACCGGGCTGTTCTCTCCTGGGGCATGGTCGATCGCACCGCTCACGGCCAGGGACTGGGTCGGACGCTCACCGAGGCGCGACTCGCGATCGCGCGGCGCCTGCCGGACATTACAGAGATTGCTCTCGCCACGAGCCAGCACACCCGCGCGTTCTACGAGCGGTTCGGCTTCACCGCCGAAGCCATCACGCCCGATGGCTTCGGCGAGGGACTTGACCGTTGCGATATGATCCTGAAGCTACGGGCGTGACCGGGCGCAGAGCGCGCGGTCAGTTGTCCATCTTCAGCGCATTGATGAAGGCCTGCTGCGGGATCTCGACCTTGCCGAACTGCCGCATCTTCTTCTTACCGGCCTTCTGCTTCTCCAGCAGTTTCTTCTTCCGCGTCACGTCCCCGCCATAGCATTTGGCGGTCACATCCTTGCGCATGGCGGAGATGGTTTCCCGCGCGATGACGCGCCCGCCGATGGCCGCCTGAATCGGGATCTTGAACATGTGACGGGGGATCAGCTCCTTCAGCTTCTCCACCATCGCCCTGCCCCGCGCTTCCGCACGGTCGCGGTGCACCATGATGGAGAGCGCATCCACCGGCTCATCGTTCACCAGCACCTGCATCTTGACGAGGTAATCCTCACGATAACCCGCCATCTGGTAATCGAAAGAAGCATAGCCCTTAGTCACAGATTTCAGCCGGTCATAGAAGTCGAACACCACTTCGTTCAGCGGCAGGTCATAGACCACCATCGCCCGGCTCCCCGCATAGGAGAGGTCGAGCTGCTCGCCCCGCCGATCCTGACAGAGCTTCAGCACGTCGCCCAGATACTCGTCGGGCACGAGGATCGTCGCCTTGATCCGCGGCTCCTCAATATGATCGACATGGGTGAGATCGGGCATGTCGGCCGGGTTGTGCAGCTCCATCATGGAGCCGTCTCGCATATAGACGTGATAGACCACCGAGGGCGCGGTGGTGATCAGGTCGATGTCGTACTCCCGTTCCAGCCGGTCGCGGATCACCTCAAGATGCAGCAACCCGAGGAAGCCACAGCGGAACCCGAAGCCGAGCGCGGCGGAGGTCTCCATCTCATAGCTGAAGGAAGCGTCGTTCAACGCCAGTTTCTCGATCGCGTCGCGCAAAGCCTCGAACTCGGAGCTGTCCACCGGGAACAGGCCGCAGAACACCACCGGTTGCGCCGGCTTGAAGCCCGGAAGCGGTGTGTCGGTGCCCTTGCGCTCATGCGTGATCGTGTCGCCGACGCGGGTGTCGCGCACCTGCTTGATGGAGGCGGTGAGAACGCCGATCTCACCCGGGCCGAGTTCCGCGATGTCCACCATCTGCGGCTTCAGCACGGCGAGCTTGTCCACCCCGTACAGCGCGCCGGTCTGCATCATCTTGATGCGATCACCCTTGCGGATCACGCCATCCATGACGCGGATCATGACGACAACGCCGAGGTAGGGATCGTACCATGAATCGACCAGCATCGCCTTCAGCGGCGCATCACGGTCGCCCTTTGGTGCGGGCAGACGGTGAACGATAGCCTCCAGCACTTCCGGAATGCCGAGACCGGTCTTGGCGGAGATCGGCACGGCGTCGGAGGCGTCGATGCCGATCACATCCTCGATCTGTTCCTTCACACGCTCCGGGTCGGAGGCCGGCAGGTCGATCTTGTTCAGCACGGGCACGATCTCATGCCCCGCGTCTATGGCCTGGTAGACGTTGGCGAGCGTCTGCGCCTCCACCCCCTGCGTCGCATCCACGACGAGGAGCGAGCCCTCCACCGCGCGCATGGAGCGCGAGACTTCATAGGCGAAGTCGACGTGGCCGGGCGTGTCGATCAGGTTCAGGACGTAGGTCTTGCCGTCCTTCGCCGGATAGTCGATCCGCACGGTGTTCGCCTTGATGGTGATCCCCCGCTCCCGCTCGATATCCATCGAGTCGAGAAGCTGCGCCTTCATATCGCGTTCGGCCACCGTCCCGGTCAGCTGGATCAGCCGGTCGGCGAGAGTGGATTTGCCGTGGTCGATATGGGCCACGATGGAGAAGTTGCGGATCAGCGAAAGCTCGGTCATGGCGCCATATGAGCGGGTTTCGGCAGGCGGTCAAGCGGGCGTCTGATTCGCGCGGGCGGAAGCCGCCCCAAGGGACCGATCTTGTAGCGAAGCGACGCTGGATCCACTGCATATCGCCTATGGCGGAAAGGTAGCGAAAAGGGTTCTGCCGTGCTAGCGTCATCGGATCAACAAATCGGGGGGCGAGACAACGCCACCCCAGGGCGAACGAGGACAGCAGCATGAAATACGTGATTCTGGCCATCGGCATGGCCGTCTCCGGTCTTGCCATCGCAACCGGAGCAGAGGCGCGCGGAGCGATAGAAAACGCCTGCCTTGGCTCAGACAGGGGCGCACGGGCGGGAGCCATGTGCAATTGCATCCAGCAGGTTGCCGACATGACCCTCTCCGGCTCCGACCAACGCCGCGCCGCGCGGTTCTTCAAGGATCCGAACGAAGCGCAGGAAGTCCGCGTGTCGAAGAAGACGTCCGACAACGAGTTCTGGACACGCTACCGCAGCTTCGGCACCGCCGCTGAGACATACTGCTCCCGCTGAGCCGCCGTCTTCCGCTGAAGCGATGCGACGAGACCCCTGCACCCGCGTTCGATGAGATCGAGCGCGTGATCGAAGCGGCCATCGGTGTAAGGGTCGGGGATCTGCACGCGAAGCCATCGCCCGGCATGTCGGAGCAGCAGGCCCGTCTCCGCCGATGACCCGGCGGGGGCCAGACGCCGAACGACAGCGAGATTAGCCCTGTCCATTGCGATCACATGATCGAAGGTGGAGAAATCTGCCGCGGCAAGCCGCCGGGACCGGATGCCTTCAAGACTGTAGCCGCGCGCCTCCGTCGCTTCGAAGGCCCGCAGATCTGGCGGCGCGCCCCCGGTCCAGACGCCGGTGCCCGCACTCTCCGCCAAGACAGCAAGCCCTGCTTCTGCAGCCATCCTGCGAAAGACCCCCTCGGCCATGGGGGAGCGGCAGAGGTTGCCATGACAGACGAAAAGGATGCGTTTGACCGGCATGAACGCCCTCCGGTTGTATCGTCATACTGCAGCACGCGCCCTGCCACCGCACAAGCCACCAAAAGCGAAAAGGGCGTCCCGGAGGACGCCCTTGCCACAGTTTATACGATACTCAGGCGTTCTTGCGGCGCCGGAGGAGAGCGATCGCCCCAAGCCCTGCGAGCGACAGGGGCAGCGCTGCGGGAAGCGGCACTGTGGAGATCGGCGGGATGATTTCGTCACCCACACCGAAGCGCACGTTGTCGATGTTATAGCCCGCGGGTTCATACCCCACGAGATCGAGGAACACCCCGGCGATCGCCGGTTTCAGGTCGTCTGTGACGAGACCAAGGAACTCGATACCGGTCACGGTGTTCACGACGGTTCCAAGGATGGAGCCGTCGCGCGCGAAAGCGGTGATGCCGGTGCTGCCCACGGCATCGAAGTAACCCGCTTCGAAGCCCACTCCGGTCTGATCTTCACTGAACAGAAGAGCGACCGGCCCATTGAAGCGGGGGGTGCCGCTCAGGGTGGGAGAGGTAGGAAAGGCGCCGTCCGTCGTTATGAACGCGGGCGGCGCGGTGTCGTCGAGCGTCAGCGGCCCTGTGGGCGAACCGACAATGCAGCCGGTAGGGGAAGCGCCGGGGCAGTCGGTGAAGGGGTCGGCGCTGATCGACTGGCCAACGAAGTATCCACCGGTATAGACCGTGGGAGAATCCGTACCCCCGCCATAGTCGGCGGGAGTGTAAACGGGATTTTCTGTGCCGTAGGCGAATTCGGAAAAGGTGAGCTTTCCTGCTGCGGCGGTAAAGTTATCTTCTGTCACGCGGATAACGGCAGCGTTGACAGCAAGGGGAGAAAGCAGAACGAGAGTGGCGGTAGTCGCAAGAATGGAAACGCGGGTCATTTTATAAAACTCCGATAATGCAAAGTACGATGACCGTGCAGCGAGACTACCACGTCCTTGTTAACCATAAAGTGAAATACAGTCGGTTTCCGGGAAATATTTAAAAGTATGCGCGACAGGAGCATAGACATGCGTATCGTCATCCTGACGGGGGCGGGGATCTCCGCCGAAAGCGGGCTCAGAACCTTTCGCGATTCGGATGGTCTTTGGGAAGATCATCGCATCGAGGATGTGGCGACGCCCGAAGCCTTCACCCGCAACCCGCATCTTGTGCAGACCTTCTATAACGCCCGCCGCCGCACCTCGCGCGCGGCTGTGCCCAACCTCGCCCATGCGGCGCTCGCGCGGCTGGAGGCGATGCTGCCGGGTGAGGTGATGATCGTCACGCAGAACGTCGACGACCTGCACGAACGGGCAGGATCGCGGAATGTGCTTCATATGCACGGATCGCTGGAAGGAGCGCTCTGCGCGGCCTGTGCCCATCGTTGGGCAGCACCTGCGATCATGGCGGTAGAGGAGGTCTGCCCGGCCTGTGGCGCGCCGGCCGGACGCCCGGATATCGTGTGGTTCGGAGAATATCCCTATCACATGGAGGAGATCTGGAACGCCCTCCGGAAGGCGGAGATCTTTGTCGCCATCGGCACCTCCGGCAATGTCTATCCGGCGGCGGCCTTTGTGCAGGATGCGGCCCGCGCAGGCGCATATACGATCGAACTCAACCTGGAAGCTTCCGCCACCCATTCGGATTTCGATGAGACGCGGCAAGGCCTTGCCACCGAGATCGTGCCCTCCTGGGTAGAGGAGCTGCTGAAGCGCTAGAGCCCGAGCACATCCGCCATCGTGTATTCTCCGGGCGCCTTCCCCTGCCCCCAGAGCGCGGCGTGCAGCGCGCCCCGCGCAAAGATCGCGCGGTCCGTGGCGACATGCCGGAGGATCACGCGCTCTCCCGGACCGGCGAAGATCACGTCATGCTCGCCCACGACATCTCCGCCCCGAACAGCGGAAAACCCGATATGGCCCGGCTCCCGAGCCCCGGTGATTCCGTCGCGCCCCCGGTCAGAGACATCGGCGAGCGCCACGCCACGCCCCTCCGCCGCGGCCTCTCCCAGCATCAGCGCGGTGCCGGAGGGTGCGTCCACCTTGTGGCGGTGATGCATCTCCACGATCTCGATATCGAATTCCGGCCCCAGTGCCTGCGCCACCTTGCGGGTCAGGCCGAGCAGCAGGTTCACGCCGAGGCTCATGTTACCTGCGCGAATGATCGTCGCATGGCGCGCGGCGGCGGCAATCCGGGCCAGATCGCCGGCTTCCAGACCGGTGGTCCCGATGACATGGACGGCACGCGCCTGCGCGGCCAGCGCGGCGAATTCCACGGTCGCGGCCGGAGAGGTGAAGTCGATCACCGCCTGCGCTCGCGCGAATGCGGGCAAGGGGTCGTCCTCGACGATCACGCCCACCGGATCGCGGCCCAGCAGACGGCCGATATCCTCACCCACCGCCGCACCACCGGGCCGTTCCAGGCCGCCCACCAGCCGCATGTCCGGGCTGTCGAGCACCAGGGCCGCGAGCGTCCGCCCCATCCGCCCGGATACCCCCGTGACGACCACGCCGGGCCGGGTTTCGCCTGCTTCGAGTTCCGTCATCACGCCCTCCGTTTGCCTCTCCCTAACCGGCAGGCGCAGTCTTGGCAAACCGGCGCATTGCGGGCGGCCCTCGCATGACCTAGATGGAGGATCATGGCACAGAAGCGCACACCTCGGGATTCACACAGGGGCTCCGGCCCCTCGCAACGCCAGCTCCGTGTCGGCGAGCTGATCCGCCGCACCTTGTCGGAGGTGCTGGCGCGCGGCGACATCCATGATCCGGACCTGTCCCGCATGTCGATCACCGTGGCGGAGGTCAGCACCTCCCCCGATCTGCATGTCGCGACGGCCTATGTCATGCCGCTCGGCGGTGCAGGACAGGAGGAGGCTCTGGCCGCCCTCCGCCGCAACCGGCATGAGCTTCGCCGCTTGGTCGCTTCCGGCCTGTCGCTGAAATTCGCGCCGGAGCTGCGGTTCACGCTGGACGAGACCTTCGACCGGATGGACGAGACCCGTCGCCTTTTCGCCCGCGATGACGTGCGCCGCGATCTGGAGAGTGATGAGGAAGACGACAGGGACGATGACCGGCAGGATTGAGGGGCCCTTCGCGCCTGTCCTGCTCTTCCTCGCCGCCCTGATGAGCCTCATCCCCGTTGCTGCTCCCGCAGCAGCGGCGCCCTGCGAGCGGATGACGTTCGAGGGCGAGGATTACGTGCTGTGCACCGTGCCAAAGGGCGCCGACCTTCGCGTGTGGCACAGTGATGCCTCCGGCAGCCTCTATGGCTCTTTCCGGCGGATCGACAATGACCTGCGGATGGAGGGGCGGCGTCTCGGCTTTGCCATGAACGGCGGCATGTATCACGCCGACCGTGCGCCTGTCGGGCTGCTTGTGACGGAAGGCGTCGAGCACACTCCCCTCGTCACAGGCGCGAGCACGGGCAATTTCGGCATGCTGCCGAATGGCCTCTTCTGCATCGGCGAGAGCGGCTTCGCCGTTGTCGAGAGCCGGGCCTTTGCCCGCCATCCCCTGCCCTGCAGCTTTGCCACCCAGTCCGGGCCCATGCTCGTGATCGACGGCAAGCTGCATCCCCGTTTCCTGCCCGACAGCGACTCCCGCTTCATCCGCAACGGTGTCGGTGTCCGCCAGGATGGGACTGCGGTATTCGCGATCTCCGATCGACCCGTGACCTTCTATGAGTTCGGCCGGCTGTTCCTAGACGGATTGAAGACACCGAACGCCCTTTACCTCGACGGCAAGATCTCCCGGCTCTATGCCCCCGCGCTCCGGCGCAACGACTTCGGCTTTCCGATGGGCCCGATCCTCGGGCTGGTCACGGCGGAGAACGCCGACGATTGACGACCCGGTCCGCGGGCGCTAGCAAGCCCGCTTTCGGAAACAGGGAAGGAGCGGAGCTTGGCACGGCGCAAGGGACGCAACATTTCGGGTTGGCTCGTGGTGGACAAGCCTGCGGGCATCACCTCCACCGCGGTAGTCAACAAGGTCCGCTGGGCGCTTGACGCAAAGAAGGCAGGCCATGCGGGAACGCTCGACCCGGCAGCGACAGGGGTTCTCGCCATCGCCTTGGGAGAGGCGACCAAGACCGTGCCCTATGTCACGGACGCGCTGAAATGCTACCGCTTCTCCATCCGCCTCGGTGCCGCGACGAACACAGACGACGCGGAGGGAGAGGTCATAGCCACTTCCGCCAATCGCCCGACGGATGCCGATATCGCCGCCGCGCTCCCGGCCTTCAGGGGAGAGATCATGCAGGTGCCGCCGCAGTTTTCCGCTGTGAAGGTGGACGGCGAGCGCGCCTATGCGCTGGCGCGCGAGGGCGAGGAGATGGAGCTCGCCGCCCGCCCGCTCTGGGTCGAGAGCCTTGAGATCGTTCTGCGGCCCGATGCGGATCACGTGGAACTGGAGATGGTCTGCGGCAAGGGCGGCTATGTCCGGTCGATCGCACGTGATCTCGGGCAGGCTCTGGGCTGCTACGGCCATGTCGAATGGCTGCGCCGCGTCTGGTCCGGGCCGTTCGAGGCCGAGAAGGGCGTCACCATGGACCGGATCGAGGAGCTGGCCCGGAAACCGGAGCTGGACGCCCTCGTCCAGCCGCTGGAGGAGGGGTTGGAGGATCTGCCGGAACTGCGGGCGACGCCGGAGGGTGCCGCCAGACTGCGCAACGGCAACCCTGGCATCGTCCTTCCCACTTCCGATGTGGAATATGGGGAGGAGGCATGGGCCTCCTTCGAGGGGCAGGCGGTCGCCGTCGGCACCTACCGGAGCGGTGAGCTGCATCCGGTGCGCGTCTTCAACCGGGACTAACGATCAAGGGCGGCCGTGATGGCCGCCCTTTTCACTGTTACAGCCGGTCGCCCTGCGGGCCGGAGGGCGAAGCATCCGAATGCTCCGGATGACGCCGGTTGTACATGATCGAGGACCACAGCGAGATCCCGATCAACGCCGCGCCCCCAAGCCCGGTGATGACCTCCGGGATATGCACGAGCGACTGCACATACATGATGACCGACAGGATCAGGATCGCGTAGAACGCCCCGTGCTCCAGGTAGCGGAAATGGGCGAGCGTGCCCTTCTCCACCAGCATGATGGTCATGGAGCGGACATACATCGCCCCGATGCCCAGACCGATGGCAATGACGAACAGGTTGTTGGTGAGCGCGAACGCTCCGATCACCCCGTCGAAGGAGAAGCTGGCGTCCAGCACCTCAAGATAGATGAAGGCGCCCAGCCCGCCCTTGGCGGCGGCCGACATCGTCTCCTCGCGCTTGTCCAGCACACCACCGACCACCTCCACGAGCAGGAAGGTCAGAAGACCCCAGACCGCCGCGTGAAAGAAGGTGTTCGCCGCGACCGGGCCAAGGTCCGGATCGGACTGGATGATGCGGGAGAAGGCCAGCATGATGATGAGAACGACCGCGATCTCGATCCCCTTGACGGAGGAATAGCGCGCGGCCTTTTCCTCAACCCACCTGACCCAGTGCACGTCCTTCTCGTGGTTGAAGAAGAAGGTCAGGCCGACCATCATCAGGAAGGTGCCGCCGAAGGCCGCGATGGGAAGATGCGCATCATGCATGATGCGGGAGTATTCCTCGGGCTGGCTCGCCGCCATGACGAGCGCCTGCCAGGGGCCGACCTTGGCCGCGATGACGACGATCAGCAGCGGGAACACGATCCGCATCCCGAAGACGGCGATCAGGATACCCCAGGTCAGGAAGCGGTGCTGCCACTCCGGGGTCATGTCCTTCAGCTTGTTCGCGTTCACGATGGCATTGTCGAAGGAGAGCGAGATCTCCAGCACCGCCAGCACACAGCAGATGAAGAAGACCGACAGCATCCCCTGCGTCGTCCCGGTTGTCTGCCAGCCCAGCCACGCGCCCAGCCCGAGACCGAGTGCCGTGACGATGAAAGCCCATTTGAAATAGGAGAGCGTGTTCTTGTGGCTCGCGTCGCTCATCCGCGCAGCTCCCCGTGGCCAAACGCGCAAGCGCAGGCCCGGCCCGCCGCTGCACGACCGTTGGTCGCGTTGTTCATGTGTTCATAGTTCCGCCGGCTGTTTCCACAGCGGCACCGACATCGCGAGAGCGCCGATGAACTCTCGCCAGAGGGGCCCGGTACCGGTTTCCGCACCGGGAGCTTCCCCTCCGGCGCTGCGCAAACACGTAGCAAAACACCGTCCTGCGTCAACCTGCCCCATGCATGTTTTTTGATCTGCCGTGATCCCGCGTGAAAACCGGCAGGAGAGTCTTGCGTGAAGGCGACGCTTTGTCGAAGAAAATTGCTTCACGCACATATTATAAGCTTCTCCGCTTCAGAAGCGCCCACAAAATGTGCATCTCAGGTGGGGCGGTTGGCGGCTCTTCCAGAATCCTTTGCCGGCTGGCAGCGGCGTGGCAAGGCTCCGTCATCCCGCCGGAATGCGGGACCGGGATAACGCCGCGCCATTGCGGCGGACCGCGGGACAACAACAACGGGGGGAGACGAACGGCGGTCGCGTGCGGCGCGTCGTGCGGACTGCCGCCATCGACCGGGAGTATTGAACAGAATGAAATTGGGACAATCCCTTCTGGCGGCAGCAGCGCTGGCCGCCGTCTTTGGTGCGCCTGTTCGCGCCCAGGAAGACACGATCAAGGTCGGCATCCTGCATTCGCTTTCCGGCACGATGGCGATCTCGGAGACGACGCTGAAAGACGTCATGCTCATGCTGATCGAGGAGCAGAACGAGAAGGGTGGCCTGCTCGGCAAGAAGCTGGAGCCGGTCGTCGTGGACATCGCCTCCAACTGGCCGCTCGCTGCGGAGAAGGCGCGGCAGCTGCTGGAGACGGACAAGGTCGCCGCCGTGTTCGGCTGCTGGACCTCCGTCTGCCGCAAATCCGTGCTGCCGGTGTTCGAGGAGCTGAACGGCCTGCTCTTCTACCCGGTCCAGTATGAAGGCGAGGAAAGCCAGCGCAACGTGTTCTACACCGGCGCGGCACCGAACCAGCAGGCGATCCCCGCGGTCGACTATCTGGCCGAGAACGAGGGCGTCGAGCGCTGGGTTCTGGCGGGGACCGACTACGTCTATCCGCGCACGACCAACAAGATCCTTGAGCAATATCTCAAGGACAAGGGCGTCGCCGCCGAAGACATCATGATCAACTACACGCCCTTCGGCCATTCCGACTGGCAGACCATCGTCTCCGACATCAAGAAGTTCGGCTCAGCCGGCAAGAAGACGGCCGTCGTCTCGACCATCAACGGCGATGCGAACGTGCCCTTCTACAAGGAGCTCGGCAACCAGGGCATCAAGGCCGAAGACATCCCCGTGGTGGCCTTCTCTGTCGGTGAGGAAGAGCTCGCCGGGCTCGACACCGCGCCGCTGGTCGGCCACCTCGCAGCCTGGAACTACTTCATGTCGGTGGACACACCTGAGAACGCGGCCTTCATCGAAGGCTGGCACAAGTTCATCAAGGACGAAAAACGCGTCACCAACGACCCGATGGAGGCCCATTACATCGGCTTCAACATGTGGGTGAAGGCGGTCGAGGCCTCTGGCACCACAGATCCGGACGCGATCATCGAGAACATCGTCGGCGTCGCAGTACCGAACCTGACGGGCGGCATCGCCTCCATGGGCGAAAATCACCACGTCACCAAACCAGTGCTGGTCGGCGAGATTCAGGCGGACGGCCAGTTCGACGTGGTCTGGGAAACCCCCGGGCTGGTTCTCGGCGACGAATGGTCCGATTTCCTGCCGGAATCGAAGCCGCTGATCTCGGTGTGGCGGGCACCGCTGAACTGCGGGAACTTCAACACCGAAACCAAGACCTGCGGTGGCGCCAACTGATCCGCTTGTCGCGGCGCGCGCCTTTCCGCGCGCCGCATGTATTTCCGGGACAGGTGCATGACCTTCTTCCGTCTTCTTCTTGCCGCCCTCGGCATCACTCTCGCTGGAATGGCCGCTGCGCAAAGCGTGGATGAGCTGGTGACCCAGTTGCCTGCCGGCAGTTTCAATGATCGCGCACGCGTGGTGAGCGCTCTGGCCGCAACCGGCGATCCGCGCGTCGTCGATGTTCTGAATGCCTTGGTGGAAGGCGATCTCGCCGCTCTGAAATCCGACGGGACCGTGGTGATCGTGAAGGGCCGGGAGGCCCGCGTCGCGCTGACGGGAGAGGCAATTCCCGACCCCGGCCGCACCGCGGAAAAGGTGAAGGTCAACAACTCCCTGCGGCGTGACATCCGCGCAGCGCTCGGTGTGCTGACCCTGCGCGATCCCGACCCGGCCAAACGCCTTTCCGCTGCGGAAGCCGCATTTCGCGCGCCGGACCCCGAGCAGCTTTCCGCGCTCGATGCCGCGATGGCGGCGGAGACCAACGCGGCGGTCGGTGCGCGGCTCGCCCTCGCCCATGCAGCGGCGGTACTGGCCTCCGACCGGCCGGTGGTCGAGAAGGAAAAGGCCGTGGCCCTCATCGGCGATCTCCGCGACCAGTCCGCCCTTTCGCTGCTGACCCCGCTGCTCGCCTCGCCGGAACCTGCCATCGCCGCCGCCGCCGGAAACGCGATCACCGAGATCGAAAGATCGCGCGCCTTCTGGAACACCGCGCAGAACGTGTGGTTCGGCCTGTCTCTCGGCTCCGTGCTGCTGCTGGCGGCGGTCGGGCTCGCCATCACCTTTGGCGTGATGGGCGTCATCAACATGGCGCATGGAGAGCTCGTGATGCTCGGCGCTTACACGACCTTCGTGGTGCAGGAGGCGATCCGCCAGAACGCACCCTGGCTGTTCGACTGGTCGCTGCTCATCGCCCTGCCGCTGGCCTTTGCCGTGGCGGGAGGGGTCGGCGTGCTGATCGAGCGCGGCATCGTGCGGCACCTCTACGGCCGCCCGCTGGAGACTCTGCTCGCGACATGGGGTGTCAGCCTCATCCTGCAGCAGGCGGTGCGGTCATTCTTCGGCCCGAACAACCGTGAAGTGGGCAATCCCTCCTGGATGTCGGGCGCATTCCAGATCGGCCAGATGACCATCACATGGAACCGGCTCTGGATCATCGTCTTTGCGCTCGTGGTCTTTGCGACCCTGCTGGTGGTGCTCAAGCGCACGGCCATCGGCCTCCAGATGCGCGCCGTTACGCAGAACCGTCCGATGGCGGCGAACATGGGCATCCGGACCGGGCGGGTGGACGCGCTGACCTTCGGGCTTGGCGCGGGCATCGCCGGGCTGGCGGGCGTCGCCCTGTCACAGATCGACAATGTCAGCCCCAATCTCGGACAGGGGTATATCGTGGACAGCTTCATGGTCGTCGTCTTTGGCGGTGCCGGCAACATCTGGGGCACCTTCGCGGCTGCCTTCTCGCTCGGCATCATCAACAAGTTCCTGGAACCCTTTGCAGGGGCGGTGCTGGCGAAGATCCTGATCCTCGTCTTCATCATCCTGTTCATCCAAAAGCGTCCGCGCGGCCTGTTCGCCGTCAAGGGCCGGTTTGTGGAGGGCTGAGAGGATGCAGGAAACCTTCTTCAACCGCCGACTCGTCATCGCGCTCATCGTTCTGTTTATCGTCATTGTCGCGGTGCCGGTTGGCAACCTGATGATGGAGCAACGGCCCATCCCCTCCTACATCGTCGCGCTGATCGGGAAATACTTCTGTTACGCGCTGCTGGCCGTGGCGCTGGATCTGGTCTGGGGCTACTGCGGGATCCTGTCGCTCGGGCATGGGGCGTTCTTCGCGCTCGGCGGCTATGCGATGGGCATGTACCTGATGCGCCAGATCGGGGATCGCGGCGTCTATGCAAACCCGAACCTGCCCGATTTCATGGTGTTCCTGAACTGGCAGGAACTGCCGTGGTACTGGCAAGGCTTCAACCACTTCCCCTTCGCCCTGCTGATGGTGCTCTTCGTGCCGGGATTGCTTGCCTTCGTCTTCGGCTGGTTCGCCTTCCGCAGCCGGGTGACCGGGGTCTATCTGTCGATCATCACGCAGGCGATGACCTATGCGCTGATGCTGGCCTTCTTCCGCAACGAGATGGGCTTTGGCGGCAACAACGGGCTGACAGACTTCAAGGACATCCTCGGCTTCTCGATTCAGGCTGACAGCACGCGGGCGGCGCTCATGGTAATCTCGGGCCTGGCGCTGGCCGGCGGGCTGTTGCTGGGACGCTGGATCACCCAGTCACGTCTGGGGCAGGTGCTGGTCTGCGTGCGGGATGCGGAAAGCAGGACGCGGTTCATCGGCTACCGGGTAGAGCACTACAAGCTCTTCATCTTCGTCGTCTCGGCGATGATGGCCGGGGTGGCGGGCGCGCTCTACACCCCGCAGGTCGGCATCATCAACCCGTCTGAATTCTCCGCCGCAAACTCCATCCTGATCGTGATCTGGGTGGCGCTGGGCGGGCGGGGCACGCTTGTCGGTGCGGCGCTCGGCGCAATCATCGTCTCGCTCGCGCAGACGCTGCTGACGAGCTGGTTCCCCGATGCGTGGCTCTTCTTCCTTGGCGCGATGTTCATCCTCGTGACCATCGGCCTGCCGAACGGCGTGCTGGGCGCCATCGAAGGCACCGGGAAACGCTTCCGTCGCCAGCGATCCAGCGACCCCGTGGAGGTAGAGGCATGACCGCGCACGCGACCATCCCCGGCAGCGCCACGGTGCAGCAACTCCAACTGGACGGCGTCACCAAGGCCTTCGATGGCTTCAAGGCGATCAACAACCTCTCGCTCGTGGTGGACAAGGGAGAATTGCGGGCGGTGATCGGCCCGAACGGGGCGGGCAAGACCACGATGATGGACATCATCACCGGAAAGACCCGCCCCGATGACGGCAAGGTGCTCTGGGAGCAGCAGCTCGACCTCACGAAACTGGACGAGGCCGACTGCGCGCAACTGGGTATCGGACGGAAGTTCCAGAAGCCCACGGTGTTCGAGAGCCATACGGTTGAGGACAATCTCCGCCTCTCGATCAAGGGGGACCGAGGTGTGTTCGCCAGCCTGTTCCACAAGACCACCGCCGCCGAAACCCGGCGGGTGGCGGAGCTGCTGGAGATCGTGCGCCTTGGCGATGCGCGCCACCGCCCAGCCGCCGATCTGTCGCACGGGCAGAAGCAATGGCTGGAGATCGGCATGCTGCTTGCCCAGGATCCGCAGCTTCTGCTGGTGGATGAACCCGCCGCCGGCATGACCGATGCCGAGACGATGCGGACTGCGGAACTGCTGCGCGCCATCGCCGGGGAGCGCGCGGTGATCGTGGTCGAGCATGACATGGATTTCGTCCGCGCGCTCGACTGCAAGGTGACGGTTCTCCATCAGGGCAGCGTTCTGGCGGAGGGCAACCTGGAGACGGTGAGCGCCATGCCCGAAGTCATAGAAGTCTATCTGGGACGCTGAGATGCTGGAAGTCGACCATATCAACCTGTCCTACGGCGCCGCGCAGGCGTTGAAATCGGTCACCGTCTCCGCGCGCGAAGGAGAGGTGACGACGGTGCTGGGGCGGAACGGCGTCGGCAAGAGCTCTCTGCTGCGGGCCATCGTCGGGCGGCACGGCATCACCGCCGGCGCGATCCGCTGGCAGGGGGCGGAGATCGCCCGTCTCTCCCCGGTGGAGCGCGCCCAGCGCGGCATCGCCTATGTGCCGCAGGGTCGCGAGATCTTCCCGTTGCTCACGGTGCGCGAAAATCTTGAGACCGGCTTTGCAGCCCTGCCCCGCGGCCGCAAGACCATACCGGATGACGTCTTCGCCCTGTTCCCCGTCCTGAAAGAGATGATGGCGCGCCGCGGTGGCGATCTGTCGGGCGGGCAGCAGCAGCAGCTTGCCATCGGCCGGGCGATGGTGATGCGGCCGAAACTTCTGGTTCTGGACGAGCCGACCGAAGGCATCCAGCCCTCCATCATCAAGGACATCGGCCGTGCCATCCGCTACCTCCGGGATGAAGCGGGCATGGCCATCCTGCTGGTGGAGCAGTTCTTCGACTTCGCCCGCGAGCTGGCGGACCGCTTCTATGTCATGGACAGAGGCGAGGTGGTGATGGATGGCATTCAGGTTGAGATGAGCGGTGAGCGAGAGCCGGAGTTGCGCAGGTGGCTCACCGTCTGAGGCAATGTGTCTGACCAGCTGGAAATGGGAACGGAATCCTGCATGCTAGGTTGTGTGAAAAACACAAACTGAAGGCAGGGCAGTGATGACACGCAGGACCGACGGGAAGTGGAATGCCGCCCTGCTATGCGCGACGGCTGCCATTTGTAGCGTCTCCTTCGTGCCTGCCGTACTTCTCGCCCAGCAAAACCAGCCCGCGGAACAGCGCCAGCAGTCGCGGGACGGCATACATTTCAATATCCGGGGTGGTCGCGACGATGATCTGGAAACCCTTTTGCGCGGGGCGTCGCTGCTTTCTGCCGCGGCCGAGAACCGGCAGGGCGATCCGCAGGAACTCATCGCTTCTGCCAGGGCCGATTACGCACGCCTGATAGGTGCTCTCTATTCGCGCGGATACTACGCCCCGGTCATCAACATCCTCGTGGACGGGCGCGAGGCGGCAAATATCCCCACGTTGCAGGCCCCCCGAGCGATCCGCCGCATAGATGTGAATGTCGAGACCGGCCCCACCTTTCAGTTTGGTCAGGTTTCCATCGCGCCGCTGACGCCCTCCACCACACTGCCCTCCGATCTTCGTGCGCGGGAACGCGCGCGCTCGACGCTGATCCAGCAGGGCGTGGATGCGGCGACGACCGGATGGCGTGACGCAGGCTATGCCAAGGTTGCCACGGGCAAGCAGGATATCGTGGCCGATCATCGGCAGAACCTCCTGAACGTCGATATCGGCATGCTGCCGGGGCCACGTGTGACCTTTGGCAAGCTCATTGTCGCCGGAAACGAGAATGTGCGGACGGAGCGCGTCCACGCCATTGCCGGTCTTCCGGAGGGCGAGGTCTTTGATCCCGCCGATCTGGAAGAAAGCGCCCGGCGGCTGCGTCGCGCCGGCGCCTTCTCCTCCGTGGCGATACAGGAGGCCGACCGTCTCGGACCGGGAAATACCATGGATATCACTGCGACGGTGGTGGAATCCCTGCCCCGCCGCTTCGGCTTCGGCGCCGAGGTATCTTCTTCCGACGGGGTGAACCTGAACGGCTACTGGATGCACCGGAACCTGTTCGGAGGGGCGGAGAACCTCCGCTTCGACCTGCAGGGACAGGGTCTGGGAAGCGGCGACGATCAGGAGTACAGCATCGGCGCTCTCTTCTCCCGTCCCGCGACCTTCGATCCGGATACGACGCTGAAGCTCGGCACCCAGCTCAAGCGCACCGATGAACAGGATTATACCAGCGACAGCTTCACCATCACCGGGGGTGTGGAGCATTATTTCAACGAATATCTCACCGGGCGTATCGGGCTGGAATACGGCTTCTATCGTATCCGCGAGTTCGGAGAGACCACGAACCTGCAAATCCTCTCGCTGCCCACGGGTGCTACGTATGACCGGCGCGATGACAAGCTGAACGCCACCAGCGGCTATTTTCTGGAGGGCGAAGCGCGGCCTTTCTACGGGATCAACGACGATGCCGGGTCCGGTGGCCGGGTCCGGTTCGATGGCCGCGCCTTCTGGAGCCCCGGCGAAAGCAAGCGCGTGGTTCTGGCAGGCCGGGTGCAACTCGGCTCCGTTCTGGGCGCGGACATCACGGAAACGCCGCGGGAATACCTGTTCTATTCGGGCGGCGCGGGCACGGTACGGGGCCAGCCCTTCCAGTCGCTCGGCGTGCCGAACCCGGATTACCTGTCACGGGACGCCACCATCGGTGGACGGAATTTCCTGGGCCTCTCGGGCGAGGTGCGCACCCGCGTGACCCAAAGCATAGGCGTCGTCGCGTTCTATGACGCGGGCTACGTTTCCGCGGACAAGTTCTTCGACGACAGCGGCGACTGGCAGGGCGGCATCGGGCTTGGCCTGCGGTACAACACGGGCATCGGCCCCATCCGGTTAGACGTCGGGGCCCCGCTCGGCGGGGACACGGGCAACGGTGTTCAACTTTATGTCGGTATCGGGCAGGCCTTCTGATGCGGTTCCTTATCCTCTTCATCGCCCTTTTGAGCTTCTGGCTGCCGGCCCCCGTCCGCGCGCAGGACAATGACGGTGCATCCTATCTGGAAAGCCTGCTGCAGAGCAGCCTGTCCGGCGCGGGGCGGCAGGTCACGATCCGGGGCTTCTCCGGCGCGCTTTCCTCCACCGCGCGAATAGAGGAGCTGGCGATTTCTGACGATCAGGGTCAGTGGTTCTCCGCCCGCGACGTCGTGCTGAACTGGAGCCGCCTCGCCCTGTTGACCGGCCGCGTTCAGGTGCAGGAATTCTCCGCCGCCGAGGTGGTGCTGTCCCGCCTGCCGCAGACGGAAGCCGCGCCGCCCTCGCCGGAGGCAGAGCCCTTCTCCCTTCCCGATCTGCCGGTTTCCATCAACATAGACAGTCTCCGTATCGACCGGCTGGACATTGGTGAGCCGGTCTTCGGCATCGCCAACGTCTCCCGCGCGTCCGGTTCGGCCAATCTCGCTGGAGGTGAAGGCGCGCTACAACTCCGGCTGGAGCGGACGGACGGCCAGCGCGGCGTCTTCAACATTGCGGGGGCATACGCAAATAGCAGCCGCCACCTGACCGTGGATGTGGAGCTTGACGAGGGTCCGGGCGGCATCGTCACCACGCTGGCAGGACTGCCGGGCGCGCCTGCGCTCACGCTCTCCGTCAAGGGCGACGCACCGATTGACGATTTCGCTGCCGACATCCGGCTTGCCACCGCCAATCAGGACCGTCTGACAGGACAGGTCACCGCCCGCGCGGTTGAGGCGGCGGCGGGGCAGCCGGCGGGGTCGGCACGGCATTTCACCTTCAACCTCGAAGGCGACATCCGGGCCTTGCTGCCCGAGCAGTTCCGCGCCTTCTTCGGATCGCAACTGACCCTCACGGCGGATGCCACCCGCCAGCCTGACAGTTCCATGGTGGTGCCTGAATTCATGCTGCGCGCCGAGGCCATCAACCTGAACGGCGAACTCCGCATCGCGGCCGACGGGTTGCCGAGCTTTGTCGATGTGAACGGCTCCATCCATCCGCCCGCTGGGACCGAAGGCCCGGTGGTCCTGCCGATCGCCACGCCGACGGAGCTGTCGGGCGCCGATCTGGCCATCGCTTATGATGACACGGTGAGCGAGACCTGGACGATCGACATGACCGCCCGGGATTTCAAGCGACCCGGCATGACGATCTCCACCCTCCGGCTCGAGGGCGGCGGCGGTGTCATGCGGGAAACGGCACAGGACGCGCCACGGCTCGACGCCAACCTGCGGTTCAGCGGGGATGGCATCGCCCTTGACGACCCTGCCCTCGCCCGTGCCGTGGGCCCCCGGGTGGAAGGGACGACGGTGTTTGTCTGGCAATCAGGCGACGGGGTCGTGACGATGCCGGTTCTTAACGTTCGGGGGGAGGATTATTCCGCCGTTGCCGATCTGGTCTTCAATGGCCTGAACGCGGCGCTCAGGGTATCCGGCAAGCTGACGGCGAGCCTTGACGACATCTCCCGCTTCTCCGACCTGGCGGGTCGTCCGCTTTCCGGTGAGGCCGAGGCAGCGGCCAGCGGTGCTTTCGAGCCGCTTTCCGGCATGTTCGATGTCGTCGCAGATGTGACGGGGACGGACCTGACGGCTTCGCAGGAGCAGCTCGACCGGCTCCTCGCAGGGCAATCCCGCATAACGCTGTCCGCCAAGCGGGATGAAACCGGCACCGAAATCCGGGATGCCCAGCTTACCGCCCGGACGCTCAGCCTGCAGGCCTCCGGCAATATCACCAGCAACGCGACGGATGTAAGGCTCAACGGGCGTTTCGCCGATGCACGCGTTCTCGGACCAGGCTTTTCCGGCTCGGTGGACATTGATGGGCGTGCCTGGCAGGTGGCCGAAGGGTTGCGGCTGACGCTTGACGCGACGGGCAACGATCTTCGCGTCGGCCAGCCGCAGGCGGATGGGCTGCTGCGCGGCCAAAGCCGTATCCGGTTTGCCGGCGTGCAGAACGGCCATGTGCTGACCATAGACACGGCCACCGTCGATGCCACGACCCTGAACCTGACTGCGACGGGGCGTTATGCGCCGGGCAATACCGACGTCTCGCTTGACGGGGCATTCACCGACCTTTCCGTTCTGGGTCAGGGTTATGGCGGTGCGGGTACCGCGACGGCGCGGGTGCACGATACGCCCGACGGCCTCAGGCTTGAGACCAACGTGTCCGGGAACGACCTGCGCGTGGGTCAGCAACAGGCGGATGGCCTGCTCCGCGGGCAGAGCCGCATCGACCTTGCCGCTGTGCAGAACGGTGAGCGGATCACCCTCGACCGGCTTGCGGTAAACGCGACGACTCTGACGCTTACGGCAAGCGGCCGCTACGACCCCAATGACACGGACCTGCAGGCCGCGTTCAACTTCTCCGATCTTGGCGTTCTGGGTAGCGGGTTCCGCGGCGCGCTTACGGCCGACGCACGCGCTGTCAGCGAGCCGGGCGGTATCCGTATCACGGCCGACAGCCGCGCTTCGGGCCTTGCACTCGGCGGCCAGCCGGAGGTGAACGCGCTTCTCAGGGGCGACGGCACGCTCGCACTCAATGTGCTTCGGACGCCCGAAGGCTTCCTGCAGATCGACCGCTTCACCTTTCAGAACCCGCAACTTTCCGCAAATGTGAACGGGGAGGTGCAGGGCGAAGCGCGCAATCTGACCGTCGATGCACGGCTGAATAACCTGGCCATCGTCGTGCCGGGCTTCCCGGGGCCGGTGACCCTGCGGGGGACGGTTGTCGATGCGGAAAATCAACTCCGCCTCAACCTCGCGGCGCAGGGTCCAGGTCAGATCGATACCCGGCTGACCGGAACCATGGCGCGGGATTTCTCCCGCTCTGACCTGGCGCTGACCGGCTCCTCTCAGCTTGGGCTGATAAACCCCTTCCTTGGCGCGCGCTCCGCTCAGGGACTTGTCCGTTTCGACCTGACAATGAACGGTCCTCTCGGACTCAACTCTCTCGGCGGCACGGTGACTGCGAGCAATCTGCGCATCGTCGATCCGGCGCTGAACATCGCCCTGAGCGGCGGAAGCGCGCGGGTGACCTTGGCGTCCGGCACTGCTCGGATAGATGCGAACACCAGCGTCGAAGGGGGCGGCACCCTGACCGCAGCAGGCACGATTGCCATGACCGCGCCCTTTACCGCCAATCTTCAGGTCAATGCGCAGGCGGCGCGGCTGCAGGATCCACAGCTCTACACAACCTCGCTCACTGGATCGGTCGCGATTACCGGCCCGCTGACGGGAGGTGCAAGGATCGCGGGCACGATGAACCTCGGGCAGACCGACGTGCGCGTACCTTCCAGCTTTGGCGGCACGTTCACCATCCCCACGATCCGCCATATCGCAGAGCCTGCCGCCGCAAGAGCCACACGGGCGCGGGCGGACCTCATTCAGACCCAAACGAGACCCTCGGAGAGTGGGCGTGGGGTTTTCACGCTGGATGTCACGATAAACGCGCCGAGCCGCATCTTCATCCGCGGCCGCGGGCTGGACGCAGAACTCGGCGGCTCAATCAATATCGGCGGCACGACCGCGAATATCGTGCCATCGGGGCAGTTCGACCTGGTCAGGGGACGCCTGGACTTTCTCGACCGCCGGTTTGACCTCACCAGTGGCAGCTTCTTCCTGCAGGGAAATTTCGACGGCTTCGTCAACCTCACGGCGCAGACCAATACCGGGAGCGGCTTGACCGCCATCATCAACGTCACGGGCCCCGTCAACGATCCCGACATCAATATCACGTCCAATCCATCTCTCCCGGAGGAGGAGGTGCTGGCGCAGATCATCTTCGGCCGCGACCTTTCCAGCATCTCCCCGCTCCAGGCAGCGCAACTGGCTTCCGCCGTTGCCATGCTCACGGGCAGCGGGGGCGATAGTCTCGTCGGGCGATTCCGCAGCAGCGTCGGTCTGGATGACTTCGACCTCGTGACGGATGAAGAAGGCAACACCGGCGTGAAAGCGGGTCGTTACCTCTCGGAGAACATCTACACCGAAGTGGTCGTCGGGTCGGGCAACCAGACCCAGATCAACCTCAACCTCGACCTCACCAAATCATTCACCGTTCGGGGAAGCGTGGGGGAGGACGGCAACACCGGTATCGGCATCTATTTCGAACGCGACTACTGACATTGCGGAGGTGGAGCGGGAATTCCCCGCTTTACCCGCGAACGCAGACGACAAGGAAACGTTCCATAAAAACCCGTTGATTTCGTTTATTTTTCTTGGAACGCATTCGATCGCGCAGACGTTAGGCGGTTGTAAGTCCTGCGCACAGGACAGGCCCAACGAAAGGACCGTTCGATGAAAAAACTCCTTGTCACCACCGCCATCGTTGCGATGACCTCCCTGCCGGCGCTTGCGCAGACCGCGCCTGCCGGAGGCTCAGCGGTGGTTGTTGCGTCGGAAACCGTGTTCCTTGCAGCCCCCAAGCCCGAGGCCCTGTATGCGGATGATCTGATTGGTAAGCGGCTCTACACCAGCGATGTGGAAGTAGAGGTGAATGCTAATTCCGCCGAGCTTTACCGGGACTGGCACCACGTCGGCAATATCAATGACCTGGTGATGTCGCGCGACGGAAGCATTGAGGCCGTTCTCGTCGATGTCGGTGGCTTCCTCGGCATCGGCGCCCGCACCGTCGCTGTGAACATGGACTCTATCCGTATCATTCCTGACGGTGAGAACCCGAGCGACTATTTCCTCGTCTTCACTGCAACCCGTGAAGCCTTGGAAAATGCGCCGGAGTATCAGCGGCCGGAGCGTATGAGCAACATGGAAGCTGCCACCAATGCCACCGGCGCGGCGGCAACCGGAGCGGCGGCGACGGGTGCAGCAGCAAGCACCGGCTGGATGGAACCGAACGAGGGTTATGAGCGTGTGCTGGCCTCGGGTCTGACGGCGGAGCAGATCAAGGGCGTGAATGTCTATGATGCGAACAACGTCGACGTCGGCAAAGTGTCCGACCTCGTGATGTCCGCAGATGGTCACGTGCAACAGGTAATCGTCGATGTGGGCGGCTTCCTTGGGATCGGCGCGAAACCTGTCGCCCTGCCCTTCAACGAGATGGACGTTCACAAGCAGGTCGATGGCGACACCTACCGGGTCTACGTCTCTATGACGAAGGAGCAGCTTGAGGCGCTTCCGCGCCACGAGAGCTGAGCGCTTCCAGCAGCACGATGAGAAAGGCCCGCGATCATCGCGGGCCTTTTTGACATGAGCGCGCGCTGGACGCTTGCCCGCTCTTTCTGTTGCGCCATCCTCTCTCCTGCACATTCATGAATGCAGGAGGATCGAATGTCCGATCTGATCGTGGTCGCCTTCAATGACGACGCAACGGCTTTTGAACTACGCGCCGAGCTCGCGAAACTACAGAAGGACTACCTTCTGGAGATGGATGATATCGTCGTGGTAACTCATGACCAGAACGGCAAGGTCAAGCTGCATCAAGCCGTCAACATGACGGCTGCAGGCGCTGCAACTGGATCACTTTGGGGTCTGCTCGTCGGCGTGCTTTTCCTCAACCCGATCCTGGGGGTAGCGGTGGGTGCCGGTGCCGGCGCGCTTTCAGGCGCCTTCACGGATATCGGCATCGACGACAAGGTCATGAAAGAGATCGGCGAAACACTCACACCCGGAACTGCCGCTGTCTTTGCGCTGATCCGCTCCGCCACCGCTGACAAGGTAATGACCGCCCTTGAGCCGTTCCGGGCGAAGGGCAAGATCATCCGCACCTCGCTTTCCCATGAATCCGAAGCGAAGTTGAAGGAATTCTTTGAGAAATCGCAGGCGGAACCGCCTGAAATCACGAGCTGAGCAAATATCTCGCACGGGGCAGCCCCGAAAGGTTATAGTTGGTCTGGCCGGGTATCGCCCGACGGACGGTTACAGAAAACGTTTTGGGGGACGCTCATCCCATGGCACTTTTCAACTTGCTCAAGGGCGAGTTCATCGACGTCATCGCATGGACCGATGATACCCGCGACACGATGGTCTGGCGCTTCGAGCGTTACGGCCATGCCATTAAATACGGCGCAAAACTGACGGTGAGGGAGGGTCAGGCCGCGGTTTTCGTCCATGAGGGACAGATCGCCGATGTCTTCGGCCCCGGTCTCTACATGCTGGAAACCAACAACCTTCCGATCCTCACCACTCTCCAGCACTGGGACCACGGCTTTCAGTCGCCGTTCCTGTCGGAGGTGTATTTCGTCAACACCACCCGGTTCAACGATCTGAAATGGGGGACGAAAAACCCGATCATCTGTCGCGACCCGGAGTTCGGCGTGGTGCGGATCCGGGCCTTCGGCACCTATTCCGTCCGCGTCACGGATCCTGCGAAATTCATCCGCGAGATCGTGGGCACCGACGGTCAGTTCACCGCCGATGAGATCACCTTCCAGATCCGCAATGTCATCGTGCAGGAGTTCTCCCGCGCTGTGGCATCGTCGCGGATTCCGGTCCTGGACATGGCGGCGAATGCCGCCGATCTCGGCCGTATCGTGGCAGAGGCTATCGCCCCCACCATCGCCAACTACGGCCTGACCCTGCCCGAGCTTTATGTGGAGAACATCTCCCTCCCCGATGAGGTGGAAGCCGTGCTCGACAAACGCACCTCCATGGGCATCCTGAAGGGCGACCTAGCCGCCTACACCCAGATCTCCGCCGCCGAAGCCATGACACGTGCGGCGGGTACGCCCGGAAGCGGCATGGGTGACGGGATCGGTGCGGGTCTCGGCATGGCAATGGGCATGAACATGGCCCGGAGTGGACCGTGGGGCATGGCGCCCGCAGAAGCCACGCCGCCCCCTCCGCCGCCCGTGGACAGGGTCTGGCATCTTGCTATCGGCGGGGAGGCGAAGGGGCCGTTTTCCCGTGCGTCTCTCGGACGACAGGCGACGGACGGCAGCCTGACGCGGCAGACGCTGGTCTGGACAGCGGGGCAGGATGGCTGGAAGCCTGCAGGCGAAATCCCTGAACTTGCACAGCTTTTCACGGTCGCACCTCCGCCGCCTCCGCCGCTGCCGCCCGCGGGTGGGGCCTGATCGCGAATGGCAAGTGACATCCCGCGCGTCTCCCGTCAGGGGGGCGCGGGGGCGGAAAACGCGGTGACCGCGCGTCCGGAGGGGCTGCATTTCCCCTGTTCCGCCTGCGGGGCCGATCTGGTGTTCCAGCCGGGGCAGACATCCCTCGTCTGTCCCTATTGCGGGCATGTTCAGGAAATTCCGGGAGCGACTGCCGCTGAACGGCGGCGGGCGCTGGCGGAGATAGATTATCGCGCGGCGATCGAAAGACGGCTTCCCAATGCGCTGGACACCCTCCAGATCCTTGCCTGCCCGAACTGCGGCGCCAAGATCGAGGTGGAAGCGAACCTCCGCGCCACCACCTGCCCGTTCTGCGCCACGGCCCTGATCGGTGAACCGGCGCTGGAGCAGTTGTTCCGGGCACAAGCCGTGGTGCCCTTTGCCATCCCGGAAGAACGCGCGCTAACCCTCATGACAGGCTGGCTCGGCTCCCTCTGGTTCGCGCCGAACGGCCTCAGACAATATGCCCGCAAGGACAAGCGGCTCACCGGAATATACGTCCCATACTGGACCTTCGATGCGCAGACGGAGACGCAGTATCGCGGCCTGCGCGGCACCGTTTATGTCGAGTATCAGACCGTCACCGTGATGGTGGATGGCCGTCCCCAGCAGCAGCGGCAACCGGTGCAGAAGATCCGCTGGACGCCTGTCGCGGGCCGGGTCGCGCGGGAGTTCGACGACGTGCTGATTGTGGCCTCGACCAGCCTGCCCCGGCGGGAAGCGGAGAATCTGGAGCCGTGGAATCTCGGCGCGCTGCAGCCCTATGCGCCGGAATATCTCGCCGGCTTCTTCTCCGAGGGATATACGGTCGATCTGGAGGACGGCCACGCGATGGCGCGGCAGAAGATGGATGCGGTGATCGAAGGAGACATCCGCCGTGACATCGGCGGCGATGCCCAGCAGATACAGGCCGTCAGAACGGATGCGCGGCGCGAGACGTTCAAGCATATCCTGCTGCCCGTCTGGACCGCGGCCTATAAATATGGCGGGCGGAGCTTCACCTTCGTTGTCAATGGCCAGACCGGCGAGGTGCAGGGCCAGCGCCCGTATTCAGCGTGGAAGATCGCCGGTGCGGTGATCGTGGCGCTTCTGCTTGTCGCGCTGTTCATGTGGCTTGCGGAGCAGCAGGGCATGTTGCGCTGATCGCCTGCGCCATTGACAAGCCCTGCCATTCGCCGCAACAGGGCGCATCGCCCCAGCCCCCCGGAGAGCCCATGCGCATTCTGGCCGAAGCCCGTTTCCCCGAACTTCCGCATCCCTATTTCGGCAAGGTCCGCGACAATTACGACCTGCCGGACGGCAGGCGGATCATCATTTCCTCCGACCGGCTGTCGGCCTTCGACCGGATCCTCGCCTGCATCCCGTGGAAGGGCCAGGTTCTGACCCAAACGGCACGCTACTGGTTCGAGCGGACGGCGGACATCTGCCCGAACCATGTGCTGTCCTATCCCGATCCGAACGTGGTGGTGGGCAAGCGGCTCACGATCCTGCCCGTAGAGGTCGTCGTACGCGGCTATCTGGCGGGCACCACGGGCACCTCCATCCTCACGCTCTACAAGAAGGGCGAGCGGGAGATGTACGGCCACCGCTTCCCCGACGGGCTGCGTGACAATGAGAAACTGCCCAAGCCGATCCTCACGCCGACATCCAAGGAGTTCGACGGGGGCCATGACGCGCCGCTTACCCCGAAAGAGATCGTGGAGGGTGGTCTGCTCACGCCGGAACAGTGGGAGACCCTGTCGGTCTATGCCCTCGGTCTCTTTGCCCGTGGGCAGGAAATCGCGGCGCAACGCGGATTGATCCTCGTCGATACGAAATACGAATTCGGTCTGGACGAGGATGGGAATATCGTGCTGGCCGACGAGATCCACACGCCTGACAGCTCCCGCTACTGGCTCGCGGAGGGCTATGACGAGGCCTTCGCCACCGGCAAGCGCCCGCCCTCCTTCGACAAGGATTTCGTGCGCGCCTGGGTGGCGGAGCGCGTCGATCCCTACACCGATCCGATCCCCGAGATTCCGGCCGAACTGATCGAGGCGACCTCCCGCGTCTATATAGACGCCTATGAGCGCATCACGGGCGAAACCTTCGTGCCTGATACCAGCGGCGCCACCCCGGTCGACCGGGTACGCGACAACCTCGCCTACGCCTTCCCCCGATACTTCGGCGCATGAGAGCGGTCGTCCAGCGGGTCATCGAAGCCTCCGTCACCGTCGCAGGAAAGGTCGTGGGGAGGACCGGCCCCGGTTTCCTCGTCCTTCTCTGCGCGATGCGGGGTGATGACCGGGTGAAGGCGGAGCAGATGGCCGCGAAGATCGTCAAGCTCCGCATCTTTGAGGATGACGCAGGCAAGATGAACCTGTCGCTCCGCGATACCGGTGGCTCCGTCCTGCTGGTGAGCCAGTTCACACTTGGCGCCGATACGCGCGGCAATCGCCCGGGCTTCACCCCTTCCGCACCGCCGCAGGAGGCGGAGCCGCTCTATCTCCACGTGGCCGACCGTATTCGCGCGGAGGGCATCCCGGTTGAGACCGGTGTTTTCGGGGCGGAGATGCGGGTCGCCCTCGTCAACGAGGGACCGGTAACGATCTGGCTCGATCTTTAACCGGCGGGAGTGGCCGCCTGCCGCTGACGCTTGCGCTCAAGCCCGAGTTGGCGTTCCCGCCATATGATGAGCAGCCCGGCCGCGACCACCAGCGACGCCCCCCAGAGCATCGTCAACGTCGGCACCTCGTCAAAGAACATGTAGCCGATCGCCAGCGCGAAGATCATGGAGACATATTCAAACGGCGCCACGACCGAGGCATCCGCGTAGCGGTAGGCGGTGGTGATGAAGATCTGAGCCAGCCCACCCAGCAGGCCCGCCATGAGGAGCAACCAGAACTCCGTCCGCGTCGGCACCACCCAACCCGGAATGGTCAGAAGCGACAGCAGCGTGGAGAACAGCGAGAAATAGAACACGATGGAGGAGACGGATTCGGTCACCACCATCCGCCGGAGCAGCACCTGCACGAGTGCTGCGCAGGTGGCGCTTCCCAGCGCGATGAAGGCTCCCGCCGTCTCCCGCTCGGAGAGCATGCCAGTCCCGAAGGCGGAAAGCCGCGGCGACAGGACGATCAGCACGCCCGCCAGCCCAAGGAGCACGCAGGAAATCCGGAACCCCCGCACCACCTCCCCGAGAAAGAGCGAGGCAAACACAACGGTCAGCAGCGGCGCCGCATAGCCGATCGCCGTTACCTCCGGCAAAGGCAGCAGGCCCGCCGACCAGAAGTTGAGCGTCATGGAAGCGGTGCCGATCACCCCACGCCACAGATGCCCGAAAGGGTTCTTCGTGCGCAGGCCCGCGCCGAGCTGTTTCGTGGCGCCCAGCCAGATCACGATGACGAGAACCGCAAAGAAGGACCGGAAAAACACGATCTGCCCGGTGGGCACATGCTCCGTCGTGGCTTTGACAAGCGCGAGCATTACGATGAAGAGCAGCACCGAGGCGATCTTGAGGCCGATGCCGTAGAACACGTTCATGGAGAAATCCGGAGCCTTGCCGATCTGGCTTGCGACGATTCGGTCGGACGATCAAGCAGGCATTCCATCTTTCGGATGGCTCTTGCAGCAAAGCCACGCTACCTTCTGCCCCGTCAGGAGACCGCCATGATAGAAGTTGGCCAGCCCGCCCCGGATTTCACGTTGCCGCTCAGCAACGGGGAATCGATTACGCTTTCGTCCCTGCGTCCTCGCAAGGTCGTCGTGTATTTCTACCCCAAGGCCGACACTCCCGGCTGCACCACGGAGGCGCTTGATTTCTCTGCGCTGCTGGCGGATTTCGACGCAGCCGATACAACGGTCATCGCCATTTCCAAGGACCCCGTCACTGCGCATGAGAAGTTCGCCCGGAAGCATGGTCTTTCCGTGCTGCTGGCCTCCGATGCAGAAGGCGACACGGCGGAGCGCTATGGCGTTTGGGGCGAAAAGAAGATGTATGGCCGCACATTCATGGGGCTGACGCGCGCGACCTTCCTGATCGACAGCGAAGGGCGGATCGCGATGGTCTGGCCCAAGGTCAAAGTGGCAGACCACGCGGCAGAGGTGCTGAAAGCCGCGCAGGAGTTGCATTAGCGCAAGTGATTCTCCTGCAACGTTTTAGCGATAATCTGCATGGCGCAATGAAACCGGCAAGATCCCGCCGACAATAGTCCTTCTTTGGCAAGACGGCGCCATGGAATTTCGTGGATTGTTGCCGGTCCAGTCTATCGCCAGTAAGCACTCAGAGCGTGAATGCTGGGAGCGGCCTTCACCCTCCTTACTGAAAACGACATACGGGACAGTAGTGTGACGGGGCGTCTGACCAACCGACTGAATGCCGCGCTTGAGCGCCGCCTGCCCGAGAAACGGGTCTTCCTCAAATCCGACACGGAAACACGGTTCATCCGTCTCCGCCCGCTGACACAAGCGGGTCTGCTCGCGGGGACCACCTTGGTGGTGGGCTGGACCATCCTGTCATCTGCCGTTTTCGTGATGGATGCGATCGGGGCCGGCGGCGTCCGGGAGCAGACGCGGCGGGAGCAGATGGTCTATGAGGCCCGGCTCAATGACCTGTCGGATGAACGCGATCAGCGGGCTGCGGAAGCTTCGGCGGCGCATGAGCGGTTCAATGTCGCGCTTGGCGGTGTCTCGGATATGCAGACGGCGCTCCTGTCCTCCGAAGACCGGCGCAAGGAACTGGAAACCGGGCTTGAGGTCGTGCGCCAGTCGCTGCGCAAGGCTCTTACGGAACGCGACGATGCGCGCACGCAACTCGCTCTGCTCCAGACGGAAGTCGATGAGAAACAGGACGAGGGCCTGACCGCCGCCCGGCTGGAGGATGAGCGGCGCACGCTCGACTACCTCACCGCGGCGCTCAGCACGACGGCCTCCGAGCGGGACAAACTCTCGCAACAGGCGACGGAAGCTCAGCAGCAGGCGGATATTCTCGCCCTTGAAAAGCGGCTCATGCAGGATCGCAACGAGCAGATTTTCGCCCGGCTGGAAGAGGCCGTCACCGTTTCCATGGAGCCGCTGGACAAGATGTTCAAGGAGGTCGGGCTGTCGGCCAGCAAGGTTATCACGGAAGTGAAGCGCGGCTATGACGGCCGAGGCGGGCCGCTGGTGCCGATGGGCATCTCGACCAAAGGCACTCCCCTCGACGCGGATACCGAACGGGCCAACGGCGTGCTCGGCTCGCTCGACCAGATCAACCTCTACCGGATGGCGGCGGAGAAAGTGCCCTTCGCGCTCCCCGTGCAGACCGCCTTCCGCTACAGTTCCGGCTTCGGCGGACGCGCCGACCCGTTCCGCAAGACCCGCGCGCGGCATGACGGGGTGGATATGGCGGGCGCGCATGGAAGCCCGATCCTCGCCACGGGCGAAGGGGTCGTCACCTTTGCCGGCTGGGCTTCGGGATATGGTAACCTGGTTAAAATCCAGCATGATTTCGGGTTGGAAACCCGCTATGGGCATATGTCCAAAATCCGCGTGAAAGCGGGGCAAAAGGTGTCGCGTGGGGACCGTATCGGTGATATGGGCAGTACAGGACGCTCAACCGGCACTCATCTGCATTATGAGGTGCGCGTCGGCGGATCCCCTGTGAACCCGATGACCTACATCAAGGCGGCACAAGATGTTTTCTAAGAGCAGGATTCAGGAACCGGGACCGAAGGCCACAGAGCCAGCAGCGGATGTTCCGGTCGCGAAAGGCAGCATGGACTACGCAGCAAGCACGACCCCCAAGACCAAGCCCCCCGCCTCGATCCTTTCTTCGGACCTGACGGTGACGGGCAACATCAAGACAAGCGGCGACATTCAGGTCGAGGCGAATGTGGAGGGCGACATCCGTGCCCATCTGCTCACCGTCGGGGAACAAGCGACCATCAAGGGGGAGATCGTCGCCGACGATATCGTCATCAACGGTCGGGTGATCGGCCGGGTGCGTGGCCTGAAAGTCCGCCTGACCTCCACCGCACGGGTGGAAGGCGACATCATTCACAAGACCATCGCCATCGAATCCGGTGCACATTTCGAGGGCTCCGTGCAACGTCAGGAAGACCCGCTCTCCAACGGGAAACCGGCCGCTCTTGCGGCGCCCGGCGCGGTTGATGCGGTCTGAACACCGGCCGGACTGAAGTCTGAAAAGGCGCCTCGCGGGGCGCCTTTTGCATTTCTGGTCAGCGGGATTGGGCTGAATCCCGGATATAGTTCACCAGCATCCGCGTGGATGCGTCCCGTTTTTCCGCCCCTTGCTTGCCCTGAACCACCGGGACCAGCGTGGCCGCAAGCTCCTTGCCCAACTCCACGCCCCACTGGTCGAAGCTGTTGATGCCAAGGATCACCCCTTCCACAAACACACGATGCTCATAGAGCGCGATGATCTGACCCAGCACGAAGGGGGTCAGCAAACGGTAAATCAGCGTGGTCGAGGGACGATTGCCAAGGAATACCCGGTGCCGCGCCTGACGTTCCAGCTCATCTCCGCTCAAACCTTGCGCCGCCACCTTCGCGCGGGCTTCGTCAAGGCTCCGGCCTCGGACAAGCGCCTCCGCCTGCGCGAGACAGTTGGAGATGAGAAGCTGGTGCTGATAGTTGTATTCCGGTTCATGCCCCTCTGCCGCAACAAGGAATTCGCATGGCACGATACGCGTGCCCTGGTGGATGAGCTGGAAGAAAGCATGTTGTCCGTTCGTGCCAGGCTCCCCCCAGACAATCGGACCGGAGTTCACCGTGAGGTCCGACCCATCCATCCGCACCCGCTTGCCGTTCGATTCCATGTCTAGTTGCTGGAGATAGGCGGGCAGCCGGGACAGGCGCTGATCGTAGGGCAGCACGGCGCGGGTCGCATAGCCGCAGACCTGCGCATGCCAGATGCCGATCAGGGCCAGCATGACGGGGATATTGTCGACCAGTGGCGCAGTCCGGAAATGGTCGTCCATCGACTGACCTCCGGCAAGGAAGCGCCGGAAATTCTCGCTGCCGATGGCGATCATCAGGCTGAGCCCGATCGGCCCCCACATGGAGTAGCGCCCGCCCACCCAATCCTCGAAGCCGAAAACTCGCTCCTCCGGGATGCCGAAGGCACAGGTTTTTTCCAGCGAGGAGGAAAGCGCCACGAAATGGCTCGCCGGTTCCAGCACGGTACCGGAAAGCCAGCGGCGTGCAGCTTCCGCATTGGCCATCGTCTCCTGCGTCGTGAAAGTCTTGGACGCAACAATGAACAAGGTCGAATGCGGGTCGAGCGCGTCCAGCGTATCGTGGATATGCGCGCCATCGACATTGGAGACGAAATGAACCCTTGGGCCGGTATGATAGGGGCGCAGCGCGATTGTCGCCATCGCAGGGCCAAGATCGGAACCACCGATCCCGATATTGACCACATCCGTCACGCGGCGACCTGCCACGCGGAAGCGCCCGGATCGCACATGCTCGGCAAAGCGGCACATCCGGTCCAGCGTTTCCCGCACCTCCGGCATCACATCCTGCCCGTCGACCAGAACCTCCCGGTCAAGATCGCGGAGTGCGGTATGCAGAACGGCGCGGTCTTCGGTCTCGTTGATCTTGTCTCCGCGGAACATCGCTTCGCGCCGGTCGATGACGCCGGTTTCGCGCGCGAGTTTCAAAAGCAGGTCTCGCCCCTCGTGATCGAGGTTGGTCTTGGAATAATCTAGCAGCAGGTCGCCCAGCCGGATGGAGAATTCCTCCACTCTTTCATCGGTCAGCAGCGACAGGATCGTGCGGTCTTCGTGGCTCTCCCGATAGGTGGAAAGCTCTTTCCAAAGCGTCATAGTTTACTCCGACCAGTGAATGCGCGCGCGGTCCAGCACAAGGGCAACGGGCGCCTTCAACGCCCCTGTCCTCCCTGATCCGCCTTGAGACAGGCCCAGTAGGGCCTGCCGTTTGTCATGACCCACGATCAGCAGATGGGCTTGTCGCGCATCCGCCAGTACCTCTGCCGAAAGGCTCACCCGCGGCTCGCCAGCAGCGGCGGCCTGTATTTCCACAACCGGAGGAGCATCAACGGCAAATGCCGCCTCCAGCCCTTCCGCTCCCGGAAAGAGGGAGGCGACATGCAGATCTGCCCCCATGCCGAGCAGCAGGATGTCGATGGGAAGAAGGGTGGCAACCGCTTCCCGGATCGTCTCGCCATCCTCCCCCCAAAGCGGCTGGAAGCCTGCCGAACTCGCAGGGCCGGTCAGCAGCCGCTCACGGATCAGCCGCGCATTGGAGCGATTGGAGTCTTCGGAGACCTGCCGTTCGTCCGTGGGCAAAACCGTCACCCGTGACCAGTCGAGCGGCACGGCGGCGAGAAGGTCAAAGACCGGGCCGGGCGTGGTGCCCCCGGGCACGGCAAGCGTGACGCGATCCTGTGTTTCGAGCGCGGCCTCCAGATCGGCGGCGACGGCCTCAGCAGCACCGGCAGCCCATTCTGCGCGGCTGGGATAGTCGATGAAATCCAACGCGTCCTCCTTCCGGGCAGGTCAGCCAGTGCGCATCTCGCGCCAACGGCGTCCGTCGCGATGCATGAGCATCAGCGCCTCCTCCGGGCCGGTGCTGCCCGGATCATACAGGTTCGGCCGGTCGCCGCGCCCCTCCACCGCCGCAAGGACAGGATCGGCCCAGGCCCAGGCGGCCTCAACCTCATCCCCACGCATGAACAGCGTCTGATTGCCCCGGATCACATCCATGATGAGGCGTTCATAGGCATCGGGCATGTCGGTCCCCTCCTCGCCCAGCGCCTCGGCGAACGACATGTCGAGCGGCACCTGAACAAGCCGCATTCCGCCCGGCCCGGGCTCCTTGATCATCACCTCAAGCGTGATACCCTCGTTCGGCTGCAAACGGATGACGAGCGTGTTGGCACGCCAGCCTTCGGCCTCATCGAACAGCGAATGCGGCGGCTCCTTGAAGACAACCGCGATCTCCGACGTCCGGGCCCGCAGCCGCTTGCCGGTGCGCAGGTAGAAGGGCGTACCTTTCCAGCGCCAGTTCGAGATCCGGCAGCGCAGCGCGATGAATGTCTCCGTCCGGCTGGAAGGCGCCTGAATGTCCTGAAGATAGCTCGCCATGCCGCCGCCCGAGGTATACTGCCCGCGAACCATATCGTCCGACCCAACCGGGTCCAACGCGCGGATCACCTTCAGCTTCTCGTCCCGCACGGCGTCCGGATCAAAGTGATAGGGCGGCTCCATCGCGATGAGGCACAGAAGCTGCATCATGTGGTTCTGCACCATATCCCGCATGGCGCCCGCGTCGTCGTAATAGCCGGCACGCCCCGCGACGCCCACCGTCTCCGCCACGGTGATCTGCACGTGATCGACATACTGCGCATTCCAAAGCGGCTCGAACAGGATGTTGGCGAAGCGCACCGCCATCAGGTTCTGGACCGTCTCCTTGCCCAGATAGTGATCGATCCGGTAGATCTGACTTTCGTCGAAATGCCGCGCCAGAACGGCGTTCAGCGCCCGCGCCGTGGAAAGGTCATGTCCAAAGGGCTTTTCCACCACGATCCGGCTGTCGCGATCGGCGATCCCGTAGTTATGCAGCCGCTCCGCCAAGGCACCGAAGAGGCTGGGCGCGACCGAGAAGTAGAAGGCATGGACCACGCCGGGGCGAATCCGGGCGGCCAGTTCCTTCCACCCCTCCTCCCCCGTTGCGTCGATGGGGACGTAGGACAGATGCGCGATGAACCGGTCCAGCGCCTCCGTATTGTTTTTCGCTCCGTTCACGAATTCAAGAACCGCGTCACGGGCGAAGACGCGGAACTCCTCCTCCGTCATGGAGGAGCGTGCGGCGCCGATCACCCGCGATTCTTGCGGCATCTGACCATCGAGAAAGCGGCGGTAAAGCGACGGGAATATCTTTCGGCGGGCGAGATCGCCCGTGCCGCCAAAAACCACAAGGTCGAAGGGATCGACCGGAATGATACGCGAGACCATCTGAATCCTTTGCGACCGCAAGATGAAAAACCGCCTCCCCCCAACGATTTCCGAGTCAGACTGTAGCATTCATGCGGTTAATGGAAAGTGGGGATACCGGCCGGTCCTACTCGGCCATCACGCAGAGGATCTCGAAAAGCAGCGAGGCAGCGAGCCAAGCCGTTCCACCGGATTGATCGAAGGGAGGCGAAACCTCCACCAGATCGGCGCCCGCGAAGGTGAGGCCCCGCAGTTCCCGCACCACGGAAAGCGCCTGAAACGCATTTGGCCCACCCACCTCGGGCGTGCCGGTGCCCGGGGCAAAGGTCGGGTCCACGAAGTCGATGTCATAGGAGAGATAGGCTGGCTCCTCCCCCACAATGCTGCGTGCCTCTGCCATCACATCGGAAATGCCGCGGGCGAAGAACTCCTCGATCCTGATGATGCGGATGCCATTCGCCCGGGCGAAGTCGATGTCATCACTGTCATAGCAGGTGCCCCGGATGCCGATCTGCACCATGCGCCGCGGGTCCAGCAGCCCTTCCTCCACCGCCACGCGGAACGGGTTGCCATGGGTCAGGGCGCGGCCACCGAAATAGGGCGGGTAGAGATCTGTATGGCTGTCGAAATGCACAAGACCAAGCGGGCCTTCCACCGCCAGCGCGCGTAGCACCGGCAATGTGCAAAGGTGATCGCCGCCGACGGAAATCGGCCGGATATTCGCGGCCCGCAGCCGGGATATGGCGTCCGTGATGCGCGCGAGCGTATCGGTGGTATCCACAGGATTCGGCCCGACATCGCCCAGATCGGCGCAGTTGCGTGCCTCGAATGGCCGAAGTCCGGTAACGGGATGCTGCGCCCGGATCATGGTGGAGGCATCACGAACCTGCCTTGGCCCGTGCCGGGCACCGGGGCGGTTGGAGGTGCCTCCATCCCACGGCAGGCCGATGAAGCCGATATCGACATCCGCATGGCGGGGATGATCCGGTGTCACATGCGGCAGGCGCATGAAGGTCGGCACACCGGCAAAGCGCGGCAGGCTCATGCCGGAAACCGGCTGAAAGAAACTGTCTGTCATTATGTCCTTGTTGCTGGTGCGCCGGACGTCTTATGCGTCCAGTTCGGCATCCCAGTATAGAAAGTCCATCCACGTCTCGTGAAGATGGTTCGGCGGAAAACGACGACCGTGATTGTGCATCTCATCCGCAGTGGGCGGCTTCGGCGGGCGGGTAAGGCGCATTCCCGCCTGCCTGAGGGACTTGTTGCCCTTGCGCAGATTGCAGGGGGAGCAGGCGGCCACCACGTTTTCCCAGCTCGTGACCCCGCCACGGGAGCGGGGGACGACGTGATCGAAGGTGAGATCACCGCGTGAGCCGCAGTACTGGCAGCAGAATTCGTCCCTCAGAAAAAGATTGAAGCGCGTGAAAGCCACGCGCTTCTGGGGTCTTACGAATTCTTTCAGCACCACGACGGAGGGTATTCGGAACTGCGCCCTCTGGCTCCGCACGGTCTGATCATATTCAGCGACGATGGACACCCTGTCGAGGAACACCGCCTTCACCGCCTCCTGCCAGGGCCAGAGCGAGAGCGGGTAGTAGGACAGCGGGCGATAATCGGCATTCAGAACCAGAGCCGGGAAATGCCTGAGCGACGCCGGTTCCCGCACGAAACTTGTCCTGAAATCGCCATCCATACGCGCCACACTCCCTGCTGCGGAGCACCGGGCAGAGCCGGTTTGGGGTGGCAGGAGCACCGCCCCGACAGCGTCACTATATCTGGCGTTTTCCATCAGGCAAGCCCCGCGATGCGGTGGGTTCGGCAAAGGAATGCCAGCAATCGGTTACAGTTGCGTGACGGACTTCCCGAGCCGGCCTTTCGAACCGCAGCAACCCCTGGCGCGCTCAGACAGGAAGCACGTTGCGGAGGAACTGCATGGCGACGGACAGGCCATCTGGCGCGATCCCGTGCCCCACACCGCGCGAGGTATGGGTGTAGACCTCGAACTCCGCATGCGTCAGGGCGTCGGCAGCACGCGACATATCCTCATAGGGAACCATCTCGTCCCGGTCGCCATGGATGAGCAGGACAGGGGGACGGCTGATCGTTTCGGCGGCAAGACGTTCGGGCTGAAGCAGCCTCCCGGAGAAGCCGACGACGCCCGCCATCTGCGCCTTGCGGCGAGGCGCGACATGCAGGCTCATCATCGTGCCCTGCGAAAAGCCGACCAGCGCCAGCGCGGAGGCAGGCAACCCCTCCTCCGCGAGTCTCGCATCCAGAAAGGCGTCGAGATCGGCCACGGCGGCCTCGAAGCTCGCCCGGGCAACCTCCTCCGGCGAGCCATCCAGCCGGGGGATGGGAAACCACTGGTAGCCGAAAGGGTTGCCCAGCGACCGCTCCGGCGCATTGGGCGCGACGAAGACGGTATCGGGCAGATGCGGGCCGAGCGGCTCGGCCAGTCCCAGCAGATCGGCACCATCCGCGCCATAGCCGTGAAGAAAGACCACAAGGCTTTTCGCCTTGCCCGAACGTGGGGCCTTCCGGCCGAACTCCAGATCACGCGTCATCTGATACCCTCCCGCTGCTTGGCCACCCGGTAGTAGGCCCAGAGCAGACGGGCCGCAACTCCCCGCCAGGGCGACCAGTCCTCGGACATGCGGCGCAGTTCCTTCTCCGAGGGCCGCCCTTCCATCTCAAACAGCAGCCGGGCAGCTTCCTGAAGCGCGAGATCGCCGGGCGCAAAGACATCGGCACGGCCAAGGGCGAACATCGCATAAATCTCCGCCGTCCAGCGGCCGATACCCGGCACGGCGACGAGGGTAGCGACCACTTCCTCCAGCGGGGCATCGCGCAGCAGGTCGAAGTCAATCGCCGCTTCCGCCAGCGCGCGGGCATAGCGCGCCTTCTGCCGCGACAGCCCGGCACCCCGGAGCGCATCGTCCTCCGCCAGCAGTATGGCCGCCGGCGTCACCAGCCCGGCAGCAGCGAGGCGGGCCATGATGGCATCCCCCGCCGCCACGCTGACCTGCTGACTGACGATGGCATCCAGCAGCGGCAGGAAGCCATCGGCCCGCCTGCGGAGCGGCAACGGCCCCGTCAGTTCCAGCGCGCGGGCAAAGCGCGGCTCACGCAGGGCAAGCCACTCCGCCCCCTCTGCCACGTCATCCTCGATGAGAATGAGCCTGCCTATGTCACGGATATCGTTCATGGGCCGATCATGGCCGGAGCCTTCGGCCTCTGCAAGCCACCTTCCCTTTGACAGGGACCGGGACTAGGCATTGGGTGAAACAAGGGATCGCCCATGGCCGACACCACTTCCCCCCGCATCCGCCGGAACGTGCGCCTGCTCATCGCGGCACAGGCGATCCTTGGCTCGCAGATGCCGATGATCTTCGCGATGGCGGGTCTGGCCGGGCAGAGCCTCGCCCGCAACCCCTGCTGGGCCACGCTGCCGATCTCGGCCATGGTGTTCGGCTCCATGACCACGGCGCCATGGCTCTCACCGCTCATGCAGCGGCGAGGGCGGGCGGCGGGATTCGTGCTCGGCGCGATGGCGGGAGCGGTCGGCGCGGCGCTGGCGGCACTGGCGCTCTGGACATCGTCCTTCTGGCTGCTGGTGCTCGGCGGCTACTTCAGCGGCATTTATCAGTCGGCGCAGGGCTTCTACCGCTTCGCCGCCGCCGATGAGGGGGCGGAGGCCGACCGTGCGCGCGCCATTTCCCGCGTCATGGCGGCGGGTCTTGTGGGCGCGGTCGTCGGCCCGCAACTGGTGACGCTGACGGCCTTCGGGCTGGTCGTGCCGTTCGTCGCCTCCTATCTGGTGATCGTGGTGCTGAACCTCGCCGGATCGCTGCTGTTCGCCTTTCTCGACATGCCCCCGCCCCGCAAGGCGGCGGAGGGAGGACGACCGATGCGGCAGCTGCTGCGCAATCCTGCCATCGTTGTCGCCATGATCTGCGGCATGGTTTCCTATGCGCTGATGAACCTCGTGATGACATCCACTCCGCTGGCGGTCATCGGCTGCGGCTTCGGCCAGCGGGAGGTTTCGGGGATCATCACCGCGCATGTGCTGGCCATGTTCGTGCCGTCCTTCTTCACCGGTACGCTGATCGCGCGGTTCGGTGTCATACCGATCATCGGTACCGGGCTGGCGATCCTGGCCGGCGCCGGGCTGGTCGCACTGGCGGGCGTGACGCTGCCACATTTCTTCGTCGCGCTGATCCTGCTGGGGCTCGGCTGGAACTTCGGCTTCATCGGCGCCACGGCGTTGCTCACCCGCTCCCACCGGCCGGAGGAGCGGGGGCGCGTACAGGGGCTGAACGATCTTCTGGTCTTCGGCGGCGTGACGGTAGCTTCCCTGTTCTCGGGCGGGCTGATGAACTGCACAGGCGCCGGCAACGCGGTGGGAGGCTGGAGCGCGGTAAACCTTGCCATGCTTCCCTTCCTGCTGCTCGCGGGCGGCGCGCTTGTCTGGCTCGCGCGGAACGGGCGGCAGGCGGCATGATCCGGGCCTTTCACCACGTCGCCATCATCTGCGCCGACTACGCCCGGTCCCGCGCGTTCTACACCGAGGTGCTGGGGCTGCGCATCATCGCGGAAACATGGCGGGCGGAGCGGCAGTCCTGGAAGCTCGACCTCGCCCTTCCGGGAGGCGGGCAGATCGAGCTTTTCTCCTTTCCGGGCGCCCCGCCCCGCCCCGACCGGCCGGAGGCGCAGGGGCTGCGCCATCTCGCCTTCGCTACCCAGGACATCGGCGAGACGGTGAGCCAGCTGACCGCGTCGGGCGTGAATTGCGAACCGATACGCGTCGATGCCCTCACCGGCGCGCGCTTCACCTTCTTCCGCGACCCGGACGGACTGCCGCTCGAGCTCTACGAGGTCACGCCCCCTTCGCCTGCTCCCGCAGCCTGAACTTCTGCACCTTGCCTGTCGACGTGCGGGGGATATCGGTGAAGACCACCAGGCTCGGGCATTTGAACCGCGCAAGGTGCTGGCGGCACCAGTCGAGCATCTCCTGCTCCGTCGCCGTCTGACCCGGTTTCAGCTCCACATAGGCGGCGGGCGTCTCACCCCACTTCTCGGAGGGATGCGCGATCACGGCACAGACCATCACGGCCGGATGGGCATAGAGGACGTTCTCCACCTCGATGGAGGAGATATTCTCCCCGCCCGAAATGATGATGTCCTTCGACCGGTCCTTGAGCTGCACATAGCCATCCGGGTGCATGACGCCGAGATCTCCGGAATGGAACCATCCGCCGGCAAAGGATTCCTCCGTCGCATGGGGGTTCTTGAGATAGCCCTTCATGACGATATTGCCCCGGAACATCACTTCCCCCAGCGTCTCGCCATCGGCGGGCACCGGCTCCATCGTCTGCGGATCGCGGACGGACAGCGCGTCGAGCGCCAGATACCGCACGCCCTGACGCGCCTTCCGCGCCGCCTGACCGGCGGCGGGCAGCGCGTCCCAGTCGTCATGCCATTCGTTCACGACCGACGGGCCGTAAGTCTCCGTCAGCCCGTAGATATGCGTGACGGCAAAGCCCGCCTCCGCCATCGCGGCGATCACCGCCTCGGGCGGGGGCGCACCAGCGACGTTGAACCGCACCGTGCCGGGCAGATCCCGCCGCTCCTCCGGCCGCGCATTCACCAGCGTCGCCATGACGATCGGCGCCCCGCACAGATGCGTCACGCCAAGATCGGCAATCGCGTCGTACATGGCCGCTGCCCGCACCCAGCGCAGGCAGACATGCGTGCCGCCCTGAATGGCCAGCGTCCAGGGGAAGCACCAGCCATTGCAGTGGAACATCGGCAGCGTCCAGAGATAGACCGGATGCCGCCCCATTTCCGCATGGATCGTGTTCGCATAGGCCATGAGCGCCGCGCCCCGATGGTGATAGACGGCGCCCTTGGGATTGCCCGTCGTGCCCGAGGTGTAGTTGAGCGCGATGGCATCCCATTCGTCCTGCGGCGGCAGCCAGTCGAACGCCTCCGACCCTTCGGAGAGAAACGCTTCGTAGTCGATCTCTCCGATTGGCGGACCCTTGGCATAGGGGCCGTCTTCCGGGAAATCGGGATCGTCGTAGCAGATGACCAGCGGGTCGACTTGCGCCATCGCCAGAGCCTCGCGCGCGACCTCGGCAAACTCCCGGTCCACGATGAGAACCTTCGACTCCGCATGATCGAGCTGGAAGGCGATGATCGCCGCGTCGAGCCGGGTGTTGATCGAGTGCAGCACCCCCCGCGTCATCGGCACGCCAAAATGCGCCTCGACCATGGGCGGCACATTGGGGAGCAGCACGCTCACCGTATCGCTCCGCCCGATCCCGCGCCCTGCCAAGGCGGAAGCAAGGCGGCGACAGCGCTTCCACAGCGCATCATAGGTGAGCCTGAAGCCACCGTTCACCACTGCCAGCCTGTCCGGGTAGACCGCCGCCGCCCGCTCCAGAAATGAAATCGGCGTCAGCGGCTGATGGTTGGCCGGGCTGCGGTCCAGAAAGTGATCGTAGGCTGATGACATGTCGTTCCTCCAGAAGTGGTTCACAGTGTAGTCCACGAAAACCGGCGGGGCGAGAGGGGGGCGGCGGCGGCGGAGCGGCGGCGCGCATGGTCCTGGCGGTTGCCTACTTGGAGAAAACACGGTCCGAGAGTAAAGATGCAGGATAGAGGAGAGCTTATCCCGTGTCAGACACCAACCCGCCCCCGGAAAACCGCCGCCCCCTGACGCTACGCGACGTGTCCGAGGCCTCCGGGGTCAGCGAAATGACGGTGAGCCGCGTTCTCCGCGACCGGGGGGATGTTTCCGAAGCCACGCGGGCAAAAGTCCGCGCCGCCGCCCGTGCATTGGGATATGTGCCGAACCGCATCGCCGGGGCATTGGCCTCCCAGCGGGTCAATCTGGTCTCCGTCGTCATCCCTTCCCTTTCCAACATGGTGTTTCCCGAAGTGCTGTCGGGGATCTCCGACCGGCTGGTCGGCACACCGTTGCAGCCCGTCATGGGCGTCACGGATTATTCGGACGAACGGGAAGAGGGTGTGCTCTACGAAATGCTTTCCTGGCGGCCGTCCGGCGTCATCGTCGCGGGGATGGAACACAGCCCTGCGGCCCGCGCCATGCTGGTCAACTCCGGCGTTCCGATCGTGGAGATCATGGACGTGGACGGCGAGCCTATGGACTCTGTCGTCGGCATTTCCCACCGGCGGGCAGGGCGGGAAACGGCCGAGGCGATCATCGCGTCGGGGTATCGCCGCATCGGCTTTCTGGGGACCAAGATGCCCTATGATCACCGCGCGCGGAAGCGAATGGAGGGGTTCGAAAAGGCGCTGGCGGAGTCCGGCATCACGCTCGCGGATCGTGAGTTCTACTCCGGCGGCTCTGCCCTGCTGAAGGGCCGGGAGATGACCGAAGCCATCATGAACCGGACGCCCGATATAGACTTTCTGTATTACTCCAATGACATGATTGGCGCGGGCGGGTTGCTTTGGTGCCTTGAGAAGGGGTTCGATGTCCCCAACCGCATCGGGCTTGCCGGTTTCAACGGAGTGGAGTTGCTGCAAGGCCTGCCCCGCCGCCTCGCCACAATGGATGCCGGCCGGCGGGAAATCGGCGAGAAGGCGGCCGAGATCATTGCCACCGGACTATCCGGCGTCCGTATTGAGCTGACACCAAAACTTCTGCGCGGCGATACGATCAGGCCAGCGCGTTGACCCTCTCCAGCGGGGTTGCGCAGACACCTGTTTTCCGCGACAACCACCACACGGCCCCGTAGCTCAGGGGATAGAGCGACCGCCTCCTAAGCGGTAGGTCACAGGTTCGAATCCTGTCGGGGCCGCCAGTTGTTATGGATATTTGTTTGATTGCGGTTTCGCACACTGCGCCCGCCATCCGCGGTGAGCGGCTGCATCGCTCATATTTCTTGATTCGCTTGTTTTGCACCGCCGAGGTTGATCGCCAGAGCTTCGAGATGGATCAGCAAGCGGCAGGAGGCGAGATGTCACGGAGCGCTGCCGTCCAACTGCTGCACATCCGACTGCCGGACGGAAGTTTGCGTTGTAAGGTCATGAGGCGGCGTGCCGAGCTGTATTGCCGCTGAGAACCTTACCGGCTGCGCGACACCCAAAGACGCGATGCACGAAAGCCCAGCAGGCTCTTACGCTGGGTGGGACTTGTCCGCCTGCGCGGGACATGCCTGCCGCCAGAGCGATCCTGCGGCCATTGCTCCCCGAAGACACTCGCTGTCCGCGCGGCTGAAGGGGATACGATCCGGGCGGGAATGTCGGGTAAGCGTCCGCGGCCAGCTCCCTTTCCATACCCCCTGGTATGCTGGCAGCGGTTTGCACGACGCGAGACGGTTGAACGCTATTCGATGAGATAGGCTCACAGCTGGCTGGGTTTACCGCTGAAAGTGATGCCTTGGGGCCGTGTAAAGCGTTCTGAAATCCTGAAAGACCGACCTGAAATACATCTCGTCCGATGCGTGGTCTGGTCCATCTTTCGCCCCCTGTCGGGCAGGAGATCGGCAGTCCCAGCACGTGACCTATGCCCTTCTGCCAGCGATCCCCTTGGTCTTCGACATAGCGCAGAAGGGTCACCTGCTGGCCGGCCAGAACCCCAGCACGATCTGAAAGGCATCGACGACGCGCATCAGCACCTCATCGCCTACCCCGCCCGCGAAACCGGCGAGCGTGCCTACCAAGGCGCCCAGCGTGACGGCGACCGCAGCCGCAGTCACGCCGACGAGCAGCGATGTCCGCGCCCCCATGCGCCAGCCCTGCCGCGATGTCCCGCGCCAGCCTGTCGGTACCGAGGGAGTGTGTTGCGTCGGTGATGGGTGGCAGCAGTGGCGCCCCGGCAATGCCCTCCCCTAGCGTCGCGGGAGGCGAGCTGATCCTGCGCTCGCGGCCGAACTGGCAGTGGCGGGGTGCAGCGATGAGCCGATCATGGCCGTGACAGAGCATAAAACCGGCGCCATGACCGCGCGCTCCGCAGGTTCCGCCCGTCAAAAAACGCGGGCCAAAGACGCGCAAACAAGGCGCGGAACCGGACTAGACATGAATGTTGCGGAATATGTTGCGAGAATATTATCGCAGCCGCTCAATCCAAACCTAAGTGTTTGAAAAATTTTGGAGGCGGGTACCGGAATCGAACCGGTCTTCACGGATTTGCAATCCGCTGCGTAACCTCTCCGCCAACCCGCCGTCCCTTTGAGGTATCGGGCACTTACCTTCTCGTGAACCAATAAGCAAGAGTATCGTGGCAATATTCACGTCTGCGCCCGCTCTGTTCTATCGTCCCCGAAACGCGCGATTCACGTCAGTCAACTGCGCTCTGCCTCTCCCTCCGAAGAAAGCGCTCTCCCGCCGCTCTTTATGTAACGACCTCCAGCTGGCACCCCTGCCGCGATAGGCAAGCCATCGGCCGGGCGGTTCATCAACAATAAAAACAATATGATAGCGACGCATCCGGCATATCCACCAAGCCGCCGAGAAGAGGGCTCGGTGCCATGCCGGACAGAGTGATGCCCGCTTTCGGAGGGGGCAGATCGACTTCTTCAACCTCTAACGGGCGGTTCGGCTCGGCCGCAAGGGTCTTCACCCGGCCCGGGCTTGGCGTCCCTACGCGACCCGCTTCTGCCCCCATTGCGGGAAGGGATCGGGCAGCTTCGCCCAGGCGTCAGGCGTGAAATCCGGTGCCTCGACCAAAGCGGCATCGAGACGCGCGATCAGCGCCTCCCTGTGCATTCCTGTGCCGATGAAAACCAGTTCCTGCCGGCGGTCGCCCCAAGGCTCCTCCCACACCTTCGCCACTTCGGCGAGGCTGTCGGGATGGGTGGGCCAGCGGTCGCGCGGGACCGAGACCCACCAACCGCCCAGCGGGGTCACGCTGGACATCGCACCGGCAAGGCTGAATTCGACCGCCCAGTTCGGACGGCTGGCAATCCAGAAATGCCCCTTGGCGCGGATCACGCCGGGCAGATCGCCGTTCAACAGGTCGTGGATTTTGCGCGGATGGAACGGACGTCGGGCGCGATAGACGAAGGACGAGATCCCGTATTCCTCGGTTTCGGGCAGATGGTTCTCGAAGCCATAGAGTTCCTTGGCCCAGAGCGGATGTTCATGCGCCCTGTCGAAATCGAACAGGCCAGTGTCGAAGATCGCCTCCGGCTCGACACGGGAGAAATCGGTTTCGATCAGCCGGGCATCCGGGTTCAGGGCGCGAACGATCTTGCGCGCCTGATCCAACCGGGCCGGGCCGGCTTCGGTCACCTTGTTCAGGATGATAACATCGGCGAATTCCATCTGGTCGGTCAGCAGGTTGACGAGCGTGCGCTCATCCTGCTCGCCAAGGCTCTCGCCGCGATCGGCGATGAAATCATGACTGGAGAAATCCCGGGTCAGGTTCACCGCGTCGACGACAGTGACCATGGTATCGAGGCGCGAGACATCCGACAGGCTGTCGCCTTCGGCATCGCGGAAATCGAAGGTCGCGGCGACCGGCAGCGGCTCGGCAATGCCGGTGGATTCGATCAGCAGATAGTCGAACCGCCCCTCTTCCGCGAGGCGCCGCACCTCGACCAGCAGGTCGTCACGCAGTGTGCAGCAGATGCAGCCATTGGTCATCTCGACCAGCTTTTCCTCGGATCGCGACAGCTCCGCCCCGTCGCGCACGAGGTCGGCATCGATATTCACCTCGGACATGTCGTTGACGATGACCGCCACCCGCCTGCCCTCGCGGTTGTTCAGGATATGGTTCAGGAGCGTGGTCTTTCCGGCCCCGAGGAAGCCGGACAGGACGGTGACGGGCAGGCGCGTGTCGCGCTTTTGCTGACTGGCTGGCATGGCATCCTCGTAAATGTAATGTTATTACGTTCGTTATTAATTGGAACCAACAAGGTCTGCAATGTGGTTTTTGTCGTCGGCTGGCCGGGAGTTGCCGGACCTCGGCGACGGAGAGCAGCAGAGGGTGCACCAATGCAGGAGGGCATAATGACCAGTGCGACCCGGGACGGGGTGACCGGCGGCCGCACTTTCTTATATTAAAGGCCCCCCAGCGCTCCGCTGCCATGAGCCGAGGTCGTGTCATCCGGTCGTCTGGAGGATCTGCTCACCCTCTACGCCAGCGATGCCATCCTGGTCCCGACGATGGCGGATGAGGTCGACGGACATGACAACAACGAACAGCGGGCCTTTCGAGAGCTTCCTTGCCAATCCCAACCTGCGCAAGCGCAGCAGCCTCAGGCTGGGGAGAGTGGTTTTCGGCAGGTAGTATACTTCCCCTTCGGTCGGGTCGGCGCCGAGCAGGCACTTCCGGCCCGCTTCCTATTCCCCTGCGAGGACATCGACAGGGTCTGGCTGATTACCGGACACCATTCCTCACGGATGCCCTCTTCATGATGTCCCGCTACGGAAACGCCATGTCTCTTTTCCTTTCTCTCCTCGCCTCGGCATCGAACAGATCGCGGAAGGTCGCGACCTCGCCCAAAAAATTCAATCCGTACGAATTGATCCTGGCCCTGAACACCGCGGCTCACAGCAGCGAGGTGTTGGTGATAGGCGTGATGACTGCCGAGGTGGCGGCCAGCAGCATCGAGACTGTGAGGCGCCTCTACTATCGCGCTCAGGAACTCACTGCAGCTT
>NZ_JGYG01000002.1 GCF_000740795.1 Haematobacter massiliensis
AAGCTGCAGTGAGTTCCTGAGCGCGATAGTAAAGGCGCCGTGTTCGGGGCGGGGGGGAGGAGGTTCATCAGCCTCTGTCAGAGCGTGTTCGAGATATTTCTTGGGCGCGGAGCTTCTAGCTGCGTTTCTGCGCCATATCGTCTGGCAATCTTTCATAGGGAGGTCGAGGATCGTTTCCGATTCCCCGTTATCTTCTTGATCCGGCTTTGGCGGCGTCGCTCCAAGCACAACTTCTGTCAGAGGGTTATTCACCTCGCGGCTGAACTCCGTGCGGAACTCGTGGAAAGAGCTCTCTCGCCGCATCAGGTCATGGCGCTGCGCGTCCAGGATTCCCCTTCTTACCTATCTCGTTGCGCATGTGCCCGCTTCGGCTGGTCGAGCAGGCCATCTTGGTTCTTCCTCGAGGCATGTAGCGCGAGCACGAATTCTTGCCGCGATCCAAAGCTTCGGCGCTGCGCCTGCAGGGCTTTGTCCCGCAATATCCTGCAATATCCGGCAGACCTCGCTGGGGCTGCCATGAATTGGCTCCCCCGTCCTACAGGGTCTGCGTCGAAGCGCCCCTCTTGGCCGTCGTCAGCATGAGGGCGCGCTAAACATCAGCACCATCCTTGCCGGATGGCAGCTTTACGACACATTCACGCGGTTAATGTGTTCCACCGCTTCATGTGCTCTGCCCCGCTTGGAAGTTGTAGCTCTCCGCAAACACGGGGCGGTTCATTACGGTCCTGTCTCTTCCAGGTCCAGGCGTTATAGTTGGGCATGGCATCGCCTCTTCCCATACCCTTGCGCGGTGGTCGCGTGCATGAAGCCTTTGGGCCGCTTTCGGCGGCTTTTGGCGCTGTTATCGGTGCGCTGAGCAAGCGGCCTGTCCTTTGGGTGCGGGAGTCATGGGCCCCGGCTCAGGTGACGCCTGAAGGCTTGCGAACGCTTATTGATCCGCGCCGCCTTCTGCTGGCCCGTGGCAGCGATCAGGCGGAAACCCTGGTCATCGCGGAGGAGGCGTTGAAGGACGGGGTCATGCCTTTGGTGGTGATTGAGATCACCCGTCCCCTCAACCTGCGTGAAGGGCGGCGATTACAACTCGCGGCGCAAGCAGGGGACGCAACGGGGCTGTGTCTGATCCCGGAAGGCATGGGCAGCAATGCGGCGGAGACGCGTTGGTATTGCAGTCCTGTTTACGATCCCTCTCCTTTGCAGCCGAGGATGCACGCCCCTCGCACCGCTGTGGACTCGACTTTCATGAGGTGGGAGCTTATTAAGAACAAAAAGGGAACAAATGGGGCGTGGCATGTTCGATGGGATGCAAAGGCGCATCGTCTCGATATGGTTTCCCCGGCTGGCGACTGACCGGGTGCTCCGCTATTGCCCGGTGGAGGCACCGTTCGTGGTCTCTCTGCGGCTCAACAACACCGATTTCATTCATTGCCTCAATCCCATGGCGGAGCGTGCCGGCCTGTCGCATGGCATGACATTGGCAGATGCAAGAGCCTTTTGCCCGCCGCTGATGAGTGCCAGTGCTGACAGGGTGGGGGAGCGCCGCTCACTCCGGGCCCTTCGCCGTTGGGCGTTGCGTTATTGTCCTTGGGTTGGGTTGGAGGAACCAGACGGCCTGGTGCTCGACATCACCGGTTCCGCGCATCTTGCCGGAGGGGAGAAGGCAATGCTGTCCGACATTCGGGAGCGGTTGCGCGGGATTGGCTTCGAGCTGCGATTGGGGCTGGCAGATACGCGTGGAGCGGCCTGGGCGCTCGCGCATTACGGCGAAGGGCTGGCGGCTCCCGGCGATACCCTTGCTGCCTTGGCGGATCTGCCGGTTGCGGCGCTGCGGATCAGCGAGGAACATTCCGTGTCGCTCCAGCGGCTGGGGCTCGGGCGGATCGGCGCGCTGGCCGCGGCGCCCCGGGCGCCGCTGGCCCGGCGCTTTGGTCCCGAGCTTCTGGACCTGCTGGATCGTGCGCTTGGGCAACAGCCTGAATCTGTTAACCCTTTGACTGACATGCCGCATTTTGGTGTGCGCCTGACCCTGCCCGAACCGATCGGCAGGACAGAGGATGTGATGGCGGGCCTTTTTCGCCTGCTGGATCGGTTGTGCGACAAGCTGCGCGGGCAGGAAGCGGGCGTGCGGGCGCTGCGGCTGACACTCCGGCGCGTGGATGGAAATGCGGTGCATGTGGATCTCCGGCTTGCCGCAGCCATGAGAGATGCGGCGCGGATTCAGCCGCTTTTCAGCCGTAAGGTGGAAAGCGTGGATGCCGGGTTCGGTATCGATCAGCTACGGCTGGAGGCGACGCTGGTAGAGCCGCTGCCGCTGCAACAGATGGGAGAGAGAACGGCGGCGACGGACCGGCTGAACGCGCTTATGACCCGGATCGGCGCGCGGATCGGTCTGGAGAACATCCTGTGCTTTCGCCCGGTGGACAGCCATATTCCGGAGCGGAGTTTTGCGCTCGTCCCCTTTACAGAGGCACCGCCCATGCGGGAGCCATGGCCGGAGCCACCCCGTCCCCGCCCCCTGATCCTGTTCCCGCCGGAGCCGATTCTTGCGACCGGGACCACGCCGCCCGAAACCTTCCGCTGGCGTGGCCTTCGTCTGACGACCGGCAGGGCTACCGGGCCGGAACGGATCGCGCCGGAATGGTGGGTGGAAGATGAGAACTGGCGGTCAGGCGTCCGGGACTACTGGCGGGTGGAAACCCGGGAGGGCCGTCGTCTGTGGCTGTTCCATACCCCCCAGGCACCCGGCTGGTTCGTTCAGGGCATTTTCCCCTGATGCCGCCCCGCACAACCTCCCCTGAGCAGAAACCTCGCCTTCCGAGGGATTGTCGCGGCCCATCCTCCGTCGTTGGGAAACCCGGTGCGGATACCACAGAAGGAAGCCGTCCGGCGATGTCCTGCGGCGGCAATCTGTCGCCAGAGCCTTGCCCGCAAGGTCAGAGCCATGGTCCCTTTGGCCAGCCGGGGGGAGACCCGTCCTCTGCAGGATCCGCCATGAGGGCGGGTGCGGCTGTCCGGGCCGGGTTGAAACGCGGGAAGAGCCCCGGGGATCCCTTGAGCCATCCGCGGCAGGGAATGGCAAAAGCCGATCAGGCATTTCCACCGGCCAAAGGCAGTACGGCGGCGCCATCATCACCCGCACCCAAGTCTGGCGACCGCCCCGTTTCGGAGCGCGGATCCCCGCGTTACGCGGAGCTTTGTGCCATGACGAACTTCACCTTCCTGACAGGTGCATCCCACCCGGAGGAAATGATGCTCCGGGCCGCGGAGTTGGGGCTGAGGGCCATTGCAATCACCGATCGTAACTCGCTGGCCGGCGTCGTTCGCGCCTGGACAGCCCTTCGCAACTTGCAGGAGGAGGCGGAGGAAGCCCTGGCTGTGCGGTCGGACAGGCTCGTGGATACCTGCTCGCGGCAGGATGTAGGACACAAGCCCCCGCTTCGCCATCGGGTGCTGGCTGCCTTGCCGAAGCTGATCGTCGGGGCGCGACTGGTGTTGAACGACTGCCCGGTGGAGTGGGTGGCCCTGCCGGTGGACCGGGCGGCCTATGGGCGGCTGACGCGGCTTCTTACCCTTGGGAAGGGTCGCACGGTGAAGGGGAAGTGTGATTTGCGTCTTGCCGATCTGGAAGCGGGAGCGGAGGGGATGATCCTCATTGCCCTGCCCCGGGAGGAGGAGGGAAGCCTGTCCATCCTCTCCCGTCTTCACAGCCGGTTTCCGGGGTTTGTCCATGTCGGTGCGGTGCCGCGATATGATGGGTCGGACCAGCAGTGGTTCGATAGTTGTGCCCGCCTTGCGGAGCAGTCCGGTGCGCCGATAGTGGCGGTAGGGGATGTGCTCATGCACCATGGGCGGCGGCGGCCGCTCGCAGATGTGCTGACATGCCTGCGGGAAGGGCTGACCATCGACAGGATCGGCACCCGCGCGCTCCCCAATGCGGAGCGCAGGCTGAAGGGAGCTTCTGATGTGGCTCGGCTTTACCGCCGCTACCCCGAGGCGCTCCAGCGCACGCTGGAGATCGCGGCCCGCTGCCATTTCGACCTGAAGGAGCTCTCGCAGGACTATCCCGATGAAAGCGACGGCGGGGAAGCGCCACAGGCCCGGTTGGAACGGCTGGCGCGCGAAGGGCTGGCCGACCGCTGCCCGGATGGGGTGCCCAGGGATTACCTCGCCCTTCTGGACAAGGAGCTTTCTGTGGTCGCAGAGCTCGAATACGCCGCGTATTTCCTGACAGTTCAGGACATCGTGCGTTGGGCGCGGTCAAAGGACATTCTGTGCCAGGGGCGGGGGTCGGCCGCGAATTCCATCATCTGCTGGGCGCTCAGGATCACCGATGTCAGACCGGACATGATCGGCATGGTCTTTGAGCGTTTCATCTCCCGTCATCGCAAGGAACCCCCGGATATCGACGTCGACTTCGAGCATGAGCGGCGGGAAGAGGTGATCCAGTGGATCTATGAGAAATATTCTCGCGCCCGTGCCGCGCTCTGCGCCACGGTGATCCATTTCCGCACCCGTGCGGCGATCCGCGAAGTGGGCAAGGTGATGGGGCTGTCTCAGGACGTCACCGCCGCGCTCTCCGGCCAGATCTGGGGCACCTCCAACGAGGGCGCCGGAGCGGAGCGGATGCGTGAGGTGGGGCTGAACCCTTCTGACAGGCGGCTCATGCTCACTATCGGGCTGATCCGGGAGATCATCGGCTTCCCCCGTCATTTGTCGCAGCATGTGGGCGGTTTCGTCATCACCCGCGGCCGGCTCGATGAGCTTTGCGCCATCGAAAACGCCGCCATGCCGGATCGCACCTGCATCGAATGGGACAAGGACGATATCGACGCTCTCCGCATCCTCAAGGTGGATGTGCTGAGCCTGGGAATGCTCACCTGCATCCGCAAGGCGTTCAAGCTGCTCTCCGATCATGAGAACATTTCCCATACCCTGGGCAGTGTGCCGCAGGAGGATGGCAAGACATACAGGATGCTCCAGCGCGCCGATGCCGTCGGCGTCTTTCAGGTGGAAAGCCGCGCGCAGATGAACTTCCTGCCCCGGATGCTGCCCAAGACGTTCTATGATCTGGTGATCGAAGTTGCCATTGTCCGGCCCGGTCCGATTCAGGGGGGCATGGTGAAGCCCTATATCCGCCGCCGCATGGGCTTGGAAGCGCCGGAGCCTTTTGGCCCCGATCTCGCAGAAGTGACGGTGAAGACGCTGGGTGTGCCGCTGTTTCAGGAACAGGCGCTGCGGATCGCCATGGTGGGCGCGGGCTATTCGGCGGAGGAGGCAGACAAGCTCCGCCGGTCGCTCGCCTCCTTCCGCCGCATGGGCACGATCGGTGAGCATCGGGAGCGGTTCGTGACCGGGATGGAAAAGAACGGCTATGATCGGGAGGTGGCGGAACGCTGCTTCAGCCAGATCGAAGGTTTCGCGGATTACGGCTTTCCAGAAAGCCATGCCGCGGCCTTTGCCATGCTGACCTATGTGTCAGCCTGGCTGAAATGCCGCTATCCCGCCATCTTCACCTGTGCGCTGCTGAACAGCCAGCCCATGGGGTTCTATGCGCCAGCGCAGCTTGTGCGCGACGCGCGGGAACACGGGGTGGAGGTGCGGCCCATCTGCGTCAACCACAGCACATGGGACAACCGGCTGCAAAAGCGGCCCGACGGAACCTTCGCCCTGCGGCTGGGCTTCCGGCAGATCAAGGGTTTCCGCAAGGCGGATGCGGATGCCATCGCCTCTGCCCGCGGCAACGGGTATCCCGACCCGGAAAGCCTGTGGCTCCGCGCCCGGATCGCCCCTGCCGTGCTGGAGCGGCTGGCGGAGGCTGATGCCTTCACCGGCATGGGCCTGAACCGGCGGGAGGCGCTCTGGGCGGTGCGGGCCATCCGTGCGCCCGAGCCGTTGCCGCTCTTTGCCGACCCGCTGGATGGCGAAGGGCACCGGGAACCGGAGGTAATCCTGCCCGCCATGCATGAGGGGGAGGAGGTGGTCGAGGATTACGTGGCCACCCGCCTTACCCTGCGGACGCATCCCGTGGCCCTTCTTCGTCCCGCGCTTCAGGGGGTGACACCCCATGGAGCATTGGGGGGGACGCCGCTCCGATGGGTCTCGGTCTGCGGTCTTGTCATCACCCGGCAGCGGCCTGCCACCGCTTCCGGCGTGATCTTCCTGACCCTGGAGGATGAAACAGGCGTTTCCAACATCGTGGTCTGGAAACGGACTTTCGAGCGGTTCCGCCGTGTCGTGATGGGCGGTCGGCTTATCCGCGTGACGGGTCGGGTGGAGCGGGAGGGAGCGGTCGTGCACGTGATCGCGGAGCGGCTGGAGGATCTCTCCCACCGGCTCACGGAGCTTGGCCATCCGCTCGAAGGGGTGGTGGGTGAGCCTGCCGCTCCCGCCGACAGCGCCCCCCGGGCGGTCCGCCCGCCTCGCCCGACCGCCCGGCACCCGCGGGAGCAGACCAATCGCCTGTTCCCGAGCCGGGATTTCCACTGAGTGCCCTCTGCCTTGCGCGAAGGCCCGTGTTTTGCACCCGCCGCCGGGCGGTGTGCCGACCATGCTACCGCTGTTGGGCGCCTCGAGCGTGAAGTGGCCCGCGTTCCCTGGACTATCCCTCGGAAATCCTGGCGGATGGCGGCCCTCCCCAGTGAATAGTGAAAGTGGCACCCGACGACCTCCGAACGCGTATAGAAAACGCCTCCTGACAGTTACTAGAGGTCAAGAACATGCTAGGTCGAAAGGATGATGCGGCGCGGCCCCTTATTCTACAGCACCATCCCACTTCGCGGGACAGAGCGGGCAGATACCGGCGGCTGCCTCCTCTTTCCTTATTGGAGCTTCACAAAGACCGTCATCGCAATCTGCGCCCTCATGCTCGCCGAGAGAAGCAGGATCGATCTGGATGAAGCTGTAGTGGGGCGGCCTTTTACCCTGCGCCAGCTTCTGAACCACACTGCTGGACTGCCCGATTACGGCACGCTCCCTGCCTATCATCAAGCTGTGGCAAGCAATGAAGAGCCGTGGAGCCGCGATGATCTGCTGCGGGCAACGCTGGGTCAGGGAATGCTGTTCTCCCCTGGGTGCGGCTGGCGCTATTCGAATGTCGGCTACATGCTGGCACGTGATCGGCTCGAAGAAGCGGCGGGATGTGCCCTTCCTGATCTCGTGGAGAGCATGATCGCGAGTCGGCTTGGCCTCAAAACGCTCGTACTTGCCACGACGCGGGAGCAGTTTTCACATGTGCATTGGAGCGGAGCGCAGCGTTACCATCCGGGCTGGGTCTATCACGGATGTCTCATCGGAACTGCCCGGGAGGCGGCACTGCTATTGCAGGCTCTCTTCACCGGAGAGCTTGTGACGGAAGCCTCGTTACGGCAGATGCTGACGCCGGTGCCTCTCGGCGGCGCGATGGAGGGACGCCCCTGGACGGCCTGCGGCTATGGCCTTGGCCTCATGATCGGCAGGATGGGGCCCGCCGGCAGAGCGATCGGGCATTCCGGCGGTGGGCCTGTTGGTGTGAACGCGTGCTATCATTTCCCGGACCTGCCCGAGCCAGTTACGGTTGCCACCTTCGCCGACAGTCCTGATGAGGGGCGCGCCGAGTTCGAGGCTCTAAGGCAGAGCGGCGCGCCGCGACTGCGGTAACCTGTTCCCCTCCGCGCGCCGGGGCTGCCTGCATGCGCCGCCTTCCGGTTGCGGCCCTTTCGGTCGCGGTGGAGATCGGCGATGATGCCTGAGATCCGACTGAAGGAGGAACGCATGGCCGCACAAAGCTGTGTGATCGTGGGAGCCGGCCCTGCTGGCATGATGTTGGGCTATCTGCTGGCCCGTGCCGGTATTCCCGTAACCGTGGTGGAGAAGCATCCCGACTTCCTGCATGATTTCCGTGGGGACACGATTCATCCTTCCACGCTGGAGGCTTTCGCCGATCTGGGCCTGCTCGAAGATTTCCTGAAGCTCCCGCATCAGAAGGCGCCAGTGCTTCAGGCGGAGATCGGGGGCGTGCAAACGAAGATCGCCGACTTCTCCCGCATTCCCGCCCGTTGCCGCTTCATCGCCTTCATGCCGCAATGGGACTTTCTCGACTTCCTCGCCGGCCGGGCGGCAGCCTTTCCCGATTTTCGTCTGATGATGGGGGTGGAGGTCGCGGGACTTGTGCAATCGGGCGGCCAGATCCGGGGGATCCGCATCCGGGAGGGGGGGGTGGAGCATGAATTGCCAGCCGATCTGGTCATCGGTGCCGATGGGCGCAACTCCGTCACGCGGCGCGATGCCGCGCTTCCTGTCACGGATTTCGGCAGCCAGGTGGATGTCCTTTGGCTGCGGCTTTCGCGGCAGGAGGGGGATCCTGTCCTGGCGATGAGCCACGCCGGGCCGCAACAGGGGCTCGTCCTGATCGACCGGGGGGATTACTGGCAATGCGGATATGTGATCCGCAAGGGCAGCTACGATGACCTGAAAGCCCGCGGTCTGCCTGCATTCCGGGAAAGTCTCGCAGCTCTCGCTCCGCTTGCCCCCGAACGGTTCGAGGAGATCCAGGGCTGGGATCAGGTGCATCTGCTGTCGGTTCGCATGGACAGGCTCGAACGCTGGTGGCGGCCGGGGCTGCTCTGCATCGGCGATGCGGCCCATGCCATGTCACCGATCGGCGGGTTCGGAGTGAACCTCGCCGTGCAGGATGCAATCGCCGCGGCGAATATTCTTGCGGCACCGCTTGGCTCCGGCCGAATGGGTCCGGACGATCTTGCACGTGTGGAGCGCCGCCGCCGCTTCCCGACCCGCGCCACGCAGAAGCTGCAACTGATGATGCGCCGCAAGCGACCCGTCGTTGGTGAAGCAAATGCCGCCGTCTCTCAGGAAAAGCCTTCTGGCCCCCCGAAATTCTTGCGAGTCATCGGGCGGTGGCCTGTGTTGAGCCATCTTGCCGGGCGTCTGATAGGGCTTGGTTTCCGGCCGGAGCGCGTGCGGATCTAGGGTGCCCCGCCCGGATGTCCTGCGGCTCCGCTGTCAGCGGACGGGGAAGTCCAGCCGGAACATCGCGCCACCCTCCGGCGTGTTTGTGCAGGTCAGATCGGCGTCAAGCTGATCGCTATAGACCGACAGGATCCGCATTCCCAGGCCATGTCGTGCGGCTGGGTCGAACCCCGGCGGCAGACCAGGCCCGTTATCGGCAACGGAGAGGAGGAGCCGACTTTCCCCCACAGTGGCAAGGGTGACTTCGACAATCGGCAGATGCTCTCGTCCGGCATGTTTGATCGCGTTGCCCACAAGCTCCGCCATGACTTGTCCCAGCGCGGTTGCGGCGTTGACGGAAAGAAGCAGCTCCTTCGGCACAAGGATTTCCGCCCGCACCGTTCCGGTCAGCGCCCGGTCCAGATCGGCAAGCAGGCCCGAGGCAAAGGCGGCCAGAGGGAGATGGTCGGATTCGGGGTCGCGGTACAGCTGGTCATGAACGCGGGCAAGGGTGGCGATCCGGCTTGCCGCCTGCGCCACTGCTTCACGCAAAGCGGGGTCGGTATGGTTCCGGGCCTGAAGGTTCAGCAATCCGATGACGGCGGCGAAGCTGTTCTTCACCCGGTGGTCTATCTCGGCCAGCAGAACCTTTTGCCGGGCAAGCGCAGTGTCCTTCTCCGCGACTTCGCGCGCAAGCGTCGCCGCCTGTTCCTCCAGCATCCGGCGTGCATTGACGGTTTCGGTCACATCACGGGAGGAGGCGAGGATCAGATGGACTTCGCCCAACGGATTGTGAACCGGCGTCACGGTGACGGCCCACCACCGGGGTTTTCCCTTGGCGGTTGGACAAAAGGCCTCGAATTCGGTGCGCTCGCCCTCCCGGGCAGTAGCCAGCGCGGTTTCCAGCGTTTCCTTGGCTTCCGGCGGCCACAGATTGGTCCATCGCAAGCCGGCCACCGTGCCGAAATCTTCGATCTCCATGGCGCACATGCCATTCTCGCTCATGAAGGACACGCGCCCTTCAAGATCGATGAGCTTGATGCAATCCGGTGAGGCGCCCAGAACGCCAAGCGCAAATCCCGGCAGACCGCTGCCCATTATGTCGAGCGCGCCACGCGCCAGCATCTCCTTGTCGGAGGCGGACGTTGCGTTCACGGACAGACCTCGCCCGAAATCCTGCTTTCGTGGCGGTCTGTCGGTTTGGCGAAGATGGGGTAACGGCAGAAATCCGGCATGAGCCCTCCCCCGGACAGGCGCAAGACGCGCTATTTCAGCACTGTAAGGGGTTTGGAGTGGCGGGGCAACGTGACACCCTGCGTCAAAGTCGGGTATGCGCGGTCAGCGGACGGATTCGATGGGCCCATCCGCGCGACCGTGGATGAATTGCTGCAGATAGGGATCGTCCGCCGCGTCCATCTCCGCAACCGGCCCGGTCCAGCGGATCAGACCGTCATGCAACATGGCAACCCTGTCGGCGATGGCGCGAACGCTGGTCATGTCGTGGGTGATTGTCATGGCGGTCGCACCCATCTCGGTCACGATCTCGCGGATCAGATCGTTGATGACGCCGGACATGATCGGATCGAGGCCAGTGGTCGGCTCATCGAAGAAGATGATCTCCGGCCCCGCGGCGATGGCGCGCGCAAGACCTACGCGCTTCTGCATGCCGCCTGAAAGCTCTGCCGGGAACAGGTCTGCTGTTTCTGGCTTCAGCCCGACACGACGGAGCTTTTCAATGGCGATTTCGCGTGCCTCCGCCTTGGGGCGCTTGAGCGAGCCGCGCAGCAGGCGGAAGGCGACGTTCTGCCAGACGGTCAGGCTGTCGAACAAAGCGCCGCCCTGAAACAGCATGCCGAAACGGGCGAGGAAGGCGTCGCGGTCCCCCTCCGTCACATCGTGGCCATCGACCCTGATATCGCCGCTGTCCGGTGTGACGAGGCCGAGCACGCATTTCAGCAGCACCGACTTGCCAGTGCCCGATCCGCCGATGATGACCATGCTCTGCCCCTTCGGGACAGAGAGATTCACCCCCCGCAGAACATGCTTCGAGCCGAAGGATTTCTTCAACTCGGTGATCTCGATCATATCGGTCATGAGGCGAAGAAGAACTCCGTCAGAACATAGTTTGAGGCGAGGATCAGGATGGAGGCCGCGACCACGGCGGATTTGGTGGCTCCGCCCACGCCCTGTGCGCCCCGACCGGAATTCATGCCGTAGTAGCAGCCGACCACCGCGATCAGGAAGCCGAAGACCGCGCCTTTTACAAGGCCGGAGCCTATGTCCCAGGCCTCCAGGAAGTTCCAGGTGTTGTGCAGATAGGTCGCGCCATTGAAACCGAGCCGGGTCACCCCGACCAGATAGCCGCCCATGATGCCGATGATGTCGCCGATGCCCACCAGCACCGGCACGGACAGCGTCGCGGCAAGCACACGGGGAACGGTCAGGTATTTCATCGGATTGGTGGACAGTGTCGTGAGCGCGTCGATCTGCTCCGTCACCTTCATCGTGCCGATCTCCGCCGCGATGGAGGAGGCGACCCGCGCGGCCACCATCAGCCCGCCCAGCACCGGCCCGAGCTCCCGCGTCATGCCGATGGCGACGATGGAGGGGACGACGGAGGAGGCATTGAACCGCGAGCCGCCCGCATAGATCTGCAGCGCAAGCGCGCCGCCCGTGAACAGCGCCGTCAACCCGACGACGGGCAGGCTGAGATAGCCTATGGCGAGAAGCTGCTGCGCGAATTCGCGGAAGTAGAACGGTGGGCGGAACATATGGCTCACCGTCTGGCCCGCATAGATCGCGACCTGCCCGATGGAAGTCAGCAGCGACAGCACCATCCGTCCCAGAGCGGCAAGTGGAGAGAGCAGGATCATCAGCGCGTCTCCCTGTAGGTCCGGCTATAGCGGGGGCCAAGCGAGGTCAGCACCTCATAGCCGATGGTGCCGATGACATCCGCCAGCTGGTCGGGCGTCTGACTTGGGCCGAGGATGTCGAGATAGCCCGGCATCTCGTCCAGATGCGACACGTCTGCGGTGATGAGATCCATCGACACCCGCCCGATGAGCGGACAGGGCACGTCGCCCGCCCAAAGCGTTCCCTGCCCCGAAAGCCTGCGGCTCAAACCGTCGGCGTAACCCGCCGCGACAGTGGCGATGAGCGTCGGCTCCGCCGCCTGCCAAGTGGCGGAGTAGCCCACGATCTCTCCCGGCTCCACCGCGCGGATCTGCACTACGGGCAGCGAAAGGCGGACGGTCTGACTGGCCTCCGCGAAAGGCAGGCCGCCATAAAGGCCGATGCCGGGACGGGTAAGTTCAAAATGATAGTCGGGACCGAGCAGGATGCCGCCCGTGGCGGCCAGCGACCGGGGCAGGCCAGTGCCATCCGTCATGCGGCGGAAACTGTCGAGCTGCGCACGGTTCATCGGGTGATCCGGCTCGTCTGCGCAGGCGAGATGCGACATGACGAAATCCGGCCCTTGCGACACCGCGAGGCTGGCGACGGCCGCCCATTCGCCGGGTTCCAGGCCGAGCCGGTTCATCCCGGTATCGAGCTGGATGCCGAAGGGATGACCGGGCAGCGCCTCGAAATGCCGGGTAAGCTGATCGAGCGAATTCAGCATCGGCGTCAGTTCGGCCTCCGCGATCAGCCGGGTGTCGCCCTCCATATGGCCGCCGAGCACGCAGACCTGCGGACCGGGGCCGAGGGCCTGCCGCACGCGCGCGCCTTCTTCGGTCAATGCGACGAAGAACCGCCGCGCTCCGGCGCGGGCGAGGGTCCGCGCCACGCGGTCGGCGCCTAGCCCGTAGGCATCGGCCTTCACGACCGCGCCGGTCTGGGTCTGGGGGGAGGATGCCTGATCGAGCGCCCGCCAGTTCGCGGCGATCGCGTCGAGATCAATGGAGAGGATGCCGCTTGCCATGGCGGTTGTTTCGGCTGGCCCTCAGCGAAGGTCAAGGGGCAAGGCAGCACAGGCGGTTGACCTTGGCGCAGGCGGGCGACAGCTTTGCCGCGGTTTCAGAGCGCAAAAGGGGCAGGACATGGAACGGGAAGCAGAGCAACGGGAGGGGGCCTGTCACTGTGGGAAGGTGCGCTTCAGCGTGCGGCTTGCAGGCGGGCTGGGTGCCGCGAGACGCTGCGATTGCTCCCTTTGCGCGATGCGCGGCGCGGTGACACTCTCAGCCCGCCTGTCGGATTTCACCCTTCTGGCAGGGGAGGATATGCTTCGTACCTATCGGTTCAACACCGGGGTTGCGGAACATCATTTCTGCGGAAACTGCGGGATCTATACGCATCATAAGCGGCGCTCCGACCCGGATCAATTCGGTGTGAATGCAGCCTGTCTGGGGCTCAGTCCCTTCGATTTTGCTGAAATTCAGGTGAATGACGGCGTCCATCATCCCTCGGATGGCAATAAGAGCCGGGTCATGGGCATGTTGCGGTTCGAGCGGTTCTCGGAGCATTGAATGCGCGCATTGCCATGATTGACGGGGGAAGGAGCAGGCGTGGCCCGGAATTGCCCGCAGACCGGTCCATCGAGAATAGCCGAAATTCCGGCGCCGGGCTTTCCATCGGCCCGGTCCTGATCGGATGCCCCGGAGCGGTAAGTCGCATCCAGACCGTACAGAGCAAGAAAAGGGATCGCCCCCCTGTCGCTCCGTCACAAGACAGCCGGTGTCGGGTTGACGGCACCAATAGGCTAAGGCGCTGCGCGAGCCTTTGCGCAGCACTCCAGCTGATCGGGGTTGCTGTACAAGGTGGTGGAGCATCGGTTGCTCAGAACCCTGCGTCGATCCCTTGCTGCCACGGCTTCACGAGGTTGCCGAATCGGGTGAAGCGGCCCTCGAAAGAAAGTTCGACAGTACCGATCGGTCCGTGGCGCTGCTTGCCGATGATGACTTCGGCCTTGCCATGCACACGCTCCATGGCCTCCTGCCACTTTGCCATCGCCTCCAGGTTGTCGTCGCCCGGCTTCTCCCGCTCCCGGTAATATTCGTCGCGGTAGACGAACATCACCACATCGGCGTCCTGCTCGATGGAACCCGATTCACGCAGGTCAGAGAGCTGGGGCCGCTTGTCCTCGCGGCTTTCGACCTGACGGGACAGCTGGGAGAGCGCGACAACGGGGATGTCGAGTTCCTTCGCGACGGCCTTGAGGCCCTGCGTGATCTCGGACACCTCGTTCACCCGGCTGTCCTTGGCCGTGGCGGGGCGGAGAAGCTGGAGATAGTCCACCACCAGCAGGTCCAGCCCATGCGTCCGCTTGAGCCGCCGCGCCCGCGCCGCCATCTGGCTGATCGGCAGGGCGGGCGTGTCGTCGATGTAGAGTGGGCAGGCCTCCAGCGCTTTTGCGGCCTCCACGAAGCGGCGGAATTCGGCCTCCGTCATATCGCCGCGGCGGATCTGTTCGGAGGGCACTTCCGCCGCTTCGGACAGGATACGGGCGGCAAGCTGTTCGGCCGACATCTCCAGACTGAAGAAGCCCACCACGCCCCCGTCCACCGCGCCCTCGGAGCCATCCGGCATCCGGCCACGTTTGAAGTTCTTCGCGACGTTGAAGGCGATATTGGTGGCAAGCGAGGTTTTGCCCATCGAGGGCCGTCCGGCAAGGATCAGCAGGTCAGAGCGGTGCAGACCGCCGAGCTTCTTGTCCAGATCGACAAGGCCCGTGGAGACGCCGGCGAGCCCGCCATCCCGCTGATAGGCGGCGTTGGCGACGTTCACCGCATCGGTCACGGCCTTCAGGAAGGACTGGAACCCGCGCTCCGCCACGCCCTGCTCGCCGAGCTTGTAGAGCCGCTGCTCCGCCTCGACGATCTGTTCCTTCGGCTCGCTCTGCACATCGACCTTGGCAGCCTTTGCGGCGATGTCGCGGCCCAGACCAATCAGCTCCCGCCTGACGGCGAGGTCATAGATCATCTGCGCATAGTCCCGCGCCCCGAAAGAAGAGATGGCCGCCCCGGCAAGGCGCACCAGATAGGCCGGCCCGCCCAGTTCCTTGAGGCCCTGGTCGTCCTCAAGGAATGCTTTCAGCGTCACGGGGGAGGCGAGCGCGTTCTTGACGATCCGGGAAGCCGCGATCTCGAAGATCCGCTGATGGACAGGATCGTAGAAATGCTCCGGCCGCACCAGGCTGGCGATGCGGTCGTAGATGTCGTTGTTGGTGAGAATCGCGCCCAGCAACTGCTGCTCGGCTTCGATATTGTGGGGAAGAACCTCTGCCTCCGGCTCGGCGGCGGCCTGGATCGCCCTCAGTTCGGTCATCATGATCCTGCCCTTTGCAACGTCTCCGCTGGCAAGCGGACCGTCGTCTTTCTGTCAAGCGACTGTCTTACTCCTTACGGAGCCCGGCCAAAAGCGCGGGAGAAACCTGTGGATAAGAGCCACTTCTGCCTGTGTATAACTCTGTATAGCACAGGCCGTGCTGCAGCGCGCTCCGAATGTTGGGGGTCGACTGCGATCCAACACCGCATCTGCCCGATTCCGCCGCGGCGCCGAAACGGGATAATCCACAGGGGTTCTCCTGTCTCGGCGGATTTCCGCGATCTTTCTCAGGCGTGGCGGTCCTGCCAGCCGCGAGGATCGTTCAGGAACTCCTCCACCCCGTCGAGCGTGGGCGCGTCAAAGCTGGCCGCGGACTTGGCTTCCGCCAGCATGTCCCACCAGGTGCAGAGATGGTGGAGCTGGACGCCGTGATCGGCGAGCCGCTGCTCCGTGCCCTCGAAGATGCCGTAGAAGAAGATCACCGCGGTATGATTGCAGCTTGCGCCCGTCTCGCGGATCGCATCGACGAAGGAGAGCTTCGATCCGCCATCGGTGGTCAGATCCTCCACCAGCAGCACGCGCTGACCTTCGGTCATGGCGCCCTCGATCCGGGCATTCCGTCCATAGCCTTTGGGCTTCTTGCGGACATAGCTCATCGGCAGGCCCATCCGCTCGGCCACGAGCGCCGCGAACGGAATGCCCGCCGTCTCGCCGCCGGCGATGTTGTCGAAAGCCTCGAATCCCGCATCGCGCAGCACGGTCATCGTCAGGAAATCCATCAGCGTGGAACGGATACGCGGATAGGAGATGAGCTTGCGGCAGTCGATATAGGTCGGCCCCTTGAGACCGGAAGCATAGGTGAAGGGCGTGGCGGCGTTGAAATCGACCGCCCCGATCTCAAGGAACATGCGGGCGGTAAGGCGGGCGATTTCCTCTCTGGAGGGAAAACTGGTCGGGATCATGGCGGGATTCCTTGGACGAAGGGGTCTTTCTGAAAAGGCCGCCCGGTGAGGGGCGGCCCGAAGCGGAGGGGTCAGGCGACGGCCCAATGGACCGGGAAACCGGGGTCGAAAACGGTGACCGGCCCAGCCCCCGTTTCGATCCGGGTCGGGAAATGGCTGGGCGTCTCCCGCTTGACCAGCGTCAGCGTGGTCTCGTTCGTGGGCAGACGATAGAAGGCCGGGCCGTTCAGGCTGGCGAAAGCCTCCAGCCGGTCGAGGGCTTTCTCCTCCTCGAACACATGGGCCAGAAGCGGCATGGTGTTCGTCGCGGTGAAGCAGCCTGCGCAGCCGCAGGCGCTTTCCTTCGCCGCGTCCGCATGCGGCGCGGAGTCGGTGCCGAGGAAGAAGCTGGTTCCGCCGGACGTGGCCGCTTCGCGAAGCGCAAGGCGGTGTTCCTCGCGCTTGGCGACAGGGAGGCAGTAGTAATGCGGCTTGATCCCGCCCACGAGGATGTGGTTGCGGTTGATGATCAGATGGTGCGTGGTGATCGTGGCGGCGATGTCATCCCCGCCGTTTTTGACATATTCCACGCCGTTGCGGGTGGTGATGTGCTCCATGACGACACGAAGGCCCGGTGTCTTTTGCCGCAGCGGCGCAAGGACACGCTCGATGAACACGGCTTCCCGGTCGAAGATGTCTACGGCAGGATCCGTCACCTCCCCATGGACGCAGAGGGGCAGGCCGATCTCCGCCATCGTTTCTAGAACGCCCCGCACCTTTTCCAGGTCGCGGACACCGGAGGCGGAGTTCGTCGTGGCCCCCGCGGGATAGAGCTTGACCGCCTTCACCAGGCCGGAGGCATGGGCGGCAGCGACATCCACAGCCTCCGTCGTCTCCGTCAGGTAGAGCGTCATCAGCGGCTCGAACGCCTGTCCCTCCGGCAGGGCGGCAAGGATGCGGTCGCGATAGTGGCGGGCGTCATCGCCCGTCACGACGGGCGGAACGAGGTTGGGCATCACGATGGCGCGGGCGAAATCCCGGCTTTCGGGCAGGATGCCTTGCAGCATCGCGCCGTCGCGCAGATGCAGGTGCCAGTCGTCGGGGCGGCGAAGGGTGATCTGGGTCATGAGCCCGGCCCCTAGCATGCCCCGGCCAGCCGCGCAAATTATCCCGGTGATTCGCAGGCCCTTCCCCTTGTCTTCGTTTTTCGCGCATGGTGCGCATCGAATAGCGGAGAGACCATGCAGGACGGGCAGACATATCGGCTGGAGCGGGTCCGGGGCGCTGCGCAAGTCACTCTCTCGCATCGTGCCGGTGCCGTCCGGTTGGACGAGCTTGGCCAGCAGGGATCTGCCAAGGCATTTCTGCCGCGGGTGCATGGCCCGGTGCCCGAGGTGGTTTTCCTCAACACCGCAGGCGGCCTCACAGGGGGGGACCGGCTGTCCTACAGGCTGTCGGCCGGGGCAGGGGCGGTGGTGACCGGCACCACCCAGACGGCCGAGCGGATCTATTCCAGCACCGGCGATCTGGCGGAGGTGGAGGTGCACCTTCTCGCGGAGGCGGGTGCACGGCTCCATTGGCTGCCGCAGGAGACGATCCTGTTCGACCGCGCGCGCCTTGTCCGCAACACCCGGGCCGATCTGGCAGGCGATGCGGAGCTTCTTCTGGTCGAAACGCTGGTTCTGGGCCGCGCGGCAATGGGGGAGGAGGTGCGGAGCCTCCATCTCCTCGACCGGCGGGAGGTGTGGCGCGACGGGCATCCGGTCTTTCTGGAGCCGCTGCGTCTTGGAGATCACTCGCAGGGGCGGGCGGCGCTGATCGGGGCGCATCGAGCGATAGCGACCCTTGCGCTTCTTGCCTGTGGTGCGGAAGATGCGGTCGGACCGCTGCGCGCCGCGCTGGGCGGGATTGATGGCGTGGAGGCCGGAGTTTCGGGCTGGGACGGTCGCTGCATTGTCCGTCTGGCGGCGGAACGGCCGGCAGCGCTCCGGCAGGCGCTGCGCGTGGCCATGGAAGCAGTGCGGGGTGCTCCCCTTCCCCGCGTTTGGCAGTTGTGAGGACGAGAACACGTGAACCTGACGCCCAGAGAAAAGGACAAACTGCTCATCAGCCTCGCTGCCATGGTCGCGCGGGGCCGGCTTGAGCGGGGGGTGAAGCTCAACCATCCAGAGGCGATCGCTCTCATCACCGACTATGTGGTGGAGGGCGCGCGGGATGGCCGGTCGGTTGCAGATCTGATGATGGCGGGCGCGCATGTCGTCACCCGCGATCAGTGCATGGCGGGCATTCCCGAGATGATCCATGAGGTGCAGGTGGAGGCGACCTTCCCCGATGGCACCAAGCTCGTCACCGTTCACCACCCGATCCGCTAGAGGACGCCAGATGATTCCCGGAGAAATCCTTCCCGCCGCTGGTGAGATCACGCTGAACCAGGGTGCCGAGGCGATCACGCTGACCGTCGCCAATACCGGCGACCGTCCGGTTCAGGTCGGCTCGCACTATCATTTCGCCGAAACCAATCCCCGGCTGTCCTTTGACCGGGAGGCCGCGCGCGGCTACCGGCTCGACATTCCCTCCGGCACGGCTGTCCGATTCGAGCCGGGTCAGGAGCGGGAAGTGCGTCTGGTACCCTTCTCCGGTGCGCGCCTTGTCTATGGGTTCAATCAGAAGGTGATGGGCAAGCTCTGATTGCGCTGCGTCATTCCATTGAATGATTGACGCGCGTCGACCGAGCGACATCCTGTCGCAGGGCCGCTCCGGGATCGCTGCCGGGAAGCGACCGCCTTTCTCTGTCGTGGGAGCGTATCATGAGCGATGTGAAAGATCTTCCTGACCCCCTGGCACTTTGGCGGGCGGGTATGGAGTTCGCCCAACTGGGTATGGAGGCGAACGCGATCATCACCATGCGGATGATGGGTTTCATGGGCTTCTGGCGGATGCGGGATACCGAGGCCCTGCGGATGATAACCGAAAAGCCGCCTGCCTTCTTCGAGGGCTGGATGCGGGGCATGTCCGCGGCGATGAGCGGAGAATCGGCGGAAAAAGTGGCGACGGAGGCCATCAAGCCGTTGCGCAAGACGACGCGTGCCAATCATCTGCGCCTCGTGAGGTCTGGCCCCTCTCTCGGACTTATTGCTCGACCGGGGAGCAAGAGCTGATATTGCCCGAAAAACGGGCATGACCGGGATGCGATGCGACCGACTGCGTAGAGCCTGTTGAAACGCGCGCCTCTGCACGGCAGAACGGACCGAGAGCCATCCCGGAGAACCCGATGCCCGCCAAGATTTCCCGCGCCGCCTATGCTGACATGTATGGCCCGACGACCGGTGATCGGGTCCGGCTTGCCGACACCGACCTCATCGTGGAGGTGGAGCGGGATCTCACCACCTATGGTGAGGAAGTGAAGTTCGGCGGCGGCAAGGTGATCCGCGACGGCATGGGCCAGAGCCAGGCGACACGCGCCGAGGGCGCTGTCGATACCGTCATCACCAATGCGTTGATCCTCGACTGGACGGGTATCTACAAGGCCGACATCGGCTTGCGCGACGGGCGCATCCACAAGATCGGCAAGGCGGGCAACCCCGACACCCAGCCGGGCGTGGACATCATCGTCGGCCCCGGCACAGAGGCCATCGCGGGAGAGGGACGCATTCTCACCGCGGGCGGCATGGATGCGCATATCCACTTCATCTGCCCTCAGCAGATCGATGATGCGCTCTATTCCGGCATCACCACCATGCTGGGCGGTGGAACGGGGCCGGCGCACGGCACGCTTGCCACGACCTGCACGCCCGGACCATGGCATCTGGCGCGGATGATCCAGGCGGCGGATGCCTTTCCGATGAACCTTGCCTTTGCCGGCAAGGGCAACGCCTCGCTCCCCGGCGCGCTGGAGGAGATGGTGAGGGCGGGTGCCTCCTGTCTGAAGCTGCATGAGGACTGGGGGACGACGCCTGCCGCCATCGACTGCTGCCTGTCGGTCGCCGACGACATGGATGTGCAGGTGATGATCCACACCGATACGCTGAACGAATCGGGCTTCGTGGAGAACACGCTGGCGGCGCTGAAGGGGCGCACCATCCATGCCTTCCATACGGAGGGCGCGGGCGGTGGCCATGCGCCGGACATCATCAAGGTGGTGGGGGCGCCGAACGTGATCCCGTCATCGACCAACCCGACCATGCCCTATACCGTGAACACGCTGGAGGAGCATCTCGACATGCTCATGGTGTGTCACCACCTGGACAAGTCGATCCCCGAGGACGTGGCCTTTGCCGAATCCCGCATCCGCAAGGAAACCATCGCGGCGGAGGACATCCTGCACGACATGGGCGCGTTCTCCGTGATCTCGTCCGATAGCCAGGCCATGGGCCGGGTCGGCGAGGTCATCACCCGCACCTGGCAGACGGCGCACAAGATGAAGGTCCAGCGCGGTCGCCTGTCGGAGGAGACGGGCGACAACGACAACTTCCGGGTGAAGCGGTACGTGGCCAAATACACAATCAACCCCGCCATCGCGCATGGGCTGTCGCGCCACATCGGAAGCGTGGAGGAGGGGAAACGGGCGGATCTCGTGCTCTGGCACCCCGCCTTCTTCGGCGCGAAGCCGGAGATGGTGCTGATCGGCGGCACGATCGTGGCTGCGCAGATGGGCGATCCCAACGCGTCGATCCCCACGCCGCAGCCGGTCTATTCCCGGCATATGTTCGGCGCCTACGGCAAGTCTGTGGAGCGGTCGGCGGTGGTCTTCGTCTCCGCTGCTGCAGAGGCGGAGGGGCTGCGCGGCAAGCTGGGCATCGGGAAGGAGACGCTCGCCGTCCAGAATACCCGCAACATCGGCAAGGCGGACATGAAGCTCAACGCCGCCACGCCGGAGATTGAGGTGAACCCGGAAACCTATGAGGTTCGCGCGAATGGTGAACTTCTCACCTGCGAGCCTGCAAAGGAACTCCCCCTCGCGCAGCGCTATTTCCTGTTCTGAGGTTTCTTCATGCGTATCTGGCTGATCCTGCCTTTCACCCTCGCAGCCTGCACCGATCCGGGCTTCCGCGGCGTTGCGGGTATGCGTGAGGCAGAGGCGTCGCAGGTTGGTTCTTGTGCCTATGTCTCCAACATCACCGGCAGGCCCAGTGTGTATGGGCCGTTGCTGGGTGATCAGGGCATCAGCTATGCGCGCAATCAGGTACTGGATACCGCGCGCAGCTCAGGGGCGAATACGGTGGTGTTCCAGAAGGTCACCCCCGGTGAGCCGGTCTACGAACTCAATGCGACAGCTTACCGCTGCTGAGCCAGCTGCAACGCTGCAATGCAAAAACGACCGTAGCGCTTGAGAGGCAGGCTCCCTATTTGACCCCTCGGGGAGGGAACACCGCAAGTTCGGACGTTTCCCAATGAACGCTTACAATCGCATCGAAACCACACCCACCCGCGAGAAAACCCTCCGCGAGATCGTTGACGATTTTTTTGTGGGGATCGGTCAAGGCGTCAGCGCCTATCGTGTCCGCGAATCGCGCATGGCTGAAATGCGCAGGCTTGACGCCAAATCCGACGCCGAGCTCAAGGACATGGGCCTGACGCGTGATCGCATCCCGCAATACGTCTTCCGCGACCTGTTCGCCGCCTGAGCCGCCTTGACGCCTTTCTCCGAAGGAGGCACCAACGGGGAAAGCGCGGGAGATCAGGCGATGGCAGACATTCCGAAAGCGGTGCGTATCCGTCCTGCTGGTGCATGGGCGGGCGCTGTGGATGAAGTGCTGCTCGACTACGATCAGCGCTTCCTGCGCCGTCGGCGGCTGGATTCTGCGGCGGGCGAAGCTTTCATGGTCGATCTGCCGGAGACAACCAGCCTCAACCATGGCGATGCCTTCGAGCTGGAGGACGGGCGCCTGATTTCCGTCGCTGCTGCGGATGAGCCGCTGCTGGAAATCCATGCCGATGATCTGGTGCGGCTGGCTTGGCATATCGGTAACCGGCATACGCCCTGCCAGATCGAGCCGGGCCGCTTGCTGATCCGCCGCGATCACGTGTTGCAGGATATGGTCGAGCGGTTGGGCGGGCATGTCCATGCCATAATCGCCCCCTTCCGGCCCGAAGGCGGCGCCTATGGTCATGGCCGCACCCTTGGCCATTCGCATGGGCCGGACGACGCCCAGCACCCCTCCGAGAACTCCGGGACACATGTGCGGTTTCACGGCAGCCATGGCCCGGAGGAAGAGGAGGATCCGCCGCCGCGGGATCCTGAATGATCGCCGCCGGTTGACCCAGTTCGATGACGGCGGCGCTTCTCACCCTTTCCCAACGCCTTTCCCCGGCCTTCCCGGTCGGGTCATTTGCCTATTCGCATGGGCTGGAATGGGCTATTTTCGCAGGTGAAGTGACAAACGCGGAGACGCTTCTTCTGTGGGTGGAGGATGTTCTGGCCCATGGCAGCGGGCGCAGCGATGCAGTCCTGCTGGCCCATGCCCTTACCCCCGGTGCGGATTTGGGGCTGCTCTCCGATATGGCTCTCGCGCTCGCCGCCAGTGCAGAGCGGGTGCGGGAAACGGTCGATCAGGGTCGTGCCTATATGGCGGCATTGCCGGAAGATGCGGGATCGTTGCCGGGCGATCTTCCCTATCCCGTGGCGCTGGGCGCGACCTGCCGTGATCTAGGCCTGCCCGTCGAGACAATCGTGGCCTTCTACCTTCAGGCTTTTGCCGGAATGCTGGTACAGGCGGCGGTGCGCTTCGTGCCGATCGGCCAGACAGCGGGGCAGCGCGTGATTTCCGCACTGCATCCGCTGATGATGCGGATCGCGGCAGAGGCGGTCGCGACGCCGCTGGACGGCATTGCCAGCGGCGCCTTCCGCTCCGATCTCGCCGCCATGCGGCATGAGGTGATGGAAGTGAGGATTTTCAGGACATGATGAGCGGGAATGGCCCCCTCCGCATCGGGATCGGCGGCCCGGTGGGGGCAGGCAAGACGACCCTGACGGAGCAGCTTTGCAGAGCAATGCGGGATCGCTGGTCGGTGGCCGTGATCACGAACGATATCTATACCCGCGAGGATGCAGAGTACCTCATGCGGGCGCAGGCCCTGCCGCTTGAGCGCATTCGGGGCGTGGAGACGGGTGGTTGTCCCCACACAGCGATACGGGAGGATGCGTCCATCAACCTCGCGGCGGTGGCCGATCTGACGGCCGCCATTCCCGATCTGGATGTGATCCTGATCGAATCGGGGGGAGACAATCTGGCGGCCACGTTCTCACCCGAACTGGCGGATCTGACGCTCTATGTCATCGACACGGCAGCGGGGCAGGACATTCCGCGCAAGAAGGGACCGGGTGTCACGAAATCGGACCTGCTCATCGTGAACAAGGTCGATCTTGCCCCGCATGTCGGCGTGGATCCAGCCTTGCTGGAGAGTGATACCCGCGCGGCGCGCGGCAGGCTTCCCTATGTGATGGCTTCTCTTCGGCAGGCGGTCGGGGTGGATGAGGTTGTCCGCTTCATCGCGCGCGAAGGCGGGCTTTAGAAATGCGAAAGGCCCCCGGCAAGGGGGCCTGGACGCGACAGAGACGATCCGCGCTTATTTCGGACCGATCATCATCACCATCTGGCGGCCTTCAAGCTTCGGCATATTCTCCACCTTGCCGACCTCGGCCACATCGGCGGCCACCCGGTTCAGCAGTTCCATGCCGAGCTGCTGGTGCGCCATCTCGCGACCGCGGAAGCGAAGGGTCACTTTCACCTTGTCGCCGCCTTCGAGGAACTTGAGCACGGAGCGCATCTTCACGTCGTAGTCATGGGTATCGGTCCCGGGACGGAACTTGATTTCCTTGACCTCGATGGTCTTCTGCTTCTTCCGTGCTTCGGCCTCGCGCTTCTGATTTTCGTATTTGAACTTGCCGAAGTCCATGATCTTGCAGACGGGCGGCGTGGCGTTCGGCGAGATCTCGACGAGATCGAGACCAGCCTCCTGAGCCAGGGCGAGCGCCCGCGCTGGCGTCACGACCCCGACGTTCTCGCCCTCTGCCCCGATCAGCCGAATCTCCGGCGCGCGGATACGTTCGTTGACACGGGGTCCGGTGTCGCGTTGGGGCGGGGCATTGTGCGGTCTGCGGGCTATGGTGGTAATCCTTACGATGTTGTGTGCCGCGGGCAAAATAGTGTTGGCGAAGGCGTGATACAACAGGGATTCGGTATTTCCGCCGCGGCCCCGCACCGCAATGGGCGGTAAAAGCCCGGAGGAGTTGGAAGATGAGGTCGTTTCTGATCGCGGCGATACTGGTGGCCCTGGGGATCGTGACATGGCGCCATTTCGCCACGGATGTTCGTGGGCCGTGGGGCGGACTCACACGGGAAGCGCCCTCTCTTCCCTCAGCCTTCCGGTTTCCCGTCGAGGAGGACGAGGAGAGTTTCGTCAACCGTGCCGCCCGCACCGCGCGCGAAGCGGCTACCGATGCACAGAGCGCGGCAGAGCAGGCGGGCAGGGCCTTGAATAGAGCGGCCTCCGCCAACATGCGTGAAGCGGTGAGCCTTGCCGCAGGCGAGGCGGAGCGGGCTGTCGATGCCGCGATGGCAGGGGTGCAGGATGCGCTGCGCGACCCCTCGGAGTCGAGCAGGAGCGCGGCGGAGGGGGCACTCGCCGCAGCAGATCACGCCACGGACATCGTCACGGAGGGGACGGAAGTGCTGGGGGAAAAGGCGCGGCGCTGGTGGGTGGAGCGGGCAGGCACATTTCGCGCGCATATCACCGAAGCCGATCTGGCACCCGACCTGGAGGACCGGCTGCTTCACGCCTGGGACAAGGCAAAGGACGCCCCGGAAGCAATCCAGAACGTCCTTCAGGAACTCAGGGTTCAACTGGAAGAGTGAGGGTTAGCCGACGAAGGCCTTTTCCACCACATATTCGGCAGGCTCGCTGTTCGCGCCTTCGCGCAGACCGAACCCGTCGAGGATCTCCATGATATCCTTGTTGAAGGCGAGGCTGCCACAGACCATGCCCCGGTCCGTCGCAGGATTTATCGCCGGGATGCCGAGCCGCTCGAACACCTCGCCGGAGCGAAGATGGTCGGTGATCCGGCCCATGACGGGCGAGGTTTCGCGCGTGGTGGTCGGATAATAGCGCAGCTTGCCCGCGGCGAACTCACCGACCAGCGGATCCTCAGCGACGGAGGCGACCAGTTCCTCGCCATAGGCCAGAGCCGCCACTTCCCGCGTCGTATGGGTGAGGATGACCTCATCATACCGCTCATAGGTTTCCGGGTCGCGGATAAGCGAGGCGAAGGGCGCGATTCCCGTGCCGGTAGCAAAGAGCCACAGCCGCTTGCCGGGCAGCAGCGCATCCAGGACGAGCGTCCCCACCGCTTTCGGCTTCAGAATGATCTCGTCACCCGGTTGAATATGCTGCAACCGGGAGGTCAGCGGGCCGTCCTGCACCTTGATGGAATAGAACTCCAGTTCCTCGTCCCAGGCGGGGGAGGCGATGGAATAGGCGCGCAGCAGCGGGCGGCCGTTATCCCCTGTCAGGCCGATCATCACGAATTCGCCGGACCGGAAGCGGAGCGACCGGGGACGGGTCACGCGGAACGAAAACAGATGCTCCGACCAGTGCCGGACGGCGGTCACGGTTTCGGTGGGCAGGGTCTTGGCGGCGGGGGCGGCGGTATCGGTCACGGGAGCGAGGTCGTTCATGGCGGGGAGTCGCATCCTTTTATCGGGAATAGGGGATCGGCGGAAGGGTCAGCCCCGCAGCCGCCGCTGGTAATCATGTTCGCGCCAGTCGGCACGGGCGAGCCACTGATCCTCAGGCTGACGGGCGGCGAGTTCCGAAGCGATCTCCACCTCGTCGAAACCGGAGCGGCGCACCATGGCATACTGATCGGCGATCACATGACCCTTGGCGCGGAGCCGCCCGCTGAACCCCAGCCGCCGCAACTCGCGACCGAGGGTGAAGCCGCGACCGTCGGAAAATGCGGGGAAGTCGATCCGCACGAATCCGGCCGACAGAAGCGGTACCAGGTCAGCGGTCGCGGTGTCGGAGGGAACGTCCACGGCAGGGCTGGGACCATCCAGCGCATCAAGGGGCAGAAAGTCCCCGGTGAAGTCCTCGGCATGGAAGCCGTCGTCGCGCACGATCACGGTCATGCCGCGTTCTCCTTGTCCTTTGGCATCCGCACGGCCTTGCCGTCGATGAAATGGATGCCGCATTCGACCTTTGCCTGTCCCCGCCAGCGACCGGCCCGCGGATCCTCGCCGGGTTTCACCGGAGAGGTGCAGGGGGCGCAACCAATCGACGGATAGCCCTTCGCCACGAGCGGGTGCCGGGGCAGGTCATGGCGGGTCATATAGGTATCCACCTCCGCCGGCGTCCAGTCTGCGAGCGGATTGATCTTGATCCGGCTGTCGCCTTCGGCCTCGAACAGGTCGAGCGTGGCGCGGGTCGCGGCCTGAAACCGTTTCCGCCCGGTGATCCAGGCGTCGAACCCTTTCAGGGCGCGTTCGAGCGGGCGGGTCTTGCGAAGGTCGCAGCAGGCATCGGTATTGAACTGGTGCAGCGTATTGTCCGGATCCTCGAAGGCAAGCTCCTCGGGATCGGCCGTGATCCGCCGGATGTCGGTAAGACCGAGGCTGCGCGCGATCTCCTGCTGATAGGCGATGGTTTCCGCGAACAGCATCTCCGTATCGACGAAGAGCACGGGCAGCTCGGGCGCCGCCTCCGCAACCATATGAAGCAGCACGACGGATTCGGCCCCGAAGGAGGAGACGAGCGCCACCCGGCCCGCCGCCGGATCGGCGAGCGCGGCACGGATCGCTTCCGTACCGCCCTTGTCGCCGTGGCGGGCATTCAGGGTATCCACCCGATCCGCAACGGAACCGTCAGGCCGCATCGCGCTTGCCTTCCTCCGGGTAGAGCGCGGCCTTGAACGGGGCCGGGCCAAGGCGACGGAAGGCGTCGATGAACGTCTCCTCCGGCCCCTGCCGTTCGGCCAGATAGGCGCGCATGAGCCGCTCGATCGCGGGCACCACCTCCTCCGCCGGAAAACCGGGGCCGGCGCGTTCGCCGATGGCCGCACGTTCCGTGCCGTCGCCGCCCAGCGTGATCTGATAATTCTCCACGCCCGCGCGGTCGAGGCCGAGAATCCCGACATGCCCCACATGGTGATGGCCGCAGGCGTTGATGCAGCCGGAGATCTTGATCTTCATCCCGCCGATCTCCTCCTCCAGCCCGAGAGCGTGGAAATGAGTGGCGATATCCTGCGCGATGGGGATGGAGCGCGCGGTGGCCAGCGCGCAGTAATCCATGCCGGGGCAGGCGATGATGTCGGAGATCAGCCCGATATTCGCCGTGGCCAGTTCCGCGGCCTTCAGCGCTGCGTGGACGGCGGGCAGATCGCCCTTGTGCACATGCGGCAGGATGACGTTCTGCTCATGGCTGATACGCAGTTCGTCATGTCCGTAGCGTTCTGCCAGATCGGCCAGCACGCGCATCTGGTCGGATGTCGCATCGCCCGGCGTCGCGCCCTGTTTCTTCAGCGAGACGGAGACGATGGCGTAGTTGTCGTTCCGGTGGCGGCTCAGGTTCTGTTCGCTCCAGCGACGGAATTCCGGGTCGCGAAGCGCGGCCTCATAGGCGTCGGTGGGTGCGTTCTTCCATGCGGGCGCTGCAAAGGCTGCTTCGATGTCCGCAAGCAATGCCTGATCGGAACCGTGAAACTCCGGCCGGATTTCCGCGAACCGGGCTTCCACAAGCTCCCGAATCTTCTCGACGCCCGTTTCGTGCACGGTGATCTTGATGCGGGCCTTGTACTTGTTGTCGCGGCGGCCAAGCTCGTTGTAGACGCTGAGAACAGCTTCCACATAGGGCAGCAGGTCGGCCTTGGGCAGGAACTCCCGCACGATATGGCCAAGCATCGGCGTCCGGCCAAGGCCGCCTCCCACGATCACCTCGAAGCCAGGCTCGCCCCGCGCATTGCGCACCATGCGGAGCCCGATGTCATGCGCGCGGGTCACGGCGCGGTCGTTCGGGCTGCCGGTGATGGCGATCTTGAACTTCCGCGGGAGGAACTGGAATTCCGGATGGTCGGTCGACCACTGACGCAGCAATTCCGCGACGGGGCGCGGGTCTTCGATCTCATCCGCCGCAGCGCCGGCGAAATGGTCTGCGGTGACGTTGCGGACGCAGTTGCCCGAGGTCTGGATGGCGTGCATCTCCACCTCCGCCAGAGCTTCCAGCATGTCCGGCACGTCGCGGAGCAGTGGCCAGTTGTACTGGATGTTCTGGCGGGTGGTGAAATGGCCGTATCCCTTGTCCCACCGGTCGGCGATGAGCGCGAGCTGACGCATTTTCGCGCCGTTGAGTGTGCCATAGGGGATGGCCACGCGCAGCATGTAGGCGTGAAGCTGGAGGTAGAGACCGTTCATCAGCCGGAGCGGCCTGAACTCCTCCTCCGTCAGCGATCCGTCGATCCGTCGCTCCACCTGCGCGCGGAACTGGGCCACCCGTTCGCGGACGAAGGCTGCGTCGAAATCGTCGTAGCGGTACATGCGGTCTTGCTCCTGGGACTCAGCCGACGCGATCGAGGTCGCGTTCGGCCTGTTTGCCGTGGGGGTAGTTCGAAGGGCCGGTCGCGCGGAACACCTCCCGGAAATGGATGGGTTCCGGCCCGGTGGATCCTGCCTTGGCATCGGCGAGATAGGCGCCGACGACAAGCCCTGATTGCGCTGCCGCATCCAGAAGGCGGATCGCGGCATGGGCTTCATCCTCGATCAGCTCCGCCTCGTGCAGTTCGCGCGACCAGCGGTCATCGGGGGTGAGATAAACGACATCGCCCTCAAGGAGGGCGTTGGCGGTGACGACTTTCGGTGTGAAACGGCGGCTCATGGTCTGGCCTCCTTGAAATCTTCGAGAAGTTGGACTGCGCGTCGGGGCGACAGCCCGTAAAGAATGATCGCTGGGCCCGTCAGTTCCGTGACGGACGTGGTAAAATCATTGAGACAACAGCCAATAATTCGTTCATCCGGGCGGGATGCGTTCTCGATCAGCGTGACGGGCGTGGTTCCTGCCGCGCCATGCATCATCAACCGGCCCTGAACGAATCGGGCGGACTTCCGGCCCATGTAGATCGCCGCCACTTCGCCCGGACGGGCAAGTGCGCGCCAGTCATGCTCGGCAAAGCCCTGCATGTCGTGGCCGGTGATGAAACGGACGGACGAGTTGCGTCCACGGCGGGTGAGGCTCTGGCCGATGCTCGCCGCAGCGGCGACGGCGGAGGTGATGCCAGGGACGATGCGCCAGGAAATACCGGCGGCCTCCACTGCCTCCAGCTCCTCGTCCAGCCGCCCGAACAGGCCGGCATCGCCGGATTTCAGCCGCACCACATGCGCGCCCGATCCGGCATGAGCAAGGATCAGCGCGTTGATCCGCCCCTGGCTCATCGAGGGGCCGAACCCCTCCTTGCCCGCGTCGATCAGCGTGGCCTCGCGCCGGGCGAGTTCAAGGATCTCCGGTGAGATCAGGCGGTCGTGAATGACGACATCCGCCTTGTCCAACGCGCGCCGCGCCTTCAGCGTCAGAAGCTCGGGGTCACCGGGGCCAGCGCCGACGAAATCCACATGACCGGGCCGGGGCGCCGCGTCCAGATGGCGGGCGAGCAGATCGTCCAGCGCCTGCTCCGCCCCGTCTTCGCCGCCGGCTTCATGCGCGCGGGGGCCGACCTCGAAGTAATATTCGCTCCAGAAATCGCGGCGGCGGCGGCCCATCGGCAGGGCATCCGCCATGGTCCGGAAGGCCTTGCCGATCCGCGCCAGCGCGCCAAGGCGCACGGGCAGCCGCGCCTCAAGATCCGCTTTTATCGCACGGGCAAGGACGGGGGCCGCGCCTTCCGTTCCGATGGCGACGGTCACCGGATCGCGGTCCACGATGGCGGGCGTGATAAAGGCGCTGCCATGAAGATCATCGACGATATTGTGCAGAACGCCCGCCGCACGGGCGAGAGCCGCGGTCGCGGCGTCGCGCGCTGCATCCTCATCTGCGGCATAGACGAGCATCGCTCCGACCAGATCCTCGGGAGCGATCGCACGATGGTGGAGCGTGATGCGCCCCTCCGCCGCCCAGAGCAGGATCTCGTTCACCGGATCGTCGGAGAACACGTCTAGCTGCGCCTCCGTCTTGAGCAGCAGCCGCAGCTTCGCAACGGCGGCATCGCCCCCTCCGGACAGGAGAATGCGGCGCCCCGTGGTGTCGAGGAAGAGCGGAAAATGCTTCATGACAGGAACCAAGTCTGGAATCGCAGCGCCAATATAGGATATTTTCCGCCATGAATGCTATCCTGACTTGCAGATAAGGATGATTGTTCAGATAATCGCCTTCAACGGGGCATCCTTCCCGGTTTGAGGGAGTTCAACGAATGGCAGTCCGGCTGGACGAGATCGATCGGAAAATCCTTGTCGAATTGCAGGAGGATGCCAGCCAGTCGTTGGATGAAATCGCCCGCAAGGTCAATTCTTCCAAGACCCCCGTCTGGAACCGGATCCGCAAGCTGCGCGAAGCCGGGGTGATCGGACGGCAGACGGTGATTCTGGATCCGGAATCACTGGGCCTTGAGGCGTGTTTCTTCGTGCTGATCCGCACCTCGGAGCATGAGGCCGACTGGCAGAAGAAGTTCCTCAAGGCGCTCCGGGAGCGCCCGGAAGTGCTTGAAGCGCATAGGCTTGCGGGCGATATCGACTATATCCTGAAGGTCCGGGTCGCCAATGCCCGGGCCTATGACAAGTTCTATCAGGCGCTGATCTCGGAAGTGCGGATCTACAACGTCACCGCACTCCTTTCCATGGAGGAGATCAAGGCGACGACCATCCTGCCGATCCCGGAGGAGACGCCGGTCCAGAACGCATGACACCCGTTCAGACAGCGTGGAGATAAAGGTCGAAATCCACGTCCGGTATGGTCGCGGCCACCCGGGCGTATTCGGCCGCCTTGATGGCGGTGAAGGTGCGATGCATTTCCACCCCCAAGGCATCTTTCAGGAAGGCGGAGTGTTGCGCCGCCTCGACTGCTTCCCGCCAGTCCCGCGGAATGGGGAGGGGAGATGAGGCTTCATAGCCGTTGCCCACAGTCTCCGGCCCCGGGTCCAGCCGTTCCGTCAGCCCCTTGTGGATACCGGCCAGCACCGTTGCGCCCACCAGATAAGGATTGGCATCCACCCCGGCAGGGCGATGTTCGATGCGGCGGGCTGCGACAGGCCCTGCGGGGATGCGCAGCGCCACGGAGCGGTTGTTCACGCCCCAGGTCGGCGACACCGGGGCATAGCTCTGGCTCGCGAAACGGCGCCAGGAATTGCCGTGCGGGGCAAAGACCAGCATGGATTCGCCCATCGTCGCGCGAAGCCCGCCGATGGCCTGACGGATCGGGTCGTTCCAGACGCCTTCCCGCGCTTCGCTGAAGATGTTCTTCCCCTCGCCATCGGCCATCGACACATGGAAGTGCATCCCTGACCCGGCGTAGCGCGCAAAGGGCTTCGCCATGAAGCAGGCTGTCACCCCAAACCGCCGCGCGGCGAGGCGCACGATGCGCTTGAGCCGGATGAGGTCATCCGCTGCCCGCATGACATCGGGCCGGTAATGGAGCGTGAGTTCATACTGGCCCGGCGCATATTCCGAGATCACCGTCTCCGCCATGATCCCTGCTGCCGCGGCGCCGGCATAGATGGCGGAAAAGAGCGGCTCCATCCCATGCAGGTGATCGACGGAATAGACTTCCGTCCGGTCCGACCGCCGCCCGTCGAGCACGGCGGCAGCGGGGCGGACGCGCCCCTCCGCGTCGCGGGTATTGTCGAGCAGGAAGAACTCCAGTTCGAACGCGCCCGCGGGAAACAGGCCTTCCGCTTCCAGCGCGGCGACCTGACGGGAAAGGGCGTGGCGCGGATCGGAGGCCATCGGTTCCCCGTCGAGGGTGAACATGGAGAGAAGCACCTCCGCCCGCGCGGGCGATGTGCCTGCGATGGGCACCAGGCTTCCCGGCACGGGCCAGGCACGCAGATCGCCATCCCCCTGATCCCAGACCAGTCCGGTTTCGTGCACATCCTCGCCACAGATATCCAGGCCGAGAATGGAAATCGGCAGATGCCGCCCATTGCGATAGAGCGACATGAGTTCATGCCGGCGGATGATCTTGCCGCGGCCCACGCCGTTTGCATCCGTCAGAACGAGGTCGATCGCCTCAATCTCCGGGTGCTGGGCCAGAAACTCCTCAGCTTCAGAAATATCGGAGCCGGAGGGAGAAAGCGATGTCATCGGAACAGCTCCGCGCAGATTTCGTCAAACGCATCGATGAGCCGGTCGATCTGTTTCTTCCGGGTGACGGGCGAGACGAGCATCATGTTGTGAAAGGGCGCGATGAGCAGCCCGCGGTTGACAAGGGATAGGTGGACAGCCGCCTCCACCAGCGGCTGATAGGCTTCCTCGGCCTCGGTGCCGTTGCGCAGGGGCCCGGGCGCACAGATGAACTCCACCCGCGCGCCGCAGCGGACGACATGCCACGGCACATCCCGCTCCTTGATCACGAGGCGCAGCCCTTTCTCAAGCCGCTTCGCGCCGCTCTCCATCCGCTGATAGGCGCCTTTCGTCATCACCTCGGAGAGCGTGGCACGCAGCGCGGCGAACTGGAGCGGATTGCCGGAGAGGGTGGTGCCCATGCCCGTATGGCCGGGCTCGCGCTCTGCCTCCTGCGCCGACAGACGGGAGGCTACGTCCTCGGTCATGCCCCAGACCGCCGCCGCCACGCCGCCCGCCACCGCTTTCCCGCAAGTGAGGATGTCGGGCAGCAGCCCGTGCCGACGCGTATAGCCGCCCAGCCCGGAGCTGATCGTATGGGTCTCGTCGAGGATGAGGAGCGTTCCCGTCGCCCGTGTGAGCCGACGGAGCGCCTCATGAAAACCGGGCTCGGGCAATACCATGCAGGCATTGGTCATGACCGGCTCCGCGATGACCGCTGCCACGTCCATTTCGCAAAGCGCAGCTTCCAGCGCGGCGAGGTCGTTGAACTCTACCGCGATCGTCTCCGAAGCCGGATCTGCCGCCATGCCGACAAGGCCGGGGCGCGGTACCGTGCGCCCGTTGCGCAGCTTCACCATCGTCTCATCCACCGTGCCGTGGTAGGCGCCGTTGAAGACGATGATCTTCCGCCGCTCCGTGACTGCCCGTGCCACCTTCAGGGCGAAGCGGTTCGCATCCGTCGCGGTCGTTGCCACCTGCCAGCGGAACTCTCCAAAGCGGGAGGAGAGCAGTTCCCCGACCGCCAGCGCGTCGATATTCGGCAGCATGTAGGTGAGCCCCTGCCGCGACTGCCTGCGAATCGCCTCCGCCACCGGCTTTGGCGAGTGACCAAAGAGCGAGGCCGTGTCGCCAAGGCAGAAGTCTTCGAAATCGTGCCCATCGATATCGGTGAGCCTCGCGCCTTCCGCCCGTTTCACCATGATGGGAAAGGGTAGGGGCCAGTCCCGCATCCAGTGCATCGGCACACCGTCCATCCAGGCGGCTGCGCCATGATCGAGCGCCAGGCGGCTCCGGGGGCGGGTTCGCGCATAGTTTGCCGTTTCCTTCGCAAGGAGCTTGCGGAGGCGATTCGTCGGGACACCGCCCGAAAGGGAATTTAGCGATGACATGGGGGCCTCGCTCTTGGGGTTCGTGGGGTTCTCACCCAAGGTGAGCACGGGCGCAAGGGGCGGTTATTCGACCAACGGGACAAGGGTAAGCAGGCGTTTGCCCTCCTCGGCGCTCAGAAGCACGCGGAACAACTGCTCGATCCTGTCGCGATAGGTCAGCAGCATGGCAGAGGACAGCGCCGCCGGCTCCCCTCGGAGTTGTCCAGCGGAAGCCTCTTGCCAAAGGTTCAGCATTTCATGCGCTGCAACGGCGCTGGCGGCGTTGGCGAAACGGCTTTCTTGACGGAGAAGCTGAACCCGGAGCCGCGTTTCCGCCTGAGCATAGCGGGGCCGAAGGCGCTCGACCGCTGCCGCACGTTCGGACGGTGGCAGGATCAGCAGATCCTGATAGATGCCTATGGTCAGCGTCGCGAGGTCGGCGGTTCGGTCCACGGTGCCGGCGTCATAGAGCGTGAGCTGCGGCGCGCAGCCTGTCAGCGCCAGCGAAAGGGCGATGACCAGCGGTCGGACGAGGGAGGGCAAGGGCCGCGTCTGCATGGTGCCTCACTCTAACGTGCCGCATTGCAGCGAAGAACCCCTAAGGCGCCGCGAGTATCGCGTTTTTCAGGGTACAGTCGCGGATCACATCCTGACCGCAGCGCCGGGGTTCCAGATCTTTCGTTAGACAGACACGCACCTCCGCAATATGGCCTGCGGAGCAGGTGACGGTAAGCATGTCGCGGCTCATTCCGGGATTCGTCTCGATGAACGCATCCTCGATGACGGAGGCAGGAAGCCGCACATCTTCCCGCAGGCGGGAGAGGACCTCCGGCATTGCAACGCTGTGGTAGGCCTTGCGCTGGGTGGAAAGATAGTCGGCCGCGCTCAGCCCCGCGCAGCGGCCGTGCTTCTTCCATTGATACCAGGCAAGCCCCTGCGACCCCATGATATCGGTCATCGCGCCTGTCTCGGCCCGTGACGGGTCACGCATGGAGGTACGGCAGAATTCGGGCCAGCCTCCTTTGTCATATTGCGGCCAGAGGCCATGGAGAAGGAAGCCGTGGCGATGCCGGGGATCGCACTGGCCCCCCGTTTCCCCCTCGCGCGAACACCATCCGGGGGACCAGGTGAGTGCCATGACGTAGTAGTCGAATTCGCCTGCAGGACGCCCGCCGCGCGCCTGTGCCAACGCGCCGTCCGCCGTTGTGGACAAGCTCAGGAGGGCGGCCAGAACCGCTGTCGTCGCGCGCATTGCCTCTTTCCTCCTTCGGCCTTCCCGCCTATATATCACCGGACTTCCCGAAAACGTGGAGATCGCGGCCAAGGCCGCAGCCGTTTTCCCGGCGCGGGAGAGATATGTTAGGAGAGACCCGATGAACAAGCCCCTGATGGCCAAGGCGACCGCGGTCTGGCTCATCGAAAACACCACCCTGTCCTTCAAGCAGATTGCGGATTTCTGCGGCCTTCACGAACTCGAAGTGCAGGGCATCGCCGATGGCGATGTGGCCACCGGCGTCAAGGGTTTCGATCCGATCGCCAACAACCAGCTCGACGCCGTGGAGATCGAGAAGGGTGAGAAGAACCCGATCTACCGGCTCAAGCTGAAGTTCAACCCGGCCGCCGTGGGCGAGGAAAAACGCCGCGGGCCGCGCTACACGCCGCTTTCCAAGCGTCAGGACCGTCCGGCCGCGATTCTCTGGCTCGTCAAGTTCCACCCAGAACTTTCGGACGGCCAGATCGCAAAGCTGGTAGGCACGACGAAGCCGACGATTCAGTCAATTCGCGACCGCTCGCACTGGAACATCGCGAATATCGCGCCGGTTGACCCGGTGGCGCTGGGCCTTGCCCGCCAGTCCGAGCTGGATGCGGCCGTCCAGCAGGCAGCCCGCAAGAAGACGGCGGATGGCGTCGTGATGACCGATGACGAACGTCGCAAGCTCGTTTCCACCGAGCAATCTCTGGGGATGTCGCCCGATGCGCGGTTGCCGTCCTCCATCGCGGGTCTGGAAAACTTCTCTCTCTCCGAGGAGGAAAAGAAGCCGGCCGATTTCTCCAATGCGGACAGCTTCTTCAACCTGCCCAACACCGACGATGATGAAGAGGACGAGGACGACGATCACCGTCGCTGAGACCGCTGCCGTGGCTGGACTTCGCGACGGCCACGGCTAACTGCACCCCAACGGCGGCTGGCTGATGGGGAAAATGGATAGATTGACGGAACAGAGCGCGCTGCGCGTTTCCATCGCCGCGACCGTCGTGGTCGCGTTGTTCGGAATTCTTTTCGGGTTGCTGTCGGGCGCCTTCTCCATTGCCTTCGACGGTTTCTATTCGCTTGCTGACGCGACGATGACGGTGCTCTCGCTCATCGTGTCGGAGCTGATCGTCAGGTCTGCACGGACGAACGCGCTTTCGGGCAAGCTGCGCGACAGGTTCACGATGGGCTTCTGGCACCTCGAACCGATTGTCCTAGGTCTGAACGGCCTTCTGCTCATGGTCGTGGCAATCTATGCGCTCATCAATGCGGTGATCACTCTTCTGGACGGCGGCAACGTCCTGAAATTCGATCTGGCTATCCTTTATGCTGTGGTGACGCTGGCGGTCTGTCTGGCGATGGCCTGGTTTGGGCACCGGGTGAACCTGCGGCTAAAGTCGGAATTCCTGAAGCTCGACGTCCGCGCTTGGATCATGTCGGGCTGTATCACCGGCGCTCTGCTGGTCGCCTTCATCCTGGGCTGGGCAGTTCAGGGCACGCGTCTGGAATGGCTCTCCCCCTATGTCGATCCGGCGGTGCTGGCGCTCGTCTGCCTTGTCATCATCCCGCTGCCTCTCGGCACCGTTCGGCAGGCACTTTCGGATGTGCTGCTCATCACGCCCCCCGACCTGAAGGTGCATGTGGACAGCGTGGCGGAGGAGATGGTCGCGAAATATGGCTTCAAGGGCTACCGCGCCTATGCCGCTCGCGTGGGGCGGGGTACACAGGTGGAGCTTTACTTCATCCTGCGGACAGGCCTGCCGCCCGAGCCGCTGGAGCATTGGGATCGTCTGCGGGATGAAATCGGAGATGCCATCGGGGGCGAGGGGCCGGACCGCTGGCTGACCATCGCCTTCACCACCGATCCCGGCTGGGCGGAGTGAGGGTCAGAAGGACCGCCGCGCCCGCATCGCCGCGCTGATCGTGCCATCGTCCAGATAGTCGAGCTCTCCCCCCACCGGAACACCCTGTGCGAGAGAGGTGACGGCCGCGCCGCAACCTTCCAGCGCCTCGGCGATGTAATGTGCGGTGGTCTGTCCGTCCACGGTGGCGGGAAGGGCAAGGATCACCTCCCGCGCGCCCTTCGCCCGCGAAACCAGCGCCGGAATGCGCAGATCCTCCGGCCCGACGGCGTCGAGCACCGAGAGCGTGCCGCCCAGAACGTGATAGCGTCCGCGAAACGCACCCGCCCGTTCCATCGCCCACAGATCCGCCACGTCTTCCACCACGCAGATCTCGCCTGTCTCCCGCTGGGGATCGGCGCAGATGGCGCAGAGATCGCCGGTACCGATATTGCCGCAGACCACGCAATCGCGCGCATTCACGGCAACCTGCTGGAGCGCCTCTCCCAAGGGGGCCATCAGCGCTCCCCGGCGGCGAAGCAGATGCAATACGGCACGCCGCGCCGACCGGGGGCCAAGCCCCGGCAGGCGCGACATGAGCGCGATCAGCGCCTCGATCTCCGCATTGGCGGCGTCTTTCAAGATGGCCTCAGAACGGCAGCTTCATCCCGGCGGGAAAGCCGAAGGATTCGGTGAGGCTCGCCATTTCCGCCTGTGATTTTTCGGCGGCCTTGGTCTGTGCATCCTTGATCGCGGCGAGGATGAGATCCTCGACCACTTCCTTTTCCTCGGGGTTGAAGATGGAGGGGTCGATATCCAGCCCCGTCAGCTCGCCCTTGGCGGTCGCCGTGGCTTTCACCAGTCCAGCGCCGGATTCCCCCGTCACCGTGGTGGTGCGAAGCTCCTCCTGAAGCGCCTCCATCTTCTCCTGAATGTCCTTGGCCGATTTCATGAGCTTCGCCATGTCGCCCATCTGGCCCAGTCCTTTGAACATCCGTTATCCTCTCATTCGTCCTCGAAGGGGTCCCATTCATCCGGCACTTCGGGAAGTGCCGCCTCCGCCGCTTCGGCCACCGCCGTCTCGGCTGTTCTGACTTCCGCCACGCGGGCACCGGGAAAGGCTTCCAGCACCGCCTGCACCAGCGGATTGTTCCGTGCTTCCTGCCGCAGGGCTTCCTGCTCCGCGTCGCGTTCTTCCGCGATCGTGCGACCGCCGCCATCCGAAACGACGGAGACGCCCCAGCGCACACCGGTCCAGCCCTGCAAACGCCCCGAAAGCCGCGCGGCGAGATCAGAGGGGGCTTCCGGTGTCGGCTGGAATTCGATCCGGCCGGGCGCGTAACGCACAAGGCGGAGCGTCGTCTCCACCTCGATCAGCAGTTTCACATCCCGGTTCGAGCGGATGAGTTCGACGACCTGCGGAAAGCTGGCATAACGGGCAAGCGATGTTTCCGGCGCCGAGGACAGCGCCATCGCCACGCCCCCGCCGGAGGGTGTCGCTAAGGTCCGCGGGCCGGCCTGCATCGTCTGTGGAAGCGGGCGTTCGGCTCCTGCCCGGCTGCCCGGCCCCTTTCCTGGCCCGCCGGGTGCGGGCGGCGGCAGCGACTGCAGCCTGCGCACCAGATCCTCGGGGGAGGGAAGGTCGGCCACATGCGTCAGGCGGATCATCGTCATTTCAGCGGCCATCATCGCGTTCGGCGCGAGGGAGACCTCCTCCAGTGCCTTCAGCAGCATCTGCCACATCCGGGTCAGCACCCGCATGGAAAGCCGTCCTGCCAGATCGAGGCCGCGCGCACGCTCATCCGGTGGAACGGTCGGATCTTCCGCCGCTTCCGGGGTGATGCGGACGATGGAGAGCCAGTGGGTGATTTCCGCAAGATCGCGCAGCACAGCCATGGGATCGGCGCCTGCCGCGTATTGCGCCGAGAGTTCCGCCAGCGCCCCGGCGGCGTCCCCCCGCATGATGAGGTCGAAAAGATCGAGCACCCGTCCGCGATCGGCGAGGCCGAGCATCGCCCGCACCTCCTCCAGCGTCGTTTCGCCCGCGCCGTGCGCAATCGCCTGATCGAGCAGTGACATCGCGTCCCGCGCCGATCCTTCGGAGGCCCGCGCGATCAGCGCCAGGGCATCGCCGGCGACACGGGCGCGCTCGCGCTCCGCCACGTCGGCAAGATAGGGGATCATCACTTCCGGTTCGATCCGGCGAAGGTCGAACCGCTGGCAGCGGGAGAGGACGGTCACGGGAACCTTGCGGATTTCCGTGGTGGCGAAGATGAACTTCACATGTGGCGGCGGTTCCTCCAGCGTCTTGAGCAGCGCGTTGAACGCGCTGGTCGATAGCATGTGGACCTCATCTATGATGTAGATCTTGTAGCGCGCCGACGCTGCCCGGTAATGGACGGAGTCTATGATCTCCCGTATGTCGCCGACCCCCGTGCGGGAGGCGGCGTCCATCTCCATCACATCGACATGGCGCCCTTCCGCAATGGCGACACAGGCGTCGCAGAGACCACATGGCTCCGTCGTCGGGCCGCCGGTCCCATCGGGGCCGGTGCAGTTCAACCCCTTGGCGATGATCCGGGCGGTGGTCGTCTTGCCCACCCCCCTGACCCCGGTCATGATGAAGGCATGGGCGATCCTGTCCGCGGCGAAGGCATTCTTCAGCGTACGGACCATCGCCTCCTGCCCGATCAGATCGGCGAAGGTCTGCGGTCGATATTTGCGGGCAAGGACCTGATAGGTCGCCGGGGCGCTGTCGCTGGCAGGCATATGAAGAGTCCGTCGGAGAGTTCCGCTGAACCTATAGTCTCCCACCGCTCGTCACAAGACCGCGGCAGGATCAACCAGAGCGACCGCCACCTCCGGCGGCTACATCTTTACAAGACGCCGGACCTGCGAGGCGATGGTGCGTAACACCTCCGCCTCATCCGCGCGAGAATCGCTGGCAAGATCTTCGAGATCGTCCACCAGGCACAGCCGATTGTATTCGCCCCGCACATTCGCAAGCAGCACTGCCACAGCGGTGCGTATGGCGATTTCGCCCGTGTCGTGATGCACGGGTGCAAGGTGGGAAGCGGGAACAGCACTCATGACACTCAAACCTTTAAAAACCATTCACTGTCGGAAAATGATCTAGCCTTGTAGGCAAAAAGAAAAGTGGAAGATACGCATGAATTATTTCGTTGGGTGGCTTTTGGGTATCTAAAGCCCCCCTGCGCCCGAAGCGCCCTACATGCACTTTCATGTCAGACACACGACGAAGTGTCTATCATTACTACAAAAAACACGAAGCACTCCTGTTTGTTCCCGCATGGCTCTGACAACCATAGGATGAACCTGTTAATCGCTGGTGAAAGCAGTGTTTCGGAAATGCCAGAGACTCTGGCCTGCCTTGACCCGATCCTGGCCCGTATTATCTCGCATTCGACCTTTGAGGTGAGGACAGGATGGGCCAGCTTGCAACTTATGCGATGTTCATCATCGTGGTGCTGGTCATCGGCTTCGGCACGGGCATGACGGTGGACCCGGGTGGCTGGTATGAATCGCTGACCAAGCCTTCCTTTACCCCGCCGAACAGCATCTTCGGCCCGGTTTGGGGCGTGATGTACCTGCTGATTGCAGTTGCGGGAGCGCGTACCTGGCTTCGGGAGCGGACCGAGCGACCCTTCTGGCTCTGGATCATCATCCCCGCGCTGACCTTCATCTGGACGCCGATCTTCTTTGGGGCGCAGATGACAGTCCTTGCGGCGGCGGTGGTGCTGGCCCTGTGGGTCGCCGTTTTCGTGTTCATCCGCGACCGTTGGCGGGCGGACCCGCCGACGGCCTGGATGATGGTGATCTACCTGCTCTGGCTGAGCTACGCGACGGCGCTGAACCTGGGCATCGTCTGGCTCAACTGATCACTCCGCAGCCGCGCGGCGCGCGGGCGTGTAGTTGAGGATTGGCGCCAGCCAGCGTTCCGCCTCCGCCAGATCAATCCCCTTCCGGCTGGCGTAGTCGGCCACCTGATCCGCCTCCACTCGCGCCACGCCGAAGTAATGCGCATCGGGATGAGCAAGATAAAGCCCGGAGACCGAGGAGCCGGGCCACATGGCATAGCTCTCCGTCAGCCGGACGCCGATCCGGGCTTCCGCGTCCAGCAGGCGGAACAGCGTGAGCTTTTCCGTATGGTCGGGCTGGGCGGGATAGCCGGGGGCGGGCCGGATGCCGCGATAGGGCTCTCCGATCAGGTCTGCCGGCGCATAGACTTCATCGGGTGCATAGCCCCACAGCTCCTTGCGCACATGTTCGTGCAGCCGCTCGGCGAAGGCTTCGGCAAAGCGGTCGGCCAGCGCCTTCACGAGAATGGCGGAGTAATCGTCATTTGCCCGTTCGAATCGCTGGGCGATCTCCTGCTCCTCCACCCCGGCAGTGACGACGAAGCCGCCGACATAGTCGGGCGCGGAGGGCGAAACGAAATCGGCCAGCGCGGTGTTGGGCCGCCCCTCCCGCTTCCATGTCTGCTGGCGCAAGGTGAAGAAGGTCGCCAGTTCCGCGCTTCGCCCCTCATCCGTGAACAGGCGGATATCGTCACCCGCTGCCTGTGCCGGCCAGAAGCCCACGACTGCCTTGGGGGAAAACCACTTGTCGTCGATGATCCGCGCCAGCATCACCTGTGCATCGTCCCAGAGCGCACGGGCGGCGGCGCCCTGCTTCTCATCCTCAAGAATGGCGGGGAAACGGCCCTTCATCTCCCATGTCTGGAAGAAGGGTGTCCAGTCGATATAGCGCGCCAGTTCCTCAAGGCTCCAGTGGTCATAGACCCGCGTGCCCAGGAAGCTCGGCTTCGGCGGCTGGTAGGCCGACCAGTCCGGCCGGAAGGCATTCTCGCGCGCCTTCGTCAGCGGCAGGCGCTGCTTCTCCCGTTCCGAGCGCGCATGGGCTTCGGCCACATTGCGGTATTCGGCGCGCACCGTTTCCACATAGGCGTCGCGGTTGGCCGACAGCAGCCCTGAAACGACGCCGACCGCGCGACTGGCATCCGTCACATAGACGGCCTGACCGGCGGTATAGTTCGGGTGGATTTTCACCGCCGTATGCACGCGCGACGTGGTCGCCCCGCCGATCAGCAGGGGGATGTCGAAGCCTTCTCGTTCCATCTCGGCGGCAACATGCGCCATCTCGTCCAGCGAGGGGGTGATGAGGCCGGAAAGGCCGATCACGTCCACGTCCTTCTCTCGCGCTGTGGCGAGGATCTTCTCCGCCGGGACCATGACGCCGAGGTCGATGATCTCGTAATTGTTGCAGGCCAGCACGACGCCGACGATGTTCTTGCCGATATCGTGGACATCGCCCTTTACCGTGGCCATCAGAACCTTGCCCGCGGATTGCCGGGTGTCGCCCTTCTCGGCCTCCATATAGGGGAGCAGCATGGCCACCGCCTGTTTCATGACGCGGGCGGACTTCACCACCTGCGGCAGGAACATCTTGCCCGCGCCGAAGAGGTCGCCCACCACGTTCATCCCGGCCATAAGCGGCCCTTCGATCACGTGAAGCGGCCTGTCGGCGGCCAGCCGCGCCTCCTCGGTATCCGCGTCGATGAATTCGGTGATGCCGTTCACCAGCGCATGTTCCAGCCGCTTCTCGACCGGCCATTCGCGCCAGCCGAGGTCGCGTTCCTTGGCCTCCTTCGCGCCAGTGCCGCGGAAGCGTTCGGCGATCTCCAGCATTTGCTCCGTCGCCGTGCCGCCGGCCTTCGGTACGCGGTTCAGCACCACGTCTTCACAGGCCTCTCGCAGGGCCGGGTCGATCTGGTCATAGACGGCCAGCTGCCCCGCGTTGACGATGCCCATGTCCATCCCCGCCTGAATGGCGTGGTAGAGGAACACCGCATGCATCGCCTCCCGCACCGGCTCGTTGCCGCGGAAGGAGAAGGAGAGGTTGGAAACACCGCCCGAGATATGCGCATGGGGCAGGGTTGCCCGAATCTTGCGCGTGGCCTCGATGAAATCGACACCATAGTTGTCGTGTTCCTCGATCCCGGTTGCCACCGCGAAGATGTTCGGGTCGAAGATGATGTCCTCCGGCGGGAAATCGACTTCCTCGGTGAGGATGCGATAGGCGCGAGAGCAGATCTCGACCTTCCGCGCCTCGGTATCCGCCTGCCCGGTCTCGTCGAAGGCCATGACCACCACCGCAGCGCCATAGGCCCGGCAGAGCTGCGCGTGGTGCAGGAAAGCCTCCTCGCCTTCCTTGAGCGAAATGGAATTGACCACCGGCTTGCCCTGCACGCATTTCAGGCCGGCCTCGATCACCTCCCACTTGGAACTGTCGATCATCACCGGCACGCGGGCGATGTCTGGTTCCGCGGCGATAAGGTTGAGATAGGTGGTCATCGCCTTCTGCGAGTCGATGAGCCCCTCGTCCATGTTGATGTCGATGATCTGGGCGCCGTTCTCCACCTGATCGCGCGCCACATCCAGCGCGGCGGCGTAGTCGCCGTTGGTGATGAGCTTGCGGAAGCGCGCGGAGCCGGTGACATTTGTCCGCTCCCCCACGTTCACGAAGGGGATATCTGGGGTCAGGACGAAGGGTTCCAGCCCTGAAAGCCGCATCCTGACCGGCACTTTCGGCAGGGCGCGGGGGGCCTGCGCTGCCACTGTCTCGGCGATGGCGGCGATATGCTCGGGCGTCGATCCGCAGCAGCCGCCCACCACGTTGATGAGGCCGTCGCGCGCGAAATCGGCGATCTGCTCGGCCATCTGGTCGGGCGTTTCGTCATAGGCGCCCATTTCGTTCGGCAGGCCCGCGTTCGGATAGGCGCAGATGAACGTCTCGGCCACGCCGGAGAGTTCCGCCAGGTGCGGCCGCATCGCGCGCGCGCCAAGCGCACAGTTCAGCCCCACGGTGAAGGGCCGGGCGTGGCGGACGGAGTTCCAGAAGGCGGTCGGCGTCTGGCCCGAGAGCGTACGCCCCGACAGGTCGGTGATCGTGCCCGAGATCATCACCGGCAGCCGCACACCGGTTTCCGCAAAGATTTCCTCGCAGGCAAAGATCGCAGCTTTGGCGTTCAGCGTGTCGAAGATCGTCTCGATCAGGATCAGGTCCGCGCCGCCTTCCGCCAGCCCCCGGACCTGCTCGCCATAGGCGATGCGCAGATCATCGAAGGTCACGGCGCGGAAGCCCGGATCGTTCACGTCCGGGCTGATGGAGGCGGTGCGGTTCGTCGGGCCAACGGCTCCAGCCACCCAGCGGGGCCGCCCGTCCTCCGCCGTCGCCCGGTCCATCGCACGGCGGGCGATGCGCGCGCCTTCCCGGTTCAGCTCGCGGACCAGATGTTCCATGCCGTAATCGGCCTGCGCGATGGTGGTGGAGGAGAAGGTGTTCGTCTCCACGATATCCGCGCCCGCTCTGGCGTAGCGGTAGTGGATTTCCTCGATCGCCTTGGGCTGGGTCAGGATCAGAAGGTCATTGTTGCCCTTCTGCGGCTTTTCGCCGTTCACGGTATGGCAGCCGCAGCCGCAGCCCGCACCATGGCCGTGGAAATCCTCTTCCGACAGGCCCAGCCCCTGGATCTGCGTGCCCATCGCGCCGTCGAGGATCAGGATACGTTCCCGCGCGGCGGCGGTGAGCGCGTCGAAGACGGGGGAGCGGAGCGGTTTTGCGGCACGGGTCATGGCGGACCTCCCGTAAAATCTGGGCAAGGGGCGGATCGTTCCTGTTACGCCCTAACATAGTCACCCCGCAACCACATGCGAACCGCGTCTTTGCCTGCGGCTTGCGCTTTTCAGGGCTGCGCGGCACGGTTCTTCCCGGCGCTGGGGAGACGCGCCGGGAGGAACTCATGCATCCGGGACTGATCTGCCTCGTGCTGGGCTATCTGCTCAGCCAGTTTTATCGCTCGTTTCTGGCCGTGCTGGCGCCCGTGCTTGCGCGGGATATTGGCGCAACGCCGGAGATGCTGGCGCGGGCGTCCGGCTTCTGGTTCCTCGCCTTCGCCGCCTGCCAGCTGCCCATCGGCTGGGCGCTGGACAGGTTCGGGCCGCGGCTGACGTCCGGCATCCTGCTCGGACTCTGCGGCGGCGGGGGCGCGCTGATCGTGGCGACCGCGGGGGGAAGTGGCGGACTTGATCTCGGCATGGCGCTGATCGGTGTGGGATGCGCGCCGATTCTGGTGGCAGGTTACTACATCATCGCGCGGGAGTTTCCCCCGCGGCTGTTCGCGACGATGGCCAGCGCCATGGTCGGCCTGGGAATGATGGGTGATCTCGGCGCCTCGCTGCCGCTTGCATGGTCGACGGCAGCGTTCGGCTGGCGGGCGACGATGGGCGGAGTGGCTGTCCTCACCGTTGCTGTCGCCGCTGCGGTGCTGATCTTCGTGCGCGATCCCGCGCGGCTGACGCCTGGGACCGGCGATGCCCAGAGCCTTCTTGGGCTCCTGCGGCCCGGGCCGCTCTGGCTCGTAATGGCCATTCTGATCGTGGGCTATGCGCCCGTAGCAGCGGTGCGGGGGCTGTGGGTTGGCCCTTATCTCGAGGCGATCCATCATCTCGATCCTGCCGGGATCGGGCTGGTGACCAGCGGCATGGCCATAGCGATGGCGGCGGGCACCTTTGCCTATGGACCGCTGGACCGATTCCTCGGCACGCGCAAATGGGTGGTGCTGGGAGGGGCGCTGCTCACAGCGGGCTGTTTCGCGCTGCTTGCCGCGGAAAGCAGCCCCCATCTGGTCCGCGATGTGGTTCTGCTGTTGCTCGCTGGCCTTTTCGGCATGAGCTACGGCCTGCAGATGGCCCATGGCCGCGCCTTCTTTCCGCCCCATCTCACCGGGCGCGGCGTGGCTGTGCTGAACCTGTTTTCCGTGGGGGCGGTGGGGCTTTTTCAGTTGCTCTCGGGGCGTATCTTCGCCGCCGTCCGACCCGCAGGGGAAGCGATGGCCTATTCTGCCATCTTCAGCTTTCTTGCTCTCAGCATCGTGGCGGGATGCGCGATCTATGCCTTTGCGCCTGACAGGACGGATTGATCGCATCTCCGCGCGAACCGGCCGGGTGGGCTGAAGCCGCCCTCTGGGTCTCAGTCTCGGCGGCGGTTCCGGGGGCGGAGAACGCCCTGCTTCCGCTTCAGAGCTTCTGCCGATCAAGCGCGTCTGCGCTACCTCCATGACGTGTGGCTCCAGCGGTGATCAGCCGGAAGCGATGGGTAGGGGAGAAAGCATGCGTGAGAGGCACCACTGTTGCATCTGTCGTGCGTTGTTCCGTGCGGCTAGTCCTTGTTCTTCCAGGCATGATCCCGATGCGGTCGCGGTGCACGCCATATAGGACAGCCTGTTCGCGCCTTTCGGGCAGGGATGCGAGGCTCTCATCAGGCAATCCGTCGCCAACTCTGAAGATGATGCCGTTTGGAACGCGGCGACATCGACGCGAGACGGCTATGGCTCTTGGAGAAGAAGGGCTGAAGCCGCCCCCACCGCGCTTCCGTCCGCCGAAGACAGGTTGTTCACCGGTCTATCTCCTCGCGGAGACTGATCATGCAGCCGGAGCATAATCGTGACACGGGAGCATAGGATTCCGAGTCAGAACGCCGCCCGCGACAGGTCGGGCGGCGTTCTGATTGGCTGTGATCGTCCCGGCCGATGGGGCTGGCGTCAGGACGGACCGACGGTGAAACACTGGATATTGCGCGCCTGGAGCCTGCGGCAGGCCAGATCGGCAGTATCCTGGGTCAGCCCCATGAAGGTCGCGTCAAAGCCGGACGGGCGTTGCACCACCTTGCGCAGCCCATCGCTCAATGTCCCCATCTCGCTGAGCGCAGTGCGCAGCAGAACCTTCTCCGCCTCGTAACGGGAGTTGAACCGCCCCAGGTTCACACCCCAGAACCGACCCCCGGACGTAGAAAGCCGCGTGACGACCTCCGGTCCTTCGGGAGGGGCGGGGGCCAGTGCCGCGGCTTGCGGTTTGGCTGTCGGTTGCTTGTGGACCGGCGCCGCTGCAATGGCAGGACGCGCGGGCGGTGCGGGAATGGCTGCCGCGAGGACCATTTCGCGGGCAGAAGTCTCAGGCGCAGGCGCTGCAACCGCATCGACGGAGGAATCGCCCTCCTCCTCAATCGCAGCCTCCTCCTCCCCCTCGCTGGCGAAGGGCAGGGCGGGGCGGGCGTCCGGCGCCACCGCTGCCATGACGAGCGAAGCGGAGGCCCGCCGTTCGGGGGCATCGTGAACCTCCGCCACCACGCTGGAGATATTCTCCCGGATCGCGGCGATGAGGGCAGGGTCGGGCGCGCGCTCGGGCCGTTTGGCGGGGCGGCCGCTGGAAGGGGGGGCCATTGCGCTGACCTGCGGCGCCGCAAGGGCCACCTGAATCGCGCGCGAGGCGTCGATATTCGGCATGGAGGAGGCGCGGGAGAGGGGGGCGGGAACCGGTTCCGGATCCGCCTGCGCTACCAGCGCCTCGCTCACCGGAGCGCGCGTCGGCGCCTTCCTGAAGCCGATGTCCAGCAATTCCGCCATCTTGGCATTCCGTGCCGGCGTGGAGGGTGAGCCAAAGACCGTGGCGATGATCCGCTTGCCTCCCCGCTCCGCCGAGGCGGTCAGGTTGAAGCCCGCGGCATTGGTGAAGCCGGTCTTGATCCCGTCGGCACCCTTGTAGGCGTCGAGGAAACGACGATTGGTATTGGCCACCTGCGCAATGCCGGCATCGGACGCACGACGTGAGAAGATATTGTAGTATTCCGGGAAATCGTAGAACAGCCGCCGCCCGAGAATGGTCATGTCACGCGCGGTGGACATGTGCCCGGCCTTCGTCAGGCCGTTGGCATTCTGGAAGGTGGTGCCGGTCATGCCGATCTGCTTGGCCGTCCGGTTCATCCGGTCGGCAAAGGCGCTCTCGCTCCCGCCGATCAGCTCGCCCAGTGCCGTCGCGGCGTCGTTGGCGGACCGCAGCGCTGCCGCACGGATCAGATAGCGCACCGCGATCTTCTGACCGGGTTTCAGACCCAATCGCGAAGGTGGCTCCGCCGCCGCGTTGCGGGTGACCGTCGCCCGGGTGTCGAGCGATATCTCTCCCCGCTCGATCGCCTGAAAGGTGATGTAGAGGGTCATCATCTTCGTCAGCGACGCCGGATGGAGCCGGGTCGTGGCATTCTGTTCGTAAAGCACCTCACCCGAACGGGCGTCGATGACATAGGCCGCGAAAGGCGCGGCGCGTCCCATGAGTGGGAGAAGCGTCATTAGGCAGGCCATGCCCGCCAGGAACAGCCCATGACGGGCCGAAAGCCCCAGCTTACGGATCACTGCTCGTCCTCGTTCTGCCGCGGACCCCGTCGTTCGTCGCGAGGTCTCGTTGATATGGAGGGACGGTAACATGGGCATCCTCCTTTGGGAAACCCTATGTTTATCGGTGAGTTGTCGCCAATTCCTTAACCAGCCCCCATATTTCGTGGCGCTTCCGCCGATACGCCCCCACCTAAGGCGGTTTCCTGCCGTCACGCCTCCGTGATTTCGCTGATCAGGCCCTCCAGAACGCCCAAATGGGGAATCATGCGGAAGCGGGACTGTTGCTCCGGCGCATCATCGTGCTCCAGCTCCCACGTCAGATCGTGGGGCACGTGGACGCCCCAGCCCCCTGCGGCAAGAGCGGGAATCACGTCCGAGCGGAGCGAATTGCCGATCATCATCGCATCGCCCTCCCGTGCGCCATGACGGGCAAAGAGGGCGCGGTATATCTCCTCCGTCTTGTTGGAGACGATCTCGACCGCGTCGAAATGCGGCCCGAGCCCCGACTGGGCGAGCTTGCGCTCCTGATCCAGCAGATCGCCCTTGGTGATGAGCACGAGCCGATAACGACCGGCGAGCTGTGTCACCGTCTCCTCTGCATGGGGAAGCAGGTCGATGGGATGCCGGAGCATTTCCTGACCCGCCTCGATCAGTTCCCGGATCACGCGGGCAGGGACTCTGTCTTCCGTCACTTCGAGGGCCGTTTCGATCATCGACAGCACGAACCCCTTGATGCCGAAGCCATAGGCCCCGAGGTTGCGCCGCTCCGCCGCGATCAGGCGCTGATGCAACTCATCCTGCGCCACGTAGTCAGAGAGCAGGTCCGCAAAGCGATTCTGGGTCAGCCGGAAGAAGGTCTCATTCTGCCAGAGCGTGTCATCCGCGTCGAAGCCGATCACCTGCAACATGGCGTGCCCTTTTTTCCCGCAGCCTTTCGCGCTATATCTTTGCCGATACCCTTCATCCTTCCCTCCGCTTCGGAGACAGTCCGTTGAGCCTGCCCATGATCCGTGCTCCCTTCACGATGTCCTCGCGCAAGGACAGTCCTGACAGTGATGCCTCGGTCATCACCAAGACCAAGCCCAAGACGCAACGTCCGCCGCTTTACAAGGTGATGCTGTTGAATGACGACTATACGCCGATGGAATTCGTCGTGCATGTGCTGGAGCGGTTCTTCGGCCTGTCGCATTCGCAGGCCTTCGAGATCATGCTGACCGTGCACAAGAAAGGCCTCGCCGTCGTGGGCGTGTTCAGCCATGAGGTTGCGGAGACGAAGGTCGCTCAGGTGATGGATTTCGCCCGCCGTCACCAGCACCCCCTGCAATGCACCATGGAGAAGGAATGAGGCGGGGCAACCTCCCTCATCCACCGACGAATGACAGATATCAGACTTTCGCTTGCTGTTGAGGCAGGCGTCTTTGCCGTACCCGAAACGGGCACCATTCTTGTGCTGCGCCCCCACGCCGGGGCGGACCTTTCGGCGCTGCCGAAGGAGCGTGTGCGGATCGTGCAGGGCTTCCGTCCCGATTACGATGCCTTCGCCGCCGCCGGGTATGCCGTCAGCCCGGAGCCGGAGAGCAGGCATGACGCGGCGATTGTCGTCCTGCCCCGTGCGCGGGTTGAGGGGCGTGCGCTCATCGCCGCCGCCGTGGCCAGCCTGCCGGTGGGCGCACCTGTTGCGATCGACGGGGCGCGAACCGATGGGATCGAAGGGATTCTCCGCGAACTCCGGGGGCGTGTGACGGTGGGGGAAGTGATCTCCAAGGCGCATGGCAAGATCTTCGCCTTTGCCGCGCCGGAGACCTCCGTCTTTGCCGACTGGCAGGCGCAGCCCACGGTGCTTGCGGACGGATCGGTGACGCTGCCGGGGATTTTCTCCGCCGATGGACCCGATCCCGGATCGGAGCTTCTGGCGGCGAGCCTGCCGGAGAAGCTTTCCGGTTTTGGCGCCGATCTGGGGGCAGGCTGGGGCTATCTCGCGAGGGCGGTTCTGACGCGGCCCGGTATCAGGCAACTCGACCTGATAGAGGCTGAGCATATGGCGCTGGACTGTGCGCGCCGGAATGTGAGCGATCCTCGTGCCACCTTCGTCTGGGCCGATGCAACGCGTTATCAGCCGGCGCAGCGCTATGACTTCATCCTGTCCAACCCGCCGTTTCATACGGGTCGGGCCGCTGATCCGTCGCTTGGGGCAGCGTTCATCCGTGCGGCCGCCCGGATGCTGACCCCCTCGGGGACGTTCTGGATGGTGGCAAACCGGCATCTCCCCTATGAGGCGACCCTCCGCGATGCCTTCCGTGAGGTGGAGGAGGTCGCGGGAACCGGGGCCTTCAAGATTTTCCGGGCAAGCCGCGCGGCGGTCGCCACCCGCCCTGCTCCCGGTCGATCGGCATCGGCTGTCGACCGCCGCCGGCCTGCCAGATGAGCTTTTCCATCGCGGGAAAGACGGCGATCGTCACGGGAACCGCCACCGGTCTGGGTCTCGCCATCGCCCGTCACTTTGTGGAGCGCGGTGCGAATGTCATGTTCGCGGAGGCTGATGAGCAGCGTCTTCTGTCCCGCGTGGGCAGTGAGGTGGATGCCGACAGCGGCCCGCTGCGCTTCTTCGTGGCTGATACGCGGCGCAAGCTGGCGGTGACCAACCTGATTTCCGCCACCTATGATGCCTTCGAGCGGGTGGACATCCTCGTGAACGCCGGGTTCTTCATGCAGCCGTCGGAGGATGTGCTTGACCCGGACCGAGACGGAGTCGAGGAGCTCTGGCAGACGAACGTGCTTCCGGCGCTCCGGCTTTCCCAGCAGGTCGCCCGCCGCATGATCGCACAGGCGGAAGCGGATGCGCTGGCCGAGGGGGAGGTGGGTTCGATCATCACCCTGTCCTCCATCGCCGCCCGCCGCACACGGCCGGAGATGCTGGCCGCCTCCATCGCTGCATCCGGCGTGGAGCAGGTGACGCGCTCGCTGGCGCTGGCGCTGGCGCCGAAACGGATCAGGGTGAATGCGCTCGCCCTCGGCAGCGTGATGACGGAAACCCTGCAAAGCGCGATACGCGAGACGCCCGACTACCGTGACCAGGTCATCTCCTGCACACCCACGGGCCGGATCGCCGGAGCGCGCGAGGTTGTGGAGGCGGTGCAGTTCCTGGCCTCCGAAGCGGCGTCCTTCATGACGGGGGAGGTGCTCACCGTTGACGGCGGGCGGTCGCTCCTCGACGCCGTGCCTTTCGTCACCGGCCGGCCCTGACGGCGCGGCAATCCCGTTGCACAGCGGGCGGTCATCGCCTAAATCCCGATCATGGCACGCAGACTGATCCTCATTCACCCCGATCCGAGGCTTCGCAAGGTTGCGGAGCCGGTGACGGAAATCACGCCCGAACTGGCGGAGCTTGCGGATGACATGCTCGTCACGATGTATGAGGCCCCGGGGCTCGGTCTTGCCGCGCCGCAGATCGGCATATCGAAGCGGCTGATCGTATTGGACTGTGTGAAGGAGGCGGAGGCCGAGCCGCGTCCCATTGCCATGTTCAACCCCGAAATCCTCTGGAGTTCCGAGGATCGCAGCATCTATGAAGAAGGCTGCCTCTCCATTCCCGACCAATATGCCGAAGTGGAGCGCCCCGCCGAGGTGGAGGTGCGCTGGCTCGACCGGGAGGGGCTTGTTCAGCAGGAGCGTTTCGCGGGGCTTTGGGCCACCTGCGTTCAGCACGAGATCGACCATCTCGATGGCAGGCTGTTCATCGACTACCTCAAACCGCTGCGTCGGCAGATGATCACCCGGAAGATGGAAAAGCTTAAGCGGGAGCGGGCGCGGGCATGAGCCGCCGGCGCATCCTCTGCTGGCCGGACCCGGCGCTCCGCCGCAAAGCCGCCCCGGTGGAAGAGATCACCGCAGAGATCCGCGATCTGGCCGCCGACCTGCTCGATACGATGTACGCCGCGCCCGGCCGCGGTCTGGCCGCGACCCAGATCGGCGCGATGCACCGCGTTTTCGTGATGGACGCGGAATGGAAGACCGGCCCGGCCAATCCCGTCATCATGCTGAACCCGGAGATCGTCTGGTCAGCGTCGGAGCGGGTGCTCTGCGACGAGGGCTGCCTGTCGCTGCCGGGTATCGTGGTGGCGGTGGAGCGCCCGGCGGAGGTGAAGCTGCGCTGGCAGACGCTGTGCGGCGGAATGCGGGAAGAAAGCTACCGCGGCTTTGCCGCCGTCTGCGTGCAGCATGAGCGGGATCACCTCGACGGACAGCTCTGCATCGATCTTGTCGGCGATGAGGCACGGGCGATGATCGCCCCGGCGCTCCGCCGGCTGGAGGCCTCCGCATGATCCGCCCCTTCGTGCCCTGGCCTGACCGCAGGCTCCGCACCCCGGCGGCCCCCGTCACGGAAGTGACCGAGGAGACCCGGACGATCTGGAACGACATGATCGAAACCATGGATGCCATGCCGGGCTATGGGCTGGCAGGGCCGCAGATCGGCGTGATGCAGCGGCTGGCCGTGGTGGATTGCTCGGACGAGCGGGGACAGGCCGTGCGCCTGGCAAACCCGGAGATACTGCATGCCTCCGGGCAGTTGCGCATGCATGAGGAAGCCAGCCCCAACCTGCCCGGCGTCTTCGCCGCGATCGAGCGGCCCCGGGCCGTGACCGTCCGCTTTCTGAACGAGCGTGGGGAGCTGGAGGAAAGGGATTTCGTCGGTCTGTGGGCGACTTCGGTGCAGCATCAGATCGACCACCTCGAGGGACGCATGTATTTCGACCGTCTGTCCCCTCTGAAGCGGCGGATGCTGCTGGCGAAAGCGGAGAAACTCACCCGGCGTGCCTGAGAGGACGGTCCTTCCCCGGACCCTCGCTGCGCCTCGCCGCCGCGGCGGGGCCGGGCAAAGCGGCCGGGCATCGGAACAAGGACATGTGACATGCGACTGATCTTCATGGGAACACCGGATTTCTCCGTCCCCGTGCTGGAGGCGCTCGTGGCTGCGGGCCATGAGATCGCCGCGGTCTACTGCCAGCCGCCGCGCCCCGCAGGCCGGGGCAAGCATGAGCGGCCCAGCCCTGTCCAGTCGCGGGCCGAGACGCTGGGACTGACGGTGCGCCATCCCCGGAGCTTGCGCACCCCCGAGGCGCAGGCCGAATTCGCCGCGTTGCAGGCGGATGTTGCCGTGGTGGTGGCCTATGGCCTCATCCTGCCCAAACCCGTTCTGGATGCGCCATCGCGGGGCTGTCTCAATATTCACGCCTCGCTTTTGCCGCGCTGGCGGGGGGCCGCGCCGATCCACCGTGCCATTCTTGCCGGCGATACGGAAACGGGGGTCTGCATCATGGAGATGGAGGAGGGGCTGGACACCGGGCCGGTGCTGCTCCGCCGGGCAATCTCCATCGGCGCGGAGGAGACCACGGGGGAGCTGCACGACCGGCTCTCCATTCTCGGAGCAACGGCCATTGTCGAGGCATTGGACCGGCTGGAGGAGCTGACCGCCATCCCGCAGGGGGAGGATGGCGTGACCTATGCCGCGAAGATCGACAAGGCCGAGGCGCGGATCGACTGGACCCGCCCGGCCAAGGAGGTCGACCGGCTGATCCGCGGGCTGTCTCCCTTTCCCGGCGCATGGTGCCTTGCGGAGACGGAGCGGTTGAAGCTTCTCCGCTCGCGGCCCGTGGCGGGAGGGGGTGGGCCCGGGCAGGTCATCGGGACGTTCACGGTTGCCTGCGGAGAGGGCGCCGTGGAAATCACCCTCGCCCAGCGGGAAGGGAAACGGCCGATGGTGCCGGAGGATCTGCTGCGCGGGTTCCGTTTGCCTGAGGTGCTGGGCTAGGACGGGGGCGGCGCTTACCGACGGGGCGGGCGCGGCTTGTAGCTTGGCAGGCGCCAGCCGAAGATCAGGCTCCCGGCGCGCAATCCGAAGGTGACGATCCCGCCGATCAGCGCCGCCGTCGGCCCGCTTTCCGACAGGCCGAGGCAGAGGGAGACAGCGAGCGCCCCTCCCGCCGCCGCGGTGACATAAAGCTCCCCCTGGCGGAGAACCATTGGCACTTCATTGCTCACCACATCCCGCATCAGCCCGCCAAGACAACCGGTGATGACCCCCATGATGATGCAGATGCTCCAGGGCTGACCCATGCCTGCGGCGATGTTCACACCCGCGGGCACGGCGATGGCCAGGGCCACGGCATCGCACCACAGGATCGCGCGCGCTCGGCTTTCCAGACGCGGCGCCAGAAAGAACACCAGCGTGGCCGCAACCGCGGCGACGAGCAGCATCCCGGGCCGGCCGATCCAGAACACCGGATCACGCTGAAGCAGCACGTCCCGCACCGTGCCGCCCCCCACGGCGGTCAGACAGGCAAGAAACAGGAAGCCGATCGGATCGAGCTGCGCCCGGCTTGCCGCCAGTGCCCCGGTGAGCGCGAAGACGAACACTGACGCCGCGTCCAGCCACACACCGAAACCCATGTTCAGTTCTTGCCCGGCTTGTAGGGGGCCATGGCGTGCCGGGCGAGCTCATCCGCCCGTTCGTTCTCCGCATGGCCGGCATGGCCCTTGATCCATTGCCACGTCACCTTGTGCGGGCTGCGGGCAGCATCCAGCCTTTGCCACAGGTCGCTGTTCTTCACCGGCTTGTTGGTGGAGGTTTTCCAGCCGTTCCGCTTCCAGCCGTGGATCCACTCCGACACGCCGTTCTTCACATAGGCCGAATCGGTCACCACCGTGATGTCGGACGGCCGCGATAGCGCCTCCAGTGCGGAGATCGCAGCCATCAGCTCCATGCGGTTGTTGGTGGTCAGCGCCTCGCCACCGGACAGCGTGCGTTCCTTGAGCACGGTCTCCCCGTCACGGGCGATCATCAGGACACCCCAGCCACCGGGGCCGGGATTGCCGGAGCAGGCTCCGTCGGTATAGGCAAAGATGTCGGTCATCGGGACGAGGTAGCGGCAGCACGTGCGGCCCGCAAGCCCCTCACGCAGGGATGCGGAGTGCGCGGGGCACCTTGAACTCGATGTCCTCCACGGCGGTTTCCACGATATCGACGGTCACATCGAATCGGGCGCGGAAGGCGTCGAGTACCTCCTCCACCAGCACCTCCGGCGCGGAAGCACCTGCCGTCACGCCGATGGCAGAGGGCGTTCCCAGCGCACGCCAGTCGATATCGGCGGCCCGCTGCACAAGCTGGGCATAGTCGCAGCCCGCTGCACGCCCGACTTCGACCAACCGCCGGGAATTCGACGAATTGGGCGATCCCAGCACGAAGAGCGCGGCGATCTTCGGAGCAATCGCCTTCACCGCGGCCTGACGGTTGGTGGTGGCGTAGCAAATATCCTCATGCGCGGGGACCATGATCTCGGGGAAGCGGCGGCGGAGGGCCGCGACGATCCCCGCCGTATCATCGACGGAGAGCGTGGTCTGGGTGATCACCGCAAGCTGCGAAGGGTCGCGGACCGTGATCCGGGCCACATCCGCCTCCGTCTCCACCAGGATCACCTCGCCTTCCGGGAGCTGGCCCATGGTGCCCAGCGTCTCCGGGTGTCCGGCATGACCGACCATGATGAGCTGCCGTCCGACGCTGTTGTGGCGGGCGGCCTCGTTATGGACTTTCGTCACCAGCGGGCAGGTGGCATCCACGTGGATGAGGTTGCGCCGCTCGGCTTCTGCAGGAACGGCCTTCGGCACCCCATGCGCGGAAAAGACGACCGGCCGGTCGTCGGGGCAGTCGTCCAGCTCCTCCACGAAAACGGCGCCTTTGGCGCGAAGTTCGTCTACCACGTATTTGTTGTGGACGATCTCATGGCGGACATAGACGGGGGCGCCCCACTTCTCGATGGCCATCTCCACGATGCGGATGGCCCGGTCCACGCCGGCGCAAAAGCCACGCGGGGCGGCGAGATACAGGTGGAGAGAAGGTCGCGTCATATCTGGATATCTGGCCCGTTTGTAAAGGCGAAGGCCATATCTAACCTGTTAACCGCCCCGGATCCAGTCGAGCGCAGAAGATCCCCGCAGACAGCGTGGTGCCAGCGGGGATCGCGATCATCATACAGGCGTCGTCGCCTCGTTCTCTTCACGTATGTCGCGCGGCTCGCGCGGCGGGCGCCCGATCACGTCACGCAGTTCGTCCAGTTCGATGAAGTTATCGGCCTGCCGACGCAGTTCGTCCGCAATCATGGGGGGCTGCGACCGGATGGTGGAGACGACGGAGACCCGCACACCCTGCCGCTGAAGGCTTTCAACGAGCGGCTTGAAATCACCGTCGCCGGAAAAGAGCACGATGTGATCGACGCGGGGGGCGAGTTCCATGGCATCGACGGTCAGTTCGATGTCCATGTTGCCCTTGACCTTGCGACGGCCCTGACTGTCGGTATATTCCTTCGCAGGCTTGGTCACCATGGCGAAGCCGTTGTAATGCAGCCAGTCAACCAACGGACGGATGGGCGAGTATTCGTCATTCTCCAGCAGGGCGGTATAATAGAACGCTCGCAGAAGCTTGCCGCGACGCATGAATTCCTGCCGCAGCAATTTGTAGTCGATGTCAAAGCCAAGGGCCTTGGCAGCGGCATAAAGGTTGGAGCCGTCTATAAAGAGCGCCAGCCTTTCGTCCTTGTAAAACATTTAATCCCCTTTCGAATGCAGGCCGAGCCGAGAATCACTTTTCCGGGAGTGAGGCGGAAGAAAAACAGAACGACCTGCCAAGTAAGGGAATCTGGAATAATCGTCCCACAATCACAAGCCCCAGTTGTCCGAGCGCCTCAAAAGTTGATACACATATGACCCAAGCCTTTGTTGCTCTTGGAAGTAACCTAACGTCGCGTGACACGGCACCGCCGCTAATCCTCGCCACTGCCCTCAAACTGCTTCGTCTGAACGCGGTCAATCCGACCGGTCTCAGCCTTCTGTACGCAACGCCCGCCTTTCCTGCGGGTTCCGGCCCCGACTTTGTCAATGCCGTGATCGCTGCCGAAGTTGGCGATATGCCGCCGATGCACGTGCTCTCGCGACTACACCTGGTGGAAAGTGCGCTGGGACGGGAGCGGTCTGTCCGCTGGGGGGCGCGGACCGCCGATCTTGATCTCATCGCGATGGGGGATTCCATCTTGCCGGAGGAGGCGACGTGGCAGCAATGGCGGAACCTTTCCCCGGCGCGGCAGCAGCAGGAGGCGCCGGTATCGCTTATCCTGCCGCATCCCCGCTTGCAGGACCGGGCCTTCGTCCTTGTGCCCATGGCGGATGTTGCCGGCGACTGGCGGCACCCTGTCACGGGGCTTTCGGTGGCCGAGATGCTCGCAAGCCTGCCCGAAGCCGCGCGTCGTGACGTCGTGCCGCTCGCTGCACCGCCGGCGGAGTGGCGGCTTCAAACGAGCGCTCTTCCCTTGCCGGGCGGACGGGAGTAACAAGACCTGCGTCTTGCCCTGCCGTGAAGGTTCTGCGGCAGCCACCCGTCAGGCCCCCGGGTCCGTGGGACGGGCTGTTGCGTTTCACGGGTTGTCAAGCCGGATCGCAGGGCATAGATAGGCCCTTCCACAGGTTTACCCGATTGGAGCAGCCATGGCCCGCGTGACGGTAGAAGATTGCGTCGACAAGGTTCCGAACCGCTTCGAGCTCGTTTTGCTCGCGGCGCACCGGGCGCGTGAAATCGCGTCGGGCAGCGTGCTGACGGTTGATCGGGACAACGACAAGAACCCCGTCGTCGCGCTCCGCGAAGTGGCGGAGGAAACCCAGTCCGCCGACGATCTCCGCGAGCGGCTGATCGCCTCGAATCAGACCCAGATCGAGGTCGACGAACCCGAGGACGACGAGATGGCGCTCCTCATGGGTGCGGAACTCGACCGCCCGGCGCAGGATGACATGAGCGAGGAGCGGATGCTCCGCGCCCTCATGGAAGCCCAAGGGGAACACTGAGACGGTCGCCCTCAACGACTCCCTCGATACAAGAACGACGCGCCAGGCGATGATCGACGTCGAAGACCTCATCGCGCTGGTGCGCAACTACAATCCCCGGTGCAATGCCGACCTCATCCGGCTCGCCTACGGTTTCGGGCGGGAGATGCATCGGGGCCAGTATCGCCATTCGGGCGAGGAATACTTCACTCATCCCGTCGCCGTTGCCGCCATCCTGACGGAACAGCGGCTGGATGATGCGACGATCGTGACCGCGCTGCTCCACGACACGCTGGAGGACACGCGCGCCACCTTCGAGGAACTCGAACAACTTTTCGGCCGCGATATCGCCGAGCTCGTCGAGGGGGTGACGAAACTCACCAATCTCCAGCTGTCCTCCGTGGAATCGAAGCAGGCGGAAAACTTCCGCAAGTTGCTCATGGCCATGTCGAAGGATTTGCGCGTCATCCTCGTCAAGCTGGCGGACCGCCTCCACAATATGCGGACGATCAAGTCCATGCGCCCGGAGAAGCAGGTGCAGAAGGCGCGCGAGACGATGGACATCTTTGCCCCGCTCGCCGGCCGCATGGGGATGCAATGGATGCGGGAGGAGCTGGAGGATCTGGCCTTCCGCGTGCTGAATCCCGAGGCCCGAAATTCCATCATCCGCCGCTTCCTGACGCTTCAGCGGGAGACGGGGGATGTGGTGCACCGCATCACCGCCGACATTCGTATCGAACTGGAGAAGGCGGGGGTGGAGGCCGATGTTTATGGCCGCGCCAAGAAGCCCTATTCCATCTGGCGCAAGATGACGGAGAAGCAGCTCTCCTTCTCCCGCCTGTCGGACATCTACGGCTTCCGCATCATCACACGGACGGAGCCGGACTGCTACCGCACCCTCGGCATCATCCATACCCGCTGGCGTGCGGTTCCCGAGCGTTTCAAGGACTATATCAGCCAGCCGAAACTGAACGGCTACCGCTCCATCCACACCACCGTCGCCGCGCGTGACGGCAAGCGGGTGGAGGTGCAGATCCGCACCCGTCAGATGCATGAGGTGGCGGAGGCCGGGGTCGCCGCGCACTGGTCCTATCGCGACGGGGTCCGCTCGCAGAACCCGTTTGCCGTCGATCCCACGAAATGGCTCGCGACCCTCACCGAACGCTACGATTCGGAGGATTACGACGAGTTTCTCGAGCATGTGAAGCTCGAGATGTATTCCGATCAGGTGTTCTGCTTCACCCCGAAGGGTGAGGTCATCCAGCTTCCCCGCGGCGCGACGCCTCTGGATTTTGCCTATGCCATCCACACGCGGATCGGCAATTCGACGGTTTCGGCCAAGGTGGACGGCATCCGCGTGCCGCTCTGGACAAGGCTGAAGAACGGCCAGTCGGTGGAGATCATCACGGCGGAGGGCCAGCGCCCGCAGACCACCTGGATCGACATCGTCAAGACCGGCCGCGCCAAGGCTGCTATCCGCCGCTCGCTGCGCGAGGAGGACCGGGGCCGGTTCATCCGGCTGGGGCAGGAGCTGATCCGCGTGGCCTTCGAGCAGCTGGGCCGCAAGCCGACGGACAAGGCGCTGCGCACCGTGGCGCGGATGCTCGGCCTGCCGGATGCGGACGAGCTTCTGGCGCGCGTAGGCTCCGCCGAGATCGCCGCCCGTCATGTGGTGGAAACGCTCTATCCGGAACTGGTCGCAGAACGGGCCGATGAGGTGGACGTGCAGCGGCCGGTACTCGGCCTCGCACCCGATCAGCCTTTCCGTCGCGCCATGTGCTGTCAGCCGGTGCCGGGGGAGCGGATCGTCGGCATCACCTATCGCGGCAAGGGGGTCGTCGCCCACGGTATCGACTGTCCCGTGCTGGCGGAATTCGAGAGCCAGCCGGAACGCTGGGTCGATCTGCACTGGACCCCCGGACGGCATCCGCCGATCCACACCGTCTCCTTCCGCCTGACCATCCTGAACGGGGTGGGCGTTCTGGGCCGCATCTGCACCGTTTTTGGCGAGCAGAAGGCGAATATCGTCGATCTCCACTTCCTCGACCGCAAGCCCGACTATCACACCATCGCGGTGGAGGCAGATCTGCGGGATGCGGAGCATCTCCACAAGCTGATGACGGCGCTTGAGGCAGAAAGCGAGTTGACCCAGCTCGATCGGGTCCGCGATCCGACCTGCAAGCCCTGACGCGCGGTGGGAGGCTCCAGTGTTCAGGCGCCGCACTCCCCGGTCCCGCTGGCGCTCCGTAAGGGAGTTGCTCTATCCCTCCGGCGGCTGGCTCAGGGCGTCGAGCTATGTCTGGCACCGCCTGCGCCGACTGCCCGATGATCCAAGCCGGGTGGCACGAGGAATCGCGGCGGGGGTGTTCATCTCCTTCACGCCGTTCTTCGGGCTGCACTTCCTTGGCGCGGCGCTGATCGCCTGGGCGATCCGCGGCAACATTCCGGCCGCGCTCATCGCGACCTTCGCCGGAAATCCCCTGACCTTTCCGCTGATCGCCACGGCCTCGCTCGAGGTGGGGTATCTGTTCACGCCGCACGACGCCCATGTGCCGATCTATCGGCTGCCGGTGGAGTTTTCTTATGCCTCGGGGGAGCTGTGGCACAACATACGCGCGCTGTTCGGGCAGGGAGAAATGCACTGGGGCTTTCTGTCCCGGTTCTGGCGGGACATCTTCCTGCCATATCTTGTGGGCGGGTTGTTCACCGGACTTGCCGCCGCCGTCGTGGCCTATGCATTGTTGCTGCCCCTGCTGCAGACCTATCGCCGCGCGCGCCTTCGGAGGGTGGAGGAGCGGTTGCAGCGGGCGCGGGCAAAATATGCAGAGGAGGCTGACGACGACGGGTCAAACCGCTAGTGTCGCCCGCAAATGATCTTGCTCCTGCTGAAGACGCCGCGAAGGAATAACAGATGCCCGCTACCAGACCGCTCGGAAAGCTCCGCCTCGGGGTCAATATCGACCATGTCGCGACGGTCCGAAACGCGCGCGGGGGCGACTGGCCCGATCCTGTCCGCGCGGCAAAGCTGGCGGAAGCGGCGGGCGCGGACGGCATCACCGCCCATCTGCGCGAGGATCGCCGCCATATCCGCGATGCGGACATGGAGCGTCTGGCCACCGAACTGGGCGTGCCGCTGAATTTTGAAATGGCCGCGACGGAGGAGATGCGGGCCCTCGCGCTCCGCCTGCGTCCCCATGCCTGCTGCCTCGTGCCAGAGCGGCGGGAGGAGCGGACGACGGAGGGCGGGCTGGACGTGGCGGGCGACGCGGCGCGCCTGCGCGATTACGTGGGGGCGCTTGCGGAGGCGGGTATCCGCGTGTCGCTGTTCATCGGCCATGAGGCGCGACAGATCGAAGCCGCCGCCGCGGTGGGTGCGGCCGTGGTCGAGCTGCACACCGGTGCCTACTGCGATTTTCATGCGGAGGGCCGCACGGCGGAGCGGGATGCGGAGCTGGCCTCGCTCCGCGCCGGGTCCGCCCGCGCGCATGGTCTGGGGTTGGAGGTTCATGCCGGACACGGGCTTTCGTTCGAGACGGTGGCGCCGGTCGCGGCATTTCCGGAGGTGATGGAGCTGAACATAGGCCATTTTCTCATCGGTGAGGCGATCTTCACCGGACTCGGCCCCGCCATTGAGGGGATGCGTCAGCGGATGGACGCGGCCCGCATCGCGGCCTTTGGCGGAGCGGTGATGTGATCCTCGGTATCGGCACGGATCTTGCCAATATCGAGCGGATCGCGGCCACGCTGGAACGCTTCGGCGACCGCTTCCGCAACCGCGTCTTTACAGAGGTGGAGCAGCGGAAGGCCGAGCGGCGGGCCGATAGCGCGGGCACCTATGCCAAACGCTGGGCCGCGAAGGAGGCCTGCTCCAAGGCGCTTGGCACCGGCCTGCGCATGGGCATTTCCTGGAAGGACATGTCTGTCTCCAATCTGGAAACAGGGCAGCCGGTGATGAAGCTTACGGGGTGGGCGGCGGAGCGCCTCCACCGCATGACGCCTGCCGGACATGAGGCCGTCATCCATGTCACGCTGACAGATGATCACCCCTGGGCGCAGGCCTTCGTGGTGATCGAGGCCCGGCCGCTTGTCGCCGAATCCGGCAAGGCAACTTGACTTCCCCCACTCCCCGCCCGCATGAACGGGCTCGAAAACGGCAGGACGGACAGAATGGCGAGCAAGGCAACGGCGAAAAGCGGCGGCATCGTCGAGACGATCAAGACCATCTTCTGGGCGCTGCTGATCGCAGGCGTATTCCGCAGCCTTTTCTTTCAGCCCTTCTGGATCCCGTCCGAATCGATGAAGGATACGCTGCTGGTCGGCGATTTCCTGTTCGTGAACAAGATGGCCTATGGCTATTCCCAGTATTCCTGCCCCTTCGGCCTCTGCCCGATTTCGGGCCGGCTCTTCGCCACGATGCCTGAACGGGGCGACGTGGTCGTGTTCCGCCATCCCGTCGACGGGTCCGACTTCATCAAGCGTCTGATCGGGCTGCCGGGCGATACGGTTCAGGTCAGGAACGGCGTTCTGTTCATCAACGGTCAGGAAGTGCCGCAGGTGCCTGCGGGCGACTTTTCCGAAACCTATGAGCCGCAGGGCCCGATGGGCAGCTACCCGCGCTGCGCCAATGCGCCTGTGGGCGAGGGCGGCACCTGCATCAAGCACCGCCTGCGCGAGACTCTGCCCGAAGGGCGGACGCATGACATCCTCGACATCGACATGAGCTATGCGGATAATACGCCGCTGTTCACCGTGCCTGAGGGGCATTTCTTCTTCATGGGCGACAACCGCGACAACAGCCAGGACAGCCGCTTCTCGCAGGCGGTGGGCGGCGTCGGCATGGTGCCCTTCGAGAACCTGATCGGCCGGGCCGACCGGGTGATGTTTTCCTCCGCCGGGCGCTCCATGCTGTATTTCTGGACCTGGCGGTCCGACAGGTTCTTCAAGGCGATCGAGTGAAAGTCTCGCAGGAACTTCAGGCGTTTTCCGGCAGGCTGGGGCATGACTTCGATGACCCGGCGCTTCTGGTGCGGGCGCTGACCCATGCCTCCATCGGTTCGGCCACGCGGCCTGACAATCAGCGGCTGGAGTTTCTGGGTGACCGGGTGCTGGGCCTCATCATCGCGGATGCATTGCTGTCTGCCGATTCGGGGGCGAGCGAGGGGCAAGTGGCGCCGCGCTTCAACGCGCTCGTTCGCAAGGAGACCTGTGCCGACGTCGCCCGCCAGATCGGTCTGGGGGATGTGCTGAAGCTCGGCCGGTCGGAGATGATGTCCGGTGGCCGGCGGAAGGAGGCGCTGCTCGGTGATGCGATGGAGGCGGTGATCGCCGCGCTCTATCTCGATGCGGGGCTGGAGACGACCCGCTCCATCGTGCTCTCGCTCTGGGGGGACCGGATCGACCGCGTCGATGCCGATGCCCGCGATGCCAAGACCCAGCTTCAGGAATGGGCGCAGGCGCGGGGGCTGTCGCCGCCCCGCTATATCGAAAAGGGCCGTTCCGGGCCCGATCATGCCCCCGTGTTCACCATCGAAGTGCAGCTCGATAATGGGGAGACGGCAACCGCAAAGGCCAGGGCCAAGCGGCAGGCCGAACAGGCCGCGGCGCGTATGCTGCTCGACCGGCTGGAGGCCGGGGAGGGTTGATCCCGCCCGGGTCCGTACGCCTGCGCCGGTTGACCTGTCCCGGTGGATTTCCCCGCATCACGGGCGACTCGCCCCTTGCTGCACGGTAAATCCTCGCCCACGCTTGAAACGTCTGGGCGCGCTGCCGACCTTGGGATAGGAGCTGTCCCTTCCATTCCGGACCCGATTCCGGGCCTTTCAGGAGAAATCGCATGACCGAGACGACCCGCGCTGGTTTCGTCGCTCTGATCGGCGAGCCGAATGCCGGCAAGTCGACGCTCATGAACCGTATGGTGGGGGCCAAGGTCTCCATCGTCACCCACAAGGTGCAGACAACGCGCGCCCGCATCCGGGGCATCGTGATGGAGGGGCAGTCGCAACTCGTCTTCGTCGATACGCCCGGCCTGTTCCGCCCGCGGCGGCGGCTGGACAGGGCGATGGTCGCGGCCGCCTGGGGCGGGGCGGCGGATGCCGATGTCGTGGTTCTGCTGATCGAGGCGCATCGCGGACTGACCGACGGCACCCGCGCGATCATCGACGCTCTGAAGGAGCGGGTGCAGAACCGGCCCGTGGCGCTTGCCATCAACAAGATCGACCGCGTGAAGGCGGAGGTGCTGCTCGCGCTCTCCGCCGAGATGAACGAAGCCTATCCGTTCGAACGGACCTTCATGATCTCCGCCGAGAAGGGCTATGGCGTGGACGATCTTCGCGAATGGCTGGCGGGCGAGGTGCCGGAGGGGCCGTGGCTCTACCCGGAGGATCAGATCGCCGACCTGCCGATGCGCATGATCGCCGCGGAGATCACGCGGGAGAAGCTGACCCTGCGGCTGCATGAGGAACTTCCCTACAATCTCACCGTGGAAACGGAGAAGTGGGAGGAGCGGCCGGATGGCTCCGTCCGTATCGAACAGGTGATCTACGTCGCCCGCGACGGCCACAAGGGCATCGTTCTGGGCCACAAGGGCGAAACCGTGAAGGCCATCGGGCAGGCGGCGCGGGTCGATATCACCGAATTCCTCGGGCGTCCGGCGCACCTTTTCCTTCAGGTCCGCGTGCGCGAGAACTGGCTGGAGGAGCGCGAGCGCTACAGCGAGATGGGTCTCGACTTCCGCGACGGCGATGCCTGAAGCCCGGCTCACCGCCGATTTCTGGGTTTCCGCCTATCTGCGCCGGCTGGGGCTCAACGACATCCCTGCCTATGTGACGGCGAAGGGCGATCCGACTGCCGGTGCTGTGCTGGTGAAGGTGGCGTTGCTTGATGGAACCGCCCGGGCCTCACACCGCATCTGGGATCCCATGGCGGACACCCGTCGCTGGGAGATGCTGGCAGAGGGGCCGGAGCCGGAGGTGGATGCCGCCATCGCCCGCCAGCGCCGTTACGACCCCGACCTCTGGGTCATCGAGATAGAGGATCGTCAGGGCCGCACGCTTCTGGACGAAGCGGGGCTCGGCTGAACGGCAAGGGGAGGGGCGCCATGCCGCGACGCATTGTCATCACCGGGGGGCCGGGATCGGGCAAGACCTCTCTCATCACGGCGCTCGCGGCGGACGGGTTTGCCGTCATGCCGGAGGCCGGGCGCGCTCTCATCCGGGCCGGGCAGGCGATCGACGGGCCCGCTCTTCCCTGGCGCGATCCGGCCCTTTTCGCCGAAAGCATGTTGGCTTGGGAAATCCGCTCGCATGAGTCCGCAGACCAGCTTTCCGGTCCGGTGATCTTCGACCGGGGCGTGCCGGATGTCGCCGGGTATCTGCGGGTCGTCGGCCTCCCGGTCCCTTCCCATGTGGAACGCGCGATGGAGCTCTTCCGTTACGACGATCCCGTCTTTCTTGCCCCCTATTGGCCGGAGATCTTCGGCCCCGACAGGGAACGGCGGCAGGACGCTACTGAAGCGCAGGCCACCGCCGAAGCCATGAGGGGAACCTATACCGCAGCCGGTTATCGACTGGTCGAGCTTCCGCGCGCCTCCATCGCGGAGCGGGCGGCCTTTGTGCGCCTTGTGCTGGGGAGCGGCGCGCCGGCAAGGCTACAGGAGGGCAAAGCCTGATGGACTGGCAGGATGAGGGCATCCTCCTCGCGATTCGCCCGCATGGCGAAAGTGCGGCGATCATTCAGGTGTTGACCGCTGGGCATGGTCTGCATGCGGGCGTCGTGCACGGCGGTGGCTCTCGCCGGATGGCGCCCGTGCTGCAACCGGGGGCGCAGCTTGCGCTCCACTGGCGGGCGCGGCTCGACCAGCATCTCGGCAGCTTTGCGGTGGAACCTCTGCGGGAGCGGGCAGGCGCGCTGTTCGGGGACCGTGCGGCGCTTGCCGCGCTCGCGTCGGTAGCCGCGCTGCTTGTCTATTCCCTGCCCGAGCGGGAGCCGCATCCGGCCCTCTATGCCGCGACGGAGACGCTGTTAGACCGGCTCTCCACTCCTGGCTGGCAAGCGGACTACCTGCGTTGGGAGGTGACGTTGCTGGCCGAGATGGGCTTCGGCCTCGATCTCGGGCGCTGCGCGGTGACGGGAGAGGCGGAGGGGCTGGCCTATGTCAGCCCGCGAACGGGACGGGCGGTGACACGCGCGGCGGCGGGGGAGTGGGCGGATCGCCTGCTCCCGCGGCCTGACGTATTGGTGGCAGGTCCGGCGGATGCCGCCGGTCTGACGGCGGGGCTTCTGACCACGGGTCATTTCATGGAGCGCTGGCTGGCGGAGGAGCTGGTCGGGCGCCCGTTGCCGGAGGCGCGGCGACGGCTTGTGGTGCTGTTGTCCGTGCCCTGAGCCGATATCCGCTTCGCGCGCCCGGGCCCGCGACGCGGCGCCCGGGCCCAATCGGCGAGGGCGGCTTTGCCGCTCAGAACGGGCGGGAGCGCTCCTGCCCCTGTTCGGCGCATTTGCAGGGGACCGCCCTTGCTTTCCCCCGCTGAAAAGCCTATATCGCCTGCAAGCAGCGGCGTCCGGCCTCCACCCCCGGACCCACCGGAGATATTCGACGGGCCGCGCGCCCGTTTTTTATTTTCCGCCTGCCGCCTGGGAGCATCCCCATGACCGACCTCATTGCGAAGACAGCCATCGACCGGCGCCTGGCCGAGATCGTTGGGCCGACCATCGAAGGTCTGGGCTTCGAGCTTGTGCGCATCCGTCTCATGGGCGGCAAGACGCGCACCCTTCAGATCATGGCCGACCGCCCGGAGGGCGGCATCGAGGTGGAGGACTGCGCCAGGATCTCCACCGCCGTGTCCGCCGTGCTGGACGTGGAGGATCCGCTGGAGGAGGCCTACACGCTGGAGGTGTCCTCCCCCGGTATCGACCGGCCGCTGACACGACTGAAGGATTTCGACATGTGGGAAGGTTATGAAGCCCGCGTGGAGACGACGGAACTGATCGACGGACGGCGGCGCTTCAAGGGCCTCCTCCGCGGCACCGAGGGCGATGAGATTCTGATCGAGTTGGAGGAGCCGGGCGAGGATGTGACCATCGGACTGCAGTTCGAGTGGCTCTCCGACGCCAAGCTGATCCTGACCGACGAATTGATCGCGGAGATGCTCCGCCAGCGCAAGGACGCGGGCGTGATCGACGAAAGCCGCTACGACGACATCGAAGACGAACCCGATACAGACCCCGACACCGACAACGAGGAGGCCTGACATGGCAATCACCTCTGCCAACCAGCTCGAACTGCTGCAGACCGCCGAAGCGGTGGCGCGCGAGAAGATGATCGACCCCGGCCTCGTCATCGAGGCGATGGAGGAAAGCCTCGCCCGTGCGGCCAAGTCGCGTTACGGCGCCGAGATGGACATCCGGGTGAAGATCGACCGGAAGACCGGCCGCGCGACCTTTACCCGCGTCCGCACCGTCACGCCGGACGAGGACGTCGAGAACTACCAGGCGCAACTCACCGTCAAGCAGGCGAAGCAGTATCTGGCCGACCCGCAGATCGGCGATGAGATCGTGGACGAGGTGCCCCCTGTGGACCTCGGCCGGATCGCCGCGCAATCGGCCAAGCAGGTCATCCTGCAGAAGGTCCGCGAAGCCGAGCGGGATCGCCAGTACGAGGAATTCAAGGACCGCAAGGGCACGATCATCAACGGTCAGGTCAAGCGCGAGGAATATGGCAACGTCATCGTGGACATCGGCCGGGGCGAAGGCATCCTGCGCCGGAACGAGAAGATCGGCCGCGAATCCTACCGTATCGGCGACCGTATCCGCTGCTATGTGAAGGACGTGCGGCGTGAGGCCCGCGGCCCGCAGATCTTCCTGTCCCGCACCGATCCGCAATTCATGGCGGAACTGTTCAAGATGGAAGTGCCGGAGATCTACGACGGCATCATCGAGATCAAGGCCGTGGCCCGCGATCCCGGCTCCCGGGCGAAGATTGCCGTCATCTCCTATGACAATTCCATCGACCCGGTGGGGGCCTGCGTGGGTATGCGCGGCTCGCGTGTGCAGGCCGTGGTCAATGAGCTTCAGGGCGAGAAGATCGACATCATCCCGTGGAATCAGGATCAGGCGACGTTCCTCGTGAACGCGCTGCAACCGGCGGAAGTGTCCAAGGTCGTCATCGACGAGGACGGCGGCCGGATCGAGGTCGTGGTGCCGGATGAGCAGCTTTCGCTCGCCATTGGGCGGCGCGGTCAGAACGTGCGTCTGGCCAGCCAGCTCACCGCGCTCGACATCGACATCATGACCGAGGCCGAGGAGAGCCAGCGTCGTCAGGCGGAATTCGCCGAACGGACCGGCCTCTTCATGGAAGCGCTGGATGTGGACGAGACGCTGGCGCAGCTTCTGGTCGCAGAAGGCTTCACCAACCTCGAAGAGGTGGCCTATGTCGATGTGGAGGAGCTTCTGTCCATCGACGGCTTTGACGAATCGACCGCAGAGGAGCTTCAGGCACGTGCCCGCGATCAACTCGAAGAGGCCAATCGCAAGGCGCTGGAGAATGCCCGTACGCTCGGTGCAGAGGATAGCCTGATTGAATTCGAGGGCCTCACTCCCCAGATGGTAGAGACGCTGGCGAAAGATGGCGTGAAGACGCTTGAGGATTTCGCGACCTGCGCCGACTGGGAACTTGCGGGTGGCTGGACGACGGTCAACGGCGAGCGCGTGAAGGATCAGGGCCTGCTCGAGAAGTTCGACATGAGCCTCGAAGAGGCGCAGCGGCTCGTTATGACCGCGCGCGTGCTTCTGGGCTGGGTCGATCCGTCGGAGCTTGAAAAGGCCGCCGACGAGGTCGAGGAAGAAGCGGAAGAGGAGGCGGACGTCTGATCGACGTCCGGGTTGCGGTTGACGCGTGGAGGTCGTGAAAAGGTGCGCGAAGAGCCTGAACGGCGCTGCATCGTCACCGGAGAGGTTCAGCCCCGGCAGGGGCTGATCCGTTTCGTCGTGGGGCCGGAAGACCGGATCTTCCCTGACGTGACGGGCAAGCTGCCCGGTCGTGGCATATGGGTCGCGGCCGACAGGGCGGCGGTGGACAAGGCGGCCCGCAAGGGCCTCTTTTCCCGCGCCGCCCGCCGCGCCGTAACTGTTCCGCCGGATCTCGCCGACGAGGTGGAGGCGATGGTGGCGCGGCGTGTCGTGGATCTCGTGTCGCTGGCCCGCAAGGCGGGAGAGGCAGTGGCGGGGTTCGAGAAGGTGAAAGACTGGCTCGACAAGGACCGGGCCGTCGTCCTGATACAGGCCTCCGACGGGTCTGAACGGGGCAAGACGAAGCTCCACCCACCGGGTGGAATGAATACGTTCATTGGGTGCCTGACGGCATCGGAATTGGGTTTGGCTTTCGGGCGGGAACATGCGATACACGGCGCGCTTGCGGCTGGCGGACTCGCAACCCGTGTTGTAGAGGAAGCCGCAAAGCTCGCCGGATTGCGCGGGCAGATCGGCGGCCGGGCCGTCGGGAAGGATACGAAAGACGCATGAGCGAAACAGACGGTAAAAAGCCCCTCGGGCTGGGTGGTGGCGGTTCTCGTCCGGGTCAGGTGAAGCAGAGCTTCAGCCACGGCCGGACGAAGAATGTCGTCGTCGAAACCAAACGCAAACGCGTGGTGGTTCCCAAGCCGGGTGCAGGTTCGGCCAAGGCCGGCGGCTCGCCGCATCTGGGCGACCCGTCCAAGCGTCCCGCCGGGATCACCGACGCGGAGATGGAGCGCCGGCTCCGTGCCGTGCAGGCCGCCAAGGCCCGCGAGGCGGATGAAGCCGAGCAGCGCCAACGCGAGGAGCGGGAGCGCGAGGAAGAGCGCCAGCGGCGCCGCGACGAGATCGAGGCCAAGGAGCGCGAAGAGCGCGAGCGGGAAGAAGCCCTGCGCCTGAAGGCCGAGGAAGAAGCCCGTGCCAAGGCCGAGGCCGAGGAAAAGGCGCGCCGCGAGAAGGAGCGCGAGGCTCGCAAGCCCGCCGCTGCCGCCGCGGCTCAGCAGCCCAAACCGGCCGAAGAGCCGCCGACCCAGCGCGGCACCTCCAAGGCGGCCCCTGGCCCCCGCAAGACCGACCGCGATCGTGAGCGCGAAAGCGACCGGACGTCCCGCAACAAGGGCGGTGACGGCCGGCGTGCGGGCAAGCTCACCCTGACGGAAGCCCTGTCTGACGCGGGCGGCCGGCAGCGGTCGCTTGCCGCAATGAAGCGCAAGCAGGAAAAGGCCCGTCAGAAGACGATGGGCCGCAACACGGGCGAGAAGCAGGCACGCGACGTGCAGCTTCCCGAGACGATCGTGGTGCAGGAGCTTGCCAACCGCATGGCCGAACGGGCCGCGGACGTGGTGAAGGCGCTGATGAAGATGGGCATGATGGTCAGTATGAACCAGACGCTCGACGCCGACACTGCGGAACTCATCATCGAGGAATTCGGCCACAATGCGGTCCGGGTCTCCGATGCCGACGTGGAGCAGGTGATCTACACGGTCGAGGACAAGGCCGAGGATCTGGAGCCCCGTCCGCCGATCGTGACGATCATGGGCCACGTCGACCACGGCAAGACCTCTCTGCTTGATGCGCTTCGCAAGACCTCCGTCGTCTCGGGCGAGGCAGGCGGGATCACCCAGCACATCGGCGCCTATCAGGTGCGGACGGAATCGGGTGCGCTCCTGACCTTCCTCGACACGCCCGGCCACGCGGCCTTCACCTCCATGCGGGCCCGTGGCGCGCAGGTGACGGATATCGTCGTGCTGGTGGTGGCTGCGGATGACGCGGTGATGCCGCAGACGGTGGAGGCGCTTAACCACGCCCGGGCCGCCGGTGTGCCGATGATCGTGGCGATCAACAAGATCGACAAGCCTTCCGCCAACCCGAACAAGGTCCGTACGGACCTGCTCCAGCACGAAGTTGTCGTGGAGGAGATGGGCGGTGACGTGCTCGACGTCGAAGTGTCGGCTCTGACCGGCAAGGGTCTTGATACCCTGCTGGAGAACATCGCGCTTCAGGCGGAGATCCTCGACCTCAAGGCAAACCCGAATCGGTCTGCCATGGGGGCGGTGATCGAGGCCAAGCTCGACGTGGGCCGGGGCCCGGTTGCGACGGTTCTGGTGCAGAACGGCACCCTGAAACGCGGTGATATCTTCGTCGTGGGTGAGCAGTGGGGCAAGGTCCGCGCTCTCATCAACGACAAGGGCGAGCGGGTGGACGAGGCTGGACCGTCGGTTCCGGTCGAGGTGCTGGGCCTGAACGGCACGCCTGAAGCCGGTGATGTGCTGAACGTCGTGGAGACCGAGGCGCAGGCCCGCGAGATCGCGGATTACCGGGAGCAGGCCGCGAAGGACAAACGCGCGGCGGCAGGGGCGGCGACAACTCTTGAACAGCTCATGGCGAAGGCCAAGGCCGACAAGAACGTCGCGGAGCTGCCGGTGGTGGTGAAATCGGACGTGCAGGGTTCTGCCGAGGCGATCACCCAGGCGCTGGAGAAGGTCGGTAACGACGAGGTTCGCGTTCGCGTGCTGCATTCCGGCGTGGGTGCGATCACCGAAAGCGACATCGGTCTTGCCGAAGCTTCGGGCGCGCCGGTCATCGGCTTCAACGTGCGGGCGAATGCTCCTGCACGCGCCGCCGCGAACCAGAAGGGTGTGGAGATCCGCTACTATTCGGTGATCTACGATCTGGTCGACGACGTGAAAGCCGCGGCCTCCGGTCTTCTCAAGGCCGAAGTGCGGGAGCACTTCATCGGCTATGCCGAGATCCGGGAAGTCTTCAAGGTGTCCAACGTCGGCAAGGTTGCGGGCTGTCTCGTTACCGAAGGTGTGGCGCGGCGCTCCGCCGGTGTGCGGCTCCTGCGCGACAACGTGGTCATCCACGAAGGTACGCTCAAGACACTCAAACGCTTCAAGGACGAGGTCAAGGAAGTCATTTCCGGTCAGGAATGTGGCATGGCCTTCGAGAATTACGATGATATCCGTGCCGGTGATATCATCGAGATCTTCGAGCGTGAGGAAGTCGAGCGCACGCTCGCCTGATCGAGATTTCAGAATGCGAAAACGCCCGGAGTTTCTGCTCCGGGCGTTTTCATTTCTCCGCTCCACCTTTCTCAAGGCTGTATGTGCCTCGCACGCCCTGTGGCCGTTACTGAGGGCAGATTATCAGACGCATGTGAGGGGCCGCGCGTGAGATATGGGCGCCCGCACTCCATCCTCGCGTGTCCCGCGCGGTTCGGCGAAAGGCCGGCAAAGCAGGTGATGAACTTGCGTGAGCGGCCTCGATGGTCGCTGGCGTGGGGGGTGCGCGGGGCCTCAGCTCCCCCGATAGGTGGAGTAGCTGTAGGGAGAGACCAGCAGCGGCACATGGTAATGGCTGTCCTCGGCCATACGGAAGCGAATCGGCACAATGTCGAGAAAGCGCGGCTCTGTCCCCTGCGCGAGCAGGTATGCGCCGACATGGAATTCCAGCTCGTAATCCCCGGTGGCGAAGCTGTCCGCGGGCAGGATCGCCCCGTCGGTGCGCCCGTCCGAATTGGTGACGAGCCGCCGCAGCTCCTGCCGGTCCTCACCGGTCAGCCGGTAGAGCACCACGGTCATCCCCGATGCAGGCACACCCTGCGCGGTATCCAGAACATGGGTGGTCAGATATCCCGCCGCCATCTCTTGCCTCCTCATCTGCATTCGGCATTTCATGCCTGCGATCGTCAGGGAAAGCGACAGTCTTTCGCCCGAACAGGTGCTTTCGAGATTTTCTGATAATCCGACGCTCCGCTCCGGGGTAGAAACGACCGAGAAGAGGGAATGAAAATGAACCGTTATCCGCGCAACATGCTGGGCTACGGGGCCAACCCGCCCGATCCGAAGTGGCCGGGCGGCGCGAAGGTCGCCGTGCAGATCGTCCTCAACTATGAGGAGGGGGGCGAGAATTCCGTCCTGCATGGCGACGCAGCCTCCGAGGCATTCCTGTCCGATATCGCGGGCGCGGCCATGTGGCCGGGACAGCGGCACTGGAACATGGAATCCATCTACGAATACGGCGCGCGGGCCGGGTTCTGGCGGCTGCACCGGCTGTTCACGGCCATGGACATTCCCGTGACGATCTATGGCGTGGCGACGGCGCTTGCCCGCAGCCCGGTTCAGGTCCGCGCGATGCAGGAGGCGGGCTGGGAGATTGCGTCCCACGGGCTGAAATGGGTCGAGCACAAGGACATGCCGGAGGACGAGGAGCGCCGGCAGATCGCCGAGGCGATCCGGCTGCATACCGAGGTTACGGGACAGGCCCCGCGCGGCTGGTACACGGGGCGGTCCTCCGCCAATACCGTGCGGCTGACCGCGGAAACGCGGCGCTTCGACTACGTCTCCGATACCTATGACGACGATCTGCCCTATTGGCTCGATGTGGAGGGGCATGACCAGCTCATCATCCCCTATACGCTGGAAGCGAACGACATGCGTTTCGCCACCGCGCCCGGCTACATCACCGGGGAGCAGTTCTATACCTATCTGAAGGACACGTTCGACACGCTCTATGAGGAGGGAGTGGAGGGCGCGCCCAAGATGTTCTCGGTCGGGCTGCACTGCCGTCTGATCGGGCGTCCCGGCAAGCTCGCCGGGCTGAAGAAGTTTCTGCAGTATGCCCGGCAGAAGGAAGGCGTCTGGTTCGCGCGCCGTGTGGATATTGCCGAGCACTGGCACCGCACCCATCCCGCGCCAGGCCGTCGCGACCGTCCGACGCTTCTGGCGCAGGACGCTTTCGTGGCGCGGTTCGGCAGCGTCTATGAGCATTCTCCCTGGATCGCCGAACGCGCCTGGGGTCTGGAGCTCGGCCCGGAGCATGATTGCGCGATCGGCATGCATTCGGCGCTGACCCGCATCTTCCGCAGCGCGACGGAGGCGGAGCGCCTGGGCGTGCTGCGTGCTCACCCTGATCTGGCGGGCAAGCTGGCAGCGGCCAAGCGGCTGACGGCCGAATCGACGGCGGAGCAGGCTTCCGCCGGGCTGGACGCGCTCACCGACGAGGAGCGGGAGCGCTTCACCAGGCTCAACACCGCCTATGTGGAGAAGCACGGCTTCCCCTTCATCATCGCGGTGCGCGACCATACGAAGGACCAGATCCTTGCCGCCTTCGAGGCGCGGATCGAGAATCACACACCGACCGAGATAGAGACCGCCTGCCGGCAGGTGGAGCGGATCGCCGAACTCCGACTGAAGGACATGCTGCCGTGAGTGGATATTACGCCGGAATGGGCGGGCTGCCCCCGCAGGACAGACTGATGACGGGGCGGGCCATCTTCACCGAGGCCTATTGCTTCATCCCCAAGGGCGTGATGAGCGATATCGTCACAAGCCTCTTTCCCGGCTGGGACAAGACGCATGGCTGGATGATCGCGCGGCCCATGAGCGGATTTTCGGAGACCTTCTCGCAATACATCATGGATGTGGCGCCGGGCGGCGGCTCCGACGCGCCGGAGCCGGACGCCGGTGTGGAAGGCGTGATCTTCGTCGTGGAAGGGGAGCTCGCGCTCACCTACGGCGGGATGACCCATGCGATGTCGGCGGGAGGATATGCCTATCTGCCGCCGGGGCTGAAGTGGACGCTGCGCAATCCGGGCCACGGGCCCGCGCGTTTCCACTGGGTGCGCAAGCTCTATGAAACGGCGCCCGGCGTGGATATCCCCGAAGCCTTCGTGGCCAATGAGCGGGAGATCGAGATCAGCTGGATGCCTGACACGGGTGAACGCTGGGGCACCACGCGGTTCGTCTCGCCGTCGGACATCCGCCACGACATGCATGTGAACATCGTGACCCTGCGCCCCGGCGCGCGCATCCCGTTCGAGGAGACGCATGTCATGGAGCATGGTCTCTACGTGCTGGAGGGTCAGGCGGTCTACAAGCTGAACACCGACTGGGTGGAAGTGGAGCCGGGGGACTTCATGTGGCTCCGCGCCTTCTGCCCGCAGGCCTGTTATGCGGCGGGCGACCGTCCGTTCCGCTATCTGCTCTACAAGGACGTGAACCGCCACGCGCGGCTCCGCCGCTTCTGAAGGGGTCTGTTCACCGCGGCCCGCGCTGCCTATCGTCAGCCCCAGAGAGATAACGGGGTCGGACGATGGGCACACGGCCGTTGCGGAACCGCCACCTTCGCCGTCCGGTGGAGGCGGCGCGCGCCTTGGTGAGCCACCGGCGTTCGCGGGGGGCGGATCTCGCGCTTGCGACCTTTCTGGCCGGCATCGCGGGATGCGCCAATGCAGGCGGGTTCTTTGCCGTCGGGCAATATACCTCGCACATGACGGGCTATCTGTCGCAGGTCGCGGATGGTCTGGTACTGATGAATCTCAGGATGCTCGGCATAAGCCTTGGCGCCATCCTCTGCTTCATGCTGGGCGCGGCGCTGAGCGCGGTGCTCATCAACTGGGCGCGGGAGCGTCACCGTCAGCGGCGGCGCCAATATGCCCTGCCCCTGACGGTCGAGGGTATTCTCCTTCTCCTTTTCGCTACCTTCGGCAGCGGCGCCGCGCGGGAAGCAGGGGAGCCGGGCCTTTTGGCAGCGATGATGATGCTCTGCTTCGTCATGGGCCTGCAGAACGCGACGATCACCAAGATCTCCGGCGCCCGCATCCGCACCACCCATGCGACGGGGATGATCACCGATGTCGGGATCGAGGCAGGCCGCGCCGCCTATGGCCTGGTCGCGCCGGGGAGTGGCGTGCGGGTGAACGGGCCGAACCTGCGGATGCTGTTGCGGATTCTTGGCGCCTTTCTGGCGGGGGGAATCGTAGGCGCGGTGGGCTTCGGAAGATTCGGATTTGTCTTTGCGATGCCGCTCGGGCTGCTGTTGCTGGCCATCTCATTGCCGATGTTTTTCGCAGGGCGGCGTATCGCCCGCGTCTGACTGTCGCAACAGTCTGGAAATCTGTAATTTAGCCGTAAATTGGGGTGTGACGTGTTTGCGGGTCTCGCCAACTTTCCTTATGGATGGCTCAACACCCAGCCAACATCATGCCAACGTGGACATTGCCACGAAGGCGAAACAGACCGCGCATACGTTTGCTCCCGGCTGGCGTGACGTGATTGAAAAGGAGAGACCAAAATAGAACAGAACCTCCTGCTCCTTCTCGTCTGCTTACCTTTCATCGGCAGTCTCGCAGTGCTCACGCTCAGTCCGCGGGCAAGGGATGCCGTGACATGGGTGTCTGCTGCGGTGAATGCGCTGGGGGTGGTGATCCTCTATGTGCTCCGGCCCTATGTGCTGGACGGGGTGATCCTCAGAAACCGCATCCGCTGGCTGCCGGAGCTCGGGCTGGATTTCACGCTGCGCCTCGACGGGTTCGCCTGGTTCATGCTGCTTCTGGTGTTCGGGATCGGGCTGCTGGTGGTCATCTACGCCCGCTATTACCTGACGACCAAGGATCCGGTGCCACGGTTCTTCAGCTATCTCCTCGCCTTCACAGGCGCGATGACGGGGATGCTCGTGTCGGGCAACCTCATCATGCTGGTGGTGTTCTGGGAGCTGACCAGCGTCTTCTCCTTCCTGCTCATCGGGTTCTGGTATCACAACGCGACGGCACGGGACGGGGCGCGGATGGCGCTCATGGTCACGGGCGGTGGCGGTTTGTGCCTGCTGGTCGGCGTGCTGATCCTTGGCCATATCGTCGGCTCCTACGATCTGGACTGGGTTCTTGCCTCGGGCGACCTGGTGCGGGAGCATCCGCTCTACAGGGTGGTGCTGATCCTCGTGCTGCTGGGCGCCTTTACCAAATCGGCGCAGTTCCCCTTTCATTTCTGGCTGCCGAATGCGATGGCGGCCCCTACGCCGGTGTCCTCCTACCTGCATTCCGCCACGATGGTGAAGGCGGGTGTCTTCCTGCTCATCCGTTTCTCGCCCGTTCTCGGCGGCACGCCGGAGTGGTTCTGGATCGTCGGCGGCGTCGGCATGATCACGCTGCTGATCGGCGCGGTCACGGCGCTCTTCCGGCATGACCTCAAGGGACTCCTGGCCTATTCCACCATCAGCCACCTTGGCCTCATCACCGCGCTGGCGGGGATCGGCAGCCCGCTCGCCATTGTCGCGGCGATCTTCCACATCGGCAACCATGCGGTGTTCAAGGCATCGCTCTTCATGGCCGCGGGCATCATCGACCATGAGACGGGGACACGCGACATGCGCCGTCTGTCGGGCCTCTACAAGCTCATGCCCATTACCGCGACGCTGGCCATCGTGGCTGCGGCCGCCATGGCGGGCGTCCCCCTGTTGAACGGCTTCCTCTCCAAGGAGATGTTCTTCGCCGAGGCCGCCGAATGGCACAACGGCTCGGTGCTGGACAATGCGATGCCGTATATCGCGACCCTCGCCGGGGCCTTCGCCGTCGCCTATTCCCTGCGGTTCATCCATGCGGTGTTTTTCGGACCCGCGCCCATCGACCTTCCGAAAGTGCCGCATGAGCCGCCCGCCCTCATGCGGCGGCCGGTGGAGCTGCTGGTGCTGATCTGCGTCGTGGTCGGCATCTTTCCGGCTGCGACCATCGGGCCCTACCTCTACTCCGCCGCCGTATCGGTGCTGGGGCGCGACCTGCCTTATTACAGCCTGTCGCTGTGGCACGGTTTCAACCTGCCGCTGGTGATGAGCATTCTGGCCATCGTCGTCGGTGTCGCGATCTATGTCGTTCTGGCCCGGAGGCTCCCCGAAGGGCCGGAGGGCGCGCCGTTCTTCCACCGCCTGTCGGGGGAGGACATGTTCGACCGGACGGTGCTCGCGCTCACCTGGAAATGGCCGCGCATCCTCATCCGCTACATCGCGACGGAACGACTCCAGCCGCAGCTTCGCTGGCTGGTGGCAATCGTGCTGGGGTTGGTCGGGCTGACGCTCTGGGGCCGCTTCCAGTTCACGCCGCAGCTCCCCGACGAGGCCCCGAGCCTCGCCTTCGCGATGATCTGGGTCGTGGGCGGCGCCTGCGCCATCGGCGCGGCCCATCAGGCCAAGTATCACCGCTTCGCGGCGCTTGTTCTGCTGGGTGGCGCGGGGGTGGTGACCTGCATGACCTTCGCCTGGCTCGCCGCTCCCGACCTTGCGGTGACGCAGCTCGTGGTGGAAATCGTGACGACGGTGCTCCTGCTGCTCGGCCTCCGCTGGCTGCCGAAGCGCCAGCAGGATATCCGGGTCGATGTCAACGTGACGGACCGTGCGCGCCGCTGGCGGGACTTCGCGCTGGCGGTGATCTGCGGGGCGGGTGTGGCGGCGATTGCCTACACGATCATGACGGCGGGAACGGACCGCCCCATCGCGGACTGGTTCCTGGAGCACGCCTATTCCGAAGGCGGCGGCACCAATGTGGTCAACGTCATCCTCGTGGACTTCCGGGCCTTCGATACTTTCGGGGAAATCACCGTGCTGGGTGTCGTGGGGCTGACGGTCTTTGCCCTGCTCCGCCGCTTCCGCCCGTCGCAGGAAAGCGTCGAGCTACCGGAGCAGCAGCGCTTCCAGTCCCGTATCGACCGCGACAGCGAGGAACGGGAGGACGAGCAGACGATCCGCGACTACCTCTATGTGCCCTCTGTCATCATGCACTGGATGTTCCCGCCGATCATCGTGCTGTCGGTCTACCTGTTCCTGCGCGGGCATGATCTTCCGGGCGGCGGATTTGCGGGCGGCGTTGTCATGGCGATCGGCTTCCTGCTCCAGTATCTCGCGGCCAATGCGCGATGGGTTGAGGATCAGCTGACCGTGCTTCCCGTCCGCTGGATCGCGTCCGGCATGCTGATCGCGGTGGCAACGGGGGCGGGGGCGTGGCTCTTCGGCTATCCGTTCCTGACGGCACATGCCCGCTACGTGCACGTGCCCTGGATCGGAGACGTGCCCGCGGCGACGGCGCTGCTGTTCGACCTCGGCGTGTTCTCTCTCGTCGTTGGCGCGACGCTGCTGATGCTCATCGCCATCGCCCACCAATCCATCCGCTCGAGCCGCAAGCAGCGGGAGCCGGAAGAAAAAGACCCGAAAGAGGCCGCCTGATGGAAATCGTTCTCTCCCTTGCCATCGGGGTGCTCTGCGCATCGGGGATCTGGCTGATCCTGCGCCCCCGGACCTATCAAGTCATCATCGGGCTATGCCTGCTGTCCTATGGGGTGAACCTGTTCATCTTCTCCATGGGCGGGCTACGGCCGGGTGCCCCTGCCATCCTGCAGAAAAGCGGTACCGTTGATCCGTCGCTTTATACCGACCCGGTTCCTCAGGCCCTGGTGTTGACGGCCATCGTCATCAGCTTCGCCACGACGGCGCTGTTTCTGGTGGTGCTCATGGCGTCCCGCGGCTTCACGGGAACGGACCATGTGGACGGGCAGGAGCGCGACTGATGAACGGCACGCTTCCCGACCACCTGATCGTCGCACCCATCCTGATCCCGTTCGTCGCGGGCGCACTGATGCTGTTCTACGACGACCGCGCCCGCGCGGCACGGCTCGTCATCAGCCTCATCTCCACCCTGTCGCTGCTGATCGTCGCGGGCATGCTTCTGGCGCAGAGCGAGGGTTCCAACAGCACCGGCGGCAACGATGTCGGCGTCTATCTGCTGGGCAACTGGCCGCCCCCCTTCACGATCGTTCTCGTGCTGGACCGGCTTTCGGCGCTGATGCTGCTGCTGACCGCCTGTCTCGCGCTTCCCGCCCTGCTGTTCGCCTCCGCCGGATGGGACAGGCAGGGCCAGCATTTCCACAGTCTGTTCCAGTTCCTGCTGATGGGCCTGAACGGCGCGTTTCTGACGGGCGACCTGTTCAACCTGTTTGTGTTCTTCGAGGTGCTGCTGGCGGCGTCCTACGGCCTGCTTCTGCATGGCTCGGGGCGCGCGCGCGTACGGTCGGGGCTGCATTACATTGCGGTCAACCTTGTCGCATCGCTTTTCTTCCTGGTGGGCGTGAGCCTGATCTATGGCGTGACCGGCACGCTCAACATGGCTGATCTGGCGTTGAAGCTGTCTGTCCTGCCGGCGGAGGATCGTCCGCTCGTTCTCGCGGCGGCGGCAATTCTGGGGGTGGTCTTCGCGGTGAAGGCGGGCATGTGGCCGCTCTCCTTCTGGCTGCCGGGGGCCTATATGTCGGCCGCGGCGCCGGTGGGTGCCATATTCGCGGTGATGACCAAGGTCGGCCTTTACGTGATCCTGCGGCTGTCGACGCTGCTCTTCGGGGCGGATGCGACGGTGGCGGCGGGCTTTGGCGCCTATGTCGTGCTGCTCGGTGGTCTTGCGACGCTGTTCTATGGGATGATCGGTCTCATGGCGGCACAGGGCCTGCCGCGGGTTGCGAGCTTCAGCGTGCTGATCTCGGCGGGCACGATCCTGTCGGCTATCGGGCTTGGCATTTTCTCCGGACCGCAGATGTATGCCTCCGCGCTGTATTACATGTTGGCTTCCACTCTGGCGGCGAGTGCGCTTTTCCTCATTTCCGAACTGATGGAGCGGGAGCAGGGTGCCATTGCCACGATGCTGGCCGTGACGGCGGATGCCTATGGCTTCGGCGACCAGGATCCGGAGGATGAGCCGGAGCAGACGGACGGCGGCCTGTTCCTGACCGCGACCCATACGATCCTTGCTCTGTCCTTTGCGGTGATCACATTGATCTTGGCGGGGATGCCGCCGCTTGCCGGCTTTCTGGGCAAGGTCGGCCTGATTACCGGAGCGTTGGCAGGACCGGCGTCACAACCGGTGCCGCCCGTTGTCTGGGCCTATATCGCGCTCCTGATCCTGTCTGGGTTTGCAACGCTGGTGGTTCTGGTCCGTATCGGCATCCACACCTTCTGGGCGCCGATGGAGGAGATCGCGCCGCGGATACGGGTGGCGGAACTCGTTCCCATCGTGATGCTGATCGGCTTCTCTCTGCTGCTCACGCTGGAGGCGCGGCCTGTCATGCGGTATCTCGGCCAGACCGGGGCGATGCTGGAAAATCCCGCCATCTATATCCATGCGGTGACGGCGGAGCAGCCTTCCACGGGTATTCCGCTCTCTGAAACCGGCAATGGCCGTGCTTCTGCCGGGGGGGTGACGCAATGATCCGCCGCTACATTCCCTATCCGCTGCTCGCGCTGATGCTGACGCTGATGTGGCTGATCCTCACGCGGTTCTCGCTCGGCAATCTGATCCTCGGGCTGGCCGTGGCACTGGTGGCCAGCCAGGTGATGGTGCGCCTGCAACCTTCGAAACCCCGCATCCGGCGCTGGAGCGTGATCCCGAAGATGTTTGCCATCCTCGGCTGGGACATCATCAAGTCGAACTGGAGCGTCGCCTGGGCCATCGTCTCCAACAAGAAGCGCAACCCGCATCTGGTGGAGATCATGCTCGATCTCCGCGATCCGACAGCGTTGGCGCTGCTGGCCATCACCATCACTGCGACGCCGGGCACGGCCTGGGTGGAATACCGGACGCAGGATGGGCGGCTTCTTCTCCATGTCTTCGATGAGGAGGAGGAAGGTTACTGGAGGCGCGTGGTCAAGAACCGCTATGAGGCGATGCTGATGGAGGTCTTCGAATGAGCCATACGATCATGACGGCCGCCGTTCTTTATGCCCAGGTGGCGCTCGTGCTTGCCATGTGCTTTGCCACATGGCGCATTCTGGTGGGGCCGCGGGCGCAGGACAGGGTGCTGGGCCTCGATACGCTCTATGTGAACGGAATGCTGTTCCTGCTGACTGTCGGCATCCGTTCCGGCAACGTGTTCTTCTTCGAGGCGGCGCTGGTCATCGGGATGCTCGGTTTCGTGGCGACGGTGGCACTGGCGAAGTTCCTGATGCGCGGCGAGGTGATCGAATGAACCCCGCCATCGACCTTCCGCTCTGGGCGGCCATTCCCGCCGCGACCTTCCTGGTGATCGGAGCGACCCTGGCCCTTATCGGCTCCTTCGGGCTGGCGCGAATCTCCACTTTCTTCGAGCGCCTCCACGCGCCGACGCTCGGGACGAGCTGGGGCGTCGCCGGCATCGCGATCTGCTCGATGATCGTCTCCACCTTTGTGACAGGGAAGCCGGTCATCCACGAATTGCTGATCGCCATCTTCATCATGATCACGACGCCGGTCACGCTGATGCTCCTCGGCCGGGCCGTTCTCTACCGTCATCAGGCGGAAAAGGCGGAAGCGGAGCAGAAGCGGGCGGCGCTGGAGCGGGCAGAGCGGGCGCTGGACCCGAAAGGCGCAGAGGACTGACTAGGTCACCTGCGCCCTGACGCGGAACTCCGGTTGGTTCCATGCCTCCGTCAGCACCACGTCCGCCAGCAGGCCTGCGGCTTTCTCCACCTCCGCCAGTGTCAGGTATAGCGGGGTGAAGCCAAAGCGCATGATGTCTGGTGCGCGAAAGTCGCCGATCACGCCTCGCGCAATCAGGGCCTGAACGATGGCATAGGCCTCGGGATGGCGGAAGGAGACCTGACTTCCCCGGTGCTCCGGCGCTCTCGGTGAGGCAAGAGGCAGCCCGGGCAGGCGTGTTGCAACCGCCGCGATGAACGCTTCCGACAGGCGGATCGACTCCCGCCGCACCGCATCGAGCGACACACCCTCCCAGATGTCCAGCGCCGCTTCCAATGCGGTCAGCCCCAGCACGGGAGGTGTGCCGACGCGCATCCGCTCTATGCCGGAGGCAGGTATCCAGCGCGGATCGAAGGCAAAGGGCGCGGCATGGCCCATCCATCCCGCCAGTGCCGGGCGCGCCGTCTCCGCATGGCGAGGCGCCACATAGATGAAGGCAGGCGCGCCGGGGCCACCGTTGAGGTATTTGTAGGTGCAGCCCACGGCGAAATCCGCCCCGGCCTCCGCCAGATGAACGGGGAGGGCCCCCGCCGAATGCGCCAGATCCCAGATGGCGAGCGCGCCTGCCGCATGGGCCCTGGCCGTCAGAGCTGCCATGTCATGAAGCCGCCCGGTGCGGTAATCCACCTCCGTCAGCAGGGTTGCAGCGAGGGTGTCGTCGATCGCTGTCTCTACCTCCTCCGGTGCCACGATGCGAAGTTCCAGCCCGCGATCCAGCGCCGCGACCAGCTCCTGCGCCACATAGAGGTCCGAAGGAAAGTTGCCGCTGTCGGAAAGGATGACCCGCCGCCCCGGTCGCATTGCCACGGCGGCGGAGAGGGCCTGAAACACCTTTATGGACAGGGTATCGCCCATCACGACGCTGCCCGGCTCCGCTCCGATCAGCGGGGCGATCCTGTCACCCACACGCCTGGGCTGGACATACCAGCCCGCCTCGTTCCAGCCGCGGATCAGCAGGCTTCCCCACTCCTGCGTCATCATCCGCCCCACCCTCTCGGCCGCACCGCGCGGCAGGGGGCCGAGGGAGTTGCCGTCAAGGTAGATCACGCCCTCCGGCAGATCGAAGGCGGCGCGGGTCTGGTTGAAATCGGTCATCTCTCTCCTCCGGTCTGTACGGGAGGATAAGGGGATCGGTCCCGCCCTGGCAACGGCAGGCTCTGGACCCTCCCGGCCGCAGGAGGCAGGGTGTCGCGGCAATCGCCGGGAGGAAGCCGCCATGATCCATCACCGCATCGCCGATTTCACGGATGCCTATGCCAATACGAAATACATCGCGGGTGGCGATCGTTATCCCGCGCTCTGGGCCGAGCGCGCTGCATCCTGGCGTGAAAAGGCAAGCGGGCGGTTCATCATCCTGCGAAAGCGGGCCTATGGCCCGCATGAGCGCAACCACTACGATCTGTTTCTGCCAGAGGGAACGCCACGCGGTCTCGTCATCTTCGTGCATGGCGGCTACTGGATGAGCCTGGATCCTTCCTTCTGGTCGCATCTCGCAGAAGGGGCTGTGTCGCGGGGCTATGCGGTGGCAATGCCCGGCTATGTCCTGTGTCCCGAGGTGAGGATTTCCGACATTTCCCGTCAGGTGGCGGAAGCGATCTCCCATGCGGCGGCGCTGGTGGAAGGGCCGATCCATCTGTCGGGCCATTCCGCCGGGGGCAATATCGTCACCCGCTTGATGGCCGCAGGATCACCGCTGCCCGAGACGGTGCAGGAGCGGGTCGCTTCTGTCCTGTCGATCTCGGGCCTGCATGACCTGCGGCCGCTGCTTGCGACACAGATGAATGCGACCCTTCGCCTGGATGCGGCGGAGGCGGCGGCCCAAAGCCCGGTTCTGCTTGCGCCGCGCGGACGATTCATGCTCGCGACATGGGCAGGGGGAGCGGAGCGGTCGGAGTTTCTGCGCCAGTCCGCTCTGTTGTCCAACATATGGACGGGATTCGGCATCAGTACCGCCAATCATGTGGCGCCGGACAGGCACCACTTCAACGTGCTCGATGCGCTGGAGAAGCCGGAGAGCGCATTGACACGCGCTCTCCTCTCCGTCTGACGTCAGGCGACGCCGGTGGTTTCGAGGAACGGATAGTCGGTATAGCCCTCGCGGCCGCCGCCGTAGAACGTCTTCTGATCAGCGGCGTTCAAGGGGGCATCGCTCTTCAACCGTTCGACCAGATCCGGGTTCGCGATGAAGAGCTTTCCGAAGCTCACCATGTCCGCGCGCCCGCTTTCCACGGCGTCGATTGCCGTCTGCCGGTCATAACCATTGTTGGCCATATAGACGCCATCGAACCGTTCGCGCAGAGCTGCGATCTGATCCGCAGGCGCATCGTCACGCGGACCGCCCGTCATGCCTTCGACCACATGCAGGAAGGCGACGCCATGACGGTTCAGCGCATCGACCGCCAGCCCGTAGGTGCCCGGCACATCGCTGTCGAGCGGTGCGTTGTTCGCCTTGGCCCAGGGGCTGAGCCGGACGCCGACCCGGCCCGCGCCGATCTCCGCCACCACCGCCGCGACGACTTCGTCAAGGAAGCGCACGCGGTTCTCCGCACTGCCGCCATAGGCGTCGGTACGGGTGTTGACGGCGTCTCTGAGGAACTGGTCGAGCAGATAGCCGTTCGCGGCATGGATCTCGACCATGTCGAAGCCCGCGTCACGGGCGTTGCGGGCGGCTTTCACGTAATCGGCTACGATGCCGGGGATTTCATCTGTCCGCAGGGGGCGGGGTGTGCTCGTCGGTACGAAACCCTGCCCGTCGTAGGTGCGTGAGCCGGAGGGAATGTCTGACGGGCCGACCGGATCCTGGCCATCCGGTTGCAGCGCAGGAATGGACACGCGCCCGACATGCCAGAGCTGCGCAGCGATGTGGCCGCCATTCGCATGGACGGCTTCGGTCACGCGCTTCCAGCCCTCCACCTGCGCGGCGCTGTAGATGCCGGGGGTGAAGGCATAGCCCTTGCCCTGCGGGGAAATCTGCGTGCCCTCGCTGATGATGAGGCCAGCAGTGGCGCGCTGGGCGTAATACTCCGCGTTCATCTCGCGTGGGATATCGCCTTCGGGCAGCGCGCGGTTGCGGGTGAGGGGGGCCATCGCGATGCGGTTCGGCAGGGTGATATCCCCGACCTTGATCGAGGTGAACAGCTTTGGTTCCGTCATTGGGAGGTCTCCTTCTGCGGTTGAACTGACGCAGAAGAGGAAACTGGGGTCCTGCACCGGAGAGTTCAACCCGATCTGCGTTCATCCAGGATTTCCAGAAACGCGGCTCCGAAGCGGTCGAGCTTCTGGGGGCCGAGGTGACCCACCGCATCCAGATCCCTGAGCGTGCGAGGCCGCGCCTGTGCTATGCGGCGGAGAGCGCTGGCTGTCAGGCTGAGCGGCTTTTCCGTCCCGTCCCCGCGCCCCAGCGCGCGTTGCGCTTCCGCCAGCCGGTCGAAAACATCCGCGGCCCCCGTGCCCGCCAGCCTGCGCCGTTGAGGATGCACAGGCTCCGCGCGTTCGTCATTCAATACGGCCAGAAAGGCGGGGCCATAGCTTTCGAGCTTCTTTGCGCCGACCCCGCTCACGCCGGCCATCTGATCCAGTGTGCCGGGGCGGCGCTCTATCATCTCGATCAGTGTCTTGTCCGTGAAGATCACGTAGGCAGGTACGCCCTGCGCCTCCGCAAGCGCCCGTCGCTTGGCCTTGAGCGCGGAGAGGAGCGGCGCGTCCTCCTCCGCGACCAGCGCCTTGGCGACGGTCTGCGGCCGCGCGCGGCGCAGAAGGTCGCGCCGGAGCATCACCGGCGCCTCTCCCCGCAGCACGGGGCGGGCGATTTCTGTCAGGCGCAGCGCGCCGTGGCGGGACGGGTCTGGCCGCACCAGATCCCGGCCCATCATCTGACGGAAGACCGCGCCCCAGCCGGCCGTATCGAACTCCCGCCCGACGCCAAAGGTCGGCAGGGCATCATGGCCGCGTTCCTTGACCTTGGGCGTGGCCCGGCCTGTCAGGATGTCGGTCAGATGGCCGACGCCGAACCATTCGCCGGTGCGCAGGATGGCGGAAAGCGCCTTGCGAACCGGCTCCGTGCCATCGAACACCTCCGGCGGGGTTTCACACAGGTCGCAGTTGCCGCAAGGCTCCGCATTCTCCCCGAAATAGCCGAGCAGCACCTGCCGGCGGCAGCCGAGCGCCTCCGCCAGCCCGAGGAGCGCGTTGAGCCGGGCGTGATCGGCGGCCTTGCGTTCATCCGGGGCGACCCCTTCGTCGATCTGCGTGCGGCGGAAGCGGATGTCGTCCTGTCCGAAAAGGGTCAGCGTCTCTGCCGGGGCACCGTCGCGGCCCGCGCGCCCGATCTCCTGATAATAGCCCTCAACGGATTTGGGCAGGTCGGCGTGGGCGACCCAGCGGATATCCGGCTTGTCGATCCCCATGCCGAAGGCGACCGTTGCCACGACGATCAGCCCGTCCTCCTGCTGAAAGCGTGTTTCCACCTCCCGCCGGTCATCCGCCTCCATCCCGCCGTGGTAGTGGCAGGCCGGGTGGCCCGCCTCGCGCAGCGCGGCTGCGAGGGCCTCGGTCTTGGCGCGCGTGCCGCAATAGACGATCCCCGACAGGCCCCGCCTTGCCTCGGCAAACGTGAGGATCTGGCGGCGCGGCTGGTCCTTGGGCTGGAATGCAAGATGGATGTTCGGGCGGTCGAAGCCGCGCAAGAAGGTTTCGGGCCGTTCGCCATCGAAGAGGCGGGCGACGATTTCCTCCCGCGTCTCCTCATCCGCCGTGGCGGTGAAGGCGGCGAGCGGCACGCCGAGCCGCCGGCGCAATTCTCCGATCCGCAGGTAATCGGGGCGAAAATCGTGGCCCCACTGGCTCACGCAATGCGCCTCGTCCACCGCTATGAGCCGGGTGCCGATCCGCTGGAGAAGCCCGAAGGTTCCGCCCGAGGCCAGCCTTTCCGGCGCCATGTAGAGAAGCTTCAACCGCCCCTCGTCCAGCGCGGCAAAGACCTCCTCCGTCTCCTCCTCCGTATTGCCGGAAGTGAGCGCGCCAGCCTCCACCCCCGCCGCCCGGAGCGCGCGGACCTGATCCCGCATCAGCGCGATGAGAGGGGAGATGACGACGGTCACCCCCTCCCGGCAAAGCGCGGGAAGCTGAAAGCAGAGCGACTTGCCACCGCCGGTCGGCATGATGGCGAGCGTATTTCGCCCGGCCAGCACCGCCGCCACGATCTCCGCCTGCCCGGGCCGGAAGCTCGGGAATCCGAAGACGGAGGCGAGAACCGCCTCCGGTGAGGGCGCGGGCGCTGTCATCTCAGTAGAAGGCGGAGGCGTTGTTCAGCAGGATGATCCTGAGTGCATAGATCGCCACCAGCACCAGCAGCGGCGCGAGATCGAGCCCGCCCATCGCGGGCAGGATGGAGCGGACCCGTGAGTAGATCGGCTCCAGCAGCCGGTTCAGCCCATCCCAGATGGAGGCGACCAGCGGTTGTCGCAGGTTCAGCACCTGAAAATTTATGAGCCAGCTCATGATGACATGGGCGATGACGATGAACCAGACGATGTCGAGGATCAGGAGCAGGATCTGGAGAAGCGAAACCATCTGGAAACCGCATTGTGGCGTGAGAACACCAGAGGTAAAGCGCCAGCCCCCGGCGCGCAACCGCTTCCGCGACGTTTCGCTTGACCGCGACGACCTGACCCGGGCAAGCGGGCGGCATGTATCCGCTCCGCCGCTTCACCTGCGAACTGCTCCGCGCCCGTCGCCAGCCCCGGCTCGGGCCCTATGACACGCATGTCTGCCACCTGCGGCTCATGCCCTGGGACATGGACCCTTGGCGGGAGCTGAACAACGGGCGGACGCTGACGCTTTATGACATCGGGCGTATATCCCTGGCGCAGCGGACGGGAATGCTCGACGTGCTGCGCCGGAACCGCTGGGGGATCACCGTCGCGGGCAGCACGACCCGCTACCGCCGCCGCGTGACGGTATTTCAGAAGGTGGAGATGCGGAGCCGGTTTCTTGGCTGGGACGAGCGGTTCTTCTACATCGAGCAAAGCATGTGGCGCGAGGGCGAGTGTACCAGCGGCGTGCTGATCCGCGGCGCGCTGCTCGGGGCTGGCAAGCTGCTTCCGCCCGCGTCGTTCATCGCCGCAACCGGCTGGGGTGCGCCGCCGCCGCTGCCCGACTGGGTGCTGGCCTGGGGCAAGGCGGATGCAACGCGGCCCTGGCCACCGCAGAGCTAACTCTGTGCTGACTGTTCTCTCCTGGCCGTAGAGGGTTCGGCCCTTCGGAGGTTCAGATGCGATCACGCGGTTTGGCCGCGTCCGTTCCGTTGGTCGCCGAAAACGCGAGTGTCGTGACAGTGGTGCTTCTCACCCGTTTGGGTCGTCAAGCTCAGGACCGCGCGCCGCATGCCACAGTTTCATCGATAGGGCCATGTGTGAAGAAGGCCGCGAGCCTGGCTTGCCAGAAAGACAGGTCGCTGGTTCCGGGCACGGCGCCGGGCCGGTGGTCGCGAGGGCGGCATGGCAACCGGGCCGATTCCAATTTCGGGCCTCCGGTTCCAAGGCGTTGCGATCCCCGGCTCGTGCCGGACAACTCCGAAAGGCGCGGCCCTCGCGCCGGCACGGGGCTTGCGATCCAACGGAGGCCGGGTCTAATGCCGCGGGGCTCGTTCCTTGTCGAGCAGATCACTTGGCGACGGGAGCGGAATTTGCCGAATACGACAGACGACGCAGCAGCCAAGCGGCGCATCTGGGGCTGGTTCTTTTTCGACTGGGCAAGCCAACCCTATGCAACGCTGCTGCTGACCTTCATCTTCGCGCCCTACATCGCGTCGCTGCTGGGTGACGGAAGCCGGGCGCAGGCGGTCTGGGGCTTCGGTGTGGGCCTTGCGGGGGTGGTGATCGCGCTTCTGGCGCCCCTGCTTGGCGCGGTGGCGGACAAGGGCGGTCGGCGGATCGGCTGGGTTGCGGCATTCTCGGTCCTTTACGTTCTGGGTGCGGCTGGCCTGTGGTTCGCGGCGCCGGGCGATCCGAATCTGACCTTCGTGCTGCTGTCCTTCGGCCTCGGTCTGATCGGGATGGAGCTTGCCACGATCTTCACCAACGCCATGCTGCCGGATCTCGGCACCCGGGAGCAGATCGGGCGGCTCTCCGGCTCCGGCTGGGCGTTCGGCTATGTGGGCGGAGTTCTTGCCCTGATCCTGATGCTCGCGTTCTTCGCGGAAGGCGAGGGGGGCAGAACCCTCCTCGGTCTTCCCCCGGCCCTCGGGCTGGACCCCGCGATGCGGGAAGGAACGCGCTTCGTCGGCCCCTTCACGGCGCTGTGGTACGTGATCTTCATGGTGCCGTTCTTCCTCTGGGTGCGGGAGCCGCCGCGCGCTCCCGGCCGGGGTCTCCCTCGCACAGCGACAGAGGCGATGAGGGAGGCGATGAGAGATCTGCGCCAGACCCTCCGCCGTCTGCCGGGACGGCGGAGCATGCTGGCCTTCCTGCTGTCATCCATGTTCTATCGCGATGCCCTGAACGGGTTCTACGTCTTCGGCGGGATCTATGCGGTGGGCGTGCTGGGCTGGCCGGTGCAGTTCGTGGGGGTTTTCGGCATCCTCGCTGCAATCTTCGGCGCGGTCTTTGCGTGGATCGGCGGGCTGGCGGACAGCCGCTTCGGGCCGAAGCCGGTGATCGTGGCCTCTCTTCTCGTGATGATCGCGGTCGGGGGGGCGGTGATGAGCATCTCGCGCGACAGCGTGCTTGGCCTGAGCATCGGGCCGGGGTCTTCCGTGCCGGATATGGCCTTCTTCCTCGTCGGTTGCATCATCGGTGCCGCGGGCGGCATGCTGCAATCGGCCAGCCGCACCATGATGGTCCGGCAGGCGGAACCGGGCCGGATGACGGAAGCCTTCGGGCTTTACGCGCTTACCGGCAAGGCAACGGCGTTTATTGCGCCGCTTGCCATAGGATTCGTCACGGCGATGAGCGGAAGCCAGCAGATCGGCATCCTTCCCGTTATCGTGCTTTTCCTAATGGGATTTCTGCTGCTACTCTGGGTCGATCCCGAAGGTGAGCGGACGGTTTGAACTCCACGATCAGAGCCATGCTGTTTTCTGTCCTGGCGGCCCTTGCGGCTTCGCCGGCCGTTGCGGAACAGAAGGCCTACCAGTTTTTCGGCGCTGCGGCGCGCCCCTCCGCACAGGTGGCGGCGCCGATCGGCAGCTATGCCAAGGGTTGTGCGTCGGGGCTGGTGCCGCTGCCGGAAACCGGTCCGACATGGCAGGCGATGCGGCTCTCCCGGAACCGCTACTGGGGCCAGCCGGAGATGATCCGGTTCCTTCAGGAACTGTCGGCCGCGGCCACTCAGGTGGGTTGGCCCGGCCTCTATATCGGCGACATCAGCCAGCCGCGGGGCGGCCCGATGACCTCCGGTCACGCCTCTCATCAGATCGGTCTGGATGCAGACATCTGGATGCTGCCGCCCTCCCGCCTGACGTTGACCCAGACGGAGCGGGAAAACATCAGTTCGATTTCGGTCCGCACGGCGGATCAGAAACGCGTGAACGGGAACTTCACGCCTGCCCATGCGGCGCTGCTGCGCGCGGCGGCGTCCGATCCGCGGGTGGACCGGGTTTTTGTCGCGGCGGCGGTGAAGATCGAGATGTGCCGCACCGCGAAACGGTCGGATGCGGCATGGCTTCAGAAGATCCGGCCCATCGCCGGGCATAACACGCATTTCCACGTCCGGCTGAAATGCCCGCGTGGGTCGCGCGCCTGCGTGACGCAGACGCCAACGGTCGACGAGCTGTCCAAGGGGGGGAGCGGCTGCGACGATACGTTGGCATGGTGGGTGACGGATTACCTGAATCCACCAAAGCCCAAACCGGGCGAGAAGCCCGCCCCGCGCCCGCGCGGTCCCCGTGACTTTACAATGGCAGACCTCCCCGCCCAATGCTCAAACGTTCTGGCATCGCGCTGATCGCTGCGCTTCTCATCGCTCCTTCCGTGCTGGCGGAATCGGTCACCAGCCGGCTGGATTTCGTTGGCAGCTTCCGCTGGCGGATCGAGGATCCGGCCTTCGGCGGTTTCTCCGCCATCGAGGTGAAGGATGACGGCGAGGGGTTCTATGCGCTCTCCGACCGGTCGTCGCTGGTGGAGGGGCGGTTCGAGAGGGACGAGAAGGGGCGGATCACCAGCGTCACCTCCGGCCCGGTGACGCCGCTCACCCTGAAAGGCGGCAAGCGGGCCAAACTGGACTCCGAGGGGCTGGCGCTCAGCCCGGATGGCACTTTATGGATATCAGAGGAGACCCGGCACCGGGTCTATGGCTCCCGCACGCCGGGGCAGGAGCTTGTGCCTTTGCCACCCGTTCCGGGGAGCGAGAAGCTTATCCGCAACAAGAGTTTCGAAGCGCTGGCGATGGATGAGAAGGGTGCGCTCTACACCTTCCCGGAGAACCCGCAGAGCGATACGGAACTGCCCGTCTATCGCTTCAAGAGCGGCAAGTGGACCATTCCCTATTCGCTCCGCCGCGACCCGGAGTGGCTGGCCGTAGCGGCGGACTTCGGTCCGGACGGGCGGCTCTACCTGCTGGAGCGCGGCTTCGGGCGGTTGTCCGGTTTCCGCTCCCGCATCCGCTCCTTCGCTGTGACCGACATCTCCGCCGGTGATGAGCAGGTGCTGTTGCAGACGCCGTTCCGCCAATACGGCAATCTGGAGGGGCTGTCGGTCTGGGAGGACGGGGAGGGTTACCTCGTCTTTACCATGATTTCCGACGACAATTTTCTGCCTCTGCTCCTGAATACGGATATCGTGGAATACCGCTCGCGCGAGGCGCTTGATCGCCACGCGTCAAGGGAGTAAGGGCAGGCGTCCGCGGGATTGCGGGCCAAGTTTCCGCTACCTTGCCAAAACGGACACCCGATATGCGCTCCTCGCTGCTTCCCGGCATCATTGCCATGGCCATCGTCGTCGTGGCCTCGAACATCCTCGTTCAGTTCCTGTTCGGCCAATGGCTGACATGGGGCGCCTTCACCTATCCGCTGGCGTTCTTCGTCAATGAGGTGGTCAACCGGCTTCAGGGGCTGACCGCCGCGCGCAAGGTCGTGTTCTGGGGGTTGGTGACGGGTATCGTCTGCTCCTTCATCGGCACGCAGATCCAGGGGGAGTTCGGCCCGCTCGTCACGCTCCGTGTTGCGATCGGTTCCGCGGTGGCATTCCTGTGCGGACAACTTCTGGATGCAACGATCTTTGACCGGATGCGGCATCAGGCATGGTGGCGGCCGCCGTTCGTCTCCTCTCTGCTCGCGTCCTCACTGGACACGGTGCTCTTTTTCTCCATCGCCTTCTCCGGCTGGTTCGTGGCTATCGAACCCTCCAACGACGTGAGCTGGGCCAATGAAATCCTGCCGCTTCTGGGGGTTGGACCACTGGTTCCGCTGTGGGTATCGCTGGGATGTGCCGATTGGCTTGTAAAAATTGCCCTTTCCTTGATCGTACTGATGCCTTTTCGGGCAATCGTCCGCCGCTACGCTACCGGCACCGCATGATTTCTGTGGACAAATTTTTCGGCTGTGCCACGTTGATCTTCAACGGCAACAGCGAAAGGAGGTGGTCCAGTGTCTAGAGTGATATTGGAGAGAGGTGTCGGGACAGTCAGGGGGGCCGTGATCTGAAGGCAACCCTTCAGGTTGTAATCCCTGATTGGGTTCGGTCCTAACTGGCCCATCTCCGTAGATCTCGCTGGGGCCGCCCTATTCGGGTGGCCCCTGTCAGTTTGTCAAAAATGCTTCGCATCACCGATCATATCGCCATCGCCGACTGGGAGATGACCGAGACGTTCTCCCGTGCTTCCGGCCCGGGCGGGCAGAACGTCAACAAGGTCTCCACCGCTGTCGATCTCCGCTTCGAAGCGGAGCGCAGCCCGCATCTCACGCCGGAGATAAAGGCGCGGCTCCGCCGGCTCGCGGGGCGGCGCTGGACGGCGGATGGCGCCGTTCTCATCCGGGCGGAGGAGACGCGGAGCCAGGCGCGCAACCGGGAAATCGCGCGGGAGCGGCTGGCGGAACTGATTCGCGCAGCCCTCGTTCCCCGCAAGCGCCGGATCGCCACGCGTCCGACGCTCAGCAGTCAGCGGCGTCGTCTGGAGGGCAAGGCGCACCGCAGCACGGTAAAGTCGCTTCGGAGCAACCCTGATGCCGAAGATTGAGCATCTGGCATCCTTTCTCGTGACAGCCCATATTATGGGCGAGTGCCTCTTTGTTACCTTCGTTTCGCCGTGTTTTAGAAGACGGAGCTTTCCCTAACCGCCCCGAGCTTTCAGTATCGGGATCGAGCAGAAAAAGAAGAAACCCATGCGTCCCTTCGGTCTTATCGATGCGTTGAAGGGGGCCATCGGCCCCGGCCTTTCCCGTCCTGCTGAATTGCAGGTGGGAGCACTTTGCTGGCGTGAGAAGTCGGGTAGGCGAGAGTATCTTCTGGTCAATACGCTCAACACCCGGCGCTGGATCGTGCCGAAGGGTTGGCCGATGAAGGGCCGGTCGCTGGCGGAGGCCGCTTCTATAGAAGCATGGGAGGAGGCGGGCGTCCGCGGGCGTCTAGGTGAGCAGCCGATCGGCAGCTATGTCTATGACAAGCTGACGGACACCGGCTTGCCCGTGCGCTGCGAAGTGCAGGTCTTTCCGATCGAAGTGTCGGAACTTGCTGACAGCTACCCGGAAAAACGCAGGCGTGATCGCCGCTGGGTCACGCGGGAAGAGGCAATGAAACTGTTGGGTGAGCCGGATCTCAAAAGGCTGATCGCGACGGTCTGACGGCGCTTCGGGAGAGGATGCATGCCCGGACCTCACGGCCCATCGGAGCCGCCAAATCGCTGGCGCACGCTCGACCGGGATCTGAAGTACATCGGTCGTCTGGAGACAGCCTCCGCCTATGTGTCCCGCCCGCTGATCGCGGGCTCCATCGCGGTGGCCTTCATACTCGTGGCCGGCGGAGCCGCCGTCGCAGTCGGAGGGCGGTCGGATGTCGTCGTCCTGGCCGTTGCGGCTGTGCTGGCAGGTTACATGGCGCTCAATATCGGCGCCAATGACATCGGCAATACCATGGGGCCGGCGGTCGGCGCGAGGGCGATTGGCCTCGGCGCCGCGCTGTTTGCCGCGGCTGTGGCAGAGGCTGCAGGCGCGCTGATCTCGGGTCATGAGGTGGTGGCGACGATATCCGGCAGGCTCCTCCTGTTTGACCAGCCCTCGGAGTCCCGGCAGATCATCCCCGTGATGATCGCAGCATTGGCGGCGGCCTCTCTCTGGATCAACCTTGCGGGATGGCTTCGCGCCCCGGTCTCCACCACGCATGCCATTGTCGGTGCGATTACGGGTGCGGGGGTCAGCGCGGCAGGGCTGGGGGCGGTCGACTGGCCACAGATCGGCATGATCGCCGGGGCCTGGGTGCTGTCTCCGCTGCTCGGAGGAGGACTGGCGGCCGGGTTTCTCGCGCTGGTCGATACGCTCATTTCTGAGCGGGAAGACAAGATCGCCGCTGCGCAACGCTGGCTGCCGATGCTGATGGGCGTGATGGCCGCCGTTTTCAGCGCTTACCTTCTCGCGCGCGCGCTGCCTGCGATCTCCGTGCCCACGGCGTTTCTGCTGGCGGGCTCGGTTGTGGTGGGTGCCGCGACCTGGCTCATCTCCCGGCCTGTGGTCAGGAAAGCGGCCATCGGTCTGGAGAACCGACGCCGGTCGCTGCGGCCGCTGTTCGGGCCTTCGCTTGTCATGGCATCGCTGCTGCTGTGTTTCGCACATGGCTCCAATGATGTGTCGAATGCCATCGGTCCGCTGGTGGCCATCGTGGAGGCATTGGAGCTGGACCAGCGGGATGCGGGGGGGCCGACCTGGACGATCCTGCTGGGCGCGGCGGGCCTGTCGGTCGGCCTCGTGCTCTTCGGAGCGCGTCTCATCCGCATTGTCGGCAGCGAGATTACCCGTCTGAATCCAGTCAGGTCGTGGTGCGTGGCATTGTCCACGGCAGCAACGGTCCTGCTGGCTTCAGCCGCAGGACTTCCGGTCAGCTCCACCCATATTGCAGTAGGCGGCGTCTTCGGGGTCGGATTCTACCGGGAATGGCGGGCGCGCGGGGCACGTCCGCCCCGCGATTCAGCCGCGGCGCCGCCAGAGGTTACCCGGAGGCGGCTCCTGGTTCGCCGGTCGCATGTGCTGACGATTCTCGCCGCCTGGGTCGTGACCGTTCCGCTCTGCGCCACCTTCGCGGGGCTGCTTTATTTTCTCGCCAGCCTGGTGGGCCTTGCCTGACGTCATACGACCACTTCCAGCGGGGTTTGTGCACCGACGCCGAACACCCGCTTGTAGCGCGCGATCTCTTCCTCCGGTCCCATGGCCTTGTTGGGATTGTCCGACAGCTTCACCGTGGGATAGCCGTCGGCGGAGATCGCCTTGCAGACGAGGCTGAAGGGCGCAAGCGCGTCCCCGGGCACCAGTCCGCGGAAGTCGTTGGTGAGCAGGGTTCCCCAGCCGAAGCTTACTTTCACCCGCCCCGCAAACTGTGCGTGAAGCTCCAGGATCTTGTCCACGTCCAGCCCGTCCGAGAAGATCACCAGCTTTTCGCGCGGGTCTTCGCCCCGTTCCTTCCACCATGCGATGGCAGTTTCCGCGCCCTCGGCAGGATCGCCGGAATCGATACGGATGCCGGTCCAGCTCGCCAGCCAGTCCGGCGCATGGGCAAGAAAGCCTTTGGTTCCGAAGGTATCGGGCAGGATGATGCGCAGGTTGCCGTCATGCTCCTCATGCCAGTCCGCCAGCACCTTGTAGGGGGCTTCGGCCAATTCGGCATCATCGCGGGCAAGCGCGGCATAGACCATGGGGAGTTCATGGGCATTGGTCCCGATCGCCTCCACCTCTCGCCGCATCGCGATCAGGCAGTTGGAGGTACCGGTAAAGGTCCGACCCAGCCCCTCCATCATCGCCTGCACGCACCAGTCCTGCCAGAGGAAGGAATGCCGCCGCCGCGTGCCGAAATCCGCGATGCGGAGGCTCGGCACGCCACGAAGCCGCTCGACCTTCTCCCAGATTTTCGTCATCGCGCGGGCGTAGAGCACCTGAAGCTCGAACCGGCCCATCGTCTCCAGCACGGCGCGGGAGCGCAGTTCCATCAGCACGGCGAGCGCCGGGATTTCCCACAGCATCACCTCCGGCCAGGCGCCCTCGAAGGTCAGTTCGTACTGGCCATCGCGCTTTTCAAGCTCATAGGGCGGCAGACGGAGGTTCTCGAACCACTCCATGAAGTCGGGGCGGAACATCTGGCGCTTGCCGTAGAAGGTGTTGCCCCGCAGCCAGGTCGACTCTCCCCGGCTGAGGGAGAGCGAGCGGATATGGTCGAGCTGCTCGCGCAGTTCGCCCTCATCGATCAGCTCCGCCAGACGCACGTCCTTGGAGCGGTTTATGAGACTGAAGGTGACGCGCGCGTCGGGGTTGTTGCGGAAAACCGACTGGCACATCAGCAGCTTGTAGAAGTCCGTGTCGATCAGGGACCGCACGATCGGGTCGATCTTCCACTTGTGATTATAGACCCGCGTCGCGATGTCGACCATGTCACTCCTCCAGTATCACACCCTTGTCGCGCATCTCGTCGATGGCGCGAGCCAGCGACCCGTCAAGGTCTATCCCGCGGCAAGCGCTGTTCAGAACCGTCACCTCGAACCCCAGTGAAGCGCCGTCCACGGCCGAATAGGCCACGCAGAAGTCCGTCGCCAGTCCCACCAGCGTGAGGGACGATACCCCACGGCTTCTGAGATATCCCTCCAGCCCGGTGGGCGTGATGCGGTCATTTTCGAAGAAGGCCGAGTAGCTGTCGATTTCCCGGCGAAAGCCCTTGCGCAGGATCAGGTCGGCCCGATCCGTTTCCAGATCCGGATGAAAGCGCGCTCCTTCGCTGCCCTGCACGCAATGGTCGGGCCAGAGAACCTGCTGCCCATAGACAAGGTCCACGGTTTCATAGGGCGCCTTGTCCGCATGATTGCTCGCGAAGGACGTATGATCGAGCGGATGCCAGTCCTGCGTCAGCACGGTCGTGCCATATTCCCGCAGCAGCCGGTTGACGCGGGGGAGGATCGCATCGCCATCGGTCACGGCCAGCGCGCCGCCGGGGCAGAAATCGTTCTGGACGTCGATGACGATCAGGGCCTTGCTGTCGGTGGTCATGGTCCGTTCCTCCTGGGTCCTAGGGCACGGCGCCTAGAGCATGGCGCCAAGGGCGACGCCTGCAAGAGCAATGATCGCACCGGAGAGCGCGATCAGCACAGGATGCACCTGCTGCGGCTTTGGCTGCGGCGGGGGCGGGTCGGACTGGCGGATCAGGGCATCCTCCACCAATCCGGGAAGCCGGGGGCCGAAACGGGCCATCACGCGGGCTGTCCGGGCAAGATCATGTGCGACGGCCCGCGGGCCGAGGTTCTGGCGGATATAGTCCTCCACCACCGGCTTTGCCGCCTGCCACATGTTGATATTCGGATCGAGCGAGCGTGCCACACCCTCCGTCACCACCATGGTGCGTTGCAGAAGGATGAGTTCCGTCCGTGTCTGCATCCCGAACCGCTCCGTCACGTCGAACAGGTAGGCGAGCAGCCGTCCCATGGAAATGCGCGAGGCGTCCATGCCGAAGATCGGCTCCCCCACGGCGCGAAGCGCACGGGCGAAATCGTCCACCGAACGGTCATGGGGAACATAGCCCGCCTCGAAATGCACTTCTGCCACGCGACGGTAGTCGCGCCGGATGAAGCCGTACAGGATCTCCGCATAGACGCGCCGGGTATATTCGTCGATCCGCCCCATGATGCCGAAGTCATAGGCGATGAGCGTGCCGTCCAATGCGACCTTCAGATTCCCCTGATGCATGTCGCCGTGAAACAGCCCGTCGCGGAGCGCATGGCGCAGGAAAAGCTGGATGACCCGCTCGCCCAGTTCCCTGCGGTCGATGCCCGCCGCGTCGATGGCCGCGATATCGCCCAGCGGAATGCCGTCCACCCAGCCCAGTGTCATCACCCGGCGCGCGGATAAGCCCCAGAACACCTTGGGCACCCTGAAGCCTGCATCACCCGCGGTATTCGCCGCGAATTCGTCCGCGGAAGCGGCCTCCGAGCGCAGATCCAGCTCTCCGGTCACCACGCCGTCGAAATGCCGCACCACATCGGAAGGCCGGAGGCGGCGGGAGGCGGGGGACAACGTCTCGATCACGCTGGCTGCGAAGTAGAAGGCGTCGATGTCGCGGCGGAAGGCGCGTTCGATGCCGGGGCGGGTGACCTTGACCGCGACATCCTCCCCCGTATCCGCGCGCCGGGCATGGTGAACCTGCGCGATGGAAGCTGCCGCGACGGGCGGGGAAAACTCGGAGAACAGCTCCTCCACCGGCGCGCCCAGCTCCTCCGCCACCGTCACCTTGGCGATCTCGGTGGAGAAGGGGGGCAGGCTATCCTGCAGGACGCGGAGTTGCTCCGCCACTTCGGGGCCCACCACATCGGGCCGGGTGGAGAGGATCTGGCCGAATTTTACATAGGCCGGTCCCAGCGCGTTCAGCGCGCGCGCCGCCGGCGGCAGCGACGGGTCGCCCTTGGCTCCCAGCCATGCGAACGGCCAGCCCACCACCCGTGCCAGCAGCCGGAGCCGGGGCGGCGCATCCATTGCGTTCAGCACGATACCCATGGCGCCGGCGCGTTGCAGCGTGGCGCCTGTCTGGATCAGGCGCCAGATATTGTGCGGCCCCCGCACCTAGAGCTTCCACCCCGAATGAAGCGCGGCGATGCCCATGGACAGATTGCGGTACTTGACGTGCTCGAACCCCGCGTCGCGGATCATCCCGGCGAAGGTCTCCTGATCGGGGAACTTGCGGATCGACTCGACCAGATACTGGTAGCTGTCGCGGTCGTTCGCCACGATCTGCCCCATCACCGGGATCACGTTGAAGGAATATCGGTCATAGAGCCATTGCAGCCCCTCGTTCGGGATCTGGCTGAACTCCAGCACCATGAGCCGCCCGCCGGGTTTCAGCACGCGGTAGGCTTCGGAAAGCGCGTCTTGAATGCGCGTCACGTTACGGATGCCGAAGGAGATGGTGTAGACGTCGAAGGCCGCATCCTTCAGCGGCAACGCCATGGCATCGCCCGTCACCCAGTCCAGCCGGTCGGAGAGGGAGGCGGCCTCCGCCCGTTTGCGCCCCTCCACCAGCATGGATTCCGTCATGTCGAGCACAACGGCCTCCGTGTCTCTCGCACGGGAGAGGAAGCGGAAGGAAATGTCGCCCGTGCCCCCCGCCACGTCCAGCAGCCGCTGACCGGGGCGCGGCGCCAGCCAGTCCATCATCGCATTCTTCCACAGCCGATGGACGCCGCCCGACATCAGGTCGTTCATCACGTCGTAGCGGGATGCGACGCGGGTGAACACGCCATGGACCAGTCCGGCCTTCTCCCCCTCCGCCACGGTGCGGAAGCCGAAATGGGTTGTGCTGTCGTTCTGGGCCATGCTTCCCTCCGGGTGCATTGTCGCGGGCTGCCCGCCCGATATAACGCCCCCGACTTGAAGAGGAAGCCGAAAGTGCCTGAACTGCCGGAAGTAGAGACGGTTCGCCGCGGATTGCTGCCGGTGATGGAGGGCCGGCGCATTCTGCGGGCGGAGGTCAACCGCCCCGATCTGCGCTGGCCGCTGCCTGAACGGATGGCGGAGCGGCTGGCCGGGCGACGCGTGGCGGCGCTGCGGCGCCGGTCCAAGTATATCCTGGCCGATCTGGACGGGGCCGATGTGAGCGGGGCAGATCTGGACGGGGGAGAGACGCTGCTGATCCATCTGGGCATGTCGGGCCGGATGCTGATCGCAGAAGCACAGGTCGGAGTGTTCCACCACGCGCTTCCCGCGGCAGAGAAGCACGATCATGTCGTCCTGACCATCGAGGGCGGCGCGCGCATCACCTTCAACGACGCGCGGCGGTTCGGGATGATGGACCTGTGGCCGACCGCCGACCTTGCCGCGCATCCGCTGCTCGCGGGGCTGGGGCCGGAACCGTTCGGCAACGATTTCAACGAGACCTATCTGGCGGAGCGTCTGCGGGGCCGGACGATGCCGGTGAAGGCCGCGCTGCTCGATCAGCGCATCGTGGCGGGGTTGGGCAACATCTATGTCTGCGAGGCGCTCCATGATGCGCTGATTTCGCCCGAGCGGCGGGTGCGCGACATGACGGAGGCGGAGATCGCCAGACTCGTTCCCGTGATCCGCGACGTTCTGACCCGCGCGATCGAGGCGGGGGGATCGAGCCTGCGCGACTATCGGCAGGCGGACGGGGAGCTTGGCTATTTCCAGCACTCCTTCCGCGTCTACGGGCGGGAGGGGCTGCCCTGCCTTCACCCCGGCTGCGGCGGAACGGTGCGCCGGGTCGTGCAATCGGGGCGCTCGTCGTTCTTCTGCCCGGTCTGCCAGCGCTGAGAGCCCTTGATCCGCGGGGGCAGGCTGGTAGGTATGCTCGCCAGCATCAGGATTGGGGAGTGGCGCATGGCCTATGAAACGCTGATCGTCGAGATCGAGGACGGGGTGGAGCTGATCCGGCTCAACCGGCCGGAGGCGCTGAACGCGCTGAACTCGAAACTGCTTGGCGAACTGGCGGAGGCGGTGACGGCGGCCGACAAGGACGAACGCGTCCGTTGCATCGTCATCACCGGCTCGGAAAAGGCGTTCGCCGCCGGGGCCGACATCAAGGAGATGTCGGAAAAGACCTTCGTGCAGATGTATACGGAGAACTTCTTCACCCCGGAGACGGAGCGGTTCTGCAACTGCCGCAAACCGATCATCGCGGCAGTATCCGGCTATGCGCTGGGCGGGGGCTGCGAACTGGCCATGATGTGCGATTTCATCATCGCGGCGGAGACGGCGAAGTTCGGTCAGCCGGAGATCAACCTCGGCGTCATCGCGGGAATCGGCGGCACGCAGCGCCTGACGCGCTTCGTGGGCAAGTCGAAGTCCATGGACATGCACCTGACGGGTCGCTTCATGGACGCGGCGGAGGCGGAGCGCGCGGGCCTCGTCTCCCGCGTCGTGCCGGCCAAGAGCCTGGTGGACGAGGCGATGGCCACGGCCCGCAAGATCGCGGAGAAGTCGCTCGTCACCACAATGGCGGTCAAGGAGACGGTCAACCGGGCTTATGAGACGACGCTCGCCGAAGGTGTGCTGTTCGAGCGGCGCGTGTTCCATGCGCTGTTCTCCACGGAAGACCAGAAGGAAGGCATGGCCGCTTTCCTTGAAAAACGGCAGCCGCAGTTCCGCGATCGCTGATTCACCCTTCCCTTCGGCGGCCGACTCGCTTATAGGCGGCCTCCACATGCGCGTGGGCCCGCTTAGGCATGATTCCGTTCCGCTTCGGCGGAGATTGGGTCTTTGCGCGATCAAACGACAGATCGATAGGATAGAGACCCAATGGCCAATACGCCCCAGTCCAAGAAACGCGCCCGTCAGAACGAAGCCCGCTATGCGGTGAACAAGGCCCGCCGCTCGCGGATCCGCACCTATCTGCGCAAGGTCGAGGAAGCCATCGCTTCCGGCGATCAGACCGCTGCCGCGGAAGCCCTTCGTCTTGCCCAGCCGGAGCTGGCGCGTGGGGTGAGCAAAGGGGTGGTGCACAAGAACACCGCTGCCCGCAAAATGTCGCGTCTCGCGTCCCGGGTCAAAGGACTCGCAGTGGTTGCGAACGCCTGATAATACTTGAATTTCAATGGATTGAGGGGTGTGCCGCGGCGCGCCCCTCTTCCTTTTTGCGCGGCAGGTGTGGCGTTTTTGCGGCGCTGTTACGCGACTGTCGGGATTCGCTGCGACAAAGACCGAGTCAAGGTCGAAGTTCTGTTGCAGCCGGTGAGCACCGCTTGCTAGCTTGGCTGGGCGATTCACATCGTCCTGGGGGGACCTGAGGAAACCCAGGTCGCGTACCGTCGGACCCTTGCTGCCGCTTGGGGTTTCGATTGGAACGGGCGCGACACCGGTTTCCGTTCGGTGGCAGAGAAAACGACTGACCGTGCATTCGGCGCGGCGGTACTCTGTTGCCGGCCTGTCCGATACTGGAGCCTGCTGGCGCAGCCCGTCGGGGCCGGTCCGTCCTTCTGTGGTGAAGGGCGGTTCGGAAGGTGTTTTTCGCGGGAATGTATGTTGTGGCGTACCGCGACTCGCGGTCGGGACGAGTGACCGAGGACGAGATGAAACGCGCCGGAGAGATGATGACGAACGATACTTGGGGACGTGTCCGCGATAACCTCCGTCAGTCGGTGGGACACAACAATTTCGTGACCTGGATTGCGCCTTTGGAATTCGAAGGCGTGGAAGACGGCGTCGCGCTCTTCCATGTGCCCACGTCCTTCCTGGGGGATTGGGTATCGCGCAATTATGCCGATCAGATCCGCCAGCAGATCAGCCTTGCCGGCGCTTCCGTGTCGCGCGTCGAGTTTCGTGTGGCCCCGCGCCGTCCCACGCCGGCGCCCCAACCGATGCAAGGGGAGCAGGCGTCCGCAGGGCAGGGGCACCCGGGACATGCATCCGCGGGACATGAGAGCATCCCGCAGCACAGGCCGCGTAAGCAGGCAGAGCCGCAACCGGCCTTCACTTCCGCGCCTGTCGCACAACCCGCTGCGCCGATGCCGCGGGCGACCGAGGATGGCGAGCTTCCCGGTGCGCCGCTGGACGTGCGCTTCACCTTTGACAGTTTCGTCGTCGGCAAGCCGAACGAACTTGCCCATGCCGCCGCCCGTCGTGTTGCAGAAGGCGGGCCGGCCTCGTTCAACCCGCTGTTCCTGTACGGTGGTGTCGGGCTCGGCAAGACCCACCTCATGCATGCCATCGCCTGGGAGTTGCAGACCAAGCGGCCGGAGCTGAAGGTTCTCTATCTGTCCGCCGAGCAGTTCATGTACCGCTTCATCCAGGCGCTGCGTGAGAAGCAGGTGATGGACTTCAAGGAGATGTTCCGCTCCGTCGACGTGTTGATGGTCGATGACGTGCAGTTCATCGCGGGCAAGGACTCCACCCAGGAAGAGTTCTTCCACACCTTCAACGCGCTGATCGATCAGAACAAGCAGATCGTCATCTCTGCCGACCGCGCGCCGGGCGAGATCAAGGACCTGGAGGAGCGGATCAAGTCGCGCCTGCAGTGCGGGCTGGTCGTCGATGTCCACCCGACGGATTACGAACTGCGGCTCGGCATCCTCCAGCAGAAGACCGAGATCTATCAGGGCCGCTATGGCAATGTGCAGCTCGCCCCCGGCGTGCTGGAGTTTCTCGCTCACCGGATCACGACGAACGTCCGCGTTCTGGAAGGCGCTCTGACCCGGCTTTTCGCTTTCGCGAGCCTGGTCGGCAAGGAAATCACGCTCGATCTCACGCAGGATTGCCTCGCCGACATTCTCCGTGCCAATGACCGCAAGATCACGGTTGAGGAGATCCAGCGCAAGGTTGCGGAATACTACAATATCCGCCTGGCCGACATGATCGCGGCCAAGCGCGTCCGCACCATCGCCCGGCCGCGGCAGGTGGCGATGTTCCTGTCCAAGCAGCTTACCTCCCGGTCGCTGCCGGAAATCGGCCGGCGCTTTGGCGGACGGGATCACACGACGATCATGCATGGTATCCGCAAGATAGAGGAACTGGTGATGATCGACCGCCAGCTTTCCGAGGATGTGGACCTGCTCCGCCGCCTGCTCCAGAACTGACGACGCTTTTCACGCCTGCGGGACCTTCCCCCCCTTGCCTGCCGCTTCCCATGGGCTAAGGTCGGCGCCCCGGCGCCGGTGACTTCGGCGACGGCAGCAGACGGAGCAGGATAATGAAGATCAGCATCGAACGCGGCGCGCTGCTCAAGGCGGTCGGACAGGCGCAATCGGTCGTGGAGCGGCGCAACACGATCCCGATCCTTGCCAATGTGCTGATCGAGGCCGAGGGAGACAGGGTGAGCTTCCGGGCGACCGACCTCGACATCGAGGTGCTGGATTGCGCACCCGCCGAGGTTTCCCGCGCGGGGACGACAACCGTTTCTGCGGTCACGCTGCATGAGATCGTGCGCAAGCTGCCCGACGGCGCGCTGGTCACGCTGACCGACGATCCGACAGCGGGCCGGCTGACGGTTCAGGCCGGGAAATCGACCTTCACGCTGGCGACGCTGCCCAAGGAAGACTTCCCGATGATGGCATCGTCGGAATACGTCTCCACCTTCAAGGCGCCTGCCGCCGTCCTTCGTCGGTTGTTCGACAAGTCGAAATTCGCGATCTCGACGGAGGAGACACGCTATTACCTGAACGGTGTCTACATGCACACGGCAACCTCGGAGGACGGTCCGGTGCTGCGTTGTGTGGCGACAGACGGGCACCGACTCGCGCGGATCGACGCGCCCCTGCCTGTCGGGGCGGAGAACATGCCCGGCGTCATCGTTCCCCGCAAGACGGTGGGCGAGCTTCGCAAGCTTCTGGATGAGGATGAGATGGAGATCACCGTCTCCGTCTCCGAAACCAAGGTACGCTTTGCCACGCCGACGATCACTCTGACCTCCAAGGTCATCGACGGCACCTTTCCGGACTACACCCGCGTCATTCCGCTCGGCAACACGCGGAAGCTGGAGGTGGACGCTGCCGAATTCGCCAAGGCGGTGGACAGGGTCGCGACGATTTCCTCCGAACGCTCCCGCGCCGTAAAGCTCAGCATTGATGAGGATCGGCTCGTCCTCTCCGTCAATGCCCCGGATGCGGGCGCGGCGGAGGAGGAACTGGCCGTGGCCTATGGCGATGAGCGGCTGGAGATCGGGTTCAACGCCAAATACCTGCTGGAGATCGCAAGCCAGGTGGACCGCGAGAATGCGGTGTTTCTGTTCAACTCCTCCGGTGATCCCACGCTGATGCGCGAGGGCGGCGACATGTCGGCGGTCTATGTCGTCATGCCGATGCGGGTCTAGGGCCGCCATCAGCACCATATGGCACGGGTTACCGGCCTTCTGCTGTCCCATTTCCGTTCGCACGCGCTGACCCGGCTGGCCTTCGATGGCCGGCCGGTTGCCCTCTGGGGGGATAACGGCTCGGGCAAGACCAACCTGCTGGAGGCGCTGTCGCTGCTGTCGCCGGGGCGTGGGTTGCGCCGTGCGGGGCCGGAGGAACTGGCCCGGCGCCCCGACGATGTGGGCTGGAAGATCGTCGCCGGCATCGCGAGCGATCTGCCGCATGAGGTTGAGACCTGGGCGGAGGCCGGTGGCACGCGGCAGGTTAGGATCGACGGCAAGGCGGCGCCGCAGGTGACCCTGGCCAGGCTGATGACCGTGCTTTGGCTGACGCCCGCGATGGATCGGCTGTGGTCGGAAGGGGCCGAGGGGCGCCGGCGGTTCTTCGACCGGGTGGCGATGAGTTTCGAGCCGGATCATGCGGAGGCCTCGCTGACCTATGACAAGGCCATGCGGGAGCGCAACCGCCTGCTCCGCGACGGGGTCCACGATCCCTACTGGTATGACGCGCTGGAAGCGCAGATGGCGGAGACGGGGGCCCGGATCACTGCCAACCGGTTTGGCGCGCTTGCCCGGATCACGGCTGCTCAGGCGGAGGCGGAGACGCGCTTTCCCGCTGCCGATCTTACCCTCACTCAGCCCGAAGGCGCGCCGGAGGCCGATGCGGTGGCGCTCGCCCGGCAGTTCGCGGAAGGCCGCCGGCGAGACATGGCGGCGGGACGGACACTGGCCGGGCCACATCGTGCCGATATAGATGCCGTCTGGCGGGAGAAGGGGATGGCTGCCGCGCTCTGCTCCACCGGGGAGCAGAAGGCGCTCCTGCTGTCGCTGATCCTCGCCAATGCCCGTGCGCTGGCGGAGGATACCGGACATCCGCCGCTGCTTCTGCTCGACGAGGCTGCCGCGCATCTGGACCCGGAACGCCGCGCCGCGCTCGCCGAAGAGATCGTGGCGCTCACCGCTCAGGCCTTCCTCACCGGCACGGACCCGGTGTTGTTTGAAAGCCTTGCCGGGCGGGCCAGCTTCTATGCGGTGGAGGCGGCGGAGGGCCGTTCCTCTGTCCAGCAAAGGACCATGCCATGATCCCCGAACGGATTACCCTCGTGACACTCGGCGTCGCCGATCTGGCGCGGAGCAAGGACTTCTATGGCCGGCTGGGCTGGCGACCGGTGGCGGAGCAGGAGGGCATCGCCTTCTATCAACTCCACGGGCAGGCGCTGGCGCTGTTCGGACTGGCGGACCTTGCCGCGGATCAGGGGAGGGCGGGAGCCGCGCTCGGCACCGGGGCGATCACGCTCGCCCAGAACTTCGCCACGGTGGAGGAGGTGAAAGCCGCCTTTGGCGATGCAGTGGCGGCAGGCGCCACGCCGCTCAAACCCCCCGTTGCCACGGAATGGGGGATATTCGGGATATTTCGCCGATCCCGACGGGCATGTATGGGAGCTGGCCCATAATCCGTTCTGGCCGCTGAACGACGATGGCAGCCTGACGCTGCCCGCCTCGCCCGACAGTCTGGACTGACATCGAGCAGGCAGGCGCGCCCCTGCAAAGGGGATTGATCGGCTCTGGACAGATGACGTGCGGCGCCATCCGCGCTATGCCTGTGTCGAAGGAGAGATGCCCATGTACACGCCGCCCGCCTTTCGTGAGGATGACCGCGAAGCCCTTTGCGCGCTGATGCGGGCTGCGCCGTTCGCCAGTCTGGTCACGGCCACGGCGGACGGGATGGAGTGCACGCCGCTTCCGCTCTGGCTCGCCCCGGAGGAAGGGCCGCTCGGCACGCTCTATGGCCATGTCGCGCGGGCCAATCCCCATTGGCGGGCTGAGGCGGTGGGGGAGACGCTTGCCATCTTCTCCGGCCCCGACGCCTATGTCAGCCCCGGCTGGTATGCGACCAAGCAGGAAACGGGCAAGGTCGTGCCGACGTGGAATTATCTGACCGTTCATGCCCGCGGGCCGGTGGAGTTCTTCGAGGATGCCGACAGGCTTCTGGACGTCGTGACCCGGCTGACCGACGCCCATGAAACCGGCCGCGCCGCGCCCTGGGCCGTATCCGACGCGCCGGAGACATTCATTCGTGCCCAGCTTCGCGGGATCGTTGGTCTCCGACTGCCCATCGCCAGGCTGGAGGGCAAGCGGAAGATGAGCCAGAACCGCAGCGCGACCGACAGGGAGGGCGTGGCCGCAGGTCTGGGCGAGAGTGAGAATCCTGCGGACAGGGCCGCGGGGCGGCTTGTTCCCCTCGCCTGACCCCCTCATCAGCGCATCTGGTCCCCTGGAAGCCCGCCATGCGGGCGAAGCCGAAGGTCAGAAAGGCAGGAGGACCTCCCGCGTCCGTGCCAAAGCCCGCGTCTGTGCCAAGGATCCATCGCCAAGATCAGCCGGTCGCGGGCACGCAGCTTCTCCGGCGTCGTCGCCATGACATCCTTCTCGGCCACGACATCCTTATGGCCAGCAAACCTATCTTTCGCCGCCTGCTCTTGACCTTGTGGGGGGAAGGTCTAGATCTGCCTCCGCCGGGACGGCTCGGCATTTCATGCACATCCGACGGGGACGACCCTGTCATGACCACGGAGAATGGCCATGGCTTGGCTCTATCTGTTTCTCGCAGGTGTCTCTGAAATCGCTTGGGCGGGGCTTCTGAAACACACACACGGCTTCACCCGGCTGGGGCCGACGGTGGTGCTCCTTCTTGCCATGGCGACGAGTGTCGCCTTTCTGGCCCTTGCTGCGCGGACGCTGCCGATCGGCCTGTCCTACGCGGTGTGGTGCGGTATCGGGATCATCGGCACCTCCCTGACCGGCTATCTCGTCTATGGCGAGGCGCTGAGCGCGGCGCAGCTCGCCTGCATCGGCATGATCGGCGCGGGGGTGATCGGGCTGAAGCTCGTCTCCTGACGCGGGCCGCACGCCGTCAGCCTTCGGGAAGGGCGCGCAGGATCGTGACGACGGTGTCGCCATAGCGACGCTGGTCGAGTTGCTCGAACCCTTCCGGCGGGGCCGGGGGGGTGCTTTCCTCCCAGACGACAAGGGCCTCCGGCGCGATCCAGCCCCCCTCCCGGCAGGAGGAAAGCGCCTGCTCCCCAAGCTGCATCCCGTAAGGCGGATCAAGGAACACAAGTCCGTAGGGTTCCCCCCGGTTCGGCCCCATCCGCGTGGCGTCGCGCCGGTAGAGGTCGATGGTCCCCTGCGCCCGCAGCTTTTCCACATTGCTGCGGATCAGGGCGCGACCTTTCACACCGTCCTCGATGAAGGTGACTTTCACCGCCCCGCGCGACAGGGCTTCCAGCCCGAGCGCTCCGGTTCCGGCAAACAGGTCCAGCACCCGCGCGCCCGCCACCGGATCGCCATATCCGCCGTTCTGAAGGAGATTGAAGATCGCCTCCCGGACCCGGTCGGTCGTGGGGCGCAGATGCGCCGCCGCATCACCTTCGCCCACCGCGGCAAGCTGGGTGCCGCGAAATCTGCCGCCGATGATCCGCATCAGCGCAGCAACGTCTTAAGATCGGCGGACGGATCGGCGATCACCGCCGGGTCGGGGCTCCGGCCTGCTTCCAGCAGCCGCTTGCCCACCATGTAGCCCCGCGCGTCATTCATCGCATCGACCGCAATGAACTGCCCCCGCCGCCAGTACCAGTGGGATTGCGCGGCCTCCCCCGCCCCTCGGACAACCACCTGATCATGGCCGGAGGACAGTCCGGCGATCTGGAGCTTCACCTCATACTGGTCCGACCAGAACCAGGGCACCGGCACATAGGGTTTCGCCGCGCCCAGCATGTTTTCCGCCACGCGCTCTGCCTGATCTATGGCGTTCTGAACGCTCTCCAGCCTGATCCGGCCGCCTGCGAACGGAAATGAGGTGCAATCCCCCGCCGCCCAGATCGCCGGGTCGGAGGTGCGCCCGAAATCGTCCACCGCGATGCCGTTATCAAGGGTTAACTCCGCCGACTGCGCCAGTTCCGTCGCCGCGTCCAGCCCGATGCCGGCAACGAGGAAATCCGCCTCCACCCGGCTGCCGTCGGTGAGGACGGCGCCGGTCACGCGCTGGGTTCCCAGTAGCTCCGCAATGCCCACGCCCTCGCGAATATGGACGCCGTGGCGCTGGTGGAGGCTGCGGAAGTAATCCGCCGTCGCTTCGGAGGCGACCCGCCGCAGGATGCGCCCGTTGGCGGAGAGCAGCGTCACGTCCAGCCCCCGGAGCGCGGCCACCGCTGCCGCCTCCAGCCCGATATAGCCGCCCCCCAGGATAAGCGCCTTGCGCCCCGAGATGAATTCCGGCGCCATCCGGTCCACATCCGCGAGCGTCCTCACGAGGTGGATGCCATCGCGATGGCCCGTCACCGCGGCAGGAAGGGTTCGTGCCCGCCCGCCCGTCGTCAGCACGAGGTGATCGTAGGGAATCGCGTCGCCCCCCGCCGTCACGATCCGCCGCGCCGCGTCGATGGCGGTGACACGGGTCTCGAGCCGCAGGCCGATGTTATTGTCCGCGTAGAACTGCATCGGGCGGAGGTAGAGCCGCTCTTCCTCCAGTTCCCCCAGCAGGTATTTTTTGGACAGGGGAGGGCGCTGATAGGGCGGCACGGGTTCTTCGCCGATCAGGGTGATCGTTCCGGCAAAGCCAAGGCTCCGCAGCTTCGCCACCAGCGACGCCCCGGCCTGCCCCGCGCCAACCACCACGATCCTGGTCATGCATCCCTCCGCCATGATTGCAGCGACCATAGTGAGAGGCTGCGCCCTGCGCAACGCGGGCAGGTGATGCGGAGAGGGGGCGTGAGGCAGGGCCATGAGCCACTCCCGACACCACCCGATGCGGTCATGTGCTGAAAGGGGCGCTGCTCAGGTCCGACTATCCCCGGAGTGCTCGGCTGCATGAGATCAGGCGGTCTGTTCGCCGATGGTTCGGAGCGCCGAATCCCGCAGGCGATTATGTCCGGGACGGAGGGGGAGGGATGAGGCGTTACTCGACAGACGATCCCGACGGTTGCTGCCGGCAGGTAAGGGCCGCGCGCCTTTATCGTGCCGGGGTTCCGAAGGGGCGCAGCTACGCGTCCGGATTGCTCCCCCCGCTTACCGAGACGGCCGGCCCGCCTGCCTTGTCGTGGCGGAGAAGCGCAAGGCGTCGGTGATGATCTGGCGCGCCTCATGTCGCGTCCGCTCGCCGTGGAGGCAAGGGCTATTGCGGCTCCACCCCCGGGATGTGGCGGAAGGGTCCGTAGCTTGTCAGCACGTCTATTTCCTCCGATACCGCCTCCCGTTCCGCTGTCAGGAATTGCTCCACAGCGCGGCGGAAGCCCTTGTCCCGGATCCAGTGCAGGGAATGGGTCTGCGTTGGCAGATAGCCGCGGGCGAGCTTGTGTTCCCCCTGTGCGCCCGCCTCCACACGCGACAGCCGGTTGTCGATGGCGAAGTCCATCGCCTGATAATAACAGGCCTCGAAATGCAGAAAGGGATGGTCCTCCAACGCCCCCCAATAGCGGCCATAAAGCGTGTCGCGTCCGATGAAGTTCAGGGCACCCGCGATCCAGCTTCCGCGCCGCCGGGCCATGACCAGCAAGATATCCTCCCGCATCGTTTCCTGGAGGCGGTCGAAGAAGGCACGGGTGAGATAGGGGCTGCCCCATTTCCGCGCACCGGTGTCCTGATAGAAGCGCCAGAAAGCCTCCCAGTGCTCGGGCACGATGGCATCGCCGGTCAGCGCCACGATCTCGCCGCCAAAACCCTGCGCCGCAGCGCGCTCCTTGCGGATCGTCTTGCGCTTGCGCGAGGCAAGCTCCGCGAGGAAGGCATCGAAATCCGCATAGCCCCGGTTCTCCCAGTGAAACTGCTGGGTCACGCGATGAAGCAGCCCCATCGCCGCGCCGGCCTCCGCTTCCTCCGCCGTGCAGAAGGTGATGTGCAGGGAAGAAAGCCGGTTGGCCTCCGCCAGTTGCGTGGCTCCGGCCAGAAGGCCCGCCCGACCCAACTCCTCAAAGCCCGGACGGGCAAGGAACCGCCGTCCCGTGGCGGGGGTAAAGGGCACGGCGATCTGAAGCTTCGGGTAATAGTGCCCACCCGCGCGCTCCCACGCCTCCGCCCAGGCGAAGTCGAAGATGTATTCGCCCCGGCTGTGGGATTTCACGTAGAGCGGTGCAACCGCGACGGCTTCCCCCGCGTGGCGGACGACCGCGTGGCGCGGCATCCAGCCGCTGCCGCCGCCGACGGACCGCGAGTCCTCCAACGCGGCGAGGAAGCGGTAGGTGGTGAACGGATCGAACGGACGGCCACCGCTCATGGCTTCCGGCGCGGCACAGGCATCCCATGTATCCGCGCCGATCTCGTCGATGCGGGAATGAAAGGTGACTTCTGTCGGGGTGTCCATGGTCGCTCCGCGGGGGGCCTTGGGGGAGGGATGGTCCGACTCTGGCGCAATGCTCCGGGCCGTCAAGCGTTACCGGCCATGGCGGCGGGGCGCGGGATACGGCGTGGTCGGGGCCGGTCTGCCGATGCGCCGCAAGGTTGCAGGTGCCGCCCGGCTCATCGGTGCCGCAACTGGTCTGACCACGCGGATTGAGCCTGACCGTCGCGCAGTTGTTCTTAGGGGCCTGCCAGTGGTGCCAGGCAGGAGCGTGGCTTGCCCGTGCCGCGCCCGACCCCGTCGATGAGAATGGTGCCTTGCGACTATGCTGGCGCGTTCCAGGCGGCCAGCCGCATGACGACAGCAGGTTCCGAACCCGAGGCTGTCGCCACGCGGGAAGCACTGCCAGCCGAGCAGTCTGACAGGCGACCTGTCCGCCAGGTCGCCGCGCGAATGGATGAGGATAAGAAGCCACGGACTGTGCCGCCTTGCCGGAGCAAAGATTGCTCTGGATCACCGGCAGGGATCAGGCGACGGATTTCCGCACCGCACCGCACCGCACCGCACCGCACCGCACCGCACCGCACCGCACCGCACCGCACCGCACCGCACCGCACCGCACCGCACCGGACCGGTCGCTGGGCTGAGGGCGGCGCAAGGGCGGACGGGTCGTACGCGGTCAGCGGTCAGGCCTGCTGGCGCCTCGGACGGAGACGCATCAGGCGGGAATGGCGGGCAGATAATCCTCAAAGGTGACGTTGTCCGCAACGCGGCGGGCCTCCTCCTCCTCCTCGGGGTTGCGGACGGTCCATGTCAGGATCGACGCGCCCGCCGCCTTCAGCTCCGCCACCCGAGCGCGTCCCAGATCGGACCGCTGATGGGAGATGAAGGAGGCCCCCGCCGCCTCGTAATCCGGGATGGCCCGCAGCCGGGCGCAGGTTTCGGGTGAGAGCTTGTCCCATTCATCCGGGTCGTAGGAGCAGGTGATGATGCCCCGCGGCAGATCGGGGCGCAGCTCCCCGAAGGCAATGACCGAAGCCGGGTTGAAGGACATGATCGCCACCGGACCATCGTAGCCATCCAGAGCGGCGGCAGTGGCCTTTTCCAGCTCGCCCACATCCTCGCTGGAGGCGCGGGACTGATCCTTGATCTCCACCAGAAGCGGCACGCGACCTGCCACCACCTCCAGAAGCTTGGCGAACGTCGAGATCTCGTCCGTGCCGCCTTTGAGCAGCATGGTTCCCAGTTCCGCTGCCGTCCGCTCCCGCAGCCAGCCGGTATGCTGGGTCAGGCGGGTGAGCCTTTCGTCATGGAACACCATCGCCTGACCGTCGGCGGAGAGCTGCAGATCCAACTCGATCCCGTAACCCGCGACCATCGCCGCCCGCGCAGCGGAGAGCGAGTTTTCCACCCGGCCCTCCGCCATGTCGTGCAGGCCCCGGTGCGCGATGGGGATGCGCAGGAAGTCGGCGGGAAGGGCGACGCGGGGCAGCGGGTCTGCCGTCATCATCGCACCTCGAAGATCGCCTCGATCTCCACCGCGACGCCCAGCGGAAGCGAGGCGGCCGACACGGCGGACCGGGCATGGCGGCCCTGATCGCCGAGCGCTTCGACAAGGAAATCGGAGGCGCCGTTGATGACCTTGGGCTGATCGGTGAAGTCGGGTGTCGAATTGACGAAGCCGGTCAGCTTCACCACGCGCACCAGCCGGTCGAGATCGCCGCCGCAGGCCGCTTTCAGCTGCGCCAGCAGGCTGATCGCGCAGGCTTTCGCCGCCGCTGCCCCCGCCGCGACATCCAGACCGCTGCCGAGCTTGCCGGTGATGAGACCTTCCGGCCCCTGGCTGATCTGGCCGGAGACATAGACCTGATTGCCGGTCAGCACATAGGGCACGTAGTTGGCCGCGGGCACCGGCGCCTCCGGCAGCGTGACACCCAGTTCGGCGAGTTTCGTCTCGATCTTTCCGGCCATGAGGGGCTCCCTTCCTTCGGGGCGCGCAGCCATTGCCGCACGCCGCATTGCGGGCCGGAGGCTATCCGGTTGCGCCGGGGCGCGGAACCCCCTTTGACGCCACGCGGGATGGTGGGCCGGTGCCGGCGGGATATCAGGGAGCAGGGATCAGGCCTGCTGCAAGCTGCTCCAGAAACAGCCGCTCCCCCTCATTCGCGGCCATTTCCGGGGCATCGGCCACGGGCAGCCAGAGCGCGGTATGCCCCGGCTCCGTCGGCTCTCCGCGCCGCAAGACGGGCCGGGCGATGTAGATGGTGCAGAGCTTCTCCGCCCAGCGGTCGTATTCCGGCATGTAGGTGAAGCGCCGGTAGGCCCCGACACGCCGGGGGGTGGCGATGGCCCAGCCGGTTTCCTCCATCACCTCCCGGTGCAGGGCGCGGACAGGCGACTCGCCGGGATCCACGCCCCCGCCCGGAAGTTGCAGCTCCGGCGTCGGTTCCGCCTGAAAGGTCATCAGCAGACTGTCGCCCAAAACCAGCATCGCATACGCTCCGGGCCTCAGCCCGTAACGCCGATCCGCCCTCACCGGTTCACCGATCCGTCGTATCATGGGTCATCCTTGCCCTTGGTCCCCCGCACGGGTTCCCTATATAGGGCGGTATGCCAAGGCGCGACGCGCAAGGAAACCCCATGACTCTTGGATCTCAGATCGCCTGGGACGATACCGTCCTCCCGTTTCAACTTGACCGCTCGGACATCCGCGGCCGGGTCGCCCGGCTTGACGGGGTGCTCGACGATGTTCTGAAGCAGCACGACTATCCCGCCGCCATCGAGGCGCTGGTCGCAGAAGCCGTGATGCTGACCGCGATGATCGGTCAGACCATCAAGCTGCGCTGGAAGCTCTCGCTCCAGATCCGCGGCGACGGTCCGGCGCGGCTCATCGCGACCGACTACTACGCCCCGACCGAAGATGGCATGCCCGCCCGCATCCGCGCCTATGCGAGCTTCGATGAGGAGCGGCTGCAGGAGAGTGGCGATCCCTTCAGTCAGATCGGCAAGGGCTATTTCGCCATCCTGATCGACCAGGGGCCGGGCACCACGCCCTATCAGGGGATAACCCCCATCGCGGGCGGGTCGCTCGCCGCCTGCGCGGAGACGTATTTCGCCCAGTCGGAGCAGTTGCCGACGCGGTTCTCCGTCACCTACGGGCGCAGCCGTCTGCCGGGTGGGCCCGAGCGCTGGCGCGCCGGGGGCGTCATGCTCCAGCACATGCCGAAAAGCTCCCCCTTCGCCAAGGATGGCGGATCGGGGGAGGGCGGCCTCTTGCTCCCTGTCGACATTCTCGACGGGGATGAGGAGGAGAACTGGAGCCGCGCCAACCATCTGCTCGACACGGTCGAGGACATGGAACTGGTGGGGCCGAGCGTGCATCCGACCGACCTTCTGGTGCGGCTCTTCCACGAGGAAGGCCCGCGCGTTTATGATGCCCAGCCGGTGAAGTTCGGCTGTACCTGCTCGGAGGATCGCGTGCGGCAGAGCCTGTCGATCTACTCGGCCAAGGACATCCGCCACATGACCACGCCGGAAGGGATCGTGACGGCCGACTGCCAGTTCTGTGGCGCGCATTACGAGTTCGATCCCCGGACGCTGGGCTTCGAGGCGGAGATCGCTCCCGAGGATGTCGCCGGCAGTGACGGCAAGAATGACCGCTGAGGCCACCGCCTCTTTCCCTCCCGCATCCGACCCGCTGGGCCGGGTGCGGTCCGCCCTCTCCGTCGATCTGCCGGAGGGATCGAGCGATTTCGACCTCAACCCACAGGTCGTCCTGCCCGAAGGCCGGCGTCTGCGGGAGGCGGCGGTGCTGATCGCGCTGCTCCACCGTCCGGCGGGGCTGGAGGTCATCCTGACCAAGCGATCCTCCCATCTCGCGCATCATCCCGGACAGATCGCCTTTCCGGGCGGCAAGATCGACCCAGGCGATGCCGATGCCCCTTCCGCCGCGCTCCGCGAGGCGGAGGAGGAAATCGGGCTTCCGCCGGCAAGCGTGGCGATCCTCGGCCATCTGCCGGTGCATGAGACGGTCACCGGCTACCGCGTTCATCCCATCGTGGGGGAGGTCCGCGCGCCCTTCATCGCCCGCCCGGAACCGGGAGAGGTGGAGGAGGTGTTCACCGTGCCACTCTCCCGCCTCGCCGATCCGCGCCTCTACCGGATCGAGAAGCGGCGCTGGCGGAACGAATTCCGCAGCTACTATGTGATTCCCTACGGCCCCTATTACATCTGGGGGGCGACGGCGCGTATGCTCATGGCGCTCGCCCGGCGGATGGAGGTGGGAGATGGCCGCTGACAGAATCGCCGGTGCGTGGCTTGCCAGGCCGGAGACCCAAGCGGTCTTTGCGGCGCTGGAACGTCAGGGGCATCGCATTCTGGCGGTTGGCGGCTGTGTGCGCAATGCGTTGATGGGCCTGCCGGTAGCGGATGTGGACATGGCCACCGATGCGGCCCCCGAGGCAACCATTGCCGCCGCGCAAGCCGCGGGCCTGCGCGCCGTGCCGACCGGGATCGACCATGGCACCATCACGGTCGTTTCCGGCGGCATCGGCCATGAGGTGACGACCTTCCGCCGCGATGAGGAAACGGACGGACGCCATGCCCGCGTGGCCTTCTCCGCCGATCTGGCCGAGGATGCGGCGCGACGGGATTTCACCATGAACGCGCTCTATGCCACGCGGGAGGGGGAGGTCATCGACCCGTTGGGCGGCCTTCCCGACCTGCGGGCGGGCCGCGTGCGGTTCGTGGGCGACCCGGAGGCCCGGATCCGCGAGGATTATCTACGGATTCTGCGGTTCTTCCGTTTCTTCGCGCGCTACGGCACCGATGGGCCCGACCCGGAGGGTCTTGCCGCCTGTGCCGCGCTGGCCGAGGGACTTTCGACCCTGTCGCGGGAGCGGGTGACCATGGAGCTTCGCCGCCTCCTCGCCGCGCCCGACCCGGCGCCCGCGGTGGCCAGCATGGCGGCGGCGGGTGTTCTGGCGCAGGTGCTGCCGGGCGCCGATCCCCGCGCCCTCGCGCCGCTTGTGCATCTGGAAGGGGCGCTTCCCCCCGACTGGCTCCGCCGTCTCGCGGTGCTGGGCGGCGAAACGGAGGGGTTGCGCCTGACGCGGGAGGAGGGGCGCCGCCTTCGCCTTCTGCGTGAGGCGGGGGGCCTGCCGGGTGCGCTCGGCTATCACTACGGCGCGACTGCGGCGCGGGATATCGGGCTCGTCCGCTCCGCAAGCACGGGCGCCCCGCTGCCGCAAGGGTGGATGGCGGAGGCCGCGCGCGGGGAGGCCGCCGATTTCCCGGTCCGTGCCGTGGATCTGGCGCCCCTGACCGGCCCCGCGCTCGGCCAGCGGCTGGCGGAGCTGCGGGATCGCTGGATCGCCAGCGGCTTCACCCTCGACCGGCGTGATCTGCTGGCGGGCTAACGCTTTCAGACCGCTTGCGAAACCGACCGCTTCCGCCTATGCCCGCCGCCAGCAAGGGAGACGCCCGATGACCCCGGACGCCGTCGCGCGCCTGTTCACACATCCAGATGGCAGCTACCGCTTCGCCCGGTGGCGGAGGCCGATTGTGCCCGTCGTCTTTGGGGTGGACGATGCCACGCTCACTACCTTCAAGGGCGCGGTGGAAGCCATGGTCGTTCTCGCCGGGCATCGCATGGCGGAGACCGATCCGGAGATGGGCGCGAACCTCTTCCTGTTCTTCTGTCAGGAGTGGCAGGAGTTGCTGGCGGTGCCGGATCTGGAGGGCCTGCTGCCCGATCTGGGGCCGCTTGTGGAGCGGTTGACGGCGGAAGGCGCGCATCACTACCGGGCCTTCCGGTTCGAGGCGGATGGCGCGATCCGGGCCGCCGTTTCCGTCCTGCGGATCGAGGGTGCGCTGGCGGATGTTCCGGCAGAGACGTTGGCGCTGAACGAGATGGCGCATCTCATCCTCCTCTGGGCGGAAGGCGCCTTCCCGCAGGGGCCTCTGGCGCTGGCCGGGGACCATGCAGTGCTCCGCCCGGAGGTCGCGGGCGTGATCCGCGCCGCTTATGATCCGGTGATGCCGGTTGCCGCCCGCGATCCTTCGCATGCGCTCCGGCTTGCGGCGCGGGTGGCGGTATGAGCCATATCTTCGCCCTCCGCGTCTATTACGAGGACACCGATTTCGGCGGCATCGTCTATCACGCCAATTACCTGAAATTCATCGAACGCGCGCGGAGCGAATGGGTCCGCTCGCTGTGTATCGACCAGCGGCGCATGAAGGCGGAGACGGGCACGGTCTTTGCCGTCCGCTGGATGGAGAGCGATTTCCTGAAGCCCGCCGTCTTTGACGACGAACTGATCGTGGAGACGCGACTGGATCGACTGGAAGGCGCGAGCCTGCACCTTCACCAGACCGTTCTCAGGGGTGGAGATGCGCTTTTTGACGCCCGCGTGCGGCTCGTCTGCATCGGCCCGGCGGGGCGTCCGGTGCGGCTTCCGGCCAGCCTTCGCGCGGCATTGTGCCATGCGCCGGGCGAGAAGCCGGGCTGACAGGCCAAATCACGCGCCTGTGTTGGCAATTTGCCTGCATTCGCGGTAGAATCGGTGTAATCGAAAGCCGCGCGGAACGACGCGGTCAAAAACCCAGACGAGCAGGACAGTGATGGAAACCCAAACCCTCGCCATGGCGCAGGAGATCGACTTCTCCGTGCTTGCGCTCTTTGCCCGCGCCACGATCGTGGTGCAGCTGGTGATGCTGGCGCTCCTTTTCGCATCCTTCTGGTCCTGGGCGATCATCGTACGCAAGTTCCTGATGTATCGCGCGGCGCGCGCAGAGGCGGCGGAGTTCGACCGGGCCTTCTGGTCGGGGGAGCCGCTTGACGAACTTTACGACCGGATCGGCCCCAATCCGCAGGGCGCGTCGGAGCGCATCTTCGCTGCCGGGATGCTGGAATGGCGCCGTTCCCACCGGCAGGACGGCGCTCTGATCCCCGGCGCCCAGGCGCGGATCGACCGCTCCATGGATGTGGCCATCGCGAAGGAGGCGGAATCGCTCACCTCGGGTCTGTCCTTCCTGGCCACGGTCGGCGCGACCGCGACATTCGTCGGGCTGTTCGGCACGGTCTGGGGGATCAAGCACTCCTTCGAGCAGATCGCGATTGCCCAGAACACCAACCTCGCCGTCGTGGCGCCGGGGATCGCGGAGGCGCTGCTGGCCACCGCCATCGGCCTCGTCGCTGCCGTTCCGGCGGTGATCTTCTACAACAAGCTCAGCGCGGACAGCGACCGGATACTCGGCGGATATGAGGCTTTCGCCGATGAATTCGCCACGATCCTGTCCCGCCAGCTCGACGCGCAGGCGGCCTGAGCGATGGGGGCCGGGGTCATGCCGGGTGGCGGGGGCGGCAAGCGCCGGGGCAGGCGCCGCGGCCGGGGCCGTTCGGGTGCCATGTCCGAAATCAACGTCACGCCCTTTGTGGACGTGATGCTCGTGTTGCTCATCATCTTCATGGTGGCCGCGCCCATGCTGACAGTGGGGGTGCCCGTGCAGCTGCCACAGACCGCTGCCGCCGCGCTCCCGCAGGAGCAGGAGGAGCCGTTGACCGTCACGCTCACCGCCGAGGGGGGGCTTGCGATCCAGAACACCATGACACCGGAGGAGGAGCTGCTGCCGAAGCTGCAGGCCATCGCGGCGGAGCGGCGGGACAACAAGGTCTTTCTGCGGGCCGATGGCTCCATCCCGTATGAGCGGGTCGTGCAGGTGATGGGCGCACTGAACGCGGGTGGCTTTTCCAACATCGGGCTGGTGACCGATTCGGGTGGCCCGGCCTTCGGCGGCCGCCGGGCTGCGAACTAGGTCCGGCATGTTCGAGCGGTTGGATACCGGCACCAAGGTTTCGGCGATCGGCCATATCGGCCTGATCGGCTGGGTGATGCTGGGCGGGTTCTTTTCCACACCGGAAAATCCGATGACGCCGCAGGTCGCGGATGTGTCGATCATTTCCGGCGAGGAATACGACGCCATGGTCGCCGCTGCGCCAGCGCCAGCGCCCGCCGTGGCGAGCGAGGCGCCCGCCACCTCCGCTCCGCCCGCCAACCGGCCGGAAGCGAGGCCAGAACCGCCCGCCGAGGCGCCTCCGCCCGCCCCCGCCCCTTCTCCAGCCGCCGTGCGGCCCGCCGAGCCTCCGCCGGAGACGGCGCCGGAAGGGGTGGTGGTGCTCGGTTCCCCGATCTCGGACCGCGCCCCGGCGCAGGAAACGCCCCCAGCGCCGAAAGTGTCCGAACGTCCCAAGCAGCGCCCGGTGAGCCGCGTGGCCCCCACGCCGACCGAAGCGCCGCCGCCCGAAGCCAAGACCGCGGAGACGCGGCAGGAAGCCGTGCGCGCCGATGCGTCCGCCCCTCCCAAAGAGGCGAGGGAAGCGCAGGAAGCCACCGCGCCCGAGGAGGCGACGACCCGCGTCGTGACAGAGGCGACAGAGGTGGCGGAGGAGGCCGCGGCCCCGAAACCCGCCGCCCCAGCCTCCGCCGCGCCGCCCCGGAACCGGCCTGAGAAGCCGAAGCCCGAGATGAAGCCGGTGGAAACCGCGGCGGTCGAGCCGGAGAAGAAGCCGCAGCCGCCGAAGCCTGTCTCCAAGCCGGATGCGCCGAAGGAAACCAGGAAGGAGCCGCCGAAGCCTGCGGAACCCGCCCGGGAACCGCCGAAGAAGGATGCACCGAAGGAGCCCCGGAAAGCGGAAACGCCGAAGCCCGCTGCCTCGGATGCGATCGCGGATGCCGTCGCCGCCGCCGTTGCGGGCGGCGCCTCCAGCGCCTCCGGGAGCGGGACGGGGGGCAGGGGTACCGCGCCGTCCGGCCCGCCCATGACCTCCGGAGAGAAGGATGCGCTCCGCGTCGCGGTACAGGCCTGCTGGAACGTCGGGTCGCTTTCTTCGGAGGCGCAGAACGTGACTGTCACACTCGGCGTAAAAATGGCGCAGACCGGCATACCGGAGGGCGGCTCCGTGCGCATGATCGGGTATGAGGGCGGTTCGGAGACCGCGGCGCGGCAGGCCTATGAGGCCGCGCGGCGCGCCATCCTTCGCTGCGGAGCCAAGGGCTTCCCGCTGCCGACCGAGAAGTACGAACAGTGGCGGGACATCGAGATGGTGTTCAACCCGGAGAGCATGAGGATCAAATGAAAGTGCTGCGGACAGCCCTTGGCGCGACGGCGATCGCGCTCGCCTGCCTCGCTGCGACCGCGACGGTTGCCCCGGCGCAGAACGGGCCGCTGAGGATCGAGATCACCGATGGGGTCATCGAACCTCTGCCCTTCGCCATCCCGCCGTTCATTGCGGCGAACGGCGGCGCGCAGCAGCTTGCCGCCGACATCTCCCGCGTCGTGGCGGCCGATCTGGTCGGGACGGGCCTGTTCCGGGAAATCCCGCCCTCCGCCTATATCTCGCGCGTGACGTCCTTCGACAGCCCGGTCCAGTATCAGGATTGGAAGGCGATCAACGCGCAGGCGCTCATCACCGGGGCGGTCTCGGTCGAAGGCGGGCGCGTCACGGTGAAATTCCGCCTGTTCGACGTATTCTCCGGTCAGCCGCTCGGCGAGGGTCTGCAGTTCACCGGGAGCCAGCAGGGCTGGCGGCGAATGGCGCACAAGGTCGCGGATCAGGTCTATGCCCGCATCACCGGCGAGGGGCCGTATTTCGACAGCCGGGTGGTCTTCGTCTCCGAAAGCGGGCCGAAGGACGCGCGGGTCAAGCGGCTCGCCGTCGCGGATTACGACGGGGCCAGCTTGGGCTTCCTGTCGGACGGGCGGGCCATCGTGCTCGCGCCCCGATTCTCGCCCTCGGGCGACAGGGTGCTCTACACTTCCTACGAATCCGGCTTTCCACGCATCTATATCATGGATGTCGCCAGCGGCAGCCGCCGCGCGCTCGACGATCAGCCGGGCACGATGACCTTCGCGCCGCGCTTCTCGCCCGATAGCCAAAGGGTGATCTTCTCGCTCTCGCAGGGGGGCAACACGGATATCTACGCGCTCGACATCGCCTCGGGGCGCCGGACCCAGCTCACCTCCACCCCCGCCATCGAAACCGCGCCCAGCTTCTCGCCCGACGGGCGGCAGATCGTGTTCGAGAGCGACCGCTCCGGCTCCCAGCAGCTTTACATCATGGGCGCGAACGGGGGCGAGGCGCGGCGGATTTCCTTTGGTGAGGGGCGCTACGGCACGCCGGTCTGGTCGCCGCGCGGCGATCTCATCGCCTTTACCAAGCAGCATGCCGGCCGTTTCCATATCGGCGTGATGCGTACCGACGGTTCGGAAGAGCGGCTGCTCACAGCCTCCTATCTGGACGAGGGGCCGACATGGTCACCGAACGGGCGCGTCATCATGTTCACCCGGGAAGGCGCGGGGGCCGGGGGCCAGTCGCAGCTGTTTTCCGTGGATATTTCGGGCCGGAACCTGAAGCGGGTGCCGGTGAACGGTTCCGCCTCCGACCCTGCCTGGTCGCCGCTGATGAAATGACGTTCGCGCCGGCCCCTGCGGGCGGGCAGGCGCGAACGTGAACGGACACCAAGCCGCGCGGCGTTTCCACAACGGCTGCGGCATGTTAAACAGCCTCAAGCGAGGACGGGGACAGAAATGAAATTCGCAACGACAGCACTTCTTCTGGTGGCGAGCCTTGGGCTTGCCGCATGTAACAACCCGGACAAATACGCGACCGGCGCGGGCGGCTATGGCGCAGGCGGGGCTGGGGGCGCTGGCGGTGCGGGCGGCTATGGCGCCGACGGCATCGGGACATCCGGTCTCGGAGATGCGTCCAATCCGCGCTCCATCGCCTATTTCAACCAGACGATCGGGGATCGGGTGCTGTTCCTCGTCGATCAGTCCACGGTTTCGCCGCAGGCCCGCACGATCCTCGACGGGCAGGCGCGCTGGCTTGCCACCAACCCCGAATACCGCATCACCATCGAAGGCCATGCCGACGAACAGGGCACACGGGAATACAACCTCGCGCTCGGCGCGCGGCGGGCGAACGCGGTGCAGGAATACCTGATCGCTCAAGGCATCGCGCCCAGCCGGATGCGGACGGTGAGCTATGGCAAGGAACGCCCCGTCGCCACCTGCCCCGATGAAAGCTGCTTCGCGCAGAACCGTCGTGCTGTCACCGTCCTCGCCTCCGGCGCGGGAAGCTGAGGCGACTGTGATGCTCAGTCTGCGTCTTATCGTCCTCTGCACGGGTCTGGCGCTTCCGATCGCCGCGGGAGCGCAGAACCGGCAGGAGACGCTGGCCGATATCCGCAAGGAGGTGAACAGCCTGTCGTCGGAGGTTCAGTCCCTCCGCTCGGAGATGATCGCCTCCGCCGGGCAGGGTGGCCCGCGGATCAGCGGCACGACCCTCCAGCGGCTCGATCTCATCGAGGCGGAGCTTCAGCGTCTGACCAATCGGACGGAGGAGCTTGGCCACCGGATCGGCAAGGTGGCTGACGATGCGGCGAACCGCATCGGCGATCTTGAGTTCCGGCTGACGGAGCTGGAGGGGGGCGACCCCACGGCAGCCGGGGCCGTGGCTCCGCTGGGTGGCGGGGGGGCGGCCCCCTCGCAAACCGCGCCCAAGACATCCAACCCCGCGCCCGCTTCCGCAGCGGCGCAGAAGGCCGTGGGCGAGCAGGCGGATTTCGATCGGGCCCGGGCGGTGCTCGATCAACGTGACTTTCGCACCGCCGCGGGTCTCTTCACCACCTTTGCCGAATCCTACCCGGCGGGCGCACTGACCGGCGAGGCGCATTACTATCGCGGCGAGGCGCTTGCCGGAGATGGGGATACGCTCGGCGCCGCCAAGGCCTATCTGGAGAGCTATTCCGGTTGGCCGCGCGGGGGGCGGGCATCGGAATCGCTGCTGAAGCTGGGCACCAGCCTCGGCGATCTGGGACAGACCGATGATGCCTGCACCACCTTGTCGCAGGTCTCCGTGCTTTATCCGGAGACGCCCTCGGTAGCTGAGGCGACCACGGCGATGCAGAAGCTCGGATGCAACTGACGCCGGAGGAGGCCTTTGCCAGCGCGATGGCGAGGCTTCTTCCGGCACAACCTTCCCCCCCTATGCCTCCTCTGGGTCTTGCCGTCTCTGGCGGCGGAGATTCCATGGCGCTGACCTGGATCGCGCATCGCTGGGCGCAGGCGCGCGGCGTGGCCCTTCATATCGCCACGGTCGATCACGGATTGCGCCCCGAGGCGGCGGCGGAAGCGGCTGACGTCGCGTCTTTCGCGGCACGGCTTGGCCTTTCGCATGACACGCTCCGGTGGCGGGGGTGGGATGGTCGCGGCAACCTGCAGGATGCCGCCCGGCGCGCGCGCCGCCGTCTGCTCGCCGCCTGGGCGGGGGAGCGGGGGCTTGCGGCCATCCTCATCGCACATACCGCGGACGATCAGGCGGAGACATTTCTGCTGCGTCTTGCGCGTGGATCCGGGGTCGATGGGCTGTCGGCCATGCGGGAGGCGCGGCAGGAGGCGGGGCTGCTCTGGCTCCGCCCACTGCTCGGTGTCCGCCGCGAGGCGCTGCGGGAGGTGCTTTCGCGCCAGGGCATCCGCTGGGCAGAAGACCCCAGCAACACCGATCCGCGCTATGATCGCGTGCGCATGCGTCAGGCGCTGCCGGCGTTCGGCGCGCTCGGTCTGACGGTGGAGCGGCTCGCCGACACGGCTGCGCGGCTCGGCGAGGCGCGGGATGCCCTCGCAGCTCAGGCGGCGCTTGCGGCACGCGCACTCCTTCGGGTGGAGGCCGGGGATGTTCTCGCCGATCTTGCCGGGCTGGCGGCGGAACCGGTGGAGATTCGCGCGCGCCTGCTTTCGGCCGCGCTTTGTTGGGTGTCGTCGGCGGAATACCGCCCTCGCCGTGCCGCTTTGGACCGGCTCTCGTCTGATCTCGCGAAGGGCAGGGGCGGCACACTGCACGGATGCCTCGTAACGGAGCGTCACGGTGTCGCACGAATCGGGCGGGAGCCGCGGGCGGTTCTGGGTCTCCGCTGCCCCGCGCCAGGCATCTGGGATAGCCGTTGGCGGGTTTTTGGCCCCGATTGCGATGATTTGGAGATCGGGGCGCTTGGGCCTAATGGCCTGTCACAGCGTCCGCGGTGGCGGGAAAGCGGCCTGCCCCGCCGCACTCTCCTTGCCCAACCCGCGCTCTGGCAGGGCCAGACCCTGATCGCCGTACCGGTGCTGGACTCCGGCAGCGCATGGCGCGCGGAACTGCGGGAAGGAGCGGATGTGTTCCATTCCTCCCTCATCCCGCATTGAACCTCTCCCCGTATTCTCTATCTTAGGAGATAGCAGCGCGTGAGCCCGGACTCCTCCCGGGTTGGCGCGTATCAAGGGGAGTATCTCGTGGGTAACGCGCGCAACATTGCGTTCTGGGTCGTCCTGTTCCTTCTGATCCTGGCGCTGTTCAATCTGTTCAGCGGCGGCCAGTCCACCATGGCCTCCCGCACGGTGGCCTATTCGGATTTCATCGAGCAGATCGACAACGGCGGCATCAGCAACGTCACCATCGATGGTGAGCGGATCCTGTTCCGGGACAAGGACGGTCAGCAATACGTCACGGTTCAGCCGCAGGGTGCGAATGTCGCCGACAAGCTGATCGCCAAGAATGTCAGCGTGAAGGTGGAGCCGCAGGAGCAATCGGGCTTCCTGTCGCTTCTGTCGCTCTGGCTGCCGTTCCTTGTGCTGATCGGCATCTGGATTTTCTTCATGAACCGGATGCAGGGCGGCGGACGCGGCGGCGCCATGGGTTTCGGCAAGTCCCGTGCGAAACTGCTGACGGAAAAGCATGGCCGCGTGACCTTCGACGACGTTGCCGGCATCGATGAGGCCAAGGAGGAGTTGGAGGAGATCGTGGAATTCCTGCGCAATCCGCAGAAATTCTCCCGTCTCGGCGGCAAGATCCCCAAGGGCGCCCTGCTCGTCGGCCCGCCCGGCACCGGTAAGACACTGCTCGCCCGCGCCATCGCGGGCGAGGCGGGGGGGCCCTTCTTCACCATCTCCGGCTCCGACTTCGTCGAGATGTTCGTGGGTGTGGGTGCGTCGCGTGTGCGCGACATGTTCGAACAGGCCAAGAAGAACGCGCCCTGCATCGTCTTCATCGACGAGATCGACGCCGTGGGCCGGTCCCGGGGCGTAGGCTACGGCGGCGGCAACGATGAGCGCGAACAGACGCTGAACCAGCTTCTGGTCGAGATGGACGGGTTCGAGGCCAACGAGGGTATCATCATCGTCGCGGCCACCAACCGCCCCGACGTGCTGGACCCTGCGCTGCTGCGCCCCGGCCGCTTCGACCGCCAGATCCAGGTGCCGAACCCGGACATCAAGGGGCGGGAGAAGATCCTCTCCGTCCATGCGCGCAAGGTGCCGCTCGGCCCGGACGTGGACCTGCGCATCATCGCGCGCGGCACGCCCGGCTTTTCCGGGGCCGATCTGGCCAACCTGGTGAACGAGGCCGCGCTGATGGCCGCCCGCGTCGGCCGGCGCTTCGTCACCATGGAAGATTTCGAGAATGCCAAGGACAAGGTGATGATGGGGGCGGAACGCCGCTCCATGGTCATGACCGAGGATGAGAAGAAGCTGACCGCCTACCACGAGGCCGGCCATGCCATCGTAGGGTTGAACGTTCCGCAGCACGACCCGATCCACAAGGCGACGATCATCCCGCGCGGCCGCGCGCTGGGGCTGGTACTGTCGCTGCCGGAGCGGGACACGCTCTCCGTCACCATGACCAAGTACAAGTCCAAGATCGCTATGGCGATGGGCGGAAAGGTGGCGGAGGAGCTGATCTTCGGTCGGGAAAACGTCACTTCCGGCGCGACCTCCGACATTCAGCAGGCATCGCGAATCGCCCGGGCGATGGTGACCCAGTTCGGCATGTCGGATCAGCTTGGCAATATCGACTATGCCAATGAGCAGCAGAGCTATCTCGGCAATTATTCGGGGGGCACGACCCATTCCCCCGAAACGCAGGAGAAGATCGACGCCGAAGTCCGCCGTATCGTGGACGAGGGCTTCGACCGTGCCCGCACGATCCTGACCGAGAAGAGTGAGGATCTGCATCGGCTTGCGCAGGGCCTGCTCGAATATGAAACCCTCACGGGGGACGAAATCCGTAAGGTCATCGCCGGGGAACCCCTGAGCCGCGGTAATGACGACGACGCACCGCCGAGCGGACTTCCGCCCAGCGTGACGGCGATCCCGAAGACGCCGAGACCCAAACCCTCGGGTCTTGAACCGGAACCTTCCGCCTGACCTTGAAGCGGCGCTCGCTTTGAGCCAGATCATAGACGCCCTGGAGCCGTGGCCGCTCCGGGGCGTTTTCTTGTCTCCAGCTCCCGGGAGGAGGCCATGATCAAGTTTTACGGTCAGACGGCAGGTCAGCTCAGACCACTCGATATTGATCCTGCAGCGCCCCTTCCGGTCGATGCTGCGGTGTGGATCGACCTTTACCAACCCACGCGAGACGAGGAACAGTCGCTCGAAGCGGCGCTCGGCATCTCCATTCCGACGCGGGCTGACATGAACGAGATCGAAGCCTCCTCTCGTTTCTATCACGAAGACGGGGCGCTGTTCATGACGGCCAACGTGCTGTCCCGCCCGGCACAGGGGACCGGAGACCCGGCGCAGCAGGACGTCTTCCTGTCGATGCCTGTCACCTTCATTCTGGTTGACACGCATCTGGTGACGGTCCGTTACCACGAACCCCGCTCCTTCCAGATGTACACCACCTGGGCGGAACGGGGCGATGCGCCTTGTGCCAACGGCAACAGCGTGCTGCTTGGCCTGTTCGAGGCCATCGTCGACCGTCTTGCCGATATCGCGGAAGAGGCGGGTACCGGTCTGGATCTCATTGGGGCCCGGCTGTTTGATTCCCTTCCCGACGATGGCGCCCCGGACGAGACACTCGACATGCTGGTGGAGCGTATCGGGAGGGCGGAGGATCTGAACGGGAAGATCATGGCCTCCATCGTCACGCTGAACCGCGTGGTGACGGCAATGAGCACGCTGCCGAAGATGGATGCGAAGAAGGACGCGAAAGTCAGGCTGAAGACGCTGGGGCGCGACTTGCAGTCCGTTTCCGATCACGTGGAGCGGCAGGCACGGCGCATTACCTTCCTGCTCGATTCCACCCTTGGCAAGATCAACATCGAACAGACGGGAATCATCAAGATCTTCTCCGTGATGTCGCTGGTCTTCATGCCGCCGACGCTGATCGCGTCCATCTATGGAATGAACTTCGATTTCATGCCGGAGCTGCATTGGGAGGGGTCGTATTACGTGGTGATCCTGCTGATGATCTTCTCCTCCGTCGCGCCATATCTGTATTTCAGGAAGAAGGGCTGGCTGTGAACGACTGGAACCCGGAACTTTACCATCGGTTTGCCGATCTGCGCTTGCGACCCGCTCTGGACTTGATGGCGCAGGTGCCACGCCTCCCGGAGGGGGATGTGATCGACCTGGGTTGCGGCAGTGGAGCGGCTGCCTCCGCACTGGCTGCCCGCTTTCCGGACCGGCGGATCATCGGCGTGGACAGTTCTCCCGCGATGCTGGCCAAGGCCGCGGAAACGGGAGTTTATGCCGATCTGATCGAGGCGGATGCCGCGACATGGCGACCCGATACGCCGCCTGCGCTGATATTCTCCAATGCCCTGCTGCAATGGTTGCCGGACCATGACACGTTGATGCCGCATCTCGTCGCGCTGCTTGAGCCTTATGGCGTTCTTGCGGTGCAGATGCCGCGGCAGGAGGCAGCCCCCTCCCACCGCTTGATCCGGGAGGTCGCCGCCGCGCGGTACCCGGACCGGTTCGGCGCCTCGGACGCCTTCCGCGCACCGCTTCGCCCCGCTACCGGCTATGTCCGGCTTCTGGAACCGGAGGGAGAGATCAACGCGTGGGAGACGGAATACGTCCAGCGCCTGCAGCATGCGGCGGAGGGGCACCCGGTGCGGATGTTCACCAGTTCCACGGCGATGCGTCCCGTTCTGGATCGGCTGACGGCGGAAGAGCAGACGGATTTTATTGCTGCCTATGAAGCCGCCCTCTCTCCTGTCTATCCGCAGGAGCCGGACGGTACGGTGCTGTTTCCGTTTCTTCGGCTGTTTTTTGTGCTTCGGCGCGGGATCCTGTGATCCCGCCCGTTTTCTGAACGATGCTGGTGCCCGAGACTTCGGCCCGCGAGATTGGCCCCGAGATTTCTCCCGCCGCATGACAGCAGGTGCGGATATGCCAAAGCTCCCCCTGAGGGGAGTTTCTTCAGTGACCTGCGAGATAAAATGGAGCGGGCGATGGGATTCGAACCCACGACCCCAACCTTGGCAAGGTTGTGCTCTACCCCTGAGCTACGCCCGCTTCCTTCTGGGTGAGGGTCATTTATCCAACCGTGCCGGGACCCGCAAGACCAAAAACAAGAATTCTGCGAATTCCTTGCACGGGCCAGAGAGGGTGCGGACAAGACCCGTGCCCGAGCGGTGATCAAGGTCGGCGGACGACTACCTCGAAGCCGCCGTAGATCATCCTGTCCATGCTGAAGGGCGGGTCTTGCGTGTCGGAGGACAGGCGCGGATCGGACATGACCTTTTCATTGACGGCGTCGCGATGCGCCCTGTCGCGGAAGGTGATCCATGAGAAGAACACCACCTCGTCATCGGCCAGCAGCACGGCCTGCGGAAAGGAGGTGAATGGCCCCGAAGCGATATCATCGCCCTTCGCCTCCACCACGCTCAACGCTCCATGTTCCGTCCAGAGCGATCCGGCCAGATCGGCGAGCTTGCGGTAATCCTCCATCCGGTTCTTTTTGACCGGAACGACGAAACCGTCCACATACATCGGGGTATCTCCCACTTCCCTTGGAAGGAGACTAGCGCGTGGCATTGAACGCGCAACGCGGGTGAGGGACGGAAGGCTTCAATTCTGTTTCATGTTGCCGATCAGCAGATCCCGTCCGGCAAAGATGCCGCCGCTGATCTCCAGCTCCAGCCGTTCCCTGTCGCGCTGCCGGATGCTGGCCACAAGATCGCGGATCGTATCCTCGTCGTTGTCCAGGCGGCGGAGCGCCTCCTCCGCCATTACCAGGGCGGATTCCATGGTTTCGCGGATCTGCCAGTCCACCCCGGCGTGGACGAGTTCCAGAACATGCTCCCGATCCCAGGCGCGGGCCAGGACGGGCACATGCGGAAACTCCGATTTCATCAGCTCGACCGCTTTGACAGCTGCCGTCTTGTCGTCCATCGCAACAAGAACCAGTTTTGCCTCTCCCGCGCCGGCCGCGTGCAGGATATCGAGCCGCGAGCCGTCACCGTAATGCACCTTGAAACCGTATTCCGCCGCGCTGCGAATCGCGTCCGGGTCAATGTCGATGATGGTGATCGAACAGAGCTGGCCCAGCAGCGGCTGACTGGCGATCTGGCCGAAGCGCCCGAAACCGATCAGAAGAACGCTGGCGCGCTGATTGTTGACCGCCTCGACCCCCTCCATCGAAGGTTTCTCGGGCGGGATAAGCCGGTCGTGGAGGACGATGAGCAGGGGCGTCAACACCATGGAGACGATGATCATCGCGGTGAGGATGGCGTTTTCCTCCCCGGTGAAGATCCCCGCGCTCGTTGCCGCGGCATAGAGGACGAAGGCGAACTCCCCGCCCTGCGCCATGAGTACCGCGCGCTCGAACGCCTCGCGGCTGCTGGCCCGGAACAGCCGGGCCACGGCGTAGATGCCGGCCATCTTCAGGATCATGTAGCCCGTGACGCAGATGGCGATCAGTCCGATATTCGCGGCGATCACCTGCAGGTCCAGCGCCATCCCCACACCGAGGAAGAACAGGCCGAGGAGCATGCCGCGGAACGGTTCCACATCCGCTTCCAGCTGATGCCGGAACGAGGATTCGGAGAGCAGCACACCGGCCAGGAATGCGCCCATCGCCATGGACAGTCCCGCCCATTCCATGGCGAGCGCCGCGCCGAGCACGACCAGCAGCGCCGCCGCCGTCATCACCTCCCGCGCCTTGGACCGGGCAAGTAACCCGAAAAGCGGATCGAGCAGCCACAATCCCGCCGCGACCAGCGCCCCTATGGCCGCCAGCCCCGTCAGGACGGAGGTGAGCCGGTGCGCCAGCGTCACCTCCTCCCCTCCGCCGGGCGCGATGAAGGCGATGATGGCCAGCAGCGGGACGATCGCCAGATCCTCCAGAAGCAGCACAGCCACGATCCTTCGCCCGGAGGGGAGGCCCAGTTGCCGCCGCTCCTCCAGCATCTGCATCACGATGGCGGTGGAGGTGAGTACGAAGCCGGTACCGGCCACGAAGCTCTCAGGCAGCGAATAGCCAAGCGACAGGCCCACGCATGTGAGAAGCGCGATGCAGACGCCCACCTGAGTGGCTCCGAGCCCGAAGATCTCCCCCCGCATCGACCAGAGGCGGGATGGCTGCATCTCCAGGCCGATGACGAAGAGGAAGATGACCACCCCCAGTTCGGCCACGTGGATGATCGCCTGCGGATCGTGGAAGAGCGCCAGCCCATACGGCCCGACGACAAGCCCGGCGGCGAGATAGCCCAGCACCGAGCCGAGCCCCAGACGCTTGAACAGGGGCACGGCGATGACCGCCCCTGCAAGCAGAGCCACGACCTGAAGCAGGTCAAAGCCGTGGCTGGCGGTTTCACCTTCCATGCGACCCTCCGCGCGCGCTGTAAGAAGGAGTAGCACGGGAATGTGAAAAGGCTATCGGCATATGCTTTGACCGGGAGGCTGCCTCAGCCGCCTCCCGGCCTGCCATCAGGCTGTCGTTTCTGCGTTCAGCCCGGCATATTCGTTGCGAAGTTCCCGCTTGAGCAGCTTGCCCGCACTGTTGCGGGGAATGTCCGCGCGTACGACGACCCGCTTCGGCAGCTTGAACGGCGCCAGACGGGAGCGGCAGAAGTCGATCAGCTCCTCCTCCGTCACCGTCATGCCGGGGCGAAGGACGATGATGGCTGTCACCGCCTCGATCCACCGCTCATGCGGCAGGCCGACAACCGCGACTTCGGAGATGGCGGGGTGCTTGAAGATCGCCTCCTCCACCTCGCGGCTCGCCACCATGGTGCCGCCGGTCTTGATGACATCTTTCACCCGGTCCACGACGTAGAGGAACCCTTCGTCGTCGAAATATCCGATGTCGCCGCTGTGGAACCAACCGCCCGCAAAGGCTTCCTCCGTCGCTTCCGGCTTGTCCCAGTAGCCGAGCAGAAGCTGCGGCGAGCGATGCACGATTTCGCCCTGAGTGCCGGGGGGCACGTCGTTCATGGCCTCGTCCACCACGCGGGTCTCGACCGTCATCGCAGGTTTGCCGGCGGAGGCAGGTCGGGTGTCGTGGTCCTCCGGCCGAAGGACGGTGGCAAGCGGGGCGATCTCGCTCTGGCCATAGCAGTTGTAGGCCCCCGATCCCGGCAGCCGCGCGCGCAGTTCCTGCAGTACCGGCACCGGCATGATGGAGGCGCCGTAATAGAGCTTGGCGAGGCTGGAAAGGTTCCGCTTGTCGAAATCCGGATGGCGAAGCAGGCTGATCCACACGGTCGGCGGCGCGAAGAAGGAGGTGATGGCCTCCTCCTCGCACAGCCGCAGCACCGTATCGGCGGCAGGGGCCTCGATCAGCAGGGTGGAGGCCCCGAGCAGCAGTTGCGGCATGGTGAACACATGCATCTGTGCCGAATGATAGAGCGGCAGCGCCGCCAGAGCCCGGTCCTCCCGCTTGAGGTCGAGCTCCAGCGCGCAGGCCATGTATTCCGACAGCAGCGCCCGATGGGTCATCATCGCGCCCTTCGGGGCGGCGGTAGTTCCCGATGTATAGAGCAGCTGAACAAGGTCGTTGTCATCCACCGGCAGCAGGTCGAGCCGCGGATCCGCAGGGCCGGAGGCAGCTGTCAGGACATCAAACCCGTCGCCGCCGTGCAACGTCCCCACGAGCTGGATGCCCGCCGCCTTCGCGGTGTCCATGGCCAGCGATGCCAGAGCCGGATCATGGAACAGCGCCGTGGCACCGGACTGGCGGAGCAGATAGTCCAGCTCCGGCGCGGTCAGCGCATAATTGACGGGAACATGAACCAGACCCGCACGCGTGCAGGCCAGCCAGAGGATGAGATAGGCATCGGAGTTACGCCCGTAAGCCGCCACCCGTTCCCCGCGCGACAGGCCGGCGGCGACCAGCGCGCCCGCCGTCGCGTCCACCGCGCGCAGCAGTTCGTCATAGCTCCAGCGCCGCGCGCCGAAACTCAGGGCGAGCCGTTCTCTGTTCCGGCGGGCCGAGCGGCGGAACGCGTCGTAGATCGTGTTGCGCCGGGCGAGCGCGCCCGCACGTATATCGTCGGTCATGTCTTCCTCCTCGTGGCGCGCGTCCCCATGGGGCCTCCTTCGCGCGCCGTCGTCCACCGGGCGATGCCGGTGCCGCCATCCTGTCGAGTCCCGGGGATACCCGCAAGTAGCCGTGCAGTCGGAATGTCACGTGAACCCTGCGCGTGGGCTGGACGCGAGCGGACTGAGCAGGTCCGCGCAATTATTGTGCGATGCCCCATTTTTCCGCGATGGCTGGCTGAATTTGTATAGACAAAATCGGCTGTCATGCATTCTGCTCGGCAAAAGACTACTGCACAGGGTGGAAGAAAGATGAATGCCAGAACGCTTTTCGGCGCTTTCGCGCTGGGTCTGATCTCAAGCGCGGCAGGGGCCGCCACTCCGGTCACCGTCGGACTTTCCGGCTGGACCGGCTTCGCGCCGCTCACGCTCGCCAAGGAAGCGGGTATCTTCGAGAAGAACGGTCTCGATGTGTCGCTGAAGAAAATCCCGCAGGCCAGCCGCGGTCTCGCCATGGCCTCCGGCGACATTCAGTGCGCGGCGACGACCGTGGAAACGTGGCTGGTGTGGAGCGCGAACGGCGTGCCGGCCAAACAGATCTTCCAGCTCGACAAATCGCATGGCGCGGACGGGATGGTGGTGCGCGGCGATGTCGAGAAGATCGCTGACCTGAAGGGCAAGACCGTCGCGGCCTCCGCCCCCGGAACCTCGCCCTATTTCTTCCTCGCGTGGATTCTCAACGAAAACGGGATGAAGATCTCGGACGTCCGCGTGGTGAACCTCGAACCCGGCCCGGCGGCGCAGGCCTTCATCGCCGGTCAGAACGACGCGGCCATGACCTATGAACCCTATCTTTCCTCCGTGCGGGAGGCCAAGGATGCGGGCAGGATCATCGCCACGACGATCGACTATCCGGCCGTGATGGATACTTTCGGCTGCACCCCGGATTTCCTGTCGAAAAACCCGGAGGCCGCAAAGGCACTGGCGAAGAGCTATCAGGAAGCGCTCGACCTCATCAAGGCAGAGCCTGAGAAGGCCTTCGGCATCATGGGCGCCGATGTGAACCAGACGGCGGAGCAGTTCAAGGGATCGGCCCAGTATCTGGAGTGGCAGGATCTGGCGGCGGCCAAGACCTTCTTCGCCGGTGAATATCTTGATTTCGCGGGCAAGGCCGGAAAGCTGATGGTGGAGATGGGCCTGCTGAAGTCCGAACCCGACGTGGCCGCGCTGATCGACACGCAGTTCATCCAGTAACGCAACAACCGGGCGGGAGTGCTGCTTCCGCCCGCCCCCAGTGACAGCCGACAGCCGATGGCCTGTTCGGACCAACAACCGGGAAGGCCGCCGGAAAGCTCATGAAACCCCTCGAACCGATAAGCCCGCGCCTGCGCATGGCGCTGGGGATCATCTTCTTCATCCTGTTCTTCGCCCTCTGGGCGGGGGTCACGCTCACGGGTTACGTCTCGCCTACCTTCCTAGCCAGCCCGGTGCAGATGCTGCAGGACGGCTGGTGGCTGCTGACCGAACGCGGCTTCCTGACGGATATCGGCATGACGGCCTGGCGCGTCTTCGGCGGCTTCGCCATGGCGACGATGGTTGCCGTGCCGCTGGGAATCGCGATGGGGGCCTACAAGCCGATCGAGGCGCTGTTCGAACCCTTCGTCTCTTTCGCCCGCTACCTGCCGGCCTCCGCCTTCGTGCCGCTGCTCATCCTCTGGGCGGGGATCGGCGAGATGCAGAAACTGCTCGTCATCTTCATCGGATCGGTGTTTCAGCTCATCCTGATGATCGCGGTGATCGTGGCGGGCACGCGCAAGGATCTGGTGGAAGCGGCCTATACGCTGGGCGCACGCCAGAACGGCATCCTGCGCCGGGTGATCCTGCCCTCGGCTGCGCCGGAGATCGCGGAGACGCTGCGGCTCGTGCTGGGCTGGGCCTGGACCTATGTGATCGTGGCGGAGCTGATCGGCGCATCGTCGGGCATCGGCTACATGATCATCAATGCACAGAGCCTGATGGCGACGGGGCAGATGATCTTCGGCATCATCGTGATCGGGGTGATCGGTCTGATTACCGACCTGGCCTTCCGCCGCCTGAACCTGCGCCTTTTCGCCTGGAGATACGCATGAGCCTTCTGGAGATCCGCGGCGTCACGCGCACCTTTCCCGGCGTCCGGGGCGGTCAGCCGGTGCTGGCGCTGCAACCGACCGACCTGACGCTGGAGGAGAACGATTTCGTCACCATTCTCGGCCCCTCCGGCTGCGGCAAGTCCACGCTGCTGCGCATGGTGGCGGGGCTGGACACGCCCACCGCCGGGACGATCACGCTGGAGGGCAAGCCTGTGAAAGGCCCGGGGGCGGAGCGGGGCATGGTGTTTCAGTCCTATACCCTGTTTCCCTGGCTGACGGTGCGCCAGAACATCGCCTTCGGCCTGCGGGAGAAGGGCATGGCGGCCGGCGCGCAGAAGGACATCGTGGAGAGCTATATCGACCGGGTGGGTCTGCGCGGGTTCGAGGAGCACTGGCCGCGCCACCTGTCCGGCGGCATGCAGCAGCGCTGCGCCATCGCGCGGGCGCTGGCGAACCAACCGCGCGTCCTGCTGCTGGACGAGCCCTTCGGCGCGCTGGACAACCAGACGCGGAGCCTGATGCAGGAGCTGCTGCTCGGCATCTGGGAGCGGGAGCAGAAGACGGTGATCTTCGTGACCCATGATATCGAGGAAGCGGTGTTCATGGCGTCCCGCGTGGTGACGATGAGCGCGCGTCCGGGGCGGATCAAGTCGATAACGCCAGTGCCGTTCGGGCATCCGCGGGACTATACTTTGAAATCCTCGCCCGAGTTTTCGCAGATCCGGTTGAAGCTGACGGAGGAAATCCGGGGCGAGGCGATCGCAGCGGCTGCGCATTGACGCCGGGCCGGGCGAATCCCGGCCAGCCGCGACGATATCGAGCCGCAGCCCTGCCGCCGCCCGAGCCACGCCGGAGACTGAGCGAAATCACGCCGCGGGGTGCCGCGCGTGCAGGGCCGGTTTCCAAACAAGTGGAAGCGGCGGACGAAATCGGTGCTAATATGTATATACATATTTAGCGAATCGGATGGAGAGCGACATGGAACTCTTTTCTGAGGGCGCAGGCGGCACCGGCTCCGGCCTGTGGCGCAACGCCCGCCTCCTGACGATGGTCGAAGGCGCGGAGCCGGTGGAACGGGGCGCGGTGGTGGTACGGGACGGGCGGATCGCCTATGCCGGGCCGGAGGCCGGGCTGCCGGATGGGTTGGAGGGTCTTGCCGTCACGGATTGCAGAGGGGCATGGATCCTGCCCTCCTTCGTGGATTGCCATACGCATCTGGTCTTTGCGGGCAACCGGGCGCGGGAGTTCGAGATGCGCCTGGCCGGGGCGAGCTACGAGGATATCGCGCGGGCAGGGGGCGGCATCCTCTCCTCCGTCACGGCGGTGAATGCGGCGGATGAAGATCGTATTCTCGCCGAAAGCCTTCCCCGGCTGGAGGCGATGCTGGCGGAGGGCACCTCCACTGTCGAGATCAAGTCCGGCTACGGGCTGAACATCGGTGCCGAACTGCGGATGCTGCGCGTGGCGCGTCGTCTCGGCCGGATGCGGAATGTGCGGGTGAAGACGACATGGCTCGCCGCCCATGCCGTGCCGCCCGATTACCGGGGCCGGAATGCCGACTACATCCGGGAGGTCGCCATCCCCGGGCTGGAGCAGGGGCATGAGGAGGGGCTGATCGACGCGGTCGATGGCTTCTGCGAGCGGATCGCCTTCACCACGGAGGAGCTTCGCCCGCTCTTTGACAGGGCGCAGGCGCTCGGCCTGCCGGTGAAGCTTCATGCGGAACAATTGTCGGATTCGGGTGGGAGTGCCTTCGCAGCCGGATATGGCGCGCTCTCCTGCGATCATCTGGAATATCTGGAGGCGACGGGTATTGCGGCCATGCAGGCGGCGGGGACGGTCGCGGTGCTGCTGCCCGGCGCCACCTATGCCATCCGGGAGGCGCAGATGCCACCTGTCGCGGCTCTGCGCGAGGCGGGCGTGCCCATCGCGCTGGCCACCGACTGCAACCCCGGAAGCTCGCCGCTCACCTCTCTGCTGCTGACGATGAACCTCGGCGCTACCCTGTTTCGACTGACGGTGGCCGAGTGTCTGGCCGGGGTCACTCGGGAAGGGGCGCGCGCGCTCGGTCTTCTGGCGGAGACGGGTACGCTGGAGGCGGGCAAGAGCGCCGACTTCACCCTATGGCAGATCGGCTCCCCTGCAGAGCTGGTCTACTGGCTGGGATTCAATCCCGCGCATCAGCGGGTCTATCGCGGATTTGCCGAATGACGATCATGCTGGTACCGGGGCAGGTGACGCTTGCCCAACTGGAACGCATCTACCGGGAGGGGGTGGCCGCGCGGCTGGACCCGGCGACCGCGCCGGGTATCGCGCGGGCCGCGGCGCGGATCGCGGCCATCGCCGCGGGGAACGAGGCCGTCTATGGCGTCAACACCGGTTTCGGCAAGCTCGCCTCCATCCGGATCGGTGCGGCGGATACGGCGACGCTTCAGCGCAACCTGATCCTGTCGCATTGCTGTGGCGTGGGCGAACCGCTGCCCGATGCGGTGGTGCGGCTGATCCTGGCGCTGAAGCTGGTATCGCTGGGGCGCGGCGCCTCCGGTGTGCGGCCGGAGGTGACCATGCTTCTGGAGGAGATGCTGGCGCGGGATGTCGTGCCGGTCATTCCGGGGCAAGGCTCGGTGGGTGCATCGGGCGACCTGGCCCCGCTCGCCCATATGGCGGCCGTGATGATGGGGGAGGGGGAGGCCGTCGTCGGCGGCACCCGCCTTCCGGGGCGGGAGGCGCTGGCCCGGGCGGGTCTGTCGCCGGTGGTTCTGGCCGCGAAGGAGGGCCTTGCGCTCATCAACGGCACGCAGGTGTCTACCGCGCTGGCGCTGGCGGGGCTGTTCGGGGCGCATCGCGCGGCGCAGGCGGCGCTGGTGACGGGCGCGCTTTCCACCGATGCGGCGATGGGGTCGTCCGCGCCGTTCCATCCGGAGATCCACCGCTTGCGCGGCCATCGCGGCCAGATCGACGCAGGCGCGGCGCTGGCGTCACTGCTGGCGGGATCTGAGATCCGCGAAAGCCATCTGGAGGGCGATACCCGGGTGCAGGATCCCTACTGCATCCGCTGCCAGCCGCAGGTGGATGGCGCGGCGCTCGACCTGATCCGGCAGGTGGGGCGGACGCTCGAAATCGAAGCGAATGCGGTGACGGACAATCCGCTGGTGCTGACCGATGACAGTGTGGTGTCGGGCGGGAATTTCCATGCGGAACCGGTGGCCTTTGCCGCAGACATCCTCGCGCTGGCCGTGTCGGAGATCGGGGCGATCGCCCAGCGGCGGATCGCGCTGCTGGTGGATCCGGCGCTGTCCTTCGGGCTGCCCGCGTTTCTCGCGGCCGAGCCGGGGCTGAACTCCGGGCTGATGATCGCGGAAGTCACCTCCGCCGCGTTGATGAGCGAAAACAAGCAGATGACGCACCCCGCATCCGTCGATTCCACGCCCACTTCGGCCAATCAGGAGGATCATGTCTCCATGGCCTGCCACGGCGCGCGGCGGCTTCTGCGGATGGTGGAGAACCTGAACGCCATTCTGGGCATCGAGGCGCTGACCGCCACACAGGGCATCGAATTCCGCGCGCCGCTGGCCACCAGCCCCGGCCTTGGCAGGGTGATGGCCGTGGTGCGCGGCACGGTGCCGACGCTGACGCAGGACCGCTACATGGCCCCCGATCTGGCGGCGGCGGCGGCGCTGGTGGCCAGCGGCGCGCTGACCGCGCCGGTCACCGACATGCTGCCCGGGCTGGGGGCGGGGCTGGAGGCGGGACCGGAGGGATGACGATGCAGGTATTCGAGATTTCCGAAGGCGATGGGCCTGTCATCCTCGGCCTGCCGCACACCGGCATCTGGCTGCCGGAGGACGTGGCGGCAAAGCTGAACGACCGGGGCCGGGGGCTGGACGATACGGACTGGCATATCGAGCGGCTCTACGCGGGGCTGCTGCCCGGTGTCACCACGGTCAGGGCGCTGTTCCACCGCTACGTGATCGACGCGAACCGCGATCCGTCGGGGGAGAGCCTGTATCCCGGCCAGAACACCACCGGCCTCGTGCCGCTCACCGATTTCGACGGCAACCCGATCTGGGCGGAGACGCCGGATGCGGCGGAGGTCGAGCGGCGGCGGCTGGCCTTTCATGCGCCCTATCACGCAGCACTTGCCGCGCAGGTGGAGCGGGTGCGGGCCAGGCACGGCGTGGCGATCCTCTATGACTGCCATTCGATTCGCAGCCACATTCCCTTCCTGTTCGAGGGCACACTGCCTGACTTCAACGTGGGCACGAACAACGGTGCGACCTGCGCGCCGCAGGTGGCGGAGGCCGTGACCGGCGTCACCACGGCGGCGGCGGGCTACACGCATGTGCTGAACGGCCGCTTCAAGGGTGGCTGGACGACGCGCCACTACGGGCGGCCCCGTGAGGGCATCCACGCGATACAGATGGAGCTTGCCCAGTCCACCCACCTCTCCGCCGAAGCCCATCCCTTCGCCTATGACGCGGCGAAGGCCGCGCGGCTCCGCCCGCATCTTTCCCGCATCCTCCACCACCTCGCCGCGCTTGCGCCCGAGCTTGCCCGCAAGGAGTAACGCCATGAACGCCGATCCCCGCCACAATCAGCGCGACATCCTTCCCCCCACGGGAACGGAGCTGAACGCGAAAAGCTGGCTCACCGAAGCGCCGCTGCGCATGTTGATGAACAACCTCCACCCCGATGTGGCGGAGCGGCCGCACGACCTCGTGGTCTATGGCGGCATCGGGCGGGCGGCGCGGACATGGGCCGATTTCGACCGGATCGTGGCGACGCTGAAGACGCTCGACGATGATGAGACGCTGCTCGTGCAATCCGGCAAGCCGGTGGGCGTGTTCCGCACCCACAAGGATGCGCCGCGCGTGCTGATCGCCAATTCCAACATCGTCCCGCATTGGGCGAACTGGCAGCATTTCAACGAACTCGATCGCAAGGGCCTGATGATGTACGGCCAGATGACGGCCGGGTCGTGGATCTACATCGGTGCGCAGGGCATCGTGCAGGGCACCTACGAGACCTTCGTGGAGCTGGGCCGTCAGCACTACAATGGCGATCTCAAGGGCAAATGGGTGTTGACCGGTGGTTTGGGCGGCATGGGCGGCGCGCAGCCGCTGGCCGCCGTGATGGCCGGGGCCTGCTGTCTGGCGGTCGAATGCGACGAAAGCCGCATAGATTTCCGCCTGCGCACCCGCTACGTCGACGAAAAGGCCCACACGCTGGACGAGGCGCTGGAAAAGATCGACCGCTGGACCAAGGCGGGGGAGGCAAAGTCCGTGGGCCTGCTGGGTAATGCGGCGGAGATCTTTCCCGAACTGCTGAAACGCGGCATCCGCCCCGATATCGTGACCGACCAGACCTCCGCCCATGATCCCGTGCACGGCTACCTGCCCGAAGGCTGGAGCGTCGCCGAATGGCGTGCGCAGCAGGAGAGCGACCCGGAGGCGGTGGATCGCGCCGCCCGCGCCTCCATGCGCCGGCATGTGGAGGCGATGGTGGGCTTCCACGACGCGGGCGTGCCCACGGTGGATTACGGCAACAACATCCGCCAGATGGCGCTGGAGGAGGGGTTCGAGCGGGCCTTTGCCTTCCCCGGCTTCGTCCCCGCCTGCATCCGGCCGCTGTTCTGCCGGGGGATCGGGCCGTTCCGCTGGGCGGCGCTCTCGGGCGATCCGGAGGACATCGCGAAAACCGACGCCAAGGTGAAGGAACTGATCCCCGACAACCCGCATCTGCACAACTGGCTGGACATGGCGGCGGAGCGGATCGCCTTTCAGGGCCTGCCTGCGCGGATCTGCTGGGTGGGGCTGGGCGACCGGCACCGGCTGGGCCTCGCTTTCAACGAGATGGTGGCCAAGGGTGAGCTGAAGGCCCCCGTGGTCATCGGGCGCGATCACCTCGATTCCGGCTCCGTCGCCAGCCCAAACCGGGAGACGGAAGCGATGCGCGACGGGTCCGACACCGTGTCGGACTGGCCGCTGCTGAACGCGCTGCTGAACACGGCCTCCGGCGCGACCTGGGTGTCGCTGCATCACGGCGGCGGCGTCGGCATGGGGTTCAGCCAGCATGCCGGGATGGTCATCTGCTGCGACGGGACGGAGGATGCCGCGCGCCGGATCGAACGAGTGCTGTGGAACGACCCGGCAACGGGTGTGATGCGCCACGCCGATGCGGGTTACGACATTGCCATCGACTGCGCGAAGGAACACGGGCTGCGCCTGCCCGGCATACTGGGGAACTGAGATGGACTATGCTCCCGGACGCGAAGCCTGCCCGCTGCCGTTCTCGCCTTTCAAGGCCTGTACAGTGCCGCGCCCTATCGGCTGGATCTCCACCGTCTCCCGATCCGGGGTGGCGAACCTCGCCCCCTACAGCCAGTGGCAGAACCTGACCTTCGACCCGCCGATGGTGATGTTCGCCGCCAACCAGTACTCCGATGGCCGCCGCAAGCATTCCGTAGTCAATGCCGAGGAGACCGGCTGGTTCGTGTGGAACATGGCGACGTGGGAACTGCGGGAGGCGGTGAACATCTCGGCCGCCGAATGGCCGGAGGGGGATGACGAGTTCCTCCGTGCCGGTGTCACCGCGGAACCCTGTGTAGAGGCCCCCGGTCCCCGTGTGGCGGAAAGCCCCGCGCATTTTGAATGCCGCTACCTTTCCACCCACCGCCTGCGCGGGAATTCGAACCACGGCTGGGTGGAGGTGGTCTATGGCGAGGTGATCCGCATCCACGTAAAGGACAGCGTCCTCACCCCGGAGGGAAAGCTCGACTATCCCCGCATCCGCCCCTTGGCCCGGATGGGCTACTACGACTACGCCGCCATCGGCGAGACCTTCGAGATGCGTGTGCCGGGAGCTTCGGGCGCGGCTGCCGCCGGGCTTGAGGGCAAGGCATGAAACATCTTCCCGCTGCGGGTTACCTGACCCAGCCGTGGAGGAACGGTGCCGGCGTCACGCAGGAGATCGCGCGCGCGCCGGACGCAGGGGAGTTCGACTGGCGGATCTCCATGGCGACGGTGTCGGAGGATGGCGCTTTCTCGACCTTTCCCGGTGTGGACAGGACGCTGACGGTGCTGACCGGCGCAGGGATCATGCTCGCCGTGGCAGGGCAGGAGGCGCGCCTGACACCCGGCGCGCCCTTTGCCTTCCCCGGCGACCTGCCCGCCGCCGCCCGCCTGATGGCGGGAGAGGTGACGGACCTGAACGTCATGACGCGCCGGGGAAGGCTCTCGCACGAGGTGACACGGCAGAGCGGCCCCGCCGTGATACCGGGTCCGCGCGAAAGTTCTGACCATGCCCCCCGCGCGGCACGAAGCGCTGGCGACCTGCCGGCGGGTGATCCCGGCAGTGTGCCGGGGGTGGACCACGTTCTTCTTTTTGCCCTGACCGCGTTCACCCTGAATGGGATTGACGTCGCCCGCTTCGACACGCTGATACCTGAAGGGGACGAGACGCTGCATCTGCCGGGCGGTGCGGAGGTTCTGCTCATCCGGCTGGAGACCCTGCCATGACCATCCTTTGGGCCGAAACTGCCTTGACGCCGGAGGGCTGGCGCGACGGTGTGCGGATCGAGATCGCGGCGGGCCGCATTCTCTCCGTCACCTGCGGGACGGAAGCGGAGGGCGAGCGTCATCCGATCCTGCTGCCCGCGCCGGTCAACCTGCATTCGCATGCGTTTCAGCGCGCGATGGCGGGCCTGACCGAACGGCGCGGCCCCGATCCGAAGGACAGCTTCTGGACGTGGCGGGGGCTCATGTACCGTTTCCTCGATCACCTGACGCCGGACGATGTCGAGGCTATCGCCGCGCTCGTCCAGGTGGAGATGCTGGAGGCAGGCTATGCCGCCGTGGCGGAGTTCCACTACCTTCACAATGCGCCCAACGGAGCCCCCTATGCCGATCCGGCAGAAATGTCGGCCCGGATCGTGACGGCCGCCGCCGATACCGGGATCGGGCTGACCCTGCTGCCGGTGTTCTACCAGTATGGCGGCTGCGACCGGCGCCCGCTGGGTCCGGGGCAGATGCGGTTCTTCAACACGCCCGACAGTTTCTCCGTGTTGCATGCCGCAGCCGCGCGGGCGGTGGCAACGCTCCCCGGCGACGCGCGCATCGGCATTGCGCCGCATTCGCTCCGCGCCGTGGATCCGGAAGGGTTGGCGGCGGTTCTGCCGCTCGTGCCCGACGGGCCGGTGCACATCCATGTGGCCGAGCAGGTGGCGGAGGTGGAGGAGGTTCTGGCCCATCGCGGTGCCCGCCCGGTGCGCTGGCTGCTCGACAATGCCGCTGTGGATGAGCGCTGGTGCCTGATCCATGCCACGCAGATGGAGCCGACGGAGACGGAGGCGATGGCCCGCTCCGGGGCGGTGGCGGGGCTTTGTCCGATCACGGAATCGAACCTTGGGGACGGGATCTTCGACGGGCGGCGGTTTCTGGAGGCGGGCGGCGCGTTCGGTGTCGGCTCGGACTCCAACGTCCGCATCGCGCTGGCGGAGGAACTTCGCACGCTGGAATATTCCCAGCGGCTGCGCGACCGCGCCCGCGCCGTTCTGGCGGAGCAGAAGCGCTCCACGGGCCGGGTGCTGTTCGAAGGCGCGGCCAAGGGCGGCGCGCAGGCGGCAGGTCGCGCCGCGGGAGGCATTGCGCCGGGTCTCTGGGCGGATCTGGTGGCGCTGGACGGCGGGGCCGTGGATCTGGAGGGTCGGCGGGGGGATGTGATCCTCGACAGCTACATCTTCGCGGGCGATGACAGGATGGTGAGCGATGTCTGGTCCGCCGGGCGCCATGTGGTCAGGGACGGGCGGCATGTTTCGCGGGACCGTATCGCCGCCCGCTACCGCGAAACGCTGGCCCGGCTGAGGGCTCGGCTCTGACTGTCGCGCAGATACGCGCCGCCTCGTCGTGGCAGGCGATCCGGGACGAGGTGCTGCGCCGCATCCGCGCCCGCGAATGGCCGCCCGGTGCCGCCATCCCGAACGAGGCCGATCTCGCCGTCGAGTTCGGCTGCGCCCGGGCGACGGTGAACCGCGCGCTCCGCGATCTCGCGGCGGCGGGTGTGCTGGAGCGCCGCCGCCGCGCGGGCACCCGCGTCGCCGCGGCGCCGGCGGGTCGGGCGCAGCTTGAGATCCCCGTCCTCCACCGCGATGTTGAGGAAAGCGGCGCGGCCTATGGCTATCGGCTGATCTCCCGCGCGACGGAGCCGCCGCCGCTGCCGCTGGCGCTGCGGCTGGGACTCGATCCGGCGCGCCCGCTCCTGCACCTTTGCTCCCTGCATCTTGCGGATGATGCACCGCATGTGTTCGAGGACCGCTGGATCAACCCTGCCGCCGTGCCGGAGATCCTCTCCGTCGATCTGGAGCGGGTCAGCGCCAATGAATGGCTCGTGGAAAATACCCCCTTCAGCGCCGGCGACATGCGTATCTCCGCCGAGGCGGCGGAGGCGGAGGTGGCGAGATATCTGGGCGCGGCAGCGGGCGCGGCGCTGCTTGTCGTTGAACGTTCCACCCGGCGGGACGCAGCCGTCATCACCCATGTCCGGCAGTTCTTCGCCCCCGGACACCGTATCGACCTCGCCCTCTCCACGGGCTAAAGCGCGGCAAGCAGCCTGCGCAGACGGTCGTCCTCATCGGCCAGCGCCGATGTCAGTTCTGCATGGGTCCGGTGCCAGACGGGAAGCGCCGCGAGCAGCTGCGCATGGCCCGCTTCGGTCAGCGCGAGCCGCCGCTGCCGCTTGTCCTTTGTGTCGGGTGTGCTGGTCGCCAGGCCGTCCCGCTCCAGCGGCTTCAATGCCGCGGTCAGTGTCGTGCGGTCCATGGCGAGGATCTCCGCCACCCGCCCCAGTATCGGCGGTTCCGGTTGGTTCAGTGCCATGAGCAGGGAGAACTGGCCATTGGACAGGCCGAAGGGCCGGAGCGCGTCGTCAAACCGCCGTGCAAGGCGGCGGGCCGCGCGCTGCACATGCAGGCAAAGGCAGGTATCATGGACGGCAAGCGTGGTCTCGAAGGGAACTTTCTTTGACATTGCCTATTTATGTTGATATCAACTTAATTAGTCAAGGAAGCGATTCTTCAGGGAGGAGAGTACAATGTCCTACGTCGAAGGTTTCATTCTGGCCGTCCCCGCCGACCGGCGGGAGGAATATCGCAAGCATGCGGAGCAAGCCGCGGTGATATTCCGCGAATTCGGTGCCACCCGTGTCGTGGAAGCCTGGGGCGACGACGTGAAGGAGGGCAAGTGGACCGACTTCCGCCGCGCCGTCAACGCGGAGAAGGGGGAGGAGGTCGTGCTAAGCTGGATGGAATTCCCCTCCCGCGCCGTCCGGGATTCCGTCTACGAGAAGATGATGTCCGATCCGCGCATGGAGGAGATGGGCAAGAGCATGCCCTTTGACGGCAAGCGCATGATATTCGGCGGGTTTGAGGTCATCATCGACGTCGTGGTCTGACCATGGCGAACCGTCATGGCGATCCGGTGTGGTATGAGTTGATGACCCGTGAGCCGGAGCGGGCAGGGGCCTTCTATGGGGCGCTGCTGGGCTGGACCATCCAGGACTCGGATGCCGGCCGACCCGGCTATCGCCTGCTGCTCACCGGGGACGAGATGTTGGGTGGCCTGTTTCCGGCGACGGCGGATATGCCCGTGGGCTGGATCTCCTACATTGCCGTCAGCGATGTGGATGCAGCGGCCGCAGCGACGAAGGAGGCCGGGGGCAAGCTGCTGGCCGGACCGATGGACAATCCTGCGGCAGGGCGTCTTGCCGTCCTCACAGACCCGCAGGGAGCGACCTTTGCTCTCATGTCCCTTCAGGACGGCTGGGAAAGCCGTGCCTTCCATGACAGTTCCGGCCATTGCCGCTGGAACGAGCTCACAACCTCGGATCAGGCGGCCGCGCTTGGCTTCTACGGGACACTGTTCGGCTGGACGGCGGGAGACGGCATGCCGATCTCTCCCGAACAGGGCGATTACCGCTTCATCCAGCAGGGAGAGACGGTGCTCGGCGCGGTGATGAACGGGGATGCCTCAGCCCCGCCGCCTGCATGGCTGTTCTACTTCGGCGTCGATGACGTGGCCGCGGCTACGGAACGCTTGACGCAGGCCGGGGGCAAGGTCCGGTACGGCCCGATGGAGGTGCCGGGCGGGGACTGGATCGTGGTTGCAAGCGATCCCGAAGGCGCGGCGTTCGGGCTCGTCGGCCCGAAGGGAGGGGCGTGATGGAAGTGGTGCAGACGCTGTGGTTTGCGGACGGCATGGATGAAGCGCTGGCGTTCTATACCTCGCTCATCCCCGACTCGGGCGTCGATACGCTATGGACCATGGCCGCCGACAGCCCCGCCGGGCCGCCGGGCAGCGTGCGTGTGGCGACCTTTCACCTGGGCGATCAGCGGTATCAGGCAATGGAGGCGGGGGATGGCGAGCCGTTCACCCCCGCCTTTTCGATCACGCTGCTCTGCGACGATCAGGCGGAGGTTGACGGGTTGTGGTCCGCCATCGCCGATGGCGGCGGAACGCCGGTCGCATGCGGGTGGATCCGGGACCGCTGGGGGCTTTCCTGGCAGATCGTGCCCCGCCGCTTGACCGAACTGATGGCTCAACCCGACAAGGAAGCCGCAAGACGCGTGGCGGAAGCGATGATGCGGATGGTGAAGCTCGATATCGCTTCGCTGGAGGCCGCATCGAAGGGGTGAGACCCGCTCCGACGAATGCGTGCTTTCCGCCGCGTATCGCCTCCCGCGGTCGGATGAATCCACGCCACCGCATTGACAGACCGGACGCCGCGATATAAGCCGCCGCGTCCGGCCCCCTCAGGGGCGCGGAATCATTGGTGTTGGTGGACCCCGCGAGGGGAATCCTGTCGCCCGCAAGGGAAAGGACAACGCCCTTCACGGCCTTCGGGCCATATCGAAGGAGATCAGCGGTGACCAAACGCACCTCTGCCAAGTACAAGATCGACCGCCGCATGGGCGAAAACATCTGGGGCCGTCCGAAGTCCCCGGTGAACAAGCGTGAATACGGCCCCGGCCAACACGGCCAGCGTCGCAAGAACAAGCTCTCCGACTTCGGTACGCAGCTGCGCGCCAAGCAGAAGCTGAAGGGCTACTACGGCGACCTGACCGAGAAACAGTTCCGTCGCATCTATGCGGAAGCCGAGCGCGTCCGTGGCGATACCGGCGAAAACCTGGTTGGCCTGCTGGAGCGTCGTCTCGACGCTGTCGTGTATCGCGCGAAGTTCGTTCCGACCGTGTTCGCCGCCCGTCAGTTCGTCAACCACGGCCATGTGACCGTGAACGGCCAGCGGGTGAACATCGCCTCCTACCGTGTGAAGGAAGGCGACGTGATCGCGGTTCGCGACAAGTCCAAACAACTCGCCATCGTTCTGGAAGCCGTCCAGCTGACCGAACGTGACGTGCCGGACTACCTCGAAGTCGACCACTCCAAACTGACCGCGACCTTCGTGCGCACGCCCCAGCTGGGCGATGTGCCGTACCCGGTCCGTATGGAGCCGAACCTCGTCGTCGAATTCTACGCGAAGAACTGAGTTCTTCCGTATCTTGTGCTTTGTGAAGGGCTGCGCCTCCCCGGCGCGGCCCTTTGCTTTTGGGAATTCGTTGTAGGCAGGCCCGGTGGGAGAGGCTCATCGCGGAAAGAGCGCAGGACGGCTCTGCATCGTGAGGCTTTTTCGCAATCCGCAGCAATCCGCCCTGCCGGGTTCTCCCGGCGGCTCTCCTGCCGTCAGAGCGGAAGCTCGCGCGATGCATGGGGTGTGAGGCTGCCCCCTCCCGGACGGATGCGTCGCAGGTCAGTCGCCCATCGCCGCGCGCCAGTGGCGGCGGCAGAGGGAGACGTAACTCTCATTGCCGCCGATCTGCACCTGCGAACCTTCGCGCGCCGCCGCCCCATCCGGGCCGAGCCGCACCACCATCGTCGCCTTGCGCCCGCAGTGACAGACGGTGCGGACCTCCCGTATCTCGTCCGCCAGTGCCAGAAGCGCTGCGGAACCGGGAAAAAGATCGCCCCTGAAATCGGTGCGGAGGCCGTAGCACATCACGGGAATGTCCAGATCGTCCACCGCGCGGGCGAGCTGCCACGCCTGCTGCGCGGTCAGGAACTGCGCTTCATCGACAAAGACGCAGGCGAGGGGCGCCCGCTCCGCGATCCTGTGGAAAAGATCGTCCTCCGGCACGAAACATTCGGCGGCGGAGGAGATACCGATGCGGGACGCGATCCGCCCCGGGCCGGCCCTGTCATCGACGGCGGAAGTGAGGAGCAATACCTCCATCCCCCGCTCGCGGTAATTGTGCGCGGCTTGCAGCAGCGCGGTCGACTTGCCCGCGTTCATGGTCGAGTAGTGGAGAAAGAGCTTTGCCATGCAAACTTACAGCGAATTTATGAGGTGCGGATCGCCTGACTGATCGCCTTGCATAACGGGGACGCCATCTCCACACTCCCGGTCGGCGGCATATCCATATGCAGAAATGCCATCCCTGCGGCGGCAGTCGCTCCCGCCGGAGCGCAAAGGGGAGCCTCGCGGCAGGAAATCACGGCGCAAGGGGTGGGTCCGCCGCCGCCTGGCAGCGAAGCCATGATGTCAAGGCGGGGCGCGAAACCGGTTGCGCCTCTGCGCGGCGCGGGGACCTTGGTCCTGCTGCGCCGCGCGCGGCGAGGATCATGCCCCCGCGGTGGCGCGCTGTTCCCGCTTCGGGCGGCGCGAGGGACGCCGTGCCGGACGGCCGTTGCCGTTGCTGGGGGTGTTACGCCCCGGCCCCCCGCGGCGGTCACCGCCCTGCGGCCTGCCCTGTGCCCGCTTCTGCGGCTCGCCCACGGGCGGTTCGCCGCCTGCAACCGGAATGGCGATCTTCATCACCTTTTCGATCGCGCGCAGTTCCGAGATCTCGGCGGGAGCACAGAAAGCCACGGCCCGCCCGTCCGCCCCGGCCCGCGCCGTGCGGCCGATGCGGTGGACATAGTTCTCCGGCACGTTCGGCATGTCGTAGTTGTAGACGTGACGTACACCCGGAATGTCGATGCCCCGCGCCGCGACATCCGTGGCGACCAGCACCTTCAGCTCGCCATCGCGGAAGGCTTTCAGCGTGCGCTCCCGATGGTTCTGGCTTTTGTTGCCGTGGATGGATCCGGCCGCATAGCCGGAAGCGTCGAGATGCTTCATCAGCTTTTCCGCGCCATGCTTGGTACGCGAAAAGACCAGAGCCATTTCACCCGGATGGGTGTCGAGCTGCGATTTCAGCAGCGTCGCCTTGTCGCCCTGATTCACGAAGTAGACCGACTGGTCGATCTTGTCCGCGGCCTTGCCGGGGGGCGAAACCTCCACCCGGACCGGATCACGCAGGTAGGTCTGTGCCAGTTCTTCCATCTGCTTCGGCATGGTGGCCGAGAACAGCAGCGTCTGGCGCCGCACGGGCAGATGCCGGGCGATCTTGCGCAGCGCATGGATGAAGCCGAGGTCCAGCATCTGGTCCGCCTCGTCCAGCACGAGATAGCCCGTCTGCTCCAGCGTCAGCGCCTCCCGCTCCAGCAGGTCGATCAGGCGGCCGGGCGTGGCCACGAGGATATCCGTCCCGCGGCGCAGCCGAGTGGCCTGCGCATGGAGCGAGGAACCGCCCATGATGCGCTGCACCCGGATGGGCGAGGTGCCGGCGTAGAGTTCAAGGTTCTCCGCGATCTGGTTCACAAGCTCCCGCGTGGGGGCGAGGATCAGTGCGCGCACCGTCATGGGCGCGGGCGGTTTGCCCATGTTCAGCAGCCGGTGCAGGATCGGCAGGCCGAAGGCTGCCGTCTTGCCGGTGCCGGTCTGGGCCAGGCCCATCACGTCGCGGCCCTGCATGGCATGGGGAATGGCCCCGGACTGAATCGGGGTGGGTTGGGTAAGCCCCTGCTTGGCAAGGGTGGTGAGCAGCCTCTTGTCGAGGCCGAGAGTATCGAACTGTGTCATCTGTGCCTTTCGGGGCAACGGGCGCGGACGCGCGTCATCGGTCAGGCCCCCGCGGGGAGCGCGGAGGGCCGGGTGGCAAGAGTGGCGTCCGAGGCCTCACCCTCCGGCGGATACCGGCGGGCCGTCTGGACGCGGCGCCCCTGCGTGATATGGGAACCGGGAAATTCTCATCCGTCCGGGCGGCGCTTTGGCCGGGCCTGCTCACGCGGCAGCGGAACGGATCGCCGGAAGATGGTCCAAAGCGGCCCGAAAGTCAAGCCACATCCCCATGGAATGACGGTGGGGCAGGGCCTGCCGCAGCGTCCCGTCTGTGGTATGTATCCGAAAAACCGGCGTTTTCCCCCATGCTCCGATTCGCTGCCGTTCTTGTCCTGCTGTTGCTGTCGCTTCCTGCCCATGCCGCCTTGCGCACCTGCGAGACGCGGGTGAACGGGGAGCCTGTGGCGCTGACCTTCGATGATGAGGAGGATGTCTGGTCCTCCTACCGGGAGGGCTGGTTCGCCAAGGGGGCGACCTGTCCCGGCCTCATCGTGCTCCGCCAACTCACCCCCGACCTCGACGACACGCAAAGGGGCGTGTTCTGCGCCGTCTGGGATTCGGAGGCGGAGCAATACACGGGCTTCGCCACCGGCGCGCGGGATGGATATGGGCGCTGCAGGAAGCCGGGCCTGATCTGCCGGGGGGTGAAGGCGACGGCAGGGGAAGTCATGGCGGTCTCCGGTCTGGGCATCCGGGTGGAGGAACCCGCTGCGCCTGAGCAATCGCCCCCGGGTCTGCTCGGCGCGCTGGCGCAGCAGGCGGGCGCAGTGGTGCTGTCGGGCACGGCCGCCCATGTCGCCAGCGCGCTTCAGGGCGCCGGCGCGGCACTGGCTGCGACTGTCGGCGGTCCGGTGGCGCTTGCCGGCGCCGCGGTGACCGTCGTGGCGGTAGGCGGCGCGCTATATATGTGCAGCGGTTGATTTCGGCGCATCGCCTTTGCGCCTTGGTCCTGCCCGGCCAGCCGACGGGGGTGTCGCCGGTTCGGATCGGATGCCCCGCGCGGTCCCGCTTCCGGTCAAGTTGTCCGCAGACGTTGAAACACGCGCGTCCCGGGCCTAGGAACAGGAAGCCATCCCGGAGACTGACATGACCGTGATTACCTCAATCGACGACCTGAAGCGGCTCTACAAGCGGCGCACACCCAAGATGTTCTACGATTACGCGGAATCGGGAAGCTGGACCGAGCAGACCTTCCGCGAGAACTCTTCCGACTTCGCCGATATCCGCCTGCGCCAGAAGGTCGCCGTGAACATGGAGGGGCGGACGACCGCCTCCGAGATGCTGGGCCAGCCGGTTGCCATGCCGGTGGCGCTGGCGCCCGTCGGGCTGACGGGAATGCAGCGCGCGGACGGGGAGATCAAGGCCGCACGGGCGGCAGAGACCTTCGGCGTGCCCTTCACCCTCTCCACTATGTCGATCTGCTCCATCGAAGATGTCGCCGCCCATACGGTGAAACCCTTCTGGTTTCAGCTCTACGTCATGCGGGACACCGAGTTTCTGGAGGGTCTGATCGAGCGGGCAAAGCGGGCGAATTGCTCGGCTCTGGTGATTACGCTGGATCTGCAGATCCTCGGCCAGCGGCACAGGGATCTGAAGAACGGCCTGTCCGCGCCGCCGAAGATGACCCCCGCCAATATCCTGAACCTTGCCACGAAAGTGCAGTGGGGGATGGAGATGCTGCAGACCAAACGGCGCACCTTCGGCAATATCGTGGGACATGCGAAGAACGTGAGCGATGTGTCCTCCCTGTCCTCCTGGACGGCGGAGCAGTTCGATCCAAAGCTCGACTGGGAGAAGATTCAGCGGATCCGCGATCTCTGGGGCGGCAAGATCATCCTGAAGGGCGTCCTGGACGAGGAGGATGCGAAGCGGGCCGCCGATTTCGGGGCCGACGGGATCATCGTGTCCAACCACGGCGGGCGGCAGCTCGACGGCGCGTTGTCCTCCATCCGGCGGCTGCCGCCGATCCTTCGGGCGGTGGGCGACCGGACGGAGGTGTATATGGATGGGGGCGTGCGCTCGGGGCAGGATGTGCTGAAGGCCGTGGCGCTCGGTGCGAAGGGCGTGTTCATCGGGCGGGCCTTCGTCTATGGCCTCGGCGCGATGGGGGAGCAGGGGGTCAAGACCGCGCTCGACGTCATCCACCGGGAGCTCGACGTTTCCATGGCGCTCTGCGGCGAGCGGGATGTGAAGAACCTCGGGCGCCATAATCTCTATGTGCCTGCGAATTTCGAAGGGGAATGGGCCTGACGGGGGCGATTGTGCTTGTCTCAAAGGCCCGCGCCGTGTAGAGGCGCCACCTTGGACCGTCCATGCACCCTTGGAGGATGGGCGGCCGCATTTAACCAATGGAGTATCCTATGGCTGGTGAGATCCCGAATCTTCAGGCCGAGGTGCGGACGGGGACAGGCAAGGGGGCCGCTCGTCAAGCTCGTCGTGAGGGCAACGTACCCGGTATCGTTTATGGCGACGGCAAAGAGCCGCTCGCGCTGAACCTCAACTACAACTACCTGCTGAAGCAGCTGAAAGCTGGGCGCTTCATGTCCACGCTGTTCAACCTGAAGGTCGAAGGTCAGGACGACGTGCGCGTCATCTGCCGCGGCGTTCAGCGCGACGTGGTGAAGGACCTGCCGACGCATGTCGATTTCATGCGCCTGCACCGCAACAGCCGCATCAACCTGTTCATCCACGTGAACTTCGAGAATCACGAAGCGTCCCCGGGCCTCAAGCGCGGCGGCACGCTGGTCATCGTGCGTCCCGAGGTGGAACTCGAAGTCACCGCGGGTGATATTCCCGATCACATCACCGTGGACCTGACCGGGAGCAACATCGGCGACGTGATCCACATCAACGACATCCCGCTCCCCGCCGGCGTGAAGCCGACGATCGACCGGAATTTCGTGGTGGCGAACATCTCCGCTCCGTCGGGCCTGCGTTCGGAAGAGAATGAGGAGGCTGCTGCGGAAGAGGCGTGAGCCTTTGCGTGCAGCGGTCCGCAAGGGCCGAATATTCGGAAAGGGGCATCGGGAAACCGGTGCCCTTTTTCTTTGGCCTGGCTTGCCTTGCCGCGCTGGCGGGCTGATTGCCAACCCTGGATCGCCTCGACCGACCGGTCTTTCGGCAGGGCCTGAAATTGCGCCTGAAATTGCGAACAACGGTCCAGCACGCGTCGCCAGCGCCGCCGCGCGGGGGAAGGCGCGGGCTCAGGCGGGCGCCGCCCGCCCTTCTCCCGCGCCTCGTGGAGCGGTGCTCCACGGGTCCGGCGTTACCGCTGGTGAGCGCCTCACCCCGCCAGCACGGAGGTGAAGGTCTCGAGTTCCGGCCGGCCGAGATAGATATCCGCATGCCCGCCAGCGCCCGCATGGGCATGGCGGAACTGCTCCGAGCGGGTCCAGTTCTGAAAAGCCTCCTCCGAGTCCCAGCTGGTATGGGAGGCATAGAGCGTGTGATCCTCCTTCGACGGACCCCGCATCAGGTGAAAGGCGATGAAACCCGGCACTTCCTTCAGGCGGCTGTCGCGGCTTCTCCAGATTTCCTCAAACACCGCTTCGGAGCCGGGCTTGATGCGAAAGCGATTCATCGTCAGGTACATGTGTCGTCAGATCCTCGTGCTGTGGAGCCGCGGGGCTGGCGGGCGCGTTGCGCTGGCGGGGCGGCGCGGCTAAGGTGAAGGCCAGCCGGAGGATACGCCAGTGAAACTTTTCGTGGGTCTCGGAAATCCCGGATCGCGTTACGCCGGAAACCGTCACAACATCGGCTTCATGGCGGTGGACCGGATTGCCGCCAGCCATGGTTTCGCTCCGTGGCGGCAGAAATTTCAGGGCCAGGTCACCGAAGGGCGGCTGAGCAATGAAAAGGTCGTGCTGCTGAAGCCGGAGACGTTCATGAACCTTTCCGGCCAATCGGTGGGGGAGGCCATGCGCTTTTACAAGCTGACGCCGCAGGAGATCGTCGTGTTCCACGACGAACTCGACCTGCCGCCCGGCAAGGTTCGGATGAAGGCGGGCGGCGGACATGCCGGCCATAACGGGCTGCGCTCCATGCACCAGCATATCGGGGAGTCTTATGCGCGCGTCCGGCTTGGCATCGGTCATCCGGGCGACAAGGAGAGGGTCGCGGGCTACGTGCTGTCCGATTTCGCCAAGGCCGATGCGCCGTGGCTGGAGGAGGTGTTGACCGGGGTGGAACGCGGCGCGCCTGACTTGGCGGAGGGGAACTCCTCCCGATTCATGACGGCGCTCTCGCCCAATCCGGCGCCCAAGCCGGCACCTGCACCGCAAACCGCGCAGCCTGAGCCGGCGCGCCCTGCGGCACAGCAGCCTCCCGCCAGCCCCTTCGAGCGTCTGCGGCGCCTTCTGCCGGGGTCGCGCTGATGGCGGATACCGGGCGGCTGCCGTCGGTAAACGTGCTGGGCGAAGCACTGGAGACCTGTTCCACGCGCCCGATGACAGGCTTCTGGAGGAATGGCTGCTGCGATACGGGACCGGCAGATGGCGGGCGTCATTCCGTCTGTGCGGTGATGACGGCCGAGTTTCTGGCGCTCTCGAAGTATCTCGGGAATGACCTTTCCACGCCTCGGCCGGAATATGGGTTTCCTGGCCTCCAGCCGGGAGACAACTGGTGCCTTTGTGCCGGCCGGTTCCTGCAGGCTTGGGAGGAGGGCGCCGCGCCGCGCATCCGCCTTGCCGCCTGCCACGCGGCGACGCTGGAGGTGGTGCCCCTCGAAATCCTCATGGAATGCGCCACGGAATGACGTCTTTCTCCTTTACCGTCGCGATCGACGGGCCCGCGGCTGCCGGCAAGGGCACCATCTCCCGTGCGGTTGCGTCGCATTTCGGCCTCGCACATCTGGATACCGGGCTGCTCTACCGCGCCGTCGGGCGGCGGTTGCTGGCCGGAGAGGATGCGGTTGCCGCTGCGGAGGCGCTGGGGCCGGATGATCTGGAAGGCGATCTTCGCCGGCCAGAGATCGCCGATGCAGCCAGCCGCGTTGCCGCGATCCCGGAGGTGCGCGCGGCGCTGGTCGCCTTTCAGCGTCGCTTCGCGCGGCGGGACGGAGGTGCCGTGCTGGACGGGCGCGACATCGGAACGATGATCTGCCCCGATGCGGAAGTGAAGCTCTACGTCACCGCCGCGCCGGAGGTTCGGGCGCGGCGGCGGCAGGCGGAGGAGGGGCGCGACTACGAGGATGTGCTGGCCGATGTGCTTGCGCGCGACCGGCGCGACAGTGAGCGGGCGACCGCTCCGCTCAGGCCCGCGGAAGATGCCGTCTTGCTCGATACCTCGGAACTCGCTATAGACGCGGCCGTCAGCCGGGCAATTGCGGCAATCGAGTCGAAGTGGAAAGGGCGGGAGTAATCTTTCGCCCCATTCTTGCATAAGATGCCATGTCCTACCACCTGACGCCACACAAAGACCGGCGGAGCCAACCGCCAGGCCCGTATACCATGCAAAGGAAACTGTTTATTTATGTGCGCTAAAGCGACCATGGAGGAGTTCGAGGCCCTCCTTAACGACAGCCTCGCCATCGACACGCCTCAGGAAGGCTCCGTCGTCCGCGGCAAGGTCATCGCCATCGAGGCGGGCCAGGCCATCATCGACGTGGGCTACAAGATGGAAGGCCGCGTCGATCTGAAAGAATTCGCGGCTCCGGGCGAAGCGCCGGAAATCGCTGTCGGCGATGAAGTCGAGGTCTACCTCGACCGCGTCGAAAACGCCCGTGGCGAAGCGGTCATCAGCCGCGAGAAAGCCCGTCGTGAGGAAGCCTGGGATCGTCTGGAGAAAGCCTACGCCGCCGAACAGCGCGTCGATGGCGTCATCTTCGGTCGCGTCAAGGGCGGCTTCACCGTCGATCTCGGCGGTGCGGTGGCCTTCCTTCCGGGTAGCCAGGTCGATGTCCGCCCCGTGCGCGATGCCGGCCCGCTCATGGGCATGAAGCAGCCGTTCCAGATCCTCAAGATGGACCGCCGCCGGGGCAACATCGTTGTCTCCCGCCGTGCCATCCTTGAAGAGTCCCGCGCCGAGCAGCGCGCCGAAGTCATCGGCAAGCTCACCGAAGGCGATGTGGTCGACGGTGTCGTCAAGAACATCACCGAATACGGTGCCTTCGTCGACCTGGGCGGCGTTGACGGCCTGCTGCACGTCACCGACATGGCATGGCGTCGCGTGAACCACCCGTCCGAGATCCTGGCGATCGGCGAGACCGTGAAGGTCCAGGTCATCAAGATCAACAAGGAAACCCACCGTATCTCCCTGGGCATGAAACAGCTCCAGGACGATCCGTGGGATGCGGTCGAGCGGAAATACGCCATCGGCACCGTCCACAAGGGCCGCGTGACCAACATCACCGACTACGGCGCATTCGTGGAGCTGGAGCCGGGCGTCGAAGGTCTGGTCCACGTGTCCGAGATGTCCTGGACCAAGAAGAACGTCCACCCCGGCAAGATCGTCTCCACCTCGCAGGAAGTGGACGTCATGGTGCTGGAGATCGACAGCGCGAAACGCCGCGTGTCGCTCGGTCTCAAGCAAACCATGCGCAATCCGTGGGAAGTCTTCGCGGAAACGCATCCCGTCGGCACGCAGATCGAGGGCGAGGTCAAGAACATCACCGAATTCGGTCTGTTCGTGGGTCTCGACAACGACATCGACGGCATGGTCCACCTCTCCGATCTCTCCTGGGATCAGCGGGGGGAAGACGCCATCCAGAACTACCGCAAGGGCGATGTGGTCCGCGCGGCGGTGACGGAAGTCGATATCGACAAGGAGCGCATCTCGCTCTCCATCAAGGCGCTTGGCGACGACACCTTCTCCGAGGCGATCGACGGCGTGAAGCGCGGCTCGATCGTGACGGTCAACGTCACCGCGATCGAGGATGGCGGCATCGAGGTCGAATACAACGGCATGAAAGCCTTCATCCGTCGTTCCGACCTGTCGCGTGACCGGGCCGAGCAGCGCCCCGAGCGTTTCCAGGTCGGCGATCATGTCGATGCACGCGTGACCAACGTCGACTCCAAGACCCGTCGTCTGGGTCTGTCGATCAAGGCGCGCGAAATCGCCGAGGAAAAGGAAGCCGTGGAACAGTACGGTTCGTCCGACTCGGGCGCGTCTCTGGGTGATATCCTGGGCGCCGCGCTCAAGGATCGCAACTGAGCCTTTTCAGATTGCAAGTGATTTAGGCGCTCACCTTTCGGGGTGGGCGCTTTTCTTTGCAAAGATTGCTAACCGTTTTCGTGCCTGAGTTGATTTACTCGCTTATTCCGTGTCGTAATTTCCATGAGATCACTCAATAGGCGGATATCAGCGTGGATGTTTCCAGTTTCTCCCGTCTTTCCAATGGTTTCCTGTTTCTCGCGCTTGCGAAAGACCGTATAGTCTCAGTCGAATAGTCGCGATATGTGGAAACGGGGGAACGGATGATCCGGTCGGAACTCATCCAGAAGATTTCCGAAGAGAATCCGCACCTGTTTCAGCGGGATGTGGAGCGTATCGTCAACACGATCTTTGAAGAGATCATAGAGGCGATGGCGCGGGGTGACCGGGTAGAACTCCGGGGCTTCGGCGCCTTCTCCGTCAAGCAGCGGGACGCGCGCGTTGGCCGCAATCCCCGCACCGGAGAATCGGTTGAAGTCGAAGAGAAGGCAGTGCCATTCTTCAAGGCCGGCAAGCTTTTGCGGGACCGGCTGAACGGGAAGGAAGGTACTGAGGACTGATGCGCTATCTCCGTTATGGATTGATCGCGGTGCTGGGCATCGCGCTTATCGTCATTGCCGTCGCGAACCGTGATCCCGTGGTGTTCCGGTTCCTGCCGGTCTCTGCGGCGCAGACGTTCGGCGGAAGCTGGGCGGTGCAGCTGCCGCTGTTTGTCATCCTCCTCGGGGGCATAGCGATCGGGGTTCTCGTCGGCTTCGTCTGGGAATGGTTCCGGGAGCATGGACACCGCAAGCGCGCCCGTGTGAAGTCGAAGGAAGCGGCGAAGCTGGAGCAGGAAGTCGTTCAGCTCCGCCGGGAGACCGGCCGCCCCAACGGCAAGAAGGACGAGATCGTGGCGCTGCTTGAGACTGGCAACGGCAAGCGGTAGAACCGCAGCCGATGACACGTTCCCGTATTCCACCCAAATCTGTCCGCGTGAAGGTATGCGGTCTTCGCGAGCCTGCCCATGTCGCAGCAGCGGCGGAGGCGGGCGCTGCCTATGTGGGCTTTGTCTTCTTCCCTCGCTCCCCGCGCGCTGTAAGCATTGCCGAGGCGCGGATGCTGGCGGCGGAGGCCCCGGCCGGTCTGGCCAAGGTCGGCCTTGTCGTCGATGCGGATGATGCGCTGCTGGACGCGATTCTGGCGGATGTGCCGCTCGACATGCTGCAACTGCATGGCCGGGAAACACCCGCGCGGGTCGCCGAGATCCGCCAGCGCTACGGATTGCCGGTGATGAAGGCGGTCGGCATTGCGGGGCCGGAAGATATCGCAAGGCTCGCCGATTACTGGCAGGTGGCGGACCAGATCCTCGTCGATGCCAAGGCTCCGAAGGATGCGGCGCTGCCCGGCGGCAACGGCGTGGCCTTTGACTGGGGCCTGCTGTGGAACCTGCGCTGGCCGGTGCCCTGGATGCTGGCGGGTGGCCTGACGCCCGCGAATGTGGCAGATGCGCTGCGTGTCACCGGGGCGGGGCAGGTCGATGTCTCCTCCGGCACCGAAAGCGCACCGGGAATTAAGGATCCCGGCCTGATCCGTGCCTTCATCGAGGCGACGAAGCTGTGAGCGTGACCTTCCGCCCTGCGGCGTTGGAGGATGTGCCGGCGATCGTCGCGCTGCTGGCGGACGATCCGCTCGGCGCCGCGCGAGAGTCGGCGGCGCTGGGGCCATATGAGGCCGCCTTTGCCCGGATCGCCGCTTCGCCGGACACGCAGCTGATCGTTGGCGAACGGCAGGGGCGCGTTGTGGCGACCTATCAACTGTCGATCATGCCGGGCCTGTCCAATGCGGGCCGGACGCGTGCTACGCTGGAGGCGGTGCGCGTGGCGGCTGAGCTGCGCTCGCAGGGACTGGGCGCGCTGCTCGTGGCGGATGCGGAGGCTCGGGCACGCGCTGCCGGAGCGGGGGTTCTGCAACTCACCACACATAAAAGCCGCAGCAGGGCACATGCCTTCTACGACAGGCTTGGCTTTACCCCATCCCACATAGGCTATAAACGCGATCTGACCTGACGGGAGGCGCGCGATGCAAGGCGGCAGCAACAGCTACAGGACTGGGCCGGACGAGAACGGACGGTTCGGCAATTACGGCGGGCGTTTCGTCTCTGAGACGCTGATGCCGCTGATCCTGTCGCTGGAGGCGGAATACGAACGGGCCAAGCACGACCCGGAATTCTGGGCAGAGATGAACGATCTCTGGACCCATTATGTCGGCCGCCCCTCGCCGCTCTATTATGCCGAGCGTCTGTCGGAAACGCTGGGGGGGGCGAAGATCTACCTCAAGCGCGAAGAGCTGAACCATACCGGCGCGCACAAGATCAACAACGTGCTGGGCCAGATCCTGCTTGCCCGCCGCATGGGCAAGACCCGGATCATCGCGGAAACGGGCGCGGGCCAGCACGGCGTCGCCACGGCCACGGTCTGTGCCAAGTTCGGGCTGAAATGCATCGTCTACATGGGCGCGCATGATGTGCAGCGTCAGGCCCCCAACGTGTTCCGCATGCGGCTTCTGGGGGCGGAGGTCGTTGCCGTCACCTCCGGTCGCGGCACACTGAAGGATGCGATGAACGATGCGATGCGCGACTGGGTGACCAATGTACGCGACACGTTCTATTGCATCGGCACGGTCGCGGGGCCGCATCCCTATCCCGCCATGGTGCGCGATTTCCAGAACATCATCGGGAACGAAACCCGCGCCCAGATGGAGGCGCAGGAGGGACGCCTGCCCGATACGATCATCGCGGCCATCGGCGGCGGGTCGAATGCCATGGGCATCTTCCATCCCTTCCTCGATGATCCCACCGTGCGGATCATCGGCGTCGAAGCCGGCGGCAAGGGCGTGGACGAGCGGATGGAGCATTGCGCCTCGCTCACCGGCGGGCGTCCGGGCGTGCTGCACGGAAACCGGACCTATCTGCTGCAGGATGCCGACGGGCAGATCCTGGAGGGCTTCTCCATTTCGGCCGGTCTCGACTATCCCGGCATCGGCCCGGAGCATGCCTGGCTGCACGATACGGGCCGCGTCGAATATGTCTCCATCACCGATGCGGAGGCGCTCTCCGCATTCCAGGATCTGTGCAAGTATGAGGGCATCATCCCGGCGCTGGAGTCGAGCCACGCGCTCGCCCATGCCGTCAAGATCGCGCCCGATCTGCCGAAGGACCATCTGATCGTCGTCAACCTGTCCGGTCGGGGCGACAAGGATATCTTCACCGTCGCCCGCGCGCTCGGGGTTGAGGTGGAAGTCACCCCCTGAACGCGCGCCGTTCCGCCGCAGGGGCGGGAGCGGGCTGGCGTTTTCCAGCAGGATCATTAGCCTCCCGGTAAGCCCCTGCCGACCGGAGACACGATGACCCTGCGCCTCCTTGCCGCCGCCCTGCTCCTGACCCTCGCTACTCCGCTCCGGGCCGAACTGCGCCCGGAGACCTTCACCAGCCCCGCGCTGCACCGCGACATCTCCGCCAATGTCTATGTGCCCTCCGGTGATCCGCCGCCGAATGGCTGGCCCGTGCTCTACCTGCTCCACGGCCATGGCGGAAACCAGAACAACTGGCGCGACCTTGGGAATATCGAGCCGACGCTGGACCGGCTGATCGGGGAGGGGCGGATCGACCCGTTGCTCGTCGTCATGCCGGATGCCGGAAACAGCTGGTATGTGGACAGCATGGCGCTCGGTGGGCCGGGGGATTACGAGACCGCCATCACGCGCGACCTGCGGCTTGCGGTGGAGGCGCGCTATCCGGTCCGCAAGGACAGGGAGGGCCGCGGCATCGCCGGGCTTTCCATGGGCGGTTTCGGAGCGCTGCGCCTCGCCTACGCCCACAATGATCTTTACGTCGTCACCGCCAGCCTGTCTGGCGCGATATGGCAGAATGTGACCGCGCCCAACCTCGACGACACGCCGGAGGAGTTGCAGGTGGTGCAGGAATCGGCCTTTCTGAAGAACCCGACCTCCGCCCTTGCCCTGCCGTCGGTGGGCGATCACTTCGACGGGGCCTTCGGCCGGCCCTTCGATGCGGAGCGCTTCAACCGTTTGAATGTGTTCACGCTGATCGAGGGTGCCGTTGCGGCGGAGAAGCCGCTGCCGGTCACCTATATCACTTGCGGCGACGATGATGGCTACCGTCTGTGGCGGGGCGCGGTGGATCTGCATGAAACGCTGCAGGCCGCAAAGCGGACCTCCGAGCTGCGTATCACCGACGGTGCCCATACCTGGGCGCTCTGGCAGCAGACCATCGTCGATGCACTGCTGTTCATCGACCGCCAGTGGCTGCCGACTGCCTACCCCGAACCCGCCGTCAGCCCGCCGAAGCCCTGACCGAATCCCAGAGGTGTCAGCCGGCGAAACCCAACGGCGTCGGGCCGCGTCGAGGCGCCACCGCCACCGTGCCGGAGGGAGGCACGTCAGCCCCGGATCGCCTCCAGCATCCGGCTGACGTTATCGGGATCGGCGTCCGGCGTGATACCGTGGCCGAGATTGAAGATATGCGGCCCCTGAGAGAAGGCGCGCACGATCCGCCGGGTTTCCGCCACCAGTTCCGGCCCTCCGGTGACGAGATGGTGGGGCGCGAGGTTGCCCTGCACGCAGCCGTCAACCTGCACGGCGCCTGCCACCCATTTGGCATCGACCGAATTGTCCAGCGCGACGCAGTCAGCCCCCGTCGCATGCGCGAAGCCCGCATAGCGCTCCCCTGCCTCCCGCGGGAAGGCGATGATCGGCACGCCGGGGTGAAGCTCCTTCAGAGCGGCGATGATGCGGCGGGCGGGAGCGACGGCGAACTGCTCGAAATCCGCGCCCTTTAGCGATCCGGCCCAGCTGTCGAACAGCTTGACGACTTCCGCCCCTGCCTCGATCTGGGCGGAAAGGTAAAGGATCGTCGCCTCCGAAATCCGGTCGATCAGCGCGGCGAAGGCCGCACGGTCGCGCGCGATCATCGCATGGGCGGGGCCTTGATCCGGGGTGCCGCGCCCGGCGACCATATAGGTGGCCACCGTCCAGGGCGCGCCGGCGAAGCCGATGAGCGTCACCTCTGGCGGAAGCGCGCGCGCCACGAGGCGGACCGTCTCATAGACGGGGGACACCGTTTCATGCACGTCCCCGGCGGGGCGGAGCGCCGCGACCCCGGCCGCATCCGTGACGGTGGACAGACGCGGCCCCTCTCCCTGCACGAAGCGCAGGTCAAGCCCCAGGGCCTGGGGGACCAGCAGGATGTCGGCAAACAGGATCGCGGCGTCAAAGCCATAGCGCCGGATCGGCTGGAGCGTCACCTCCGCCGCGAGGTCCGGGGTGTAGCACAGGCTCAGGAAATCCCCGGCCTTCGCCCGCGTGGCGCGGTATTCGGGCAGGTAGCGCCCCGCCTGACGCATCATCCAGACGGGGGGAACATCCTGCTGTTCCCCGGCGAGGGCACGAAGTATCTTCTTGGTCATGGCGGCTCTCCTCCGCCGACCGTGAACGCGACACAGGGGCAGAAGTCAAGTCAGCCGGTTGCCGCGCCGGAGGGGGAGGCGTAAGCCCTCTGCATCCCGCCGCTCACCTGGGCATGACATGATCTTCTTCATCCCCTTCCTCTTGCTTGCCGTGATCATAGGTCTGTGGTGGACCCGCCGGGGCAGCACGCTCACCCGCACCTGCCGCTGGCGAGAGGATCGCGCCCATTCCACCGGGACAGAGCGCGTCTTTCGTTGCGCGGCCTGCGGGGCGGAGACACGGGTTCCCGCGGGCCGGGAACCGCGCGACTGCCTCCGCGCACCGGCGCCCTGAGCTCAGGGCAGCACTTTTCCGGGATTGAGCAGGCCCTGCGGGTCCAGCGCGGCCTTGATGCGCGCCATGACGTCGAGCGCGACGGGATCCTTGTGGTCCGCCATCGTGGGCCGTTTGGACAGGCCGATCCCGTGTTCGGCGGAGAAACTGCCCCCCAGCCGCACCGCCTCCTCCGCCACCGCATTGCGGATCGTGGCGAGCAGGGGCGCGTCATCGCGGCTGGGGAAGGCGGTGTAGTGGAAGTTTCCGTCACCCAGATGCGCGATGGCCAGCTCCTCCGCGCCGGGATCGAGCACATGGAGCCGCGCGGTCATCGCGGTGAGGAAGTCCTGCATCCGGTCGAGCGGCAGGGAGATGTCGGTATCCACATGCGGTTTCTGGGCAAAGGTGATCTCCGCCGCGGCTTCCCGCACCGCCCACATTTCTGCCCGCTGCGCCTCTGTCCGGGCGAGCGTGGCGTCCAGCACCTCACCCCGCGCCATCGCCATGGCGAGCGTATCTTCCAGCCGTGTCACGACCGGGAGCGAACCGTCGGCGAGCGGCTCCGCCTCATGCGGGGCAGTCACGCCGATCTCTATGAGCAGGGTGGAAGGATAGCGCGTGGCGAAGGGTTCCTTCAGGTCGGGGCGATGCCGGGCGAGCCGTTCCATGTAGGCGGCGGGGAGGTATTCGAAAGCCTCGACCGCGCCACCCGTCTCCCCCTGCAGCCTGTTCAGCAGGTCGAGCGCCACGGCAAGGCCCGGCACCGCGACCATCGCCGTCGCATGGGCGCGCGCGGCGGGCACCAGCTTCAGCACCGCCGCCGTGATGATGCCGAGCGTCCCTTCCGCCCCGATGAACAGGTCGCGCAGGTCATAGCCGGTATTGTCCTTGCGCAGTTCCGACATCAGGTCGAGCACACGTCCGTCCGCCAGCACCACTTCCACCCCGAGGACGAGGGCGCGCGTATTGCCGAACCGCACCACGTTCGAGCCGCCCGCATTGGTGGAAAGGAAGCCTCCCACCTGCGCCGAGCCGCGCGCGCCGAAGGTCAGCGGGAAGGCCAGCCCATGCTCCGCCACCGCATCATGGATGGCCGAGAGGACGACGCCCGCCTCGACGATGGCGATGCGGGAGGCGGGGCGGATCTCGCGGATGCGGTTCATCCGTTCGAGCGAGAGCATGACCCCGCCTTCCGCGAAGGTGCCGCCGTTCAGACCTGTGCCGCCGCCGGTCGGCACCACCGGAACGCCCGCCTCGGCGCAGAGCCGCAGGGTGGCCGCTACTTCTTCCCTGTTGGCCGGACGTACGACGGCGCGCGGCGTCCAGACGTATTTTCCCGTCCAATCGTGGCTGTAGCGTGCCGTTTCGTCGCCGGTCAGTACATTGGCCGGGCCGGTGATGTCCCGAAGAGCGTCGATCAGTGCCATGCGATATTCCCTGCCGTTTCGCGCGGCACCTGACGCCTGCGCCCCTCCGCTGTCAACCGGGCGCTGTGCTGTCGTCCGCTTAAGCGAGGACCGTGGGGAGCAAAGCGGCGCCGCGGTTTCGTGCGGCGCCTGACGCCTGCGCTCCTCCGCTGTCGAGCGTTCACTGCCGCCCCCTTCCGGGAGGCTGATGCCTCGGGCTAAGGGGCTCTGCCATCCTGCGGTGCCGCCGCCTGCCCGTTCCGCTGTCGAGCGTTCGCCCCAGCTCACTTCCGTGATGCCGGACCGTCAGCGGGAAAGGGGGCGCGGCATTCGCTCAGCGCGGCGGGATCGCGTCCGGGGCAGGGCCGGCGTTCGCTCTCGCCCCCTTCCGTCGCGGCGCTGGACCGTCAGGGGCAAAGCCGGCGCTATGGCCCCCGCTCAGCGCGGCAGGATCGCCTCCACCGCGGGGCCGAGCGCTTCAACGATCAGCGTCACGCCCTCTGCATTCGGATGAATGCCGTCGAGCAGATAGCGCGGGGCCTCGAAGGGAGTGGAGAGATGGCGGAGGATGCCGAGATAGAAATTCGGATAGAGAGGCACCTCCTGCGCGGCGGCGACCTCTGACCACAGACGGTTGTACCGGAGTGCGGGGGCGTAGATGCCCGGAATTTCCACGCCGACCAGCAGCGCCGGAATGGCCCGAGCCCGTATCTCTCCCATGATGGCCGTCAGATTGGCGGCGGCGGTGTCAAAGGGCACGCCGCGGAAGGCATCGTTGCCGCCGAGGCTCACGATCATCGCATCTGGCCTGGGTCGCAGAACCCTCTCGAGCCGGGCGCGCCCGCCCCGCGTGCTGTCGCCCGCGATCCCGGCATTCTCCACCCGCACGTCCCAGCCACGCGCGCGCAGCCAGGCTTCAAGCTGCACCGGCAGGCTCTGCTGCGCGGGAAGGCCGAAGCTCTGCATCAGGCTGTCGCCAAAGGCCACGACCCGAAGGCTGCGGGCCTCTGCGGAAGGAGCGACGAGGAGGCCTAGACAAAGAAACAGCAGACCAAGAACCGCCGCTGTCACGCCGGAAACCTTGCGCGCTGGCGCGGGGCGTGGTGGCAGCGGGTCGGTCATCAGGGCAGCAGCTTCGCCATCAGCCTCGCGGCCAGCGCATCATAATCGCCGTCGAAATGATGCCCGCCCGTCGTCCGTATCTTGCCGAAGCTGGCAAGCCGCGGATCGTTGCAGGCAGTATCCTCTTCCTCTTCCCCGGAGACGCAGATCGTCCTGTCCGCAGGCAGCGCAGCGATGGCGGTCGGCACATCGTAGCCCGTGCTGTCGATGCCAAGCCACCCGCCCACCGTCACCTGGAAGGAGGTCGAGGGGCTGGGTGCCAGCAGCCCGATGAGACGCGTCCGGTCGCGGAGCGCCTGCGGCAGCAGGGGCCAGGCGAAGGGCAGCGTATCGGCGCCGAAAGAGTAGCCGATCAGACCGACAGGCAGTTGGCCCGTGGGATCGGCTGTCGCGGCGATCGTGGTGATGTCGCGGGCCAGCTCCTCCGGCGTCCGCTGGGACCAGAAGTAGCGCAGCGCGTCCAGCCCTACGGCATGAACGCCATGCTGGGCGAGCCAGTCAGCGATCGACTTGTCCAGATCGCGCCAGCCGCCATCGCCGGAGATGACGATGGCGAGCGCCCGCGGCTTTCCGGTGGCCGGCACATCAACCGCGGGCAGGTCGCCGAAGGGCTTCACCGACCCTGCGATATCGCTCACCGCGGCGGCAAGCTGCGCCTCGGGCGCGTCGGTGTCCAGCTCCTCCACCGTCACTTCCTCCTGCCGGGACGCGGCCTCCTCGACGGCGGGGAGCACCGCCTCCGAAGCGAAGAGATGCGCCGTCCGCTGCACGGCGGGGTCGAAACCCATGGCGCCGGGCGCGGGCAGGTCATCGGGGCGGCATATCAGGCGGGGCAGGGCGGTTTCGCCGTCAAAGCCGCTTCCCACTGCTGCGGCGAAGGAGGCGACCGGCGCCTCCGCCACGGCGGCATAGGCAAAGGCCGCACCCGCCCCCCGCCCTGCGAGGATCGGCGGGAGATAGGTCTGAAGACCCGCCTGCCGCTCCGCCGTCTGGGCCAGATCGCTGATCGCGCCGTCCACCGGCAGGCAGTCGCCCTCCTCTGCCGCGAGTTCCTGGATGTGGCGGCCATAATCCACCGCGAGCACCATGGACCCCTCGCCCGTCAGCGCCGCAACCATCCGGTCATCTGCCGCCTGCCAGCCCGCCGCATCGGAGAAATAGACGACGACCGCCTTTGGCCCGTCCTGCGGCGAGGGGGCGGGCATATACAGCGGAATATCGGTCAGACGTTCCGCGCTCACCCTGGAGGGCATATCCTGCCCCTGAACGGGCGTAACGGCGAGCAGCGCCAGAAGGGCCGTCAGCACGGATTTTGCACAAGTCATCGTTTCAACACCCGTATCGGATTGCCGGAGATCAGTGCCGTCACATCCATGAGCGCCTGCGGCATGGCGAAGCCGCCGGGGCAAGCGAGGTACTGGGACGTCCAGACCGGTCCGAACTTCTGCTTGAAGGCGCGCAGCCCTTCGAAATTGTAGAACTCGTCGCCGCGCCGATAAATGAAGGTGCCGAGCCGGTTCCATGTCGAGGCAAGCGGATGATCGGCGAGGCCGGCAAGCGGCGCCGCGCCGAGGTTGAACCAGCGATATCCCTCAGCCTTTCCGTAGAGCAGCAGCCGGGCGAAGAGCGCGTCCATGATGACCTTGGACACGCCGGGCCGATAGCGCATGAGGTCGATCGACAATTCATTCAGGTTGTCGCCCGACCGCCAGAGATTGGCAAAGGCGACGATGGCGCCGTCCTTGCGCAGAACGGCGATGTCGAACTCCTTGATGTAGTCGTCGTCGAACCGGCCGAGGGAAAAGCCCTTCTCGGACCCATGCTTTGTCTCCAGCCAGGCATCCGAAACGCCGCGAAGCTCCTCCAGCGCCGCGGGAACCTCCGCCGCGGGGAGGACGGAGAACTCCAGCCCCTCGCGGGCGGCGCGCTTGTCGGCATAGCGGAAGTCCTGCCGCGACGGCCCTTCCAGCGAGAAGCTGTGCAGGTCCACCCGCGCGACCTCTCCTGTTTTCAACAGGGCGACGCCGAGCTCCAGATAGACGGCCAGCCATTCCGGGGTGACGGAATAATGGATGGCCCGCATCCCGTTGCGGTCGGCAGCCTCGGCGAAGTGCCAGATCAGACGGCGACCCGCTTCCGCATTGCCCACCGGATCGCCAAGCGCGATCCAGCTGTTGCCCTGTTCGCCATACATCAGGAATGCGGTTTCGTCGGCGGAGACCATGAAGGACTTGTCTCCCAGCAGCGCGACGTTGGGCTGGGTGGCGGTCGTGGTCTTCAGGATGCGCCTGACCGCATCCGGGATCTCCACCGGGCCGGAAACCTTTGCTCCCGCCGGCCGGTTCAGCCAGCTGTCGATGGTGAGCGCGCCTGTGATGATGACGAGCGCCAGCGTCGCCCGCAGGAAGCGCGAGGCATCCCCGTCCCAGTCGAAGCTCCACCACAGGTCGTTCTGGTAATCGACGTGACGGTAGGCCAGCAGACCGATCAGCGTGAAGAAAGCGATGATGACGATGACCAGGGCAAGCCAGGTCGGCGTCAACCGGAAGGAGCGCATCCGCCCGCGCCGGTAGAAGGCTCCCGGAAACATCGCAAGCAGGAGCGCGGCGACAAGCAGGCCGCTCGCCTCCTCCCAGTCCAGACCCTTGGCGAGGGAGAACACCGCGCCGGCGCAGAGCAGGCAGATCGCCAGCAAGCGGGCACGGGCGATCCGCCGGAACAGACCACGGGAGATGACGATGAGGAGCAGCCCGGCAACGCTTGCCATCAGGTGCGAGGCTTCTGCGAAAGGCAGGGGTATCAGCCCGCTCAACAACCCCACGCGATCGGCGAGGGCAGGAACGTTGCCCGACAGCAGGAGGATGCAGCCCCCGACCAGCGTTGCCGTTCCCGCAAGCGGTGGCACGATCCGCTGTACGACAGGGCTGACCCGCCCCGCCACGGCCCGGACGGCATGCCGCGCCCGGTAGCCTTCGAAGCCCAGAAAGGCGATCCCGGCGACTGCCAGGGGCAGAAAGTAGTAGATCACCCGGAACAGCACGAGCGCCGCGACCACATCCGGCCGGTTGCCCGCCCCAAGCCCCAGCAGCACCGTCGCCTCGAACACGCCGAGGCCGCCGGGCGCATGGCTGACCGTGCCGATGACCAGCGCCACGACGAACAGGATCAGGAACATCGCATAGCCCTGCGTCACATCGCCGGGCAGCAGCACATAGAGCGCGGCGGCAGCGGCGGCGATATCGGCGGCGGCAACAAGGATCTGGGCCGTCGCGTTCCGGGCAGATGGAAGCGGCAGACGCCAGTTGAACAGCATGACCTCCCGCGGGTTGCGCGAGAGCCAGAGGAGGGTGGCCAGAATCGCCGCAACGATGAGGCCGCCGATGATCCGGTCTGCCATGGGCGAGACGATCTGAAGAAAGGGAATGCCGTCTGGATCGAGCAGCAGCGCGAGGCCGATCACCGCACCGATCCCCGCGGTGAAGCTCAGAAAGGAGATGCCGACGATGCGCCCCACATCCGAGGCATCCAGTCCCGCCGCCTGATAGATGCGGTAGCGGATCGAACTGCCCACCACGACGTGAAAGCCGATGGCGTTGGAGATCGCATAGGCCACCGCGCCCGCAAACGCCGCGAGCCGCACGGGCACCCTGTCCGGCGCAACGCGGCGCGAGGCCAGAACGTCATACAGCCCGAGTGCGCAGAAGCTCAGCACCGTGAAGCCCAGCGCTTCAGCCAGCGCGATCCGGGGTGTGCCGGAAATGGCGGCCTTGATATCGTCCAGCCGAAGCTCGTCGCTGATCTTGTAGATCACCACGGTTGCGATGACGGCGATGATCGCGCCAATCAGCGGCCCCGCCACGCGCGGCTCCAGAAGTCGGACGGCTAGCTTGGCGACACCCGTCTTTTCCGGCGAGGGACGCGGCAGTTCCATATTCTTCTCGGTCATTGAGACCCGCTCTTGGCAGCCCGGATACGGGGCATCTTGTCGCAGAAAAATAAGAGACCGGCCATAGTTCTGTTCCCCTCTGACAAGCACTCTTGTGCGATCCCGCTGACACAATGTGGCCAGCCGCGTGTCGCCTCTTGCAGGGGTTCGGCCGTTGCTTCCACCACCGTTTCTCCTCCGCCGCTTGCCCTGAGGGTCCGAAGAGCGGGCAGGCGTGGCAGTTCCGCGGCTTCGCCCGTCATCGGCACTGCGTCATGGCTTACGCCCTTTTCCTTTCCGCACGATGAATGCTCAGATCTCCGGCACGACGGACTGGCTCCGCTTGAGGCAACGCAGCGTGAAGCTCGATCGGGCATGGCGGATCCCCGGCACCCGGAACAGCTTCTGGCGGAGGAAATCCTCATATCCCCGTGTGCCATTGGCGGCGACCTTGATGAAATAGTCGTATTCGCCGGTGGTGAGATATACCTCCAGCACCTCCGGCAGCGCGACCATGGCCTTGCCGAAGGCTTCGAGCGCGGTGTCATCATGGCGGTCGAGCATGACCTCGATGATGACGGTCTCGGCCATGCCGAGCCGTTCCTGATCCAGCACGGCGGTATAGCCCTGGATATAGCCTTCCGCCTCCAGCCGCCGGGTGCGCTGCCAGCAGGGGCTGGGCGAGAGGCCGATCTCCTCCGCGAGCTGGGCATTGGTCAGGCGGCCGTTCCCCTGAAGGGCGCGGAGGATGCGTCGGTCGATTCGATCAAGGATGCGGCTGGGTTCGGGCATGGGGTCCAAAGATGCTGCCGGGAGTGGCGCAGATCACGAAAGAAGCTTCTGACACAAAATCGCCATGCGCAAGGATCGGAATTTCCTTTTGGTCGCTCGGCATTATCCTCATATCCGGGAGAGGGGGCGGAGAGGAGCCGCCCGGCACGCCGTGGCCGACCCTTCCCATACCGCGCGACCGCGCCTTGAGGAGACGCCATGGACGACCTGCCGCCGCTCAGCCTTCGTGTTCCCGCCCCAGAGGTCCGGCCGGGAGACAAGCCGGATTTCAGCCATGTGACGATTCCCCGCGCGGGCACGGTCCGCCGCCCCGAGATCGACGAGAATCCCGAGGATATGCGGGACATGGCCTTCACCATCATCCGGGTGCTGAACCGGCAGGCGGAGGCGGTCGGCCCCTGGGCCATCGACCTGTCCGACGACGCGCTTCGCGACGGGCTCAGGCACATGATGATCCTGCGCGCCTTCGACGCCCGGATGCTGACGGCGCAGCGGCAACAGAAGACCTCCTTCTACATGCAGCATCTGGGAGAGGAAGCGGTGTCCTGCGCCTTCCGCAAGGCGCTGAACCCCGGCGACATGAACTTCCCGACCTATCGGCAGGCGGGGTTGCTGATCGCGGGCGATTATCCGCTCCGCACGATGATGAACCAGATCTACTCCAATGCGGAAGATCCGATGCGCGGCCGGCAGATGCCGGTGATGTATTCGGACAAGCCGCAGGGATTCTTCTCGATCTCCGGCAACCTTGCAACGCAGTATATTCAGGCGGTGGGCTGGGCGATGGCGTCGGCGATCATGAACGATCGCAAGATCGCCGCCGCCTGGATCGGCGACGGCTCCACGGCGGAGAGCGACTTCCACGCGGCGCTGGTCTTTGCCTCCACCTACAAGGCGCCGGTGATCCTGAACATCGTCAACAACCAGTGGGCCATCTCCACCTTCCAGGGCATCGCACGTGGCGGCTCGGGAACCTTTGCCGCCCGGGGGCTGGGGTTCGGGATTCCCTCGCTGCGGGTGGATGGGAACGACTATCTCGCCGTGCTTTCCGTCGCGCGCTGGGCGGCGGAGCGGGCGCGCCGGAACCTCGGGCCGACGATGATCGAATATGTCACCTACCGGCAGGGGGCGCATTCCACTTCCGACGATCCGTCCGCCTACCGTCCGGCGGAGGAAAGCTCCGCCTGGCCGCTGGGCGACCCGATCCTGCGGTTGAAGAACCACATGATCCTGAAGGGCCCCTGGTCGGAGGAGCGCCATGCCCAGGCCGAGGCCGAGATAATGGCCGAGGTCATTGCCGCCCAGAAGGAGGCCGAGGCCATCGGCACGCTGCATTCCGGCCACCGCCCCTCCGTCCGCGAGATGTTCGAGGATGTCTATGAGACGATGCCGCCGCACCTGATGCGCCAGCGGCAGGAAGCGGGGTACTGAGCCATGGCGCGCATGACGATGATCGAGGCGCTGCGCGATGCACTCGACGTGGCGATGGGCCGCGACAACCGCGTGATCGTGTTTGGCGAGGATGCGGGATATTTCGGCGGGGTCTTTCGCGTGACCTCCGGCTTGCAGAAGAAATACGGGCCGACCCGCTGCTTCGATACGCCGATCAACGAATCCGGCATCGTGGGCGCGGGGATCGGCATGGCGGCCTATGGTCTCCGACCGGTGGTGGAGATCCAGTTCGCGGATTACGTCTACCCCGCCTATGACCAGATCGTGTCGGAGGCCGCGCGGCTGCGCTATCGCTCCAACGGCGAATTCACCTGCCCGATGGTGATCCGCATGCCCACGGGCGGCGGCATCTTCGGCGGGCAGACGCACTCCCAGTCGCCGGAGGCGCTGTTTACCCATGTGACGGGGCTGAAGGTCGTCGTGCCCTCCAACCCGCAGGACGCCAAGGGGCTGCTGCTCTCCGCCATAGAGGATCCCGATCCGGTGATCTTCATGGAGCCGAAGCGGCTCTACAACGGTCCATTCGATGGGCACCATGAACGTCCGGTCGCCTCGTGGAAGAACCATCCGTTCGGAGAGGTGGAGCCGGGGCACTATACCGTTCCGCTGGGCAAGGCGGCCATCCGGCGTGAAGGCTCCGCCGTGACGGTGCTGACCTATGGAACGATGGTCCATGTGGCGGAGGCCGCGGCGGAGGAGACAGGCGTGGATGCCGAGGTGATCGACCTGCGCACGCTGCTCCCGCTCGATCTGGAGGCGGTGACAGCCTCCGTGCGCAAGACGGGGCGTTGCGTGATCGTGCATGAGGCCACGCTCACCTCCGGCTTCGGGGCAGAACTGGCGGCGCTGGTCCAGCAGGAGTGTTTCTACCATCTGGAGGCTCCCGTGCGACGGGTGGCGGGCTGGGACACGCCCTATCCGCATGTGCACGAATGGAGCTATTTCCCCGGGCCTGCGCGGGTCGGCGCGGCGCTCACCAGCATCATGGAGGCGTGAGCATGGGAACCCTGTCGATCAGAATGCCCGATATCGGCGAAGGCATCGCCGAGGCCGAGCTTGTGGAATGGCACGTGACGCCGGGAGACATCGTGCAGGAGGATCAGCCGCTCGCCGCCGTGATGACGGACAAGGCGACGGTGGAAATCCCCTCTCCCGCCTCCGGCAAGGTGGTCTGGCTGGGCGGAGAGGTGGGTGACAGCATCGCCGTGAAGGCAGAGCTGATCCGGCTGGAGGTGGAGGGAGAGGGGAATGTCTCCGCCGATGCGGAGCCGCCTGTTCGGGCTGCGAGGGCAGCGAAGGGCGAGAGCGGGACGGAAGACGCCTCACCGCCCGCCGGGCCGGCCGCCGGGCCTGCTGACAATTCACCGGCTGGCAAATCGCCTGCTGTCAAAACACCGGCCGCGAAACTTCCCACGGGCGAGACTTCCCCTCCCGCCGCAAGGCCCGCATCCCGGGGGCGCCACACGCCCTCCGCCGCGCTCCGTCCCGAGGGGGAGCGGCCGCTCGCCACGCCCTCCGTCCGCCAGCGGGCGCGGGAGGCGGGCGTGGACCTGCGCTTCGTGCGCGGCTCCGGGCCGGCGGGGCGGATCACGCATGACGATCTGTCGGCGCATGTGGAAGCAGGCGCGCCCGAAGGCCGTCCGGCCCATCGCCGCGACGGATCCGTGACGGAGGTGAAGGTCGTCGGTCTGCGCCGCAGGATCGCGGAGCGGATGCAGCTCTCCAAGCGCAACATCCCCCATATCAGCATCATCGAGGAGGTCGATGTCACCGGGCTGGAGGACTTGCGCGCCAAGCTCAATGCCGAAGGCCGGGGTGCGGCGAAGCTGACCCTTCTGCCATTCCTCATGAAGGCCATCGTGCGGGCCGTGCGGGAGCAGCCCGCGCTGAACGCGCTCTATGATGATGAGGCCGGCGTCGTGCGGCAGTACGGGGGTGTGCATATCGGCATCGCCACCCAGACGCCGAACGGGTTGATGGTTCCGGTGGTGCGCCATGCGGAGGCACTGACACTGCGCGAGGCGGCGGGGGAGCTGCTGCGCCTGGCGGAGGCCGCACGGGATGGCAGCGCGGTGCGGGAGGAGCTTTCCGGTTCCACCATCACCATCACATCGCTCGGCCCGCTCGGCGCCATCGCGACGACACCGATCATCAACCACCCGGAAGTGGCCATCGTCGGGGTCAACCGCATGCAGATCCGCCCGTTCTGGGACGGGACGGAATTCGTGCCCCGCAAGATGATGAACATTTCCTGCTCCTTCGATCACCGGGTCATCGACGGATGGGACGCGGCGGTTTTCGTTCAGCGGCTGAAGACGCTGCTGGAAACGCCTGCGATGATTTTCGTGGAGGAATGACATGGCCGAACTGACCTGCAAACTGCTCGTCATCGGAGCGGGACCGGGGGGCTATGTCTGTGCGATCCGCGCGGGCCAGCTGGGGGTGGACACGATCATTGTCGATCCGCAGAAGCCGGGGGGCACCTGTCTCAACATCGGCTGCATCCCCTCCAAGGCACTGATCCACGCGGCGGAGGAGTTCGCCCGTCTGCGCACCTTCGCGGCGGAGGGCGCGTTGGGCATCACCGCCGCCGACCCTGCCATCGACTTCTCCCGCACGGTTGCGTGGAAGGACGGCATCGTGGAGCGGCTGAACGGCGGCGTCGGGGGCCTGCTGAAGAAAGCCAAGGCGCGGCTGATCGAGGGCACCGCGCGTTTCGTCGACGGCAAGACCGTGGCGGTGACGACGGCGGAGGGGGAGGGCCACACCATCACCGCCGAAGCCGTGGTGATCGCGACCGGCTCCGTGCCGGTGGAACTGCCCTTCCTGCCGTTCGGCGGGGATGTCATCTCCTCCACCGAGGCGCTGTCGCTCTCGGATATCCCGCAGACGCTGGCAGTGGTGGGCGGGGGATATATCGGCCTCGAGCTCGGCACGGCTTTTGCCAAGCTGGGATCAAAGGTGACGGTCGTGGAAATGGCCGACCGTATCCTGCCGCTTTACGATGCCGATCTCACCAAACCCGTGGCGCAGCGGTTGCAGGCGCTCGGCGTCCGGGTGCTTACCGGGGCGAAGGCGCGGGTCTTCGGCAATGGGCAGCTCACCGTCGAGACGGGCCGCGAGATTGAGCAGATCCCGGCGGAGAAGGTGCTCGTGACCGTCGGACGGAAGCCGCAGCTGGAAGGCTGGGGGCTGGAGGAACTGTCGCTCACGCGGGACGGCAGGTTCCTTGCGGTGGATGATGGCTGCCGCACGTCGATGCGGGGGGTCTATGCCATCGGGGATGTCACGGGGGAGCCGATGCTCGCCCATCGTGCGATGGCCCAGGGGGAAATGGTGGCCGAGATCGTCGCGGGAGAGCGCCGCGTCTGGGACAAGCGGGTGATCCCCGCGGTGTGTTTCACCGATCCGGAAGTGGTGACCGTCGGCCTCTCGCCGGCAGAGGCGGAGGCGCAGGGCATCGCCACATTGACCGCGAGCTTTCCCTTCGCGGCCAATGCGCGCGCGATGACGGTGGAGCGCGATGACGGCTTCATCCGGGTGGTCGCCCGCAAGTCCGATCATCTGATCCTCGGCATTCAGGCGGTGGGCCATGGTGTGGCGGAACTGGCGGCGGCCTTCGGGCTGGCCATCGAAATGGGCGCTCTGCTGGAGGATGTGGCCGGCACGATCCACGCGCATCCGACTCAAGGCGAAGGTCTGCAGGAGGCCTGTCTCCGCGCGCTCGGCCATGCGCTTCACATTTGAAGGCGGGATAGAAGAAGCCGCGCCCGTGGGAGGGCGCGGCTCAATATTCACTTCGGTCACTCAGAAAACGTTGATGAGATAGAGGATGATGATGAGGGGGATCGGAATACCGATCAGCCAAGCAAGTACGCCCTTCAACGAAAGCTCCTTAGATCACGGGTGCCCGTTCGTGCGCTTCTTTCGCTGCGTCGGGCGTTCCACTCGGACCGGCACATCGCGCGCTTTGACATTGGGCACCGCTATTGCTGTAACAACCGCGGCGAGGGCGAGCAAAAAGGGAAGCGCTGTGGTCATCTGCTTCTGTCCTGCCTTATCCTACTGACTGCTAACGCAGCGCTTTCGCTGTGGTTCCCCTTTGGGTAAAAAACAGGTGCGGCATCGCCGATCTTGCATCAGGCGGCGGGATCGCTTCTTCTCCAGCGATGCGCCGGTAGCGCATGCAAGCGGAGTAAAGCGTGGATCAGGTGACGGACAACGAGAACGAGAACAGGCGGGGTCGACAGATCCATCTCGTCCACCGCGCAGATCTGCGCCGCCCACCGTTGATTGCCTATTCCTCCCTTGCCCGATGGCTTCTGGTCGGTGTCCTCGCCGCGTCGGTCTGGTTCTTTCACGACTTTCTCGTGCCGGTTCTCGCGGCGACGATCATCGCCTTCGCCACATGGCCGCTGCGTGTGCGGCTGCATGAAAGGGCCGGGCTGGGGCGCACGCTGACAGGGGCATTGCTCGTCCTTCTCATCGTGCTCTTTCTGGTGATCCCCATCATCATCGCACTCGGCTATGCCGCGCGGGAATTTCGCGAATGGCTGTCCTGGGCCATTCAGATCAACGCTGTCGGCGGGCCGCCGCCCGACTGGCTCAACACGTTTCCCGTGATCGGAAGCTGGCTCGTGGAGCAGTGGAGCCAGCATATCGGCCGCCCCGGCGCGATCGGAGAGCTTGTTCAGGTGACGAGCGGGGCGAATATCGGCACAATCTATCGGGGCGTGCTGACGGCGAGTTCCATGGCGCTGCACCTTGCCCTGGCGCTGATCTTCATGCTCATCACCCTGTTCGTGCTCTACCGCGACGGAGACCGGGTTGCCGCGCAGCTCGACATGATGGGGGAGCGGATCGTTCCCGGCAGATGGGAACGGCTTTCGCGGATCATCCCGCGCACCATTTCCTCCACCGTGACGGGGATGACGCTCATCGCCATCGGAGAGGGCTTGATCCTCGGCGTGGCCTACTGGCTGGCCGGGGTGCCATCCCCCGTCACCTTCGGGGTCATCACGGGTTTCATGGCATTGATCCCGGGAGGGGCGCCGCTCTCCTTCACGCTCATCTCCCTTTACCTGGTCGGAAGCGGCTCCCCCGGCGCGGGCGTGGCCCTGTTCGTCTGGGGGTGCGTCGAATTGTTCATCGTAGACAAAACCATTCGGCCCCTTCTGGTCGGGGGGCCGGTGAAGCTGCCGTTCCTGCCTACTTTCTTCGGCCTCATCGGCGGGGTGAAGACGCTTGGTATCGTAGGGTTGTTCGTTGGGCCGGTGCTGATGGCATTGCTCGTCTCCATCTGGCGCGAATGGGCGCGGGAGATTGCGGCTCATCCCTTGCCCCAGCAGCCCGCGTCCCAACCCCGCAATCTGCCCGACTAGATCTCCGTTCGTTTCCTTAAAAGAAATAATGCGGCAGCGCCTCAATGCGGCACTGCCGCATAATTTTTCGCCACTTTGCAGCACTGTCATCATACCTCGGACGGGAAACAAATATTTTCATACTAAATTTTAAAAGATTCCTTTCTTTTAGAGAGACTTGTGTCACCATGATCTCCGGGCGCCACGATGCCCGTGTGGAAAGTTATAAGTTTCCGGGGGAATATCATGACTGTAAAATCTCTTGCTCTTGCGACTGTTGCCGTGGTCGCTCTTTCTGGCGGTGCTGCACTTGCAGCACCCATCTATGCAACCGGTGTCACCTGGACACCTGGCTTCGGTGACCTGAAGCCCGCGCGGAGCAATCCTGACAACGCGCTGGGTGGTCCTGACAATAAATTCCTGTCGCTCGGTTATGGCGGCTTTGCCGACTTCACCTTCGGCAAAAGCTTCACCGGCCCTGGCGCGGTGATCGAAGTGACCTGGCTGCCGCGCGATACCTATTTCGAAAGCGCGGAAGTCTGGGGTGGGGCGGCCGGCAGCTTCACCAAGATCGGTGATATCACCAATGATGTGGCCAACATCGCCCTGTCCTTCAGCGGAATCTTCGATACCCTGCGCATCATCGACACGTCGCCGGTTATCATTGGTGCCGGACGCGATGGCTTCGATATCGACGCCGTTTCCGTTTCTGCTGTGCCACTTCCGGCTGCCGGCGTCCTCCTCGCCGGTGCGCTTGCAGGTGTGGCCGGTCTGCGCCGCATGCGTCGCAAAGACGCCTGATCGGACGCATTTCCGCACAGGGCGGCGCTTCGGCGCCGCCTTTTTCTTTGCTTGCGGGGCGGCGCATTTCCCGACATGTCTGATTCGGCGAATTGTCGGGCCGAAAGGATCGCATGAAGTTTCTGCTGTTCCGCTGCCTTGCCGCGCTACCCACGCTGTTTGCCGTTGTCTGCCTCGGCTTCATGATGACGCGCCTGCTGCCGGGTGATCCGGCGACTCTCTATGCAAGCCAGCCGGGGATGACCGAGGCGGAAATAGGAGCCCTTCGGACTGAACTTGCCCTCGACAAGCCGTTGCCCGCTCAGTTCGGCGCCTATGTTGTCGGGTTGGCAGGGGGCGATCTCGGCTATTCCCGTGCGATGGGCCGGCCTGTCGCGGAAGAGATCGCGCGCCGTCTCCCCGCTTCGCTGGAGCTTGCGCTATGTGCCCTTCTCATTGCGCTTTCGCTTGGCTGCGCCGTTGGAATCTCGGGCGCACTTCGGCCCGCGAGTCGCATCGACAGGATGGGAAGCCTGCTGTCGGCGACCTGCCTCAGCGTTCCCACATTCGTAACTGCGTTGTTTTTGTCACATGTTCTATATGATAAACTCGGCTGGCTGCCGGAGCCGGTAGGCCGCCTGGACCCGTTTCTGCCTTACCCTGAGAAGATTACAGGTTTCCTTATCATAGACAGTCTGGCGGCGGGCGACGGGCGGGCTCTGGCTTCCAGCATCGCTCATCTGGTGCTGCCTGCGATGACGATGGCCATCTTCGCACTCGGCCCAATCGCGCGGATCACCCGGACAGCGATGGCGGAGGCGGTGTCGGCGGATTATTTTCGCGCTGGCCGCGCGCGGGGACTGGGCGCCGGACGCCTGATCGGGAGCTATGCGCTCCGTAATGCCCTGCTGCCGATCACCACCACGGCCGGGCTGACCTTCGCCTATCTTTTCGGGGCGAATGTCGTGGTGGAAAAGATGTTTGCCTGGCCGGGGCTGGGGAGCTTCGCCATGGACGCGCTCATCGCGCTCGACTATGCGGCATTGCAGGGCTTTCTGCTCACCGTGGCTGCGGTGCTGATCGCCGCCAACCTGCTTGTTGATCTGGCCCATGCTCTCATCGACCCGAGGACGGCCCATCGCTGACCGACTGCCTCTCCTGCTGCTGGGGAGTTTCGTTCTGCTGGCGCTCATCGGACCCTGGGTGACACCCTTCGATCCCCTGGCGACGGATGCGGCGCGGGCTTTGTCGCCGCCCTCCGCGCGGAACTGGTTCGGGACGGATCACGTGGGGCGGGACGTGTTTTCGCGGACGATCGCCGCCGCGCGGGTCGATCTCGGCATCGCGGCGGCGGCAGTTTTACTGGCGGCGGTGCCGGGCACGCTTCTGGGTGCGGCGGCAGGCTTCCACGGCGGCTGGGCCGATGGACTTCTGGGCCGGGTGAGCGAGGTGATGCTGGCTATTCCCCTCTTTCTCCTCGCCATGGCGGTTGCGGCGGTGATGGGGCCGTCGGTGAGCAGCCTGATCCTTGCCACGGCATTGGTGAACCTGCCCTTCTACATGCGGCTTTCCCGGACGGAGGCCGCGCGGCGGCGCAGTGCCCCCTATGTGGAGGCGGCCCGCATCGGCGGCTCCGGAGAGGGACGGATCCTGCGCCTGCTCCTTCTGCCGGAGATCCTGCCGGTGGTGGCGGTCCAAAGCTCGGTGAACCTCGGCTGGGCGATGATGAATGCGGCAGGGTTGTCATTTCTCGGCCTCGGCATCCGGCCCCCCACGCCGGAATGGGGGCTCATGGTGGCGGAAGGCGCGCGGTTCGTTGCCTCGGGCGCGTGGTGGGTAGCAGCGTTTCCGGGTCTTGCCCTGATGCTGGCGATTCTGGGTTGCAACCTTTCCGGGGACCGCCTTCGGGAATGGCTTGCCCTCCGGGGGCGGGAATGAACCTGCTGGAGGTGGACGGTCTGGGCGTGGTGCTGGACGGGCGGGACCTGTTGGAGGGGGTGTCGCTCACGCTTGCGCCGGGGGAGCGGCTGGCCGTTGTCGGGCCAAGCGGGTCGGGCAAGTCGATGCTTGCCGCAGCGATAGCCGGGCTGTTGCCTCCGCGCGCGGTGCAGGTGCACGGGACGATCCGGTTCGCCGGGCAGACGCTTGCCGCGCCCTCGGAGTGGCGGGCGCTTCGCGGGCGGCGGATCGGCATGGTGTTTCAGAATCCGCGCCGCTCGCTGAACCCGCTGCTTTCGATCCGGGATCAGGTGGCTGACGTGTTGGCCCGCCATCAGCCGCTCCGTCCGAAGGAAGTGGCGGCGCGCGTGGCGGGTTTGCTGGAGGATGTGCGATTCCCGGCGGTCCTGTCGAACGCCCTGCCGCACGAGCTTTCAGGCGGGCTGTGTCAGCGTGCGGCGATTGCGGCGGCGCTCGCGGGCAATCCCGCGCTGCTTATCGCCGACGAGGCGACGACCGATCTCGACACCCCCACACAAGCGGGGATTCTGGATCTCATCGACGGCGCGGCGCAGGCGCGCGGCATGGCCGTTCTGCTCATCACCCATGACATCGCGGTTGCGGCAGGGCGATCGGACCGGGTCACGGCGCTGGAAAGCGGCCGAATCGTGGAAACCGGGGCAACGCGGGCCCTGCTCAACGCGCCGAGAACCGCGCTGATGCAGGGGCTGGTCGCCGCGGCGCGCCCGCCGGTGCCGCCCGGCTTGCCTGCTCTTGGCAGCGAGGTGCTGCGGGCGGAGGGACTCTCGCGCCGCTTTCGTCTGGCGCGGGGGGGCTGGCGCGGAAAGCACGTCGCCGCGGTGGAGGGCGCGGATCTGGAGCTGCGCGCCGGGGAGGCGGTCGGCCTCATCGGGCCGTCGGGGTCCGGCAAGTCCACCTTGGCCCGAATGATCTGCCGGCTGGAACAGCCCGATGGCGGCAGGCTGCTTGTCATGGGCGAAGATGCGCTGGCCGTCCCCCTTCGCGGTTTTGCGCACCATCCCTTGCGCGGGGACGTGCAACTGGCGCTTCAGGATGCGCAGGGCGCCCTTCCGCCGCGCTGGACGGCCCGGCGCGCGATCGAGGATCCGCTGCGCCTTTTGCGGCCCGCGCTCGGCGATGCGGGGAGGGAGCAGCGGCTGCGGGAGGCCGCGCGGCTCGCCGGTCTGCCGGAAACGCTGCTGGACCGTCCGGCGTATACGCTTTCCGGGGGGGAGAGGGCGCGGGTCGGGTTGGCCCGCGCCCTCGCGCCCGAGCCTGCGGTTCTGGTGCTGGATGAGCCGACTTCCGCGCTGGATGCGACGCTTCGGTCAGAGCTCTTGGACCGGCTGGACGCGCTGCGGCGGCAGCAGGCTCTCGCACTCCTGTTCATCAGCCATGACCTTTCCGCAGTCGCGCGGCTGTGCGACAGGGCCATGGTCATGGAGGCAGGGCGGGTGGTGGAGGCGGGCCCGGTGGTGCGCCTGCTCGCTCATCCGAAGGCGGACTGCACCCGTGCCCTGGTGGCGGCGATGCCGGTACTCGCCTCCTAGCACTTTCTGCAGAAATTCCGAAGCGCCCCTGCTCTGGAAACCGGGAAATCGGTGCCAGGCTTGCCCCGGATGTGCCGATTTCCGGCTGAAACTTGTCAGATGTGAAGAATTTCCGCTCCGGTTCAGCCCCGACGTCTCCTAGCTCCGTGACAGGGTGCGCAATTCCAGCATCCGGTGGAAGATGAAACTGTAGCCCTCCACATCCCGGCGCATCGCGACATCCAGCGTCGGATGCCACAGCAGGATGATCGGCATGTCCTCCTTCACCATCCGGATCATGCGGGCCACATCGGCCTCATACGTGGGCCTGTCGGTTTCGAACCGCGCCTTTTCCACCAGCGCCGCGAATTCCGCGTTCTGATAGTTGCCGAAGTTCCAGCGCGTCGTGCCGGTATAGAAGATGCGGAAGAAGTAGTCCGGATCACGCAGGAATGCGATGGAGGCTTCGAAATAGAAGGGAACCCTCTTCTCCTGCAGCAGGGTGCCCAGCTGGCCGGAGGGCACCTTCTCGATCGCCACGCGGATACCGATCTTGCCAAGCGCATCCTGCAACAGGAGCGCCACCGGCTCCGCCACGCTCGCCTGCGACAGGTCGTAGGAGAAAGTCGTGTCGAACCCGTCCTCCAGCCCCGCTTCCTTCAGCAGCGCCTTTGCCCGTTCGGGGTCCGTCACGGTGCCGAGCGGCTGGGGGAACGACAGGTCGCCCTCCGGCGCCGGGCCGAAGAGCGGGGCGCCCCGGCTGAAGAGGGCTGTGCGGAACATCTCCTCGTAGGGCAGGGCGTGGGCGATGGCCTGCCGGACACGCACATCGTCAAAGGGCGCGATGCCGCCGTTCATGCCGATGAACTGAAAGGCGGCGGTAGGCATCCCGGCGACCTTCAGTTCCGGCTCCTGCTGCAGGCGGGGCACATCGGGGGCGGGGATGTCTTGCACGATATCCGCATCCCCCTTGCGCAGTGCCGCGAGGCGGGTTTCCGGCTGCGGGACCGTCTGCCACAGCACGCGGCGGATACCGGGGAGCGGGCCGCTTTTCCAGTCATCGAACCGCTCGAACAGCACCCGCTCACCCAGAGCCGCATCCGCCACCCGAAAGGCGCCGCCACCCGCCGGGTTCATGCGCAGCCATTCGGAGGCGAAGGGATCGGCCTCGGTCGCGTGCTGTCGGGCGAGAGCGGCGTTGACGATGATCGGATAGGTAAGGGCGAGGTTCGGCAGCGTCAGCCGGTCCGGTTGCGGAAGGTCGATGCGGAAGGTGTGGCTGTCCACCACCACGAATTGCGCGGGATCGGTCAGGGAGCCGGTGGCGAACTGCGACCGCCCGATCGGGCTGGCCAGAACGCGATCGAGCGAGAATTTCACATCCTCGGCGGTGACGGGCGCTCCGTCGTGGAAGGTGGCGTCGGGGCGCAGCCGGAACAGGATCTGCCGCCCGTCGGCGGACACCTCGTAGCTTTCCGCCAGCTCGGGCCGGATATCGTAATAGTCGAAGCTCGCGAAACCGTCTGGCTCCGGCTTGTAGCCGAATGTCAGCAGCCGGTCATAGACGTTCCAGGTGATCTGCAGGGCATTGCGGTTCACTCCGGCGGAGAAGCTGTCGAAGGCATTGGGCGCGCCTTCCGACAGGACGCGAAGATCCTGCCCGCGGCTTTGCGCCATCGCCCATTTGGCGGGCAGAAGGGCGGCACCCGTTCCCATGGCGAGCGTGGCAAGGAAGTGGCGTCGGTCCATGTGTCCCTCGTGAGATTGGCCGCCCTGTGGGCGCTGCTGAACTGCGGCTCGATTTTATGTGCAATGTCGTCAGGGAGTAAGATCGCAAAGACCGCGTGGCTCATTTCAGTTGCCAGCGCGGGCGCACCGGCCTCTCTCCCTGCCGAGGGTCGCGGTGCATGGTGGTGAAGCAGGAGCGGGAACTCATGCTCGGCACGGGCGCAAAGGCCCCGGCCAGCGGTGCTGCCGCCGGATTGCCGGACGGGCGCTATCTGGCCGGGTTCAGGGCAAACCATCTGCATCTGCCCGCGCCTGGGGGGAGAGCGCCAGCATCCGCCGGCCAAGGGTTTCCGCCGTTCTGCCGAAGGCTTCCAATGGGAGCCGACGCTGGGGAGAAGCGAAACCGATCCCAGACATGAAAAAGGCGCGGGCTGACCTCGCGCCTTTCCGTGTTTCGCCGTCAGCGGGTGAACTTCTTGTACTTGACGCGCTTCGGTTCCGCCGCGTCCGGGCCAAGACGGCGGATCTTGTCGGCCTCATAATCCTCGAAGTTGCCCTCGAAGAACTCCACATGCGCATCGCCCTCGAACGCGAGGATATGGGTGCAGAGCCGGTCGAGGAAGAAGCGGTCGTGGCTGATGATGACGGCACAGCCCGCGAATTCCTCGATCGCCGCCTCCAGCGCCTGAAGCGTCTCGACGTCCAGGTCGTTGGTCGGTTCGTCGAGCAGCAGCAGGTTGCCGCCGGATTTCAGCAGTTTCGCCATATGGACGCGGTTGCGTTCACCGCCCGACAGCAACCCCACCTTCTTCTGCTGGTCCGCGCCCTTGAAGTTGAAGGCGCCGACATAGTTGCGGCTGCTGATCGTCGCGTCGCCAAGATGGATCAGCTCGGCCCCGCCGGAGATCTCCTCCCACACGTTCTTCTCGGGGTCGAGCGCGTCGCGGGACTGATCCACATAGGACATCTTCACCGTGTCGCCGATGGTGACGGTGCCTTCGTCCGGGGTCTCGTTGCCAGTCAGCATCTTGAACAGCGTCGATTTCCCCGCGCCGTTCGGGCCGATCACGCCGATGATGCCGCCCGGGGGCAGGGTGAAGGACAGGTTCTCGATGAGGAGCTTGTCGCCCATCGCCTTCTTCAGCCCCTCGACCTCGATCACCTTGCCGCCCAGACGGGGGCCGTTCGGGATGACGATCTGGGCCTTGCCCACCCGATCCTTGACCGATTCCTCCACCAGCTTGTCATAGGCAGAGATACGCGCCTTCGATTTCGCCTGACGTGCCTTGGCGCCGGCACGGATCCACTCCAGTTCCTTCTCCAGAACCTTCTGTTTGGCCTTGTCCTCCCGCGCCTCCTGCTCCATCCGCTTGGCCTTCTGCTCAAGCCAGTTGGAGTAGTTGCCCTCATAGGGAATCCCGCGACCGCGCTCCAGCTCCAGGATCCAGGAGGTGATGTCGTCGAGGAAGTAGCGGTCGTGGGTCACGCAGAGGATCGTGCCCTTGTATTCGATCAGGTGCTTTTGCAGCCAGGCGATGGTTTCCGCATCGAGGTGGTTGGTCGGTTCGTCCAGCAGCAGCATGTCTGGCGCTTCGAGCAGCAGCTTGCAGAGCGCGACGCGCCGCCGCTCCCCGCCCGAGAGGGTGCTGACATCGGCGTCGTCCGGCGGGCAGCGCAGCGCTTCCATCGCCACATCCACCTGGCTGTCCAAATCCCAGAGGTTCTGGCTGTCGATGATGTCCTGAAGTTCCGCCATCTCCTCCGCCGTCTCGTCGGAGTAGTTCATGGCAAGTTCGTTGTAACGGTCGAGGATGGCCTGTTTGGACTTCACCCCCTCCATCACGTTGCCGCGGACGTTCAGTTGCTCGTCGAGTTGGGGCTCCTGCGGGAGATAGCCGACGCGTGCGCCCTTGGCGGCCCATGCCTCACCGGTGAAGTCCTTGTCGATCCCGGCCATGACGCGCAGCAGCGAGGATTTCCCCGCGCCGTTCACGCCGACCACGCCGATCTTGACCCCCGGGAGGAAGTTCAGGCGGATATTCTCGAAGACCTTCTTGCCACCCGGATAGGCCTTGGAGACGCCATCCATGTGATACACATACTGGTATGAAGCCATTTCCGTTCCCTTCGTGGCGCTTTGCCCCCATCTAGGCGAGATGCGGGCAAAGGACAATCGCGGAGCGGGGGCGGGACGCTGGGAAACCGCAGCCGTGCCGCATGGCCGTTCCGCCGCGGCTGTTGGACGACTGTCACCCCGCGACCGCATGTATCAGCCACGTGACGCCGCTTGTGGATTGTGCGGGAGAAGGCTGCTAGGAGGCGATGCGTCCAGCGGAGACCTCCGTTTGTCCATCTACGGCTTTCCCCATGCCCGCCCGGGGCAGAAGATCGGCTTGCTCGGCGGTTCCTTCGATCCGCCGCATGCGGGCCATGTCCATATCACGCTGGAGGCGCTGAAGCGGTTCCGGCTCGACAAGGTCTGGTGGCTTGTCTCGCCGGGCAATCCGCTGAAGCGGGAGGGACCGGCCCCTCTGGACCGGCGGATGGAGGAGGCGGGGCGCGTCATGCACCATCCCCGCGTCGTCATCACCGACCTGGAGGCGCGGCTCGGCACCCGATATACGGCGGAGACGCTGAAGCGGATGCAGGCGATCTATCCCGGTGTGGATTTTGTTTGGCTGATGGGGGCCGACAACCTCGCCACCTTCCATCGCTGGGAGAACTGGCGCTGGATCATGGACCATGTTCCAATCGGGGTCTTTGCCCGGCCCGGCAGCGGTATCGCGGCGCGTACCTCACGGGCAGCAAATCGCTATGCGGGCTTTCGCATTCCGCCCACCGAAGCCGGGCGCCTGGCGCGAACACATCCGCCCGCGTGGTGTTTCCTCGACATTCCGATGCGGCCGATCTCCTCATCACAGATTCGTGCGCGTGGGGACTGGCGGCGATGAGAGGCGCTTGCGGGATGCGTGCCGGTGGATTTAACTCCGGCCGATGACCCGTTCTCCCTCTCTCAGCCGGCGCTCCCTGCTGGCGCTTCTTCTCGCCGCGCCTGCCGGGGCGGCTTGCGCCCGCGCTCCGGAGACGGCGGTGCGTCCGCCTTCGCGGCCGGGGCCTGCCGATCTCGACGCCCTGCTTGCCCGTGCGCGCTTGGGGGCAGAGGTATCCTTCATGCTCGCCGATCCGGCGACGGGGGAAGTGCTGGAGGCCCGCGATCCGACGGCCGCCGTCCCGCCCGCGAGCGTTTCCAAGACGATCACGACCCTCTACGCCTGGGAGACGCTTGGCTCCGCTCATCGCTTCGCCACCCGTCTCCTCGCCACGGGGCCGATTCGCGACGGCGTGGTGCAGGGCGACCTGATCCTTGCCGGGGGCGGGGATCCCATGCTCTCCAGTGACGATCTGGGCGACATGGCGGAGGCGCTGCGGCAACAGGGTGTCCGCGGGGTGACGGGCGCGTTCCGCACCTGGTCGGGCGCGCTGCCCTATGTGGAGCAGATCGACCCGGCCCAGCCCGCGCACGTCGGCTACAACCCCGCGGTCTCGGGGCTCGATCTGAACTTCAACCGGGTGCAGTTCTTCTGGCAGCGGCAGGGCGGCGGGATCACCACCCGGATGGAGGCGACGGGCGACCGCTTCCGCCCGCAGGTCAGGATGGCACGGATGCGTCTGGCTGACCGCGACACTCCGCTGTTCACGTTCAGCGGCGGCAACGGCACGGATGACTGGACGGTCGCGGCGCGCGCGCTGAACGCGAAGGGTAGCCGCTGGCTCCCCGTCCGCTCTTCGGCAGCCTATGCGGGAGAAGCGTTTCGCACGCTGGCCGCGCAAAGGGGGATCACGCTCGGGCCGCCCGTGCCACTTGCGGGCGCGGTGCAAGGTACGGCGCTGGTCACGCATTCGAGCGACGACCTTGCCGCGATCGCCGCCGACATGCTCAAGTTTTCCAATAACTTGACGGCAGAGACGCTGGGTCTGACCGCTACGCTGGCGCGCGGGGGCAAGGCGGGATCGCTCGCCAGCTCCGCGGGCGAGATGTCGGCTTGGGCACGGGCGCGGTTCGGCGCCGCGGGGATAGACCTCGTGGATCACTCCGGCCTTGGCGGGGAGTCGCGCGTGACGGCCGCGGCCATGGTCCGGGTGCTCTCCGGCGGAGGGGTCCTGCCGACGCTGCTGCGCCGCTACGACCTGCCCGCGGGCTTTGGCCGGGAACCACACCCCGTGGAAGTGCGGGCCAAGACGGGGACGCTGAACTTCGCCTCCGGCCTTGCGGGTTACATCCTGACACCCGGCCGGCCGCTGGTCTTTGCGATGTTCATGGCCGATCTGGACCGCCGCCGCGCCCTCTCGCGCCAGGAGCGGGAAAACCCGCCCGGTGCACTGGAATGGACCTCTCGCGCCCGCCGGTTTCAGCAGGAACTGCTTGCCCGCTGGATCGCTGTCAGCACCTGAGCCACGCTGTCAGAGTTGGCGGTAGCGCGCCCGGGCACCGTATTCGATGGCAGCGGCATGGAGCCGGTCGATATCCAGTTCGTGGCGCATCTCCTGCAACAGCCGCAGTTCTGTCTGACGCGTGGCGCCATCGGTCGCGGACACATCGCAGGCGAGCGCATAGGCCGTCTCGCGCAGGCGCTCGGGCAGGTAGCGGCGGATTAGGCCAAAGAACGCGTCCAGCCCATCCTCTTCCTCGAACAGATCCAGCACTACGCTGGAGACGAAGCTGATCCGGTCCCGGTCGTAATTCGCGAAAACCGGCAGATGGCCGACGATGTCCTGAATGGTCAGCAGTTCCGAAATCGGCATGTGCTGATCGGAGGCGGAGACAGCAACCATGACCGCGACGAGGCAGTCCTGCGGTGTCATTCCAGCGTCGTTCTCGGTCTTGGTAGCCACGGGGGGTGCCTCCCTCGATTCGGGTTGCGCATTGCTTAGAGAGGCGGCTTCTGCCCGGCAAGAGGCGGAGGCACCGCACCAAGGGATGCTTGACCGGAGCGCGGTGACGCGACATTAGGGTCTTTCCCCCGCGGGCAGGCCTGCGGGGCAGCATTTTGACCCAAGCGCCTGCGCCGCGATCCGGGCCCGCGCCCACGTGGCCAGGGCACCTTCTGTCCGAAAGGAACGATCCCATGAGCGCTCTCAGAGACGCCGCGATGACTTCAAAGGCCTGGCCCTTCGAAGAGGCCCGCCGCCTGCTGAAGCGTTATGAGAAGGCGCCGCCGGAGAAGGGCTACGTCCTGTTCGAGACGGGCTACGGCCCCTCCGGCCTGCCGCATATCGGCACGTTCGGAGAGGTCGCGCGGACGACGATGATCCGCCGCGCCTTCGAGGTGATCTCCGACATCCCCACCCGGCTCATCTGCTTCTCCGACGATATGGACGGGATGCGGAAGGTACCGGAGAACGTGCCAAACCGGGAGATGTTGCAGCGCAACCTGCAGCGCCCGCTAACGGATGTGCCCGACCCGTTCGAGGAATATCCCTCCTTCGGCGCCCATAACAATGCGATGCTGCGCCGGTTCCTCGACACCTTCGGGTTCGAGTATGAATTCATTTCGGCCACCGAATTCTATAAGTCGGGTCAGTTCGATGCGACGCTCCTGCGCGCGGCGGAGCGGTATGATGCGCTGATGAAGGTCATGCTGGCCAGCCTGCGGGAAGAACGCCAGCAGACCTATTCCATCTTCCTGCCGATCAGTCCCAAGACCGGCCGTGTGCTCTATGTCCCGGTGGAGGTCGATGCGGGCGCCGGAACCGTGACCTTCAAGGACGAGGATGGCGAGGTCACCACGCTGCCCGTCACGGGGGGCAATGTGAAGCTGCAATGGAAGCCCGACTTCGGCGCCCGCTGGGCCGCGCTCGACGTGGACTTCGAGATGTACGGCAAGGATCATTCCACCAACACGCCGATCTACGATTCGATCTGCGAGATTCTGGGCGGGCGGAAGCCTGAGCATTTCACCTATGAGCTGTTCCTGGACCAGAACGGCGAGAAGATCTCCAAGTCAAAGGGCAACGGGCTCACCATTGACGAATGGCTGACCTATGCGTCCACGGAAAGCCTTTCCTACTTCATGTTCCAAAAGCCCAAGACGGCGAAGCGGATGTATTTCGACGTCATCCCCAAGGCGATGGATGAATACCACCAGCAGCTCCGCGCCTATCCGGCGCAGGATCTGGCCAAGCAGGTGGACAACCCCGTCTGGCACATCCACGGCGGCACGCCGCCCGAAAGCCATATGGTCGTGTCCTATTCGATGCTGCTGAACCTTGCCTCTGTCGCCGGGGCCAGCGACAAGTCCGGTCTGTGGGGCTTCATCCGTCGCTATGCGCCGGACGCCACGCCGGAGAAGAACCCCGATCTGGACGCGGCGGCGGAATACGCCGTGCGCTATTTCCGCGACTTCGTGAAACCGACGCTTGTCTTCCGCCGCGCCGAAGGCAAGGAGGTCGCCGCGCTCGAGGATCTGCGCCGCCGTCTTTCCACCTGGGAAGGCGGCCAGGATGCGGAAGCATTGCAGACCATGGTCTTTGCGGTGGGCACCGACCACGGGTTCGAGCCGCTGCGGAGCTGGTTCTCCACCCTCTACGAAGTGCTGCTCGGGCAAAGCCAGGGTCCGCGCTTCGGCGGGTTCATCGCGCTCTATGGCATCCACGAGACGATCACCCTGATCGACAGGGCGCTCGCCGGCGAACTTGCCGCGTGATCAGCCCAGATCTTCGGCCGTCAGCCGGAAGGCACGGCCGAAGCCACCGTTGAGCGAGGCCCCCGTGGGGGTGAACACCACGAAGCGGAAATCCGGCAGATCGACATAGAGCGTCGACTTCGGACGCAAGGCGAGCCAATGCGCCCGGAGCGCCTCATGCTCTGCCGTCCCGCGCGCGATGAACCGAGCGGTGGCTGAGAGCGAGAGGCGCGGATGGGTGAGCGGGTCGCCCTTCGCACCCGGCTCGCCGATGAGCAGGCTCGCACGCGGATCCGCAGCCAGTGCGCGCGTATGGAGAGCAAGGCCTGAGACAAGGCTCACCGGAAAGCCCTCCGGCGTGGTGGCGAGCGCGACCCGGCTCACCTGCGGACCTTCCTCCGCCACCACGGCGAGCGCGGCGAACCGCGCGGCGTCCATCAGGCCGCGCGCCAGCGCGCGTGCCTCATCGTCGGTGGGGCGCAGGATATCCTTCGCTTCGGCCATATCGTCTTCCTCTCGCCGGACCCGTTCTTGCACGGTGTATTCGCCTGTCTGGGCTTGCCGGGGGGCTGGCGCGACTCGTCCCGTTATCCGCGCGCTCCCGGTTTGGCGCAAGTCGCCACGCTACGGTTTTTCTGCGAGACAGCGGCACGAGGGAGGAAATGAACATTCATAATACTGAATTGATGTGGAAAATTCATGCCGCAACGCAGAGGATTTACACATATCCATTTCCGTCGTGAAGAAATTTACAGAATTTTCGCGCTATGAAAAGGGTTTACGCCTTCGTTTACTTGGGATTACACTCCTGTGATTGGCGAGGTCCGGAGGGGCTGGCGAAAGCCGGTGGACGCGCGATCCTGAGGAGGAACAATGTCGGCTCAGACAAAGGCGCAGCATGCGCAGGAATCGGAGACTCATGTCCCGTCGGCGGATTTCGTGGCGCAATCCCATGTGAACCCCGACCGGTACGAAGAACTCTATCGCGAATCCATCGAAGACCCCGATGCCTTCTGGGGCCGGGAGGGTAAGCGGATCGACTGGATCGAGCCGTATACCAAGGTAAAGAACGCCGACTTCACCTTCGGAAAGGTGTCTATCAAATGGTATGAGGACGGGGTGCTCAATGCCTCCGTCAACTGCATCGACCGGCATCTTGCCACGCGTGGCGACCAGACGGCGATCATCTGGGAGCCCGACGATCCGAACCAGCCCGCGCTGCACATCACCTACAAGGAACTGTCGGAGAAGGTGAACCGCTTCGCCAATGTCCTGCTCAGCCAGGGCGTGATGCGGGGCGACCGTGTAGTGATCTACCTGCCGATGATCCCGGAGGCCGCCTATGCGATGCTCGCCTGCGCGCGGATCGGGGCAGTGCATTCGGTGGTTTTCGCCGGCTTCTCGCCGGACGCTCTCGCCAACCGCATCAACGATTCCGGCGCGAAGGTGCTCATCACCGCCGACACCGCCCCCCGTGGCGGCAAGCGGACGAACCTGAAATCCAACGCCGACATGGCGCTGCTCCATTGCTCCGACCGCGTGCGGTGCATGGTCGTCAAGCATACGGGCGACCAGACGACGTGGGTGGATGGGCGCGACGTGGATGTGAAGGCGTTGATGGAGCACGCCAGCCCCGACTGCCCGCCGCGGCCGATGGGGGCGGAGGACCCGCTGTTCATCCTCTATACCTCCGGCTCGACTGGCAAGCCGAAGGGGGTCGTGCACACCACGGGCGGCTATCTCGTCTATGCGGCGATCACCCATCAGGTGACCTTCGACTATCACGACGGGGATGTGTTCTGGTGCACGGCCGATGTGGGCTGGGTCACCGGGCACAGCTACATCCTCTATGGCCCGCTCCTGAACGGCGCAACGACGGTGATGTTCGAGGGTGTTCCCACCTATCCCGATGCCGGGCGCTTCTGGGCCGTTTGCGAGAAGCACAAGGTAAGCCAGTTCTATACCGCCCCGACCGCAATTCGCGCCCTGATGGGCCAGGGGCCGGAATGGGTGGAGAAATACGACCTTTCCTCCCTCAAGCTGCTTGGCACCGTGGGCGAACCCATCAACCCGGAGGCGTGGCACTGGTATGACAGGCACGTCGGCAAGGGCGCGCTTCCCATCGTCGATACGTGGTGGCAGACGGAAACCGGCGGCCATCTCATCACCCCGCTCCCCGGCGCGATCCCGACAAAGCCCGGCTCCGCGACAAAACCGTTCTTCGGTGTGAAGGCGGTGGTGCTGGAGCCGGAAAGCGGCAAGGAAATCGACCGGGTGGAATGTGAGGGGGTGCTCTGCATCGCCGAAAGCTGGCCCGGACAGATGCGCACCGTCTATGGCGATCATGAGCGGTTCCAGGAGACCTATTTCCAGCAGTACAAAGGCTACTACTTCTCGGGCGACGGCTGCCGGCGGGATGCTGACGGCTATTATTGGGTCACGGGCCGGGTGGATGACGTCATCAACGTGTCCGGGCACCGGATGGGCACCGCCGAGGTGGAAAGCGCGCTCGTGGCACATCCCGATGTCGCCGAGGCCGCTGTTGTCGGCTTCCCGCATGAGATCAAGGGGCAGGGCATCTACGCCTATGTCACGCTGATGAACGGGGTCGAGGCGACGGATGAGCTGCGCAAGAAGCTCGTCCAGTTCGTGCGCACAGAAATCGGCCCGATCGCCAGCCCGGACGTGATCCAGTGGGCGCCGGGCCTGCCGAAGACACGCTCGGGCAAGATCATGCGCCGCATTCTCCGCAAGATTGCCGAGAACGACACCGGAAGCCTCGGCGACACCTCCACCCTCGCCGACCCCGCGGTGGTGGACGACCTGATCGACAACCGCGCCAACAAGGGATGAACATGGACACCGCGACCCACCCCGCCGCCCCGCCGGTTCTCATCCTGCTCGGCCCGCCGGGTGCGGGAAAGGGAACCCAGGCCCGGATGCTGGAGGAACGCTTCGGCCTCGTCCAGCTTTCCACGGGCGACATGCTGCGCGCCGCGGTTACCGCCGGAACGGAGGCAGGCCGTGCCGCGCAGGCGGTGATGGAAGCGGGTGGCCTCGTCTCCGACGGGATCGTCCTCTCCGTGCTGAACGAACGGCTGTCGGCACCGGATGTCGCGCGCGGGGTCATTCTCGACGGCTTTCCCCGGACGGAGGGTCAGGCCGCTGCGCTGGACGCTCTGCTCTCGGAGCGGGGACAGCGCATCGACGCTGTGGTGGCGCTCGATGTCGATGACGCCGCCATGGTCGAGCGTGTCGCTGGACGCTACACCTGCGCCAATTGCGGCGAAGGCTATCACGACAGCTTCAAGACCCCGGCGGTGGCCGGGACTTGCGACAAATGCGGCAGCGGCGATTTCAAGCGCCGCGCCGACGACCGTGCCGAAACTGTGGCAGCGCGGCTTGCCGCCTACCACGCGCAGACGGCACCGCTGATCGCCTATTACGACCGCCGGGATGTGCTTGAGCATATCGACGCGATGGCCCCGATCGGGGATGTCGCGGAGAGCCTCGTGCGGATCGTGGAGCGTGTATCGGCCTGACGGAAGGCATCCGGCCCGGGGGAGGGGCCGGATGGCGGCGTTTCGCCGGCTACCTGACGAGCAAGAAGGGACAGCGATCCCCTCCGTCGCAGCTGTGCTGCGGTGGGTTCGGAACGCATGTCTCCGATGAATTCTGCATGCCACGGAGGAGGAAACAGATGGCGATGGCAGATACCACGGTGCGCGAGCGCGCCCGTCCCATGACGCGGGAGGAGAAGAAGGTCATTCTGGCTTCTTCCGCAGGAACGATCTTTGAATGGTATGACTTCTACCTTTACGGGTCGCTCGCCGCGATCATCGGGGCGCAGTTCTTTTCGGCCTTTCCAGAGGCGACGCGGAACGTCTTCGCGCTGCTGGCCTTCGCGGCCGGCTTTATCGTACGGCCCTTCGGCGCGCTGGTCTTTGGCTCTCTGGGCGATCTGATCGGGCGTAAATACACCTTCCTGATGACGATCCTCATCATGGGGATTTCGACCTTCATCGTGGGTGTGCTGCCGGGCTACGAGGCGATCGGGGCTGCTGCGCCCATCATCCTCATCATCCTGCGCATGCTGCAGGGTCTGGCGCTTGGCGGCGAATATGGCGGGGCCGCCGTCTATGTTGCCGAACACGCGCCGCAGGGACGCAGGGGTTTTTACACGAGCTGGATTCAGACGACCGCGACGCTTGGCCTTCTGCTGTCGCTCATCGTGATCCTGATCACCCAGAGCGTGGTGAACAACAACTTCCCGGCGGTGCCGCAGATCCTGAACGGTCAGCCGGTTCTGAACGCCGACGGCGTGCAGGTCATGCTCGACCCGTTCCGCGCCTGGGGCTGGCGGATCCCGTTCTTGGCCTCCATCCTGCTGCTGGGCATCTCGCTCTATATCCGGCTCCAGATGGAAGAAAGCCCGGCCTTCAAGAAGATGAAGGAGGAGGGCCGCGCCTCCAAGGCACCGATGCGCGAAGCGTTCGGCAACTGGAAGAACGGCAAGGTCGCGCTGATCGCGCTGTTCGGTCTGACAGCCGGTCAGGCAGTGGTGTGGTATTCGGGGCAGTTCTATGCGCTGTTCTTCATCAACAACGTGGTCAAGGTCGATACATTCACCTCGAACGTGCTCGTGGCGTGGTCGCTTATCCTCGGCACCGCGGGCTTCGTGTTCTTCGGGTCGCTCTCCGACCGGATCGGACGCAAACCGATCATCCTCGGCGGCTGTCTGATTGCGGCGATCACCTATTTCCCGGTGTTCGAATTCCTCAGCAAGACGGCAAACCCGGCGCTCTATGCCGCGCAGGAAACCCCGGTCACGGTGACCGCTTCGCCGAACGACTGCTCGTTCCAGTTCAACCCGACCGGCACCGCGAAGTTCACCTCGTCCTGCGATGTGGCCAAGGCGATGCTGGCGAAGAACTCCGTCAACTATTCGACAGTGGACGCGCCGGCCAACGCGCTCGCCACGGTGGATATCGGCGGCACGGTGATCTCTTCCTATGACGCCTCCGCCCCGGATGCGGCGGAGCAGAAGAAGGCGTTCGAGACGGCGGTGAATACCGCGCTGCGCAGCGTGGGCTATCCGCTGACGGCCGCAGAAAATACCACGGTGGCGAAAGCTGCGCATTTCTTCGACATCTTTACCGCGCAGAAGCTCACGCTCGTGCTTATCCTGACCTATCTCATCGTGCTGGTGACGATGGTCTATGGTCCGATCGCGGCCGCGCTGGTCGAACTGTTCCCGACGCGTATCCGCTACTCCGGCATGTCGCTGCCGTATCACATCGGTAACGGCTGGTTCGGCGGCCTGCTGCCGGCAACGGCCTTCGCGATCAGTGCACAGACCGGAAACATCTACTCGGGCCTGTGGTATGCCATCGTCGTGGCGCTGATGACGGTGGTGATCGGGGCGATCTTTGTGCCGAACACGCACAAGCGGGATATCTTCTCGGACCGCGACTACCAATAAGGTCCGTTCGCTCGGACAGACGGCGCGGCGGCTCCGGTCGCCGCGCCTTTTCGTTCAGGCGAAGGGATCGCGCGGGTATTCCACCCCGGTGAGGTAAAGGCCCTGTGGGGGGGAGACCGGTCCGCAGGCGGCCCTGTCCCGAGCCTCCAGGGCCTGCGTCACATCTTGCGGCGTCCAGCCGCCTGCACCCACGCGCTCCAGCGTCCCCACCATGGAACGGACCTGATTGTGCAGGAAGCTTCTTGCGCGGAGGTGGAAACGGTATTCCGTCCCGCCGGGATAAGGCAGCACCTCCAGATCGAACTGGTCCAGTGTCTTGACCGGCGAATTCGCCTGGCAGAGCGTGGAGCGGAAGGTGGTGAAGTCGTGGCGTCCGACCAGCCGCGCGGCCCCCGCCCGCATTCTCTCCGCGTCCAGCTCCTGCCGGACCTGCCACACCAGCCCCGCGTCATGGGTGACGGGCGCACGCCGGGAAACGAGGCGGAAGGTGTAGCGCCGCTCGAGGGCGGAGAAGCGGGCATGGAAATCCCCGGCGACCGCCGCGACCGCCACGACGGCTACCGGGGCAGGCTTCAGGTGGTGGTTTAGCGCCTCCATCAGCCGGAACGGCTGCCACGCGCGTTCAAGGTCACAATGTGCCACCTGTCCTGTGGCATGAACGCCGGAATCCGTCCGGCCCGCCGCGCCGATGCCCGGCGCCTCCGCCTCCAACCGACGGAGAGCGGTTTCCACCGCCTGCTGCACGGACGGCTGGCCGGACTGGCGCTGCCACCCGGCGAAAGGCGCGCCGTGATACTCGATTTTCAGGGCATAGCGTGGCATGCCCGCCATGTGACCCCAAGCGGAGCGTTTCGCAAGCCCTACACAGCGCTCGGTTCCGGCCCTATGTTTGCAGAATACGCGAAAGGGAGCGGCAGTTGGTTCTTGGCAGGATTGCGGATGGCGTCTCGCGGAGCGTCGAATCTCTGGGCGCGACCGTATCGGAGGCGTTCTTCGAGCCTGTGATACGTCTGGGGGTTACCGGGCTGGCGCGGTCGGGCAAGACGGTGTTCATCACCTCGCTGGTGGCGAACCTGATGGATCGCGGGCGGATGCCACAATTCACCCCTGCCGCTTCGGGCGCGATCAAGGCTGCATGGCTTCAGCCGCAGCCGGACGATACGATTCCGCGGTTCGACTATGAGTCACATATTGCCGCGTTGAGCGGCGATAACCCGCGCTGGCCGGAGTCGACGCGCTCCATCTCTCAGCTCCGCCTGTCCTTCCGAGTGCAGCCGACGGGTTTGTTGGGCGCGATGTCGGGGCCGCGGACGGTGCATCTGGATATCGTGGACTATCCCGGCGAATGGCTGCTGGACCTCGGGCTGATGGACAAGACCTATGCCGACTGGTCCGCGGAAACCCTGCGGCGGCTCGAAACGCGGGAGGAGGGCCGCGCGTTTCTGGCCCTGCTCGATGGTACCGACGCAGGCCAGAAGTTCGACGAGCCGACGGTGAAGACGCTGGCCGAATCCTTCACCGCCTATCTTCACACCGCGCGGGAGGCGGGCTTTTCCGACTGTACGCCGGGCCGCTTCCTGCTGCCGGGGGAGATGGCCGGCTCTCCGGTGCTAACCTTCGCCCCTCTCCGTCCCCCGGAGAAGGACGTGCGCGGCAGCCTCTGGCGCGAATGCGAGCGGCGGTTCGATGCCTACAAGCGGGAAGTGGTGAAGCCCTTCTTCCGTGACCATTTCGCCCGGATCGACCGGCAGGTGGTGCTGGTCGATGCCCTCGGTGCGATCCATTCCGGCCCGCCCGCGGTGGAGGATCTGCGGCAGGCGCTGGCCGATATCCTCGGCGCTTTCCGGCCCGGTCGAAACAGGTGGCTCACCTCGATGCTGGGTGGCAGACGGGTGGAGCGGATCCTGTTCGCCGCGACCAAGGCGGATCACCTTCACCATTCCCAGCACCCGAGGCTCACCGCGATCATGGAGGCCCTGGTGCGGGAGGCGCGGGACCGGGCGGATTTTTCCGGCGCCCGCACTGCGGCCATGTCCATCGCCTCTATCCGTGCGACGGTGGAGGAGCGGATCGACTGGCGCGGCCAGATGCTGGACGCCGTGCGGGGAACGCTGCTCGGCTCGGGTCGGCAGGCGGCCTATTACCCCGGCGAATTGCCGGACGATCCCGCCCGGCTGCTGTCTCCCGCGCGGGAGGGGGTGAAGAAATGGCTGGATGCGGATTACGAGATCATGAACTTCGCGCCCCCCAGACTGCATCTGCGCCCCGGAGAGGGGCCGCCCCATATCCGCCTTGACCGCGCGGCGGAGTTCCTGATCGGAGACCGGCTGTGAGCGAGACCCCGCGCAAGGGCGTGCTGATCGAATATGCCGACGATGACCGGCCGGAAGTCACGCCCGCTTCCGCCCCGCCGATCATGGACGATCCGGACGCCGACCTTCCCAGCGGGCAGGCGATGCGGACGATGGCGGTGCTGGCCTCCAGCCGCCCCTCCCGGCTGGCGAAGTTCTTCTGGACGATGCTGGTCGCGCTGATCGGCTTTGTCGTGACGCTCGCCACATGGGATTACATCACCGGCCTCATCCAGCGGAACCCGACACTCGGGACCATCGCGATGGTGCTGGTCGGGCTGTTCTGTCTCGCGCTGTTGCTGCTCATCGCCAAGGAGTGGGTGGCCTATCTGCGTCTCGCGCGCCTTGATCACGTGAAGGTGGAGGTGGAAAAGGCGCTGGCCTCCGGCGATCTGTCCGCCGCGCGCAAGGTGGCCGACGACGTGGTTGCGCTCTACGCAGGCCGCCCCGAAATGCGCTGGGGGCGGGAGCGATATGCGGCCCGGCGGGAGGAACTGCTGGACGGCGACGGCCTCATCGATCTGGCGGAGGTGGAGGTGTTGGCCCCGCTCGACAACGCTGCCCGGCGGGAGGTGGAGGGAGCGGCCCGGCAGGTGGCCGTGGTCACCGCATTCGTCCCGCTGGCGTTGGCGGATGTGCTGACGGCGCTCGCCGCCAACCTGCGCATGATCCGCCGCATCGCGGAGATTTATGGCGGGCGGACCGGTTTCTTCGGAAGCTGGCGGCTCTTGCGCACCGTGCTGACGCATCTCGTGGCCACGGGCGCGGTCGCTGCGGGAGACGATCTGATCGAGCCGCTGGTCGGCGGGGGGCTTCTGTCCAAGCTGTCGCGCCGCTTCGGCGAAGGGGTGGTGAACGGCTCACTCACTGCGCGGGTCGGGGTTGCCGCAATGGAGGTCTGCCGCCCGCTGCCCTTCCGCCGCGCGCCGCGGCCCAAGGTGGCAAACCTCGTCAGCCGGGCGCTGACCGGGTTGTTCGACCGCAAGTGATCCGCAAGCCGGGTGTGGACGGGGCCGGTGAGCGGTTCTATAAGCGCCCCATGAATGCGAAGCTGGCACGCAATTTCCGAATTACCGGCCCGGCTCTCTGACCTGTCAGAGACGCCGGGGACATGGGTTTTCGACCCGCGCCGACATTCCCTCCTCTGACCGGACCGTTCCGATGACCGATACGCCTGCCGAGACCGCCGACACCACCGCGGAGACCGTTGACTACCGCGACACCGTCTTCCTGCCGAAGACCGAATTCCCGATGCGTGCGGGCCTGCCCGCGCGGGAGCCGGAATGGCTGGCCCGGTGGGAGCGGATCGGTATCTATGACCGCCTGCGGGAAAAGACGGGGCGCGCGTCCTTCGTGCTGCATGACGGCCCGCCCTATGCGAACGGGCATCTGCATATCGGCCACGCGCTGAACAAGACGCTGAAGGACTTCATCGTCCGCTCGCAGCAGATGATGGGCAAGGACAGCCGCTACGTGCCGGGCTGGGACTGTCACGGCCTGCCGATCGAATGGAAGATCGAGGAGCAGTACCGCGCGAAGGGCCTGAACAAGGACGACGTGCCCGTGGTGGATTTCCGCCGCGAATGCCGCCGTTTCGCGGAAGGATGGGTGGATATCCAGCGCGAGGAGTTCAAGCGTCTGGGCATCACCGGCAACTGGGCCGATCCCTACCTGACCATGGCCTACCATGCGGAGGCCGTGATCGCCGAAGAATACATGAAGTTCGTCATGAACGGCTCCGTCTATCAGGGATCGAAGCCGGTCATGTGGTCCCCGGTCGAAAAGACCGCGCTGGCCGAGGCGGAGATCGAGTATCACGACCACACCTCCCACACGATCTGGGTGAAGTTCCCGGTGGCTTCCGGCTCCGATGATCTGGCGGGCGTGCCTGTCGTGATCTGGACCACTACGCCCTGGACGATCCCGCAGAACCGCGCCGTGGCCTTCAACCCGGAGATCGCCTACGGTCTTTATGAGGTGAAGGAAGCCGCGGAGGACAACTGGGCGAAGCCCGGCGACCGTTTCTTGCTGGCCGACAAGCTGGCGGACAGCGTGTTCACTGCCGCGCGGATCGACCGGGCGGAGCGGTTGCGCGATGTCACGGCAGAGGAGCTGGACAGCCTGATCCTCTCCCACCCGCTCCGCGGTGTGGAGGGCGGCAAGGGCGAGTGGGATTACGACGTGCCCATGCTGCCGGGCGATCATGTCACTGACGATGCGGGGACAGGCTTTGTCCACACCGCGCCCAGCCACGGCGATGACGACTATCAGCTCGGGCTGAAATTCGGCCTGCCGATGACCTACAACGTGATGGAAGATGGCTCCTACCGGGCCGACCTGCCGCTGTTCGGCGGGGAGTTCATCATCACGCCGAAGGGCAAGGAAGGCGGCGCGAACAAGGCTGTCATCGACAAGCTGGTGGAAGCTGGCGCGTTGATCGCGCGGGGGCGGATCAAGCACTCCTATCCGCATAGCTGGCGGTCCAAGGCCCCGGTTATCTACCGCAACACCCCCCAGTGGTTCGTGGCGATCGACAAGCCGCTGGACGACGGCAAGGGCACCTATGGCGATACGATCCGTCAGCGCGCCCTGACCTCCATCGAGGAACTGGTGACCTTCACGCCGGTGTCGGGGCGCAACCGGCTGCACTCCATGATGGAAACGCGGCCGGACTGGGTCCTGTCGCGCCAGCGGGCCTGGGGCGTGCCGCTCACCTGCTTCGTGAAAAGGGGCGGGAAGCCCACGGATGCCGATTTCCTGCTCCGCGACGCGGAGGTGAATGCCCGCATCGTCGCGGCCTTTGAGGCCGATGGCGCGGATGTCTGGTTCGAGGACGGGTTCAAGGAAAAGGTGCTGGACGGCCTTTACGATCCGGCCGCCTACGAGCAGGTCAGGGACGTGCTGGACGTGTGGTTCGACAGCGGGTCCACCCATGCCTTCGTGCTGCGCGACCGGCCCGACGGCACGCCGGACGGCATCGCGGATCTGTATCTGGAAGGCACGGACCAGCATCGCGGCTGGTTCCACTCCTCCATGCTGCAGGCCTGCGGCACCATCGGGCGGGCGCCTTACCGGGGCGTGCTGACCCATGGCTTCACGCTGGACGAGAAGGGCATGAAAATGTCCAAATCGCTCGGCAATACCGTGGTTCCGGCAGAGGTCATCAAGGAATACGGCGCCGATATCCTGCGTCTCTGGGTAGCGCAATCTGACTTCACCGTGGACCAGCGGATCGGCAAGGAAATCCTGAAGGGCACCGCCGACAGCTACCGCCGCCTGCGCAACACGATGCGCTTCATGCTCGGCAATCTCGACGGCTGGGACGAGGCGGAACGCATCGCGCCGGAGGAGATGCCGGAGCTGGAACGCTGGGTGCTGCACCGTCTCGCGGAGCTGGATGGCGAGGTTCGGCGCGGCTATGACGCCTATGACTTCCAGGGCGTGTTCCAGAAGCTGTTCCAGTTCTGCACGGTCGATCTGTCGGCCTTCTACTTCGATATCCGCAAGGACGTGCTCTACTGCGACGGCGTGGACAGTCTGCGCCGCCGTGCCGCGCGTACCGTGCTCGACATGCTGTTCCACCGTCTGGTGACATGGCTCGCTCCGGTGCTGGTCTTCACGATGGAGGATGTCTGGCTGTCGCGCTTCCCCGGCGAGGAGTCCTCCGTCCATCTGCAGGACTTCCCCGAGACGTCTGCGGCCTGGCAGGATGCCGCGCTCGCCCGCAAGTGGGAGGAGATCCGCCGCGTACGCCGCGTGGTGACGGCTGCGCTTGAGATCCAGCGGCAGGAGAAGGTGATCGGCTCCAGCCTGGAGGCTGCTCCCGTCGTCCATGTGCGCAACCCGGATATGCAGGAGGCGCTGAAGGGCGTCGAATTCGCCGATGTCTGCATCACCTCGGAAATCTGGCTGACGACCGATCCGATCCCTGCCGAGGCGTTCCGCATGCCGGAGATCGAAGGCGTGGGCGTGGTCTTTGAACATGCGGACGGCGGCAAATGCGAGCGCTGCTGGAAGATTCTGCCGGATGTCGGCACCCACAAGCATCCGGGCACCTGCGCCCGCTGCGATGCCGTGCTTGCCTGAAGCGGGCGCGTAACGCGCGGGAAAATACAAAGGGCGCGGTTTCCGCGCCCTTTTGCATACCCCTCAACGAGTGCCGGTCAGGGCGGAGAGAAGCGCCCGGGCCGTTCCGTCATCTGCTGCACGATCCCGGCGAGCAGGAGATAGGCCGTGGTGATCGCCAGCCCCCATTGCACAGCGCTGGAGGGCCAGAAATCCACCCAGGCGCTCCACCCGGCCAGTGCGACCCAGAGAAACGCCACCGGGCGTGTCAGCGCGGACCACCGCTTCGTCCGCATCGGGTGGACGAATTTCAGCGGCGCAAACATCAGCACCGCCAGAGCGATGACGATGGCAAGCACGATCCAGAAATCCGGCTTCAGCGCAAAGAACACCAGCACCACCATGTTCCAACAGGCGGGGAAGCCGGAAAAGGAGTTGTCCTTCGTCTTCATCCTGCTGTCCGCGAAATAAAGCACGGAGGCGAAGTTGATGACGATAATCGCGCACCAGCCTGTCCATCCGGGCAGGATCCCGGAGGCAAAGAGCGCATAGGCCGGGATGAAGACATAGGTCAGGTAGTCGATGATGAGGTCGAGCAGCACCCCGTCGATGATCGGCGCCTTTTCCCGCACGTCGTAACGGCGGGCCAGCGGGCCGTCGATCCCGTCCACGATGAAGGCAACGACCAGCCACAGGAACATGGTGTCCCATTTGTGGTCGACAGCCGCCAGCATGGCCAGCGTCGCCCAGATTGCGCCGGTGGCGGTGAAGAGATGGACCATATAGGCGCGAGCGGTGGTGATCATGGCAGTCCCGTGACGTTCGCTACCGGTCATCGCCCATATTTCCCTCGGGCGCAACGCCGGGACGCGTGCGAGGGCCTTCTCCCTCGTCTCATCCGGTGGGGAATGCCCGGCAGCGGGGCGCTTCGCTACTCTGCTTACGAGACATGTCGGAAAGGAAGGGGTGTGATCGGCGCTGGCTCGCGGGCGTCGGGAGGGGCTGGATCAGAGGAGGACGCGGGCTCGGTCGCTGCGTGACGCGCGATACGGCTCTGGCGGGCCATTTGTCTCTTTGATCCCACGGAAAGCGCTCATCGGCCGCCGGCAGATGTCGGCGGAGCGGCGCGCTTGCGGGAGGTTTCGCCGTGACCCACGCGGAAAGGGTTTGCGGGGCGCCCATGGCCCTCGCGAGCGGGTAGAACTCGGCGGAATCGGCGGCGATCATGCGGGACGGTTTGCGGAAGATTCGTTTCCTTCATGGGCGAGACATCCCGTCTGCGTCCATACGCAGAGGCAATAGGCTGCCGGCATCCGCACGCACTGGCTCATCTCCGACATGCGCCCCCGATCTACGCAGCTATGCCTCGTCGGCGCGATCAGGCCGCACCGCGATTACCCGACCGCAGAGGCGCGCGATCGCCCTCATTGACAAGAAAATCATCGCCGCTCGGGGCGAGAGGGAGCCGCCCCTTGTGTTTCGGCGCGCCGTCCAAGGCGCTGCTGGTGTCGGCGAATCGGTGCGAGGTGGTGGAATGTCAGGCTGACCCTCCGGCGGCCGGACGACTGTCTCGCATGGAGACAGGGCAGTGTAGAAGCTGCCCCGTCCAGGCGCGCGCGCCTCCGCCGCCTCTTGCGGGGCCAGCCCTCTGCTGTCCGAGCAATCACCGCCCGAAAACGCCGCTTTTCCTTTGCTCAGGCCCGCGGATGAGTATTTTCGTAGACCTCCATCAGCCGCCGCGCATCCACGGCCGTGTAGACCTGCGTGGTGGAAAGCGAGGCGTGGCCCAGCAGTTCCTGTATCGCCCGAAGGTCGCCCCCCGCGTTCAGGAGATGCGTGGCGAAGGAGTGGCGGAGCGCATGCGGCGTGGCGGTTGCGGGCAGGCCCATCTGGTTTCTGACCCGTTCCATCGCACGGGCGATCAGGCCGGGGTTGAGCGGCCCGCCGCGCGCGCCCCGGAACAGAGGCTCCTCCGCTGGGACAGCAAAGGGAAGCAGGGCCACATAATCCGCCACCGCCTGCCGTGCCGCGGGCAGGACCGGAACAAGACGCTCCTTGTTGCCCTTGCCAATGACGCGCAGCGTCTCGCCCAGCGGGGCATCGCGACGGCGCAGGGACAGCGCCTCGGAAATCCGCAGGCCACAGCCATAGAGCAGCGTCACCACGGCGGCGTCGCGGGCGCCGAGCCATGGCTCCTCATGCTGCACCTCCACCCGGTCGATGACGGAACGGGCCGCCTCCTCGCTCAATGGGCGGGGGAGGCGGGCCTTGAAGCGCGGCGGGCGGATGCTCAGGACCGCGGTCGGCTCGAACCCCTCACGCTCGGCCAGCCAGCCGTAGAACGTCTTGACCGCCGTGAGCGCCCGCGCAAGCGAACGGGCCGAAAGGCCGCGCCCGCGCTCATGCGCCATCCAGGCCCGCATGTCGGAGCCGGTAATCCGGGCGAGGGGGGCCAGACCTGCCGCGCCGCCGTGATGGGTGGCAAGAAACGTGAGAAACCCCACCACATCGCTGCGATAGGCGATCACCGTGTTTTCCGCCGCGCCTTCCACCCCGCGGAGGCGGGTGAGCCATTGCTCCAGTGCATCCCTGATCGCCGGGGAAAGCAGGCTCATGCCAGCCAGCGGCGCATCATCCGCTCAAAGGCACCTGCCAGGAAGGTGAGGAGTTCCGTCCCGTGGCTCGACCGGAAATGATTGGCGTCGGAGGAGCCGAGGGCCAGCAGCCCCGGTAGCCGTCCAGGGCCGAGATCCAGCAAAAGCAGGGCTTCGGAGAGGATGGCCGCATCATCATAAAGCTCGCCCGAATCCTGAAGCGGCCGCAGCGTCACCGGTTTGGCGCGCCCGCGCCGCCCTGTGGAAACGTAGGCGTCGCAAAAGCCTGCGGGTGCGATCTTCAGGACGGGCAGGGGTCCGGGCGTTTCCGCCTCCACCTCCGCCTCGATCACAAGGCGCAGGCTGTCGAGGCGGAGAATCTCGCGCGCTTCCTCCTGCAATATGGCGAGAAACTCACCGAAGTCCCCCGGCTCCAGCAGTTTCAGCACGGCGCGCTGCACGATCCGGGTGCCGGCGAGGTTGTCATAGGCGGCGGCGATGACGTGCCGATGCGTATCCTCGAGCCGGTCGAGTTCGGATTCGAGCCGCTCCATCGCGACGCTGCGCAGGTCTATCACATTGGGACCGAGCGCGCGGTCATTCGCCGCGATGAGGGCGCGCATCAGATCCCTGTCTTCGAGAATGAGTTCCGGTTCCGCAAGAATACGTTCGCGCAGTTCCTGTGCCGTATTATCCGCCATGGCTGCCCTCTCGGTTTTTGTGCCGACTATGGCGGTGCGGCGGGAGGGCGGCAACGCGGGCGGTCAGGCGCCGTCCAATTCTTCCAGCGCGCGTGACATTACGGCCAGAGTGAATGTGGCATCCGCGCCATCCTCCAGCAACCATGCCGAGGAAAGCGCCGTTCCCGCCACGATCCAGCGGAGAAGGCGACGGCGGTCGAACCCGCCGTCACGGGCGACGATGGCCAGGCGCGTCTCGAATATGCCGGGCCTCAGCGCGACGGGATGGCGGGGATCGGCAAGATCGGGATTGGTGAAGAGCCGGACGTGGTCGAACGCCCTGTCGCCCTCGATACCCTTCGGATCGATGGCGAGCCACCCCGCGCTGTCGAAGTCGAGCACGTTGCCATGATGCAGATCGCCGTGGAGGGGCAGGCGCTCTCTCTGATCGGCCAGCGCCTGCCGGGCGACTTCCGCCCCGAGCGCCAGCCTCGGATCGGTCGCAAAGCGCCACAGCCCGGCGAACCACGTCTCGAGCCGGACAAGTGCAGGTGCTCCGGCGCGCGGGCGGTGAAGCCGGGCGAGCACCTCGCAGAGGGCAGTCGTCGCCGCGGCGTCCTCTCCCGTCCGGGACATGTGGAGAAGCGAGCGGGTGCCGATGGCGCGCGCCATCAGCAGGGCGTCGCCATCCCAGGCCAGCACCGGGGCCGCGCCTTCGCCGTCCCACCACGCCATCAGGGGATAACCCCCGCGCTCCTCGTCCGACTGCGTGACCTTCAGCATCGCAGGCTGGCCAAGGTGTCGCACGGGCAGAAGCCTTGCGCATGGTGTCTCGATGACGGGCCCGTCGGGGATCAGCCCCCAACGCGCCAGCCAGGGATCGAAACGGGTCAGAGGATCTTCTGCCCTGTTGCAGCCCAGTCCTTGTTAAACTGATCGAGGCCCTTTTCGGTCAGCGGGTGGCTGGCGAGCGCCTTGATGACGGCCGGGGGTGCGGTGATGACATCGGCCCCGATCTTCGCGCATTCGGTGATATGGTTCACCGTACGGATGGACGCGGCCAGGATTTGCGTCTCGAACCCGTAATTGTCATATATGTGCCGGATGTCGGCGATGAGATCCAGGCCGTCGATGTTTATATCGTCCAGGCGCCCGATGAAGGGCGAGATGAAAGTGGCCCCGGCCTTGGCGGCGATCAGCGCCTGGTTGGGGGAGAAGCAGAGCGTCACGTTGACCATGAACCCTTCGTCCGAAAGCACCTTGCAGGCCTTCAGGCCCGCCCAGGTCAGCGGCACCTTGACCGTGATGTTCGGCGCGATCTCGGCGAGCTTACGGCCCTCGGCGATCATGTCGTCCGCGTCCTGTGCGACGACTTCGGCGGAAACCGGACCGGAGACGATACCGCAGATCTCCTTGGTCACTTCAAGGATGTTGCGGCCGGATTTCAGGATGAGCGACGGGTTGGTGGTCACGCCATCGACCATGCCAAGCTCGTTCAGCTCGGCGATGGCCGCGACATCGGCTGTGTCGACGAAGAACTTCATCACGGGTGTCCTGTTCGTGAAAGGGATTGGAGGCCGTCATACCCCAGCGGGACGCGGGCGGAAAGTGCATGACTGACCTGTTTCACATCCCCGTTCCCGCGTCTGAGGCCGCCGGTCGCTATCCGGCGGGGGCGCGCGTCGGTGTCGTGACAACGGCGCTTGACCGGCGGCTGGACTATCTGGCGCCGGAGGGCGGCTGCGGGGACGGGGATTTCGTGCAGGTTCCGCTCGGTCCCCGGCAGGTGCTGGGCGTGGTCTGGGGTCCGGGGGACGGGGATTTCGACGCCGCCCGTCTCCGCCCGGTCACCCGCGTTCTGGATGCGGAGCCGATGGCGGAGTCGATGCGCCTGTTTCTGGAGCGGGGCGCGCAGTACACGCTGACGCCGCTCGCGCTCATGCTCAGGCTCGCCACGCGGGCGCCGGGGCTTGGCGCGCCGCCCGCGACACGGCGGATCCTGCTGCGGGGCGGGCGGGAGCCGGACCGGATGACGGAGGCGCGGGCGCGCGTTCTGGATATCCTTGACGAATATGGCGATCCCGGCTTCACGCCGGCCGAGCTGGCTGCGCTGGCGGGGGTGTCCTCCGGCGTGGTGAAGGGTCTTGTCGCGCAGGCAGTGCTGCTGGAACAGGACGCCCCGCGCGATCAGCCCTATCCCCGCCTCGACCCGGCGCGCGCCGGCCATGCGCTGACGGAAGATCAGGCGCGCGCCGCAGACCGGCTCCGGGCGGGCGTTGCCTCAGGACGCTATGCCACGACACTGCTGAAAGGTGTCACCGGCTCCGGCAAGACGGAAGTCTATCTGGAAGCAGTGGCCGAATGCCTGCGTGCCGGGCGGCAGGCGCTCGTGCTGCTGCCGGAAATCGCGCTGACGGCGGAATTCCTCAAGCGGGTGGAGGCGCGCTTCGGCGCCCGGCCCGCGGAGTGGCACTCCGGCGCCACCCAGACCGAACGCCGCCGCCTCTGGCGCGCGGTGAGCACGGGGGAGGCTCAGTTCGTCGTCGGCGCACGTTCCGCGCTGTTCCTGCCGTTCCGCGATCTGGGGCTGATCGTGGTCGATGAGGAGCACGACACCTCCTACAAGCAGGAGGAAGGCATTCTCTACAATGCGCGCGACATGGCGGTGCTGCGGGCCTCACTCTGCTCGGCGCAGGTCGTTCTGGCGTCGGCCACGCCGTCGCTCGAAAGCTGGGCCAATGCGGAGGCGGGGAAATACGCGCGGATCGACCTCGCCGCCCGCTACGGCGCCGCGGAACTGCCGGAGATGCGGGCCATCGACATGCGCGATGAGGACGTGCCCTCCAACCGCTGGATCTCTCCGACGCTCGCTGCCGCCGTGACGGCGCGGGTGGAGGCGGGGGAGCAGGCTCTGCTGTTCCTCAACCGGCGGGGCTATGCGCCGCTGACCGTCTGCCGGGCCTGCGGGCACCAGATCGGCTGCGATCACTGCGACGCCCGCATGGTGGAGCATCGCTTTCAGAAGCGCCTGGTCTGCCATCAGTGCGGCGAGTCGAAGCCGATCCCCACCGCCTGTCCCTCCTGCGGGGTGGAGGGCAAGCTCGCCCCCGTGGGTCCGGGCGTGGAGCGGTTGGCGGAGGAGGTGGAGGCGCTGTTTCCGGGCCGCCGGATTGCCGTGCTGTCTTCCGACCTCTTCGGCTCCGCCCGCGCGCTGAAGGCGCGGATCGAGGAGATCGCGGCGGGTGACGCGGACATCATCATCGGCACCCAGCTTGTCGCCAAGGGCCACAACTTCCCCCTTCTGACGCTGGTTGGCGTGATCGACACCGATCTGGGGCTGAAGGGCTCCGATCTGCGCGCGGCGGAGCGCACGTTTCAGCTCATGCGACAGGTGGCCGGTCGGGCGGGCCGGGCGGAGGGGCGCCAGGGGCTGGCGCTGCTCCAGTCCTTTCAGCCCGAGCATCCCGTGATCCGCGCGATCCTGTCGGGCGATGAGGAGGGGTTCTGGCGGGCGGAGGCGGAGGAGCGCCGCGCCGCGGGGGTGCCGCCCTATGGGCGGATGGCGGGGATCATCCTGTCTTCTCCCGATGTGGCGGAGGCGTTCGACTTCGGCGCGGAACTCGCACGGCGGGACCAGCCGCTCCGCCGCGTGGGGGCGCAGGTCTATGGGCCCGCGCCCGCGCCCATCGCGCGCGTCAGGGGCCGTCACCGGGTGCGGCTGCTGGTGAAGGCGGGCAAGGGCGTGGGCCTTCAGGGCGCAATCTCCGAATGGATCTCGCAGCTTCGTGTGCCCGGTCACCTCCGGGTAACCATCGACATCGACCCGCAGAGCTTCTACTAGGCTGGAACATGCCACCTTGCCCGCACGATCATTTGGGGCTGGCCGCAGGCTTCCTATATTCTCTCCACTCACAGGAGGACCGAGCATGTTCACCTTTCCAGGCAAAAAACTGTCGCTTCCGACGCGCGAAGAGGCGCTTCCCGGTCGAACCCACCCCATTCCCACCGCTGAGACGCATTTCGTCTCCGGTCGTTCTCTCTGGGACATGCCGGAGGGGATGCAGGTCGCGATCTTCGGCATGGGCTGCTTCTGGGGTGTGGAGCGGATCTTCTGGAAAGTGCCGGGCGTGTGGTCCACCTCCGTCGGCTATGCGGGCGGGGTGACGCCCAACCCGACCTATCAGGAAGTCTGCTCCGGCATGACCGGCCATAATGAGGTGGTCCGTGTCGTCTACGATCCGGCTGCGGTCAGCTATGAGGAACTGCTGAAGGTTTTCTGGGAAAACCACGACCCCACGCAGGGCATGCGGCAGGGCAACGATGTCGGCACACAGTACCGCTCCGCGATCTACTGGACCGATGAAGCGCAGCGCGTGGCGGCGGAAGCCTCGCTGGCTGCCTTTGCGCCGCGGCTGAAGGCTGCGGGCTATGGCAATGTCACCACGGAAATCCTGCCTGCCCCCGCCTACTATCCGGCGGAGGATTACCATCAGCAGTATCTGGCAAAGAACCCTGCGGGCTATTGCGGCATCGGGGGCACCGGCGTCACCTGCCCGGTCGGGATCGGCGCGGCGCTCTGACAGCCGCGGTCTGCGGCAGGGACTGACGCCGCCGTCTGCGGCAAGGACTGCCAGCAGGCACCTCCGGCATGCCGGCTCCGGGCGACGGGGGCTGGCAATGGAGACCGGCACGGGAGCGGGAGCGGAGGGGCGCGGTGATCGAGAGAGCGGAAGGACAGGACGGCGACACACCGGATGCGGTCAAGGCCCGGCCCGGCGGTCCGCCATGTGAAAACTCCGCCACGGCGCCTCAGGCGGTCTTGCCGGGGCAGGTTGTGCCGGGTCCGTACGGCCACATTCCGCCCTGCCGCATCCTGGTGACCGGCGCCTCGGGGACCGGCACATCGACGCTGGGGAGGCTGCTGGCGATCCGTCTTGCGAGCCAGCATTTCGACACCGACGATTTCTACTGGCATCCCACGGATCCCCCTTTCCGCAGGCCCCGCCCGCCCGTGGAGCGGCTGGCGCTCATGGAGGCGATGTTCCTGCCCCGGCGCGACTGGATTCTCTCCGGCGCACCGATGCGGTGGGAAGGTCGGCTGCGGGAGCGCGTGACGGCGGTCATCTTCCTCCGCCTTGACCCTGCGGAGCGGATGGAGCGTCTCCGACGACGGGAGTGGTTGCGCTATGGCGCTGATGCCGACTGCCCCGAGACGGCGGAGTTTCTCGCCTGGGCGGAAAGCTATGACGACCCCTTCTTCACCGGGCGGTCGCTGGCAGGGCATCTGGCATGGCTGGAGACTTTCGCCTGCCCGGTCACGACGCTTGACGCGGCGCTCCCGCCCGACAGGCTCGTGGACCTCAGCCTTTCCGTCCTTGACCCCTCCCGCGCCTCCGCTTAGGCGGGGCCGGAAACGCCCGGAGGCCCACATGCCCACCTATGCCGCCCTGACCACGCTGCCCGGCCGCGAGCCCGCCGAGGCGCTTGCCGAAGCGCTGGAGGATCTGGAACCCGAGCCGTACGGCGTCGGCGCCTTCGAGATCGAGGACGGCTCCGGTCTCTGGGAAGTGGGCGCCTATTTCTTCGACCCGCCGGATGAGGTGGCGCTGGCCCTGCTTGCCGCCGTTCATGCCGCCAGGGATTTCAGTGTCTCCGAACTGCCGGAGATCGACTGGGTCGCCAAGGTCCGCCGCGAACTGCATCCGGTGGAGGCGGGGCGCTTCTTCGTCTATGGCGCGCATGATGCCGACAAGGTGCCCGAAGGCCGCGTAGCCCTGCTGATCGAGGCGGCCGTGGCTTTCGGCACGGGCCATCACGCGACCACGCTGGGTTGTCTGAAGGCGCTCGACAGGCTCGCGACCGAGGGCTTCGTCGGTCGGAACGTGGCGGATATCGGCTGTGGCACGGCAGTCCTCGCCATGGCCGCGGCCTCCATCTGGCCGGGCACGGTGCTCGCCTCCGATATCGATGTGGTCGCGGTCGAGGTCGCCGCCGCGAATGCGGAGGCGAACGGCCTCGGCGACCGGCTGATCTGCGTGGAGGCCGCGGGGTTCGACAATCCGGTGATCACCGCGCGTGCGCCGTTCGATCTGGTCTTTGCCAATATCCTCAAAGGGCCGCTGGTGGAACTCGCGCCCGACATGGGCGTGAATGTCGCGGAGGGCGGCTATGTCATCCTGTCGGGCATCCTGAACCAGCAGGCCGATGATGTCGTCGCCGCCTATGAGGCGCAGGGCTTCGGTGTCACCGGGCGCGATGAACTGGGCGACTGGACCACACTCGTTCTGCGGAAGTGATCTGCCTGCGCAGGGGGCTGCCTGCGGAAGTGACCGGAATGCGAAAGGCCGCGCCCCTGTGCGGGGAACGCGGCCTTGCAATCGTCGGGCCCGCAGCGGCTGCGGACCAGTCGGCGCCTCAGCGGAAGAGTGCGCCGATATCGTCCAGATCGGCGCGGGTCAGGCCGATGTCGTTGAGTTCGCGGTCCGACAGGCGAGAAAGCGCCTTGCGGGTCAGCCGCGCGTCGTTCCAGCTTTTCAGGGCGTTGAAGGCGCCGGAGAACAGGTGGGGGGCGCGGCCTCCGGTCGAGCGGCCCGAGAGGCTCGGGTTGGTGTCGAGCGTAGCCATCTTAGTATCCTTTACAAACTGCTTTTTGTGGGAGCATCATCTTGACTGCATTGCATCTAGATCGGGCATTTTGAGAACTCAACGGGCGCGAATGGCATGGCGCTCTTGCGTGGCGTGCATGGCTTCGTTCACAAAAATTCAATGAAAATAGGTTCTTGCGATCGGGGGGAGTTTCCTGCCGCGTTGCTGGTGATTTCTTCGAGGAAGTGAGGGAAAGTCGCAACTTCCTTGCGGGATCACGCGCGTTGCACCGATCGTTCTGGCGGGTGTTCGCCTTTCGTGCTAGCGAGGCAAAAAGACAACAAGATGCTCGGGACAGGTCGGAATGCGCGTGATGGGGATAGATCCGGGCCTCCGAAACCTCGGTTGGGGCTTGATAGAGGTGCGCGGCTCGCGACTCACTCACATCGCCAACGGCATCCTCCATTCGGAAGGTGAGGATCTCGCCATGCGGCTGATGAGCCTGCACGCGCAGTTGTCCCGCGTCTTCGCCACTCATGCGCCGGAAGCTGCGGCCGTGGAGCAGACCTTCGTCAACAAGGATGCGGTCGCCACGCTGAAGCTTGGTCAGGCGCGGGGCATCGCCCTGCTTGTTCCGGCGCAGGCGGGGATCCGGGTCGGCGAATATGCCCCGAACGCGGTCAAGAAGACGGTCGTGGGCGTGGGCCATGCGCAGAAGCGGCAGGTCGACCATATGGTGCGGCTGCATCTGCCCGGTATCGCCATTGCCGGGCCGGATGCGGCGGATGCGCTGGCCGTCGCGATCTGTCATGCGCATCATATGCAATCCGCAGGCCGCCTCGCGGCCGCGCTGGCGAGGGCGCAATGATCGGGCGGGTGGCCGGGCTGATCGTCCATCGGGGTGGCGACCATGTGGTGATCGACGTGCGCGGCGTGGGCTATGTCGTCTATGTCTCTGACAGGACGATGGCTGCGCTGCCCGCGGTGGGGGGTGCTGCCGCACTCTGGACGGAACTGCTGGTGCGGGAGGATCTGCTCCAGCTTTTCGGCTTCCCGACATTGCTGGAAAAGGAGTGGCATCGGTTGCTGCTGACCGTGCAAGGGATCGGCGCCAAGGCTGCCCTCGCGATTCTCGGAACGCTCGGGGCGGAAGGGCTGGCACGGGCTATCGCGCTCGGCGACTGGACGACGGTGAAGGCCGCGCCGGGTGTCGGCCCGAAGATCGCACAGCGCGTGGTGAATGAGCTGAAGGGCAAGGCCCCCGCCGTCATGGCGCTCGGGGCTGGACCGGGGCCGACGGTCGCCGCGCCCGTGACGGCGGAGGACAGCGCCGTGGTGGACCTGCCGCCGCCCCCTCCGCCCTCTCCCTCGGCGGCCGCGACGGCGGAGGCCCTGTCGGCGCTGCTGAACCTCGGCTATGGGCAGGGGGAGGCCGCTGCGGCGGTGGCGGAGGCTGCGGGCCGCGCGCCTGAGGCCGCGACGCCGGACCTGATCCGCGCCGCCCTGAAACTCCTCGCGCCGAAGGGCTAGGGCCGCAAAGCCTTGCCTTCCGGGCGATGTTCCGCGAAAGTTCCGGCGAGAGGCGCCATCATGTCCATGCCAGATCCCACCCTGCGGCCCGAGCCGCTGCCGGAGGACAGCTCCGAAACCGACCGGGCGCTTCGCCCGCAGCTTCTGGACGAGTTCATCGGGCAGGCCGAGGCGCGCGCCAACCTGCGCATCTTCATCGAAGCCGCCCGGATGCGGGGGGAGGCGATGGACCATACCCTGTTCCACGGGCCCCCCGGTCTGGGCAAGACGACGCTGGCGCAGATCATGGCGCGGGAGCTGGGCGTAGGGTTCCGCATGACCTCCGGCCCGGTTCTGGCCAAGGCCGGGGATCTCGCGGCGATCCTGACCAATCTCGAACCCCGCGATGTGCTCTTCATCGACGAAATCCACCGCCTTTCGCCCGTGGTGGAGGAGGTGCTCTATCCCGCGCTGGAGGATTTCGCCCTCGATCTGGTGATCGGGGAGGGGCCTGCCGCGCGCACCGTGCGGATCGACCTGCCGCCCTTCACGCTGGTGGGGGCGACGACACGGCTCGGCCTGCTCACGACGCCGCTCAGGGACAGGTTCGGCATCCCCACGCGCCTTCAGTTCTATACGGAGGACGAGCTGTTCCAGATCGTCGCCCGCGGCGCGCGCCTCATGGGCATCACGGCGGAGGAAGGCGGCCTGCGGGAGATTGCCCGCCGCGCCCGGGGCACCCCCCGGATCGCCGGACGGCTCCTGCGCCGGGTGGTGGATTTCGCGCTGGTGGAGGGGAATGGCCATATCACCCAGCCGCTCGCGGACGGGGCGTTGAGCAGGCTCGGCGTGGATGCGCTGGGGCTCGACGGCAGCGACCGGCGCTACCTGCGGCTCATCGCGGAAAGCTATGGCGGCGGGCCGGTGGGGGTGGAGACGCTCTCCGCCGCGCTGTCGGAATCCCGCGATGCGATAGAGGAAGTGACGGAGCCCTATCTGCTGCAACAGGGGCTCATCGCCCGCACGCCGCGCGGGCGGATGCTGGCGCAGGCTGCCTGGCGGCATCTGGGGCTGGAAGCCCCGCGCACGGAGGTGCGCTCCGCGCCACAGGGCGACCTTTTCGGCTAGACCCCCGGTTTCCCTGAGAGGGATTCCGCCCTATATGCCCTGTCCTGACAGGATTGTGTGGAGCCGCGCTGCCGGAGAGACGCCCCTGCCGTCCCCGTCAGCCCGTTACACGACCGCAGAAAGGCAGAAGCGATGTTCCGCTTCTTTGAAACTCTTGTGGATCCCTACACGGCGTATGAGGAGCGGGATGCCCCTCCGCGCCGCTTGTGGCCGTTCCTTTTGTCCTTTGCCCGCCCCTTTCGGCGGGTGTTTGCCGTCACGGCCCTCCTCTGCATCATCGTGGCCTCCGTGGAGATCGCGCTGGTGTGGTACATGGGTCGCGTGGTGGACTTCCTGTCGCAGGGTACGCCTTCGGAGGTCTGGGCCGCGCATGGCACGGAACTGCTGCTGGCGGGTCTGTTCATGCTCACGCTCCGTCCGGTGATCCAGGGGCTGTCGGTGGCGTTTCTCAACAACACCATCGTGCCGAACTTCGGAACGCTCATCCGCTGGCGCTCGCACCGTCATGTGCTCCGCCAGTCCGTCGGCTGGTTCGAGAACGACTTTGCAGGACGTGTCGCCAACCGGATCATGCAGGCGCCCGGTTCTGCAGGGGATGCCGTCTATCAGGTCTTCGATGCGATCACCTTTGCGCTGGCCTATATCATCGGCGCGACCGTATTGCTGGCGGATGCAGATCCCCGTCTGGCGCTGCCGTTGCTTGGCTGGCTCGTGCTCTATGGCCTGCTCATGCGCTGGACGATGGTGCGGGTGGGCGTCGCCTCTCAGGCCGCCTCCGATGCCCGCTCCGCGCTGACGGGGCGGGTGGTGGACAGCTACACCAACATTCATTCGGTCAAGCTGTTCGCCCATCAGGGCAAGGAGCTGGACTACGCCCAGGAAGGGATGGAGCACTTCCGGCAGGCCACCGCGCGGGAGATGCGGGTCTTCACCACGATGGATGTGGTGCTGATGATGCTGAACGGGCTGCTGATCGTGGCGGTCGTGGGCTGGGCGCTCTGGCTCTGGATGCAGGGCAGCGCCTCTGTGGGTGCCGTCGCGGCGGCCACGGCGCTGACCCTCCGGCTCAATGCGATGACCGGCTGGATCATGTGGGCGCTGACGCATTTCTTCCAGTCGCTCGGCATCGTGGAGGAGGGGATGCAGACCCTGGCAGAACCGATCCATCTCGTCGATCGGCAGGAAGCCGTGGCACTGAAGCTTACCAAGGGGCTGGTCCAGTTCGAGAATGTGAGCCACCACTACGGCGGCGGCAGCGCGGGCCTGGACGGTGTCACCCTTACCGTTCGGCCGGGGGAGCGGATCGGCCTGATCGGGCGGTCGGGTGCGGGCAAGACGACGCTGGTGAAGCTGCTGCTGCGGTTCTACGACCCGGAGCGCGGGCGCATCCTGCTCGATGGGCAGGATATCTCCGGCGTCACGCAGGACAGCCTGCGCCGCGCGATCGGCATGGTGCAGCAGGAAAGCTCGCTTCTCCATCGGACGGTGCGGGAGAATATCCTCTACGGTCGCCCCGAAGCGACGGAGGAGGAGATGATCGCCGCGGCGAAGCGGGCGGAGGCGCATGACTTCATCCTCCAGCTGCGTGACCGCGAAGGGCGCACAGGCTATGACGCGCAGGTGGGCGAACGGGGGGTGAAACTCTCCGGCGGCCAACGGCAGCGTGTGGCCTTGGCCCGCGTGATTCTGAAGAACGCGCCGATCCTCGTGCTGGATGAGGCCACTTCCGCGCTGGACAGCGAGGTGGAGGCCGCCATTCAGGAAACGCTCTATGGCGTGATGGAGGGCAAGACGGTGATCGCCATCGCACACCGCCTTTCGACCATCGCGGCCATGGACCGGATCGTGGTGCTGGATGCAGGCCGGATCGTGGAGGACGGCAGCCATGACGAGCTGCTGGCCGCGGGTGGCATTTACGCCGGTCTCTGGGCTCGGCAATCGGGCGGGTTCATCGGCATGGATACCGAACTGCAGACGAGCATCGGCGAGCCGCCTCCCCTGACCGCAGGAGAACCCGCATGAGAGGGGTCACGAACGCCGATATCTTCATCCCGGCGGAATCGTCGCCGCCGCAGACGCTGGGCGCCTTCTTCATGTGGTGCATCAAGGGCGCCTGGGTCTGGCTGCTGATCGCGGGGGGGCTCGCGGCGCTGGCGGGCGTGCTGGAGGTCATGACGGCGCTGGTGCTGGGGCGGGTGATCGACACGACGACCAGCACCGCGACGGCGGATTACTTCTCCGCCCATTCCGCGACGCTGATCGGCTTTGTGCTGTTCTTTGCGGTGCTGCGCCCGGTGGCCATCGGCGTCTCTACGGCCGCCAACAACCTGCTGGTCGCGCCGAATGTGATGCCGCTGGTCCTCTCGCGGCTGTTTCGCTGGACGCTGGGCCAGTCCGTCACGTTCTTCGACAACGATTTCGCGGGCCGCATCGCGCAGAAGCAGATGCAGACCGCCCGCGCCGTGACGGAAACCGCGACCGATTTCATCAACGCCGTCACCTTCGCGCTTGCCTCGGTCGTCGGCTCGGTCGCGGTGCTGGTCGCCATCGACCCGTGGATCGCGCTGGCGCTGGCGGTCTGGCTGCTGCTCTACCTGCTGCTCATCCGCTACTTCCTGCCGCGCGTGCGCAAACGCTCCACCCAGCGGGCGGCGGCGCGGGCGATGATCTCCGGCCATGTCGTGGACACGATCACCAACATCAAGACCGTGAAGCTCTTCGCCCATGCGGAGTTCGAGGATCAGGTCGCTCTGGGGGCGATGAGCGACTACCGCCGCAAGACCATCCGCTTTGGCATCGTCTCCACCTGGCTGCGCTTCGGGTTGAATGCTCTGGGCGGTATCCTGCCGGTGGTGCTGATCGGGGGGGCGCTGCTGCTCTGGACGCGCGGCATGGCGACGGCGGGGGATATCGCGGCCTCCGGAGCCATCGCACTCCGCATCTCGCAGATGACGGGCTGGGTTTCGATGTCGCTGATGAGCATCTATGCCAATGTGGGCGAGATCGAGGACGGGATGAACACGCTCTCCCGCCTTCACAGCCTGACCGACAAGCCCGATGCGCTTGAGCTGAAGCGGGTGAGCGGGGCGATGACCTATGATGACGTCACCTTCACCTATGGCGGGGGGGCGGGCGGTGTCCGGGGCGTCACGCTCGACATTCCCGCGGGGCAGAAGGTGGCTCTGGTCGGCGCGTCCGGTGCCGGGAAATCGACGCTGGTCGCCCTGCTTCTCCGGCTCTACGACGCGGAGAAGGGCCGTGTTCTGATCGATGGCCACGATGTGCGCGATGTGACGCAAGAGAGCCTGCGCCGACAGATCGCCATGGTCACGCAGGAGACGGCGATGTTCAACCGCTCTGCGCGTGACAACATCCTCTACGGTCGCCCCGATGCGACGGAGGAGGAGATGATCGCCGCCGCCAAGGCCGCCGAGGCGCATGAATTCATCCTGAAGATGTCCGACTATCAGGGGCGCAAGGGCTACGACGCGCATCTGGGCGAGCGGGGCGTGAAGCTCTCGGGCGGCCAGCGGCAGCGGATAGCGCTCGCCCGCGCCTTTCTGAAGAACGCGCCCATCCTCGTGCTGGACGAGGCCACCTCCGCGCTGGACAGCGAGGTGGAGGCCGCCATTCAGGACTCACTCGACCGGGTGATGGAGGGCAAGACCGTGCTCGCCATCGCGCATCGTCTTTCCACCATTGCCGCGATGGACCGGATCGTGGTGCTGGACGAGGGCCGGATCGTGGAGGAGGGCACGCATGACGCCCTGCTGGCCCGTGACGGTCTCTATGCCCGCTACTGGCGGCGGCAGTCGGGTGGCTTTCTGGCCGTCGATCCCATGGACGGGGCGGAGACGGAGGCGGCGGAATGACCCTCACCGTCCAGCGCCTCGGCCATCATGGCGACGGGATCGCTGTGGGAGCCGACGGCCCTGTGTTCATCCCCGGCGCCCTTCCGGGGGAGGAGGTTGCGGGGGATGTCGTCGGGGATCGCCTCGCCCAGCCGCGCATTGTCACTCCTTCGCCGGACCGCATCCGCGCTCCCTGTCCGCACTACCGCGCCTGCGGGGGCTGCGCGCTCCAGCATGCTTCCGATGGCTTCGTGGCCGCATGGAAGACACAGGTGGTGGAGGCAGCGCTTGCGGCGCAGGGTATCGCGGCGGAGCTGCGCCCGATCCTCACCTCGCCGCCCCGGTCCCGGCGTCGCGCGGCGCTGTCCGGGCGGCGGACCAAGGCGGGCGCGATGATAGGCTTTCACGGGCGCGGTTCCGATCAGCTCGTCGATACGCCCGGCTGCCTGCTCCTCCATCCCGAGTTGATGGCGCTCCGCCCGGCGCTGGAGGAGGTGACGATGGCCGGTGCCTCGCGGAAGGGGGAGCTGACGCTTACCCTGACCCGCGCGATCGGCGGCGCCGATCTGGCCGTGACGGGCGGCAAGCCGCTGGACGCCGCGCTCCGCCGGGATCTGGCGGTAATCGCGGGGCGGCACAGCATCGCGCGTCTGAGCTGGGAGGGCGAGGTTGCCGTGCAAGCCGCTGAACCGTTCCATCGATTCGGCGTGGCTCTCGTCTCGCCGCCCCCCGGCGCGTTTCTTCAGGCCACCGCCCAAGGGGAGGCCGCTCTGCTTGCCGCCGTGCGGGAGATCGTCGGGAACGCGTCCCGCGTGGGGGATCTGTTCTGCGGTTCCGGCACCTTTGCCTTGCCGCTGGCCGAGCGGGCGGAGGTGCTCGCCGTGGAGGGAAGCGCGCCTGCCATCCGGGCGCTGGAGCGCGGCTGGCGCGGCGCCGAGGGGCTGCGCAAGGTCACGGCAGAGGCGCGTGACCTGTTCCGCCGTCCGTTGCTCGGCCCCGAACTCAAGCGGCTCGACGCAGTGGTCATCGACCCGCCGCGCGCCGGAGCCGAGGCCCAGATGCGGGAGATCGCCGCTGCGGGCGTGCCGCGACTCGCTGGTGTCTCCTGCAATCCGCTGACCTTCGCCCGCGATGCGCGCATCCTGACCGATGCGGGCTATAGGCTTGATTGGGTTCAGCCGGTGGATCAATTCCGCTGGTCCACGCATGTGGAACTGGTCGCGTCTTTCCACCGCGCGTGACGCGCAAACCGCCTAGGCGAATCTGGCGGAGATCTGCTACCCTCTCGGGCAATAAAAAAGAGGGATGGGCAGGACCATAACCATGTGGCGAATTCTTTCGCTTCTCTTGCTTTGCGTGACGCTTTCGGCCTGCGGATCGCAATCCAAGTTCAAGAGCTACGACGGGCCAGAAGTCACGTCGATACAGGTGCACAAGTCGCAGCGGAAAATGTATCTGCTGCACGACAATATCGCGATCAAGACCTATGACATCGGGCTGGGGCCGCAGCCGATGGGCCACAAGAAGATATCGGGCGATGGCCGTACGCCGGAAGGGCTCTATTTCATCGACCGGCGCAATCCCAACAGCCAGTATCACCTGTCTGTAGGGATTTCCTATCCGAACCCGCAGGATGTGGAGGTTGCGCGTGCGCTCGGCCTCTCTCCGGGTGGGGACATCTTCATCCACGGAGAGGCGGGTTGGGCCAAGGGTCGCCCGCGGGACTGGACGGCCGGTTGCATTGCCGTGACCGACAAGGAGATCGAGGAGGTATACTCCATGGTCCGTGAAGGAACGCCGATCTACCTGCTGCCATAGGAACGGGGCCAGACGGCCCCTCCCATAGCTGGCCGCGGTCTCTCCGGGAGGCCGCGGCACTCATGCTGCCCGGATCAGTTTCCGAGCAGCAGCGTCCACCATATCTTGCCCCGGCCATCCTGAAAGAAGTCGAAGCCCATCAGGCGGGCAGCGGGGTCGAGAAGCGTCTCGCGTGAGGGCTTGTCCTCCATCCACGCGGCCAGCGTTTCCAGCTCCGTCTCATAGGTTTCGGAAATCAGCTCTCCCAGAACCTCACCACGATAGCCGGCGCGTTGCGCCCGGATGACGGGCGAGGAGCCGTCGGAGCCGAAGTGCCAGGGCCGGTTCTGCACCGCCATGTCGCGCGAATGGGTCGCGGCGGCCGCGTTCAGTTCGGGCGAAAGCTGCAGCATCGCCAGGCCGCGCGCGGAGCGGAGCGCATTGACCCCGTCCAGCATCCGGTACTGGATGGCGCCCGTCTCTCCGGCGCTCAGCTGGTAGAGGCGCGGGAGCGGTTTTCCATCTGCTCCGTACTGGATCGGCGGCGGCGAGGAACAGGCGGCGAGCGTCGCCGCGGTGGTGAGCAGAAGAAGCGAAGTTCGGAGCATGTGTTTCGTTTGCCTGTTGGAGAAGATCCCCGGAGATGTAGCCGCCCGGGCCAGCGGTCGCAAATATCCCTGTCAAAAGGCGCATCACGAGTATTTGTTGATTTGCAGCCCATGACAGAGAGCATTAAAGCGCAAATTCTGGGATGACCAGAAGCAGGCCTGTCAAGGTGACAGGACGCCGCAATCAGATCGCCGGGGCGGTCGAAGGAGTGAGGGATGAAGAAGCCGCAGGATTCCGCTTCGGGTGTCGGTTTCAGCCGGCGTATGTTCGTCGGGGGCGCGTTGCTTGGCAGCCTCGCAGCACCGGCGGTCGCCCGCGCTCAGGCGACCATGTCCAACTCTACCGAGATGGAAAAACCGCTGTCGCCGACAATCCGGCGCAACATCTCCAGCTTTCGGACACATCACTGGCAGGACTACTTCAGCAATACCCGGAACGGGGCGATACTCGTCGATATCAACAGCCGTGCGCTGCATTTCTGGTCGGAGGACCAGGCGATCTACCGGCTCTATCCGACCTCCGTGCCGGAGACCGACGACCTGACCCGCAAGGGACGCACCGAGGTGGTGAAGAAGGTCGACGGCCCCTCCTGGCGCCCGACGCCGGCGATGAAGCAGCGCAACCCTGACTGGCCGGATTTCATAGGGCCGGGTCCGGAAAATCCGCTGGGCACCCACGCGCTTTACCTCTCCTGGGCCTACTACCGTATCCATGGAACGCAGGATACGCGGAAGATCGGGCGGCGGTCCTCCAACGGCTGCATCGGGCTTTACAACGAACATATCGCCGAGCTGTTCGGCATGGCCAATGTGGGCACGCAGGTGTTGCTAATTTGACGCCTCCCCGGGGGTGTGAGCGGCGCTCCGCTCAAACCCTCTTTGCAGATGCAATTTTCGGTGATTACTGGAGTTTACGAGGCTCGTTTTTCAGGCCCGACCCCGTAATGCGGGGCGGGATATCACTGGAGGTCAATATGAAAAAGATCGCACTCGCGGCTGCCGTGTCGGTTGCTGCTTCTTCGGCTTTTGCAGGAAACATCAGCGCTCCGGTCGTCGAACCGGTCGTCCAACCGGAAGTAGTGGTGCAGGACACGTCCTCCTCCTCGGCCGGTGTGGTTGTGCCGCTGCTGCTCGTCGTGCTGGTTGGCGCGGCTCTCGCAGCGAACTGAGAGTTCTGCCTGGCCGATCGCAAGACCGGCCGCGGATTCGGAACTCAGGGGCGGTGGGCAACCACCGCCCTTTTCCTTTTCTGTCCAGAGACTTAACCGGTTGGAGTCAGGCTACCCACCCGGCCAGGTTCTCCGCCACGATGGCCTCCAGCGCTGCGATATGCGCGGCCTCGTCGTTGAGGCAGGGAATATAGGTGAAGGTCTCGCCGCCCGCCTCCTCGAATGCGTGACGGATCTCGCCGTTGATTTCCTCCAGCGTCTCTATGCAATCGGCCGAGAACGCTGGCGCCATCATGGCGATATTGCGGATACCCTGCCGCGCCAGAACCGCCACATGTTCAACCGTATAGGGCTTCAGCCATTCCTCCGGTCCAAAGACCGACTGGAAGGTCACATCCACCGCGTCCTTCTCCCAGCCGAGCCGTTCGCGCAGCAAGCGCGTCGTCTTCTGGCACTGGCATTGATAGGGATCGCCCGAGAGGTGATAGCGCACCGGCATACCGTGATAGGAGGTCACGAGCTTCTGCGGCTTCACCGGCAATGCAGCATAGGCCGCCTCCACCGACCGCGCGAGCGCCTCCACATAGAGCGGATGGTCGAAATAGGCAGGCACGGTGCGCGCGGCGGGCTGCCATTTCTCCGCCATCAAGGCGCGGAAGAACTGATCGTTCGCGGTCGCGGTCGTAGCGCCCGCATATTGCGGATAGAGCGGGAAGAACAGGATACGGTCGCAGCCCGCGGCCACCATCTCCGCCACCTTCTCCGCAGTGGCGGGGTTACCGTAGCGCATGCAGAAATCCACCGTCACGGCATCGCCGAAGCGACCCGTCAGCGCGTTGCGCAGCGCCTCCGTCTGATTGCGGGTGATTGTGAGCAGGGGGCTTTCGCCCCGCTCCTCGTCCCAGATCAGCTTGTAATTCGCGCCGGAGGAAAAGGGCCGCTTCGTCAGGATCACCGTCTGCAACAGCGGCTGCCACTTCCACGCGGGATAGTCTATGACCCGCTTGTCAGAGAGAAACTCGTTCAGGTAGCGCCGCATCGACCAGTAGTCATACCCGTCGGGCGTGCCGAGATTGGCCAGCAACACGCCGATCCGGCGGGGCGGAAGCGCCGGATGGTCCGGCGGGGCATGCGAGGGGCGAACCGCGAGAGAGGAAGGTTTCTGGTCTAGCATGTGGGGTTTCCTGCTGGCGGACAACGGCGAGATAACCGCTGGCCGCGGGATTTCAACTCGTGCTCTTGTCGCGGGGCGCGTTCAACGCGTCCTCCAGCCGCTGGAGCGCGGTTCCGGGGCGTAGCGGTTGCTGCTGGCTGGCATCGGGCGCCCAGCCAGTGAGATATACGATCTCGAAGGTGGCAGGCAGGCGGCCATCGGGCAACGCATATGTCCGCTCATAGATCTCCGCAGCCAGCGGGAACAGCACCCTCGGCGGCATCGTCTTGCGCCGCGCGGCCAGCGCATTCGTCTCTCCCATCGCCCGGAGATCGCGAAACAGCGCCATGACATCGCCATAGGTCACCGTCAGCTTCACCCCATCGGCGACCGGCAGGGCCAGGCCCGCGCGGTGAAGCAACCCGCCCAGATCGCGAATCTCGCCCATCGGCGCCACGCGGGGCGACAGCCCTCCGGTCAGCGCGACCTCCGCCTCCGCCATCACGGCCCGGAGCTCGCTGAGCGTCTGGCCCGCGAAGAGCGCACCCAGAAACAGCCCGTCAGGCCTGAGCGCCCGGCGCGCCTGCACAAGCTGTCCCACCGGATCGGAGGACCAGTGCAGCGCGAGATCATGGATCAGCAGATCATGCGCGCCTTCCTCGAGATCCAGAACATCCTCATCGGCGACGAATCGGGCGGTCGGGAAGGCGTGCCACGCTTCTGGAAAAGCGGTGACGATGGCCGGGTTCGTAAACCTTCTGTTAACCTCTGTCAGTCTTTCCTGAACCTCGTCCGCCACCGCTTCATGCAGAAAGAGCGCGGGTTGGCCCCGCCGCGCCCGTTCGCGCTGGCGGAGAAGTTGGGGGCGATCGGTCAGTTGGGGTGGTTGATGCATGAGCCTACCTTGGAACCTGTCGAATCTAGGGGCAGGTTCGGCGCTTTGCAAACGCTCGTCGCGCGGGGCGGGCGCGCGGCTCTGCACGCGCTCTATCCGCCCCAATGCGTGGCCTGCGCCGCACCGGTTGCGGAGGACTTCGGCCTTTGCCCGGACTGCTGGCGGGATGTCGATTTTCTCGACGGTCTGGTCTGCGATGCCTGCGGACTGTCCCTGCCGGGCGGGCCGGAAGACGGCGTGCTTTGCGACGGCTGCCTCCGCGTACCGCCTGTTTGGAGCAGGGCGCGGGCGGTCTTCACCTATTCCGGGACGGGCAGGCGTCTTGTTCTGGCGTTCAAGCACGGCGACCGGACCGAACTTCATCGTCCAGCGGGGCGCTGGCTGAAAAAGGCGGCGGAACCGCTCCTGCTTCCTGACACGCTGATCGCGCCCGTGCCGCTTCACTGGCGCCGGCTGCTGCTGCGGCGTTACAATCAGTCGGCCCTGCTCGCGCAGGCGCTGGCGCGGGAAACCGGGATCGAATGTGTCGTCGATCTGCTGCATCGGCCCCGCTCCACAGGCAGTCAGGAGGGGCGCGACCGGGCCGGCCGCTTTGCCAATATGACCGGGGCGATTCGCTGCACCCCGAGGCGGATGGCGCGGATCGCCGGCCGCCCGGTCCTTCTGGTCGATGATGTGCTGACATCGGGGGCCACACTTGCCGCCTGTGCCGCGGCGCTCCGCGCGGCAGGGGCTTCCGACGTCACGGCGGTTGTGCTCGCGCGCGTTGCGAAAGGGGGATAAGCACTTATATCTTGCGCGAAACATGAGGATCCCATGGCTGATATCGAGATCTACACGACGCCCACTTGTCCCTATTGCGCTGCGGCGAAGCGGCTGCTCGGGAAGAAAGGGGTCACCTATCGCGAAATCGACGTGTCCCGCGATCCCGATCTGCGCAGCGCGATGACCCGGCGCGCGGGCGGTCGCCATACGGTGCCGCAGATTTTCATCGGTGAGACGCATGTCGGCGGCTCTGACGACCTGCACGCGCTCGAGGCGGCCGGTCGGCTTGACCCGCTTCTCAAGGGCTGAGGGGATGCGCGCAGCTCTGGTTCAGCTCAACGTCACCGATCTGCCGGAGGAGAACCTTCCCGTCACCCTGTCCCTCATAGATCGGGCTGTGGCCGGCGGGGCGGAGTTCGTGCTGACGCCGGAGGTGACGAACTGCATCTCCACCGACCGCGCCCATCAGCGCGCGGTGCTGCGTCATGAAGAGGACGATCCTACCCTCGCTGCGCTTCGGACCCGGGCGCGCGAGCATGGGATCTGGCTGCTGATCGGCTCGCTGGCGCTTCTGACGCATGACCCGGATGGGCGCTTTGCCAACCGTTCCTTCCTCATCACGCCTGAGGGGGAGATTGCCGCGCGCTACGACAAGATCCACATGTTCGACGTGCAGGTTTCGGAGACGGAGGTTTATCGGGAATCCTCCGGCTATCGGCCTGGTGAGCAGGCGGAAGTCGTGTCCACGCCCTTTGGCGTGATCGGTTTGTCGATCTGCTATGACCTGCGTTTTCCCTATCTGTATCGCGCTCTGGCCAAGGCGGGGGCGGATATCCTTACCGTTCCTGCTGCTTTCAATACCACCACCGGTGCCGCGCATTGGGAGCCTCTGCTGCGGGCCCGTGCGATAGAGACGGGCTGCTTTGTCCTCGCGCCCGCGCAGACAGGCACGCATGTCGAGCGCAAGGGGCCGGGCCGCAAAACCTATGGGCATGGGCTTGTCATCGCGCCCTGGGGCGAGGTTCTCGCGGACGCCGGGACCGAGCCTGGCGTGATGCTCATTGATCTCGACCTTGCGGAAGTGAGGAAGGCCCGCGCAAGGGTTCCCTCTCTGGACCATGACCGGGCCTTCGCGGGACCATGACGCCACCGGAGCACGAGCCGCTGGGCGCTCTTCTTTTCAGCGAAATCTACATGGTCGATCAACTCGCCCGGACCTTGCTTTCGAAGGCGCTTCCGCGTGGGATGGAGCTGTCGCATTTCGCCGTCCTCAACCATCTCGCCCATGTCAACGAAGAGCGCACGCCGGCCCAGCTTGCCCGCGCCTTTCACGTCACGCGCGGTGCGATGTCCAACACCATCTCCAAACTCGAATGGGCAGGGCATGTGCATGTGCGCCCCGATTGGGATGATGCCCGTCGCAAGTTCGTGGCAATCAGTCCGGCCGGCCGCGCGGCCCGCGATGCCGCCTTTGCCGCGATCTCTCCGGCCATGTCCCGCACGGCGCGCGCGCTCGGCACCGAGCGCGTACGGGCGGTTCTCCCTGTTCTGAGGGAGCTGCGTACGCGTCTGGAGGAGGATTGAGCTTCATCCCGGCTCCCGCATGGCGACGACCTGATCGGCGCTGAACTGGGCGCCGCCCCGCAGGATGAGCTGAATGGCGCCATTGGCGTCGGCTCGTATTTCCTCAACGCGTTGATAGGTCGGCACGCTCTCCGTCGCGAGCGGCGTCGTCCCGGAATAGGTCTGGATGCTGAAACTGTAGCGACCCGGCGGGAGAGGTGCTTCACCCGAGAGGCTTCCAGCCCAGCTCACCGCACTACCGTCCGTCGGAAAATCCTCGCGTGCGACAATGTCCCCGCCGCTATCCCGGACAACCAGAACAGCACGATCCGCCCCCACGAGTTCCGGTGGGAGAAGCGTCAGCGGCGCACCATCGTAGACTGCCGCAGAAGTCACGGCGACCTCCTTCCCCAGCCAACTGGAAAAGCCCGATACCCCCCCAAGTCCTGTGCCTGAGGCCAGTCCTTCCAGAAGCTGGTTCGTTTGCATCTGCTGTTCCACGCCCGAAAAAGTCGCGAGTTGCACGGCAAATTCGCTGGATTCCATCGGGTTCAGTGGATCCTGATTCTGCAGCTGTGTCGTTAACATCCGGAGAAATGTTTGAAAATCAGTGCTGGCGAACCCTCCGCCTTGCGGATTTGCCGTTCCGGCGCTGCGCTGTGATGTCGTCGCTGCTATGTCCAATTTATCCTCACATGCGCAAATCCAGCCGGTCCTCGCCAGCCAGACCTTTTTGTGGAGCGGTTTCGATCATCACGGCAAATTGGCTTTCAGACGCATCTGGTTTGAGCGGATTGCGACGATCCTGTTTCTTATCACCGCCGAAATGGAAACTTACCTCGCCATAGCCCTGCTGCCGGAGATCTCGCTGAAGGTCTGCCGCCTGGCGCCTTGCTGCATCGAGCGAGTCGGCCCGGTTTGAATCAACCTCCACCCGGACGCCATGTGGTGTTTCCTGGATCTTCAATTCGAGTCGACCAAGATCATTGTCGTCCAGAGACAGCTCCATAGCCTCACCATCCTGCCGCAAAAGCAGTCGTGGTGCCTCCTGCGGCGCTGGAGCCGTTGGGGCAAAAAAACGTGGCCGAGTGTCATTCACACTTTCTCCGGACCTGTCAGCCCGTCCGGAAATCTCTCGGAGAGCGGGCGTCTCCAACGCTTCCCGTTCCAGAGCAACGATCGCCCCGACGTCCAGATCCGGTTCGGAGCTTTGTGGCTTGTCGTTGGGGTCAGCCGTAGCGTGACCCAAGTCTATCTTCCGCGAATCGTCCTTGCCCTTGTAAGGGGGCGTTGCTTCTGTTCCCGCTTGAGCCGTTGGCCTATCTGGTGAAACGATATCCAACGCACCATCTGGGAGCAGTGGCTGCCCGGACAGTTCAGCTGTCATCTTTGGCGCCGACGGGGGAGGGTCAACGCCATCAGTGACAGTGATAACAGCACGATCTTCCGCCGCAGACGATGATCCTTCGGGCATCGTCGGACCAATGCCTTTTGCGGAACTTTCGATGGCAGGCGGAGCGCGCTCCATACCCCCCTCTGAGTTTCCGGCCTGCCGGGTAGTCGGACCCTCAGCGAAAAGAGACTGCGCCGGTTTCTCACTCACCGGCCTGGTTTCCCGCATCATTCCCGGCTCACCGGCTATTGCCGAAATGGCCAGCCAACGAGAGACGGTACTCGCCGTGGGTTCATTCGCCGCTTGCCCGTAACCTTCGGGCACATCTTTCCGCCCTATGTCTGACGTCGCAGCTGCGTTAGCCGGATAAACCTCTGGTTGGAATTCCAGACGATTATCAGAAACTCCAATTTCTTCCGCCGGCAAGTCCTGTGAGGCGGCATGTTCGGACGACAAAGGGGTGGCGCCCGAAATGTGAAGATCTGTTTCCAGTAATGGCGAACTGGATCTTTCTGTTTCGAGGCGGAAAGCGAAAGGAATTGGAGAATTGGCAAGTGGTAACGCTCCCGATTGTCTTTGAAGCTCTTTCGATGCAGGCTTCTCAGCTTCAAATTCATCCTCGAACGCTTGACCCATCGAGAATTCGCATGCGACGCCAGCATGCGCGGCCTCCACCGTGGGTGCAAGAGTCGAAAGAAGAGCAATGGCGTCCATCCCTGGCCTCGCTTTGTGCCCTTCAATAATGACCGCAGGAAGTTACTAAATATTTACTGCTCCGCGCGAAATATGCGACAACAAATTAGAAAAAGGACATGGCGATGGAAGTAGATGGAGCGTCACACCCTGCGCGCGTACAGAAAATTCGGGCTGCTGCAGAAGCTTTGGAGGGAGCTTTTCTCGCGGAAATGCTCAAACCTGCCGAGGCGAAAAGCGATTTCGGCGGCGGTGTGGGAGAGGAGCAGTTCGCCTCCTTCCTGCGGGAGGCGCAGGCGAAGCAACTCGTGCGCGCCGGCGGCGTGGGGCTTTCCGAGAGCCTTTTTAGCGCGCTGATTCGCGGGGATACCGGAAATGCATGATGCGCGCGCGCTCCTGGAGAAAACGCGCGAGGCGATCGTCATCGGGCAATTTGACCGGCTAAAGAACCTGATCGACGCGACCGATGACCTGTTGTCACAGCTTCCGGGAGCGACAGCCGAGGAGCTCGCCGCGATTCGGTCCTGTGCTGCGCGAAATCAGGGGCTTATCCGGGCCGCGTTGGCAGGCTTGCGGCCGTCGGCATCGCTCGACGGCTCCTTTTCCGGTTATGGGACAGATGGACGTCGTATTGCAGGCAGCACCGGCCCTGCGATCGAGCGAAGAGCATGATCGTTAGAATGCGAGTTATTTTCGAAGCCGCTTTAGGAATTCGTTAGAGATTTGACGCCATTATGAAGAGGCATCCAGGGAGATGGCGCGGACAAATCCGTATTGGGCAGAAGGCCGAACCAGCCAATTCACGGCGCAACGGGCGCAAAACGCGTCCTTATCAGGGGAATTCCTATGTCCAGCATTCTGACCAACTCGAGCGCAATGGTTGCTCTTCAGACTCTGAAGGGAATCAATAGCAGCCTTGCAAAAACACAGGACGAGATTTCCACCGGAAAGTCGGTCGCTTCCGCCAAAGACAACGCAGCCGTCTGGGCTATTTCCAAGACGATGGAATCCGACGTGGCGAGCTTCAAGGCGGTGTCCGACGGTCTTTCCCAGGCGAAGTCCACCATCGCTGTTGCCCGGACTGCGGTGGAATCGATTGCCGAGGACCTGACTTCGATCAAAGGCAAGATCGTCGCTGCGCAGCAGGGGACGGGATCTGCCGAACTGCAAAAGGACATCGAGGGGGTTATCGCGAACATCAAGTCCACGATCAGCACGGCTCAGTTCAGCGGTATCAGCTTGCTGGAAGGAACGGGGTCGGTCGACTATCTCGCCTCTCTGGATCGCAGCGCCGACGGTTCGGTGACGCCGACCAAGATCAGCGTCGAGAAACAGGATCTGTCTATCGGCACCTACACGGCGAAGGCCGCCTTTACCGGTTCGGACGGGGCTTCAACGGCAGCGGATACCTTTGCGACTACTGTAGACGGTGGCGGGGCGAGCACCAATATTGTCATCGACAACGATACCAATGCCCTGGCCGCGGGCGACCGCATTTCGGTGACGATCGGCGACAAGACCGCGAGCTACACCGTCACCGCGGACGATGTCGCCTCCTCGACGCCGGCGGATCTGGTCGCGGTTGGCCTCAAGGGTGCGGTGGAGGCCTTGGGTATCGAGGGTGTCAGCCTTGACTACGACAGCGGTACCCCAGGGACGCTGGTGCTGACCAATAACGGAACAGGGGATCTGGCTGTTTCCGGTCGTTTCCAGAATGCTGGCAGCGGTGGCCTTGGTGCGCTGGATTCCATTGACGTGAGCACGGCAGCAGGCGCTGCATCGGCGCTGACGGCGATCGAAGGGCTTCTCGATACGGTAAAGACCGCCGGCGCGACCCTCGGCTCCACTGAGGGCCGCGTCGAGAAGCAGGCGAACTTCATCAGCAAGCTTTCCGACGCTCTGACGCAGGGTATCGGCGCCATGGTGGACGCAGATATGGAGGAGGCCTCCGCGCGGCTGCAGGCTCTGCAGGTGCAGCAGCAACTCGGGATTCAGGCGCTGTCGATCGCGAACTCCGCACCGCAGAACGTGCTTTCCCTCTTCCGCTAATATCGTCCGCGGCGGGGCTTCAGCCTCGCCGCGCCTTTTGTCCGAGCGTTGAGCCATGTGTCGCTGAAAGGATGCATCTTGAACGCAATCGAGAAGGCGCGAAGCGCCTATGCGCGAACCGAGCCTCTGCTAGGGACGGAACGTGATCTGGAGTACGAGGCCTTTGCAAGAGCGACACGGCAACTTCGTGCCGCGGTCGCTGGTGGCCGGGCTGCCTTTCCGGCGCTGGTCCAAGGGCTTCATGACAATCGTAGATTGTGGACTGTTCTGGCGACGGATGTCGCGAGCCAGGGCAACGCATTACCGCCCGCGCTTCGAGCGCAAATCTTCTATCTTGCAGAGTTTGTGCGGGTTCAGAGTGATCGCGTATTGGACGGCAGCGCGGAAGTGGAAGCGCTCATCGAGATCAATATGGCTGTCATGGCCGGACTCCGGCAACGGGGGGCAGGCTGTTGAGTGGATTGGTTCTCAAGCTTGCCCCTGGTGAAAGGCTGCTGGTCAACGGGGCCGTTATTGAGAACGGCGACAGGCGATCGCGATTTTCGATCATAACGCCAGGCGCCCGCATTCTCCGCCTTCGCGATGCGCTTCACCCCCGGGATGCGACAACGCCTGTCAGCCGGGCATGCTATATGGCCCAGTTGGTTCTTTCTGGCGATGCAACGGAACAGGCGGCATGTCCTGATCTCTTGGCAGCAATAGATCAACTGGAGGATATCATGATCGATGGACCAAGCCGGGCGCTGCTATCGCAGGCTCGGCAGAGCGTTGGTTCACATCAGTACTATGCGGCTTTGAAAGCGCTGCGTGGCTTGCTGCCGCGGGAAGCACGGCTTCTGGCTGAAGAATGAGCTTTGGCCCGGTCATTCCCGTTGGTGGATATGCCGGATGGCGATTCCTTCAGCGTACGGTGGAGGTCCAGAAGGAAACTTTTGTCGCTTCCGCGAAAATGCAGCGCGACGAAGCATATTTCAGAGACCGCATCGGCGGCATTTCCAGCGCAGAGGAGCTTGTCGCCGACCGCCGCCTGCTTCAGATCGCGCTCGGGGCCTTCGGTCTGGGTGAGGATATCGGCAACAAATACTTCATCCGTAAAGTATTGGAAGATGGAGTCAGTGAACGAACCGCCCTCGCCAATCGGCTTTCCAACAAAGCCTATGCCGAGATGGCATCAACCTTCTCCTTTTCCGAGGATCCTCCTTTCACGCAGCGGGAAGGTTTTGCGGATGCCATCCTCGCCGCATACAAGACGCGCGCGTTTGAGGCGGCGGTGGGGGATAGCAACGACGACATGCGTCTTGCGTTGAATGCGCAGCGTGAGTTGGAAAAAATCGCGGAGCGAAACGGATCGGAGAATACTCTGTGGTATGCCGTGCTGGGGTCGAAGCCTTTGCGGACCGTTTTCGAACGCGCGTTTGCCTTGCCCTCCACTTTCGGCGCTCTCGACATAGATTTGCAGCTGCGAACGATGAAGAGCCGTGCCCAGAGCATACTCGGCCAGAGCAGCATCACGCAGTTTGCCGATCCTGAACAGTCCGAAGCGCTGATCCGTCGCTTCCTCTTGATGTCCGATCTTCAATCGGGACTATCACAAAACGCACCCGGCGCAGGAGCACTCTCCCTGCTGCGGGGGCAGGGGAGCGCTGCTTCCCTGCTTTCCATCTTGCGACGGTAGCAGCGGGAGTTACGACGAGGGCAGGCGGGCACAGATCACGGGGAGGCGTCGAGCCAGCCCTTTCGCAGCTGTCATCGCAGGCGATTGAGCAGATCGTAGGATGGATAGCCGTCTGGCGTCATGCCGCTTGCGACCTGATAGCCCCGGATGGCTGCGATCGTGTCGGGGCCGATTTTGCCATCCGCCCCCCCGGGATCAAAGCCGGCGCGGGCGAGGCGCTGCTGCAATTCCGTTCTCTCCGCCTGTGTAAGCGCTCTGTCCGTCCTGGGCCAGGCGGCGAGGAAGGGACCGCCGCCCTTCAGCCGATCAGAGAGGTGACCGACACCCATCACATAACTGTCGGCAGCATTGTAGCGCGAGATGGCGCGGAAATTGTTGAAGATCAGGAAAGCGGGCCCGTTCGCGCCGGCAGGCTGAAGCACGGATGCCGCCCCATGATCCCGCAGCCTTGTGCCGTCGGCCGAACGGATGCCCAGAGAGGACCATTCCGCGACACTCTTGCGCGTGCCCTTGCCCGCGAGAGAATGGTTGAACCCGGCGGGAAGCACCACTTCCACCCCCCAGGGCTGCCCGCGCGTCCAACCGGAGCGTGCCAGATAGGCTGCGGTGGATGCGAGCGCGTCAGACGGATCATCGGACCAGATGTCCCGCTTGCCGTCGCCATGGAAGTCCACGGCGTAGAGCAGGTAGCTCGTCGGGATGAACTGCGTGTGTCCCATCGCCCCGGCCCAGGAGCCGGTCATGTGGCGCGCATCGACATCGCCGGCCTGAATGATTTTCAGTGCGGCGATGAGCTGCTGCTCGAAGAAGGCACCGCGTCGTCCGTCATAGGCCAGGGTCGCAAGCGAGGGGATCACAGGCATGGTTCCCCGATGGCTTCCATAGGAGCTTTCCATGCCCCAGACCGCGACAACCACCTCACGCTCGACGCCGTAGCGTGCCTCGATCTCGTCCAGCACCCGGCGATTCTCGGCCAGGGCCTTGCGTCCGTTCTCGATCCGCGTGTCGGAGACGGCGCTGTCCAGGTATTGCCAGATGGCGCGCGTGAACTCCGCCTGATTGCGGTCGCGCTGAACCACGTCCGGGACGTAGCCCACGCCGGCGAAGGCAGAATCGAAGGTGCGCAGCGAGATCCCCTGCGCTACCGCCCGCCCCCGGAAACCGGAGAGCCAGCTGTCGAAACCCCGATCCTCCACCATGTTCAAAGCCTGCGCCGTGGCGGGGGCGCGCGGAAAATCACGGGTTTCCGCAGAGGAACGCGAGACCCAGTCGGACGACCCGCAGGCGGGAAGTGCGATGAGGCCGGCCACCGCAACGGCGGTCAAGGAATTGCGCATACTGTCACCTGCTCGATATTCTTTTTGTTGCGCCGATGGTAGCAACGGAAGACCGATCTGCAAAGCGTTGTGGTGGTCGCAGGTGAAGCTTTCGTCCTATCTTTCCCGCTTGCGGCGGGTCAGCTTGCGGGAGGTTGCATCCTTGCGCGCCTTGGCCGGACCCGGCTTGCGCCCTTTGGGCGCACCCGTCCGCCGTCCGCCAGGGCGACCACCCGCCCGCGGCCCGCGCGGCAGTTCATTGTCCTCCAGCGACAGAAGGTCCAGCACCAGCCCACCGGTCACCGGCACTGCCTCCGCCAGCCGGACGGTGACGCGCTGTCCGAGCGAGAGCGTCAGCCCCGTCTGATCGCCCATCAGTGTCTGGCTGTCGGCGTCGAAATGGAAATATTCATGCCCCAGCGCGCGGATCGGGATCAGCCCGTCCGCCCCGGTCTCATCCAGCCGGACGAACACGCCGAAACGGGTGATGCCAGCGATACGGCCGGAAAATTCATTGCCCACCCGCTCAGACAGGTAGGCGGCAAGGTAACGGTCCGTCGTGTCACGTTCCGCCGCCATGGAGCGTCGCTCCGTCTCCGAGATGTGCTCCGCCGTCGCCTCCAGCCCCTCTATATCGGCGGGGGTCAGACCGTCCTTCCCCCAGCCGTGGGCGGAAATCAGGGCGCGATGCACGATGAGGTCGGAATAGCGCCGGATCGGTGAGGTGAAATGCGCATAAGACCGCAGTGCCAGCCCGAAATGGCCGAAATTCTCCGGGTGGTAATAGGCCTGCGTCATCGACCGAAGGGTGGAGATGTTCAGCAGCTGATCGAACGACGTCCCCTCCGCCTGCGCGAGGAGATTGTTGAGATGCCGGGTCTGAAGCACCTGTCCCTTCGCCAGCGTGAAGCCGGACGCCTCCGCCACCTCGCGCAGCGCGTCGAGCTTCTCGGGAGAAGGTTCCTCATGGACGCGGAACAGCAGGGGACGGCGGCGCTGGATCAACTCCTCCGCCGCGGCGACATTGGCGAGGATCATGAACTCCTCGATGAGCTTGTGCGCGTCCAGCCGGTCCCGGAAGGCGACGGAGGCGACGCGTCCGTCTTCCGTCAGGATGATCCGCCGCTCCGGCAGGTCGAGATCCAGTGGCTGACGACGCGCCCGCGCAGCGCTGGCAGCGGCGTAGGCGGCATAGAGCGGCCGGATCACACGGTCCAGCAGGGGTTCGGTCTGGTCGTCGGGGGTGCCATCCTGCGCCGCCTGCACCTGTTCGTAGGTCAGCGAGGCGGCGGAGCGCATGAAGCCCCGCACGAAACGGTGGCTGATCTTGTTGCCCTCCGCATCGAGGCGCATCCGAACGGCGATGCAGGGGCGCCCGACGCCCTCATGGAGCGAGCAGAGATCGCCCGACAGCATGTCCGGCAGCATGGGGACCACCCGGTCAGGGAAGTAGGTGGAATTGCCGCGTTCCCGCGCCTCATGGTCGAGGGCGGATCCGGGCTTCACGTAATGCGCCACATCCGCGATGGCCACCCAGACGATGTGGCCGCCGGGATTGCCTTCCTCGCTATCCGCCTCCGCATAGACCGCATCGTCATGGTCGCGGGCATCGGCGGGGTCGATGGTAACGAGCGGCATGTCGCGCAGATCGTCCCGGCCGCGCGCGGTCGCGGGTTTCATCGCATCGGCTTCGGCGATCACGCGGTCGGGGAAGGCGTCGCGGATGCCGTGCTGATGAATCGCGATGAGCGAGACCGCCTTGGGAGCCGAAGGGTCGCCTAGCCGCTCGACGATGCGCGCCTGGGGCAGGCCCATGCGGGCGCGGTGGCCAAGCTGCTCGGCCTCCACCAGCTCGCCGTCCTGTGCGCCCTGCGTTGCGGTTGCCGCCACGCGCCAGTCACGGTCTGCCCCCTTGTCGATCGGCACGATGCGCCCCCCCTCGGTCTCCTTGCGGAAGACGCCGAGGATGCGGCGCGGATTGCTGCCGATCTTGCGGATCAGCCGGGCCTCGTAATGATGATCCTCCGCTCCCGCCTCCACCACGCGGGCAAGGATGCGGTCGCCGGGGCCGATCGCGGGGTCGGTCTTGCGGAGCACCATCAGGATGCGCGGCTCCGGCCCCTCGCCCTGCCATTCCAGCGCGCGGGCGAAAAGGTCGCCATTGCTGTCGGGCTTCAGTATTTCCAGAACTGAGACCGGGGGCAGCTTTTCCGCATCGCGGTAGCGGCTGCGTTTTCGCTCAAGCTGCCCTTCGGTCTCCAGCTCTTTCAGGATGCGTTTCAGCTCGACCCGCTGATCGCCCTTCACGTTGAAGGCTTTCGCGATGTCGCGTTTGGCCGAAAGGCCGGGATGGGCGGCGATCCACTCAAGGATCTGGGATTTGGAGGGCAGCGGGTTCATGCACACGCCCTACCACAGGCTGCGTGTCCGGTCATCCGGGAAACCGGCGGCGGGGGCAGCGGTCTTCCGGATTTTCACGGCGTTCACAGCGGCAGCGCCCACAGCGGGGGCGGCCTCAGGCGAAGTAGTCCCGCAGGATGCGGGTATAGATCGCCTTGAGGCCCGTGATCTGCGCGACCTCCACCCGCTCGTCCCGCTGGTGCATCGTCTTGCCGACCAGGCCGAACTCCACCACCGGGCAATGGCGGCGCACGAAACGCGCGTCCGACGTGCCCCCGGTGGTGGACAGCGCGGGCGTGATCCCGGTCTCCGCCTCCACGGCGCGGGCGACGAGATCGGAGAGCGGGCCGGGCGGCGTGAGGAAAGCTTCCCCCGATACCTTTGTGCGCAGCTCGAAGGTAATGCCGGTTTCCTCGGTCACGCGGTCGGCCTCCTGACGGATCCAGTCGGTGAGGCTTTGCGAGCTGTGTGTGTCGTTGAAGCGGATGTTGACCGTCGCCCGCGCCTCCGCCGGGATCACGTTGGTGGCCTTGTTGCCGGTATCCACGGTGGTGATGGCGAGGGTGGAGGCATCGAAATGATCCGTGCCGGTGTCGAGCGCGTGGCTCGCCAGCCGGTCCAGAAGCCGGACAAGGCCGGTCAGCGGGTTCTTGGCCCGGTGAGGATAGGCGGAATGGCCCTGGACACCCTTTGCAGTCAGAAAGGCGCTCATGGAGCCTCTCCGCCCGATCTTCATCATGTCGCCCAGCCGCTCCGGGCAGGTGGGTTCGCCGACGAGGCAGACATCCATCCGCTCGCCCTCCGCCTCCATCCAGTCGAGGATGGCGGTGGTGCCGTCCACGCCGTCGCCCTCCTCATCCCCCGTCAGCGTGATGACGATGGAGCCGTCGGGCGGCGTCTCCTGCACGAAATCCACGGCGGCCGCGACGAAGGCGGCCACGCCCGATTTCATGTCGGTCGCGCCGCGCCCCCATATTTCCGCGCCGATCACCTCCCCGCAGAAGGGGTCATGGCTCCAGCCTTCGCCGGGGGGGACCACATCCGTATGCCCGTTGAAGCCGAAACTCTGGCCGTTTCCGCCGTTGCCCCAGCGGGCGAACAGGTTGGCGATGCCGTTCCGATCCACCCGTGTGCAGGCGAAGCCGGCCTCGGTCAGAACCCGTTCCATGAGGAGGAGCGCTCCGCCCTCCTCCGGGGTGACGGACGGGCAGCGGATCAGCGCGGCGGTGAGGGCTACGGGATCTGTGGACATGGGCAACCTCCTGCTGTGGGAAGAAGCACTAGCGCGCGGGGTGGCGGAACGGCAATGCTTCCCGCGTGTTTTCCGCCCGCCAGCTTTGTATCCTGGGACGCTGCCTTTATGATGAATGGGCCATGCAAGTGTCCCATTGTGTTTGTTGATGTTTTTCGCGGGCGCCCGTCACTTGCCTGCTTGCCCCGCAGCGATCTACAGCGCTATCAGGCGCGGAGCGGAGGAGTGAGACGCCATGGATTTCAAGTTGATCGAGCGCGTCTTTCGCGACCTCGCCCTGGCGGCGGGGCGGGAGATCCTTGCCATCTACCATAGCGGAACGCTCGGCACGCGGGCCAAGGCCGATGACAGCCCGGTGACGCTGGCCGATCTCGCCGCGGACCGGGTGATCTCGGAGGGGCTGCGGGCTGCCTTTCCGAACCTTCCGCTGGTCACGGAGGAGCAGGCCGCGACCCATGCGGCGCAGCCGCGGACCTTCCTGATCGTCGATCCGCTGGACGGGACGAAGGAATTCGTACGCAGGCGGGCGGATTTCACCGTGAACATCGCGCTGGTGGAGGAGGGGCGGCCAATTCGCGGCGTGGTCTACGCCCCGGCGCGGGGGCGGCTTTTCTATACGGACGCCGCAGGCCGCGCGGTGGAGGAGGAGGGGCCGTTCGGCCCGGAACCCGGCCCGCTCCGCCCGCTCCATGTCCGCACACCTGACAATGACGCGCTGATCGTTGTCGCCTCCAAGTCCCACAGGGACGCGGCGACGGAGGACTACATCGCGCGCTACAACGTCGCCTCGTCGGAGGCCGCAGGGTCGTCGCTGAAGTTCTGCCTCGTCGCTTCGGGGGAGGCGGATCTCTATCCGCGCCTCGGGCCGACGATGGAGTGGGATACGGCGGCGGGGGATGCCGTGCTGCGTGCCGCGGGGGGCGAGGTGGCGCGTCTCGACGACCTCTCTCCGCTGACATATGGCAAGCCGGGGTTCCGCAATCCGACCTTTGTCGCCTACGCTCCGGGCGTCGCCGTCCTTCCAGCCTGAGGTGTTCATGAAGACGCTCATCGTCATTCCGGCCCGCTACGCCTCCACCCGCTATCCCGGAAAGCCGCTCGTCCCGCTTACCGGGCCGGATGGGGTGTCCCGCACGCTGATCCAGCGGTCATGGGAGGCCGCGATCGCGGTTGGCGGCATCGAGCGGGTGGTGGTCGCCACGGACGACGACCGGATTCGCGCGGCGGCGGAAGCCTTCGGCGCCGAGGTCGTGATGACCCCGGATACCTGCCGCAACGGGACCGAACGCTGCGCTGCAGCACATGCGGCGCTGGGCGGCGGCTATGATGTCGTCGTCAATCTGCAGGGAGATGCGCCGCTCACCCCTCACTGGTTTGTCGAAGACCTGATCGCCGGCCTCAAGCAGGCACCGGAGGCGGAGATCGCCACACCGGTGCTGCGCTGCGATGGTGCGATGCTGGAGGGGCTGCTGGCCGATCGTCGCGCGGGTCGCGTGGGCGGCACGACCGCCGTCTTTGGCGCTGAGGGGAGGGGGCTTTACTTCTCCAAGGAGGTGATTCCCTTTACCTCTCAGTCCTATGATCCGCAGGAACCGACGCCGGTCTTCCACCATGTCGGTGTCTACGCCTATCGTCCTGAGGCGCTGGCAGCCTATCCCGGCTGGGAGGCCGGGCCGCTGGAAACGCTTGAGGGGCTGGAGCAGCTTCGGTTTCTGGAGAATGGCCGTCCGGTGCTTTGTGTCGAAGTTGCGGCACGCGGAATGGAATTCTGGGAACTTAACAACCCGGAGGACGTTCCGAAGATCGAAGCGATGCTCGCCCGAAGGATGCGGGCCGTGAGCGGAGAATAGGCGGTATTTTGCCTAAATTGTCAGCAACTTTTCTGGCAAAATGGCAGATGGGTGCTACTATCTTTCCGCAGATGCATAACTACGTCGTACCGTCATAGAATGCGCTATAGTGTTGGTGTAGTCGCGTCGGAATTGGCCGGCGCTGAACGCCACAGTTCGGAGACCCGAATGAAGACCAAAGTAACCAAGGCCATTTTCCCCGTCGCTGGCTTGGGAACGCGGTTCCTCCCCGCGACCAAATCCGTGCCGAAGGAGATCATGACCCTCGTTGATCGTCCGCTGATCCAGTACGCGATCGACGAGGCGCGGGCTGCGGGGATTGAAGAGTTCATTTTTGTAACCTCCAAGGGCAAGAGCGCGCTGGAAGACTACTTCGACAATGCGCCCGAGCTTGAAAACTCGCTCCGCAAGTCGGGCAAGACCGACCTGCTGGAAATCCTTCAGTCCACCTACATGGACTCCGGTGAGATCGCTTATATCCGCCAGCACAAGGCCCTCGGCCTCGGTCACGCGGTGTGGTGCGCCCGGAACCTCGTGGGAGATGAGCCCTTCGCGGTGATCCTGCCCGATGACGTCATCGCGGCCGAGCGGCCCTGCCTGCAGCAGATGGTGGAAGCTTATGCCGAAACCGGCGGTAATATCGTCGCTGCCATGGAAGTGCTGCCGGAGAAGGCGTCCTCCTACGGTGTGCTCGACATCGCCGATGACATGGGGTCGCTGGTAAGGGCGAAGGGCATGGTGGAAAAGCCGAAGAAGGGGGAGGCTCCGTCGAACCTCGCCGTCATCGGCCGCTACATCCTGCAACCCAAGGTCATGCAGCATCTCAACGAGAAAAAGGAAGGCGCGGGCGGGGAGATCCAGCTCACCGACGCCATTGCCCGTGAGATCACCGAATCCGGCAATGTCTATGGCTTCCGCTTCCGCGGTCAGCGGTTCGATTGCGGCTCCAAGGCAGGCTTCCTTCAGGCCACCGTCGCATTCGGTCTGGCACGCGAAGAGCTGCACGACGAATTTGCCGATTACCTGAACGAGATCGTTCCGATCCAGAAGGCGGCGCAGTAAACCTTGGGGCGACCGTGCCGTTAAGGCGCGGTTGCATCGCCTTTCCGGGGCATACCAGGGAATTCAAAACAAAAGGCCGCTCGGAAAGAGCGGCCTTTTCGTTATTGTGCCGAGTCCTCAGCCGGCTGCGACGGGGCGGGCTTCGGTCAGGATCGCGTGCAGCTTGGCCGGATCCACATTCGCCCGCAGCTTGGCGCAGATCTGGGCGTCACGCATCGTGCGGGATACCAGCGCCAGCGCCTTCAAATGCTCGACCCCGCTATCCTTCGGCGCGAAGAGCGCGAAGATCAGGTCGACCGGCTGCCGGTCAACAGCGTCGAAATCCAGCGGTTTTTCCAGCCGGACAAAGGCGCCGACCACCCTGTCCACCCCGTCGAGCCGGGCATGGGGCAGGGCGATGCCGTGCCCCACGCCCGTAGGGCCAAGGCTTTCCCGCTCCTGCAACGCATCGGTCGCAGATGCGGCGTCCAGATCATAGGCCGCCGCGGCGATTTCGCCGAGTTCCTGAAACAAGCGCTTCTTGCTTGTCAGATGACCGATGACCTTGACGGCCCCGGGCTTGAGAAGGCTCGATATATCCATGGAGCTCTTTCGTCCGGCGCCGCCGGTCAGGCAGCGCTACCTCGTGTTACGCGGGTCGATCCAGCCGATATTCCCGTCATCGCGACGATATACAACGTTCACGCCGCCGTGTCCTTCATTTCGAAAGACCAGAAGAGACGACCCCGCCAGTTCCATCTGCATCACCGCTTCGCCCACAGATACGGAAGGTATGCGCGCTTCCATTTCCGCGATGATCATCGGTTGCAGTGTTTCGGGTTCGACATCCTCGGGTCCGTCACTCGCGGCGAGGATATACGAGGAACCCCCGTCAAAGACAACCGGCTGCGCGCGGTTCCTCTGATGCGCCTTCAGGCGGCGGCGGTAGCGGCGAAGCTGCTTCTCCATCTTTTCCGTGCATGCCGCAAAGGCAGCATAGATTTCGGTTGCCGTTCCCTTGGCCTGAATGGACAGGCCGCTCGGAAGGTGGAGGGTCGCTTCGCAGGCGAACTCATAGGAATTGCGGGAGAAAGTGACGAGGGCATCCGTCGGTTCCTGCGCATATTTGAGCGCGAGGGCGTCGATCTCCGTACGCACATGCGTCTGGAGTGCCTCGCCGATGTCGAGCTGCTTGCCGCTGATCTGGTAGCGCATAATCTCTCCTTTCAGGCTCCAGAGGGAAACCCGCGCGCGCCGCGCCGGTTCATTTCCCCGTGGTCGTTACCCCGGTCCCCGCCACCCTCCATCCGCGTCAGGCGCACCGAACGGCGGCGCTGCGCCGAAGATGGAATCCGCATGCTTTCGCGGTATTTGGCGACGGTTCGCCGGGAAATGTCAACGCCGCGGCCGCGGAGAAGGTCGCACAGCACGGCGTCGGAAAGGGGGTTTTGGGGCGGTTCTGCGGCGATCAGACGCAGGAGATGCTGCCGGACGGCGGCGCTCGACACCGATGGGTTTTCAGCGCCCTCGGTGGTGGAGAGCGCGCTCGAGAAGAACATGGAAAGCGGCAGCAACCGGCCTTCGAAGATCAGCGTCTTCGCGGTGATCGCCCGTCCGAGGGTAGAGGGGTGCAGCGCGAGTTCCTCCGCCAGCGCGCTCCGCGTCAGCGGCTTGAGCGCATCGGGGCCCGAAAGAAAGAAGTCGGCCTGCCTCGCAAGGATCGCCTGGCCGATTCGAAGCAGCGTCGCCTGCCGCCATTCGACCGCGGCGACCAGCGCCCGCGCCTGCGCAATCCGCGCCTCGACGCTTTCGCCCCCGCGAAGCGCCTGAAGAAGCCGAGCATCCAGTGACAGGGCGAATGGGCGCGCCCGCTCCACAAAGATGCCTCCATCGTCGCGGCGCAGGACGCGCAGGTCCGGCAGTGACAGCCCGGAAGCCGACAGGATCGCGTCCGCGACCGGAGCGTTGGGCAGGCCCCGCAAAAGCGCGCGGACCCGCTTCAAGAGGGCGGGGGACAGATCGGGCAGTGCGGGGAGGGCGCGTCGCTGACGAAGACTTCCCGCCGGTCGCGCGACAAGCGCGGCTATCCGATGCGCGGTCGGCTGGTCGATCCCGTCTTCCTCGAGCCGCGCCGCGAGAAATTCCGTGAAACTGCGGGAGCCGACGCCGGTCGGCTCACAGGTTTTCAGCGCGGTCACGGCGGCTTCGGCGAGGTCCGCGGATTGTCCGGCCGCTGCCAGCAGAGCGCTGGCCTCCCCCTCAAGATAGCCATCCGGTCCGACATGGGCGGCCAGCGTCAGGGCCGCACGGGAGAGCGCCGCGGGCAGCGACTTCATGCGGATCTGCGCCGTCAAATCCTCCGTCAGCGGGCGCACTGCCGCCACCGTGCCGAGCGCCCGGTCATAGAGCGCGCCGCCGCTTTCCCGTCGGCGGGCGCGAAACCTCAGGAAAGGGTTCTCCGCCGCTTCCGCGGCCAGCGTCTCCATCAGCCCCGGAGTAGGCATCGCGAGCAGCCCGATCGACTGACGCAGTGCCGGCGTCAGCGCGAGCCGCTGCTGATGTTTCAGGCCGAGCCTGGGTGTCACGGCCAAGTCTGCCCCCTCAACTGTAGGTGAAGGCCTCCCCGAGATAGACGCGTCGCACGTCGGGGTTGCTGACCACCTCTGCCGCCGTGCCGCTCATCAGCACGGTACCATCATGGAGGATATAGGCCCGATCGACGATTTCCAGTGTCTCGCGCACGTTATGGTCGGTGATGAGGACGCCGATGCCCCGCGCGCTCAGATCCTTCACCAGATCGCGGATATCGGAGATGGAGATGGGATCGACCCCTGCGAAGGGTTCGTCGAGCAGCAGGTAGCGGGGATTGGCGGCGAGGCTCCGCGCGATCTCCACCCGACGCCGTTCCCCCCCCGACAGGGCCAGCGCGGGAGAATTGCGCAAGTGAGTGATGGAAAATTCCGAAAGCAGTTCCTCCAGCCGCTCACGGCGACGGTGACGGTGCTTCTCGGAGATCTCCAGAATGGCGAGGATATTGTCCTCCACCGACAGGCCGCGAAAGATCGACATCTCCTGCGGCAGATACCCGACGCCGAGCCGCGCGCGGCGATACATCGGCAGGCCGGAGGCATCCTGCCCGTCGATGATGACCTCCCCCCCGTCGGCCATGACCAGACCTGCGATGGCATAGAAACAGGTCGTCTTGCCGGAGCCGTTCGGGCCCAGCAGCCCGACCACCTCGCCGCGGGCGAGATGAAGGGACACATCGCGGATGATCGTGCGCTTGCCGTAACTCTTGCGCAGGCCACGCACGACAAGCCCGGTGGGCGCAGCCGGTTGCGGCGGGGTGGGGCGGGGCATCCGCATCAGCGGTTGCCCCGACCGGACGAGGAACCCTGCGGGGTGCCGGACTGGATGACGGTCCGGACGCGCCCCTCCATCCGGCCCGTGCCGCTCTCCACATTGACGACGAGGCGCTGACCGGTGATCGTGCTGCCGCCCTGGGTGACGACGACACTGCCGGTCATGACGATCTGATTCTGTGCCATCGTATAGACCGCCTCCGCCCCCTTCACGCCGAGGTCGCCGGAGGCGATGAGCACGTTGCCGGTTGCGTGGATGGTGGAAATACCGCTCTCCGACCCGTCTGTTCCCGCAGAATATGTCGCCTCCACCCGGTCGGCGCTCATCCGGGTCGCGCCCTGTATCACCACCACATCGCCGGTAAACACGGCGGTGCCCTTGGCCTGATCCACCTCGAGCTGATTGGAGGTGATCTCCACCGGCTGGTCCGGATCCTGCTTCATCTCGTTGAACTGCAGCCCTACGCCCTGTGCGAGGACGGGCTGGTTCAGGAACGGCGCCAGCGGGAGGAGCAGTAACGCGCCGAGAGCCGCGCGCAGGGCAAGGGTCATGGGGTCTTCCTCTCCTCGGGAGCCTTTGGCTGATACACTATCCGCACGCCTTCGGTGAAAACCAGCCGGTAGTTTTCGCCCCCGCCGTCCCCCCCGGTTTTCTGCCGGAAGACCTGCATCGCCCCGGCCTGCAGCGTGCCCAGCGGCCCACGACCGTCCACGGGACCGGCGGCGTCGAGCTGCCCCGCGTCAAGAAGCGCCGTGACCGTGGCGGCGTGCATCTCGTATCCGTCGGACCGATTGACATCCACGCCGCCGCTCAGCCGGAGCGTCTTGGCACCGGTGTCGACAACCCCCGCCGGTGCGGTCACGACAGTCTCCGCGCCGCTTGGTTCCTCCAGCCGCACGCGCACTTCCTCCGCTGTCGCATGGCCGGGATCCTCCCGGTCGGGTCGGGCGGTGTCGGCGGCGATGGTGACCATGGTGCCATCGGAGGTCACCCCGGCATAGGTCGGATTGGTGATCCGCTGATCCCGGATCAGTGCCTCGATATCCAGATTGGCCTCAGCAAAGGGAATCCCGGAATTCGGGTCGATCCGGTGAGAGATCAGAAAGATGGTCGACAGGATGCCGAGCGCCACGAGAGGCAGGATGACCTTCGCCCAGGCGACGAAGCGGGAGTAGGTGATCCTGCGGGTCGCGCGGGCGGCGGCAGCCTCTGTCATGGTCTCACACCACGCCCGCCCTGAGGCAGTCCTGAATGTGGATGAGGCCTACGGGGTTGCGGCTGCCCTCCGGCTCCACGACGAAGAGCACGGTGATGCGTCGGTCCTGCATCACGGCCAGTGCACGCTCCGCCAGCGCATCGGGGCCGATGGTGCGGGGGGCGGGGGTCATCACCTGCTCCGCCCGCCTGTCCAGAAGTCCGGCCATGTGGCGGCGCAGGTCTCCGTCGGTGATGATCCCGGCAAGGGTGCCGTCCGCCTCCGTCACGCCGGTGACGCCGAAGCCGAGCCGGCTCATCGTCAGAAGCGCATCCGACATGGGTGCGTCCCGCGGGACGAGCGGGAGATCGGTGTGCATGAGGTCGCGCACCTTGAGCAGTCGCGCGCCGAGTTTGCCGCCGGGATGAAAGACGCGGAAATTCTCCGCCGTGAAATGCCGGTGTTCCATCAGTGCGATGGCAAGGGCATCTCCCAGCGCCAGCGTCATCGTGGTGGAAGTGGTGGGCACCAGTCCTTCGCCGCCCGCCTCCGCCGCGGGAGGAAGCACGATCGCCACGTCGGATTGCCGCAGCAGCGTGGACTCCGCCCGGCTTGCCACCCCGATCAGCGGAATGTCGAAGCGGCGGGTATGGGCAAGGATATCGGCGAGCTCCGGCGTCTCGCCGGAGTTGGACAGCACGAGCGCCACATCCTCCCGCGTGACCATGCCGAGGTCGCCGTGGCTGGCCTCTGCCGGGTGCACGAAATGCGCCGGCGTGCCGGTGGAGGCCAGAGTCGCGGCGATCTTTCGCGCAACATGGCCGGATTTCCCCATGCCGGAGACGATCACCCGTCCGCGGGTGGCAAGGATCGTCTCCACCGCCTGCGCAAAGCTGCTGCCGAGCGTATCGGCCAGCAGAACCAGCGCCTCCGCTTCGCGCAGGATCACGCGGCGGCCTGTCTTTATGAAGGTCTCGGCCTCCGTCATCTGTCCTCCTGCAAGGTCAATGCGAGAACAGGTCGGGCTCCGCCCATCCCTTCAGGTCGAGGATGGCCCTGGTCGGCAGGAAGTCAAAGCAGGCCTGTGCCAGCTCCGTCCGATCCTCCCGCGCGAGCCGACGGTCCAGCTCTTCCCGCAGGCGGTGCAGGTAGAGCACGTCCGACGCCGCATATTCGAGCTGCGCTTGGGTCAGCGTTTCCGCGCCCCAGTCGGAGGTTTGCTGTTGCTTGGAAATGTCGACGCCCGCCAGCTCGCTCACCAGATACTTCAGCCCGTGCCGGTCGGTGAAGGTGCGGATGAGCTTGGAGGCGATCTTGGTGCAATACACCGGCGCCGTCAGCGTGCCGAACGCATTGTAGAGCGCCGCAATGTCGAACCGTCCGAAATGGAAGAGCTTCAGCACGTCCGGATCGGCCAGCATGCGCTGCAGGTTCGGAGCACTGGTCTGCCCCTTGCCGATCTGCACCAGATGCGCCTCGCCATTCCCCGCAGACAGCTGAACGAGGCACAACCGATCCCGCCGGGGATCGAGGCCCATCGTCTCCGTATCGATGGCAACGACCGGACCGAGATCAACTCCGTCCGGCAGGTCACCTTGATGAAGATGGATCGCCACGTTCTCACCTTTCCTCGCGGGGAGGGGGTGGTGCCCAGGAGAGGACTCGAACCTCCACGCCTTGCGGCACACGGACCTGAACCGTGCGCGTCTACCAATTCCGCCACCTGGGCCGGTGTCGTGGAGGGCGATGTATCGGGGGCGCAGGGGAGTGTCAACGGCCCTTGTGCGAAATTTTCGTCTCCCGTTCAGATTGCGCGGCGGTGCAGCATCAGCGGCGCGTTTGCGGCTTGTCCGGGGTGGCGCACGATAGTAATCAGGGACGAGACGATGTCGGAGGCAGTCATGCAGAAGCTGGTCACGATCTATGGCGGTTCCGGGTTTGTCGGGCGCTACATCGCGCGGCGGCTCGCGGCAGACGGCTGGCGCATCCGGGTGGCCGTGCGCCGCCCGAACGAGGCGCTGTTTCTGCGCTCCTACGGCTATGTGGGCCAGGTGGAGCCGGTGCTCTGCAATATCCGTGACAACGCTTCGGTGAAAGCGGCGATGGCCGGTGCCGAAGCCGTGGTCAACTGTGTCGGCATCCTGAACCGCGATGGCGCGAATACGTTCGACGCCGTGCAGGTTGAGGGCGCTGAGCGTATCGCGCGGCTTGCCACTGAAGGCGGCGTTGCCCGTCTTGTGCACATCTCCGCGCTTGGCGCCGGAGTGGGTGACAGCGACTATGCCCGGACCAAGGCAGAGGGCGAGGCGCGGGTGCTCGCGGCCTTTCCGAATGCGACGATCCTGCGTCCGTCGATCATCTTCGGCAATGAGGACATGTTCTTCAACCGCTTCGCTGCCATGTCCCGGCTTGGTCCGATCCTGCCGCTGGTCGGGGCGGAGACGCGCTTCCAGCCGGTCTATGTCGATGATGTGGCGCAGGCCGCCGCCATGGGTGTGACGGGCGCGGCGAAGCCCGGCATCTACGAACTCGGCGGGCCGGAAGCGGATACGCTCCGTAATATCATGAAGAAGATGCTCGGTGAGATACATCGCCGTCGCGCCATCCTGAACATGCCGTTCTGGCTTGCGGGGATCGTTGGCGGGACGCTCGACTTCGGTCAGACCGTCACCGGCGGCCTGCTTGCCAACAATACGCTGACGCGGGATCAGGTCCGCAGTCTCCGCCATGACAACGTGGTGTCTGGCGAGACGATGACCTTTGACGATCTCGGCATTACCCCGGTGCATTTCGAGGCGGTGCTTCCCGACTATCTGTGGCGCTACCGTCCGTCCGGCCAATACGACGCTATCAAGAGCAGCGCCCGTAACCTGCGTAAGACGTCCTGACCGCGGGAGGGCCACAACAAGGGCCGTGAAGGCCCGGAGGGACCGTGGAGCATAATACGATCGCCGCCCTGATTCTGGGCGTTCTCGAGGGGCTGACCGAGTTTATCCCCGTATCCTCGACCGGCCATCTCCTGCTTGCCGGCCATTTCCTGAATTTTCACTCCACAGGGCGCAGTTTCGAGGTGGTGATCCAGCTCGGCGCGATTCTGGCGCTCTTGTCGGTCTATGCCGGGCGGCTGTGGCAGCTGTTCAGTGCGGCCCCGCATGACGCCGGCGCCCGGCGCACCATCCTTTCGGTGCTCGTCGCCTTTCTGCCAGCTGCCGTCATCGGTGTTCTGGCGCATGGCTTCATCAAGGATGTGCTGTTCGAGACACCGATGCTGATCGCGATCATGCTGATCCTTGGCGGTTTCGTGCTCCTCTGGGTCGACCGGATGAAGGTTCCGGTGCGGTACGACGATGCAGAGCATCTGCCGGTGTATACCTCGCTGGCGATCGGGTTCTTCCAATGTCTCGCGATGATCCCGGGGGTCTCGCGCTCTGGCGCGACGATCGTCGGGGCCATGCTGCTCGGCACCTCCAAGCGCGCTGCGGCGGAGTTCTCCTTCTTCCTGTCGATGCCGACGATGATCGGCGCGGTGGCTTACGATCTCTTCAAGAACCGCGATGTGCTCGATTCTGCGGCATGGAGCGAAATTGCCATCGGTTTTGTGGCGGCTTTCGTGTCGGCATTGATCGTGGTGCGATGGTTGCTCGGCTATGTGAGCAGGCGCGGTTATTCTTTGTTTGGATGGTGGCGAATCATCGTCGGTGCAGTGGCCTTGATCGCGCTTCTGATCTGGGGATAACTGATAGGTATGCTTTACTGACCTATTTTTGGGACCGAAGATCAAAATAGTTTGGTCTGCGGGGAAGAAAAACGAAAATAGGTCAGCCATACTGACTTTTATATGATTGCGAGCGGTCATATAAGGCCCGAGCCAGGATTTCGTGAGGGCCCAGCTATGGCGAAGCAGCAGATGCTCCAGTTCGTGACCGTCGGCAAGGAAATGCCGTCGAAACGTCCGCCCGAACTCCGGGCCAAGGACTTCCATGAGATTTACGGGGAGTTCTCGGACCCGAAGGCGGCGGAGCAATCAGGCCGCTGCTCGCAATGCGGCGTCCCCTATTGCCAGGCGCATTGCCCGCTCTCCAACAATATTCCCGACTGGCTCCGAATGACCGCAGAGGGGCGTCTGCAGGAGGCCTATGACCTCAGCCAGGCGACCAATACCTTCCCGGAGATCTGCGGCCGCATCTGCCCGCAGGATCGTCTGTGCGAAGGGAACTGCGTCATCGAACAGTCGGGCCACGGCACCGTCACCATCGGCTCCGTGGAGAAATACATCACCGACACCGCCTGGGAACAGGGCTGGGTGAAGCCGATCCGTCCCGCCGTCGAGCGGGAGGAGAGCGTGGGCATCGTCGGCGCCGGGCCTGCGGGGCTTGCTGCGGCGGATCGCCTGCGGCGCATGGGCTTCAAGGTCACGATCTATGATAAATACGACCGTGCGGGCGGGCTGATGACCTATGGCATCCCCGGCTTCAAACTGGAGAAACCGGTCGTCATGCGGCGCTACGAGCAGCTTGTGGATGGCGGGGTTGAGTTCGTGATGAACTGCCGTATCGGCGATGCGATGGATTTCGCGGCGCTGCGCGGCAAGCATGACGCGCTGCTGATCGCCACCGGTGTTTACAAGGCGCGCGACATCAAGGCGCCCGGCGTGGGCCTCAAGGGAATCGTGCAGGCGCTGGACTATCTGACCGCGTCCAATCGTCAGTCCTTCGGTGACAGCGTGCCGGAGATCGAGTCGGGCGAGCTGAACGCCGATGGCAAGCGCGTTGTGGTGATCGGCGGCGGCGACACCGCGATGGACTGCGTGCGCACCGCGATCCGCCAAGGGGCTGTCAGCGTCAAATGCCTGTATCGCCGCGACCGCGCGAATATGCCCGGCTCCCAGCGGGAGACGCAGAATGCGGAGGAGGAGGGCGTCGAATTCGTCTGGCTCTCCGCTCCGAAGGGTTTCGTGGGTGAGGGTGCCGTCACCGGCGTCATGGTGCAGCGCATGCGCCTTGGCCCGCCGGATGCGACGGGGCGGCAGATGCCGGAACTCATCGAGGGCGCCGATTACGTCGAGGATGTCGATATCGTCATCACCGCGCTCGGCTTCGAGCCGGAGGAGATCCCGACGCTCTGGAACGTGCCGGATCTGGAAGTCACGCGCTGGGGAACGGTCAAGGCCGATTTCCGCACCCATGCCACCAACCTGCCCGGTGTCTATGCCGCGGGGGATATCGTGCGCGGGGCGAGCCTCGTCGTCTGGGCGATCCGTGACGGGCGGGAGGCGGCGGATTCCATCGCCGACTACCTCAGCCAGTCGGCACGGGTGGCCGCCGAATGACCGCCGCTGCCGGAGCCGCCGCCATCGGCGGCGTGCGCACCGGGCGCTGTCTCTGCGGCGGCGTGCAGATCTCCATCCGCAACGCTCCAGCCACGCTCGGGGCCTGCCATTGCGAGAACTGCCGCCGCTGGACAGGATCGGCGCTCATCGCGCTGTCGGTGGCGCCTCAGGACATCGCCATCGTCGGATCCGACAGGATCACCGCCTACCGCTCCTCCGACTGGGCGACGCGGTCGTTCTGTACGGTCTGCGGTTCGACCCTCTGGTACCGGCTCACCGTGCCTACGCCGGAGGCGGCGAGCTACGAGATCCCCGTCGGCCTGCTCGACAATCCGCATGGGCTCGCGCTGACCAGCGAGATCTACATTGACCGGAAGCCCGACGGCTACGTGCTCGCGGGCGCCACCAAGCAACAGACCGCCGCCGAGATCGAGGCGTTCATCCAAGCCTCCATGAAGGAGTGAGCCATGACCAAGTATGATGCCGCCTGGGTCGCAGCCGAGGAAGCCAAGCGCAAGTGGATGGCGGAGAACTCGCTTTACCGCGAGGAGGATGAGCATGCCTCCTGCGGTGTTGGGCTCGTCGTCTCGGTGGAAGGCAAGCCCACCCGCCGCGTCGTGCAGGCGGGCATCGACGCGCTGAAGGCCATCTGGCACCGGGGCGCGGTGGATGCGGATGGCAAGACCGGCGACGGCGCCGGCATCCATGTCCAGATCCCCGTCCCCTTCTTCTACGACCAGATCCGCCGCACGGGCCATGAGCCGGACATGTCGAAGCTGGTGGCTGTCGGCCAGGTCTTCCTGCCGCGCACCGACTTCGGCGCGCAGGAACGCTGCCGGACCATCGTGGAAACCGAAGTCCTCCGCATGGGGCACTACATTTACGGCTGGCGGCATGTGCCGGTGAATACCGCCGTTCTGGGGGAAAAGGCGAATGCCACCCGGCCGGAGATCGAGCAGATCCTGATCCGCTGCGAGAAGGACATCGACGCCGAGACTTTCGAGCGCGAGCTCTATGTGATCCGTCGCCGGATCGAGAAGGCCGCCGTCGCCGCGCAGATCTACGGCGTCTATCTCTGTTCGCTGTCCTGCCGCTCGATCATCTACAAGGGCATGATGCTGGCCGAGCAGGTCGCGGAATTCTATCCCGACCTGAAGGACGAGCGGTTCGAGAGCGCCTTCGCCATCTATCACCAGCGCTATTCCACCAACACCTTCCCCCAATGGTGGCTGGCCCAGCCCTTCCGCATGCTTGCCCATAACGGCGAGATCAACACGCTCAAGGGCAACGTGAACTGGATGCGGAGCCACGAGATCCGCATGGCCTCTTCCGCCTTTGGCGAGATGGCCGAGGATATCAAGCCGATCGTGCCCGCCGGCACCTCCGATTCGGGGGCGCTGGACGCGGTGTTCGAACTCATGGTGCGTGGCGGGCGCAATGCGCCGATGGTCAAGACCATGCTGGTGCCGGAAGCCTGGTCCAAGGCCACGACCGACATGCCGCAGGCCTGGGCAGACATGTATGCCTATTCCAACGCCGTGATGGAGCCTTGGGACGGTCCGGCGGCGCTTGCCATGACCGACGGTCGCTGGGTCTGCGGCGGGCTTGACCGCAACGGCCTGCGCCCCATGCGTTACGTGGTGACGGGCGACGGCCTGCTGATCGCGGGGTCCGAGGCTGGCATGGTGCCGGTGGACGAGGCGACCGTAGTGGAGAAGGGGGCGCTTGGCCCCGGCCAGATGATTGCCGTCGATATGGGCGAAGGCAGGCTCTATCACGACCGGGAGATCAAGGACAAACTCGCCGCCTCCGCTCCCTTCGGAGAGTGGGTGGAGAAGGTCATCGCGCTCAACGACATCATGCGCGACCTGCCGGAGCAGGTGATCCATTCCGGCGCGGAACTGCGCCGCCGCCAGATCGCCGCCGGTTACACGCTGGAGGAGCTGGAGCAGATCCTCGCCCCCATGGCGGAGGACGGCAAGGAGGCGCTGGCCTCCATGGGCGATGACACGCCCCCTGCGGTGCTGTCGAAGATCTATCGGCCGCTTTCGCACTTCTTCCGGCAGAACTTCAGCCAGGTAACGAACCCGCCGATCGACTCGCTGCGCGAGGAGCGGGTGATGTCGCTGAAAACCCGCTTCGGCAACCTGAAGAACGTGCTGGATCAGGACAGCTCCCAGACCGAGATCATCGTGCTGGAAAGCCCCTTCATCGCCAACGGGGAGTTCGCGGAACTGCTGCGCCAGTTCGGCCAGAACGTCGGGATCATCGACTGCACCTTCCCGCGCGATGGCGGCCCGGAGGCGCTGAAGCTCGCGCTCGACCGTATCCGTTCGGAGGCGGAGGATGCCGTGCGCTCCGGTGCGTCGCATATCGTGCTGACGGACGAACATCAGGCGGTGGACAGGATCGGCATGCCGATGATCCTCGCCACCTCGGCGGTCCACTCCTGGCTGACCCGCAAGGGTCTGCGGACGTTTTGTTCCATCAACGTCCGCGCGGCAGAATGCATCGACCCGCATTACTTCGCGGTGCTGATCGGCGCGGGCGCGACGACGGTGAACCCCTATCTGGCGGAGGATTCCATCGCGGACCGGATCGAGCGCGGATTGCTCGATTCCACGCTGATGGCGGCGATGCGGAACTACCGCCATGCCATCGACCTCGGCCTGCTCAAGATCATGGCGAAGATGGGAATCTCCGTGATTTCCTCCTATCGCGGTGGCCTGAACTTCGAGGCGGTGGGCCTGTCCCGCGCGATGGTGGCGGAATATTTCCCCGGCATGAACAGCCGCATCTCCGGCATCGGCCTGCACGGCATCCAGATGAAGGTGGAGGAGATCCACGCCAAGGGCTTCCTCGGCGGAGCCGACGTGCTGCCGATCGGCGGCTTCTACAAGGCGCGCCGCTCGGGCGAGAAGCACGCCTGGGAAGCGCAGACCATGCATATGTTGCAGGCGGCCTGCGACCGGGCCTCCTATGAGCTGTGGAAGCAGTATTCCGCTGCCATGCGCTCCAACCCGCCGATCCATATCCGCGACCTGCTGGACATCAAGCCGCTGGGCAAGCCGGTGGCCATCGAGGAGGTGGAGAGCATCACCTCCATCCGCAAGCGGTTCGTGACGCCGGGCATGTCGCTGGGCGCCCTCGGCCCGGAGGCGCACAAGACCCTCAACATCGCCATGAACCGGATCGGCGCGAAATCCGACTCGGGCGAGGGCGGTGAGGATCCGGCGCATTTCCTGCCCGACTCGAACGGCGACAATCCGTCCGCCAAGATCAAGCAGGTGGCGTCCGGCCGCTTCGGCGTGACCGCGGAATACCTCAACAACTGCGAGGAGCTGGAGATCAAGGTCGCCCAGGGCGCCAAGCCCGGCGAGGGCGGCCAGCTTCCCGGCATGAAGGTGACGGAACTCATCGCGCGCCTGCGCCACTCGACCAAGGGCGTCACGCTGATCTCGCCGCCGCCGCACCATGACATCTATTCCATCGAGGATCTGGCGCAGCTCATCTACGACCTGAAGCAGATCAACCCGCGCGCCAAGGTGACGGTGAAGCTCGTCTCCGCCAGCGGCGTCGGCACCATCGCGGCGGGCGTGGCCAAGGCCAAGGCCGACATCATCCTGATCTCCGGCCACAACGGCGGCACCGGGGCCTCGCCTGCCACCTCCATCAAATTCGCGGGGCTGCCGTGGGAGATGGGGCTGACCGAGGCGCATCAGGTGCTCGCCATGAACAACCTGCGCGAGCGGGTGACGCTGCGCACCGATGGCGGGCTCCGCACGGGCCGCGACGTGGTCATCGCCGCGATGATGGGCGCCGAGGAATACGGCATCGGGACCGCCGCGCTGATCGCCATGGGCTGCATCATGGTGCGCCAGTGTCAGTCGAACACCTGCCCGGTCGGCGTCTGCACACAGGATGAACGGCTGCGGGCGAAGTTCACCGGCACGGCGGACAAGGTGGTGAACCTCATCACCTTCTATGCGCAGGAGGTGCGGGAGATCCTCGCCTCCCTCGGCGCGCGGTCTCTGGACGAGGTGATCGGTCGGGCCGACCTGCTGACGCAGGTAAGCCGCGGCTCCGCCTATCTGGACGATCTCGACCTCAATCCGCTGCTGATCTCCGTCGATGACACGCACAAATTCGTCTACGACCGGACGAAGCCGCGCAACTACGTGCCCGACACGCTGGATGCGGAGATCGTCGCCGATGGCGCGCGGTTCTTCGAGGAGGGGGAGAAGATGCAGCTCTCCTACGCCGTGCGGAACACACACCGCACCATCGGCACGCGGGCCTCGTCGCATATCGTGCGGAAGTTCGGGATGCGGAACAACCTGCAGCCCGACCACCTTACGGTGAAGCTGACCGGCTCCGCGGGCCAGTCGCTCGGGGCTTTTGCCGCGCCGGGGCTGAAGATCGAGGTGTCGGGCGATGCGAACGACTACGTCGGCAAGGGCCTGTCGGGCGGTATCGTCGTGGTGAGGCCGGCCATGGGCTCTCCGCTCGAGGCCGCGAAGAACACGATCATCGGCAATACCGTGCTTTACGGCGCGACGGACGGCTATCTCTTTGCCGCCGGTCGGGCGGGCGAGCGCTTCGCTGTCCGCAACTCCGGCGCGAAGGTGGTGATCGAGGGCTGCGGCACCAACGGCTGCGAATACATGACCGGCGGGGTTGCGGTGATCCTCGGCTCCATCGGCGCGAACTTCGCCGCCGGGATGACGGGGGGCATGGCCTATCTCTATGATCCCGACGGCGTGGCCGCTTCGTTCATCAACGCGGAAACGGTCGTGACCGCCCCGGTGGAGGTCGCCCATTGGGAGGAGGAGCTGCGCGCGCTCGTCCAGCGCCACGTGGATGAAACCGGAAGCCGCAAGGGCGCCGATCTCCTTCAGCACTGGAAGCTTGAGCTGGGCAACTTCGTCCAGGTCTGCCCCAAGGAAATGCTCGTGCATCTGCCCTATCCCATCCGTCTCGCGGAAGGCGCGGCGCGAGCCTGATCGAAAGCGGGTTCCGCAACATCAGAAGGAGGGCGGCGACGCCCTCCTTTGCGTTTTGCTCCTGCGCCCGCTCTACCGGCAGCGCCGCTGCTCCCAGATTTGCGTCCGTGTGGGTCCGGTTGGCGCCGGGTGCAGGTCGCCGGATGCCGGATGCCGGTCAGGGAGTACCGCCACGGGAATCGCGATCAGCGCGGCTTCTGCCTCAGGTCGCTGCCGGGTGGGTTGTCAGCATGCGACGCATAAGCAAGGCCGCGCCCGGATCGCTTACAAGCGCGCGAAGACCTCGGTTGCGGCCGACCTGCCGATTCTGCCGGAACTGGCGGAGGAACTGGAGCAGCTTCCCTCCGACCGGATGCTGTTCATCACTCAAGACGCACGGCCGATCGGCTACAAGCCCGAGACGCTGGGCAATTGGTTTCGGGACCGTTGCGGGGAGGCCGCCGTGCCTGGATCGCTCCACGGTCTGCGGAAAGCGGGGGCCACGCGCCTTGCGGATGCGGGGGCCACGAACTGGGAAATCGCCTCTTATCTCGCACATGCCGACACGAAGCAGGCGGACACCTACACGAAGAAGGCGGACCGATCACGATTGGCAGATAGCGGGTTCGCGAAGCTTGGGAACGTGTCCAACTTTTCCGAAAAGTTGGACAGAAAGGCCGGAAAAGCCGATGAATAACAATCACTTACAGAAAGAAGTGGCAGCCCGTAGGGGAGTCGAACCCCTCTTTTCAGGTTGAAAACCTGACGTCCTAACCGATAGACGAACGGGCCACGCTTGGCGTGGGGCGGTATCTAGGGGAGGCGGCGGGGAGGCGCAAGAGGAAAAACGCAGGGAATGGAGAGATTTCTGCCGTGCAGTTACGGAACACCGCGCGGCATGAACATAAAGGGAACGTATCTCTTGGCGCGCGGAGACGCTTGCGCTATATCGGACCGATGAGCGAATGGGATGACGAAGCCGAGGCGTTCGAGAGCGCCGCCGAAGGTCGGGGGGCAAAGGTGCCGCTCTCCCGCCGCGCGATGGCCATGCGCCCCGCCCCTTATCTCAACGATCTCAATCCCGCCCAGCGGGAGGCGGTGGAGACACTGGACGGGCCCGTGCTGATGCTCGCAGGGGCAGGCACCGGCAAAACCAAGGCGCTCACCGCGCGTATCGTGCACATCCTGAACACTGGTCGCGCCCGGCCCGATGAAATCCTCGCCGTCACCTTCACCAACAAGGCTGCGCGGGAAATGCGGGAGCGGGTGGGCCGGCTGCTGGGCGGCGTGGGGGAGGGGATGCCCTGGCTCGGCACCTTCCATGCGATCTCCGTGCGGCTCCTCAGGCGCCATGCGGAACTGGTAGGGCTGAAGTCGAACTTCACCATTCTCGACACGGACGATCAGGTGCGTCTGCTCAAGCAGCTCATCGTGGCCGCGGGAATTGACGAGAAACGCTGGCCGGCGCGGCAGCTCGCCGGAGTGGTGGAAGGCTGGAAGAATCGCGCCCTGACACCGGACCGGGTTCCGGCGGCGGATGCGGGGGCCTTCAACCGCCGGGGGGTGGAACTCTATGCCGCCTATCAGGACCGCCTGAAGGTTCTGAACGCCGTCGATTTCGGCGACCTGCTCATGCATGTCGTGACGATCTTTCAGAGCTATCCCGACGTTCTGGAAGGGTATCAGCGCCGCTTCCGATACATTCTGGTCGACGAGTATCAGGATACCAACGTCGCGCAGTATCTGTGGCTACGGCTGCTTGCCCAGGCGCATCGCAACATCTGCTGCGTGGGTGACGACGATCAGTCGATCTATGGCTGGCGCGGCGCCGAAGTCGGCAACATCCTGCGGTTCGAGAAGGATTTTCCCGGCGCGCGGGTGATCCGGCTGGAGCAGAACTACCGCTCCACGCCGCATATCCTCGCCGCTGCCTCCGGGCTGATCGAGGCGAACGAGAGCCGGCTCGGCAAGACCTTGTGGACGGATGCGCCGGATGGCGAGAAGGTCCGCGTCATCGGCCATTGGGATGGCGAGGAGGAGGCCCGCTGGATCGGGGAGGAGATCGAAGCCCTCCTTAGCACGCATCGCGCGGTGGGGCCTAAAACGCTGGACGATATGGCGATCCTCGTCCGCGCCTCGCACCAGATGCGCGCGTTCGAGGACCGGTTCCTGACCATCGGCCTGAACTACCGGGTGATCGGCGGTCCGCGCTTCTATGAGCGGTTGGAGATTCGCGATGCGATGGCCTATTTCCGCCTCGCCGTCAGCCCGGACGACGATCTGGCCTTCGAGCGGATCGTGAACACGCCAAAGCGAGGTCTGGGGGAGAAGGCGCAGGCGCTGATCCAGTCCACGGCGCGGGCGCGGGGGCTGACACTGGTCCGCGCGGCGAAATATCTGGTCGAGGCTGGGGAGATACGCGGTAAGGGCGGGACGGAGCTTCGCACGCTCGTCGCCGCGATCGGGCGCTGGCATGCGGAGGCGCTGGCCCCGGCGGATCTGCCCGAAGACGCGGTGGTGGAGCCGCTGCGCGCGGGCGCGGGCCGGTCGCGCTCGCATGTGGAGCTGGCGGAAACCATTCTGGACGAATCCGGCTATACCGCGATGTGGCAGAACGAAAAGACGCCCGAAGCTCCCGGACGGTTGGAGAACCTCAAGGAACTCGTGAAGGCGCTGGAGAGCTTCGACGGGCTTCAGGGCTTCCTTGAGCATGTCGCGCTCATCATGGACAACGAGCAGGAGGAGGGGACGCCCAAGGTCTCCATCATGACGCTCCATGCCGCGAAGGGGCTGGAGTTTCCGGTGGTCTTTCTGCCGGGGTGGGAGGATGGCCTGTTCCCCTCGCAGCGCGCGATGGATGAGAGCGGCCTGAAGGGTTTGGAGGAGGAGCGGCGGCTGGCTTATGTCGGCATCACCCGCGCGCGGGAGTTGTGCACGATCTCCTTCGCCTCTAACCGGCGCGTCTATGGCCAATGGCAATCCCAGATGCCCTCCCGCTTCATCGACGATCTGCCGGAGGAGGATGTGGAGGTGCTGACACCCCCGGGCCTTTACGGCGGCGGCTATGGGGCGGCGGGCTTTGCGGCGATGGAGGCCAAGGCGGCCTCTGCCGATGTCTACAACTCTCCTGGCTGGCGGCGGATGCAGGAACGTGCGGCGCGACGTCCCACGGCCCAGCCCCGGGAATCACGCGGGCCGGTCATCGATCTGGATGCCGTATCGCCTTTCGCCGTGGGCGACAGGGTGTTCCATCAGAAGTTCGGCTATGGCGCCGTGACTGCTGTGGAGGGCGACAAGGCCCATGTGCAGTTCGACAAGGCGGGGGAGAAGAATGTCATGTCGGCCTATCTCGTTCGTGCCGATCAAGCCGACGACGTGCCGTTCTGACGCGTTGCAGGGCATGAGGTCCTTGCCCATATTGGTCTGATGATCAAACTTCTGCCCCTCCTGCTGATGCTGGCCTATGGCTTCGTGACCTACCGCCTGTCGGTCTGGCGGTCGCGGCGGGAGCTGGACGCGCGGTCCAGCCCGCTCCGCGATCCCGATCTCGGTCGTTTCACCGATCAGATGGCGCGGGCGCTGGACCTGAAGTCGATCCCCGTACATCTTTACGATGTGCCGGTGGTCAACGGGTTGGCCGCGCCCGACGGGCGGATCTTCATCACCCGCGGGTTCTATGACAAGTTCCGGGCCGGAGAGGTTTCGGGGGAGGAGATGGCAAGTGTCATTGCCCATGAACTCGGCCATGTTGCGCTTGGCCATGCCCGGCGGCGGATGATCGACTTCACCGGACAGAATGCGATCCGCCTTGCGCTTGCGCCTATTCTGGGGCGGTTCCTGCCGGGGTTGGGGATGGTGCTGGCGAACGGGCTGGCCTCGCTGGTCGCCGCGCGGCTGTCGCGGCAGGATGAGTATGAGGCGGATGCCTGGGCCGCCGCCCTGCTGACCCGTTCGGGCATCGGCACAGCGCCGCAGAAGGCGTTGTTTACCAAGCTCGACAAGCTGGCGGGGGGGCGCGCGCCGGTTGCCTGGCTGTCCAGCCACCCGGCCAGCCCGGACCGCGTCAGCGCCATCGAGGCACTGGAAAAACGCTGGGTGCCGCAGGGCTGAAAGGGGCATGACTGACAGGTCGTGCAGAAGGCTTGCCTGACCTAACGGGCTGGCGAGAAAGGCTTGCAGGTCAGCGTTGAGGCGGAAATCATTGCCGATCCGGCGCAATATCCCCGAAATTGACACGGTTCTGATTATCCGGGAGCCGATCTTCCAATTCCTGGAAGCTGAGACGACTTTTTCAGCAGCTTGTTGAAGCGGTGGCTGAAAAACACCCGAGACGCCGGATCTCTCCGACCCAAAGGCCGCCAAGGGCGTGCTCTCAGGTAAGCGCCTTGCCGAGCCGGGGCAGCCGCACCCGCCGAAGAAGGGCGCGCAGCGGCTGCTCCCGCCCGGAAATCTCCTCCGTCCGCGCCTGCACCGCCCTGACGACCGCTTCGATCTCCGCAGGGTGCCGGAGCCACAGATCCATCAGGTAGTCATCTGGCGCTTCGGCGCGCAGCAGGTGAATTTCCAGTTCGCGGCGGGGAAAATCCTTCATGTTCTGCGTAAGGATCACCTCGGCACCGCCCGCCTTGGCGGCGGCAAGAACGTGGATGTCATCGGGATCGGGCAGGTAAAGCCCCGCGGTTTCGGCTGCCGTGACTTCCGCCTCCGGCCAGCGGGCGTTCAGAAGCGCGATTTCCCCCCGTGCCACCACCTCCTGCCCGGGGCCGAGGCGGCGGGCGGCCAACGCCCACTCCTCAAGTATCCGCGCGGACCAGAGGGGGGTGAACACCCCTGCGGCCGCCACACCGGTCACGATTTCCCGCAGTACCGTGGGATAGAGGACATTTGCGTCGATCAGCACCCGCATCGCCGGCTCCGGTTGTTCCGTCTCAGATCAGTCGAGCCGGAAGAACAGCGCCTTCAGATAGCCCGACTCCGCCAGTTGCGGCAGCAGCGGATGGTCCGGCCCGGCAAAGCCCGTATGCAGCAGCTGCGCCCGCCGTCCGGCCCGGCCGATGCCCCGCACATTGGCGCCCCTGAAGGCGGCGAGGTCAGCGGCATGCGAGCAGGAGCACAGCCCCAGATAGCCGCCAGGCGCGACCAGCGGTGCGGCGAGACGGGCAACGCGCTCATAGGCCCGCAGCCCCGCCTCCAGCGCTTGCTTGGACGGGGCGAAAGCAGGCGGATCACAGACGACGAGGTCGAATTGCGCCCCCTCCGCTGCCAGCGCCTCAAGCGTGGCGAAGGCATCGCCCTGGCGCGTGGCGAAGCGTGAGGCCGCCCCCATGGCCACTGCCCCGTCCTGCGCGAGCTTCAGAGCCGGGGCGGAACTGTCCACCGCCAGCGCGCGCTCCGCTCCGCCCGCAAGCGCTGCCAGCGAAAAGCCTCCGACATGGGAAAAGACATCCAGCACCCGCGCCCCCTTCGCCAGACGCTGGGCGAAGGCATGGTTGGGCCGCTGGTCGAAGAACAGCCCGGTCTTCTGCCCGCCGAGCAGGTCGGCCATATAGATCGCGCCGTTCATGGGCACCGGAACGGGCGCGTCGATCGCGCCCTGCAGCACCGTCAACTCCTCTGGCAAGCCCTCCAGCGCCCGCGCCCGGCCCATGCCGTTGCGGATGATGGTGGTGACGCCGGTGACCTTTGCCAGCGCGGCAGAGAGCGGCCCGATCAGCGTCTCCGACCACGCGGCATTCGGCTGGATCACGGCGGCATCGCCGAAACGGTCGATGACCACGCCCGGCAGGCCATCCGCCTCGGCATGGACGAGGCGGTAGTAGGGCGCGTCGAACAGCGTCTCGCGGAGCGCCAGCGCCCGCTGCAGCCGGGTCGCGAACCATGCCTCGTCGATCACCGCCGCAGGATCGCGGTCGATCATCCGGCAGACGATGCGCGAATTGGAATTGACCGTGACGAGACCCAGAACCCGCCGTTCCCCATCCTCCAGCACGGCGAGGGCGCCGGCATCCAGCCCCTTGGTCCGGCGGTCGGTGACCAGTTCGTCGGCATAGACCCAAGGGAAGCCGTGGCGGATCGCGCGGGCTTCGGCCTTGGGTTTGAGTCTCACGGTCGGGTAGGTCATGGGTTCTCCAGGTGAGAGCGTGGCGCGTCCGGGGCAGGCGGGTCTGCATAGGCACCCAGGACATGCGAAAGCCCCGGAGTCATCCGGGGCTTTTCCGTCCTCAAACGGGTTTCGTCAATGCGCGTGGTGCGCGGAGCCTTGCCGGTGCAGCGGATGGGCAAGCCAAGCAAAGACCTTCGGCATCAGCCGGGCGATGGTCTCGGCGCGCAGTTCCGACGCTTCGCGGACGATCTCGGGGACGGATTTCGGTTCGCCACGGATCTCGGTCTCAAGCAGTTTCATGGCCTTCTCCTGTGGGGGTGATTGCGGATGTTCTCTATATAGGTCAGCAAGACTGACTTAGCTACCGCGGAAAGCTTGGGTCCGATATGCAATCCGCGCATGATCCCGGGGCGGGGTGCCGCCCATAACAATTTCGGTGCAACGCACGGCCCGGGATGGAATTGTTAGCGCATGACAGCCATGTTAGAGCTGCGACGATGAGACGGAAGGAGCAGCCCCATGCCACTCGATGCGACACTTGCCGACGTCACGGAACGCATCCGCAAGCGGAGCAGGGAGGCCCGGTCATCCTATCTCGACCGCATAGGGCGCGCGCGGGAGGCGGGTCCGGCGCGGGGGCATCTGGCCTGTGGCAATCAGGCGCATGCCTATGCCGCCGCGACCCCGGGTGACAAGGCGGAGCTTGTCGCCGACAAGGCGCCCAACATCGGTATCATCACCGCCTATAACGACATGCTGTCCTCCCATCAGCCCTATGAGCGCTTCCCGGACGTGATCCGTGCCGCAGCGCGGCGCATCGGCGCCACGGCGCAGGTCGCGGGTGGCGTGCCGGCCATGTGCGATGGGGTGACGCAGGGCCGCGCCGGGATGGAACTGTCACTGTTTTCCCGCGATGTGATCGCGCTGGCGGCGGCGGTAGGGCTGTCGCACGACACGTTCGACGCGGCGCTCTACCTCGGCGTCTGTGACAAGATCGTTCCCGGTCTGGTGATCGCAGCGGCGAGCTTCGGCCATATTCCCGCGGTATTCCTGCCCTCCGGCCCGATGACATCCGGCCTGCCCAATTCGGAGAAGGCCAAGGTGCGGGAGCTGTTCGCCGCCGGAAAGGTCGGGCGGGAGGAGCTGATGCGGGCGGAAATGGAAAGCTATCACGGCCCCGGCACCTGCACATTCTATGGCACGGCGAACTCCAACCAGATGCTGATGGAATTCATGGGCCTGCAACTGCCCGGCTCCAGCTTCGTCAACCCGAACACTCCCTTGCGGGAGGCTCTGACAGTGGCGGGGGTGGAGCGTGCGGCCGCGATCAGCGCACTCGGCAATGGCTATACGCCTGTCGCGGAAATACTCGATGAGCGGACTTTCGTGAACGGCATCGTCGGCCTGATGGCGACAGGGGGATCGACGAACCATGTGCTGCACCTGCCCGCCATGGCGCGGGCGGCGGGGATCATCCTCGATCTTGAGGATTTCGACAGCCTTTCCGCCATCACACCGCTGATGGCGCGCGTCTATCCGAACGGGTTGGCCGACGTGAACCATTTCCATGCGGCGGGCGGTCTGGGCTACATGATCGGCGAGTTGCTGGCGGCAGGGCTGCTGCATCCCGACACCCGGACGGTCGCGGGCGAAGGGCTCGGCCTCTATACGCAGGAACCGGTGCTGATGGAGGGTGGTCTCGGCTGGCGGCAGGGGTCGGGTGAATCGCTGAACCCGCAGATCCTGCGCGGTGCCGCCGATCCGTTCCAGCAGCAGGGGGGCCTCCGGCAGCTGCACGGCAACCTCGGGCGCGGGGTCATCAAGGTTTCCGCCGTGGCGGAGGAGCGTCGCTTCATCGAGGCGCCGGCCCGCGTCTTCGCCAATCAGGAGGATGTGAAGGCCGCCTTCAAGGCGGGTGAGTTCACGGGCGACACGATCGTCGTCGTACGGTTTCAGGGGCCGCGTGCGAATGGCATGCCGGAGCTTCACAGCCTGACGCCGATCCTCGCCGTGCTGCAGGACAAGGGTCTGCGCGTGGCGCTGGTGACGGATGGGCGGATGTCCGGTGCCTCGGGCAAGGTGCCTGCCGCGATCCATGTCAGCCCGGAAGCTGCCGATGGCGGCCCGCTGGCGCGCGTTCGGGATGGCGATGTGCTGCGGCTCGATGCGGTGGGGGGAACGCTGGAAAACCTGCACCCCGATTTTCTGCTGCGCGATCCGGTGGTCGAGGATCTTTCCGGCCATCACTCCGGCATGGGGCGGGAGCTGTTCGACGCTTTCCGGCGGAATGTCGGCTCCTCCGTCCACGGCGCGGCGGTGGTCGTCTGAGGGCGGAGGCCCCCACCGGCCCCGCTGGCCTCCGATGGATCACGCGGCGGTCTTGTCCCACAGAAGTGGGTGGACATCCGCTTGAAAGCCCCCCGACGGCTCACGTGGCGGCGAGAATTTCTTCCAGTGCACGGTCCAGTGCCTCCAGCCCCGCATCGGGGCGGGAGCCGGCTTCCGACAGGCTCCGCCGCCATGACCGCGCGCCGGGGCGTCCGGCGAACAGGCCGAGCATGTGCCGCGTAATGGCGCCGAGCCTGCCGCCGATGGCAAGGTGCCGCGCGATATAGGGGCGCATCGCCGCGACGACGGCCTCCGGGCTGCGGTCCGGGGTATCGCTTCCGAATATCAGCCGGTCGGCGGGCAGCAGGATTTCGCCGGGATCGTGATAGGCCGCGCGTCCGATCATCACCCCGTCCAGCCCCTGCTCCAGCAGCTCACGCGCCGTGGCGAGGCTGCCGATCCCGCCGTTGATGATAATGGTGAGGTCGGGGAAGGCCCGTTTCATCGACAGCACCAAAGGATAGTCGAGCGGCGGTATCTCCCGGTTCTCCTTGGGGCTCAGGCCCTTCAGCCATGCCTTCCGCGCATGGACGATGACGCGGTGGATGCCCGCAGCCTGCACGGTCTCCAGAAAGGCGGGAAGCACCTCCTCCGGCACCTGGTCATCGACACCGATGCGGCATTTCACCGTCACCTCCACGCCCGTCACACCCGCGCCCCTCACCCCCGCGCCCGTCACCTCAGCCGCCTCGCGCATCGCGGCCAGGCAGTCGCTGACCAGCGCCGGATCCCGCATCAGCACAGCGCCGAAGCAGCCCGATTGCACGCGGTCCGAGGGGCAGCCGACGTTCAGATTGACCTCGCGGTAGCCGTGATCTACACAGATCCGCGTGGCCGCGGCCAGCTCCCCCGGCTCGGATCCGCCAAGCTGCACCGCGACGGGTTGTTCGGAAGGATCGTGATCCAGAAGCCGCAGCGCCCCGCCCCGCACCAGGGCCGCCGCAACGACCATCTCGGTATAGAGCAATGTATGGCGGCTCATCTGCCGGTGCAGGTAGCGGCAGTGCCGGTCGGTCAGGTCGATCATCGGGGCCACCGACAGGCGGTAGGCAGGGGGCACGGCGTTCATGTGTCGTCCTTTCATCCCCGGCGATGTAGGGCGCCGATGCTCATGTCGAAAGACCGCGAAGCGCAGCGACATGCCATCATTCGACGGTTTCCGCAACAGGGCGAAGTCTTGCCCGGTTTACTCTCTGCCCCTTGAGCCGCCGCGAGGAACGGCCCAGAAGAGAGGCAGGAGCACTTGAAGGGAGTATCCCATGCATCGCCTGTTCTTAGCCTTTGCCGCCGCCTGCCTGCTCGGGTCGCCTGCCATGGCCCGCATGTCGGGCTTTTACGAAAGCGCAGAGATCATCCACGCCATCCTCGGCGACAATCAGGTGGCGGACGGGCTGCGTCAGCAGCCGATCGAGAGCATCGCCCGCACCCGCGACGGCTATGTGGTGCAGAGTCAGAACTGCTCCGTCGGCGTGGTCGTGGAAACCCGCAGGGCCGACAGGCCCGGGCGCGACAACTTTTCCCTGCGCGTTCAGCGGGGGCGCTGCCGCCGGTAGCGGGGAAGCCGCAAGGCAACGGCGGGCCTCCGCTTCCCGCTCGTGATCGGCCGCTCACCGTCTGCCGCGACAGGACCGGCGAGGCTGCGCTTCCCGCAGGGGCGGCGAGGTGCAGCCTGTGAGGCGGGCCCGGCGCCGGGGGCGAGACGCCATGGCTCCAAACGGCTGAAAGACCTGTTGCACTTCACCAGGGTGGCGGAGGTCGCTTATCGATGCGCGGTCCCTCCCGGAAGGTGCCGGTGATCCGCCGGAAGCAGCCGGCAAGAGGGTAAAGGGCGCTCCGCAGCGCCCCTGCCGGTCGTTCCTCAAGTCAGGTTGAAGCCTCCCATGCACCGGCGCGAAGCCTGCTCCTTCGCCGCCGGTTTGGGGCGCACCGGGACGAGAGAAGGGACCGGAGAGAAACAAGCCGACCCTGACCCGCTCGGGCTATCCTGCTGGACAGGACGGCCACGTCTGACGCCTCTGCATCCGCTCCGCGAGTTTGTCGGGTTGTTCTTCTGCGTTGGAGCACGCCTGCCGCCGCGCGCGGGGGCCGCTGAACCACCAATGAAGCAAATTCGGCTCGTGCCTGCGCCCGCACGGGCGCGCCTTGGCGGATTTCCCGCCTGAGACCGTGCCTGCGCAGAGGGCCGCGACGGCCGTCACTCAGAGCGGGGCTCCCCCTTTGTTTCCTTGCATCCCGCAGCCAGCTATACGCTGCAGGAGGACAATCGGAGCGCGTTGGCCCGCGAGCGGGCCGCGACCAGATGCAACGGACCGATGTCGGGTCATGCGCTGCCCCCGCGGCGCAACAGACAGGTTTCCCGTTGTCGAGCGGTGCCGGTTTACCCCTCGGGAGCGCCCTTGCAGGCTTCCATGCGGGTACTGATGCGGCGGAGGCGCATACGCTTGCGCGGCGAGCGCTGCCACCCGTGCATCAATGCCGGACACCGATCCTGCGGTGTCAGGCGTTGAAGAGGAAGTGGAGCACGTCGCCGTCCTGCACCTCGTAGGTCTTGCCCTCGACGCGGAACTTTCCGTTCTCGCGTGCGCCCGCTTCGCCATTGCCCGCGACGTAATCGTCATAGCCGACGGTTTCCGCGCGGATGAAGCCCTTCTCGAAATCGCCATGGATGACGCCCGCCGCCTGCGGCGCGAGCATCCCCTGTGTGATCGTCCAGGCGCGGGCTTCCTTCGGGCCGACGGTGAAATAGGTCCGCAGGCCCAGCAGATCGTAGGCCGCGCGGATCAGGCGGTCCAACCCCGGCTCCTCCAGCCCCAGTTCGGAGAGGAACATCTCCGCCTCCTCCGGGTCGAGCTGGCTGATCTCCTCCTCGATCCGGGCGGAGATGACGACAGTCGCGGCGCCTTCGGCCCGTGCCTTCTCCGCCACCTTCTCCGTCAGCGCGTTACCCGTCGCGGCTTCGGATTCCGCCACGTTGCAGACGTAGAGCACGGGCTTGGCGGTCAGAAGCTGAAGCTGATCCCAGAGCCGGCGATCCTCCTCGGAGACGAGAACGGTCCGCGCCGGCTGGCCCGCGTTCAGCGCGTCGAGCGCCACACGGAGCAGCCGGTCCTGATCCTTCGCCTCCTTGTCCCCGCCCTTCAGCTTGCGCTGAAGGTTGGCAAGGCGGCGTTCGATCGATTCCATGTCGGCGATCATCAGTTCCGTCTCGATCGTCTCCGCATCGGCGACCGGATCGACGCGACCCTCCACATGGGTGATGTCGCCATCCTCGAAGCAGCGGAGGACATGGGCAATGGCGTCCACTTCGCGGATGTTGGCAAGGAACTGGTTGCCCAGACCCTCGCCCTTCGAGGCACCACGCACGAGGCCTGCGATATCGACGAAAGTGATCCGCGTCGGGATGATCTGCTTGGATCCGGCGATGGCGGCGAGGCGGTCCAGCCGTTTGTCCGGCACGGCCACCTCTCCGACATTCGGCTCGATGGTGCAGAAGGGGAAGTTCGCCGCCTGCGCCGCAGCGGTGCGGGTCAGCGCGTTGAACAGGGTGGACTTGCCGACATTCGGCAGCCCGACGATACCCATCCTGAAGCCCATGGCTCTGCCCTCCTGGCCCGAATTTCCGCTGTGCTGTGTCCGCGCCTCTCTAGGGGGGCGGCGCAGTCTCTGCAAGTATTGTCCGTCCGGCACGGGGCGCTAGATGCGGCGGGAGAACGTCGAAGGGCAGCAGAAGGGCGCAGGCGGCATGGGTTTCGTTCCCTACCTCTACTTTCAGGGCAACTGCGCCGAGGCGCTCAACTGGTATGCCGGCATCTTTGGCGGCACCGTTTCGCTGCTGCGCTACAAGGACGCGCCCGAACTGCCGCCGGAGATGACCGGGTCCGACCTCGTGGTGAATGGGGTGCTTGACGTAGGCGGCGCGGTGCTCATGGCCTCAGATTTCCCGCCGGGCATGGATGGCCGGCCGCAGGCGGCCGTCTCCGTCAGCTACGCCGCCGACAGCGATGCGGAGGGAGAGGCGCTTTTCGAGCGCCTGTCCGAAGGGGGAACGCTGGCTTTCCGCTGGAACACGACTTACTGGGCGCGGGGCGCCGTCGGCATGGTGAGGGACAGGTTCGGCACCCATTGGGTGATCTCCGGCCCGCAGCGCCCCTTCTAGCCCGGCCTGCGGCTTCTGGGCTTTCCCCCCTGCGGTCCTTCGTCCAGGCGAGGCAGCGAAGCACGCTTGCCTTCGCGCCCTGCTTCCTGCACATCGGAACCGATCAGCCGGAGGACACGATGAGCCGCATTGACGCGAAATTCGCCGCCCTGAAAGCAGAGGGTCGCAAGGCCTTCGTCTCCTACATCATGGCGGGTGACCCGGATGTGGACACCTCCCTCGCGGTCATGAAGGGCCTGCCCGCCGCAGGCGTTGACGTGATCGAACTGGGCCATCCCTTCACCGACCCGATGGCCGACGGGCCGACGATCCAGCGTGCCGGTCAACGGGCGCTGGAGGGCGGGCAGACGCTTGACCGGACGCTCGACATGGTGCGGGAATTCCGCAAGGGAGACGATACCACACCGATCGTGATGATGGGCTACTACAACCCGATCTACTCCCGCGGCGTCGCGCGTTTTCTGGTCGAGGCGAAGGAAGCGGGCATCGACGGGCTGATCGTCGTGGATCTGCCGCCGGAGGAGGATGCGGAGCTTTGCCTGCCAGCGCAGGCTGCGGGCATCAACTTCATCCGTCTTGCCACTCCGACCACGGATGAAGCACGGCTGAGCACGGTGCTCCAGAACACCTCCGGCTTCGTCTATTACGTCTCCGTCACCGGGATCACGGGAGCGCAGGCCGCGCAGGCCGCCTCCGTCGCGCCGGAAGTCGCGCGGATCAAGGCCGCGACGGACCTGCCGGTGATCGTCGGCTTCGGCATCACCACACCCGAAGCGGCGCGGGACATTGCCTCCGTGGCCGATGGCGCGGTCGTCGGCTCCGCCATCGTGAGCCTGATCGGGCAGGGAAAGCCGGTGGAGGAAGTGCTGGACCAGGTCTCCCGGCTGTCGGCAGGCGCCCACGCTGCCTGAACGACGGAGCTGGCGCCTCGAATGGGACGGTGTTCAGCGCCGCCGCAGTGCGGGGGTCGCGACCCTGTTCGCGGCGCTGGCGCCAAGTGTCCGGCAGGCCAGCCACCGTCCGACGTGACCCGAAATCCCTGCGCGCCGCTTTGCCGCTACGGTAAGCGGGTGATCGGGGCGGAGAGGCGCGCGCTTCAAACCGACCGCATTCCATAGATGACTCCGCGCCCGCGTTGAAGCCACCAATGGCACCCTTCCATCCCTTGCAGGCGGCACGGGCGTTGCCAGCCATCCTGGATGCGCATGTGGAAGAGACGCCTGTCGTAGCCCGTAGCGCTGCGGCCCGCTGTTTCCGGCGCGCCGCAAGGCTGGCAGCCCTTCGGCATCAGAACCGCGGAGGACAGGAGCGTTCGCTCTGGTCGGGTTTCCGAACCCGAGCCTTGATCGGGGAGAGGGGCGAGGCTTTGGACATCAACCTCTCGCCGTCGATGCGCGGGCCTTTTGTCAGCGGGGAGTGGAGGAAGCGCCCTGTCCCCGCGCCATTGCCTATCCCGCAGCACAGGGCGCACCAGGCTCCCTGCCTCTGGCCCCTGCGCGGAGGCATCACCCGCTGACGGCATGGAAAAACCCCGCCGAAGCGGGGCTTTGGGATCACTGGAGCGAACGGACCGTCAACTCCCCCTGCAAGCGGGATTTCATCGCGCCCACAGCGGCGATGGCGCCGGCGGCCGTGGTGAAATAGGGGATCTTGTCGTAAAGCGCGACCCGGCGGATGTCCCGGCTGTCAGCGATGGACTGCGCCCCTTCGGTCGTGTTGAAGACCAGCGCGATACGGCCGTTCTTCAGATCGTCGGCGATGTTCGGGCGCCCCTCATATACCTTGCGGGCGAGTTCGGAGACCACGCCATTCGTCTCCAGAAACGCACGCGTGCCGCCCGTCGCGACCAGCGTGAAGCCGAGCGCGGCCAGATCGCGCGCCGCCTCCGCCATCTCCACCGTCTTGTCGGCATCCTTGATGGAGATGAACACGCGCCCCTCTGTCGGCAGTACCGTGCCCGCGCCGAGCTGCGCCTTCAGGAAGGCGCGGGGGAAGTCGCGATCCCAGCCCATCACCTCGCCGGTGGAGCGCATCTCGGGGCCGAGCAGCGTGTCCACGCCCGGGAAGCGGGCAAAGGGCAGCACCACTTCCTTCACGGAGAACCACGGCGTCATCGGATCGGCCAGCGTCATGGGATCGGCGAGCGGCAGCGGATCGTCGGGCCCCACGCCCTCGGGATAGGCGGCACGCATCGGGAAGGAGGCGAGCTTCTCCCCGGCCATGATCCGCGCGGCGATGGAGGCGATGGCCGAATCGGTGGCCTTGGCGACGAAGGGCACCGTCCGGGAGGCGCGCGGGTTTACCTCCAGCACGTAGATCTCGCCGTCCTTGATGGCAAACTGCACGTTCATCAGCCCAACGACGTTCAGCCCCTTCGCCATCATCACCGTCTGCTGCTTCAGTTCCGCCACGGTCTCCGCGTCCAGCGAATAGGGCGGAAGGGAGCAGGCCGAATCGCCCGAATGGACGCCGGCTTCCTCGATATGCTGCATGATCCCGCAGACATGGACATCCGTCCCGTCGCAGAGCGCATCCACGTCCACTTCGATCGCGCCGGAAAGGTAGCTGTCCAGCAGCACCGGGTTCTTGCCCGAAACCTGCACGGCCTCGCGGATGTAGCGGTCGAGATGGGCGTCATCGCGCACGATCTCCATCGCGCGGCCGCCCAGCACGTAGGAGGGGCGGATCACCAGCGGGTAGCCCACGCGATGCGCGATCTCGAACGCCTGTTCGCGGCTGGAGGCGATGCCGTTGACCGGTTGCCGCAGGCCCAGCTCGTTGAGGAGCTTCTGGAACCGCTCCCGATCCTCGGCAAGGTCGATCGCGTCCGGCGTGGTGCCGAGGATCGGGATGCCTTCTTCGTAGAGCGCGTTGGCGAGTTTGAGCGGTGTCTGCCCGCCGAACTGCACGATCACCCCGTGCAGGGTGCCGTTCTCCTGCTCCACCCGCAGGATCTCCAGCACGTGTTCGAGCGTCAGCGGTTCGAAATACAGCCGGTCGGAGGTGTCGTAGTCGGTGGAGACCGTCTCCGGGTTGCAGTTGACCATGATGGTCTCATAGCCCGCCTTGGTCAGCGCGAAGCAGGCGTGGCAGCAGCAGTAGTCGAACTCGATGCCCTGGCCGATCCGGTTCGGGCCGCCGCCGAGGATCACCACCTTCTTGCGGTCGGAGGGGCGGGCCTCGTCCTCCACCTCGCCCATCACGGGCATCTCGTAGGTGGAATACATGTAGGGGGTCTGGGCCTCGAACTCGGCGCCGCAGGTGTCGATGCGCTTGAACACCGGCATGACGCCGAGGGCGCGGCGCGCCTTGCGAATCTCGCTCTCCATCTTGCCGGTCAGCCGGGCGAGGCGGGCATCGGTGAAGCCGAGCATCTTTGCCCGCCGCATCGCCGCTTCCGTCGCAGGCAGGCCGGAGGCGAGGATCTCGCCCTCCGCCTCGACGATCTCCCGGATGCGGGCGAGGAACCACGGGTCGAAGGCGGTGGCATCCTGGATCTCGCCGTCCGAAAGCCCGTGACGCATGGCCTGCGCGATGAGGCGGAGCCGGTCGGGGGTGCGGGCGGAGATCGCCTTGATGATCGCGGCCTTCTCCGGCGCGTCGGGGATCGTGATCTCGTCGAAACCGGTGAGGCCGGTTTCCATCGAAGCGAGCGCCTTCTGCAGCGATTCGTGGATCGTCCGGCCGATGGCCATGACCTCACCCACCGATTTCATCGCGGTGGTCAGCTCTGGTTTGGAGCCGGGGAATTTCTCGAAGGCGAAGCGGGGGATCTTCGTGACGACATAGTCGATGGTCGGCTCGAACGAGGCGGGCGTGACCTTGGTGATGTCGTTGTCGAGTTCGTCCAGCGTATAGCCGACCGCCAGCTTCGCCGCGATCTTGGCGATGGGGAAGCCCGTGGCCTTCGACGCCAGCGCGGACGAGCGCGACACCCGCGGGTTCATTTCGATCACCACCATGCGCCCATCGGCCGGGTTGATCGCCCACTGCACGTTGGAACCGCCCGTCTCCACCCCGATCTCGCGCAGGACGGCGATCGAGCCGTTGCGCATGATCTGGTATTCCTTGTCGGTGAGCGTGAGGGCCGGGGCGACGGTGACCGAATCGCCCGTGTGAACGCCCATCGGGTCGATGTTCTCGATGGAACAGACGATGATCGCGTTGTCCGCCTTGTCGCGGACCACCTCCATCTCATACTCCTTCCAGCCGAGCAGGCTCTCATCCACCAGCACCTGCGCGACCGGCGAGGCTTCGAGGCCGGAACGCACGATGGCCTCGTAATCGTCACGGTTATAGGCCACGCCACCGCCGGTGCCCCCCAGCGTGAAGGCGGGCCGGATGATCGCGGGCAGGCCGATATGCTCCAGATCGTCCAGCGCCTGCCGCACACCGCTGTTGATGTCGTATCTGCCGTTCGGAAGCTTGGGGGCGGCAACGATCGTCGCCTTGGGATTCTCCAGCCCGATCCGGTCCATCGCCTCACGGAACAGCTTGCGATCCTCTGCCATTTCAATGGCTTCGCGGTTCGCGCCGATCAGCTCGACATTGAATTTCTCCAGCACGCCCATATCGGCCAGCGCCAGCGCCGTGTTCAGCCCGGTCTGTCCGCCCATGGTGGGCAGAAGCGCGTCGGGACGTTCCTTTTCGATGATGCGGGCAACGACCTCGGGGGTGATCGGCTCGATATAGGTGGCGTCGGCCATCTCCGGGTCGGTCATGATCGTGGCGGGGTTGGAGTTCACCAGGACGACCCGGTAGCCTTCCTCGCGCAGGGCCTTGCATGCCTGAACGCCCGAGTAGTCGAACTCGCAGGCCTGACCGATGATGATGGGGCCTGCCCCGATGATCATGATCGACTGGATGTCGGTTCTTTTCGGCATGATCGGGACCCCACGGCTGCGCAAATTGTCGGCGTTATAGTCCGCGCCGGACCGGGCGCAACCCCTTGCGCGACAGGGTCGGGCGCGAAGCGGGCCAAAGCGGTCATGGAACTGAAATGCTTCGCGGGTGATGGAGAGGGGAGCAAACCGGAATCGTTCCATGTCCGACCCACAGTTCCATCCCCGCGGTGCGAGGCCGCTCTGGACCCTCCGGGCAGAGTTCCTGATCCTCTATCTGCTGGTTCCGCTGATCTTTGCGCTGGCCGTGACACCGCGGCTGCTCTTTCCCATGCTGTTCGCCATGATGATCGGCGGCTTCGCACTCCTGCATCTCACGCCGGGGTTTCGCTGGCGGGAGCTTTTGCTGGGCCGGGTGGATCTGCGGCTGGTCTTAGCCTTTCTGCTGGTGTCGGGGCTGGTGCTGACGGCATTCGTGTTCTGGCTGACTCCGGGCAGTTTTCTGCAGCTTCCGCGCCTTCAGCCGGGTTTGATGCTGACAATCGCGCTTTTTTACCCGCTGCTTTCGGCGCTGCCGCAGGAGGTATTGTTTCGCGCCCTCTACTTCCGCCGCTACCGGCCGTTCCTGCCGCGCGGACTGCCGGGCATCCTTCTCAATGCGGCGCTCTTTGCCTGGGCGCATCTGCTTTACTGGAACTGGGTCGCGGTTGCGGTGACGTTTCTCGGCGGGATCGCCTTTGCCTATGGCTACAAGCGCGGCGGGGGATTCGGCACGGCGGTGCTCATGCATGCCGCAGCCGGGCTGTTGTTGTTCGCGCTGGGATTGGGGCGGTATTTCTACTCGGGCGCGGTGATCCGCCCGTTTTGAAATCATGGCCCCTTCAGCTCATGGACCGTGCTGTTCCAGCGGCGGATTGGGCACGGGCAGGGCAGGTGCATTCGCGCCATAGAGGTAATCCCGCGTTATGGGGACGGCTTCCTGGCGGCGGGCGACCTGAAACTGGAACACGCACTGATGGTTATAGCGGAAGGTCAGCTCCGACCCGACAAGGTAGAAGCGCCACATCCGGCAGAATCGCTCATCGTAGATTTCCCTTACCCGGTCGATATTGACCATAAAACGCTCGTGCCAATGTTGCAGCGTCTCCGCGTAGTGGAGCCTCCAGACCTCCACGTCGGTGGTGTAGAGGTTCTCCTTTTCTATCGCGGCCATGGTTTCCGACATGGCGGGGATGGAACCGCCGGGGAAGATGTACTTCGTCACCCAGCGGCTGGTGGTGCCGGGCGGATCGGTGCGACCGATCGTATGTATCAGCGCCACCCCGTCATCGGTCAGGAAGTTGTTCACATGCCGGAAGTACTCGCGATAGTGCGGCAGGCCGACATGCTCGAACATGCCGACCGACACCACCCGGTCAAATTTCTCGGCCACGTTGCGGTAATCGGTCAGCCTGAATTCCACCTGCCCGTCCAGCCCCGCCGCGCGTGCGCGCTCCGTCGCGACCTTGTGCTGCTCCTGCGAGAGCGTGACGCCCACGACGCGGGCGCCATAATCCCGCGCCAGGGTCAGCGCCATCCCGCCCCAGCCACAGCCGATATCCAGCACCCGCATCCCGGGTCGAAGCAGCAGTTTGCGGGCGATATGGGCCTTCTTCTGGATCTGCGCCTGTTCCAGCGTATCGTCCGCAGAGCGGAAGTAGGCACATGAATACTGACGGTCGGCATCAAGGAACAATGAATAAAGCTCCTCCGAAAGGTCGTAGTGATGGGCCACGTTCGCCCGCGCTCGCCCTATCGGATTGAACGTTTCCACCCGGCGGAGAAGGCGGCGAAAGCGATCCAGCAGGGAATATTGCCTGTGCGCTATTGCCGCATTGCGAATCCCCAGGGTGAGGAAGCCATATAGGTCGTCGTCATCTATGGTGAGGCGACCGTCCATATAGGCCTCACCGATGGCGAGATCGAAGGACGACAGGATCTTGCGCGGTAACGCGGGGTCCAGGAGGCGGATTGTGACGGGCCTGCCCGTGCCGTCGCCATAGCGGTTTACGCTGCCATCCGGCATATGGATGATCGCGGTGCCCTCTCTCATGAGGGATCGCAACATCCGGTCGAGAAGCCTGTTCCACATCGTGTAACCCTCTTCACGTATCACGGAACCAGGTTACGCCCGGTTTTTCCGCTCTGTCCAGATAAGGTGGCGCGGCGTCACTTGACTTCGAGGGCCGCTCGGGGTGTATCGGCGCCACTTTCCGAACGCCTCCGAAGGGGATCGTCATGCATGTCTATCGCAGCCATACCTGCGGCCAGCTGACCCGCGCCGATGCGGGAGCCGAGGTCCGTCTCTCCGGTTGGGTGCACCGGGTGCGCGATCACGGCGGGGTTCTGTTCATCGACCTGCGGGATCACTACGGCATCACTCAGGTGATCGCCGATGGCGACAGCCCCGCCTTTGCCGCGCTGGAAAAGGTCCGCGCGGAATACGTGATCCGCATTGACGGACGCGTGAAGGAGCGGGACGCGAGCCTCGTGAACCCCAAGATCCCGACGGGCGAGATCGAGGTTTATGCCATCGACATGGAGGTGCTCGGCCCCTCGGACGAACTGCCGCTGCCGGTCTTTGGTGAGCAGGACTACCCGGAGGAGACCCGCCTCACCTATCGCTTCCTCGACCTCCGGCGCGAGGGTCTTCATGCCAACATGATGCTGCGCTCCAACGTGGTGCGCTGGATCCGGCAGAAGATGTGGGCGCAAGGGTTCAACGAGTTCCAGACGCCGATCATCACGGCTTCCAGCCCCGAGGGCGCGCGCGACTTTCTCGTGCCGTCGCGGCTGCATCCGGGCAAGTTCTATGCGCTGCCGCAGGCACCGCAGCAGTTCAAGCAGCTCATCATGGTGGCGGGCTTCGACCGCTACTTCCAGATCGCGCCCTGCTTCCGCGACGAGGATCCGCGCGCCGACCGCAGCCCGACCGACTTCTACCAGCTCGACCTGGAAATGTCCTTCGTGGAGCAGGAGGACGTCTTCGCCGCCGTGCAGCCGGTCGTTCAGGGGCTGTTCGAGGAATTCGGCCAGGGTCGCCACGTCTCCAGCGACTGGCCGCGCATCGCCTATCGCGATGCGCTGCTGTGGTACGGCTCCGACAAGCCGGACCTGCGCAACCCGATCCGCATGGAAATCGTCTCCGAGCATTTCGCCGGCTCCGGCTTCGGCATCTTCGCCAAGCTTCTGGAGAACGAGGGCACGGAGATCCGGGCGATTCCCGCGCCCACCGGCGGCAGCCGCGCCTTCTGCGACCGGATGAACGCCTTCGTGCAGAAGGAAGGTCTGCCCGGCATGGGCTACATCTTCTGGCGCGAGGAGGGTGACGCCATCGTGGGCGCCGGTCCCATCGCCAAGAACATCGGACCGGAACGGACGGAGGCCATCCGCCTGCAACTTGGTCTGAAGGCGGGCGACGCGGCCTTCTTCCTGGGCGGCAAGCCAGAAGCGTTCGAGGCGGTCGCCGGCAAGGCACGCAACGAGATCGGGCGCGAACTGGGACTGACCCGGACCGATCGGTTCGAATTCGCCTGGATCGTGGACTTCCCGATGTACGAGAAAACGGATGAGGGCGGGATCGACTTCTCCCACAATCCGTTCTCCATGCCGCAGGGCGGGATGGAGGCGCTTCAAGGCGATCCGCTGAAAGTGCACGCCTATCAGTATGACCTTGCCTGCAACGGCTATGAGCTCATCTCCGGCGGCATCCGCAACCATGAGCCGGAAATCATGTTCAAGGCCTTCGAGATCGCGGGCTATGGGCGCGACGAGGTCGAGAAGCGCTTCGGCGGCATGGTCAAGGCATTCCACTACGGCGCGCCGCCGCACGGGGGATGTGCAGCGGGGATCGACCGGATCGTGATGCTGCTCGCGGATGAGCAGAACATCCGCGAGGTGATCATGTTCCCGATGAACCAGCGGGCCGAAGACCTGATGATGAACGCCCCCTCCGACCCGACACCGACCCAGCTTCGGGAGCTGCGTCTCAGGGTGGTGCCCAAGGAGTGAGTATCGCCGCCCTCCGCAAGGCGGGCTTCGATGTGATGGCCCGCAACCACGCCGAAGCGATTCTCGGCGTGGACTTCCCCCGAGAGACCTCCGAGCTCATCGAAGCGCTGCTGAACGTCCGGCTCGACCCGGGCGAGCTGATTGCCAGCGGCGGGGGGGAGGCGCCCTCCACCCAACGGATGCGACGGCATCTGGACGAATGCGGCTGGCGCAAGCACAACTTCCGCATCCAGACGACGCTTGACGGCAAGCCGCTGGGCGACGGGACCAGCCACGAGATAGACCACGTGCGCCTGGCCGGCGCGGGCACGCTGGCGCTGGAGATCGAGTGGAACAACAAGGATCCGTTCTTCGACCGTGATCTCGAGAACTTCCACCGGCTGCATGCCCAGTCGGTCATCTCCGTCGGCATCATCGTGACCCGGGGCCGCAGCCTGCAAGCGGCGCTGCCGGGTATCGTGCGCACGTATCTCGCCGCCAACCGGATCGAGGATCCGGCGGCGCTGGTCGAGCATGGGATGAAACGGCGGACGGACCGGCAGAGCGCGCTTGTCGCGCGGGCGGTGCGGGCGGGAACGCCCTTCGGCGAGGCCTTCGCCCGGATTTTTGTCGCCGACAAATACGGGCCTGCGACGACGCATTGGTCCAAGCTCTCCGACCGTGTGGCGCGCGGCGTGGGCAACCCCTGTCCGCTGCTTCTGATCGGCCTGCCCGCAAGCGTGGTTCGCCCCGTTACCGTGCAGAAATCCGACAGTCGCGAGGCGCTGTTGCAGCAGGGTCTGGACCTTTAGCGGAGCGGTGTCCGAAGGGGCGGGGTCTGCGGGCGATCATGCGGGCGCAGAGGTCGGCGGGCCATCTGTTCCCTGGATTATTGTGGCGCATTGCGGCCCTTGACCGGGCTTTCTCATGCTTCGCGTTGCTTGTGCGGCAGGCGTCTGAGCGAGGCGGCGCATGTCGCGAGAGATCACAGTTCTCGGATCGCCGAGAGAGGACGGTGCCGTGGCGTTCAGGACGTTCGGCGGCGGCTTGCTTCAGTTCTCCGCGGGCGATTTGCATGATGCTTCGCGGCTCTCCGTTGGGACTGTCACGCGGTCGGCAGGCTTTCCCTGACGCCGCTGCTGCTGCCCCGGAAGAGCGCAATATCGGTGTGGCGAAAGGATATGGGCGAGGCGGTCATCCCCCAACGACTTCCTGCCGAGCGCCAGTCCGTTACGATGCCGAGCCTCGCAACCTCGACGCGCGCATGGGCTGCCGCCTGACGGGATGGCGTCGCGGCGCAACTGATACGACAAGCCCACGCGAAACTTTCTGGTCGCCGGACTGTTCGAGCCCGCGTCCAGCTGGTGGATCAACAAGGCCCGGACCTAAAGCCGTCCTTCGCCAGCGACTGCAGTGCATCTGCGCCTCCCTCCCCGTGGCCTCGGATCTTCCGGGAGCTTCTGGGAGTTTGCAGCCTGCGGATGATAGCGGTGGGCAGTCGCCGCCCGTCAGGCAGCTGATGACCGGAGATTGCCAGGGACCCCGCGGAAACAGACCGTCCAGTTGCCGGCCGCGGATTTCGTGCCGCCGACCGTCCCCATTTGCCCGGCGATTCCTTCCCCTGCAGAAAGACATTCCCGCCCGCAGCTGATTAGCATGCGAGGGGACGCTCGGTAAAACCGCAGTATCGAGAGTTCGGACGGCTGCCGGCTACTCCGCCGCGAGGGAGGAGTTGTAGGCATAGGTTGCCCAGTCCGGTTTGTAATCCTCCGTGGCCTGATTGCCCCAGACCGTCCAGCCAGGCCGTACGCCTCGCCCGAAAAGCTCCAGATAAGGCCCCCAGGAGCAGTTCTCGATCAGCTCGTATTGCTCATCGGGCTTGCGGGAGTGTTCGCGCTTGCGGGTGGACAGGAAATTGACCTGCCGCCGCCCCGCGGCAAGGGTACGGGCATTCTTGCCACGCGTGCCGAACAGGATGACTTCCGTAACATTACGGAAATAGAAGCCCACACCCCGTCCGTCGGAGCCGCCATCCTTGCGCTCCTTGTGCCAGATGAGGTTCGATTTGTATTCGAAACCCCAGGCCTGAAGCACCTGAAGCCCGTCGGGCAGAAGGGCATTGGGCACCCAGAGATAGCAATGCGCGCGGTCCTCAAGGTGGTCAGCCACCGGGAGAGCGCAGATATCCTCAAGCGTCAGCGTGGGATACCGTGAGAGGCGCCGATGCTCCGGCGCCACCTTTCCGGTGCGGTTGGCAAATCGCCAGGGCGGATCGGCCAGAACGCAGGAAAAGCGTTGCTCGCCAAGGAAGTTCCGAAGGTCTTGTGAGGGATCGCGCGACATATCCAGCATATTGATGATCCGTCCCTGCTTCGGCAACCGAAATCCTTCCGGCGAGGCGTGAACATTATGCGAACCGGCGCCGGGGATCAACCGACGCGCAACGGTTTCCCCCACAGTTCGATCTTCCGGTAAAGCGTTGACGGCGAGACGTCGAGCGCCCGCGCCGCCTTGGGTATGGAGCCACCGTGGCGGAAGATGGCGGCTTCGATCACCATCCGCTCGGCCTCCGCCAATGTGCAATCGGCAAGCGCTTCGAGCGCATCGTACCGCAGCGCCTCGGGCACGGCGCTCGGTGCATCGTTGAACCCCTGCGGCAGCATGCGCGCGGTGACGATGGGTCCATCATGCAGCACGACGATATTGCGCATCACGTTGAGGAGTTGCCTCACGTTCCCGGGCCAGGGGGAGGCGCGGAATATCCGCAGCACCTCCTCGTCGAAGGCCACGAAGCTGCGCCCCTCCTCCCGGGACAGCCGTTGCAGCAGCATCCCTGCGATTTCCTCGATATCCTGTCCGCGTTCACGCAGCGGCGGCATATGAAGGGGAATCACGTGGAGCCGGTAGTAAAGGTCTTCTCGGAAACGCCCCTGTCGTACGGCCTCCAGCGGATCGCGATTGGTGGCGCAGAGGATGCGGACATTGACTTTGCGCGGGCGGGACGCGCCGACCGGCTGAATGGTGGATGTCTGAATAAACCGAAGCAGTTTGGTTTGCAGCGCGAGGTCCATCTCGCAGATTTCGTCAAGAAACAGTGTGCCCCCATCGGCCGCAGCCGCGGCGCCGGCCCGATCGGAAAGTGCCCCCGTGAAAGAGCCGCGAAGATGGCCGAACACCTCCGATTCGAGCAGGTCCGGCGGAATCGCACCGCAGTTCAGGGCGATGAACGGCCCGCTGGAGCGGCGCGAGCCATCGTGGATCGCCATCGCCGCGAGTTCCTTGCCCGTACCGCTTTCGCCCGTGATGAACACGGTTGCGGTGGAAGGGGCGACAGCCCGGATCGTCTGGTAAATCTGCCGCATCGCAGCGGAGGAGCCGATGAATTCCCCGGGCGGCGCATTGCCGTCGGGTGTCGCAGGGAGCGGGATATGCAGGTTTTCGATGGCGGAGAGTAGACGCTGCGCATCGAAGGGTTTCACTAGAAAATCCGTTGCACCAGCCCGCATGGCTTCGACCGCCTTGTTGACGGAGCCATTGGCGGTGATGACGATGACAGGTGTCTCCGGACGGAGCGCGCGCAACTCGGCCAGAAGGTCTATCCCCTCCCGGTCGGGCAGCATGAGATCGAGCAGGACGGCGCAGGGGCCACTGCTGCGGAAGGCGCGCAGCCCCTCTGCCGCCGTCGCCACCGAAAGCACGGGGACACCGGCATTTTTAAGCGCTGATTCATAGACCAGCCGCAGGGAGGGCGTGTCTTCGATCAGCAGGACCGGCGCGCCAGTCTTCGGGGAACAGTCATTCACAGCGATACCCCGGACAGCTGGGCTTCGTTGGCCAAAGCATGGATCAACACGTCGAGCTGGTCGAGAACTTCTTTTCCTTGCAGGGCGATAACCGTAGCGTCAGTCAGATGTGCTGCACGATTGAGTTTCTCCGCGCGGCGTTGCAGGCCCTTGGCACCGACAGCGCCGGCGAGGGCAATGAGCACATGGCTGTGGGTGCGGATCTCGATCGGATTGTCATCGGCGAGACCGGTCACCAGCCCCCGCTCCACCCCCCGGAGATCTGCATCGAGGCGCGTGAGAAGCTCCCGCCGTCCTTCCGGCCCGGCAATCTCCAGCAGTTGTTCGAACCTCTCGCGGTCAAACGGTTCGTGGCGGGGGTCGGGGGGTGCAGACCCGCCAACGGGAAGAAGGACTTCGGCGATAGCCTGGGCAAAGATGTCAAGCCCGCTGATCGGCTTTGCCAGAATCCGGTCTGCGCCCGCCGTATAGATTGCCCGCCGATTGCCCCGGAGAACATAGGCCGTGACGGCGAGAACCGGCGTCCGACCCCGTGCATCGGGCATGGCGCGAAGCGCGCGGATCACCTCTATGCCGGTCAGGCGGGGCATTTCGATGTCTATGAGGGCGAGGTCGAAAAGGCGTTGATTGAGCACGTCAAGCGCCTCCACCCCATCGGAGGCGAGGGTGACGGTCGCCCCCATCGTCTCCAGCATCCGCGAAACCAGCATCTGGTTGGTGGCGCTATCCTCCGCCAGCAGGACATGACGGCCCGCAAGGTCCGGTAACTGCGCTGTCTGAACGGGTTCGGGCGCGAGCGTGGCCCAGCTGCCGCGCGGCAGAAGAAGGGTCACGGCACTGCCGCCGCCCTTCCGGTTGCGAACTTCCACTTCCGCACCCAGCCGGTCGGCCATTTCGCGCGTGATGTGCAGGCCAAGGCCGGTGCCGGGTTTCCGGCGGTCTCCGCGTCCCTGATAACGGAAGAGACGCGCCAACGCCTCTTTGGAAAAACCGGGGCCGGTATCCTCCACCCGGAAGAGGATCGTGTCGTCTGGAAGCCGGGAGACATCCATCGTCACGCCGCCCTGATCGGTATATTTGATCGCATTGCTGAGGATGTTGGACAGGATCCGCTCCAGCGATATCCGCTCCAGCCCGATCGTCTGTGGCAGATCGTCTCCCACCCGAAGCGCGAATGTCAGCCTGTGTTCCTGCGCCCGCCCGGACCAGCGCATCTCCAGATCGTAGAGCAGGCGGGCAAAGTGGATATTCGTCGGATGAACATCGGTGGAGCCGTCCTCTCCCGGCAGAAGGCTCAACCCCTCCTCCAGCAACAGGGCCATGCCTTCGCCGGCCGCCCGGATGCGCTCGAGCTGGAGGCGGGTCGCTGGGTCCAGCCCCGACTGGTCGATAAGGCGGAGCGCACCGATGATGTCCGACATTGCGGCGCGGAGGTCATGCCCCAGCAACGACAGGCGGGAGGCTCGCTCCCCCCGTGCATCAGACCCCGGCGCCCGTTCCGTCATCGTCAACCCTCTCGCAGAACGCCGTTCTGGCTGCCCGGATCGCAGGATACATCCAGGCGGTGAACAGGCGGTAAAGAGATCACCCACGCCGTCTCAGGCGTTTGCGTGCCCCATGCCCTGGAGCGCGGTGGCGATTTCGTCCAGCACTCCCGGATCGTCGATCGTCGCGGGCACCTTGACCCGCTCGCCGTCCGCGATCTTCACCATCGTGGCCCGCAGGATCTTGCCCGAGCGCGTTTTCGGCAAGCGGTTCACCACCACGGCGCGGCGAAAGGCGGCGACCGGGCCGATCCGCTCCCGAACAAGGGCCACGCACTCCCGCACGATCTGTTCTTCGGGCGTTCTGACGCCCTTCTTCAGCACGAGAAAGCCCAGCGGTACCTGCCCCTTCATCTCGTCCGAGGCGCCGATCACCGCACATTCCGCCACGTCGGGGTGGCTGGCCAGCACCTCCTCCATGGCCCCGGTGGAGAGGCGGTGGCCCGCGACGTTTATCACATCGTCGGTGCGCGCCATGATATAGAGATAGCCGTCCTCATCCACCAATCCGGCATCGCCCGTCTCGTAATAGCCCGAGTAGCGGCTGAGATAGGCCTTCTGGAAACGCTCGGGAGCATTCCAGAGCGTCGGGAGCGCGCCGGGCGGCAGGGGCAGGCGGATGGCCACGGAGCCGAGCATCCCCTGCGGCACGCATTCGCCATCCTCGTCCAGAATGCAGAGGTCGTAGCCGGGCATGGCAACGGAGGGCGAGCCGGGTTTCACCGGCAATTCCTCCAGCCCCAGCGGGTTCGCGGCGATAGCCCAGCCGGTCTCCGTCTGCCACCAGTGGTCGATGACCGGCACATGCAGGTGATGCTGCGCCCAGCGGATCGTTTCCGGGTCGGCCCGTTCCCCCGCGAGGAACAGGGCGCGGAACCGGCGGAGGTCATATTCCCCGATCAACTGGCCCTCGGGATCCTCCCGCCGGATGGCGCGGATCGCGGTCGGCGCGGTGAACATGCATTTCACCCGGTTCTCCGCGATCGTCTTCCAGTAGACGCCGGCATCCGGCGTGCCGACGGGCTTACCCTCGAACACGATGGTCGTCGCCCCGATGAGCAGCGGAGCATAGCAGATATAGCTGTGCCCCACGACCCAGCCGACGTCGGAGGCCGCCCAGAACACATCACCCGGCCCGATGTCATAGATATTCCGCATGGACCACAGAAGCGCCACCATATGCCCGCCGGAATGGCGCACCACGCCCTTTGGCTGGCCGGTCGTGCCGGAGGTATAGAGGATGTAGAGCGGGTGGTTGCCCTCCACAGGCAGGCAGGGCGCGGGTTCCGCGCCGTATTGGAAGCTGTGCCAGGGAATGTCGCGCCCCTCCACCAGCCGGGCGATTTCCTGCTCCCGCTGGAGGATGACGCAGAACTCCGGCTTGTGGCGGGAGAGGTCGATGGCACCGTCCAGCAGGGGCTTGTAGTGCACGATCCGCCCCGGCTCGATCCCGCAGGAGGCGGCGAGGATGGCCTTGGGCTGACAGTCGTCGATCCGGGTGGCAAGCTCGGCGGCGGCAAAGCCTCCGAACACGACGGAGTGGATCGCGCCGATGCGGGCGCAGGCCAGCATCGCCTCCACCGCCTCGGGCACCATCGGCATGTAGATGATGACCCGGTCGCCCTTGCCGATGCCGCGCGCCGCCAGCGCGCCGGCAAGCCGCGCCACCCTGTCCTGAAGCTCCGCAAAGGTGATGCCCTTGCGCAGATGGGTCACGGGGCTTTCATGGATCAGCGCGATGTCATCGCCACGGCCTGCCGCGACATGCCGGTCCACCGCGTTCCAGCAGGTATTGGACAGCCCGTCGGCGAACCATTCATGGAACGGCGCCTCGCCGGAAAGGGCGCGGGTCGGCTGGCGATCCCAGTCCACGGCGCGGGCGGCGTCGAGCCAGAATCGCTCCGGGTCGTCTCGCCAGCCCGCATAGACCTCCGCATATCCCATGACCGTCTCCTCCCGTTCCCTCGGAAGAAGACTAACGCCGCGCCCGCATCTTCCGCAACGGGCGCGAACGGGTCAGCCGTATTGCGCGACAGGCGTTCCCGCGAGCGCGGAGATGTTGAGCAGCCCCCGCGTGGTGATCGAGGGCGTCACCACATGCGCCCGGTTCGCAAGACCCATCAGGATCGGCCCCACTTCCAGCCCGTTGGCCCGCATCTTCAGGATGTTGCGGATACCGCTGGCCGCATCGGCATCGGCAAAGATCAGCACGTTTGCCGGCCCCTGGAAGCGGGCATTGGGGAAGATCCGGTCGCGGGTCGACTGATCCAGCGCGGCATCGACATGCATCTCGCCCTCATAGGCGAAATCGGGTTTCCGCGCGTCGAGGATTTCCAGCGCCTTGCGCATGCGCATACCGCTCGACGTATCGAGGTTGCCGAACTGCGAATGGGAGCAGAGCGCGACCTGCGGGACCATGCCGAAGCGGCGGACATGGCGGGCGGAGGCGATGACCGTCTCCGCGATCTGCTCGGGCGTGGGCTCCGGGTTCACCTGCGTATCGGCAATGAACAGCGGGCCTTCCTCGAGGATCATCAGCGAAAGGGCCCCGATCGGCACCCGCCCGTCGCGGCTGAGCACCTGACGGATATATTTCAGGTGCCACAGATACTGCCCGAAGGTGCCGCAGATCATGCTGTCGGCTTCCTCGCGGTAGACCATGATCGCGGCGATGGCGGTGGTGTTGGTCCGCATGATCGCGCGGGCCAGGTCGGGCGTGACGCCGTCGCGCTGCATCAGCTCGTGATAGGTGCCCCAGTAGTCGCGATAGCGGGGGTCGTTCTCCGGGTTCACCACCTCGAAGTCGCGGCCCGGACGAATGGGCAGTCCGGCACGTTCAAGCCGTGTCTCCACCACCTCTGGCCGGCCGATGAGGATCGGCTTGTCGGTGGTCTCTTCCAGCAGGGCATTGGCGGTGCGGAGAACCCGCTCATCCTCGCCCTCTGCAAACACGATGCGGCGGGAGGCGCTGGAGGCGGCCTCGAACACCGGACGCATGATGAGGGAGGAGCGGAAGACGGAGCCGTCCAGCTTCTGCTTGTAGGTGGCGATATCGGCCACCGGGCGGGTGGCGACGCCGGTTTCCATCGCGGCGCGGGCAACAGCGGGGGCAATGACGCCCATCAGTCGCGGATCGAAGGGCTTGGGGATCAGGTAATCCCGCCCGAAGCTCATCCGCTCCCCGGAATAGGCGGCGGCGGCCTCCGCGCTGGTGGTCGCACGGGCGAGGGCGGCGATGCCCTCGATGCAAGCGAGCTTCATTTCGTCATTGATCTCTGTCGCGCCGACATCCAGCGCGCCGCGGAAGATGAACGGGAAGCAGAGCACGTTGTTGACCTGGTTCGGGAAGTCCGAACGGCCGGTGGCGATGATCGCGTCGGGGGCCACCGAACGGGCCAGATCGGGAGCGATCTCCGGCGTGGGGTTCGCCAGCGCGAACACTATGGGGGCGGGGGTCATCCTCGCCACCATCTCCGGCGTCAGCACACCGGGGCCGGAGAGGCCGAGGAACATGTCCGCCCCTTCGATGACATCGGCAAGGCTGCGGGGTCCGCCGGGCTGGGCGAATTCCGCCTTCTGCGGCGTCATCTCCTCCTCCCGGCCCTCATGGACGAGACCGGCGAGATCGCAGAGCCAGATGTTCTCGCGCCGCACGCCGAGCTTCACCAGCATGTTGAGGCAGGCGATACCCGCCGCCCCGCCGCCGGTGGAGACGAGCTTGATGTCCTCGAACTTCTTGCCCGCGACAAGCATTGCATTGGTCGCGGCGGCACCCACGACGATGGCGGTGCCGTGCTGATCGTCATGGAAGACGGGAATGTTCATCCGTTCCCGACAGAGCTTTTCAACGATGAAGCAGTCGGGCGCCTTGATGTCTTCAAGGTTGATCGCGCCGAAGGTGGGTTCCAGCGCGCAGACGATCTCCGCCAGCTTCACGGGATCCTTTTCATCCAGTTCGATGTCGAAACAGTCGATCCCGGCGAATTTCTTGAACAGAACGGCCTTGCCTTCCATCACCGGCTTGGAGGCCAGCGCGCCGATATTGCCCAGCCCCAGGACCGCTGTCCCGTTGGAAACGACGGCCACAAGGTTTCCGCGCGAGGTATAGCGCCGCGCGGTGGAGGCATCTGCCTTGATCTCCAGGCATGCCTCGGCCACGCCTGGCGAATAGGCGCGCGACAGGTCGCGGCCATTGGCGAGCGGCTTGGTGGCGCGAACCTCCAGCTTTCCCGGTTGCGGGAATTCATGGTAGTCGAGCGCTGCCTGCCGGGCGTTCTCCTGCCGGGTTTCCTCCATCTGGACTCTCCTGCCCTCTGCCGCTTGCGGGATCTAGTTTAATGCTGAACTATCTGCGGCAAGCGCCAAACTGCCCCCTTTGGCGAGCGGATTCAAGGGCGGGTTTCGTGGGCAGGTCGCTTGCATCGGTGGAATGATCGCCGCAAAGTCTCATCAGACCCGCAAGGCAGAGCCATTCCACAAGCGGGGCCATGGCAAGGAGGCCGGTGTGTCCAAATCCGACGGATCGAAGGCGGAGGGGGCGAAAGCCGCAAGCACCGGCGCAGAGGATGCGGAAGTTGTCGCGGCGCAAGGTCGCGGTGACCCGGACGGACCCGCAGGCAAAGCGAGCAAGAGCCGGAGCAAAGGCGCCGAAGCCGCCGCGACAGCGGAGGCCGGGGAGGCGCCCCCCCTTGGTCATGGCGATCCCGATGAGGCGTTGAAGGATGCCGCGCGGCGCGTGCGCGAGAATGCCTATGTGCCCTATTCCGGCTTCAAGGTCGGTGCGGCAATCCGCAGTGCGTCGGGCGCGATCCACATGGGCTGCAACGTGGAGAATGCAGCCTATCCCGAGGGCACCTGCGCAGAGGCCGGAGCCATTGCGGCCATGGTGGCGGCCGGCGATCTCCGTATCGCCGAGGTCGCCGTGATTGCCGACAGCCCCCATCCCGTCCCGCCCTGCGGTGGCTGCCGGCAGAAGCTGGCGGAGTTCGGTGATCCGGAGGTGCTCGTGGTGATGTACAACACCCAGGGAGAGATGCTGCGGACCACCATCCGCGATCTGTTGCCGGGTGGGTTCAGCGTCGACTACATGCTGCGTTCCTGATGCCCGCGCCGCTTTCCCCGGCGGCGGTCATCGCTGCCATCCGGGATGGGCAGGCCGTGCCGCAGGGGGCGCTGGCGACTTTTGCCGCAGGGCTGGCGACGGACGAGGTGGGAGATGCGCAGGCAGGGGCCTTTGCGATGGCCGTGCTGCTGCGGGGCCTTGGACCGGCAGGCCGTGTGGGTCTGACGGAGGGGATGCGGGATTCGGGAAGGTCGCTGCGCTGGGATCTGCCCGGCCCGGTGATCGACAAGCATTCGACCGGGGGCATAGGGGATTGCGTATCGCTGGTGCTGGCGCCGCTGCTGGCCGCGGCAGGGGCTTTCGTGCCGATGATCTCCGGGCGCGGTCTGGGCCATTCCGGCGGCACGCTCGACAAGCTGGAGGCGATCCCCGGTTGGCGGGCGGAGCTTGATCCCACGGCCTTTGCCCGCATCGTGCGGGAGGAAGGCGCGGCGATCGTTGCGGCCTCCCCGGACATCGCCCCGGCGGATCGGCGGCTTTACTCGATCCGCGATGTGACCGGAACGGTGGAAAGCATCGACCTCATCACCGCTTCCATCCTGTCCAAGAAGCTCGCCGCCGGGATAGGCGGTCTGGTGCTGGATGTGAAGGCAGGCTCGGGCGCGTTCATGAAGACCTATGCGGAGGCGGAAATACTCGCCCGCGCGCTGGTGGAGACTGCGGTATGGGCAGGTTGCCCCACGATTGCCCTCATCACCGGGATGGAGGAGCCGCTGGCCCCCGCGCTGGGCAATGCGCTGGAGGTGGCGGAGGCCATGGCCGTGCTGGAAGGGGCGGCGGGCCCGCTGCGTGACGTGACGCTCGCCCTCGGGGCGGAGGCGCTGGTGCTGGCGGGGCTGGCCGCCCCTGCCGAAGCGGAGGACAGGCTGACACGGCTTCTCTCCTCCGGCGCGGCGCTGGAACGGTTCGGGCGCATGGTGGCCGCGCAGGGTGGTCCACGGAATTTCACCACCCGCTGGCGCGAGATGCTCCCGGTTGCGCCGGTCGTGGCCCCCGTGTTTCCGCTGGCGAGTGGCATAATGTCCGGCGTGAAGGGCGCAGAGCTTGGGCGGATCGTGGTGGAGCTTGGCGGTGGACGGCGCTATCTGGGGGATCGGATCGACCCTGCGGTGGGCCTGTCCGCCGTCGCGCGGATCGGAACACGGGTCGGCCCGGAGATGCCGATCGCCCTGCTTCACGCGGCGGACGAGGCGGCTTGGCAAAGGGCGGCGGAGGCACTGCGCGCAGCCGTCGTACTGGGCGGGGACGCAGCCCCGCCTGCACGGATACTGGGACGGATCGCATGACACGCGCCTTTCTGATCGTGATGGACAGCGTCGGCTGCGGCGGTGCGCCGGACGCCGCCGATTTCGGTGACGCGGGCGCGAATACGCTCGGGCATATCGCGCTCGCTTGCGCCGAGGGCCGCGCGGAGGAGGGGCGCTCGGGGCCGCTCCGCATGCCGGTGCTGGACAGGCTTGGGCTGGGCGCCGCCATCCGCCTTGCCTCCGGTCTGAAGGCCCCGGGGTTAGGGGCGCGCGGAGCGCCGGAGGGTCTGTGGGGCGCAGCGACCGAGGTGTCGCGCGGCAAGGACACGCCTTCGGGGCACTGGGAGCTGGCCGGTGTGCCGGTCCCGTGGAAGTGGCACTACTTCCCCGATGAGATACCCGCTTTCCCGCCCGAGATCACGGCGGAGGTCTGCCGACTTGCCGGAACGGCCGGTATCCTTGGCAACTGCCATGCCTCCGGCGTGCCGATCATCGAGGAACATTGCGCGGCACATCTGCGGACCGGCTGGCCGATCTGCTACACCTCTGCCGACAGCGTGTTTCAGATCGCGGCGCATGAGGAGGCGTTCGGTCTTGACCGGCTGCTGAAGCTCTGCGCCGATCTTGCGCCGATGCTGCATGCGATGCGGGTGGGCCGGGTGATCGCGCGACCGTTTACGGGAACGCTGGAGACAGGCTTCAACCGTACCGCCAACCGGCGAGACTTTGCCGTGGCGCCGCCCGCACCCACGCTGCTCGACTGGGCTCATGATGCGGGGCGCGTCACCCATGCGGTGGGCAAGATCGGTGACATCTTCTCGCATCGCGGCATCACGAAGCTGCACAAGGGGCAGTCGGATGCAGCGCTCTTCGACCATCTGATCCGTCTGGCCGGGGAGGCGGAGGATGGCTCCCTCACCTTCGCCAATTTCGTGGAGTTCGACAGTCTCTACGGGCATCGCCGCGATGTGTCGGGTTATGCGCGCGCTCTGGAGGGGTTCGACGCGCGGGCGGGTGCATTTCTCGACCTGATGCGCCCCGGCGATCTGGCGGTCTTCACCGCCGATCACGGCAACGATCCCACCTTCCGCGGCAGCGACCACACGCGGGAGCGGGTACCGGTTCTGGCCGCCGGGCGCGGCGCCGGAGAGATCGGGTTGCGCGGTTACGTCGATGTGGCGGCGAGCGTCGCCACGCATCTGGGCCTGCCGCACCACGGACCGGGAAGGAGCTTCCTGTGAGCCTCGCCGATCTGCCGAAGGTGGAACTTCACCTGCATCTTGAAGGCGCAGCCCCGCCCGGCTTCATCCGCGGCCTCGCGCGCGAACGGAACGTGGATATCGAGGGGCTGTTCGATGAGCGGGGCCAGTACCGCTTCGAGGGCTTCACCGGGTTTCTGAAAGCCTATGACGCGGCGACCACCGCGCTTACCTCGCCTGCGGACCATGCCCGGCTGCTGCGCGTCGTGCTGGAAAGCAGCGCGGAGCAGGGGGTGATCTACACCGAGCTTTTCCTTTCGCCCGATCTCTGTGGGGGCGCTGATCTTGCCGCCTGGCGGGATTACGTGGCGGCGTTCACGGAAGTGGCGGAGGAGATGTCGGGTGATATCGCCTGCCGCGGTATCGTCACCTGCATCCGGCATCTCGGGCCTGAGAGGGCCAAGCGCACCGCCCTCTGCGCGGCGGAGACGATGGGGGGGTTCGTCACCGGTCTGGGGCTTGCGGGCGATGAGCGGATCGGCGCGGCGAAGGATTTCGCCTGGGCTTTCGACCTTGGCCGTGAGGCGGGGCTGGGTCTTACCGCCCATGCAGGGGAGTTCGACGGGCCAGCCTCCGTCGGCGAGACGCTTCGTGACCTTGGTGTCAGCCGCATCGGCCATGGTGTCCGCGCCATCGAGGATCTGGCGCTGGTAGACGATCTGGCGGAACGCGGCGTGGTTCTTGAATGCTGTCCGGGGGCGAATATCGCACTGGGACTTTACCCCGGCTGGCGGCGGCATCCGGTGGGCGAGCTCTACCGGCGCGGGGTGCGGGTCACGCTCTCCACCGACGATCCGGCGTTCTTCCGAACCGGGATGGCGCGCGAATACGAACGGTTGCATGATGCCTTCGACTGGGACGAGGGCGTGTTTCGCGATATGGCACGTACCGCGCTGTCGGCCGCCTTCTGTGACGAGGCGACACGCGCAAGACTGATGAAACGTCTGGAGGACGCATGACCGAACATCTCACCGTCGTCACCCATCCGCTGGTGCAGCACAAACTGACCATCATGCGGAAGAAGGACACGTCCACCGCTTCCTTCCGCCGCCTGCTGCGGGAGATCAGCCAGCTACTGGCCTATGAGATCACCCGTGACCTGCCGCTGACCTCCACCCGTATCGAGACGCCGCTGCAGGAGATGGACGCGCCGACGATCGAGGGCAAGAAGCTCGTCCTCATCTCCATCCTGCGGGCGGGCAACGGCCTGATGGACGGTATTCTGGAACTGATCCCCGCAGCGCGGGTGGGCTTCGTCGGCCTGTATCGCGACCCGGAGACGCTGCAACCCGTGCAGTACTACTACAAGGTGCCGAGCGAGCTGGACGACCGGATGGTCATCGCCGTCGATCCGATGCTTGCCACCGGAAACTCCTCCGTGGCCGCCATAGACCTGCTGAAGAAATCCGGGGCGAAGAACCTGCGGTTCCTGTGTCTCCTCGCCTCTCCCGAGGGGGTCAAGCGGATGCAGGAGGCGCATCCCGACGTGCCGATCGTCACCGCCGCTGTGGATGAACGGCTTGATGACCATGGATATATTGTTCCCGGCCTAGGGGATGCGGGAGATCGCATGTTTGGCACAAAATAGGCGAAAAAGTTGTTGTCCTACAATCGCTATACGTGCAGTCTCCGTGAAAAGACTACCGCAGGGACAGCAGGCCTTCGGACGGTGCTGGCAGCGGGCGTGATCGCGGCCTTCGGGTTCCCCTCCGCCGCCAGCGCCGACGATGCCCCCTCCGTCCCTCCACCCGCAGGTTATGCGGCGGGCGAATTCACCGATACGCAGGGCTGTCTGTTTTCGCGCGTGGAGCAGGGCGACCGTCTGCTCTGGGCGCCGCGTTACCGTGCCGATGGCAGCCAGCGCTGCGACGGGCCGGTGGAGGCGGGCGCCGCCGAATGCCCGCTGCCGACGGACGTCGGGCGCTACGCACAGGCAGGGGTCTATGTGGATCTTGCCAATGCCCGGAACGCGGCGGCGGAGGTGCGTGCGCTGGGACTTCCCGTGAATATCGTGCGGCTGACCCGGAATCCGGAAGGGCGGCACTCCGTGGTGGCCGGTCCCTTCAACGGGCGGGACGCTGCGCGTCAGGGGCTGGGCGCGCTGCGGTGCAACGGCTTCCCGGATGCCTTCGGCCGGAACGGGCTGCGCTGAGCCGCATCAGCGCGCGCAGATCCCTTGCAGGCCCACCCATTCCGTATCAGTCAGGATAGGGGGCGCGGCGGCAGTGCGGAACGGATCGCCCGTCCGCAGAGCTTCGGTGTGGGCGTTTGTCGGATCAATGGCCTGTGCATAAGGCGTGGAAGGCACCTTTGCCGCCGCGAATCGCGACAAAAGGGTTTTGGGATCGACGTCGGACACAGGCGCTGCCAGCAGGGCATCGGCAAGGCCGCGAACGGCGGTAGGGGGCAGTTCGCCGGTGGTCAGCAACCGGAAGGTCGCCAACAGACCGGCATGCTCCAAGAGCGGCAACAGGGGATCGGCAGCATCCGCGCGCACCTGCTCTGCCAGCACATGGCCCGCGGCGACCTCCTCGTTGTCCTGATCCTCCAGAAGACTGCGACGCAGCAGGATACGCCCGCCTGGCAGATGGACGGCATCGGCAGACCCGTTCGGCACAACCGAGATGCCGCCCGGCCGCCCGTCGGAAAGCCGCGCCCACATCTTGCGCAACGCGCGATCACCGTTGGGCGTGGAGCAGACCGGTCCGGTGAGGCGGACCATGTCGCGCAGGACGAGTTCCCCGATCGCTTCCCGGGTGGCCTGCGGCACGGCGGCAGCGGTGTGGCGGGTAAGGGCGGTCGGCAGGAAAAGCACCGCCGCGATCAGCAACCCGCCGACAAGCAGCGCGATCAGCGGGGCCCGCAACCGACCCTCCTTGGGACGCTGCGATTCGATGACCCGGCGGACCTGTTCGATCGCGTTGATCATCAGGTCATCGTCGATCTCCAGCGTTTCGCCCGCCGAAGGGTCGGGGCTGTATCGCGCGGGAAGATCGCCGGGGTTCAGCCGCTCCAGCGCCGGCAGGGACCAGTGCGTAAGGGCAAGAGAGGTCTTGATATCCGACAGGATGAGCGAGGCGTCCCCAAAGGAAACGACCACCTCACGTGCTTCCGCGTCGGGCGCTTCACGCCACCAACCGAAACATTCCAGTCGCTGGTACCGGGTAAGCGCCGTCATCTTCCCACGGAACCTTGCTGCAACGCCGAAGAAATCATGGGTGCAAGATAGCCGAGCCTGCAGGGAGCCACAATCGGCCCGAAAGCAGATGCGCGACCTTCTTCCAACGCCGGCTAAACAACGAATTTTCAGAAATATTCGGGACGGGAGCCGGGATCGCGGGGATCCCGGCCCGCTTGGTCAGGCGGCTTTGGCAGCGGGGGCGAAGCGCCCGTAGAAGGTTTCGCCCTTGGCGGCCATGTCGCGGAGCAACTGCGGTGCAGCGAAGCGCTCGCCATACCGCGCGGTCAGATCGTCGGCGATCTCCACCGCCCGGGCCGCGCCCATCATGTCGAGCCAGGAGAACGGCCCGCCCGACCACGGCGCAAAGCCCCAGCCGAGGATGGCCCCCACATCGCCTTCGCGGATGTCGGTCAACACGCCTTCCTCCAGCGCGCGAACGGCCTCCAGCGTCTGCACGAACATCAGCCGGTGTTCGACATCGCTGAGCGCCGGCTGCTCCTCCACATGCGGATAGCGGTCGGCGAGACCGGCCCAGAAGCCCTGCCGTTTGCCCTTTTCGTCATAGTCGTAGAAGCCCGACTTCGACTTGCGGCCCATGCGGCCCTGATCTGCCATCCAGAACAGCACCTCGTCCACCGCGCCGTCGGGATAGGCATTGCCCATCGCCGCCTTGGTGGCCTTGGCGATCTTCACGCCGAGGTCGATGGAGGTCTCGTCCACCAGCTGCAGTGGGCCGAGCGGCATGCCCATCAGCTTGGCCGCATTCTCGATCAGCGCCGGCTCCGTGCCCTCCTTCACCAGCCGCACCCCTTCGTTGATGTAGGGGATGATGCAGCGGTTGGCATAGAAGAAGCGGGCATCGTTCACCACGATCGGCGTCTTGCGGATCTGGCGCACGAAGTCGAGCGCCTTGGCAACCGCCACGTCGCCCGTCTCCTTGCCGCGGATGATTTCCACCAGCGCCATCTTGTCCACGGGGGAGAAGAAGTGGATGCCGATGAACTCCTTCGGGTGGCGGGAGGCTTCGGAGAGCAGGGTGATCGGCAGGGTGGAGGTGTTGGTGGCGAAGATCGCCTCCGGTGCTGCCTCCTCCGCCTGCTTCGTCACCTCGGCTTTCACCTTCGGATCCTCGAACACCGCTTCCACGATCAGATCGACGCCCTTGAGCGCGGCATAGTCGGTCGTGGCGGTGATGCGAGAGAGCACCTCGTCCTTCTTCTCCGCCGTAACCTTCCGCTTCTCGATCCCCTTATCGAGGATGCCGGCGGTATACGCCTTGCCGCGATCGGCCGCTTCCTGCGTGCTGTCGATGAGCACGACCTCGATCCCCGCATTGGCGGAGACATAGGCGATGCCCGCGCCCATCATGCCCGCGCCCAGCACACCGAGTTTCTTGACGCTCTGATCCGGCACGTCGGGGCGGTTTGCACCCTTCTCCAGCGCCTCCTTGTTCAGGAAAAGCGAGCGGATCATCGCGGCGGAGGAGGGGTTCAGCATGACATGCGTGAACCACCGCGCCTCGATGCGGATGGCCTGATCGAAGGGGACGAGCGCCCCTTCATAGACGGCGGAGAGCAGCGCCTTGGCCGCCGGATAGACCCCTTGCGTCTTGCCGTTCACCATGGCGGAGGCGCCGACGAAGGTCATGAACCCCTGTGCGCTGTAGGGGGCGCCGCCGGGCATCTTGTAGCCCTTCGCATCCCAGGGTTTCACCAGGTCGGCGTCCTTGGCGGAAAGCACCCACTCCTTGGCCTTGGCCAGCAGCTCCTCGGGCGCGACCACCTCGTCGATCACGCCCTGCGCCTTCAGCGCCTTCGGCGACTGGAGCTTGCCTTCGAGCAAGAGCGGCGCGGCCATCATCGCGCCGAGCTTCCGTGCGAGCCGCGTGGTGCCGCCCGCGCCCGGAAAGATCCCGACGAGGATTTCCGGCAGGCCGAGCCGCGCTTTCGGATTGTCCGCCACGAAGATGCGGTGCGTGGCCAGCGGCAGTTCGAGGCCGATGCCCGCTGCCGTGCCGGGAAGGGCGGCGGCGATCGGCTTGCCGCCTTTCAGCGTCTTGGGGTCCATCCCGGCGCGTTCGATCTTGCGGAACAGCGCATGGATTTTCATGATCCCGTCGAACAGGCCCTGCGCGGGCTCCGCACCCGCCGCATCCTTCATCCGGCCCAGAACGTTGAGGTCCATTCCGCCGGCGAAGTCCCTCTTGCCGGAGGTGATGACGATGCCCTTCACGTCCGGGTCGGCAAGGGCCTTGTCCACAGCGGCGTCAAGCTCGTTCAGACCATCGAGGGTCATGACGTTCATCGACTTGCCGGGCATGTCCCAGGTGATGGTGGCGACGCCGTCGGCGTCCGTGGCGTAATGAAATTCGGTCATGGAAGTCTCCCTGCTTCGCCGGATCAGACGCGTTCGACGATGGTGGCCGCGCCCATGCCGGAGGCGACGCACAGCGTGGCGAGGCCGGTGCTCTTGCCCGACCGTTCCAGTTCATCAACCAGCGTGCCGAGGATCATCGCTCCCGTCGCGCCGAGCGGATGGCCAAGCGCGATGGCCCCGCCGTTGACGTTCACGCGATCTGCATCGACGTTGAACGCCTGCATGAAGCGCAGCACCACGGCAGAGAATGCCTCGTTCACCTCGAACAGGTCGATGTCGGAAATCGACATGCCGCTGTCGCGCAGGATTTTCTCCGTCGCGGGCACCGGGCCGGTCAGCATGATGGTGGGATCGGTGCCGATCTTCGCCGTCGCGCGGATACGGGCACGCGGCTTCAGGCCATATTTCTCCCCGAACTCCTTCGAGCCGATGAGGATACCCGCCGCGCCGTCCACGATACCGGAGGAGTTGCCCGCATGGTGGACATGCTCGATGCGCTCCAGATGCGGATATTTCATGATGGCGATCTTGTCGAAGCCGGGCATCTGTTCGCCCATGTCCTTGAAGGACGCCTTCAGTGCGCCGAGCGACTGCATGTCGGTGCTGGGCCGCATGTATTCATCACGATCAAGGATCGGCAGGCCGTTGATGTCCCGAACGGTCATGACGGAGCGGTCGAAGCGCCCTTCCTCCCAGGCCTTGGCGGCGCGGCGCTGGCTTTCCACGGCCAGCGCATCCACATCCGTCCGGGAGAAGCCGTATTCCGTGGCGATGATATCCGCGGCGATGCCCTGCGGCACGAAGTAGGTGGACATGGCGATGGAGGGATCGACGGCGATGGCGGCCCCGTCGGAACCCATCGCGACGCGGCCCATCATCTCCACCCCGCCGGCGACATAGGCCTGTCCCGCCCCGGCCTTGACCTGATTGGCGGCGAGGTTCACCGCCTCCAGGCCGCTGGCGCAGAAGCGGTTGATCGCAAGGCCCGGCACCGATTCCGCGAAATCGGAGGCCAGCACGGCCGTCCGAGCAAGGCAGCCGCCCTGTTCGCCGACCTGGGTGACATTGCCCCAGATCACATCCTCGACCGCCCGCGTATCGAGGTCGGAGCGCGATTTCAGTTCATTCAGCACCAGCGCCGAAAGGCGGGCGGCGGTGACCTCATGCAGGCTACCGTCGGTGCGGCCCTTGCCGCGCGGCGTGCGGACGGCGTCGTAGATGTAAGCTTCGGACATTGGTCCTCCTTCAGAGGCCGCGGTCGGAGGGCCGACCGGGCATCATGTCATAGGGATGTTTCCAGCCGGGCAGGGCGGCGATGTTATCGAGCCAGCGGTCGATATTCGGCCAGGCCTTCCGGTCGAAGGTGAAGGGTTCCGGGTAGTAGAGGTAGCCGCAGCAGGCGGTATCGGCGAGGCTGGGCAGATCGTTCACGATGAAGTCGCGCCCCTCCAGATGCGAATCGAGCACTTTGAACGCATCACGCAGGCGTCCCGACAACCACCGGATCACTTCCTGCGGGCGTTTCTCCTCCGGGACGAAGTTCATCAGGAACCGCAGGGTGCCGGCCTGAGAGGACATCTTGTGATTGTCCCACAGCACCCAGCGCATGACCTCCTGCCGCAGGTGGTGGTCCTGCGGCAGCAGTTTTCCGGTCTTTTCCGCGATATGGTACTGGATGAGTCCCGATTGGCTCAGCACCTCATCCCCGTCCCGCAGCACGGGAACCTCGCCCATCTCGTTCAGCGCGCGGAATTCCGGGGAGCGGGCGTCTCCGTGAAAGAAGTTCACGAAGACCGGCGTCCAGTCCACCCCCGCGAGGGTCATGGTGAGCGCCGCCTTGTAGGAATTCCCGCTTTCGCCGAAGCAGTAGAGCTTCATCGCCATTCCGTCATCCTCCCTTTGACGGGCGGCAGCATGGCCTCAGAACCCTGCCACGTCGAGCGTCATGACCGGCTCGGCCCCGGACGTGATCCGGGCAAGGTGCATCCCCGTCGCCGGAAGCTGGCGCGCCATGTAGTAGCGCCCCGTGGCGATCTTGGCGTTGAGGAAATCGGCGTTGCCATTGCCCGCAGCGAGCAGTTCTTTCGCCGTCTTCGCCATGCGCGCCCACATCAGGCCCAGACAGACATGCCCGAACAGGTGGACGAAATCGTTCGACCCGGAGAGCGCCGCATTCGGGTTCTTCATGCCGTTTTCCATGAAGAACATGCCCGCCGACTGCAGATCCTTTGAAGCGGCCTTCAGCGGATCGAGGAAGCCCGCCTTCAACTCGGCATCGCCCTCGTTCTCCTTGAGGAAGGTTTTCACCATGTCGAAGAAGGCCATGACATGTTTGCCGCCGTCCTGCGCCAGCTTCCGGCCGACGAGGTCCAGTGCCTGCACGCCGTTCGCGCCCTCATAGATCATGGTGATCCGTGCATCGCGCACGAACTGGGAGACGCCCACTTCCTCGATATAGCCATGGCCGCCGAAGATCTGCTGGGCCTGCACGGCCATTTCGAAGCCCTTGTCGGTCTGGAACGCCTTCAGCACCGGGGTCATCAGGGAGATCAGCCCTTCGGCATCCTGATCGTCGAGCCGCTTGGAGCGGTCGATGAGATGTGCGCCCCAGAAGGTGAAGGCGCGTGCCCCCTCGATGAAGCTCTTCTGATCCATCAGGCTCCGGCGGATGTCGGGATGCACGATGATCGGATCGGCCGGACCTTCGGGGTTCTTCACTCCGGTCACGTCGCGGCCCTGCAGCCGTTCCTTGGCATAGGTCAGCGCGTTTTCGTAGGCGGCCACGGCCTGCGCATAGCCCTGCAGGCCCACGCCCAGACGCGCCTCGTTCATCATGGTGAACATCGCGCGCATCCCCTTGTGGAGATCGCCGATGAGCCAGCCCTTGGCCCCGTCGTAGTTCATCACGCAGGTGGCGTTGCCGTGGATGCCCATCTTCTCCTCGAGCTTGCCGACGGAGAGGCTGTTGCGGGCGCCGAGCGAGCCATCCTCGTTCACGAGGAACTTCGGCACGATGAAGAGGCTCACCCCCTTCGTGCCCGCACCGCCGCCCGGTGCCTTCGCGAGAACGAGGTGGATGACGTTCTGGGACAGGTCATGATCGCCCGCCGAGATGAAGATCTTCGTCCCCGTGATGGAGTAGCTGCCGTCTCCCGCCGGCTCTGCGCGTGTGCGCATGATGCCGAGATCGGTGCCCGCATGCGGCTCCGTCAGGTTCATCGTGCCGGTCCATTCGCCGGAGACGAGCTTTGGCAGATAGGTCTGCTTCTGCTCCGCCGAGCCATGGGTATGGATGGCCGAATAGGCCCCATGGGTCAGGCCCTGGTACATGTTGAAGGCCATGTTGGCGGCCACGAACATCTCACCCGTGGCGCTGTTCATGACATAGGGCATGCCCTGGCCACCGTATTCCGGGTCGCAGTCCAGCCCCATCCAGCCGCCTGCGGCCATCTGGTCATAGGCCGCCTTGAAACCCGTCGGCGTAATGACGACGCCGTTTTCCAGGCGACAGCCTTCACGGTCGCCGACGGCGTTCAGAGGGGCCAGCACCTCGGAGGCCAGCTTGCCCGCTTCCTCAAGGATGGCGGCGGTCGAGTCGCGGTCGAGCTCGTCGTACCCCGGCACGTCGCTTTCGGTCACCTTGAGAACCTCGTGCAGCAGGAACTGCATGTCCTCGATAGGGGGCGTGTAGGTGGTCATGTCGGTCAGTCTCCGCTTTTCCGGGCCGGGGAAGATATGCCCCTCGCCGCAGGTGTCCTAGGCGCGCAGGCGCTTTCGCCGCGCGGCCTCTTTCGGGGGAAAGGATTATTGCGCCGCGGTCAGGTCGCGCCGGCCACCGGCCAGCACGTCATCTGCCCAGGCGATCTCTTCCTTCAGTTCGGCAATCGCCTCCTCCAACTCCATCCGACGCCGCTCAAGGTCATCGAGACGTTTGGCAGCCACATCCCGCGTGCGGCTGAGTTGGGTGAGCTGCGTGCCCTCCCTGTCATAGAGATCGAGAAGCTGGCGCATCTCCTCAAGGCTGAAACCAAAACGCTTGCCCCGCAGGATCAGCTTCAGCCGCCCGCGATCGCGCCGCGTGAACCAGCGCGTCTGCCCCTCCCGTATGGGAGACAGCAGCTCCTTTGATTCATAGAAGCGCAGGGTGCGTGGCGTGACGTCGAAAGCCGCGCACATTTCACCGATGGTCATGAGCCTGCCGGTCTCGTCACTGGCCGAAGCCAGGCTGTCCGGTGCGGAATATGTCACCCGCTGCATCCTCTTCCTCCTTCGCGCTCCCTGAGGAAATCGCGTCCCGGAGACAGGTTACACCAGAAGGTGACGTTTACGTAAACGAAACGTAGCGTAACGCCTTATCCTGACGTGACGTGAGGAGCGGATTGCAGATTCTCAAGCTCTTCCGCCACCTGATTGCGCAGATCCCGCAGGTCTTCGAGGGTCGCATGAAGCTCGGCGATCTGCTTGTCCAGCTTGTCGATCTGGCGGTCCGCCATCACGACCCAATCCTCCATCTGGGTGCGGGTTCCAGACTTGTCATAGACCTCCAGCCACTGCCGGATTTCCTCAAGGCTGAAGCCGAAACGGCGCCCGCGCAGGATCAGCGTCATCCGCGCCACCTCCCTCGGTCCGAACAGGCGCGAGCGTCCCTCCCGCACCGGACTGAGCAGTTCGATATATTCGTAGTAGCGCAGGCTGCGAGGCGTCACATCGAACTTCGCGCACATTTCCTTGAAGGTCAGCATGGTCATGGAGTGTCTCCTTGGATCACAAGGTAATCGCCACACCCGCGTAACGCAACGTCACGGGTGGCTTGCTCCCGCCCGCAGATGGGCCAATAACGGGAAGGATACCGGGAGTGACGCATGACATCTGAGCGACGCAAGAAGTTCTATGACGAGATCGGCCGCAGCCCGCATGCTGCGGCGCTCGGGCTCAAGGTGGAGGAGATCGGCGTGGGAGAGGCGCGGATTTCCATGCCCTATGACCGCAAGCTCATCGGCGAGCCTGCAAGCGGGGTGATCCATGGCGGTGCGGTCTCCGCGCTCATGGATACTACGGGCGGGGCCTCCGTTCTGAGCGCGGATGAGGGCGTGGTCGCCACGGCGACGCTGGATCTGCGGATCGACTACATGCGCCCCGCGACGCCGGGACAGGCGATCACCGCGCATGGCGTATGCTACCACATCACCCGGCTGCTGGCCTTTGTGCGGATCACCGCGACGGATGAGGATACCGCCCATCCCGTCGCCAGCGCCACCGGCACCTTCACCGTGGAAAGGGAGGACTGAGATGGCCCGCCCCGCGCCCGAACCCGTCGACGCCATCAAGGAGCGCCGTGACGGCGTGCTCCGCCGGCTGATCGAGGCGGTTCCCTATATCGGTTTTCTCGGCATCGACTTCGACCGGCGTGGCGATGAGCTGACCGCCGTGCTGAACTACAATGAGAAACTCATCGGCAACCCCTTCCTGCCAGCGTTGCACGGCGGGGGAACCTCCGCCTTTCTGGAGACGACGGCGATCATCACGCTCGCCTGGTCCACCCTGTGGGAGGATATGGAAAACGGCAGGCTCGATCCCGCCGATTTCTCTGCCGGGACCATGCCGCGCCTGCCGCGCACCATCGACTTCACGGTGGACTACCTCCGCTCCGGCCTGCCGCGCGACGCCTATGCGCGCGCTCGCGTGAACCGGTCGGGCCGTCGCTTTGCCTCTGTCCATGTGGAGGGATGGCAGGACAATCGCGACAGGCCGTTCATTCAGGCGACCGGCCATTTCCTGATGCCCCGGCGGGATTGAGACGCGGCGCATGTCGCTTCTTCAGGATCTGACCGTCCAGCAGATCGTCACGCGCATTTTCGCCATGCTAATCTATGCGGCGGTGCAGGGGGCGTTGCTGGCGTGGCTGGCCCGCGGTCTGGGCGATGTCCGCCCCGCACGGGAGGGGCGGCTGACGCTTAATCCCTTCCTTCAGGCGTCTGCCTGGGGCGTGGCCATGGGGGTGCTGTTCCGCATGGGCTGGATCGCGCCGCTGCGCCTCTCGCCTGCGCAGGGATTCGGCGAGCGGGTCAGGATCCTTCTGATCGTGGCGGCGGGGCTGGGTGCGATGCTCGCCCTCGTTCCGCTTCTCGACCTGCTGCGCGCCCCGCTGCAGCAGATGCTGCCGCGCACCGCGGGTTATTACGTGCTCTATGCACTCCAGATGGTGCAGGAGGTAACCTTCGGTTCCGTCGCGCTGAACCTGCTGCCGGTGCCGGGCCTGATCGCGGGCAACCTGTGGCGGGCGGTCTGGCCCGGTGGCGAGAGGTTCCTTCAGCGGGCGGAGCCGCTGGGGCTGGTAGTGGTGGGGGCGGCGCTGATCCTCGGCTGGGTGCCGCTGCCCTTTGGCTGGCTGGACCGGCTGCACCTCATCTGACCGGGCCTTCGCCCGCGACGCCCTCATAGCCGAAGCGTGTCATGATCTCCGCGATCGTGCCATCCGCCACCAGCGCGTCGATAGCCGCGTCGATCTGGCTGCGCAGGTAGCTGTCGCGAACCCCGACGAGCGCCCCCACCCGCGTGGCCGCAGCCGGAACCGGAGCCGTATCAATGACGCGGAGCGCCCGTGCCTCAGGGTGGCGCGCCTCCAGCGCCGCCAGAACCGGCTGCCACAGGAGCATCCCGGCCAGCCGCCCGTCCTCCACCCGCCGGAGCATCAGCTCGGGATCGGCATAGGGCAGGCGGATCCAGCGTTGCTCCTTGGGTTGCTGCTGGTTCCAGGTGATATAGACCATCTCGCCCATGCTCTGGATCGCGGTTCCGATGAGCCGGTCATGCGGTATATCGCCCAGCCGCGTCCACCCGCTCTCCTTCACGGCCAGAACGAAGGGGATCGTGGCATAGGGGCGGGTCACCATGGCCCAGTCGGGGAACGGCGACTCTTCCTGCACGGATATGCCCATGAGCAGGTCGCAGGTATTGGTCATGGCGATCTGCAATTCGTCCATGAAGCCATCGCCGCTCAAGGGGAACCCCTGGAAGCCCTGTGCGAATTTCACGTCGAGCAGGAGGGCGTCGCCGATGGCACGCGCCACCTCCCGGTCGAACTCGAGTATCTTGCTGCTGGCGTCGTTACAGACGGTCAGGCTGTCGCCCTGCTGCCTGCGGGTGGAGTTGAGCAGCTCCCCCGGCACGCCTGCCGTCTGGGCATCTGCCGTTCCGGTCATCGCCAGAAGCGCCCCGGCAAGGATGAGATGCCGCATGCGAACCCTTTCTGTGGAAAGAGGGGCGGACATGCCGCCCCATTCGGTGACCGTGCAGTTTCCTGTTCCGGCAGGGCGGCACCGCCGCCTCTCTCACCGGGCCGGGGCGGTTGTGCCGCCCGCGGCCTGTGGGTTGCCGGTCAGTTGCTGGCCCTTCAGTTGCTGGCCTTCGGCAGCTTGTAGACAAAGATCGAGTTGCCCGAACCCGTTGGCAGGGGTGTCTCCGGGAAGGCGGAGGAGATGGAGCTCGCCGCGTTGGAATAGCCGGTGGGAACGACCAGATACTGCTCCCCGTCGATCTCATAGGTGACGGGCGAACCGCCGATCGGGGCGTTCAGCCGCTGGCGCCAGAGCACCTCGCCCGTGTCCTGATCCCAGGCGGAGACATAGCGCGCGGCGTCGCCGCCGAACACCAGCCCGCCCGCTGTGGCCAGCACGGAGCTGGTCATGGAGGGACGCTCACGCGCCTGCCATTTCGACTCGCCCTGCTTGGGATTGATGTCGAGCGCCTGCAGCAGCCCCGCCTCCGTGATGCCTTCCGGCAGAATGCGGGGACCGAACTTCACCGAGCCGACGGCATTGCCGGCGGTGAATTCCGACTGGGTCGGGGTCACCGTGTTGCAGGCCTCCGTCAGCGGCACGAAGAAAGCCTTGGTATCCGGGCTGTAGGCCCCGGCCATCCAAAGCTTGCCCCCCGAGACGGAGGTGCAGGAGAGCTTGCTTTCCCCGATGGAGCTGGAGACGAGGTCGGTATTGATGTGGACCGTCCCATCCGGATCGATCTTGGAGACGACGTTCTGCTTCACCGTCTCCTTCGACCACAGGTATTTCCCCGTGTCGCGGTCGAGCGCGAAGGCGATGCCGTTCTTGCCGGGTACGGAGATCAGCATGTGGCTGGTCTTGCCGCCGACTTCCTGATCCACGAGAATCCGCTCGAACGGGCTGTCCAGGTCCCAGTTGTCGCGGGGGAGGTGCTGATAGTACCACTTCAGCTTTCCGGTATCGGCATCCAGCGCGAGCGTGGAGTTGGTATAGAGCACGCTGCCCTCACCCGAACCGCGCACCAGTTCCGAATACGGCCCCGGCATCCCGATGCCCCAGAAGGTCGTGTTGGTCCGCGCGTCATAGGAGCCAGTCGCCCAGGGCGTGCCGCCCCAGCGGTTTTCGGCTGGCACCGGTCCCCAGCTTTCCTGCTGCTTGGGATTGTCCGGGTCGTCGATCGTGTTGAAGCGCCACAGCTCCTCCCCGGTATTCAGGTCGTGCGCGAGGATGAAGCACCCGCCGGCCGTGCCCGCGATGGAGCAGCCGGAGATCGCGGAGATGATCTTGTCCTTCACGATGATCGGGCCGACCGTGTAGCTGTAGCCCTTCTGGTAATCCAGAACCTGCTTTTCCCAGACGACCTTGCCGTCCGCGGCGTTCAGCACGACGATCTTTGCGTCCGCGGTCGTCAGCACGACCTTGTCGCCCGTAAGCGCGATGGAGTTCTTCTGCCGCCGCGCCTGGTTGGCCTGATAGGACCAGGAGGCCGGGATCTCCGCCAGAACGTGACGGTAGGTCCAGATCAGGTCACCGGTCTTGGCATCCAACGCCTCGACGATGTTGTTGTTGGTCTGCAGGAACATGACGCCGTCATGGATGAGCGGCACTGTCTCCTGAATGCCCGCCTCTGCCATCGGCCAGGCCCAGGCCAGTTGCAGATTGCCGACGGTTTCCTTGTTGATCTGCTTGAGCTTGCTGTAGCCGGAATTGAAGCGGTCGCCCCGCCACATCAGCCACTCGCCTTCCGGCGGGTTGGCGAGCATCTCCTCCGTCACGGGTTTGTAGTTCTCACGGACGTTCTGGGCGAAGGCCGCGCCGCTCAGCGCCACGAGGGCGGTGGTGGCGGCAAGAAGCGGTTTCGAAAAGAATGACATCATGTCCTCCTCGGTGCGCATGGCGCGCGATATATGCTGGGCGCGGGCCGGTCGGCCCCGCGGGTCACTCGACGGTCGGGAGCGGTTTGCCCCAGGTGAAGGCCTGCGGAATACTGCTGGCGGCGGCGGCGCTGGTCTGCATCGTGTCCACGGCCGGGCCGCCTGGGAGCGGCTTGCCCCAGGTGAAGGCCTGCGGGACATTCGTGTCTGCCGCCATGCTGTCCGAGGCCGGAGCAGCTCCGCCGGCCGGACCGGCGGCGGTTTCCGCCGTCAGGCTGATGGCGGCGAGCTTCTCCTCATCCTCGACCAGCGGATCGGGGCCGGGCTGGGCGCCGTTGAACGCCATGATATAGGCGATGATGTCGAGATAGGTCGCGGCCCCGAGCTGACCGGGCGCGGAGGGCGGCATGGCGACGGAAATGAAATCGTAAAGCCCGCCGGGCGTATCCCAGTTGGCCATGATATCCGGCCCGACGAGGCCGGGCGCCTCCGGGCCTTCAAGCTGCATTCCGTGACACTGGGCACAGTTCGCATTGTAGGCGGTCTTGCCTGCCTCCGCCTGCTCCGCCGTGAACCCGGCGGCAAGGCCGGGCAAGGCGGAGGACAGAAGTGCGACTGCTGCCAGCACCCCCGGGATTGCGGATCGTGGTGTGAAAAAGATCACGGCTACCCTCCCTCCTGAAGATGTACGCGCGCTGGCGACGTGGGGTGTCGTAGCGGCAGGTGGCGCGACAATCTGTCCCACACCTTTGTGAGAGGTGCAATATCATGCAGCAGACAAGAGAAAAAAAGCCAATTATATTGGCATATTAAAGAGGATATGGCTGACCGGCTTCGGCGCTTAGGCCGTAGCGGCTCCTCAGGCTCGCGATTTCCCCCCCTTGCGCCGCATCCGATAGCGCGGCGGAAAGGGCGCGTTTCAACGTCACATCGCCCTTCCAGGTTCCAAAGGCGAGCGACACGGGAGCGAGGGCCGGATCATCGGGCCAGACAGCGGTGAAGCCCGGCGGGGCTTCTGCGGAAAGTGCGAAATTCTCGCCAACCGCAGCAGCGGCGCGGTGCTCCAGCAGCGCGTTTCGGAGCGCCACACCGTCTGGAGCCAGCAGGGGCCGGTAGCCCTCCCTCCGCATCCACGCGGAAAGCGCCAGCCGGTCGAGCCCGCTTGCCCCCGGCAGGATGGCGAGAGTGCTGCCTGACGGGGGAAGGGCGCCTGCGGGCAGCAGCAGGAGCCAGCCGATCCGCTCCCCGGTCGGCAGCAGTTGCAGAAAGCCGCGCGCGGTCGGCGTATCCGCGATCCCGCCGCCGATCATGTCGCATTGCGCGCGTGTGAGGTTCCAGTTTCGCGGGTTGAAGTCACGCCCGATGGTCGGCACCACATTCACCACAAGGCGCAGCCCGATGCGATCGGAGAGGATGCGCGCAAGCTCCACGTCGTAACCGGGCCGGTCCGGTTTTCCCGTCACCAGCGGCGGGTAGACGGGTGGAACGCAGAGTTTCAGCACACCTGCCGCCCGCCGCTCCGCGAGGGAGTTGTCCTGCGGCAGCAGGCTGGCGAGAGCGAGGATCGTCAGCACGATGCCGAGATTTCGGATCGCCGGCCACCATCGGCCCCGGAGCGGCGAGGGGGCACGCGTGCTCATGCCTTGCGGAAGTCGATCACGGCGAGGGTGAAGAACAGCGCGGCCATGCCGAAGATCACCATCGGTCCCGTCGCCGGGGCGAACTGGTAGAACCCGATCAGCACGCCCCGAAGCGCATCGACCGCATAGGTGATCGGGTTCGCACGGACCAGCGTCACCAGCCATTCGGGATAGGTCGCGACCATCTGAGTCCGGGTGAGCGAGGGATCCAGCGGAAAGACCGAGGAGGAGGTGAAGTAGAGCGGCAGGATGATGGTGTTGGAGAACACGCCGAACCCCTCGAAGCTGCGCACCCGCTGCGCCAGAAGCACACCGAAGGAGGTCAGCCCGAATGACAGCACGAACATCAGGCCGATCGCCGTGAGCGACTGCCCTATCGTCAGGGTCACATCGGCAAACCGCGCAAGGATCAGCACCAGCGTGCCATGCACCGTCGCCACCGTCGCGCCGCCCAGTACCTTGCCCAGCAGGATCAGCCATCGCGGCATGGGAGAGACGAGCACCTCCCGCAGGAAACCGAACTCCCTGTCCCAGATCACCGAAACGGCAAACTGGATGGACGTGTACATGATGTTCAGCACGATGACGGCCGGGAACAGAAACTGCAGATATGTGAAGGGGATGACGGTACGGACCTCTCCATAGACCTCTCCGCGGAAGTAGGGATTCAGCCCGATGCCGAGGATGAGGAGCCAGATCAGCGGTCGGCTTACGCCGCCCACCATCTGTCCCCGGTCGCGGGTGGCGCGCAGCACCTCCCGCAGCCAGACGCCATAGAGGCCTCGCAGAAGACCGGGGAGAGCACGGGTCATGATATGCTCCTTTGTGACTTGCGGGAGCGGGAGGGCGCTCCGGTAATCCGCGTGCGGACGGAGGCGTCCATCGTCCCTTCCCGTGGGCATGCAGAACCGGACGTTCCCGTCTCCCGGGCCATCCCTCGCAGGCTACCCCTGCATGAGCTGCGGCCCGGTGGCGTTGGACCCCGGGGGCGTGGCAGAATGCGCCGCGCGGCGCCCGGATGCGATGAACCGGGGGGCAGACGCAATTCCATTGCAAGGCGTCCGCGCTGACCGTAACTGGCCCTGCCATGCGCGGCCCGCCATATCGCGGCGAGGGCAGGGGTCATCGCCGCCCGCCCTTGCGCCCGGCGTCGCGCTCCGCCGCGCGGGCGCCTTCCCCCCGATCCCGAAGCTCGCGGCCCGTAAGGGAGAGGAATACGCTTTCCAGTGTCGGCTCCTCGAAGCGGACCTCCGTCAGCCGGTTGCCGAAGGCAGCGAGGAAGCTCTCGACCGTCGCGGCGTCGGGGGCGGGGATCGCGAGGTGCAGGGGCGCCACTTCCGTCGCCGCAGGGCAGGCGCGCCGTATGGCGGCGGCGGTTTCCGCCTCCCGCACGATGACGCGGAGCCACCGCTGGCCATGTCCTGCCTTCAGGCTCTCGGGGCTGCCTTCGGCAAGGATGCGGCCATTGTCGATGATGCAGACCAGGTCCGCGCTTTCCACTTCCTCAATGTAATGGGTGGTGGTCAGCACCGTCAGACCCCGCTCGAGCCGGAGCCCGTCCAGGTAGCGCCAGATCCGCGCGCGGGTCTGTGCGTCAAGACCGACGGTCGGCTCGTCGAGGAACAGGATGCGCGGGTGATGCATGAGGGCGCGGGCGATCTCCAGCCGACGCCGCATCCCGCCGGAGAAATTGCGCACGATCGTTTCCTGCCACTCTGTGAGTTCGACAAGCGCCAGCACTTCCGCCATCGCGGCGTGCCGCGCATGCCGGGCCATGCCATGCGCCAGTCCGTGGAAGTCGAGATTCTCCGCCGCCGTCAGCCGGTCGTCGAGGCTGGAATCCTGAAACACCACGCCGATGCCGCGCCGCGCGCGCAGCGGCTCCCGCGCCACATCAGCGCCCGCGACCGTCGCCGATCCGCTGTCGGGCCGAAGCAGCGTGCAGAGGATGTTGAGCAGTGTGGTCTTGCCCGCGCCGTTCGGGCCGAGCAGCGCGAAGCTCGCGCCGGCAGGCACGGAGAGGGTGACATCTTCCAGCGCCCGCGTGCCGCCGAAGGCATGTGAGAGGTGTTCGACCTGAATGGCGGGCGGTATTTTCGGCATGACGGCCCTCCCCCTCAGGGAGCGAGGACTTCCAGCACGGCTTCCGCCGGGCGGCCCAGCACGGCACGGGTCTCGGAGAAGACGATGGGGCGTTCGATCAGGATGGGATGCGCCACCATCGCGGCGATCAGCGCGTCATCGTCACTCTCCGGCGTCAGTCCCGCCTCGCGCGTCGCGTCTTCCTTCCAGCGCAGGATGTCGCGCGGCGAGCGGTCGAGAAGCGAGAGCGCGGCCCGGAGCTCCGCCTCGCTCGGCGGCTCGGTCAGATAGTTCCGCACCACGGGCGTCACGCCGTGCTCTTCCAGCAGCGCAAGTGCCCGCCGCGATGTACCGCACCGCGGATTGTGCCAGATCGAGATGGTCAAAGCCACCGCTCCCTCCCGGTTCCGACGGCCTCCGCCACAGTGGCGAAGCCATCGCGGAGAAGCCGGTCCTCAATGCCGCGGACCAACTCTCCTACCAGCGACAGTCCTCCGAAGACGAGGCCGGTGTAAAGCTGAACCGCGCTCGCCCCGGCCAGAATCTTCTCATAGGCCTGATCGGGAGTGGAAATGCCGCCGACGCCGATCAGGGGCAGCCGCCCCTCCGTCGCCCGTGACAGGCGGGCCAGAACCCGGGTGGACCGCTCGAACAGCGGGGCGCCGGAGAGGCCGCCTGCCTCTCCCCGCGCCGCGCCGCCAAGCCCATCGCGGGAGAGGGTCGTGTTGGTGGCGATCACCCCGTTGATGCCGGCGGCAAGCGCGACCGCGCCGATTTCGGCGATTTCATCATCCGTGAGGTCGGGGGCGATCTTCAGGAATACCGGCACCCGCCGCGGCAGCCCGTCCCGCACCTCGAGCACACCCGCCAGCAGCGATTCCAGCGCCGCGCGGCCCTGAAGGTCACGAAGCTTCTCGGTATTGGGGGAGGAGACGTTGACCGTGGCAAAGTCGATCCATCTGCCGGTGGCGGCCAGCACCTCCGCAAAATCCTGCGCGCGGTTCGCGCTGTCCTTGTTTGCGCCAAGGTTCAGCCCGATCACCCCCCGCTCCGGTCGGGCGGCCAGCCGCGCCGCGATGGCCGCCGCGCCCTCGTTGTTGAAGCCGAAGCGGTTGATGACAGCGCGGTCCTCCGGCAGCCGGAACAGCCGGGGGCGGGGATTGCCGGGCTGAGGGCGAGGCGTCGCCGCTCCCACCTCGATGAAGCCGAAGCCCGCGCGGGTCAGCGGATCGAGGGCGGTCGCGTTCTTGTCGAACCCGGCGGCAAGGCCCACGGGGTTGGGCAGGTCGATCCCGGCAAGGCTGGTGCGGAGCCGGGGCGATGTGATTTCCCCCGGCAGGGCGACCAGCCCCGTACGGAGCGCCATCAGCGACAGGCCATGCGCCCGCTCCGGGTCCAGCCGCGTGAGCAGGCCAAGGCCGAAGGCCTCATACCGGTTCACAGAACCCCCTCCGGAAAGATATGCCCCGTCGCACCAAGCGGCAGGGACTTGTCCCAGACCACGTCAGAGAGCCGGAGCGGCCGGTACAGATGCGGAAAAAGTGCCCCGCCCCGTGACGGCTCCCATTTCAGATCGGCCCCCAGAGGCTCGACGGAGACGGCGACCAGCACCAGATCGCTTTCCTCTGCGAAATGGCGGGCGGCGGTCTCTCCCACCTGCGTGGGCGTGGAGAAATGGATGAAGCCGTCTGCCACATCCACGGGCGCGCCGTGGGTGACACCTGCGGCGCGGAACGCATCCCATTCGGGGCGGCGGAAAATCTTCAGGATCAGCATGGCCGGGTGATGCCCTCAGTCGGTCATCCGGTCAAGGAGAACGTGTAGCGGAAGGGGCGCGGTTGCGGGCGCTGCAGTCATCTTCGGGCTGGCACTTCGGTGCGAGAAGCTTTGACAGAGCCGCCGCTGCTCCGCAGACTGCGGGCATCCGTACAGGGAGAACCGCATGTTGGTCCGTCTTCTCGCCACGGCAGGGGTGCTCGCGCTCAGCGCCGGGGCCGCCTCCGCCGAATACACGCTCACCATTCTGCATATCAACGACTTCCATGCCCGGTTCGAGCCGATCAACGGATCCGATTCGACCTGCGGGGAAAAGGATGCGGCGGAGAACAAGTGTTTCGGCGGCATTGCCCGTCTGGTCACGGCGGTAACGGATGCGCGTTCCCGGACCGCCAACTCGCTGCTGATCGATGCGGGCGATCAGTTTCAGGGCAGCCTGTTCTACAACCACTACAAGGGCAAGGTCTCGGCCGAGTTCATGAATGCGCTCGGCTTCGAGGCGATGGCGGTGGGCAACCACGAGTTCGACGACGGCCCCCCGGAGCTTGCGCATTTCCTGGAACAGATCCGCTTTCCCATGGTCATGGCCAATGCCGACCTGAGCCGGGAGCCGCTGCTGAAGGGCCGTATCGCCAAGTCTGTGGTGGTGGAGAAGGCGGGCGAGAAGATTGGAATCATCGGGCTGACGCCGCTCGACAACCCGGAACTGGCGAGCCCCGGCCCCAACATCATCTTCACCCCGCCAGCCGATGCGGTCCAGGCGGAGGTGGATACACTCACCGCGGCCGGCGTGAACAAGATCATCGTGCTCAGCCATTCCGGCTATGAGGTGGACAAGCAGATCGCGGCGGAGACAGCCGGCGTGGACGTGATCGTGGGCGGCCACAGCCATACGCTGCTCTCCAGTACGGATCCTGACGCCGCCGGGCCATATCCGACGATGGTGAACGGCGTTCCGATCGTCACCGCCTATGCCTATGGCAAGTATCTCGGGGAGCTGACGGTCACGTTTGATGATGCGGGCAAGGTGATCTCCTCCTCCGGTGCGCCGCTTCTGCTGGACGCCTCTGTGGCAGAGGATGCGCCGGCGCAGCAGTTGCTGGCCGAACTCGCCGTTCCGCTGGCGGAGCTGCGGGCGCGTGTCGTCGCGGTGAGTGAGGCGCCGATCGATGGCTCGCGCGATCACTGCCGTCAGCAGGAATGTGAGATGGGCACCCTCATCGCCGACGCGCAACTCGACCGAATGAAGGATCAGGGCATCACGATCAGCCTCGTCAACGGCGGCGGTGTCCGTGCCTCCATCGAGGCGGGTGATGTGACGATGGGCCAGGTGCTGACCGTGCTGCCCTTCCAGAACACGCTCGCCACCTTCCAGACCACAGGCGCAACGGTCGTCGCCGCACTTGAGAACGGCGTGAGCCAGTTGGACCAGGGAGCAGGGCGCTTCCTGCAGGTCGCGGGGCTGAAGTATTCGTTCGACCCGGCGAAACCGGCGGGCAGCCGTGTCACCGACGTGCAGGTGCGCGCGGGCGAGGGCTGGGCCGCGATAGATCCCGCAGCGAGCTATGGTGTCGTGGTCAACAATTATGTTCGCAGCGGCGGCGACGGTTTCGCGATGTTCACGACCGGCGTGGCGAATGCCTATGACTTCGGGCCGGATCTTGCGGATGTGCTGGCGGACTATCTGGCAAAGGAAGGGCCTTACAAACCCTATATCGACGGTCGTATCACGCGGAAGTAGAGGGTCGGGGGGTGCAGCGGCCGCCCGCATGTCTTCGTGGCTCCGATGCGGGAGCAGCTTCTGTGCGAATCGCGCATGCGGCGTTGCTGTTCTCGGCCGTGACTTTAGCCGGCCCATGAAATCCGCCTGTAGGATCGCTCATATCCCTGGGCGGTTTTATGGGCAGCTTGTCGGACTTCACCCCTTGAGCACCCCGCCGCCGGATGCTATCTCTCGCCCCGCGCTCGCGGGTATGGTGTAGTGGTAGCGCCTCAGCCTTCCAAGCTGATGGGGCGGGTTCGATTCCCGCTACCCGCTCCAATTTGCCTATTGCTATGGCATATTTCTCAATGACTTCCGTGACTTGCTCGTCCTCCCGGTGCACATTCAGGCACACACGGGGCACACATGGGACTCGTTTTGAAGAACGTTGAGCGGACCAAATCAGGCAGTTGGCAATATCGGCGCAGGGTGCCGAAGGATGTCGCGCATATCATCACGAAGCGGGAGTTCAAGGCGAAGCTTGGTGATTCACGGGAAGAGGCGCTGAGGGCCTGGCCCGCGTATCACGCTCGTGTGGAGCGGGAGATTGAGGCAGCGCGAAAGCGGATAGCCTTCGCGGAGGCAGCGGACATGGGGAGCGTGTCGGAGCGAGAGGCATATGCCGAAGCCCTGAGGCGACGTGCTGACCTGATCATGCTCGGCTCCTCGGCGGAGGAGCTACGCTTTGCGGGCGACCTGATCCTTGAACGCTTCCCGGAAAGTGCCACGGGGCCTGTCGGGCTGACGCCTGTAGAAAGCCATATGGTGAACCTTCTTCGCCTCGGTCCCGATGTTCATAAGGCCCCTGAACCGACACTTGGGGATGCCCTGCGACTCTATCGGAAGGAGCACCTGCGGGAGGACGATCCTGCCACGGACAGCCGCGTCGTTGGGCTTGCCAACCGGGTGGTGGGCGCTGCGGTGGAGGCCATGGGGCGTGACCCTCTGCTCACCTCCATCACGCGCGAGGATGCCCGCAAGGTGCGCGATGAGATGCTTGATCGGGTGAAGGTCAGGGGGCGGGGGGTCGGAGGGAAAGTCAGCCCTGCAACCGTGTCGCGGGAATTGTCCATCATCGCTGCGGTGGTCAGCTTCGCCAAGGTCGAGTTCGGCCTTCCCGACACTTTCCAGAACCCTTTCAGCAAGCTGCCGGTGGCGAGGGCAGCGAAGGGGCAGGGGGAGATGAGGTCGGACAAGCGCGACCCGCTGCCGCCCAAGGTGCTCTTTGCGGTGCGCAAAAGGGTGCTCTCTCTGGCAAGCCCGGAATTGGCCTTGATGTGGCGTATCCTGGAAGGGACCGGGGCACGGATTGCCGAAGTGTCGGGGCTCCGGGTGGAGGACGTGGACACGGCTTCACAGTTCCCGCACATCCGGATCGGGGCCAACGCGGTCCGCAGCCTCAAGACGGACGCTTCCCGCCGCGTTGTGCCCCTCGTCGGAGACGCCCTAACCGCAGCCAAGGAGGCCCTTTCGCTGGCTCGGCAGGGGGACATGCTCTTTCCCTCCTATGGCCGCAAACGGGGCTCAGACGCGGCCTCTGCGGCGCTGATGAAGCACATTCGGGCTGTGACGACTGACCAGAAGCACGTGGTGCATTCGCTGCGACACAACATGCAGGACAGCCTCGTCCTAGCCGAAGTCAGCGCGCTGGACCGGAAGCTAATCCTCGGTCACGCGGTGGAAGGGGTCGGGGATGCCGTCTATGGAGGCGCGGTCCGGAAGCTGCGTCAGACGACCCGAGCGATGAAGAAGGCGCTGGGCGTTCCCCTGACGGCGGAGGAGGACCAGGAAATGGCGGGGGCCGGATAACCAACCCTCTACCGCATCTCTTCCGGCCACCTAGCGCCGCCCAAGGTCTCAATCCGTCCCGCCTTAGGGGGCTCATTAGTCCGCTCCATCGACCGCCAGAACGTCTCTTCATCGACCACCCGGAAGGACTGCCGGGAGGGGTCCAGAGGGACGCGGTAGCCGCATTGTCCAGTGTAGGAGGTGAATGGGACCGGCCAGAGCTTCTTGCGCTCCGCAACGGCCCTCAGCGCCTCCGGTGCGGGGAGGCTGGATGTGGCCCGTTCGTCCGCTGCCTCAAGTCGGGCAATCTCCATGGAGTTCAGGGGGCGAAGCACCACGAAGTTGTCGAGGGAATGAGTGCCGTAGGTCATACCGTTCCCTCGTTGGCGGCGAAGAAGTTACGGGAGGCTTGCACGAACAACGCGGAAAAAGCCGTGGGGGCAATCTCCTTCTCAAAGACCACGTGGTTCATGAGGGAGGGGAATGTCTCTTGCACGATGATCTTGCGGAAGCGTTGAGCGGCGGGCTTCTTGGACCGCAGAATCAGCGCATACATTCCCGCCTCAGTGAGCACGATAGAGGGGCGACCCTGCCGGGGGTCGGTCTTAACCTGCCTCTTCTGCGAGGGGCTCACGCCCTTGGTGGCGAGGGCGGTATTCTGGATGCCTAGCGCCCTGCAAATGTCCTTGGCGACGAACCAAGTCTGGCCGTCGAGAACCACGCTCCGCAGTTTGCCGAAGCGGGTATCCGAGATAGTGACTGCGGGAAGGGTGGTCAGAGTATTCATCGTGTTCCTTTCGATGTGGGATATCGAGGTCATTCCTCGGCATGACGCCCCTGGCAGCCTTCCCACGGGCACCCGAAGGGCCGGAAAGGATCAGCCCCACGGGTTGCGCAGGGACGCCATGCAGAAGAATGGGTAGGTGGGGGCCTCCGCCCGGAAGAAAGCTCCATCGACCCCGACACGCGGGAGACGCACCACCATCGACCACAAGCCGGGTCGGAGCTTCCATCAAGGCGGAGGGATGCGCCCCTAAAGACTCGTTCAGGGGCGCATTACAGTTCTCGTCAGGCGGTCTTGACGATGCCAAGGCGGACGGCTGCACCGAAGGACATGGGCTGTCGTCCGGGAAGCGTGACCATCCATTCTCCCGTGTTTTTGTTCTGGTATAGGCACTTGCGCTCCGCTGCGGGCATCCCCTCAAGCCGCGTAAGGAACCTCTCGGGGTCCTTCTGGGGCTCCTGGGAGAGGCGTTCGACGGCAGCGTGGCCTAGGGATCGGAGGTGGTCCTTGTCCCCCATCACCACTGCCTTGCGGGCCAAGCGGAGTTCATCCGCCCCCAGCATTTCAGTGAGGAGGTCAACGCTGGCATTCACGGAGGCAAGGTCGTTGTTCGCCTGTGCTGCGTAGCCACGATAGACGGCTTGGGCCATCTCCACGGACACGCCTTCTGGCAGCGATGCGGCATCAATCTCACCGCGCTCCGCCGCATTGGCGACATGGTGATCCGTGACGCTGGGTCCATGAAGCTGTGAGACCCCATGAAGGACGCGGCTGGCCTCGTCCACGTGACCTTTCCAGACTTGTTCACGGGGTGTCATGTGCTCGTCAACGCTGCCTTTGGTGTCCTTCTGGGCGGCGTTGGGGGCCTCCGGGGTGGGCTTATGCACCCCATTGGCCCCGGAGGTTCCGTCAAAAGGGACGGGATCGCCCGCCTTCCAGTTGGCCGGGAGGAGCCCTGCGGTGATGGCCGCTGTGACCGTGGTCTCAAGTCCGCCGATCCGGACGTGACCGGGAGGGAGCGGGAAGGCAACGCCGACCTGGGTGTCCGGCCCCCATCCATTCTTGGTGCGGACAACCTCCGCCTCGCCTCCGTGGATCACTACCTCATGGCCCCACGAAGCGTGTGTGCGGGGGTCATGGACGGGAATGGCTTGGGCCTTCTTGCCTTGGATTGCTTCTAGCTGAGCTTGCCACTGGGCCATCTGGGCCTCGTCAGGGGCTTCGCTCATGTTGATGATGTTCTGTGCTGACATGGTGCGTCTCTCGTTTGTTGGTGGTGGATGTGCCGGTTTGTGCTGTCCCTACCGCTGGCACTGAGTGGGGCATCATGATCGGTGCATGACGGGGAAAGCTGTCTGTGGGAGACCCGGAAGGGGCCTCAGTGGTGGGGTCTCGATTAGGGCATCATGCGGGGATGCCATGTGTGAGGAAGCTGGGAGAGGGAGTCGGTGGTGGAGTCTCGATCAGGACAGCCTACCGGACCACATCGACCATACTCATAAGGAGTTGTTCGGGAATCTTCCTTCTATAGGGGCACCTAATTGCTCTCCACCTCCCTAGTTCCTCCCTAGTCCCTCCCCTCATCAGTACCCTCATGCTGCACCATCAGGTGCTCCCTATGCGCCCATGAGGTGTCCTTGATGAGAGATGAAGGAGATCCTCCTCCCTAGTCCCTCCATCCTTCCGGATCGCAGGGAGAACCACTTCCGTCACCCACTTCTGAAACGGCTTGGCTTCCTCCTTGTCGGAGCGGAGGATGAGCTTGTAGAGGCCCGGTTCGTTGATGAGCTTGTTCGGGCGTCCACGTCCGCTGGTGATTTTAATGTCAATAATGTGGGTCTGATCCACGTTATTGAGGGCCGCCCCAAGATGGACGATCCCCAACACGTCGAGGACGTCCCTCACCACGAACCACGGAGCCCCGTCGATGGTCACGGTGCGGATCGGGTGGGTGAGGAAGGTGAAGGTCTGGATTTCCTTGTTGGGGGTCATTCCACGCCCTCGAACGCGACCACGACGAGGTTGTTCGGAAGCACCACCGAGGACGTTTCGCTCCCCCGCTTACCGATCCGAACCATCTTCGGGGTCAGCCCAACGACATCGTAAGGCCCGCTGAGGCCCCCATACCGCCCGCCCACACCATGAACCACTGTGTCCCCGATGCCGATGTCTCGCTTGAGAAAGTCTTTCATACATCACTCCAAACACTCTCTTGGCGCTCCTTAAGCGCCCTCAGTTTTCCGGGATCGAACCCCGCCCACTCCAGAATGCCGTCCACCTCGATCACCGGAAGGCCGCGAAAGCCCGCCGATGCGAGGTATCCGGAGAGCGCGTCACGGCGCAGCAAAACGGCCCCCGAAAGGGAGCCGTGAAAGGTCGGTTAGTGATGCTGGAAGGGAGGCGGGTTAGACGATCCCGAGGAGCTTCAATGTGGCCCCGAAGAATGCAGCGCCAGCCGCAAAGAGGCCCGTCCCGACCACCAGAGGATACCACCAACGTTCCCGGTTGATCTTGGCAGTCTCCGCAATGATGCGGTTGACCTCCACCCTGAGCTTCTCAATCTCCACCGCCTCACGCGCTGTCATGCTCATGCTGTCCCCCTCGGGCATGAAAGGTCTCCTGTAGAAGATAGGCACGGTTGCCTTGACGATCCAGTAAAAAGGCCCCGAAGGAGCCTTGTAAGGTCGAGCGGGGATGTCGGAAGGAAGAGCGTTAGACTGTGTAGGCCTCGCACCTCAGCGCCAACCACGAAACAGATAGGGTCACCTACGGCTTTCGTCTGCGACCGATAGATATAGGCCCGAAGAGCCTCGCAAGGCCGACGACGGCTCCGACAAGCTGGAGGGCGATGACGGCATAGCCCACAACTTGGGCGACAGCGATCATGCCCCGACCCTCCCCCGCATTTCCCACTTCACGAGCACCGCCTCCGCCGCAACGAGGTCCTTAGCGATCCTCTGGACGGTCGGTCGGGTGAGGCCTGAGGCCTTCGCTATGGCCGATGCCCCGGCCCCCTGCGCGAGCATGTCCCGAACCACAGCCAACTGGCCCCGGTCATAGCTTGGGGCGCGTCCCGGATACTTCTGCGGCTCCCTATCCCTCGCAGCCGCTATGCCCGCCTTCTGGGCCTCTTTCGTGGCCTCCGCCTGTGCCTGTGCAGTGGCAGCCATGAAGCCGATGAGCGCGTCTCTCACGGCTTGCTGGACGGGGTCAGCGGTTGCCCCGTCGAAGGTCATGGAGTTGATCACGGTCTTGATGATCACACCACGCCGCATGAGGTCGCGTATGGTGTCCGTCACGTCCGCGTAATTGCGCCCCAAACGATCCACCCAACGCACCACGAGGACATCCCCGCGCCGGAGCATGTCGAAGAGCCTCCGCCCCTCAGCCCTTTCCTGGAGCAGCTTGGAGACGCCGGAGACACCGTGATCCGCTACGACTTCGTCTATCGTGAAGCCCGCCTTCTCCGCCTGAGTGCGTTGATGGTCTAGCGTCTGATCCGCAGTGGACACACGAGCATATAGGATGGTCTTGGACATGGGCAGCGCTCCGCCAACAAGGGTCATGCCCACATACATACATGCCCACAATAACGAAGCAACCCTTATGGGCGTCCCTGCGGGCATCTTTGCAGATGATCGTTAGGGTATACCCTGTGGGCAAGAGCCCGAATTCCGCTTGCCGCAGAGCGTCGGGGTGTTAACAATTCGTTAATATTTGGAGAAATGCTTTGCGTTGTTTTGCTTTTGCCACCGCCATTGCGGTCCTTTTGTCGGGCTGTGCTACGCCTCCCCCAACCGCGGGGTATGCTGCGATGACGACACCAGAGCTTTGGCGTCATCATCAGACCGTAAGCGCCCCTTATGATCTTGCCGTGATCGAAGCAGAACTCGGCTATCGTGGGGAGACCGCGAACGGATCGGACTACGTCGGAGAACTCACCTCGTCCGGAGTTGGCACGAGGAGCTATGCACGGACGTTACCCGTCACCAACGACATGAACTGCGGGGACTTCCCGTCGCCGGCTGCGGCGCAACGGTTCTTCCTGGCGAATGGAGGCCCCCTCCAAGACCGTCATGGATTGGATCGGGACGGCGACGGGATGGCCTGTGATTGGGGCAGAACCCTCAAGCGCAACGCCACGAAGGCCCGACCCAAGCCGGTAGTTACGAGTTCAAGAACCTACTCCAGCAGTAGGTGCTACGTTGGCCCACGGGGTGGCACGTACACGATCACCGCCAGCGGTCGAAAGAACTACGGGGGCTGCTAGATCGGCCCCACCCGGGGGGTATCATGAAGCCTTGCCGGTTGAGGTCGGGGCCTCGGATTTTTGTGGCAAATCTGGATTGCCTCGCCCCATCTTGTCTGTCACGACAATCGGGAGATCACGATTTTGAAGTTTACGCTCGACACGAACTGCCTGATCGACGTCGCGGAACAACGAGACTGAGCGGTTTATCTAGCGCGTTTGCTCGCTGCCGCAGAAGCGGGTGAGGCGGAGGTTGCTCTCGTTGCATCGAGCGCATCGGAGAGGCAGAAGGGCGGCACTTTCCTTTCCTCCTTCTCAGCATTTGATGAGCGGAGGAAGGGGCTTGGCTTCGGCGCACTTCCGTGCCTCCCGTCTATTGCACGCAGCGGTATTTCATTCTTCGGCAATTCCATCGTGGGTGGCGCCGAAATAGTTGCGAGAGAACGCGCGATATGCCTCGCACTCTTCCCAACTTCGCCGTTTGGATGGAGAGACTATGCTGCCGCGAAGGGTCATTCGCATGAGGACACGGATGGACGAGGTTTCGCGAGATGGCGGAACCAGCTTCTGAATGCGCAAGCGTTCTGGGCGCATGAATACGCGGGCCAAGATGTATTCGTTACGAGCGATGCCCGGTTCAAAGTCCTTGAGCGACATCCTGATTTTCCTGTCGCTGTGGTGAACACTCCGTTTGAGGCGATAGCGCTACTCTGATGCCACAGCGGACTTGCTTGGACGGCACGCCTGTGCGTAACGTCAAGCACACACGGCAATCGCTACCGGGAGTCAGCATAGACGTAAGTGATTGAGAATAGCTGGTAAAGTCCAGTGCGACTCGGTTCGATTTCCGAAATGTGTCGCCCGCTACCCGCTCCAACTGACCAAAGGTCAGGCGAGATTTATCAATAACTTCCGCAGTTTGCCTGTTTTACCGATTTGTATCGGCGGGAACTATGGTCTTCACTCGCGAAATGCGACAATGGCCGCTATCGGGTTAAGCCGGCAACGAATTCAGTCGGCGCGTTGCAGGGCATCGCAATCCCTCTTTGCCCGATCTGTGCCGCCAGCCGCGGCGCTAGGATGAAATGCTCTCATCGCCCGTGCGCAGCAACTCGGACGCGCGACTTGTCAGCGTTTCGAGGACGCGTCGCGTTGCTGCCAGATCGTCATTTGTCACGTCGGTCACAAGGCCGCTCGTCATCCGGCGCACGCTGTCCCGCAGTGGCTCAAACAGGTCGAGTCCATTCTGGGTCATCGAAAAGTTATGGCCCTGCGCGACGACTTCTTTCGCGACCAGATCGTTCACGACGCTCATTTCTTTCCCCGGGGGTACCACCCGCGCGGCGGCGATAGCCTGAGTGAACCCGTCCGCCGAGAGCGGGCCTGCAGAGAGGATCGTCAGAGCAACCCATTCCGGAAAACTAACGCCAGCCTTCTGGAGTTGTCTTTGCAGCAGGGCCTGCAATGTGCGTTCGGCTTCGCCGATAAACCGTGTGATCGGAGAGTTACCTGTCATGACCTTCTCCTTCTTCATTTGGGTTTGGGTTGACCAAGCAGATCTTGCAGCGCGCCCGCCAACAGGCGCGTTCGTTCGCCATCCGGGCCACCCAGCGGTTCGGTGAGGCGAGCGTCGAGTGCTTTGACAATGCGCCGGGCTTCGGTGACGATCGAAAAACCCGTCTCGGTCAAGGTCAGCGATACAGCGCGTGAGTCATTCTGGTGGCTTTCGCGTTTCAGGTAGCCTGCGGCTTCCAGCGTCCTGACGAGCTTCGATACATATATCGGCTGGAGGCCGGTATAGTCGGCCAGCTCCTTCTGAGACGGAGACAGCCCCCGCTCCACCAGACTGTGCAGGGAGGCGAGTGCGGAGTATTGCGCATGGGTAAGACCCAGCGGCGCAATGCTGTGATCGACTTCGTTGCGCCAGCGCATCGCCAGATGCCAGACAAGCGAGCCTGTAGTGGGGTGTTTCGTATTCATGAAATTTAGTATACATGTTTATTATATACATGGCTATAATTATTGTGCTGCATTGGTCCGATCCGCGCGGTTGAAGGCGCAGGGTGTCGCCTAGTCCCAGGAGCCGGTGTCTGCATCGAGAAGATGGATGATCGACGATGGGCTCGAAATCCAGAACCCGTCGAATTTCTCGCCCAGCTCCTCTATCTCGTCGCAGCGGGCAATGCCGGCCTTCTCAAGTACACGCGCAGCCTCGGCAGTGTCATTGGTGACGATTTCCAGCCAAATCTCGGCCTGACTCATGCCAGCGACATTGTCGATCCAGAGATTCTTGTCGCCAAACTTGAACCCCGTCGCATTGCCCGACGGCCCAGAAATCTGTTCGAAACCCAACAAGTCCCGATAGAAGCTGACCGTCGCGTCATATTGATGCGATGGAACTTTCATGGCGATGTTCTTACCCGCCGAAAATTTCGCGCTCATGGTTCAGTCCTCCCAGTCAAATTGTGGATGAAGATGCGTGGATCATATCCAATTGTGGCCGGCATGTTTCCACGGTGAAGGGTCCATCGTCTTGCCTCGCGAGAGCCATGCCGGAAGCCTTCGTTTAGGGAGCCCAATGCATGAGGCGGTCGGCATGGCCTCTGCCGTGCCATAGGCTCGTGACGTAGAATTAGCCCAGTCTCTGCCGCGGGCAATCTTGTCGGTGCGGCATGGCCAAACGACTGATCTGCCTGGGTGCTTATAAGCAAGCGCACGCCAGCCGCGTGGAAACTCTGCGAGACGAGCTTCCGAGATCGCAAAAAACGGCTTGAAGGCCTCAGGGGATTTCACAGTTGCCGCGCAGCGCAAACCGCTGGATCACTGCCATCGGCCATCGGCCATCGGCCATCGGCCATCGGCCATCGGCCATCGGCAGGATTTGCTGGGCTGAAGGCGCGCCGCCATAGGCGCTGGTATGGCGATCCCGCAAAATCCGTGCGGTGACAGGCCACAGCCTGCACTCCGCCACCCGAACTCCGGAAAAAGTATGCGGCCCGAACGCCGGTTACCTCGAAAGCTGCGATCCGGGTTTTCGTAGGTAGTACTGCAGCGGGTTTTGCAAACTGGACCGACCCTGTCCCGGTAGGACAGAAGAAACCCAAGGCAATCAACGCAATGATTGGCGCACCCGAAGAGATTCGAACTCCTGACCCCCAGATTCGTAGTCTGGTGCTCTATCCAGCTGAGCTACGGGTGCGCTGTGAGGGGGCATTTACCGCCCCGTGCGGGGGGATGCAAGGGCGAAAGTGAGGAAGTTCATTGCGCCGCGGTTTCAACCTGCACGCTGCCGCGGGGCAGGCGGATGATGAACTCGGTACCTTCCTCGTCGCTGCGGACAAGCTCCAGCCGTCCCCCATGGCCGCGGACAAGTTCGGCCGAGATGGCGAGGCCAAGGCCGAAGCCGCCCTTTCGCGCGCCGCCCTGAAACGGAGTGAACAGGAACTCCCGCGCCTTCTGTGGCAGGCCGGGACCGGTGTCGCCCACGCGGATGAACCACTCGACCTCATCCTCCCCGGCGCTGACCTCGATGACGCCGGGCTGGCCGGTGGCCTCGATCGCCTGCCGGGCGTTGCGGATGAGGTTGGACAGAACGCGGTGCAGCTGTTCCGGGTCGGCGCGCAGCCACAATGTCGGCGGTACGTCATTCAGGAAGCTGATCTGGCCGCCCGCTGCCTCATCCGCCATCGTTTCGCTTTCGAGGATCTCCGAGACCGTGCGGATCAGCGGGAATCGGGTAAGGCTGGGCGGCGGCTCCTCCGCCCGACCGAAGGCCAGCGTGCTTTCACACAGGTTGATGGCGCGGGAGAGGGACCCGACGAGCTTCGGCGCCGCCCTCTGCACAGCCGGGTCTTCGGAGCTTTCCATGCGGTCGGCAAAGAGCTGGGCGGCGGTCAGGATATTGCGCAGGTCATGGCTGATCCGCGCCACAGCCCCGCCAAGCTGCGCGAGCCGGTCCTTCTGGCGCAGCGCCTGGGTCAGCTGCGTCTGCATGGAGCGGAGCGCCACCTCCGCCTCGCGGATTTCCCGTACGCCGCGGCGGGAGGGTTCGATGATGAGCCGCGCATCCTCCGGCGCTTCCGCATAGGCGGTGACATGCTGGATCAGGTGCCGGATCGGGCGCAGCACCAGTCGGCTGACTGCCGCAAACAGCAGTACAGCCGTCACCACGGAAAACACGGCGGAGAGCAGTAGGATGCGCAGGCCGTATTCCACCATCGCGGCCCGGAGCGGTTCCGTTTCTGTCGTCACCTCGATCAGCAGGCCCGCGTCATGCACCGGATTGCCGATCACACGGATGATGCGGTTGTCGCGCTCCAGCAGGATGGAGAGTGAGTCGCGGATGAGCTGGAAGGGGCCCGCCTCGCGCAGATCATAGGTGCCATAGATCGGCTGGGTGATGGGGGAGGATAGAACGAGCTGGCGCACCTCGTCCCGGCGGAGAACCACGTTCATCACGCCCGCGGTGGCCAGCAGTTCCTTCTCCAGCGATTCGTCCAGCACGTCGTCGCTGGCCAGAACGGAGAGCGCGGCGATCTGCGCCCGCTCCAGCCGGAGATGCAGGTAATCCACCCGATAACGTGCGATGGAGGGGACGAGGATCAGCACCTCGGCCAGCAGCACGAACAGCGTCGTGACGAGGAGGAATCGGCCGGAGAGGGAGTTCAACACCATGCGAAGCGCCTGCCCCCGGTCGCAGCCCGACGCCGCCGGGGATTTTTCCCGGTTTTTTCACAGCTGCACGGCGGGATAAAGCAGAAAGCGACCTTGCGGCATCTCTCGGCGAGAGAGAACGAGGCTCGGATTGACTTCCTGCCGCTTTCCGCCTATTGGGCTGGCTTCGAACAACCCCGGCCTTCGAATCCGCGCGTTTTGCGGGTTTGGGTCGCATGACAGACGACGAACGGAGTGCCGTGATGAGCAAACGTACTTTCCAGCCGAGCAACCTGGTCCGCAAGCGCCGGCACGGGTTCCGCGCCCGCATGGCGACCAAAGGGGGCCAGCGCGTCCTCAACGCGCGCCGCGCCCGTGGCCGGAAGGTTCTCTCGGCGTAAGCCGGGACGACCCGAGGTCAGAGACATGACGCCGCCGGAACCCGGTCAGGAGGGCCTTGTCGCCGAACCTGATGGGGGGACGGCGGCGGTTTCGTTTGTGGAGCAGGCCGCGTGCGGGGGTGCGGAAGCGGACATCCCGCGCTGCACCGGTATCAGCATTCTGAAGCTGCGAGCGGATTTCCTGCGCGCGGCACAGGCGCGACGTCAGGCGACCGCCGGCTTCCTGCTTCAGGCCCGCCGCAGGGCGGAAGGGGAGCCGGGGGAGGGGATCCGCGTCGGTTTCACCTGCTCCAAGAAGGTCGGCAATGCCGTCGCCCGCAATCGCGCGAAACGGCGGCTCCGCGCGCTTGCGCGGGAACGGCTGCCGCTGATCGGGCGTGCGGGTTGGGATTACGTGCTGGTCGGGCGGCCGGGCGTGACGACGGATCGGCCCTTTGCCGATCTGCTGTCCGATCTCGATACCGCCATCGCCTCTGTCCACCGCGAAGGCCCGCGACCGGAAAGGCGGGAAAGGCGTCCCAAGTGACGCCGCTCGCGCATGTGGTGGCGCTTCCGGTCAGGGCCTACCGGCTGCTGATTTCACCGTGGCTGGGCCAGTCCTGCCGGTTTCAGCCCACCTGTTCCGCCTATGCGCTGGAAGCGCTGGAGCGGCATGGCGGCCTGCGCGGCGGTTGGCTGACGCTGCGCCGCCTTCTGCGCTGTCATCCGTGGGGCGGGTCGGGTTATGATCCCGTGCCGCCCGCAAGAAGGGACCGCTGATGCTGGACGAGGCAGACGACATCCACCCCGTGTTCCACGGCGCGCCGCAGAGCACGGAATTCCGCAAGCTGCGCAAGCGCCTCGTGCGCGAGGTGCGCGAGGCGATCGACGCCTATGGCATGATCGAGCGCGGCGCGCGCTGGCTCGTCTGTCTGTCGGGGGGCAAGGACAGCTATACCATGCTGGCGGTCCTGCACGAGTTGCAGTGGCGCGGCCTGCTGCCCGTCGATCTGCTCGCCTGCAACCTCGATCAGGGCCAGCCCGGCTTTCCGGCCACCGTGTTGCCGGACTTTCTCTCCCGCATGGGGGTGCCGCACCGGATCGAATATGCCGATACCTATTCCATCGTGATGGACAAGGTGCCGCAGGGCCGGACGATGTGCGCCCTCTGCTCGCGTCTCCGGCGCGGCAACCTCTACCGCATCGCGCGGGAAGAAGGATGTTCGGCGGTCGTGCTGGGCCATCACCGGGACGACATCCTCGAGACGTTCTTCATGAACCTCTTCCACGGCGGGCGGCTGGCTACCATGCCGCCGAAGCTGCTGAACGAGGATGGCGACCTGTTCGTCTACCGGCCCCTGTCCTTTGTGGCGGAGGCCGATTGCGAGAAATTCGCCCGCGCCATGAACTATCCGATCATCCCCTGCGACCTTTGCGGTTCGCAGGACGGGTTGCAGCGCCAGCAGGTGAAGCAGATCCTCGACGGGTGGGAGGCGCGTTCGCCGGGCCGGCGGCAGGTGATGTTCCGCGCCCTGATGAACGCCCGCCCCTCGCATCTGCTTGACCCCGCGCTCTTCGATTTCGCGGGGCTGTCCCGCGGCGCCGAGCCTGCGGAAACGGACCCGGCCATCCCGCGCCTCGCCGACTGACCTTGCCCCGCTCCCAGTCCGGGGCATATGCGGGGTGGGCGACGGAAAGGGAGCGGCATGGTTACGGGCATCCATCACATTACTCTGGTCACGCGCCGCGTTCAGGCGAATGTGGATTTCTATGCAGGATTCCTCGGCCTCCGGCTGGTGAAGCGCACGGGCGGATTCGAGGATGCCGAACAGCTCCACCTGTTCTACGGCGACCGGACAGGCTCGCCCGGCTCGCTGGTGACCTTCCTCGTGTGGGAGGATGGCGCGCCGGGCCGTGTCGGGCACGGGCAGGTGGCCGAAATCGCCTTTGCCGTGACCCGCGCCGCGCTTGGCGACTGGGTGGGCCGAGCGCTGGAGCGCGGGATCCCGCATGAACATCCCCGCAAGGAGTTCGGAGAGCCGGTCCTGCGACTGAAGGATCCCGACGGCGTGGTGGTGAAGCTGGTGGGCAGCGATCTCCCCGCGACCGCGCCGTGGACCGACACCGTACCGGAACCGCTGGCGATCACCCGCCTGCGCTCCGCCACGCTGTTCAGCGAGGCACCCGAACAGACGGCGGCCTTCATCGCCCGCTTTGGCTATCGCCCGGCGGCGGAGGAAGGGACGGTGCGGCGCATGGTGTCGGACACTGACGCCATCGACATTCGTGACGCCACCGGCTTCTGGCCCGGTGTGCCGGGAACAGGGGTCGCCGATCACGTGGCCTTCCGCGCGCCCGATGTGCCCGCGATTCGTAGCATGGAGGCGGAGCTCTCCCGCCTCAACGCCACGGAAACCAACCTGCACGACCGGAAGTATTTCGTCTCTCTCTACGCCCGCGAGCCTGCCGGAACGCTGATCGAATATGCGACGGATGGCCCCGGGTTCCTTCTGGACGAGCCGGAGGAAACCCTTGGGACCACGGTGATGATCCCGCCCTCGGATGCGGAACGGGCCAATGATCTGCGTGTGATGCTGCCGCAGTTCGCATTGCCGGGCGCGCCCCGCTTCCCCCGGCGCGATCTGCCTTTCGTCCACCGGCTTCATGAGCCGGAACAGCCGGATGGCAGTGTGCTCTTCCTGCTGCACGGCACGGGAGGGAGCGAAGCTGACCTGATGCCCTTTGCCCGCCGCGTGGCTCCACATGCCCTTCTCATCGGTCTGCGCGGACGTTCGACGGAGGAAGGGACGCTTCGCTGGTTCCGCCGGCTGGGGGAGGGGCGTTTCGACGAGGAGGATATCCGTTCGGAGGCAGAAGCGCTGTCCGCCACCGTCGCGACGGCGATCCGGGGCTATGGGCTGGATACGGCGCGGAGCGGGTTTCTGGGCTATTCCAACGGCGCCAACATGATCTGGGCGACGATGCTGCTGGAGCCGCGCACGGTGCAACTGGCCGTGCTGCTCCGCCCCGTGGCCGTGCTTTCCGCGCCGCCCGTGCCGGAGGGGAACGGAGCGGCGCTGATCGTGTCGGGAGCGCTGGACGAGGTTTCACCACCCTCACCGCTTGCTGCGGAAGCCCTGCGCGCCGCAGGCGTGGATGTGACGGAGGAGGTGGTGGAGGCGGGACACGCCCTGACCCCCGCAGATGCAGCCATTGTCAAAGCATGGCTGGAGCGACACCTCTAAGAGCTCAGTCGCCGGCCCGCACGAAATCGACGAAACCGGAGAGGAAGCTCGCGAGTTGCTTGCGCGTTTCCGCATTCTCAAGCTCGTGATCCGCGTCCATCAGCGTATGGGCGCGTGACACCATCATCCGTCCGCCGAACCATGGCCGTGTGCCCAAGGTGCGGAACACCGGCAGCCAGGCGTTCTGGGCAAGGATGGTGCCGAAGCCGCCCGGAGAAGCGCCGATGACCGCGACCGGCTTGCCGCCCCAGACCTGCGCGATGTCATCGGCGGGGCGCGTCATCCAGTCGATCGCATTCTTGAACACGCCCGGCAGGGAGTTGTTGTACTCCGGCGTCACGACCAGCAGTCCGTCGGCCTGCATCAGGGCATCCTTCAGGCGGGCCACCGGCTCCGGAATGCCGGAGGCGGACTCGTCATCGGCATTGTAGAGCGGAACTCCGGCGATGCTGCCCGTTTGAAGCGTCGCTCCCTCCGGCATCAGCCCGGAGGCCGCGCGGAGCAGAGATGCGTTGAACGAGGCGCGGCGAAGGCTGCCGGACAGCCCGAGGATGGTGGTCATCACGTTTCCCTTCCTGTTGCTCTGCCGGAATATAGCCTCGTCAGCCTTCCGTTCACCTCCGCGACGGGCTGGCCCGAGGGCGATGCCCCTGTCATGCCCGCGGTGTCTCCTCGCCCGAACGGCTGTGGGCCGTCGAGCCGCTGTCCGCCTCTGCCGCTTCGCGGGGCAGCGGCTGATCCACCGCCGGTCGTTCGGTGGCCTCCGTGCTCTGCCGGGTGACCTCGACGGTATGGGAAGCATCCCCTCTGGTCACGGCGATGTGGTAGCGACGACCGTCCGGAAGCCGGATATCCGCCTCATAGCCCGGCCAGTCGGGCGGGATGTTCGGCTCCACCCGCAGGTTTCCATCAGCCAGCGTTATGCCGAGGATCCCCTCCACCGCGGCCCGGTAGAGCCAGCCCGCCGAGCCGGTATACCAGGTCCAGCCACCACGCCCGCGTTTGTCGCCGATGCCATAGACATCCGCCGCCACGACATAAGGCTCCACACGGTAGCGATCCGCTTCCGCGGGACTCTCCGCATGCGAGATGGGGTTTATCATGTCGAAAAGGCCATGCGCATCCGCGCCCCGGCCCATCCGCGCCAGCGCATAGACCATCCACGCGGCGGCATGCGTGTACTGTCCGCCATTTTCCCGAACGCCTGGGGGATAGCCCTGGATATAGCCAGGGTCGCGGCCCTCGCCATCTGCGCCGCCGACGAAGGGCGGTTGGAACAGCCGAATGAGACCCGCTTCCCTGTCCACGAGATGAGACAGAGCCGCATCCACCGCGATCGTTGCCCGCTCGTCCGATGCGACGCCGGAGATGGCCGCCCAGCTCTGCGCGATGGAGTCGATGCGGCAGGCATCGCTTTCGGTGCTGCCCAGCGGCGACCCATCATCATAGTAGCCACGACGATACCATGCCCCGTCCCATCCGGCGGTTTCCAGCGCCTGGGCCAGCCGCGCGCGATGCGCGCGCCAGCGATCGGCGCGCTCCGCCTCTCCCCGCGCCTGGGCGAAGGGCGTGAAGGCATCAAGCGTGGTGGCAAGGAACCAACCAAGCCAGACACTCTCTCCCCGGCCCTTTTCGCCCACACGGTTCATGCCGTCGTTCCAGTCGCCCCCGAGGATCAGCGGTAGTCCGTTCGACCCCGTCCGCGCGACGGCAAGGTCGAGCGCGCGGGCACAATGTTCGTAGAGCGGCGCGGAATCCTCGCTGTGGCCGGGTGTGTAGAAGGCGTCATGCTCCCCGTCCTCCAGCTTCCGTCCCTCCAGCCAGGGAAGCGGATGGTCCAGCAAGGCGGTATCGCCGGTGGCCGCCACATAGCGCTGAGTCAGATGGCCAAGCCACACGACATCGTCGGAGATCATCGTCCTGACGCCTGCGCCCGTTGCAGGCAGCCACCAGTGCTGCACATCGCCCTCCGGGAACTGGCGACTGGCGGCATTCAGGATCTGTGCGCGGGCGAGAGAAGGGTCCTGCAACAGCAGGGCGCTGGTATCCTGCAGCTGATCGCGGAACCCGAAGGCGCCGGACGCCTGATAGAAGGCGCTACGCGCGCGGATGCGGCAGGCTATGGCCTGATAGGGCAGCCAACCGTTTATCATGAGGTCGAGCTTGGGATCGGGTGTCCTGACCTGCAGGGAGCCGGTGATCCCGTCCCATTCCCCCGCGGCGGCGGAGAGCGCGGCCTGCCATGCATCCTCGCCGAGCACACGCGCGGGGAGAGTGTCGACTTCGGCCTCCTCCCCGTCACCGAGCGCGAATGTCACGCTGCGGCTTGCACCGGGGGGAAGGGTCATTTCCGAGACGAGCACGGCACAGGGATCACCCTCCGTCTCCAGCGAGGATCCCGGCCAACCGTCCGCCAGCGCAGCCGGACGCCGAAGGTTGCCGCCCCGTCCGAAGAATGCGGTGCGGGAGCCGAGGAACCCCGTGACGACGCGGTCGCAGGTGAAGACGGCGGCGTGCCCCGCCGCTTCGGTCGCGAAGGGGTTTCGCGCGGCAAGCCCGCCGGAGGTGAGCCGCCGGAGCCGGATCATCGGCGCGGTGCGGCTGCGGTTCTGGCCCAGAACGCATTCCGCATAGCCCGCGACGCGGAGCCGCAACGTCCGTCCGGATCGGTTGTGGAGCGTGAGACGCGTAAGCTTCGCCGGCTGATCGGCGTGGAGCGTCTGGACCGCCTCCACCTCCAGCCAGTCGGTGAAGCCCCGGAAGGTCGTGTGACCGAAGCCGTGCCGCACCTCGTAGAGCGCCAGCGGATCGTCTGAAAGCCCGGCAAAGGGCGTTGCAATGCGGCCGGTCTCCGGGTCATGGATGAAGAAGCCCTCGCCCGGCGGGTCGATGACCGGATCGTTCGACCAGGGCGTGATCTGGTGATCACGGGAGTTGACGGACCAAGTGAACCCGGCCCCGGTGGCGGAGGTATGGAAGCCGAATGCGCCCCGCGCGATGACGTTGATCCAGGGATGGGGTGTTGCCTCTCCATGGCGGAGACGGATCACATAGCTTCGGCCATCCCCGGAAAAGCCGCCATAACCGTTCCAGAAGCGCAGGTTTTCCTCCGGGAAGGCGGGCGGCGGCAGGGCCTGGACGGCGGGCCTGGGCGAGGGCGGAGCCTTCGGGGCGGAAACCTCCTCTGCGATGGTGTCGAGGCGGTGGATCTGCTCCGACAGGCGCCCGTTGCGGGTATGCAAGGAAATGCGCGCAACGGCGAGCAGCGTGTCCAGCGTCTCGCGGCCCAGCATGTCGCGGCGCAGCACATAGACATTGCCGCCTTCGCCCGTCCTGCGGCGCTCGTAACTTTGCGAGAGCGCGTTGATCTCCTCCTGCAACTGCTCGGAATAGGAGGTGGCACGCTCGTTCAGGATCACCAGATCCGCCAACAATCCGCGCGCCCGGAAATAAAGATGCATCCTGAGCGCTTCCCGCACGATGGGAAGGTCTGCGTCGCTGTCCAGCCGGAGCAGGAAGATCGGCACATCGCCCGATATGCCCGCAGGCCAGAGCGCGGACTGCGGCCCCATCGCCGCCTGTGTCGCCGCATCCATAGCGGTCAGGGACAGGTCGGGATAAACCAGCAGCGCGGCATACCGGCGGAACAGCGCGGCTTCCTCCAGCGGAATGTCCAGATGGCGGAGCTGCACCTGCGAATAGGTCCAGGCGAGGCGGCTCTCGTGCTCGAAGGTTTCGGCGCGGCTGTAGTGCGCCACGGCCCGCTCCAGCTCTTCCGCCGTGTCGGTGACGACGGTCCAGAAGATCAGGCTCGCCTCCTTGCGGGGCAGGATGCGGATACGACGGCGGAGGGAGAATATCGGGTCCAGCGTGAAACCCGTCGCTCCTGTAAGCTCGGCGCCCTCATCGAAGGCGGCGGCGGTGCCGAGCGTGCGCCCACGGCCGATGAAGGCGCGCCGGTCCGTCTCGAACTCCGTGCCACGGCCCTCCGGCGGCCCGCTCAGGAAATGGGCAAGGTGCAACTGCCTGTCGCCCGAATTCCGCCGGTTGCGACGCGCGGTGATGATGCGGCCGTTCTCCCAGACCTCCGTGCGCACGAACATTTTCGAGAAGGCGGGATGGGCGGCATCCGACTCCGCCCGGTCGAGCACGATCTCCCCATAGGAGGTGATCTCTATGGTTCGCGCCTCGGTCCCCAGATTGCGGAGCACGATCCGTCGCCCTTCCGCATTCGCCTCCGCCGCAACGATGACTTCCATCCGGCTGTCGATGCCATGCGCGACCTTGTGGAACTCCGCCTTGTGGTCGGAGAAGACGGCGCCGGCGACCTCCCGCTTGGCCCGGCGCGGGCTGGTGCTGGCAGACCACCACTTGCCCGAGGACGTATCCCGCAGGAACAGGAAGCTGCCGCCGTGATCGAAGGTCGGGTCCGGCCGCCAGCGCGTGACCGCGAGCCGGCCATATGTCATGTAACCCGCCCCGGTGGTGGAGAGCATGACCGAGTGGTGTCCGTTGGAAAGGATGGCGACCGCGTTGCGGTTGTCCTCCGGCTCGGGCGCCACGTTCAGGGGCTGCGCCTCAGGCCCGGCGACATGGGCGGGGACCGTGGCCGCGTCGCTCCGGGTGAGCGGCACGATCTCTCGTGGCGCCTTTTCCTGCAGCAGCAACTCGGCCGCCTTGATGACAGGATCGTCGTGGAAGCGCGTGCGGTGGATGCCGTCGAGGATGGAGTTGCCGATCGCGACGATGCTCATGCCGTGGTGATGCGCCATGTAGTTCCGCACGACCGCGTATTTCGCGCCCTCCTGCAATCGGCTCGGAGTGAAATCCACCGCGTCATAGGCGCCCTGCGGGCCGAAGGCGCCCATCTTCTCCAGCCGCCGCAGGTTCGCCACCGCCGCATGGGGGCGGATCTGGCTGGCCAGCAGCGTGGCATAGGGGGCGATGACCACGTCCTGACCCAGCGTCCGCTTCAGGCCCAGTTCCGGCACGCCGAAGGCGTAATACTGGTAGTTCATTTCCCGGTCGCGAGCGTTGAAGGCGCTCTCCGACACCCCCCAGGGTATCCCCAGACGGTTGCCATGCTGTATCTGCACGGCCACCGCCATGGCGTTGGACTGGTTCAGGATACCGCCCACGCGCTCCTGCATCACGAGCGGCGGCATGAGATATTCGAACATCGAGCCGGACCAGGACAGCAGCACACCCCGCCCTTCGAAGGCAGTGACGGGCCGGCCGAGGCGGGTCCAGTGCTCAACGGGCAGATCCCCCTTGGCGATGGCAAAGAAGGAGGCGAGCCGTGCCTCGGAGGCCAGAAGGTCGTAGCAGGACAGGTCGCGCTCCCCAAGATCTGGCCTGTAACCAATGGAGAGGAGCCGCTTCTCCGGATCCATCAGGAAGCGGAAGTCCATGGCGAAGGCGAGAGCCCGCGCGCGTTCCGCCAGTGCGGCGAGGCGCTCTGCCAGACTGTTCTTCTCCTGCCATCCCGCGAGGGAATCCCCCGTCATGGCGTCGCATGTCGCCTTCAGCGCATTGGCCCACCAGACGAGCTCCGCGGTGGCGGCGTGGCCCGCCTCCCGATCGAGGTCGAGGCTCAGCTTGCGGATATCCTCGGCGATGACGGCGAGGTTGATCGCGCGCACTGGGGCAAGCTGCGGCTCATCCAGATAGCTGGCGAGGCTGCGGGCGAAACCGTCGATCCGCTCCTCGATCCGGCGGCGGAGCGGGCGGAGCGTGCGGCGGTCATCGGGCACGGCGTTATGCCGCTCCCGCACCAGCGCCAGAACGTCGCCGATGCCGTCCAGATTGCCAAGCATGTTGACGGAGGGGTTCCGGCTCCACTCGCGAAGTGCGGAGGACAGCGTGACCAGATGTCCGGCAAGGTTGCCGCTGTCCACCGCGGAGACATACCGAGGTTCCAGCACGGCAAGGTTCGCGGTGTCGTACCAGTTGTAGAGATGCCCCCGATACTTCTCCATCCGCTCCACTGTACCAAGGGACTGTTCGATACGACCGACGGCGGCCTCGAAGCTGATCCAACCGAAGTCCCGCGCGGTCAGGACGGAAAGCAGATAAAGCCCGATATTGGTGGGAGAGGTCCGCTCGGCAATCTTGGGGGCAGGGGCTTCCTGAAAGTTGTCGGGCGGCAGCCAGTTCGACTCCGCGGTGACGAAGGTTTCGAAATACCGCCAGGTGAGCCGCGCCGTCCGGCGCAGCGTGTCCCGGTCGGTGGGGCGGATGTTGAGCCGATCCTCCGTGGCAAGCGGGCGGCTCACCTCCCATGCCGCCAGCGGGGCCAGCGTCCAGATCAGGGCGAAGGGCAGCGCGACCGCCAGGCAGGCGGGGTTCAGCAGCGCCACCGCAGCGAGGAGGCCCAGCCCGATCACCGGCGATACCCACATGTAGCGCAGGTAATCCTTCAGGTCGGACCGTGAACCCACATGCACCTGCTGGGCCGTGCGCCATTCAAGCAGATGCTTGCGGGAGACGAACATCCGGTAGAGGGCGCGCCCGATGGCGTCGCCCATCTTCACCGCGAGATGCGCCATGAAGGTGAGCCGCAGGCCGAACTCCACCAGAAGGCCGCGCCCCTCGCTCAACACCACATGGACGTGGCTTCGGGGAGAGGTTCCGCGTTGCCGTGGCACGACGCCGATCAGGAAGTTGGCCAGTGGCACGAAGATGAAGGTCAGGACCAGCCCCACCTGCCACCAGAGCGCCGCGGTGAACGGCATCGTCAGCCAGCCGATGGCGGAGGCCAGCACCCAGGCGATGGGGACGAGCGTCCGGCGCAGGTTGTCCACCATCTTCAGCCGCGCCACGCCGTTCAGCCCGTTCGTCGGGTCGAGGATGAAGGGCAGAAGTTGCCAGTCCCCCCGCGCCCAGCGATGCTGGCGGGAGACGTCCACTTCGTAACGCGTCGGGAAATCCTCGATCACTTGCACATCGGAAACGAGCGCCGCCCGGGCCAGCGAGCCTTCGATCAGATCATGGCTCAGAACCGCGTTTTCAGGCAGACGGTTGTCGATGGCCGCGTCGAAGGCGCGGACGTCATAGATACCCTTTCCGGTGAAGCTCCCCTCATCCAGCAGATCCTGATACAGATCGGAAACGGCGAAGACATAGGGATCGAGCCCCCGGTTGGCGGAGAACACCCGCTGGAACACGGAGCTTTCCGCCCCGGAGGTGAGCGAGGGCGTTACACGTGGCTGCAGGATGCCGTGCCCCCGCGTGACAAGGCCCGTCTTGGGGTCGTTGCGGGGGCGGTTCACCGGGTTGTCGATCTTGCCGACGAGATCGGCGATGGAATCGCGCGGCAGACGGGTATCCGCGTCCAGCGTCACCACATAGCGCACGCCCTCCGGCGGGCGGGGGCCAGTGTCGAGGAAGGTGGTGTCGCCCTCGCCCTCCAGAAGTTGGTTCAGCTCGCTGAGCTTGCCGCGCTTGCGCTCCCAACCCATCCATACCCCCTCGGCGGCATTGAACAGGCGACGGCGGTGCAGCAGGAAGAACCGGCGCCGTCCATCATGGGCATAGCGCTCTGCCAGCAGGTCGATGCCGTTCCGGGCATAAGTCACCAGCTCCTCGTCGGAGGGTTGCGTCTCCTCCGCCGCGTCGGCCCAGTCGGAAAGCAACGCAAAGGATACCTCCCCGCGCGGGTTGGCCAGGTAGTGGCGTTCGAGATTGCCGAGCAGGTCGTCGATCGTGTCGTAATCGGTCAGCAGGCACGGGATGACCACCAGCGTCCGCGCTTCAGGCGGGATCGCGTCGGTGTAGTCATAGGCGGGCAGCCGTGCCGGCGGCACGAGCCGGGCGGACACAAGGCTTACCAGCGCCATCGCTGCATCGGAGGCTGGAACCAGCGCCAGCAGGATGAGTACGACAGCAACAGGGAGCGGCAGCATCGGGTCCGCGGGAAGCGTGAGGGCCAGCAACCCGGCGATGATGACGGAGAGCACCAGCATCGGCACAAAGATCGCCGGCCAGCCGAGCCGCCGTGCAAAGCGGAGACAGCGCTCCCCTAACCGCATCCGGTAGCCGCAGGCCTGTTCCAACTCGCTGAGCCTGTCGCCGACCAGAACACGTCCGACTTCTGGTCGGGCATCGGGCGGCGGCGGGATGTCGGCGGCGGTGCCCGCATCGCCCGCAGGGGTATCTCGAAATGCGGAGGGTGCAGCCTCTGCCTGTGGCTCCGGGGACGGGGCGGTGATGCGATTTGCATCAGTGCCGCTTGCCGGAGCGCCCGATGCGGCGGATTGGTCCGGAGCGCGCAGCGCTTCGGAGGAGGGGTCGGACAAGGGGAGGACGTTCTGATGCCCCGCATCACCCGACGCGGATGCCGTCCTGACCCTGTCCGAAGGAGAGGGGGCTGACAGGGGCGCCTCGGCTCCGCCCTCTGCCAGAGTATCGCGATCCACCGGTTCTGCGGAGGACGCGAGATTTTTCGCGTCATCGGATGCGGGCGATCGCGCTCCGCCCGGCGTCACGCCCGTGTTCAGAAGTTCTGACGGTTCGGGGTCAGGCCGCCGCTGTGACTCATGCGGCATATCTGTCCGGGCAAGGGCCACGGCCTTTTCCGCAACCTCGACCTCGTTGAGCTGGCCGTATCGCGCGACGCGTTCGACGGTATCGCGATAGGTGTTGCGCGAGGGCTTGTCGAGGCGACCATAGTCCGAAGACTGCCGGAGCACCCTGTCGACCGCGCTGACCTTTTCGAACCATGTCAGCCAGTCCACGTCGTCCATCAGCCTCAGGCTGCGGATGATATTGCCGCTCGAGACGTTGCTTGCCGACTGGCGTGCGTGTTCAAGCGCCACCATGCGCTCGGCGGTGGTGCCACGTTCCGCCAGCCGGGCGTCCAGCCAGGCCGTGCCCTCACGGGATATCTGCGTGCCGTCCCGGAAACGGTAGACGAGCTGGGACGCGAAGGTGTCTTCCCGCGCTTCCCCGGCGTGCGTGGCCAGAAGCAGGGCGACACCGCCGTCACCGGTCGCGATGAGCATCTGATCGGCGAGCGCATTGGCTGCCAGCCGCTGCCGGCGGGCGCTGTCCACCTGCTCTGACTGACGCCGGAGGTTTTCGAGCAGCACGAACCGCAGGAGCGCCGGTATCGCCCACAGCTCCCCGATCGTGAGAATCCGGCGTGTCTGATAGCCCTCGACCATCTCCGTCAACCCGGCGACGGAGATCTCGGAATCCGCGATTGCCACATACTGCCAGGCAAGGGCAAAGGCGCGGGGTACCCGCTGCCCGTTGGCCAGGGTGATCTGCGGCAGGTGGCGGTAGAAGGAGGGCGTGAGGTCGCGGCGAAGATGACGGAAGTTTTCCTCCACCACGTGATGGTTGTCGATCAACCATTCGGCTGCGGGGGTGATAAGCTCGCCATCCCGCGCGGCGGCCATGATCGAAAGGTAGTTCTTTGCGATGACCGCCTGATTCTGGTCCAGTCGCTCCATGATGCGGAAGGGCTGGAAGGCGTAGAGGTCGGGGCTTTCGCTCTCTGCGACGGAGGCACCCGCCGCGCGGAGGCTTCCGCCCGACCAGAACGGAATACGGATTGAGGATTGCTCGGAGTTCGTTCCGTCCACGATCAAGCCTGATGCCGGTGGGTCATGCAGCGCCTCCCTGAGAGATGGGCGGCGACCGGAATACTTCGCTCACCCTGGCCGCAACGCAGCGAAAGCGGCGTTGTTCCCTGCGCAGCGCGCGGCACTTCGGATACTGATCGTCGTGCACGGACTTTGAGCAATCCGGCACCTTCCACGTGTCGCTCGGGCAAGCCCTTCGCCATAAGGGCGAAGACTGAAAGCCGGGTCCATCGCTTCCAGCCGTTGCAGTAGCTCATCACCGCGGCGTAGTTTCCCGGCGCAGTGCGTCAGGGTAACCAGTTGTGGTTTATAAAGATTATTTCGATCTGGACACGGTAGCCATCGACACGCCAGTGACCGTGACCTTTGGAGAAGGAAGGTCGAAGGCACCTTACCCGCTCTTCGAGCAGCCAGTAGAGGTTGGCCATAAATCAGGTCTCCTTGCAGAGCCTGAATATGTCGCGCAGCTGAAATCAATATGTGGCTCGGCAGAAGCGACAAGCGGTGTGCGTCAGATGCAAATACATAGGCGAGGGCCTCCGGCATCTGACGATCGCTTTATCCACCCCTGCGGCTCTCTCCCCTTCGGCCCGCTGCCGATTTGCCGCCCTTGTAATGGGGCTACTGTCAATGAAAGGGCGCTCCTCCGGGCGTCGGTGCGGCGCCACCACTTGCCGCAAGGGGGTATCCGCGCATAGATGCGGCTCATGGCTTTCACATTTTCCCTGTCCCGTCGTCCCACCGTTGCTGTCATTCGCCTGCAAGGCACAATCGCTGCGGGTGGCCGGGGCGGGTTGAGCGATGCATCCCTTGCTCCGGTGATCACGCGGGCTTTCGCAAAGAAGCCTGTGGCGGTGGCGCTTGCCGTGAATTCTCCTGGCGGCTCCCCGGTGCAGAGCGCGCTCATCGCGGCGCGGATTCGCCGTCTGGCAGAGGAGAAACATGTACCCGTCCATGCCTTCGTGGAGGACGTGGCCGCCTCGGGGGGCTACTGGCTTGCGACTGCGGGGGATGACATCTGGGCGGATGAGAGCTCCCTTCTGGGATCCATTGGGGTCATCCATGCCTCCTTCGGATTTCCCGAGTTCATTCATCGCCACGGCATTGAGCGGCGGGTGCTGACGGCGGGTCGTTCAAAGAGCCTTGCCGATCCGTTCCGCAGCATGACAGAAGCCGACGAGCAGCGGATCCGGGCCTTGCTCGAACCGATTCACGGGAACTTCATCCGGCATGTGGAGATGCGGCGCGGTGCACGGCTGGCCAGCGGTGTCGATCTGTTTCAGGGCGATGTCTGGGTCGGTCAGCAGGCGGTGGCGCTGGGACTCGCCGACGGGATCGGTCATCTCGTGCCGCGGATGAAGGCGGTCTATGGTGACAAGATCCGCTTTCGCGCGTTCGGACCAAAGAGGTCTCTGCTCTCGCGGCTTGGCGTACAGGCGCTCGGCGCAGAGGTTCTGGCCGGGATGGAAGGGGCCGCAGAGGAGCGGGCGCTATGGGCGAGATACGGGTTGTGACATGCTGTTGAAGGTCGCGATATTCTTTCTGGCGGCGATCGTTCTGCTGGGCTTTCTGGGCCAGATGCGCTGGTTCCGCCCGTCCCGCAAGCGACAGCCGCCGCAGATCTCCAAGCCGCAGCGGTGTGGGGACTGCGGGACATGGCTCATCGGGCGTAAGACTTGCCCCTGCAAGGACAAGGCCTGACGCGTTTCCGGCGCATCCGAGGGCGGAAGGGAGAAGACATGGCACCCAAGGCACTGGTTACCGGCGCGGGGAAACGTATCGGGCGGGAGATGGCCCTCTATCTCGGCCAGCGGGGGTATGAGGTCGCGGTTCATTACTCGGCCTCCGCCAATGGCGCGGATGAGGTCGTACGCCAGATCCGGGAGGCAGGCGGTCAGGCCGTGGCCCTGCAGGCCGACCTGCTGAGCGCGGCGGAGACGGAAAGCCTCGTGCCTCGTGCGGTGGATATGCTTGGCGGGGCGCTGACCCTGCTCGTCAACAATGCGTCGATCTTCGAATATGACACACTCGCCTCGGCTACGGCGGAAAGCTGGGACCGGCATATCGGTTCCAACCTCCGCGCGCCGTTCTTTCTGACGCAGGCCTTTGCGGCGCAGGCGCCGCAGGCGGGCAAGGACGACCGGGGCGAGGCCGTGGCGCAGGCCCTCGTCGTCAACATCATCGACCAGCGGGTGGAAAAGCTGACGCCGGAATTCATGACCTATACGATTGCCAAGATGGGTCTTTGGGCCTTTACCCGCACCGCGGCGCAGGCGCTTGCGCCGATGATCCGGGTCAACGGCATCGCACCCGGGCCAACGCTTCGCGGCGCGCGTCAGGATGACGAACACTACCGCCGCCAACGGGCCGCCACCATTCTGGAACGCGGGGCTGATCCTTCTGACATTACTGCGGCTCTCGGATATCTGATCGAGGCGCGATCCGTTACCGGGCAGCTTCTGTTCGTTGACGGGGGGCAGCGGCTTGCCTGGCAGACGCCGGGCATCCTCGGCACGAAATAACCTTTCTTGTTCTTTCTGGCGGTGACAAGCGGCGGCGAGACTTGACTTTTCCATAGCGGGCTTTGCCCGTCACGAATTGTTCACGATTCATACGCATTTGCGGCCGCTTTGCCTGCGTCAAAAAAATTAATCATCAAAATCAATATGTTGTAGTGATGCTCAAAAAATGGGCAGCTTGACGAAGGGGCAGGAAAACAAGGAAAAAGGCTCTCTGCCAGGAAGTTGTCTCCAGACTTATCCACAAAAATGGTGGACTCCTTTTCCCTTGCATACCGAGTGCCCAGATTGCAGCCCATGCCGGGAATCGACCCGGTTGCCAAAAGGAGAGCCAGCCCGTGACCGCTGCCGAACCCAGACCGGACCAGCCGAAAACCGGACATGCGGTGATCGCGGATTATCTTCGCACGCTCGACGCCTCGCCCGGTGTTTACCGGATGCTGGATGGCGAGGGGCGGGTGCTCTACGTCGGAAAAGCGCGAAACCTCAAGGCGCGGGTGTCGAACTACGCGCGCCCCTCCGGTCATTCAGGGCGCATTGCCCGGATGATCCGCGAGACGGCCTCCATGATGTTCCTGACGACCCGGACGGAGGTGGAGGCTCTGCTGCTTGAGCAGAACCTCATCAAGCAACTGAAGCCGCGCTACAACGTTCTGTTGCGCGACGACAAGAGCTTTCCGAACATCCTGTTGTCGCGGGAGCACCCCTTTCCGCCGATCAAGAAGCACCGTGGGCGCAAGGCGGAAAAGGGGGATTATTTCGGCCCCTTCGCCTCGGCCGATGCGGTGAATCGGACAATCAACCAGTTGCAGAAGGTGTTCTTGTTGCGCACCTGCTCCGACGCGACCTTCTCCAGCAGGACGCGCCCCTGTCTGCTCTATCAGATCAAGCGGTGTTCCGCGCCCTGCGTCGGCCACGTCTCGGAGGAGGGCTATGCGGGCCTCGTCCATGATGCGAAGGAGTTTCTGGAAGGCCGTACGACCCATGTGCAGGCCGAACTCGCCACCGAGATGCAGGCCGCCTCGGAAGCGATGGAGTTCGAGCGTGCCGCCGCGCTGCGGGATCGGATCCGGGCGCTGACGCAGGTGCAGTCCTCGCAGGGGATCAACCCGCGCGGAGTGGCGGAAGCGGATGTGATCTCGCTCTACATGGAGGGTGGACAGGCCTGTGTGCAGGTCTTCTTCATCCGTGCGAACCAGAGCTGGGGCAACCGCGATTACTATCCCCGGACCGGTTCCGGTGCAGAGGCGGGGGAGGTGCTGGAGGCGTTTCTGACGCAGTTCTACGATGACAAGACGCCCCCGCGCCTGATCCTGCTCTCGCAGGAGATCGACAATGCCGATCTGGTGGCGGAGGCCCTGCGGGAGCGCGCGGGCAGAAAGGTGGAGATCAGCGTACCGCTCCGGGGTGAAAAGGCGGAACTGGTGGCCAATGCCCTCCGCAACGCGCGGGAGAGCCTTGCCCGCCGCCTGTCGGAGAGCGCGACGCAGGCCCGGCTGCTGGAAGGGCTGGCGGAGGCTTTCGGGCTTGAGGGGCCGCCCACGCGGATCGAGGTCTACGACAACTCCCACATTCAGGGCACGAACGCGGTCGGCGGCATGATCGTCGCGGGGGCGGAGGGGTTCATCAAGTCTCAGTATCGCAAGTTCAACATCAAGGGCACCGAGATCACGCCCGGCGATGACTTCGGCATGATGAAGGAGGTGCTGACCCGGCGTTTCCAGCGGCTGCTGAAGGAAGACCCGGAACGGCAGGGAGAAGCCTGGCCCGACCTGCTGCTGATCGACGGCGGGGCGGGGCAGGTTTCCGCCGTGCACGAGATCATGGCGGAACTCGGGGTCGAGGACATCCCCATGGTCGGCGTTGCCAAGGGGATTGACCGGGATGCCGGCAAGGAGGAGTTCTACCGCCCCGGCGCGCCGCCCTTCGCGCTCCGCCACAATGACCCGGTGCTCTACTTCGTCCAGCGCCTCCGCGATGAAGCGCACCGATTCGCGATCGGCACCCACCGGGCAAAGCGGGCGAAATCCGTCGGGGCCACGCCGCTGGACGAAATCCCGGGCGTCGGCGCGTCGCGGAAACGCGCGCTGCTTCAGCATTTTGGTTCCGCCAAGGCCGTGGCGCGCGCGGGCCTTTCCGATCTCAAGGCAGCGCCCGGCATATCTGAGGCCATCGCTCAGACGGTTTACGACTTCTTCCACAAGGACTGAGGCCCCTAGATCTCCGCTTCATCGAAGAAATCCCGATCGACCGTCCTGACGAGATAGGTGGCGCGGGTCCGCACGCCTACGCCATGGGCAAGCATCAGCTCGGCCAGCCGGCGGCCGTTGATCAGGACGACACGGTGTTGCACCCGCCGCAGATAATCCGCGGCATCCCGCGAAAAATCGGAAGTCGTGACGAAAACCCCCTTCGTGGCGCCTTCACCGGTGAGCGATCCGATGAACTTCTGCATGTCCGGCCGACCCACCCGATGATCCTCCGCATAGCGCTTGGCCTGCACGAAAACCGCATCGAGGCCCAGGGCGTCCTCATGGATGATCCCGTCAATCCCGTCATCAGCGCCCTGGGCCGTCAGGCGTCCGTTCGTCAGGTCTCCGCCTCCGAACCCCATTGCCCCAAGCAGCTCCAGGATGACCCGCTCAAAGCGCCGCGGGGTCATCTGGCGCACAAGGGTCAACAACTCGTCCCGCACCGCGGCATTGAGCTGTTGTGATGCTGTTTCGATGGCGTCTTCGGGGGTCTGCTCTATTGCAGAACGTTCCTCGGCAGCACCTGCGACTGGCGAAGAGAATGTCTGTCCCGGAGCCGAACCCCCCGTACGTGAGATTTCCTGCCAGTGAAGGTAGGTTGGATATCGTTCCAGCATTTTGAGGTCGATCTTGTCTGGCCTGGAAGCCAGCAACGCCCTTCCTTCCGCTGTGATCTCATGGGTGCCTCGCCCGACCGACCTTAAAAGCCCGGCTTTGGCGAGATAGGTCCGGGCCCAGTGTATGCGATTATGAAGGACTGTCTGCTTCCCGCTGGAAAGAAGGGCATCGGCATCTTCATCACTGATATGCAGCTGCGACTGCAGGGCGCCAACACACTCGCCGACGCGCCGCGGTCGTTCGTCCTCAAGCAGTGTAAGGAGCGGAAGCATGAAAGCCTGAAAGTTTGGAAGGGTCATGATACACCGGAGCAGAAATCTTGGTATTGGTAGACCGGTCGCAACCTCCGCCGCAAGAAGCGGGCTCTCCTCTTTCAACCCCCGGTCCGAAGGGCTAGGTATGTCGCCGAGACAAGAGGGGCGTCGCGCATGAAATGGAACATTCCGAACATCCTCACCGTGTTCCGGCTGATCGCGGCAGCGGGGATACCGGTGATGTTTCTCTACTTCGCCCGCCCCTGGGCCGACTGGTTCGCGCTGGCGCTTTTCATCGGCGCGGCGGTGACCGACTGGATCGACGGCTACCTCGCCCGGGCCTGGGGGCAGGAGAGCCATTTCGGCGCGGCGATGGATCCGATCGCCGACAAGGCCATGGTGGTGATCGCCCTGCTGGTGATTACCGGCTATTCCGGCATGAACCCGTGGCTCATCCTTCCGGCGACCGTCATCCTGTTTCGCGAAGTGTTCGTCACCGGCCTGCGGGAGTATCTGGGGGACCGCTCGCGGCTCCTGAAGGTGACCAGGCTCGCCAAGTGGAAGACGACGGCTCAGATGGTCGCGATCGCCGTGCTGTTTCTGGGTACCGGCCTCGACTATCTCAAGGGCATCCACCTGCGTGGCATGACGCCAGAGGCCTATGCCCGTGCGGTGGAACTGGGAACGGCAGATCCGGTCCGCACCTGCTTTGCCAGTGGCTGCGCCGGCGCGGCGACCGTCCTGGGTCTGGGACTGATCTGGATCGCGGCCGGACTTACCATCGTCACCGGCTTTGACTATTTCAGAAAGGCTCTGCCCTATCTGAAGGAGCCGAAATGATCGACGTTCTTTATTTCGCCTGGGTGCGGGAGCGGATCGGTCTGCCGAGGGAGCGGCTTGAAACAACTGCCCCCGATGTCGCCGCGCTGGTTGAGGAGCTCAAGGCGCGGGAGCCGCGCTATGCCGCCGCTTTCGCCGATACGCGCGCTCTGCGTGTCGCGCTGGACCAGGAGCTTGCCGATTTCGACGCGCCGCTGGCCGGTGTGAGGGAGGTCGCCTTCTTCCCGCCGATGACCGGGGGCTGAGACATGGAGATTCGCGTCCAGAGCGAGGCCTTTGCAGCGGGGCAGGAGCTTGACACCTTTACCCGTCGGGCCTGCGCTGCGGGGGCTGTGGTCAGCTTTACCGGCGTGGTGCGCGATGTGGCGGGCGGTCTTGTCGCCATGGAGATCGAGCATTACCCCGGCATGACCGAACGCGCCATCGCCGGGATGGCGGAGGAGGCCGTACGCCGCTTCGCGCTGGTGGATGCGCTGGTGATCCACCGATACGGAAGGCTCGCGCCGGGAGAGCAGATCATGATGGTCGCCACCGCCTCCGCTCACCGTGGAGCGGCCTTCGCTGCGGCGGAGTTCCTGATGGACTGGCTCAAATCCCGCGCGCCCTTCTGGAAGAAGGAACTGACGTTGGGTGCTGCCGACTGGGTTGCCGCGCGTCAGGAGGATGAAGATCAGCTTGACCGCTGGCGGGACTGACCGCACGCCAGAAGCACGGTCCACGTGCCGGGTACTGATGGGGGCGGCGGCGGGTCGGTGAGATCGGCTCTCGGGCTCCCACGACAGCCGCAGCCATGGGCGCGGCGCGCGACCAGCCTCCATCCCGGGGTGCCTTCCTGCATTTCCCTGATACGGTTGGAGATTGATCGGCGCGTCCGGCGCCGGGGCGGGAGACCACAGATAAAATCAGCCGGACCTACCCCGGGCGGCCCGCCAGGCCACTGAAAATCCTCGCGTTTCCGCTTGGGTGTTCCGCCGGCCTGCCTGCTATCCATGGCGAGCGCCTGAAAGGTATGCCCTGTCCCGGATGTGCTCCGCGCAGGTGGGCGCAGGACCACATCAAGGGTGTGGCAAGCCTCTCTCCACCGGGGTCAGGCTTCCTGAGCCAGAAGCAGAATGTCGTTGCGACGCGCGACCTGGCATTCATGGAGCCGCGAGGCGGGCAGGCTTCTTAAGCCAGAAGGAGAATGTCGTTGCGACTGCGGAGACGAAGGTCCGGGCGGCAATCATCGCGGGCATGGATGCGTCACCAGCCCCTGGAACATGTTCTCGCTCCGGTGGCGCTGTCGGGAGAGCGGGTGCTCATGCGCGGGTTTTGCGATGTCTGGAGGACGGCTGCAGGCGATCCTCCATGACGGCTCCCGTTACAAGCTCGACACGCCGTAGACCACTTTAACGGGTCTTTCGGACTGGTCCTCCGACCGTCAGGAAACCCTTCTGACCATTCGGGGGCATGTCAGGAACACGGGTGGCGGTGCATGAAAGATACCCTTTGATGGGGTCGAGACAGGTCAGGGTGTTGCGATTGCCCTGTCACAGCCGGGCTGTCCGCGGGGGGAGGCATGTATGGGGCCTGGCTCACTCCTCTGGGAGCCGGAGGCCCGCCGTGCGCATGGGCAGGGTCGACACGAAGAAGGGGCGGAATATCCCGGACTGGACCTCACCCGCCGCGAAGGGCATCCAGAGGGTGCCCGATGCTGCGCCCTCATCCCCGCGAGACGGGGCCGAAAAGCTCGCCCGGCGCCTGTCAAAAGGCTCAGGAAAGGGCATCACAGCGCAGGCGTAGGAAGAGGCCGATGGAGGGAGCAGGGGAGAGGCATCCGGTCAGCTTTCGCCCACCGATCGGCGGTGGAGGCTCGAGGGCGAGATGGCGTGGCGCAATGGCAGATACTGCCCCCTTCGCCTCCAGCAAGCGCACATCAGGGTAAAGCTTCGCTGGTGCGCCTCACGATCATGTAGCGCAGCCAAGCCGAGGTTCCGTCACACCGAAGTCCGGTCGCTCGGCCGGCGAGCCGCCACTGTTGCGCCGCTCAGGGCTCCCCCAGCTTGTGCCGGAGGCGTTCATTTTCCTCCCGTGCCTGCCGCACGGCGTCCATCGCCGCCATCAGTTCGGCTTCCCGGCCCTCGCTCTCGTGGCGCATCTCTTCCTCCCGCGCGGAGAGATGGGCGAGCGCCGCGTCCCGTGTCTCCTCTGCATCGTGGAGCGATTGCGCCATGCTCTCCAGCTCGTCCAGATCGGCCTGCGATACGCGGGTCAGCCGGTGGACGAGCCAGTGTGCGATCCAGCCCAGCAAAAAGGCGATGAACAGCGCAATGGCGGTGGCGATGATGAATTCGGTGCGGTTCATGGGCTCGGTCGTCGCTAAGTTGCCGGGGGGATCGCCTGCAGGAGAGCGGCGGATCAGTTCGTATCTGGAGTTGCGGCGGAGGGGGCCTCGTCGCCATCGATCGTATCCATCGGTTCACCCCCTTCACTCGCATCATCATTCAGGGTGGACGGCTCCTCTCCCGGCGGTGCTTCTGCTGCGCGGGCGGCGTCGGTCACTGCCTCCGGTCGGGCATTCGGGGCGGGTACCGGCTCGGGCAGTGCGGGTTGATCGGGGGATCCTATGATGAGGGTGAAGGCGATGCGCCGATTGGCCTCCCGGCCCTCCTCCTTGCCGTTATCGGCAATGGGGCGCGTCTCGCCATAGCCACGCGCGGTGAGATTGGAGATCGGCACCCGGCGCGCGAGCAGCGCCTCCAGCACGGCTTCCGCCCGCGCCTGGCTGAGCTGGAGGTTCATTTCGTCCCGTCCCTGGCTGTCGGTATGGCCGCCGATCTCCATCTTCACGTCGATGCAGGGGATCATTGCCTCCGCTACCCTGTCGAGCGTCTGGCGGGCATCGGCGTTGATCGTGGCAGAGCCGGGTGCGAAGGTGATCTTGTGGCTATCGAGGATCGTGTTGATCGTCCGTACGCATTCCTGTGGCGTCGGCAGCGCGGCCTGCGGATCCAGCCGTTCGTCATAGCTGACATCCACGGTATAGGCCGCGCGCCCGAGACGGGAGGAAAGGGTGCGGGTGATGTTGCCGCGTGCGGCCTTGTCGCCGGTGACGCCGCGGACGGCGATGCGGTCCTTCGTGACCAGCAATTCACCGCGATTCAGCTCTCCCAGCGCCTCCAGCCCCGCCAGCACGCGGAGCGCCCAGCCCTGCGGCAACCCGTCATCGAGCCGGGTCGAGACGTTGACCGCCCCGGCGCCGAAACGGGCGCGGGCATAGCTTTCGACGGCCGCGCGCTGGCGTTCGTCAAGGAACCGGCCGCGCAGCACGACGCCGCCCTCGGCATCCAGCGTCGCGGTGAACTCGGGCGGGCCGCTCTCGGCGGCGGCTGTCTCCTGCACCGGCGCGACCGGACGGCTGGCATGGAGGGAGAAGAGGCCTGGGAGGGACGCGTCGAGATTGCTGACCACTTCCTCGAACCGCTGCGCCTCGGTGCCTTCGGCGGCTTCGAGCGTGATATCCGCATCCGCGAGCGTCACGGTGCCGCCGCCAAGGGCCGCCAGCGCCGCGATGCTTCGCGCGGCGGCCTGCCCCCAGTCCTGCGAGGGCGCGCCGAGGCCGATCTGACAGTCGACCGGGCTTGCCACCCCCGCCTCCCGTGCGGCGACGATGATCTCGCCCAGAGCCGCGTCATCCGGTGCGGCGCAGGCGTCGAAATGCGGGCCTTGACCGTCCATCACGAAGCGCAAGGTGAACGGCGTGATGACCGGACGGGGTGCAGAGATGTCGAGCGTGACGGGAACGCTCCCGGGTATCTGGGCCCGCAGTTCCCGTTCCAGCCGCTGTTTCTGCTCCGGGCTGTCGGCGACGGCGGTTACCGCCACCTTTCCCGCCGCGATGGAGATCTTGGAACGCGGCAGGAGTTCCGCCGCCTTCACCCCGAAACCGACCGCCTCCGCCCAGCCTTCCGGCACCGGCTGCTGCGTGGCCTCCACCATGTCGGAGACGCGCACGCCGTTCGCCACGCGGATGAGAGGGTTGAGGATCGCCTCCCGCCCTGTCGCCACCGGGATCAGGCCGATCACGGAGATGCCGTCGCGGTTGCGCAGGATTTCCACCGAGAGGGTCGGGGCGGGGATGACGGCGGCTGCCGCCACCTCCAGCGCATCGACGACGCGGGACGGCTCCACCACGCCCCCCGCTACGGTGAGCGCGCGGAACCGGGCAGCCTCCGTCGGCGCGGTCCCTGCCAGCGTCACCGTCAGGCCATCGGCCGAGGCGCGCGCCCATGTCAGGTTCGCCGTGTCGAGCGCGCCATCCACCGCCCGAACGGCACGGTCCTCCACCGCGCGGGCGGCAAAGCTCGCCCCGATCAGGGAAAGGCCCGCCGCGGCGGCGAGCGCAAGAGTGCTGAGAAGCGCAGGGGAAAGACGCATATGGGCCCCGTGTCGGTTCCGGTCGGCGCCTGCTTAAGTCCCCTGTCCCCCGGCTTCAATCAAACGAAAAGTGAGATGGCAAGAAACAGCGCAGGGATCAGCCCCGCATCGCGGTTGGAGCGGAAGAGCCGGAGGCACAGTTCCGAATCGTCGATACGGAGCTTGGTCAGTTGCCACCACAGGTGAAAGCCGAAGCACCACACGCCCGCCAGCCCGAGGATCAGCTTCAGCGGGCTGCCCGTCGGCCCGAGGGCGGAGAGGAAGGCAAAGCTCATCAGCACGACGGAGATGCCGAGGAAGATGGTCAGCCAGAGGTGGGTATCCTCGCCGAACAGCCGGGCGGTGGATTTCACGCCGATCAGCGCGTCGTCCTCCTTGTCCTGATGGGCATAGATGGTGTCGTAGAACAGCGTCCAGGAAATCCCCGCGAGGTAGAGGAACACCGGCGCCCAGGACAGGCTGCCCATATGCGCCGCCCAGCCGAGCAGAGCCCCCCAGTTGAACGCGAGACCAAGAAACACCTGCGGCCACCAGGTGAACCGCTTGGCGAAGGGGTATATCGCGACCAGCCCCAGCGACAGCACACCGAGTGCGATCGCGAACCAGTTGAAAGTGAACAGGATCAGGGCGGCGATGCCGGCCTGCACGCCCATCCAGATCGCTGCCTGCCGGACCGTGACCTGACCCGACGGAATGGGGCGGGAGCGGGTCCGCGCAACGGAGCCGTCGAAATCCCGGTCGGTGATGTCGTTCCAGGTGCAGCCCGCGCCGCGCATCAGGATCGCGCCGACGCCGCTGGCGAGGATCAGCCACAGGTCGAACAGCGTGAACCGCGTGGCCGAGGCGGCGAGCAGGATGGACCACAGCATCGGCAGGTAGAGCAACCATGTCCCGATCGGGCGGTCCGCGCGCGACAGGCGGAGGTAAGGCCGGAACACGCGGGGCGCGCGGGTATCGACCCAACTTCCGCTGACCGCGTCGGCGACGCGTCCGTCCGCCTCTGGCATTCCGAAGGGGTGGGTCATAATCTCGCCCTCATGTCACGCATCAGACTTCATGTAGACCACCCGCTCGCCCAAGGGCAATCGCTCCCGCTGACGGAGGCGCAGGCGCATTACCTGTTCGGTGTCATGCGGCTTGGCCCGGGCGATGACATCCTCGTGTTCAACGGGCGGGAGGGGGAGTTCCTCGCCCGTGTCACCCGTGCGGCCAAGCGGGGGGGAGAGCTCGAGGTGGAGGAGGAGACGCGGCCCCTGCAGATCCCGCCCGATCTGTGGCTGCTCTTTGCCCCGATCAAGAAGGCGCGTACCGATTTCATCGTGGAGAAGGCGACGGAGCTTGGCGCGGCGCGTATCTGCCCGGTTCAGACCGATTTCACCAATGCCGAGCGCATCCGGCAGGACCGGTTGCAGGCCCATGCCATTGAGGCGGCGGAGCAATGCGGAGGAACCTTCGTGCCGGTGGTGGAGGAGTTGCGCCCGCTCTCCCGCTGGCTCTCCGGCTGGGACGCGGAGCGGAGGATCCTCTGGGCGGACGAAAGCCTCGTCGGCGCGGCCGCGGCGCTTTCGGGCGCCATGCCGGGACCATGGGCCATCCTCATCGGGCCTGAGGGTGGCTTCTCCCCCGCCGAAAGGGACAGGCTCCGGGCATTGCCCTTCGTCTTGCCGGTTTCCCTCGGCCCGCGCATTCTGCGGGCGGATACGGCTGCCGTCGCGGCGTTGACCTTGTGGCAGGCTGCGCTGGGGGACTGGGGATGAGAGCTGTCATGGGGCCTCATGCGGCAGCGGGGGCAGGGGGCTGCGCGCCCTTGTCCCTCCCGGCTGCCGGCTTCCGCCTCTCGGCGATAGGCAGGCCGCTCCGGGAATCAGCGCATGCGCGGCCCGCTGGCATCGGGCCACAGGGGAGTGGAGGAGATGATCTCTGAAATCGTCATGAACACCGATTCCTCCGACGCCCCGCCCATCGTGCGGCGGGTCAGGGCGCAGGACGTGCCCGCGCTCTCGGCCTTTCTCGCCCGCCATGCGGAAACCTCCATGTTCTTGCGGGAAGCCCTGCTTTCCGGTGTCGACGGAGGGCCAGGGCCGAGGGATGCGCGCTTCTGGTGGGTTGGCGAGGGCGTCGTCGCGCTCAGCACGGCCGGGTTTCTGTCGATTCAGATGCCCTCCAGCACACCCGGCGATCTGGACGCGCTGCGTGCCGCTCTGGCAGGGGAGAGTGTTTTCGGTATTGCCGGCGAAGCGGCGCAGGTGGCGGCGCTCCTGCCGGCGCTGGCGCTCGGAACACCGCAGTTCGACGGGGCGGAGCCGCTGTGCCGGCTGCCTCTCCACGACCTTCGCCTGCCGGAGGGGGACGCAGTCCTGCGCCGTCCGCTGCCCGGAGATCTGGGGTGGCTGGGCCGCTGGCGGCAGCGCTATGAGGCGGAGCTTCACGGTGCGGCGGAACTTGCGGCCGTGACCCGTCATGTCGCTACATTGATGGCGCAGGACCGGCTCCGCATCCTGATGCAGGGTGGCGTGCCTTTGGCGCTCACGGCGTTCAACGCGCGCCTGCCCGCGCCTGCGCAGATGGTGCAGGTGGGCGGCGTCTATACGCCTCCCGCTTATCGCGGACGCGGCTATGCCCGCCGCGCCGTCGCGCTGCATCTGGCGGAAGCAAGGGGGGAGGGGGCGGAAACGGCCATTCTCTTCGCGTCCGGCCCGCCGGCGCTCCGCGCTTATCAGGCCATCGGCTTCCGGCAGATCGGCGCCTATCGGCTGACGCTCTTTCCCGGGGCGCGCCTTGTACCTGCATTGCCATCGTCCAGGGCTGACACCGCTGCCGGTTCCGACCGGAACGCCGATCGCACACCTTCACCGCGGAAGGAAAGGCTATGAGCCCGCCGCTTCTCCGCCCCGAGGCGGTGGCGACGCTGCGCCGCTGGCAGGAGGTGCTCATCGGCCTCGGCATCGCTGCCGTGGGCCTGTGGGTGGGGCTCTTCGGAGGCTGGTTCTTTGGCGCGGTTGGCGTGCTTGCCGGCATGACGGGACTGGGATTGGCAGTGATCGGGATCCGGCGGCTGCGCTTCCGGCCCGTCACCACGGGCGTCGGGGCGGTCGATGTGCTGGAGGGGCAGATCGCCTATCTCTCGCCGATACCGGAACGGGGCGGCTTTGCTTCGATCCCCGAGATCACCTCCCTCTCCCTCGTTCTTTCGGATGAGGGGCGGGCCTGGCGGATCGGGCAGGCGGGGGCACCGCCGCTGGTCGTTCCTGTGGATGCAAGGGGGGCGGAGCGCCTGTATGACGTGTTCGCGAGCCTTCCAGGCCTGCATCTGGGAGCCGTGCTGGCGGCGCTGGAGCGGAACGAGGGCGATGTGCTCATCTGGCGCCGTCCTGTTCGTCAGGTCACGTCGAAGCCTTGACTTGGGCCGCGCCGATTGCGACGAGTTGCGACCGTTAAGAACTTCCCCAGAACTGCCCGGAGAGCGACATGTCCATTCCCCAGTCCGGCGGCGGGCCGATCGAGAACCGGGCCGCGCTGGCCGACTACCTCGCCTCCGGGTGCAAGCCGGCGTCCGAGTGGCGCATCGGCACGGAGCATGAGAAGTTCGGCTTCCTGACCGACAGCCACGCCCCGCTACCCTATGACGGCGAGCGTTCGATCCATGCACTGCTGAAGGGCCTGCAACGCTTCGGCTGGGCGCCGGTGGAGGAACAGGGCAAGCTCATCGGCCTCTCCCGCGATGGCGCGAGCGTGAGCCTCGAACCCGGCGGGCAGTTCGAACTGTCCGGCGCTCCCCTCGCCACGGTGCATGAGACGGCCGCGGAAACCGCATGCCATCTGGCCGAAGTGGCGGCGGTCACGGCCGATATGGGCGTGGCGTTCATGGGTCTCGGGGCCGCGCCGGAATGGTCGCAGAACGAGATGCCGGTGATGCCGAAGGGCCGCTATCGGCTGATGACCGAATACATGGGCCGCGTGGGCACCCACGGCACCCAGATGATGTATCGCACCTCCACCGTGCAGGTGAACCTCGACTTCGGGTCGGAAGCCGACATGGTGAAGAAGTTCCGCGTGAGTCTCGCGCTGCAGCCCGTGGCGACGGCGCTGTTTGCCAACTCGCCGTTCTTCGACGGCAGGCCCAATGGCCATATGAGCTGGCGGAGCCGGATCTGGCGCGATCTCGATGCCTCCCGCACCGGAATGCTGCCCTTCGTCTTCGAGGAGGGCTTCGGGTTCGAACGGTATGCGGAGTGGGTGCTCGATGTGCCGATGTACTTCGTCTATCGCGACGGCAATTACGTCGATGCACGCGGGCAGTCCTTCGGCGATTTCCTCGACGGGCGTCTGCCCGCCCTGCCGGGAGAGACGCCGACCCTTTCCGATTGGGCTGACCATCTGACCACGGTCTTCCCGGAGGTCCGTATCAAGAAGTTCATGGAGATGCGCGGCGCGGATGCGGGCGACAGGGCGCAGCTTGCGGCGTTGCCCGCCTTCTGGGTCGGGCTGCTCTACGATCAGGGGGCGCTGGATGCGGCCTGGGATCTGGTGAAGGGCTGGGACGCGGCCACGCGGGAGGACTTGCGCATCGCCGCCTCCGTCTCGGCGCTCCGCGGCGAAGCGAATGGCGTCCGGCTCCACGACGTGGCGCGGGAGGCGCTGGCGCTGGCGGAAGGCGGGCTGAAGGCGCGGAACCGGCTGGATTCCGAGGGGCGTGACGAAACGGTATTCCTCGCGACCCTGCGGGACAGGGTGGCAAGCGGCAAGGTGCCTGCCGACCGGCTGCTTGATCTCTATGACGGGGAATGGGGGCGCGACCTGTCCCGGATCTACGCCTCCCAGCGGTATTGAGCAGGGGCGGGAGGGAAGGCCCTCTCGCCGTCCGTCACATCATTTCTTCGCCCCGATCCGGGACTCGGTTCCCGCGATCAGGCGGGAGATGTTCTCGTGATGGCGCAGGAAGATCAGTACCACGAGCAGCAGGATCAGCCCCACCGTCTGCTGATATCCCAGCATCCATGCCCAGACGGGCGACAGCGCCGCCGCCACCAGCGCGGAGAGCGAGGAGTATCGTGTGGCATAGGCCACCACGAGCCATGTCATGCAGGCCGCGACCCCCACCGGCCAGGCCAGCGCCAGCACCACGCCAAGGAAGGTCGCAACCCCCTTGCCGCCGCGAAAGCCGATCCAGACCGGAAACAGATGGCCAAGGAAGGCCGCCAGACCGGCCACCTGCGCCGCATCCTCGCCCAGCAGGTTGCGGGCGATGAGGACAGGCACCGCGCCCTTCACCGCATCGAGCAGCAGGGTCAGCGCCGCCGCTTTCTTGCTGCCCGTCCTGAGCACGTTGGTCGCGCCGATATTGCCCGAGCCGATCTCGCGCAGGTTGCCAAGCCCCATTGCACGGGCCAGCAGCAGCCCGAAGGGGATCGACCCCACCAGATAGGCCAGGGCCGCCGTGACGATCAGCGCGAGCGGGGTGGAGGTCAGCGCAGGGATCACGCCTGCCCCCCCAGTTTCGCGCCATAGACCTGCCGGCCGGAGACGAAGGTGGCAGCGACCTTGCCCTGCATCCGCTCTCCGTCGAACGGCGTGTTCTTGGATTTCGACAGCAGGGTGAAGCGATCCAGCACGAAAGGCGCATCCGGGTCGAAGAGAACGAGGTCGGCGGGCGCACCCTCCGCGAGCCGCCCCCCTTCAAGCCCGAGCCTGCGCGCGGGATTCAGCGCCATGGCACGGAACAGCACCGGCAGGCTCACCAGCCCGGCATGATGAAGGCGCATGGCGGCGGGCAGCAGCGTCTGAAGCCCGACAGCGCCGGGGGCGGCCTCCTCGAAGGGGAGACGCTTGGACTCCTCGTCCTGCGGCGTGTGGAAGGAGGAGATCGTATCGATCAGCCCCGAGGCCACGGCCTCCACCACCGCGCGGCGATCCTCCTCCGAGCGAAGCGGCGGCGTCACCTTGAAGAAGGTGCGGTAGTCGCCGACATCGAGGTCGTTCAGCGTAAGGTGATGGATCGACACACCGGCGGTAACGTCCAGCCGCGCCTTCGCCCGTTCGAGCACCGGCAGCGCGCGGGCGGTGGTGATCTGATCGGCGTGGTAGCGCACGCCGGTCATCTCGACGAGCGTCATGTCCCGCTCCAGCCCCATGCGTTCGGCGATGGGCGAGACACTGGGCAGGCCGCGAAGCGAGGCGAACTTGCCTGAAGTCGCCGCGGCGCCCTCGGAAAGGCCCGGTTCCTGCGGATGGCCGATCACCAGCGCGCCCAGCGACTTCGCATAGATCAGGCAGCGGGACAGCACCTTGGTGTTGGTCACTACGTGATCGCAATCGGAGAAGGCGACGGCGCCCGCGTCGATCAGGAAGCCGATCTCCACCATCTCCCGGCCCGCCCGCGCGCGGGTCAGCGCGGCGATATGGCGGATATGGACGGGGGAGACCTCCGCCGCGCGGCGGGTGACGAACTCCAGCATCTCCGGGCTGTCGATCGCGGGGTTGGTGTCGGGGCGCACGACCATCGTCGTCACCCCACCGGCCGCCGCCGCCAAGCCGGCGGAGCGGAAGCTCTCCTTATGGCGCTCGCCCGGCTCGCCGACCTTCACGCCCATATCGACGATGCCGGGGGCGAGGTAGAGGCCCCGCGCGTCCACTGTCTCGCCGGTCCTGTCCTGTCCGTCCACGGCGGCGATGCGGCCCTCTGCGATGCGGACGGTGCCGGGGCGCACCTCGCCCGCCTCGGGATCGACCAGCCGGACATTGGTAAGCAACAGGCCCGCACCGCTGTTGGCGGGCGGTGCGGCAAGAGCTTCGCCGCTCCCCGTCAGAGCTTCGTTCGCCTCGGTCATGGCAGCCTCCGCCTCCGTTTTCGTCGCGGCGTCATGCCGCGTCATTTCCATTGCGGCGTCGAGCCGCTGTAACTTGCACAATCCCGCGGCGCTCGATCTGCGATTTCGCCGTGGCGGCGCTGCTGCATTCGCCCGGGTGTCGCGCGGCCGCGTAGGTTTCCATGTGGGTTTCCATACCGTCCCGCAAGGCGCGGGTCCATGGTCCGGCCGGGTGATGAGGCTCGGTCGCTGGGTAAACGCCTGCCCGCATCGCAGCCCCCGGCCTCTCCGCCAAAGACCCGCATCGCGACGCCGGCGGGGTGATTCCAGATGCCTTCCAGGGTCTCGTCGGTCGCATATCCCTGACCCGACCTTCGCGATTGAGTGCCGGTCCTCAAGGCCGTACGATCTCCCCACCTGCGCGGATCTTCCGCATCATGTCATAGACGCGGCGGGCCTCGGCGATCCGCTGAAAGCCGACGCGGCGGCGCCCGGGGCGATTGGGGTTGAACTGTTGCCCGAACCAGATCGTGCCGGGCACCTCTCCGTCGTAGTCGAGCAGCACCATCTCATCCAGCGGCCAGGATTTCAGCCGTTTGCGCCCCATCGGATCGGTCGCGATGAAGGCCCGCCTGTCGGTGAGCGTATAGACGGTGTGCCGCAGGACGTAGGAGTCCCAGAGAAGCCGCAGGCCGCCATGCCACAGCCCGCCGATGAGGATCATCACGCCGAACAAGGGAAACAGCCGCGCGATGAGGTCGTCTCCCCCCGCCTCGACCGTCACGGCGATCCAGAAGAGGCCGAAGATCACCAGCGGCAGGGCCGAGGCAAGGCGGCCCAGCGAGGCACGTGACAGGTCCAGCCCCGGCTCGGGCTGCCCCTGCCAGAGAACCCGCTCTCCCGGTTCGAGGATGCCTTCCCAGCCGCCGGAGGCGGAAGCGCCCTGTGTCAGGCCCACTCACCCACCGCCTGCCGCCCGCGCTCCGCCCGCAGGTTGCGGGCCAGCAGGTCCATCGCCGCCATGCGGACGGCCACGCCCATCTCCACCTGCTCCTGAATGACCGAGCGGTTGATGTCGTCGGCGATGGTGCCGTCGATCTCCACCCCCCGGTTCATCGGGCCAGGATGCATGACGATGGCATCCTCCTTTGCGTGGGAGAGCTTCTCCGCATCCAGACCGTAGCGGTGGAAGTACTCGCGCTCCGACGGGATGAACGCCCCGTCCATCCGCTCCTTCTGAAGGCGGAGCATCATGACCACATCGGCGTCGGCAAGCCCGGCCTTCATGTCGTCATATACCTCCACCCCGAACTCCTGCACCCCCGTGGGCATGAGCGTCGGCGGGCCGATGAGGCGGACACGATTCTCCATCTTGCCGAGCAGGATGATATTGGACCGCGCGACCCGGCTGTGGGCGATGTCGCCGCAGATCGCGATGGTCAGCCGGTGGAGCCGCCCCTTCGCCCGCCGGATGGTCAGGGCGTCCAGCAGGGCCTGCGTCGGATGTTCGTGCCGCCCGTCGCCTGCGTTTAGCACGGCGCAGTTCACCTTCTGCGCGAGCTGGTCCACGGCGCCGGAATTCTGATGGCGCACCACGAGAAGATCCGGGTGCATGGCGTTGAGGGTGAGCGCCGTGTCGATCAGCGTCTCCCCCTTCTTCACGGAGGACTGCGACACGGCCATGTTCATCACATCGGCGCCGAGCCGCTTGCCCGCGAGCTCGAAGCTCGCCTGCGTGCGAGTCGAATTCTCGAAGAACATGTTGATCTGGGTCATGCCCGCCAGCACGTCCGACTGCTTCACCGTGCGCCGGTTCAGCTCCACATATTTGTCGGACAGATCGAGGACGGTGCGGATTTCCTCGGGGTGCAGGGGTTCGATACCCAAGAGATGCTTCGCCCGGAACGTCATGCGTGCCCCCTTCGCTGCCTGCCCGCTTATAGGGCAGGGCGGACGGGCGGGCAAGGCGGCGCCGGGGCCTCACAAGGGAGTTTACCCAACACGCGGCGCGGCGTAGGGAAGGGACATGCTGGAATCGCTCGATCACGAGACGGCCCTCGCGCTGCTGGAATGGCAGATCGAGCTCGGTGCGACCGAGGCGATCGGCGAGGGTCCGGTCGATCGCTTCGCCGAAAGCGCCGCAGCCCGTGCCGCGCGTCCCGCGACCCTTTCTCCGGCGGTCCCCGAGGCCCCGCCCGCCCGTGCCCCCCGCCAGAGCCGCCCCGCGACCCCTCAGCGTGATGGGGAGAGCGCTGGTGATGCGGTGGCCGAGGCTCGCGCCCTTGCCGCCGCCGCGCCCGACCTCGCCGCGCTGCGGGAGGCAATGGCGGGCTATGGCCATTGCGAACTGAAGAAAGGCGCACGGAACCTCGTCTTTGCTGATGGCCAACCCGGTGCCCGGGTGATGATCGTTGGCGAGGCGCCGGGGCGGGAGGAGGATCAGCGCGGCCTGCCCTTCGTCGGGCGTGCAGGGCGGCTGCTCGACCTCATGTTCGGTGCCATCGGCATGAGCCGGGCCGCGCCCGATCCGGCGAAGGCGCTCTATATCACCAATATCCTGCCCTGGCGGCCCCCGCAGAACCGCGATCCGTCGCCGGAGGAGATCGCGATGATGCTGCCCTTCGTGGAGCGGCATGTGGCGCTGGCCGACCCGGATTTCCTTGTCCTCATGGGCAATATCTCCTGTCAGGCGCTGCTGGGGCGCAAGGGGATCACCCGGCTCCGCGGTAATTGGCAGACGGTGTTCGGGCGTCCGGCCCTGCCGATGTTTCACCCTGCCTTCCTGCTCCGCAATCCGGTGTGCAAGCGGGAAAGCTGGTCCGACCTGCTGCTTCTGCAATCCCGGCTGGAGGGAAGATGACCGATTTCATACCCGTGCGTTTCGCTATCCTGACGGTTTCCGACACACGCACGGCGGCGGAAGACCGTTCCGGCGATACGCTGGGCGCGCGGATCACGGAGGCCGGGCATGTGCTTGCCGCGCGCGGCCTGCTGCCTGACGACCGCGCCGCCATCGCGGGCCGGCTGCGGGAATGGATCGCGGAGGAGGGGATCGACGTGATCCTGACCACCGGAGGCACGGGGCTCACGGGCCGCGATGTCACGGTGGAAGCGCATCGGGACGTCTACGAGAAGGAGATCGAGGCGTTCGGCACAATCTTCACCATCGTCTCCATGCAGAAGATCGGCACCTCCGCGGTGCAATCACGCGCCTGCGGGGGTGTGGCGGGCGGAACCTATCTCTTTGCTCTTCCCGGCAGTCCGGGCGCCTGCAGGGACGCCTGGGACGAGATACTCGTCCACCAGTTCGACTATCGCCACAAGCCCTGCAACTTCGTGGAAATCCTGCCTCGTCTCGACGAACACCTGAAGCGCAAGTGATCAGCAGTTGGGCACGTTGACGGCGAGGCCCCCCAGCGAGGTTTCCTTGTACTTGTGGCTCATGTCCGCACCGGTCTGACGCATCGTCTCGATACAGGCGTCGAGCGGAACGAAATGCGTCCCGTCTCCCCGGAGCGCCAGCGACGCGGCAGAGACGGCCTTGATCGCCCCAAGCCCGTTCCGCTCGATACAGGGCACCTGAACCAGACCCTTCACCGGGTCGCAGGTCATGCCGAGATGGTGCTCGAGCGCGATCTCTGCCGCGTTCTCCACCTGCTCCGGTGTGCCGCCCATCACCTGCGCCAGCCCCGCCGCCGCCATTGCCGCCGCCGATCCGACCTCTGCCTGACAGCCGCATTCCGCCCCGGAGATGGAGGCATTGTGCTTCACGATCCCGCCGATGGCGGAGGCGGTCAGCAGGAAATCCCCGATCCGCGACGCGCTGGCCCCCGGCACATGGTCGAGCCAGTAGCGCAGCACCGCAGGCACCACGCCCGCCGCACCGTTGGTGGGTGCGGTCACCACTTGTCCGCCCGCTGCATTCTCCTCGTTCACCGCCATGGCGTAGCAGCCGATCCAGTCATTGACGGTATGCGGCGGCGCGATGTTCAACCCCCGCTCCCGGAGCAGCGCCGCGTGGATGGCGGGGGCCCGGCGCCGCACGTTCAGGCCGCCCGGCAGAATTCCCTCGCTCGCCAGCCCCCGGTCTATGCAGCCCGACATGACCGTCCACAGACGGTTCAGGCCGTCCTCCACTTCCCGCCTGGAATAGACCGCGCGTTCATTGGCCCGTTTCATCTCCGCTATGGAAAGGCCGGCCGCGGCAGACATGCGCAGCATCTCCGCCGCGCTGGCGAAGGGATAGGGCACACTGATCCGAGCCGCGCCGCCCGGACCCGCCGCCTGTTCCTCCGGCGTCACCACGAAGCCGCCGCCGATGGAGTAGTAGGTTTCGCTGACAAGGGTATCGCCCTGTGCATCACGGGCGGAGAGGGTCATCCCGTTCGGATGGCCGGGAAGCGGCGGGCCGTAGTCGAACACCAGATCGAGATCGGGCCGGAAGCCGAGCGGCGGCAGGCCCGGCGGTGAAACCTCGCCCGTCTCGCGAATGCGGGCGAGCGCCGCTTCGGCGTGATCCGCGTCATAGGTCGCGGGCAGGAAGCCATCCAGGCCGAGGATCACCGCGCGGTCCGTCGCATGGCCGACCCCGGTGAAGGCCAGCGACCCGTGCAGGCTGCACCTGAGCGCCACGGGCCGGAAGGGAGAGCCGCGGAGCAGGTCGAGAAACCGCCCCGCCGCCACCATCGGTCCCATCGTATGGGAAGACGACGGGCCGATGCCGATCTTGAAGACGTCGAAAACGGACAGAAACATGATGCCTCGCGATTTACCTTCTACATAGTACCCGCCGCCGCCCGCGTCTCCCCCCTTGCCAATGCTTGGGTTGTAGTCAGTCTTCCGCTCTCCGCTCTCCGCTCTCCGCTCTCCGCTCTCCGCTCTCCGCTCTCCGCTCTCCGCTCTCCGCTCTCCGCTCTCCGCTCTCCGCTCTCCGCTCTCCGCTCTCCGCTCTCCGCTCTCCGCTCTCCGCTCTCCGCTCTCCGCTCTCCGCTCTCCGCTCTCCGCTCTCCGCTCTCCGCTCTCCGCTCTCCGCTCTCCGCTCTCCGCTCTCCGCTCTCCGCTCTCCGCTCTCCGCTCTCCGCTCTCCGCTCTCCGCTCTCCGCTCTCCGCTCTCCGCTCTCCGCTCTCCGCTCTCCGCTCTCCGCTCTCCGCTCTCCGCTCTCCGCTCTCCGCTCTCCGCTCTCCGCTCTCCGCTCTCCGCTCTCCGCTCTCCGCTCTCCGCTCTCCGCTCTCCGCTCTCCGCTCTCCGCTCTCCGCTCTCCGCTCTCCGCATTTCGTTTGTTGGGCTGTCGTGTTGAGGTTCCGCCATCCGACTCGCGCCGGGAAGCGGTTCTGTACACTGCCTTGGTTGTCGGCGAGCCTCGTCGCCGGGCTGGCCTTGGAAATAACGGAATTCCATATCGCGGGCCGGTGGGCGCCGGACAGACGGCGGAAGTGATCCTGTCGGTTTGACCAGCAGAGTGCCGCTTTGCCGTCATCGCAACGCTCCGAGCGAAGAGCGCGTGACGCTGATCTGACCGTGGTAGCCGCACTCTCCCGGGTCAACGGCGACATTGCCCCTGCTCCCTGCCGCAGCCTTCGAGGGGCGAGCAGGGTCGAGGCGTCGAGTCTTCCCCTCCGGCCTGACGTGGATATCCGTAGCGGCACGACACGCACCGATAAGACAGAGGCACGGATCATGCCGATAAGGGGCTTGCAGAACATGCCAGTTCTGCTTCGTCCCTTCGTCCCTTCGTCCCTTCGTCCCTTCGTCCCTTCGTCCCTTCGTCCCTTCGTCCCTTCGTCCCTTCGTCCCTTCGTCCCTTCGTCCCTTCGTCCCTTCGTCCCTTCGTCCCTTCGTCCCTTCGTCCCTTCGTCCCTTCGTCCCTTCGTCCCTTCGTCCCTTCGTCCCTTCGTCCCTTCGTCCCTTCGTCCCTTCGTCCCTTCGTCCCTTCGTCCCTTCGTCCCTTCGTCCCTTCGTCCCTTCGTCCCTTCGTCCCTTCGTCCCTTCGTCCCTTCGTCCCTTCGTCCCTTCGTCCCTTCGTCCCTTCGTCCCTTCGTCCCTTCGTCCCTTCGTCCCTTCGTCCCTTCGTCCCTTCGTCCCTTCGTCCCTTCGTCCCTTCGTACCTTCGTACCTTCGTACCTTCGTAACGCCCCGGAGCTTCTCCTTGACCAGCCAGTTGACCGGTCAGCCGGCCGGAGCATTCCCTGTCCAATCGGGGATCCCGGACTGACGTGCCGAACGCGGCCTTCCCTCGCTCCCGGCGATCCGCTAGAGGCTTTGGCTGAAACCCTCGGCCCGAAAGGGAATATCTCCATGGACCATTTCCTTTATCGCGACGGTATCCTCCACGCCGAGGATGTCGCGATTCCCGACATCGCCCACACCGTCGGCACGCCGTTCTATGTCTATTCGGCGGCAACTCTGACCCGGCATTACCGGCTGTTCACCGAGGCGTTGGCAGGGGTGCCGCATCTGGTCTGCTTCTCGGTGAAGTCCAACTCCAACCTCGCAGTGCTGAAGCTGCTGGGCGATCTCGGGGCCGGGATGGATGTGGTCTCGGGCGGCGAATATCGGCGGGCGCGGGCAGCGGGTGTGCCGGGTGAGCGCATCGTCTTCTCCGGCGTCGGCAAGACGGGGGAGGAGATGGCCCTCGCGCTGGAGGGCGGGATTCGCCAGTTCAATGTGGAGAGCGAGGCGGAGTTGCGCGCGCTCTCCCGTATCGCGGAAGGTCTTGGGCTACAGGCCCCGGTCACCGTCCGCGTCAATCCCGATGTGGACGCCCATACGCATGAGAAGATCTCCACCGGCCGGAAGGAGGACAAATTCGGCATCCCGATCTCCCGCGCGTCGGAGGTCTACGCGCTGGCGGCCTCCCTGCCGGGGATAGAGGTGGTCGGGATCGACGTGCATATCGGCTCGCAGCTCACCGATCTTGCCCCCTTCGAGGCCGCTTTCGCCAAGGTGGCGGAACTCACGCGGCAGCTTCGGGCGGAGGGGCACGATATTCGCAGGCTCGATCTGGGGGGCGGTCTGGGCATCCCTTATACCCGCTCCAATGAGGCGCCGCCCCTGCCGCTCGACTACGGCGCGCTGGTGAAGCGGACGCTCGGCGATCTGGAGTGCGAGATCGAGATCGAACCCGGGCGGCTCATCTCCGGCAATGCGGGGTTGCTTGTGTCGGAGGTCATCTACGTCAAGGAAGGCGAGGAACGGGAGTTCCTGATCGTGGATGCGGCGATGAACGACCTGATCCGCCCGGCGATGTATGGTGCCCATCACGATATCGTCCCGGTGACGGAGCCTGCGGCGGGCGCGGCCTCATCGCCTTATGACGTGGTCGGGCCGATCTGCGAGACTTCCGACACCTTCGCCCGTCAGTGGCCGCTCCCGTCGCTCGCGCCCGGCGATCTGATCGCCTTCCGGTCTGCGGGGGCTTATGGCGCGGTGATGGCCTCGGAATACAACAGCCGTCCGCTCGTCCCTGAGGTGCTGGTCCAGGGCGATCACTTCGCCGTCATTCGCAAAAGACCTGACTTTGACGAAATCCTCGCGCGAGATACCATACCCGAGTGGCTCTGACACGCATGTCGCGTGCCGTAGTCCCCAGGATGAGGTATGACCGCACAGGATCGTGACCCTGCCGCAGCGCTCGACCGATTGAAATGGCCCCTGCGTCTGACGCGCTGGGGGATGCTGGCCGAACGTCTGACGCAGGCCTTCTGGCCGGTTCCGGTGATCCTCTTCGCGACGCTGGCGATCATCTTCTTCGGTGCGCTGGATGCGGTGAGCATCGAGGTCGCATGGGCTGGGGCGGTACTGATCGTTGTAGCTCTTGTTGCGGCGCTGGTTCTGGGTGCGCGGCGCTTCCGCTGGCCCAGCCGGGCGGAGGCAGCAACGCGACTTGACGCCACCCTGCCGGGACGTCCCATATCCGCGCTTGGCGACCGTATCGCCATCGGCGAGGGGGACGAGGCCGCGCAGCGGGTCTGGCGGGCGCATCTGGCCCGCATGGCGGAGCGCACGCGGGGCGCAAGGCCGGTGCAACCTGATCTCAACGTTTCCCGCCGCGATCCCTATGCGCTGCGCTATGTGGCGCTTACCGCATTGGTGGTGGGGCTGATGTTCGGCTCCATCTGGCGGGTGGCCTCCGTGGCGGATCTGGCGCAGATGCCGGGGGGCGGGACCGTGGCTTCCGGCCCGTCCTGGGAGGGCTGGATCCAGCCGCCCGACTATACGGGCAAGCCCACGCTCTATCTCAACGACATCCGGCAATCCGCCCTTTCGGTGCCGGTCGGAAGCAAGGTGGTGCTGCGTCTTTACGGTGAGGGAGGCAGTCTCACCGTCGATGAAACGGTATCTGGCCGCACCGGCGTGGTGGACAGCGCTTCCGCCCCCCTTCAGGAATTCACCGTTACCCGCTCGGGCCGGCTCAATATAAACGGGCCGCGCGGCGCGGGCTGGGAGGTCACGACCATTGCCGACCGTGCCCCCAGTGTCGAGCTCTCTGGCCCCATCGGGCGGGAGGCGGATGGCGCGATGCGCCAGCCCTTCACGGCACATGACGACTATGGCGTCGCCGGAGGGCAGGCACGAATGGAGCTGGATACCGCGGCCCTCGACCGGCGCTATGGCCTGACGGTGGAGCCGGAGCCGCGGGAATCGCTGCTGGTGGACCTGCCCATGCCGATCACCGGCAGCCGTGCGGATTTCACCGAGACGCTGGCAGAGAACTTTTCCCAGAACCCTTGGGCCAACCTGCCCGTGAAGATCACTCTGACGGTGCAGGATGCGGCCGGACAAACGGGTACGACAGAGGCACGCAGCATCGTCCTGCCGGGGCGGCGGTTCTTCGATCCGCTGGCAGCGGCACTGATCGAGAACCGGCGCGATCTGCTGTGGTCGCGGGAGAACGGAGGGCGTTCCCTGCAGGTTCTCCGTGCGGTGACCAACCGGCCGGAGGGGTTCATCCGCAACCAGCGGGCCTATCTCCAACTGCGCGTCGCGATGCGGCAGCTCGAAACCGGCGTCTCGCAGGGATTGACCGCCGAAACGCGTGACGAGGTGGCATCTGCGCTCTGGGACATCGCCGTCCTGCTGGAAGATGGCGACCTCAACAACGCGATGGAACGGCTGCAGCGCGCGCAGGACCGGCTGTCCGAGGCGATCCGCAATGGCGCCAGCGACGAGGAAATCGCCCAGCTCATGCAGGAACTGCAGGAGGCGATGAACGACTACATCCGCCAGCTTGCGGAGCAGCAGCAGAATGATCCCAACCGCCAGACTGCCGAGGATCAGCAGGGGCAGGAGATCACCGGCGATCAGCTTCAGCAGATGCTCGACCGGCTCCAGCAGCTCATGCAGGAGGGCCGGATGGCCGAGGCCCAGCAGCTTCTGGACCAGCTGCGCCGGATGATGGAGAACATGCGCGTCACCCAGGGTCAGGGGGGGCAGGGCAGCCCCGGCCAGCAGGCAATGCGCGATCTGGCCGAAACCCTCCGTCAGCAGCAGGGCCTCTCTGACGAGGCGTTTCAGGGGATGCAGGGCCAGCAGCCCGGCCAGCAGCCCGGACAGGGCCAGCAGGGCCAAGGGCAGGGCCAAGGACAAGGTCAGCAGCAAGGTCAGGGGCAAGGCCAAGGTCAGGGTCAGGGCGGTGGTCCCGGCCAGGGTGGTAGTCTTGCAGACCGGCAGCAGGGTTTGCGGAACCAGCTTGACGGGCTGATGCAGCGCGGGCTTCCGGGGCTGGGCACGCCCGAGGGGCAGGCGGGGCGCGACGCGCTTGACCGAGCGGGCCGTGCCATGGAGGAAGCGGAGCAGGCGCTCAGGGACGGCGACAACGGGCGGGCGCTCGACCGGCAGGCCGACGCGATGGAAAGCATGCGCGAGGGGATGCGCAACCTTGGCGATGCCATGGCGCAAAACCAGCAGCAGGGACAACCGGGCGAAGGCGGGGGCGGCGACCAGTTCGGTGCGGGCGATCCAAACGGGCAGCGCGACCCGCTGGGCCGTCGTCCGGGAGAGGTGGGCCGCGGTATCGGAACCCAGGATTCCATGCTTCAGGGGGACGATGTCTATCGGCGCGCACAAGACATCCTGAACGAACTTCGCCGCCGCTCAGGGGAGCAGGAGCGCCCTGATCTGGAGCGGGATTATCTGCGGCGTCTGCTGGACCTGTTCTGAAGGCTCCCGAGAACGCAATTCGAGAAGCGCTCGTCCTATTGCGGTCTCTGGCTGCACTCTGCACCTCCTCCGTTGACCGGGCGCGGTTGGTTTGGATACATCTCCTGCAGTTTCCGCTCTGGTGAAATTACCTCGACCCGGTCAGCTTATGCGGTTGTCCACCTTGGGTGACTGGCGCTTCTTCGACCAGCGTTGCCGAGCGTGACCACGCTACCTGACGTGCCGCCGGGGAACGAAGACGGCCGCGCCGGGAGGTGCCGCGCGAGTACCTTCGTGCTCCTGCGAGGCTGAAGACTGTCAGACTGCCGGTGCTTCCGTTGGGCAGGGTCTTCGTGGGAACGCGATGACATTGCCGCCCCACACCCCGCCGAGCAGCAAGGTCAGCAACGCGGCTTCCGTCACCGGCAGGGTGATGAAGCCGGTGGCTCCCGCCTCCAGCGCGGCGGCCCGGTCGCCCCGGTGCCCAAGTGCGATAAGGCTGCGTTGGCCGGGGAGGAACCGCACGGCATCGTGGAGAGCCTCGACCCCCTGCGCCATATCGACGATGACAAAGCTCGGCCGATAGCTTGCCAGATGCCGAAGCATGGCCGCGTGTCCGTCAGCGTGACGAAGCCGGGCGCCTGCCCGCTGGAGCGCTGCAAAAACCGTAATCGACGGGGCCACGACAAGCACCGTCTGACCCGTAAGCGGGCGCCTGGGCGCAACCTGCGGCGGTCGGTTCAGGGTGAGGAGGGCCATGCGATTCTCCTTTCCATTCTTCTACACCCATTCCAGCAGGAATTCCTCACCGCATGGTTAACGGAGCGTCCTCCCTTGCGACTGCGGGGTGCAACGCCCATAAACCGGGCGGAGCGGAGGGAGATTGCGAAAATGATTGGACGCCTCAACCATGTCGCCATTGCGGTGCCGGACCTTGCGGCGGCTGCGGCGCAATACGCAGATACGCTGGGAGCACGGGTTGGCGCCCCGCAGGACGAGCCGGATCACGGTGTGACGGTCGTCTTCATCGAGTTGCCGAACACGAAGATCGAGCTGCTGCACCCTTTGGGTGAGAACTCGCCGATCCAGGGGTTCCTGGACAAGAACCCGGCGGGAGGCATCCATCATATCTGCTACGAGGTCGCAGATATCCTTGCCGCGCGGGACCGGCTTCTTGAACAGGGCGTCCGCGTGCTTGGCAACGGAGAGCCGAAGATCGGGGCGCATGGCAAGCCCGTCCTGTTTCTGCACCCGAAGGATTTCACCGGAACGCTAATCGAATTGGAGCAGGTCTGATGACCATCACCGGCGCAGTGGTCCTTTTTGCCGTCATATGGTTCATGGTGTTCCTCGTCATCCTGCCGATCGGCATGAGGAGTCAGGCGGATGCGGGCCATGTGGAGCCGGGCACACCGGCCTCCGCCCCGTCCGAGGCGGCGGTAGGGCGAAAGGCGAAGCTCACCACGCTCATCACCGTCGGCCTGTGGGTGCTGGTGGCGGGGATCATCATGTCGGGGGTGATCTCCATCCGCGACATAGACTTCTATCACCGCATGAACCCGCCTGCCGCCGGGGAATAGTCAACCTGCATCGCGCGTCAGCCGGTGGTAAAGGTGGGTGAAGGTCGCGGCCCCGATCACCGGCACGAAAAGATTTATGATCGGCACGGTAAGCGGTGCGGCCATCAGCGTGCCGGCGAGCCAGATCTGGCCGAAGTGGCGGGTGCGGAGGATACGCGCCTCCTCCTCGCTCACGCGGCGCAGAGCGACGAGCTGAAAATACTCTCGCCCGAGCAGAAATCCGTTCACTACCCAGAAAAGCACGGGGCCCAGAGGCCCGATGAACAGATAGACCACAAACAGCCCGAGGTTCAGCACGATCACCAGCAGGAAAAGCCCCAGGGAGTCGCGCAGCATCTCCAGCAGCGGCACATCGCGGGCGGGGGGAAGGCCGGGATAGTAGCGTGCCTCCACGGCATCGGCCACTTCCTCCAGAAAGAAGCCGGTGACGGCGGAGGCGACGGGCACCATCAGAAAGACCGACAGGGCCATCATCACCACGACACCCGCCCAGGACAGGAACAGGTTCAGCCCGCCCACCTGTCCGATCCACGGCAGGGAGAAGCTCTCCGGCGCGAAATGGTCGATGAGCCAGAATATCCCCGTCGCCAGCGCGACGAAAACCAGGAGGGTGATGAGGATGCCCCGTCAGAACACGCTCTGGAACCTGCGGTCGCCGAGCTGCGAAAGGGCGCGGTAGAGATCGGTGAAGATCACGCCGCCACCCATGTGACGATCCGGTCCAGCGCTGGCCGGGGGCGATCCCCCACGGCGGAACCGGGTGTTCCCATATGGACAAAGCCCGCCACCCATTCCTGCGGCGCCAGGCTGAGCGCCTCCTCCGCAAAGCCACGGTCGAAGGCAGGCCAGCCGGTGATCCAGGCGGCCCCCCAGCCGGAGGCCAGCGCCGCGTTGACCAGACTCACGCAGGCCGCGCCGGTGGAAAGCGTCTGCTCTACTTCCGGGGCCTTCTCGCTGATCGCCGGGCTCGCGATCACCGCGACGGCGAGGGAAGACCGGGCGAACTGACCCTCGCCCTTGCCGATCTTCTCCGCATCATAGCCGAGCGCTGCGCCCCGCGCGGCGGCGATGCGGGCAAGCCGCTCCAGCGCCGGCCGTTCCAGCACGATGAACCGCCACGGAGCCAGCCCGCCATGATCGGGCACGCGGGCGGCGGCGGTCAGCATCGTCTCCAACTCCGCGCGGGAGGGAACGGGCGGACGGAGCGTCTTGGCGGAGACAGACTGCCGGGTCAGCAGAAAGTCGAGAGCGGCGGGGTTGGCGTCCGGCATGGGTATCTCCTTGATCCGGGCACAGATGTCGGCGATCACCGGAGGCGGTTCAAGAGGATAGGGGTCATGGCGCGCGGGGAACTGGCACATCTGGCAGTGGAAGGCGCACGGATCGAGGTGCGCGTAACGCCTCGTGCCCGCCGTCCGGGCCTGACGGTGCCGGAGGACGGTCCGATTCGCATCGCCGTGACGGAGGTGGCGGAGGACGGGCGTGCCAATGCCGCCGTGACCCGGGTACTGGCGGAGGCGCTTGGCATAGCTCCATCGCGGCTGACGCTGGAGCGGGGCGCCACGGCGCGGCTCAAACTGTTCCGCGTGGACTAGATCCGGTCGAATACAGACCCCATCCGGGGCGAAAACAGCCGCTCATAAGTGCGCAGCAAATGGGCATCGGTCATGCCTGCAACATAGTCACAGATCGCACGTTCATCTTTTTCCAGGCGGATCAGCCAGTCGCGCGGCAGAAGGCGGCCGGGGTCGGATGCCAGAGCCTCGAACACCGCCATCACCATTCCCTGGCCCTTGAACTCCAGCTGCTGGACGGCGGGGCTGTGGATCACCTCATCCAAGGCCAGCCGTTTGAGCGAGCGCAGGAAGGTCGCTTCCCCCTCGGGCAGCGCCACGCGATAGCGCAGCAGCGGATCCGCAAAGGCTTCGGTGGTGGTATAGTGCACGGCGCTTATGAAATGATGGACAAGCTCGCCGATCCGCCGTTTCCGCGCGCGCGGGCTTTCGTAGAGATCACGGATCAGGGCATCACGAGCCGATGCCTCCGCACAGAAAGAGCGGCAGTCCGCCACTGCCAGCCTGTCCCGGAACCGCCCTTCCGGTATCAGGCCGAGGGTGATCGCGTCCTCCAGATCATGGATGCTGTAGGCGATGTCGTCGGCTACATCCATGAGCGCGCAATCGAGCGATTTGTGCAGGCTGCGCCCGTGTTTGCCCGCGGCTGTCTCCACCGCGGCGAAGGTCGTGCGCTCCGCCGCTGTCAGCGGGGCAAGCAGCCAGTCCACTACCTCGGCCTCGCTATCCAGATAGCATTTCGGCGGGGTGGAGGAGGGAATGTCCAGCGTACGGATCTTGCCCTCGCCCGGCTGAAGCGCGGGGCGGAGAGCAGGATTGAGCGCCCGGCTGTAGGCCACGGGATATTTCAGCAGGCCGAGCAGCGTCCGTCGCGTCAGGTTCGCGCCAGCACCGTCGGAGAAATGCTCCAGCCGCGCGACGATTCTGAGCGTCTGGCCGTTGCCCTCGAACCCGCCCGCATCGCGCATGGCATAGTTCAGCGCGACCTCCCCGCCATGGCCGAAAGGCGGGTGCCCCAGGTCATGGGCGCAACCGATGGCCTCGATCATGCTGCGCTCTGGCAGGATGGCGCTCGCGGGATGATCCGGGAAGGAAAGGGCAAGTTGCCGGGCCAGTCCGGCGGCGATCTGGGCCACTTCCAGAGAATGCGTCAGCCGGGTGCGATAGAAATCGCCATCGCCCACGCTCAGGATTTGTGTCTTGCCCTGCAGGCGCCGGAAGGAGGCCGAATGGATGACACGGGCATAATCCACATCACCCGGAGAGCGGGCATCCGTCGGCGGCGCGCGGCGCGGCTCCCGCCGCTCCTGCCAGACATCCGCCGCGAGAGCCGGAGTCAATGCGTCCACGCGCCCCGGCGATTGGTGGCAAAATTCTCGCCATATCCCATGGCCCGGACATTGGCCTTCCGACCATGGACCGGCAGCACGATGTAGTCGATGCCGTTTTCCTTGGCGTAGGTCTCCGCCTCCTCCTGCGTGTCGAAGCGCAGGCGGACCTGGGTCTGGGTATCGTCACTGGATGTCCAGCCCATGAGCGGGTCGATCTGACGCGCGTGTTCCGGGGCGTATTCGAGAATCCAGCGCTTCGTCCGGGCGACGCCGGATTGCATGGCTGTCTTGGCTGGCTTGTAGATGCGCGCGACCATGGCCTTCTCCGTGATGTGGCCTCGTTATGGAAAAACCCGCGCCGCTGCGCAAGGGGCGGCTGCCCCCTTGAACGGGAACAAAAACAGATCAAATGTGAGAGGCCGGTCGCCGGAGGTCCGCTCATGCCCCATAACAACACCAATGCCCCGATGAATCGCTTCGACGTGCTCACCCGTCCCAAGCTGGAGGGGGGGCGTGCCTTCGTCATGCATACGGAATTCTCACCGGCAGGAGACCAGCCCGCCGCCATCGCCGAAATCGCGGAGGCGGTGAACGCCGGGGAACGCAATCAGGTGCTGCTCGGCGCCACCGGCACGGGCAAGACCTTCACCATGGCCAAGGTCATCGAGGAGACGCAGCGCCCGGCGATCATCCTCGCGCCCAACAAGACGCTTGCCGCGCAGCTTTACGGGGAGTTCAAGGGGTTCTTCCCTGAGAACGCCGTGGAGTATTTCGTCAGCTACTACGACTACTACCAGCCGGAAGCCTATGTTCCCCGATCGGACACGTATATCGAGAAGGAAAGCCAGATCAACGACCAGATCGACCGGATGCGCCATTCGGCCACCCGGGCGCTTCTGGAACGCGACGACGTGATCATCGTCGCTTCCGTTTCCTGTATCTACGGTATCGGCTCGGTCGAGACCTATTCCGCGATGACGCAGGATCTGGTGGTCGGGCAGTCCTATGACCAGCGGCAGGTGATTGCGGAACTGGTGGCGCAGCAATACCGGCGCAACGATCAGGCGTTTCAGCGCGGTTCGTTCCGTGTCAGGGGTGACAGCCTTGAGGTCTGGCCCGCGCACCTTGAGGATCGGGCATGGCGGTTCTCCTTCTTCGGAGAGGAGCTCGAATCCATCACCGAATTCGACCCGCTGACGGGGGCCAAGACCGATGCCTTCAAGCAGATCCGCGTCTATGCCAACAGCCACTACGTCACGCCGCGTCCGACGCTGAAACAGGCGATCGACGGGATCAAGAAGGAACTCCGCCAGCGCCTCGACCAGCTTGTCGCAGAGGGGCGGCTTCTGGAAGCACAGCGGCTGGAACAGCGGACGAATTTCGATCTGGAGATGCTGGACGCCACGGGGGTGTGCAACGGGATCGAGAACTATTCCCGTTATCTGACGGGCCGTGCGCCGGGAGAGCCGCCGCCGACGCTTTTCGAATTCATCCCCGACAATGCCATCGTCTTTGCCGACGAATCCCATGTCACCGTGCCGCAGATCGGCGGCATGTACCGAGGCGACTACCGGCGCAAGTTCACGCTGGCCGAGCATGGCTTCCGTCTGCCCTCCTGCATGGACAACCGCCCGCTGAAGTTCGAGGAATGGGATGCGATGCGCCCGCAGTCGGTGTTCGTCTCCGCCACGCCTGCCGCGTGGGAGATGGAGCAGGCGGGCGGTGTCTTCGCGGAGCAGGTGATCCGCCCGACGGGCCTTCTGGATCCCCAGGTGGAAATCCGTCCCGTCACCATGCAGGTCGATGATCTGCTGGACGAGGTACGGCGCGTTTCCCTGGCGGGATATCGGAGCCTTGTCACCGTGCTGACCAAGCGGATGGCCGAGGATCTGACTGAATACCTGCATGAACAGGGGATCCGCGTTCGCTACATGCATTCCGATATCGACACGATCGAGCGGATCGAGATCCTGCGTGACCTGCGCCTCGGCGCGTTTGACGTTCTGGTGGGGATCAACCTGCTGCGTGAGGGGCTGGATATCCCGGAATGCGGGCTGGTGGCCATTCTGGACGCCGACAAGGAGGGGTTCCTGCGTTCGGAAACCTCGCTCATCCAGACCATCGGGCGCGCGGCGCGGAACGCCGATGGGCGCGTCATCATGTATGCCGACCGCATCACCGGCTCCATGGAGCGCGCCATGCGGGAGACGGAGCGGCGGCGCGAGAAGCAGGTTGCCTATAACGAGGCGCATGGCATCACCCCCCAGACCGTTCGGAAGAATGTGGAGGATGTGCTGGCCGGGCTGTGGAAAGGCGACACGGACCAGTTGCGCATCACCACGAAGGTGGAAAAGGCGATGGTCGGCGGCAATCTGTCGGCCCATCTGGAAGCGCTGCGCACCCAGATGCGCAAGGCTGCCGAGAATCTGGAGTTCGAGGAGGCCGCCCGGCTCCGCGACGAGGTGAAGCGGCTGGAGGCGGTGGAACTCGCCGTGGCAGACGATCCGTTGGCCCGGCAATCGGTGGTGGAGGAGGCTGCGGAGGCCGCCGTCGCTGCCTCCGGTCGCTCGACCGCAGGCCGTGCGGGAGCCCGTCCCAACCGCCGCAAGCGACGGTCCTGACCTGGTCCGTTGGGCGGGACCGTGCGAGGCAGTCGTCCGGGGAGGGGGAGGCACAGGGCTTCCCCCGGAACCGTAGGCGAACAAGGCGGTGTGGCCTGCGGGAGATGGCTTGATGTCCCTCCGATGAAGACTGCCGATGCTCCCGGCGGGCGGGAAGATACTCTTCTCTGGTGGTGGACAAGGCGTTGCATTCGGGCGCTTGCTAAAGCTCACCGCTCCCGCAGGCGGGAGTTGGTCCGCCACCACAAGGCGCTGATCTCGCTCCGGCGAACGTGGGTCGGGAACCTGTCCGGTGCTCGTACCTTTTCCCGATGGCGAGCCTGTCGCGCGGCCTCGTAGAGGGTACGCCGTGAACATGGCTGGCTCTGGCGACAGAGCGGCCGAGTATGGAAGCGTATGGGCTCCTTGCTCTCGGCCGCGCGCAGACAGCGGAGCGGAGACCGCCGACGCTGTTACCGCAAAGGCGTTGCTGTGCGGGATTGTCGCCACGTTCAATTTTCCGGTGCTGCAGAAGCGCATCCGCAGATGGCAGAAGCCAGAGCATGCCCCGCCATCGCCAGCAGAACTGCGAGAGGCTGCTCTCCTTACAATGGCCAACTGGGCACCTCGCGCCCGGCACAGGAACTTTCCGGTCTCCGGATGCCAGCTCCCGCGCGACAGCAGGGGGCTACTCCGACGCCGCCACGACGGCCCCCTCGCTCACCCCAGATTGCCCCTTTGGACCAGCATCGGGAGCAAGGGGTCTACCGTAAAGAGGGGAACCTCGGGGAAGCAACGGCGTTCACTTCACATGGACCGAAACGATCCATGGAGGATATGATGCAAACCGAACTCGCCAATCCGATGATCTCGTCCGCCGATGTGAACGGCACCGCTGTTTATAACACGGAGGGCGATAAGCTCGGTACGATTGACCACCTTATGCTGGACAAGAAATCCGGCAAGGTTGCCTATGCCGTGATGGGTTCGGGCGGATTTCTGGGGATCGGGGAGGATTACAGCCCAATTCCTTGGAACGCCTTGAAATACGACACGACCCTGGAAGGATACGTGACGGGTATTACGGTTGAGCAGTATCGCACTGCTCCCAAATGGGAGCGTGACTGGGATCGCGACCGTGATTGGGAAACCCGTGTCTGGAGCCATTACGGGCTTCAGCCGTATTGGGTCTGATAAGCGGCAGAGCGGGCGGGGTGCAGACGCGCCCCGCACTGCGTTTCAACTTATGGCGAAACGCTAGTCGTGAAATGCCACTCGGGATTCTTGGGCGTGCAGACACGCCCGGAATACCTACACGCGATCTCTTTTTTGACGCGTTACTGCCCCCTTGTAACCCAATGCAGGGCAGACGTTACGTCAGCGATCCCCAGAGATCGTATTCTCCCGCCTCATCCACCTCGACGGTAACGATGTCACCCGGCTTCAGGTTCTCGAAGCCTGTGTCGATGAACAGGTTCCCGTCGATTTCCGGTGCATCAAAGCGGGTTCGGCAGGTTGCCCCGTCCTCATCCACGTCGTCCACGATCACCTCTTGGCGCGTACCTATGCGGTCCGCAAGGCGCGCCTCGGAAATGGCCTGAGCCTTCTCCATGAAACGCTCCCAACGGTCCTGCTTCACGTCTTCCGGCACATGATCCGGCAAGTCGTTGGAGCGCGCCCCGGCGACGTTTTCGTATTTGAAGCAACCGACGCGATCGAGCTGGGCCTCGTCCAGCCAGTCGAGCAGGGTCTGAAACTCTGCTTCCGTCTCGCCGGGATAACCGACGATGAAGGTGGAGCGCAGGGATAGTTCGGGACAATCGCTCCGCCAGGCAGCGATCTCATCCAGCGTCCGCGCGGCGGCGGCGGGGCGCGCCATGCGGCGCAGGACATCCGGGTGCGCGTGCTGGAAGGGGATATCCAGATAAGGCAGCACCAGCCCCTCCGCCATCAGCGGGATAAGCTGGCGGACATGCGGGTAGGGATAGACGTAGTGGAGCCTCACCCACGCGCCGAGCCCCCCGAGTTCGCGGGCCAGATCGGTGATATGCGCGCGAACATCCCCGCCCTTCCAGGGGGAGAGATCGTGCTTGCGATCCACGCCATAGGCTGACGTGTCCTGACTGATGACGAGGAGTTCCTTGACCCCCGCTTCCACCAGCTTCTCCGCCTCGCGCAGCACTGCATGGGCGGGGCGGCTCTGCAACTTGCCCCGCATGTCGGGGATGATGCAGAACTTGCACTTGTGATTGCAGCCTTCCGAAATCTTCAGGTAGCTGAAATGGCGCGGTGTCAGTTTGATGCCGGAGGCGGGCAGCAGATCCACGAACGGGTCTGGCGCGGGCGGCACGGCCCTGTGCACGGCGTCCAGCACCTGTTCATACTGATGCGGTCCCGTGACGGCGAGCACCGAGGGATGGGTTCCGGTGATGAATTCCGGTTCCGCGCCAAGACACCCCGTGACGATCACCCGCCCGTTCTCTGTCAGCGCCTCGCCTATGGCTTCGAGGCTCTCCGCCTTGGCGCTGTCGAGAAAGCCGCAGGTGTTGACGATCACGGCATCGGCGCCCTGATAATCGGGCGAGATCTGATAGCCTTCCGCGCGGAGCCGCGTCAGGATCCGCTCGCTGTCCACGAGAGCCTTGGGGCAGCCGAGGGATACGATCCCGATCGACGGCTGTCCCGTACGACGGACGCCCGCGTCGAAAGTCGGCGCAGGGGCAAGATCGGGGCGGAGGTTGGGCGGGTTCAGAACCATCGCGCGCATATAATGCAGCGCGGACGCCGGGAAAAGCCCCGCTTCGTCCCTTGCTTCTGTTTCGCCGCGTCCGCACCGCCCACAAACTGTCTCCAACGGTATCGCGGGGAGTCTTTCGATTTGCTGGTTCCCTCACCCGCAGGCCGAGATCTCTCCACCCCGCGGGTCATGAGCGACATCTTCGAGGGAGAATTATGCAATCTCGAAATCCCGTCTCGCGGGCGTGGATCCGGCAACGGCTACGGGCCATCGCAGGCGCTCTGGCGCGATGGCTGTCACCAACCTTACGCTGGAAGCTGCAGGGATGGCAGGTCGCTCGGCGTTGGTTGGGCTGAACCCCGTCCGCGCTCGCCGGGCTGGCCCTGACATGGAAACTGGACGACCCGGTTAGCGGGACGTGACCGGGCACAGCTCGGCGCGCCCAGCTGAATCCGCTGACCGAGGCGGCAGCACGGCTGGGTCTGGCGCGGAGGAGATCTGCGGTGCTGCCTCGCGGAGATCTTCGGACCGCAGTCGCATGGCCAATGTAGGGAGGTCAGGACACCGGGCGATACCCACCACGGATAGCTTATTGCATGCTGCTCCGGCTCGACGGGGGCGGCTGCCCGCCATGGCCAAAGGTTGCTTAAAGCACGTCAGCTTTATCGGGCGGCCGCGGCTCACCCACCCCAGGTTTTCTCCAGCACCCGCAGCCAGTTCTCATGCGTAAGTTTCGCGATGAGCGGCGCGTCGTAGCCATGCGCGGCCATTGCCTCCTGCAGGGCCGCCATCCCTGTCACATCGCCGATTTCGTCAGGGACGGTCGCGCCGTCGAAGTCGGAACCAAGCCCTACCCGCGTGTCGCCCAGCTTCTCGATCAGATGGTCGAGATGCGCGAGAACCGGTTCCCAGCCGATATCCGAGCCGCGCCGCCCGTCGGGCCGCAGGAAGCTGGTCGCGTAATTCAGTCCCACCATCCCGTCGCTTTCGGCGATGACGGCCAACTGCCGGTCGGTCAGGTTCCGTGCGGAAGCCGTCACGGCATGGGCATTGGAATGCGTCGCGACCAGCGGCGCATCGGAGAGCGCGGCGACGTCGTTGAAGCCAGCCTCATTCAGATGGCTGAGGTCGATCATTACTCTCAGCTCGTTGCAGCGGCGGACGAGCCGTTTTCCCGCCTCCGTCAGCCCCGGCCCGGTATCGGGCGAGGAGGGGAAGCGGAACGGCACACCATGTCCGAAGATCGTCGGACGGCTCCATACCGGACCGAGCGAGCGCAGGCCCATCTCATAATAGAGGTCGAGTTCGTCGAGGCTTTCCGAAATCGCCTCAGCCCCCTCCATATGCATGATCGCAGCGATCCCACCCGCCTGCATCGTGGCGCGGATCTCCTCCGCCGTGCGGCAGACGCGGAAACTGCCGCCGGAGGAGCGCTCCATCCACAGCAGAAGGGACGCCTCCGTCACCGCGACATGCTGGGCTGCGGCGGTGCCGACCATCGCCGGCAGACCGATGGCATAGGGCGGGTTGTCCATCAGCGCGTCCACATCGCCGCCTTCGTGCGGCGTGGGGATCCAGATTGCGAAGAAGCCACCCGCGAAGCCGGCCTGTTTCATCCGGGGCAGGTCCAGATGGCCACGGCCTTCGCCCTTGAGCCAGATCTGCTCCCGCCGCTCCGGCGCACGATAGAGGCGGAGGAGGAAGTCGTTGTGACCATCGAAGACAGGCTGGCGCATGGAAGTTCCTTCAGGAGGCAGGCGCGGCAAGAGGCGTATAACCTTCGGAGGCCGCAAGAAGTGTCCGGGTATAGGGTTCGCGCGCCTCGTGCCGGCGCAGGGCGTCACGCGTCAACTCCTCCACCGTTCGTCCGTGCTGCATGACCATCAGCCGCTCGCACATATGCGCCACGACGGCAAGATCATGGCTCACGAGCACATAGGTCAGCCCGCGTTCCGCGCGGAGCCGTTCGAGCAAGTTGAGCACTTCCGCCTGGATGGAAGCGTCGAGCGCGGAGGTCGGTTCGTCCAGAAGCGGGATCCGCGGCTCCAGGATGAGGGCGCGCGCGATGGCGACCCGCTGCCGCTGCCCGCCTGACAGCTGGTGCGGATAGCGGAAGCGGAAACTGGGGCCGAGGCCGACATCCGTCAGCGCGGCCTCTATCCGCCTCTCCCGGTTGTCGAAGCCGTGGATCGCAAGCGGCTCCGCCAGCACCCTGTCCACCGTGTGGCGGGGATGGAGCGAGGCATAGGGATCCTGAAACACCATCTGCACCCGGCGATAGAAGTCGGCGGTGCGCGGGCTCGCGATCTCCCGCCCCTCGATCAGCAGATGGCCACCGCTCACGGGCGCCAGCCCGCAGAGAGCGCGCAGGACGGTGGACTTGCCCGAGCCGGATTCGCCGACGAGGCCGTAGCTCTCCCCCTCCGCGACGTTGAAGCTCACACCCTTCACGGCGCGGACCTCATCCATGCCGGACTGGAAGGTGACTTCGAGGGCTTTCACTTCGAGAATGGAGGTCATGTCGCCCAGGCCGCGTCGCGTTGCAGGGTGGGAAGGGGGTGACTGTCCCCCTCGATCTTCGGCAGGCAGGAGAACAGCCCGCGCGTATAGGGATGCTGCGCCTCCGCCAGACGCGAGGCGGCGATTTCCTCCACCACGCGGCCGGCATACATGACGAGCACCCTGTCGCAGAAGGTGGAGACGAGCCGGAGGTCATGGCTGATGAAGATCAGACCCATGCCCCGCTCCCTCACCAGCCGGTCGAGGATGCGCAGCACCTCTATCTGCACCGTCACGTCGAGCGCGGAAGTAGGCTCATCCGCGATCAGAAGATCCGGCTCGGTGATGAGCATCATCGCGATCATCGCCCGCTGACCCATACCGCCCGAAAGCTCATGCGGATAGGCGCGGAACACCCGTTCCGGATCACGGATCTGCACGGCCTCCAGCATCGAAAGCGCGCTTGCCTTCGCCTGTCTCCGGGAGGCGCCGTGCAGACGCGCCGTTTCCATGAGCTGCTTGCCAATGGTCATGACCGGGTTGAGAGAGAATTTTGGGTCCTGCATGACCATGGAAATCCGCCCGCCGCGGATCGAGCGCCAGGTGGACTTGTCGGCATTGCGCAGGTCGATCCCGTCAAAGGTCAGACGGTCCGCCGTGGCCTTGCCCGGGGACGGCGTCAATCCGAGGATCGCCCGGCCCGTCTGGGACTTGCCGGAGCCGGATTCGCCCACGATCCCCAGCCGCTCTCGCCCGAGCGAAAAGCTCACGCCCCGCACGACCTCGACAGGGCCGTGGCGGGCCGGGAAGGCGATGCGCAGATTTTCGACCTCAAGAAGCGCCATTACTTCTCTCCCTTGGGATCGAGTACGTCGCGCAGCCCGTCGCCGAGCAGGTTGAAGCCGAGTGAGACCACGAAAATCGCGATCCCCGGCATGGTGGCGCCCCACCATTGGTCGATGAGGAACCGGCGTCCCGATGCTACCATCGCACCCCATTCCGGGCTGGGCGGCTGTGCGCCGAGACCCAGAAAGCCCAGCCCCGCCGCTGTCAGGATGATGCCTGCCATGTCCAGTGTGACCCGCACGATGACCGACGGCATGCAGAGCGGCACCACATGTCCCCAGATGATCCGGGTGGAGGAGGCGCCCTGCAGCTTGGATGCGGCGATGAAGTCGGTGTTGCGGATCGTCAGCGTCTCTGCCCGGGCCAGACGCGCATAGGGTGGCCAGGAGGTGAGGGCGATGGCGATGATCGCATTCTCTATCCCCGGACCCAGCGCCGCCACGAAGGCGAGGGCGAGGATCAGCCGCGGAAAGGCCAGCGCGATATCGGTGATCCGCATGAGCACGGTATCGACCCAGCCGCCGAAATAGCCCGCCGTGGTGCCGATCAGCAGCCCGATGGGTGTGGCGATCACCGCAACCAGCGCCACGATCATCAGCGTCAGCCGCGCGCCGTGGATGACCCGGCTGAAGATATCGCGCGCCTGATCGTCCGTGCCGAACCAGTGGGCGGCGGAGGGCGGGAGCAGCCGCTCCGTCCGCAGATCGCCTCCGACCAGCGGATCATAGGGGGCGATCACATTGGCGAAGAGCGCGACCAGTATCAGCACCACGATGATGCCAAGGCCGACCATCGCCAGCGGGTTGGAGCGGAGGGCAAGCCAGGTCCGGTAAAGCTGGCCAAGGCGTGCCTGACGGCGGGAGCTTGGCTGCTCCGTCAGCAGCCATTCGCGGCGGGAGAGGGACTGGCTCATCTGCTCCTCCTCACACGGGGGTCGAGCAGCGAATAGAGCAGGTCGGACACGAGGTTCAGCAGCACGAAGGTCGCCCCGATGACCAGCGTTCCCCCCAGAACCGCGTTCATGTCGGCATTCTGCAGCGAATTGGTGAGATACATGCCCAGCCCCGGCCAGGCAAAGACCGTCTCCGTCAGCACGGACCCTTCGAGCAGGTTGGCATAGGACAGGGCGATCACCGTGATGAGCGGCACGGCCGCATTGCGCAGCGCATGGACCCAGACGATCCGCCATTCCGGCACGCCCTTCACCCGCGCTGTGGTCACGTATTCCTGGCTGAGTTCCGCCAGCATGAAACTCCGTGTCATGCGGCTGATATAAGCCATGGAGAAATAACCCAGCAGGCAGCCCGGCAGGGCGATATGGCTGAATACATTGCGGAATGCGGCCCATTGACCCTGCATCGCCGTGTCGATCAGCAACAGACCCGTGCCGGGGGAGATGGAATATTCATAGGCGATGTCGATCCGCCCCGGCCCCGCAACCCAGCCCAGGCGCGCATAGAAGATCAGCATGCCAAGCAGCGCCAGCCAGAAGATCGGCGCGGAATAGCCCACCAGCCCGATGATCCGCACGATCTGATCGCCGAGTTTTCCCTTGTTCACCGCAGAATAGACGCCGAGCGGCACCCCCAGAAGGGTGCCGATGATGATCCCGAATGTCGAAAGCTCCAGCGTGGCGGGAAATACCCGCCGCAGGTCATCCACGATGGGCCGCTTGGTGAGGAACGACGTGCCAAGATCGCCGGCCATCACGGAGCGCCCGTAAATCCAGAACTGCTCGATCAGCGGCTTGTCGAGGCCGAGTTGCTGATAGACCTGATCGTAGGTGCTCTGCGAAGCGCGATCCCCGACCACGGCCAGCACCGGGTCCACCGGAACGATGCGGCCGATCATGAAGGTCACGAAGAGCAGGCCCAGCAGCGTCACCGCAAGGGTGACGAGCACCTTCCCCAGCCTCCACAGCAGTCCCGGAAGGGCGCGCCTGCGCCCCACCGGCCGGTCTTCCGCAACGTCCATTTACTTCGTCACGGCCTTGAAGGAGTTGTCGTTGAACGAGGGGCCAAGCACGAAGTTCTGCACATTCGCCCGCACCGCCACGTTCTCCACCTGCTGGAACATGATGACGAAGGGCGAGTCCTGCTGCTGTTCGCGTTGCAGCGCCTCATACATCTCTGCCCGCTTGCCGGTATCCCGCTCCAGCATGGCGGCGCGGGTGCGCGCCGTCATCTCCGGGATGTCCCAGGAATTCCGCCAGGCCAGCGTCTTGGAGGAGGCACCGTCTTTATTGTCGGGGTTGGAGGCGAAGGTGTCGGCGTTGGTATGCGGATCCTGATAATCCGGGCCCCACTGACCGATATAGATGTCATGCGTCCGCGCGCGATACTTGGTGAGCGTCTGGCCACCATCGCCGGGAATGAGGCTGAGCTTGATCCCCGCCTGTCCGAAGGTCTGCTGGATGGCAGTCCCCATCGCCGTGATATCGGCGGTGTTGCGCGTGTCCATCGTCACGGTGAACCCGTCGGGAACACCGGCCTCCGCCAGCAGTTCCTTGGCCTTTGCCACGTTGAGGGCGAAGGGCGTGTCATCGATCTCCCCAAGGAAGCCCCTCGGCAGGAAGGACTGATGCACCATGGCGCGGCCCTTCATGATCGTGTCGGAGATCGCCGCGTAATCGACGAGGTATTTCATCGCCTGCCGGACCTGCGGTTTCGACAGGAACTCGTTCTTCTGGTTCAGGCCGAGGTAGTAGATCGACCCCTTCACGCCGGCCTGGCTCTTGATGTCGGCATTGGAGGAGAGGGCCTCCATCTCCTCCGGGCCGAGGTTGCGGGCGATGTCCACGTCGCCCTGTTCGAGCAGCAGCCGCTGTGCCGCGGGTTCCGGGATGTGGCGCATGATGGCCCGCGCGATCTTTGGGGCCTCGCCGGAATAGTTGTCGTTGCGCTCCATCACGACGACCTCGTTCGCCCGCCATTCACGGATGGTGAACGGGCCGGAACCGGCATACCCGGTCTTCAGCCAGTCATAGCCGAAGTCGCCGTTCGCCTCATGCGACATGGCGAGCTTCTGATCCACCACCGAGGCGACCGTCGCCGTCAGGCAGTAGAGCACCAGCGACGGCGCATAGGCCTGGTCCATCTTGAAGTCGAACGTGTAATCGCCGGTCTGGACGATCTGGGCATCGACATTCTCGGGCGAGAAGCCGAACTGCGTCAGGATGAAGGCGGGCGACTTGTCCAGCTTCACAGCGCGCGTCAGCGAGAAGACGACATCGGCCGCGGTGATCGGGTTGCCGGAGGCGAACTTGCGCCCCTCGCGCACCTTGAAATGGAGGGTCTTGCCATCCTCCGAGACTTCCCAGCTCTCGGCGACGACACCGAAGATCTGCGACACGTCCTTCACATCATAACCGATCAGCGTCTCATAGGAGTTGCCGATCAGCTCGGAGGCGGTGAACTCGAATACCTCCGCCGGGTCGAGGGAGATGATGTCGTCGATCGCCCAGGCCTGGATCAGCGTGTCGGATGGCGTCGCGGCAAAGGCGGGCAAGCCCGGTTGGAAGGCTGCGAGGGCACCCGTGATTGCCGTCGCGGCAAGGAAGCGGCTCGTGTGTCGCATGATCGTCCCTGTTGATTTTGCTCAGCCCTCGACTGGGGCCATGCGCGGATAGGACGCCTTGAACCGGAGCAAGTCAAGCCGCGCCGGTCTACTTCGCGACGCCTGTCCTGGCGCCCCGGCCCGCGACGTGGCGCAGGAAGATCTGCGGGGTGATGATCACCGCGATCAGGATGCGGAAGACGTGATGTGCCGTGACGAAAACCGGGTTCGCACCGATGGAAAGTGCGATCAGCCCCATCTCCACCACGCCTCCGGGGATATAGGAGAGAAGGAGCGCCGAAATCGGGATGTCGATGAAGGGCCTTACGATGGCGATGATCGCTGCGACCGCCACCGCCGATATGCCGAGCGCCACGAGTGCCCCGCCCAGACATTGCACGAGCCGCGCCCGCTGCATTCCCGCAAACCGCAGCCCCAAGGCCGTGCCGATGAGCCATTGTGCGCCTGAGACAAGGGCAGGCGGTACCTGTCCGCCGATCAGCCCCGTGGCATGGGCGATCGCACTGACGATGAGCGGCCCGACGACCACGCCCGCCGGCAGGGAAAGCCGCCGCGCGCCCCACTGGCCAAGCACCAGTGCCGCGACGAGGAGCAGCCCATCGGTCGCGGTCAGCGGCGGGCCGGGAACCTGCACGCCTGCCGAACTGCCGACCGGAGCGCCGTTCCAGATCGAGAACGCTGCCGGCAGCGTGATGACGACGAGGATGATGCGCAGGAACTGGAGCGCGGAGATCACCCGAAGATCACCGCCATGCGCCTCGCCAAGCGCGATGTTCTCCATCAGGCCGCCAGGCGAGCCGGAGAACCAGGCCGTCGTCGGATCCAATCCCATGCCGCGCCGGAACCAGAGGTAGTTGAGCCATTGAAGCACCAGTGTCACCACCGCCATGCCCAGCAGCGTGATCCACCATTCACCGGCCGAACTCATCAGAGCAGGTGTGAAGCTTCCGCCGATCATGAGCCCCACGACTCCTACGCAGATGCTCCGAATGTTGTTGGGAAAGAGCGGCACCAGCCAATGTCCTGCCGGCCGGCTCATCGCAAGTGTCGCCGCAGCGATGAGCGGGCCGAGCATCCAGGGGAGCGGCATCCCGCCCCAGCGTGCAACCTGAGCCGCCGCCAGAGTGACGAGCAGCACGCTGCCCAGGCGGGCGAGCAGACGGAGGGTGAGGCGGGTTGTCGGCATTGTCATCAGATCCGGTCAACCGACCGTCGCGCCATTGGGAGCGATGCTCAACCCCGTTTTGCTGAAAGACCAAGAGGATGTGTTCCAAACGCCCGGCATTCGGTGTCGGCAGGGGTTCCGGGGAACCGCGGGCGCGCCTAGCCTGCACCGCTTGACCGTGTGCCAAGGTCGCCCGAGTAGCGCGCACCCGAGAATGCGCGCGGCGGAATGCAGGAAGCGCTGCCCCAAAAGTGCCTCCTGGAGCGGGGCGGGTGAGCACTACGTTCTGGCCCAGTGTGGAGAACGTTCTGGGCCATCGGATACCAGGTCGTGTTGACAAAGGGGATTTTGCTGGCCGGCGGCCTATGATTCAAGGTCATCTCGACGTGGGAGAGGGGCTTGCTTGATATCCGACGCTGAATGGACCTTCCTCGAGAGCTTCATTCAGGCCTTTCGACACTCGAAGGGACGGAAGCCTGCGGATCATCGGCTTGTTCTGGATGGTATTCTCCGGATCGCAAGAACCGGTGCGCCTTCGCGCCACCTGCCCGAAGGGTTCGGCAAGCGGTCCTCGGTCTGCCGTCAGTTCCGCCGCTGGAACTTGGCGGGACTGTGGGAGGACATCCTGGATGCGCTGAACCCTGAGGGGGGATTGCGCATGACAAGCTGCAGATGCTCGACATCGAGCCGGTAAGCGCCACCGGTTCGAACGCACTGGAGAGGGCGATCCGCGCCCTCATCATGCGACGGGTGCAAAAGGGGCTCCGAAGAAGGCTCCTGGCCGTTCGGACGATGGGTTCTCGACGAAAGTCCACCTCAGCGTCAACGGCGCAGGCCTCCCGACAGAACCGAGATCACCTCGGGGGCAATATTCCGACTACACCGGCTATGATCTGGGGGCCGCCGACCATCTGCCGCGGCCCGCCGTGCTCATGGCCGACAGGGGGCATGACTCTGATAAAATTCGGCAAGACATCGAGAGCCGCAACGCCCTGCCAATGGTTCCGATGCCGAAGAACCGAAAGGTGTGCAAGGCTGTGGACATGACCTCTAGATCCTGCTCATTATGGTTGAGTGCTGCTTCAACAAGTTGAAAAACAGCCGCCGTCTGGCAACCCGCTACGACAAAACTGCGGATAGTTTCCCGGCTTTGCCGACCTCTTCTCCATCGGGCTCTGGCTCCGCCATTTGTCAACATGACCTAAGGATACGGCGGCTTCGTCCGCATCGCTCCTATCATGGCCGGGTGTCTGCTGCGAAGCAAGACGAGCGGCAGCATTCCGAGAATGGGGCAAAGCAGCATATGTCGGGGTCGACCGGCAGGCATGGGCCTACAGTGTAAGCGCCACCTCCACCTGTGCAGTTTGTAGCCGCCTGATCGCGGCAACGCTCGGCATTCATTTCCGGTAGCAACGAAAAACCACAAATAGGGAGTCAGCCAACCTCTGCAGCCGTGTGATGCAAAGCTTGTGTAACAAAAAAGCCAGCAGAGCGACCTCTACCGGCTTCGTGTTTCTCCGCGAACATGAGATTTCCAATAAAATGGAAAAATCTCTGTCACTAATGGAACATCTATCTGGCATTTGCCATGAGAGATTTGGTGGAGCCAAGGGGAGTCGAACCCCTGACCTCTTGAATGCCATTCAAGCGCTCTCCCAACTGAGCTATGGCCCCACCGGAGGTCCGGGCGTTGCCGCCCGTGTGCGGTGCTTCTAGGCAGCTGCGGGGGGAAGCGCAAGGGGAAAAATCCGCCTGCCGTCATTTCCCCCGCGGGCCTTCAAGGATCAGTTGTCCTCGTCGTCCCCTGCCACGTCGGCAAGATCGTCGAGCGAGACGTTGTCGTCCTCGTCATCCTCGAGAAGATCGTCATCGATATCGGCTTCCGGGGTGTCTTCTTCGAGAACCTCGTCATCCGTGTCGATGTTGTTGTCATTGAGGGTCGACTTGCTCTTATCCGCGGCCATCACGCGGCCACGCCCTGCGAGCAGGCTTTCGAGCGAGAATGTATGGCCGCATTCGGGGCAGGTCATCGGATCGCGCTGAAGGTCGTAGAAACGGCTCCCGCAGTGCGGGCAAAGGCGTTTGACGCCCCATTCGTCCTTGGGCATGGGAACCCCTTTCATGTCAGGTCGTCGAGTGAATCGGGGCCAACTGCCACAGCTGGCGAAGGCTGTCAAAGCCTTTCCATGTAAGGGCGGCGGGCACAAGGCTTCGCATATGGGAAAGGCTGCGGAGGAATGCCAGAGGGCTTTTGCGGGCACGCGGCGGAGGTTAATCTCAGCCGCATGACATCCCTTGTTCTGCCGGGCAGCCCGCCCATCGACATATCGCTCCGACGTTCCGCCCGCGCGCGGCGATTCTCTCTCCGGGTTTCCCGGCTGGATGGCCGTGTCACGCTCTCCCTGCCGGAGCGCGCACGGGTATCCGATGCAGTGGCCTTTGCGCGTGATCGCGAAGGGTGGATCCGCGACATTCTCTCCGTCCGGCCGCAGGAGGTGCGAATCGCTCCCGGTGCCGTGCTACCGGTGGAAGGCAGGCCATGTGTCCTGCGGCTCGCCCCCGTGCCAAGGATCGTGGAGGATGGGGCAGGCGGGCTTCTGGTGCCGCAGGCGGCCGCGGCGCGGACGGCGGCGCGGGTGGAGACTTTCCTGAAACGCTTCGCCCGTGACCGGCTGGAGGCAGCATGCAACCGCCATGCGCGTGCCATTGGGCGCGATTTCACCAACCTGTCGCTGCGGGATACCCGGTCCCGCTGGGGGTCGTGCACTTCCGATGGTCGGCTCATGTTCTCCTGGCGGCTGATCCTCGCGCCTCCGGACGTGCTGGACTATGTGGCAGCGCATGAGGTGGCGCATCTCGTCCGCATGGACCATTCGCCGGCGTTCTGGGCGGAAGTGGCGCGGCTGATGCCAGACCATGCCGCCCCCCGCCGCTGGCTCCGCGATCACGGGCAGGAACTGCACCGATACATCTTTCGAGGGGATTGACGGCGGCTCCCTCCGGGTGTGATCACTGACGCCATGCTGCCCCAGATCCGCCCCTCAGACACCACGCCCGCCGCGCATGAACGGCTGTATCGCACATTGCGCCAGCAGGTCATGCACGGCGAACTCGCTCCCGGCCAATCCCTGACGCTGCGAGGTCTCGGGCGGACATTCGGCGTCTCCATGACCCCCGCGCGGGAAGCCGTGCGGCGGCTGGTGGCAGAGGGCGCGCTGACGCTCTCCTCTTCCGGGCGGGTGTCCACGCCGGAGCTGTCGAACGAGCGCATCGAGGAGCTTGCTGCCATCCGCGCCCTGCTGGAGCCGGAGCTTGGCACACGCGCCCTGCCGCGCGCCCACATGGCGTTGATAGAGCGGCTCCAGACCATCAACGCCGCCAATGCGGAGGCGGTCGCCAAGCATGACGCCGTGGCCTATATCCGCACCAATCTGGAGTTCCACCGCACCCTCTATCTCCGAGCGCAGGCCCCCGCGATGCTGGCCATGGTGGAGACAGTGTGGCTGCAGCTCGGCCCGACAATGCGGGCGCTCTACGGGCGGCTCCGGCGGAACGAGGCCCCGCCCTATCACCGCCATATCATCGCCGCGCTGAAGGCGGGGGATGATCCCGGACTGCGGCTCGCGATCCGCACGGATGTCACGCAGGGCCTGCGCCATCTGACGGCATGACAGGCGCGCCGAAAAGCTGAGCAGAGTTCGCCCTTTGCAATCTGCTGAGAAGGGCTTTCGGTCTGCGTTGGGGCGGAACCGTCGCGATCTTGGGAAAGCCAGGCGAAAATCTACCTATACAGGCTCATTCGCTGACCAATTCTCCGATCTTCGGAGCATAAGACCTCAGGACTTTCCCGCAGTCTGTCAATCGTCGTGTAACACCTCACGAGCCCTTGCGGGAAGGCATCTCGGTTGCGACGGGACGTAGAGCTTGGTCGGCTCTTGATGGACGTGGTGCCGCGCGCAAGGAAAAGGGCGGCGCTGGTGACGCCGCCCTTTTCGCCATGAAACCGTTCTTACGAGTGGATCGGGCCGTCACCGCAAGCCAGCGCCGCCTCCCGCACCGCTTCCGAATAGGTCGGGTGCGCGTGGCAGGTGCGGGCCAGATCTTCTGCCGCAGCGCCGAACTCCATCGCCACGCAGGCCTCGTGAATGATCTCGCCAGCCGACGGGCCGATGATATGCACGCCGAGGATCCGGTCCGTTTCCTTGTCGGCGAGGATCTTGACGAATCCTTCCGCCGCCAGCGTCGCCTTGGCCCGGCCATTGCCCATGAAGGAGAACTTGCCGACCTTGTAGGCCCGGCCCTCCTTCTTCAGCGCTTCCTCCGTCGCACCGACCGAGGCGACCTCCGGTGTGGTGTAGATCACGCCCGGAATGACCTCGTAGTTCACGTGGCCATGCTTCCCGGCGATCGTCTCCGCCACGGCCATGCCCTCATCTTCCGCCTTGTGGGCGAGCATCGGGCCCTGAATCGCATCTCCGATGGCGTAGATGCCGGGAACGGTGGTCTGCCACTGGCCGTTCGTGACGATCTGGCCGCGCGGCGTCAGCTCGACACCGAGAGCGTCGAGGCCAAGACCCTCCGTGTAAGGCTTGCGCCCGGTGGCGACCAGAACGACATCGGCTTCCACCGTCGCCTCGCTGTCATCCTTGCGGAGCTTGTAGGTCACGGTCGCCCCGCTCGCGCCCTTCTCCACCTTCTGGACAGCGGCGCCCAGCACGAACTTCAGTCCCTGCTTGGCGAGGATACGCTGAAACTGCTTCTGCACCTCCGCATCCATGCCGGGGGTGATGGCGTCGAGATATTCGATCACTGTCACTTCCGCGCCGAGCCGCTTGTAGACCGAACCCAGCTCCAGCCCGATCACACCCGCGCCGATCACGGCAAGCCGCTTCGGGATGTCCTTCAGCGCCAGCGCGCCGGTGGAGGTGACGACGGTTTCTTCATCGACCTCCACACCGGGCAGGCTGGAGGAGACGGAGCCGGAGGCGATGACGATGTTCTTCGCCTCATGCACCTCGTCTCCGACCTTGACCTTGCCGGCCTCCGGGATCGAAGCCCAGCCCTTGATCCAGTCGATCTTGTTCTTCTTGAACAGGAATTCGATACCCTTCGTGTTCTGCCCGATCACGTCTTCCTTGAAGGCGAGCATCTTCGGCCAGTCCACGGTAGGATGGGCATCCATGAGGCCCATCTTCTCGAAATTCTCGTGGCTTTCGTGCAGCAGATGCGTCGCATGCAGCAGCGCCTTGGAGGGGATGCAGCCGACGTTGAGACAGGTGCCTCCAAGCGCTTCGCGGCCCTCGACGCAGGCGGTCTTCAATCCCAGCTGGGCCGCGCGGATGGCGCAGACATAGCCGCCCGGGCCGCCACCGATCACGATCACATCATAACTTGCCATAACTTGACTCCTTGCGGGCGCCGCTCTTGCCGTACGCCCAGATCAGATAAGTGCCGCGAGGATCATCACAAAGGTGGCAAGAAATCCCACCCCGAAGATGACGGAGCGCCATGGCGTCCAGCCAAAGGCATAAGCGGGAATGTAAAGCACCCGCGCCGCCAGATAAATCCACGCGCAGAGAGCGGTGAGTGACGTGGCCGCACCGGACAGCGTGACGACGACCACCGCGATGGTGAAGAAGCAGAGTGCTTCGAAATGGTTGTTGACGGCACGCCGGAGGCGACCGGTCAGGGGGGAGAAATCGGGCTGGGTGTCGCGTGGTCCCACGTTCCACTCAGGCCCGATATCGCGGTTCATCGCCACGGCGGCCAGCCCGATCTGAACTGCCTGCAGCAGCGCCGCGAGCGCGAGGACCGTGAGTTCAGGGGTCATGCGAAGGTCACGCCGTTTCGACGAATTCGGTGCTGGAAAAGCCGGTGCCGAGCGCGTTTTGCTTGCTCAGCCACGTTTGCGCCCGGCCGCGGTCATGCACTTCGAACAGCACGACGACCCGGGAGGGTTGATCGGCGTTCCGCCAGATCTGGAGGGTGGACAGCCCGGCCGCCTCGATGTTCTCGACCTCGGCGTCGAACGCGGCCTTCCAGGCGGTGTAGTCGGGAACGTCAGCGTGACAGATGAGCTGCATCGAAGCCTCACAGGTTGAAGGGAGGCGCCCCCGATGAAAACCGGAGGCGCCAGGGTCGTCAGAGATCCATCAGCAGGCGGCGCGGATCCTCCAGCGCTTCCTTGACGCGGACGAGGAACGTCACGGCGCCCTGACCGTCCACAATGCGGTGATCGTAGGAGAGGGCGAGATACATCATCGGACGGATGACGATCTGTCCCTTCACGACCATGGGCCGCTCCTGGATCTTGTGCATGCCGAGGATGCCCGACTGCGGCGGGTTCAGAATCGGCGAGGACAGCAGCGAGCCGTAGACGCCGCCGTTGGAGATCGTGAAAGTGCCGCCCTGCATGTCGTTCATGGAGAGCTTGCCATCCCGCGCCTTGGCGCCAAGCTCGGCAATGGTCTTTTCGATCTGCGCGAACGACATCTGATCGGCATTGCGCACCACCGGCACGACAAGACCGTTCGGGGTGCCCACAGCCACGCCCATATGGACGAAGTGCTTGTAGACGATATCGGTCCCGTCGATCTCTGCGTTGACTTCCGGCACTTCCTGAAGCGCATGGACGCAGGCCTTGGTGAAGAAGGACATGAAGCCGAGCTTCACCTTGTGCTTCTTCTCGAACTGCTCCTTGTACTCATTGCGCAGCGACATGACCGCCGACATGTCCACCTCGTTATAGGTGGTCAGCATGGCGGCGCTGTTCTGCGCATCCTTCAGGCGGCGGGCGATGGTCTGACGCAGGCGCGTCATCTTCACCCGTTCCTCGCGGCCAACGTCATCAGCCGCAATCGGCGCGCGGGCGACGGGCGCCGCGGCAGGCGCGGCAGCGGCGGCGGGCGGGTTGGTCAGCGCCTTCAGCACGTCTTCCTTCATGATGCGGCCATCGCGCCCGGTGCCTGTCACGGCATCGCGGGACAGGCCCGCATCAGCCATGGCGACCTTGGCTGAGGGAGCGTCCTCCACATCCTTGCGGCCGGCGGCCGGCGCCGAAGCGGCAGGGGCCGGAGCAGCGGCAGCAGGCGCGGCAGCAGCGGCACCCACGCCGGAGGTGATCACCGCGAGCTTGCCCGCAGCCTCGACCGTGGTGCCTTCCGCGGCGAGGATCTCGGTCAGAACGCCCGAAGCCGGGGCGGGAACCTCGACAGAGACCTTGTCGGTTTCCAGTTCGCACAGCATCTCGTCGGCGGTGACCTTGTCGCCGACGCGCTTGAACCAGGTTGCGACCGTGGCTTCCGTCACACTCTCGCCCAGAGCAGGAACCTTGACCTCGACACGCTCGCCGCCGGGGCTGGCCGGCTTGGCCTCGGGAGCCTTCGCTTCCGCAGGCTTGGCGGCAGCCGACGTGGGCTCAGACGTGGCAGCGCCGGCACCTTCGGTAATCGTCGCCAGCAGCGCATCAACGCCTACGGTTTCGCCTTCCTTCGCCACGATCTCACCCAGTGTTCCGGCGGCGGGGGCCGGAACCTCCACCGTCACCTTGTCGGTCTCCAGTTCGCAGAGCATCTCGTCAGCCGCGACCTTGTCGCCCGGTTTCTTGAACCAGGTCGCCACGGTCGCTTCGGTGACGCTTTCCCCCAGCGTGGGGACGCGGACTTCAACGGTCATTAGTCTTTACCCTTCGATCGTGAGCGCTTCATTCACGAGCGCTTCCTGCTGTGCCTTGTGCTGGCTGGAAAGCCCCGTCGCCACCGAGGCGGAGGCCGCACGGCCGACATAGCGCGGCCGCTGATGGGTGGAGCCGAGGCGGGTCAGAACCCACTCGATATTCGGCTCGACAAAGGTCCAGGCGCCCTGGTTCTTGGGCTCCTCCTGGCACCAGACGATTTCCGCATCCTTGAACCGGCCCAGTTCCCGGACCATCGTCAGTGCGGGGAACGGATAGAGCTGTTCGAGCCGCAGGATGTAGACATCGGTGATGCCCCGCGCGTCCCGCTCCTCCAGGAGATCGTAATAGACCTTGCCGGAGCACAGGACGACGCGCCGGATCTGCTCGTCGGCGACCAGTTCGGTAGTGGAGTTACCCTTCTGTGCATCATCCCACAGCACGCGGTGGAAGTTGGAGCCGGTGGTGAAATCCTCTGCCGTGGAGACGGCGAGCTTGTGCCGCAGCAGCGACTTTGGCGTCATCATCACCAGCGGCTTGCGGAAGGTGCGGTGCAACTGGCGGCGGAGGATGTGGAAGTAGTTCGCAGGCGTCGTGCAGTTCGCGACTATCCAGTTCTCCTGCGCGGAAAGCTGAAGGAACCGCTCCAACCGTGCCGACGAATGCTCCGGCCCCTGGCCCTCATAGCCATGCGGCAGCAGCATCACGAGCCCCGACATCCGCAGCCATTTCGATTCGCCCGACGAAATGAACTGGTCGAACATGATCTGCGCGCCGTTTGCAAAGTCGCCGAACTGCGCTTCCCACAGGGTCAGTGCGTTCGGCTCGGCAAGCGAGTAGCCATACTCGAAGCCCAGCACCGCATATTCGGAGAGCATCGAATCGATGACCTCATAGCGGGACTGCCCCTCGCGGATATGGTTGAGCGGATAGTAACGCTCCTCCGTCGCCTGGTCGATGAAGGCGGAGTGCCGCTGGGAGAAGGTGCCCCGCGTCGAATCCTGTCCCGACAGACGAACCGGGAAGCCCTCCGTCAGCAGGGAGCCGAAGGCCAATGCCTCGCCGGTCGCCCAGTCGAATCCGGCGCCCGTCTCGAACATCTGCTTCTTGGCGTCGATGAGGCGAGTAACGGTCTTGTGGATCTCGAACTCGTCCGGTGCGGTGGTGAGCGCTCGGCCGATATCCTTCAGCGTTTCGGGCGTGATCGCGGTATCGCCGGGCTGATAGTCCTCGCCCTCGCGGTTGATGTTCTTCCACCGCCCGTCCAGCCAGTCGGCCTTGTTCGGTTTGTAGTCCCGACCGGCTTCGAACTCTCCGTTCAGCATCGCCTGGAAGGCGGCCTTCATATCCTCGATCTCTCCCTCGGGGATGAGGCCGTCGGCGACGAGGCGGTCGGTATAGAGCTGAAGCGTGGTCTTGTGCTTCTTGATCTGGGTATACATCACCGGGTTGGTGAACATCGGCTCGTCGCCTTCGTTGTGACCGAAGCGACGGTAGCAGAAGATGTCGATGACAGCGTCCTTGTGGAACTTCTGCCGGAACTCCGTTGCCACCTTGGCGGCATGGACGACCGCCTCGGGATCATCGCCGTTCACGTGGAAGATCGGCGCTTCGACCATCAGCGCGATATCGGTCGGATAGGGCGAGGAGCGGGAGAAATGCGGCGCCGTGGTGAAGCCGATCTGGTTGTTCACCACGATATGGATCGTGCCGCCGGTCCGATGGCCCCGAATACCGGAAAGCTGGAAGCACTCCGCGACGATGCCCTGACCGGCAAAGGCCGCATCGCCATGCATGAGGATCGGCAGGACGGCAACGCGTTCCGCCTGATCGTGAAGCTGGTCCTGCTTGGCGCGCGCCTTGCCCAGCACGACCGGGTCCACTGCCTCAAGGTGCGAGGGGTTCGCGGTCAGGCTGAGGTGAACGGTGTTTTCGTCGAACGTCCGGTCGGAGGAAGCGCCGAGGTGGTATTTCACGTCACCGGAGCCGTCCACGTCATCGGGCTTGAAGCTGCCGCCCTGGAACTCGTTGAAGATGGCGCGGTAGGGCTTGCGCAGCACGTTGGCGAGCACGTTCAGCCGGCCGCGGTGCGGCATGCCGATCACCACCTCCTTCACGCCGAGCGCGCCGCCCCGCTTGATGATCTGCTCCATCGCCGGCACGAGCGCTTCACCGCCGTCGAGGCCGAAGCGCTTGGTCCCCATGTATTTGACGTGGAGGAATTTCTCGAAACCCTCCGCCTCCACCAGCTTGTTCAGGATCGCGCGGCGACCTTCACGGGTAAAGGTGATTTCCTTGCCGTAGCCCTCAATGCGCTCTTTCAGCCAGGCGGATTGCTCGGGGTCGGAGATGTGCATGTATTGCAGCGCGAAGGTGCCACAGTAGGTCCGCTTCACGATGTCGACGATCTGCCGCATCGTGGCGTGCTCCATCCCGAGCACGTTGTCGAGGAAGATCGGCCGGTCCATGTCGGCTTCGGTGAAACCGTAAGACGCAGGATCGAGCTCCGGGTGGTCCGTGCTCTGACGCACGCCCAGCGGATCGAGATCGGCGGCGAGATGCCCTCGGATGCGGTAGGCGCGGATCAGCATGATCGCGCGGATGGAATCCAGCACGGCGCGGCGGATCTGGGCGTCCGACACCTCGACATCGAGGGCCTTGGCCTTCTCCGCGATCTTCTGACCGGCGGCTTTCGCTTCCTTCGCGGGGGTGGCGACCGGCCATTCGCCGGTGAGCGCTGCGGTCAGGTCATCATTGGGGAGGGGTGGCCAGTCGCTGCGTGTCCAGCTCGCGCCTTCCGCATTGCGCTTCGCATCCTGCTTGTCGTCACCCAGCGCCTTGAAGAATGCCTGCCAGCCCGCGTCGACGGAATTCGGATCCGTGGCGTAGCGCGCCTGCAGTTGCTCCACGTAATCCGCGTTCGCTCCCTGCAGGAAGGACGAGGCGTGGAACACGTCGTTCGGGGATTGGTCGGTCATTGTCTTACCTCAAGCGGGTCGGGGCCGAAGCGGTTCTGCCCGGCGGTGCCGCGCTGGATGAGCCAGTAGAGCGGCAGGAAAACGGCGGCGATGAACATCGCGAACCAGGCCAGTCCGGCCAGCGCTGGTGCGATGGTGAACAGGGCGGTAATGGCCAGAAGGCCGATCACCACGATGGCGAACGGGGCAAGCACGTACCAGCCGGAGCGGTTCGTGTCGTGCAGCCGTCGGATTATGACGGAAAGATGCGGCAGAAAGACGAGCAGCCCGAGCAGAGAGGAAACAGGCCCGCTCTCGGCCGCGGCCCAGGCGGAGGCACCATAGCCTTCGGCCGGGGCGGGCGGAGTGGATGTCGTGACACCGGTCGAAACCGTGGTTCCGAACAGCACTGCATCTATCAGCGATGCGACGATGCCGGCGATCATAAGCGCAAGCACGAACCACCAGTATTCCGAGCGCGGTGCGCGACCCCGGAAACCGACATATTGCCTCAGGCATGAACGAACAGCTTCTGCGAAGCCCATGATGCTCACCTGTTTCGGAGGGCGACCTCCGGCGAATGGGCGCCCTTCCGGGGCGCAGGCGGGGCCGTGGGCCGGCCCCGCGAGGGGGCGTTACTTGCCCATGGCCTTCAGCACGGCCTCACCGAGACCGGCGGGGCTGTCGGCAACGATGACGCCCGCAGACTTCATCGCCTCGATTTTCGATTCCGCATCGCCCTTGCCACCGGAGACGATCGCACCGGCATGACCCATGCGGCGGCCTTTCGGAGCGGTGCGCCCGGCGATGAACCCGGCGGTCGGCTTCCAGCGGCCTTTCTTCTTCTCGTCGGCGAGAAACTGCGCGGCGTCCTCCTCGGCGGAACCACCGATCTCACCGATCATGATGATGGACTCAGTTTCGGGGTCGGCAAGGAACATTTCCAGCACGTCGATGTGCTCAAGCCCCTTGATCGGGTCGCCGCCGATGCCCACGGCCGAGGACTGGCCCAGGCCCACGTCGGAGGTCTGCTTGACCGCCTCGTAGGTCAGCGTGCCGGAGCGGGAGACGACGCCCACCGAGCCGCGCTTGAAGATGTTGCCCGGCATGATGCCGATCTTGCACTCGCCCGGCGTCATGATGCCCGGGCAGTTCGGCCCGATGAGGCGCGACTTGCTGTTGGCGAGCGCGCGCTTCACCTTCATCATGTCGAGCACCGGGATCCCCTCGGTGATCGCAACGATCAGCGGGATTTCCGCGTCGATGGCTTCGAGAATCGAATCGGCGGCAAAGGGCGGCGGAACATAGATCACGGAGGCGTCTGCTCCGGTCTTTTCCTTCGCTTCCAGAACCGAGTTGTAGACCGGCAGGCCGAGATGCTCGGTGCCGCCCTTGCCCGGCGTCACGCCGCCAACCATCCGCGTGCCATAGGCGATGGCCTGCTCGGTGTGGAAGGTGCCTTGGGACCCGGTGATCCCCTGGCAGATAACCTTGGTGTCTTTGTTGACGAGAACGGACATTCCTTACCCCTTCACCGCTTTCACGATCTTCTGAGCAGCGTCGCTCAGATCGTCGGCAGCGATCACGTTCAGCCCGGAGTTCGCGATGATCTCCTTGCCAAGTTCCACGTTGGTGCCTTCAAGCCGCACGACCAGCGGAACCTGCAGGCCCACTTCCTTCACCGCGGCAATGATGCCTTCGGCGATGATGTCGCAGCGCATGATCCCGCCGAAGATGTTGACGAGGATGCCTTTGACGTTCGGATCGGAGGTGATGATCTTGAAGGCTTCCGTCACCTTCTCCTTCGTCGCACCGCCGCCCACGTCGAGGAAGTTCGCCGGTTCCGCGCCATAGAGCTTGATGATGTCCATCGTCGCCATGGCAAGGCCCGCGCCGTTGACCATGCAGCCGATCTCACCGTCGAGCGCGATGTAGTTCAGATCGTATTTGGAGGCGGCGAGTTCCTTCGGATCCTCCTCCGTCTCGTCACGCAGTGCGAGGATGTCGGCATGGCGGTAGAGGGCGTTGTTGTCGAAGCCCACTTTCGCATCCAGCGCCTTCATGTCGCCGTCGGTGGTCACGATCAGCGGGTTGATCTCCACCATCTCCGCGTCCTTGTCGACGAAGAGCTTGTAGAGCTTGCCGATCAAGTCCACGCATTGCTTGACCTGCTTGCCTTCCAGACCGAGCGCAAAGGCTACCTTGCGACCGTGGAACGGCTGGATGCCGGTCGCGGGGTCTACGGAGAAGGACAGGATCTTCTCGGGGGTGGAGGCGGCCACTTCCTCGATGTCCATGCCGCCCTCGGTGGAGACGACGAAGGACACGCGGGAGGTCACCCGGTCCACCAGCAGCGCGAGGTAAAGCTCACGGCTGATGTCGGAGCCATCCTCGATATAGATGCGGTTGACCTGCTTGCCGGCGGGGCCGGTCTGATGCGTGACCAGCGTGCGGCCCAGCATCTGCTTGGCGAGTTCGGCCGCTTCCTCGACCGACTTGGCCAGACGGACGCCGCCCTTTTCGCCGGCTTCCGGCTCCTTGAACTTGCCCTTGCCGCGGCCGCCCGCGTGAATCTGCGCCTTGACGACCCAGAGCGGTCCGCCCAGTTCGCCTGCGGCGGTCTTCGCGTCTTCGGCCTTCAACACGGCGCGGCCGTCGGAGACCGGCACGCCGTAGTCGCGCAGGAGCTTCTTGGCCTGATATTCGTGGATGTTCATTCTCTCACCGGTTCCTCTGCTGAGTTCGGTCCTCTCCCGTCCCGGTCGTCGAACCGGGCCGACTGGGCGGTCTTTTGGCACGATCTGCCGGCAGGGGAAAGGGAAAGGCTTGGGAACCCGCGAGCCGCGAGCCAAAATCCGCCTTATGTGATCACAACAAAAAATCGTGTGATCACAAAATGCAGATGGCCGCCTCCGACGTGAGTCGAAAGCGGCCATCCGATGTTGAGGCTATCAGGCCAGCGAGCTGTCGATATTCTTGCAGGCCGCCACGAGACCCTTCACAGCATCCACCGACTTGTCGAACATCACCTGTTCATCGGCGGTGAGCTTGATGTCCACGATCTTCTCGATCCCGTCCTTGCCGATCACCGTCGGCACGCCGACGTAGAACCCGTCCAGACCAAAGGCGCCGTCGACATAGGCAGCGCAGGGCAGCAGGCGCTTCTGATCTTTCAGATAGGCTTCGGCCATCTCGATCGCCGAGGTCGCGGGAGCGTAGAAGGCAGACCCGGTTTTCAGCAGGCCGACGATTTCCGCGCCACCGTCACGGGTGCGCTGAATGATCGCGTCAAGCTTCTCCTGCGTGGTCCAGCCCATCTCCACCAGGTCGGGCAGCGGGATGCCGGCAACGGTGGAGTAGCGGGCAAGGGGAACCATCGTATCGCCATGGCCGCCCAGAACGAAGGCCGTCACGTCACGCATGGAGACGTTGAATTCCAGCGACAGGAAGTGCCGGAAGCGCGCCGAATCGAGCACGCCAGCCATCCCCACGACCTTCTCGTGCGGCAGGCCCGAGAATTCGCGCAGCGCCCAGACCATCGCGTCGAGCGGGTTGGTGATGCAGATCACGAAGGCGTTCGGCGCATATTTCGCGATGCCTTCGCCGACCGATTTCATCACCTTGAGGTTGATGCCCAGCAGGTCGTCGCGGCTCATGCCCGGCTTGCGCGGCACGCCGGCGGTCACGATGCAGACATCGGCACCTGCGATGTCTTCATAGGTATTGGTGCCTTTGAGCACCGCGTCGAACCCTTCGGAGGGGCCGGATTCCGCGATGTCGAGCGCCTTGCCCTGCGGGGTGCCTTCCGCGATGTCGAACAGGACGACGTCACCGAGTTCTTTCATCGCGGCGAGATGGGCGAGCGTTCCGCCGATCTGCCCCGCGCCGATGAGCGCGATCTTGGGTCTGGCCATGGAATTGTCTCCAAACGGTTGTTGACGGCGCGATGGGTAAGCCCTCCGGCCCCCTCGCGCAAGCTTGCGGCGCATACCGTTTGCGCTAAAGCGGACGGAAAGGGGGCAGAGAATGTCGATCATCGCACAATATGGGCCGGGATTCTGGGCGCTGGCGGTGCTGGCCTCCATGCTCGTGGGCATGAGCAAGGGCGGGCTGCCGGTTGTCGGAATGCTTGGTGTTCCCATTCTGGCACTGGTCTTGCCGCCTGTCATGGCGGCGGGGGTGCTGCTGCCGGTGTTCGTGGTTTCCGACATGTTCGGGCTCTGGGCCTATCGCCGCGCCTTCGACCGACGGGTGGTCACGCTTCTGGCCGTTGGGGCCACGTTCGGCGTCGCGCTCGGGGGCGCAACGGCAAGCATCGTGCCGGAGTGGATCGTCACCCTGTTGATCGGGCTGATCGGAGCGGCCTTTGCGGGGTCGATGCTGCTGCGGCGGGCCGCGACCCCGGTCGCCCGGCCCGCGCGGACGGGCCCCGGCTTGTTCTGGGGGCTGCTCACCGGTTTCACCAGTTTTGTCAGCCATGCGGGCGCGCCGCCCTATCAGGTCTATGTCCAGCCGCTCGGCCTGCCGAAGGCGGTGTTCGCAGGCACGACGACGGTGCTCTTCGCCTATGTCAACGCGATCAAGCTCGTCCCCTATTATCTGCTCGGCCAGCTTTCGGGCGAGAACCTGCATATCGCCGCCGTGCTTCTGCTGCCCGCTGCGGCCGCGGTGTTCTTTGGCGTGAAGCTGGTGAAGATAATCCCGACCGCCCTGTTCTACCGGCTCGTCACATGGGCCCTGCTGCTCATCTCGCTGCGGTTGATCTGGCAGGGGCTTCACGGCTGACGCGGGTTGCGGAGCGGCTGGTCTTACCGCATCGTGGCGCCGATCTGCGAGGAGATGACCCATGGACCTGCTGACCCGCCCGTGGCGCTCGGCGCTCTACATGCCTGCCAGCCGTGCGCGCGCCGTTGAGAAGGCGCGTGAGCTTGAAGCCGATGCCCTGATCTTCGATCTGGAAGACGCGGTCGCCCCAGCGGACAAGGCGGCGGCGCGTATATCCATCGCCAATGCTCTGGAAATGGGCGGTTTCGGCGACCGGACGCGGCTTGTCCGAATCAACGGGCTGGATACGCCATGGGGTGCGGAAGACCTCGCGGCGCTTGAGGGCGTACCGCTGGACGGTATCGTTCTGCCAAAGGTTTCTGGCCCGGAGGTGCTGGAGCGAATCGACTCCCCCCGAATCTTTGCGATGATCGAGACGCCGGCCGGCGTGCTCAATGCAGCGGCGATCGCGGCGCATCCCTCCACGGCGGGCCTGATCGCCGGCACGAACGATCTCGCGCGGGAGCTCCGCAGCAAGGACCGTCCGGACCGGCTCGCCCTGTTGCCATCGCTCGGCGCCATTGTTCTGGCAGCGCGTGCGGCGGGGGTAATCTGTCTGGATGGGGTCTATAATGCCTTCCGGGATGAGCAGGGCCTGACGTGGGAATGTGAGCAGGGCCGGGACCTGGGCTTCGATGGAAAGACCCTAATCCATCCCGGTCAACTCGCCATCGCCAACGCGATCTTTGCCCCGTCTTCGGAAGAAATCGACCTAGCCACCCGGCAGATCGCCGCTTGGGAGGAGGCCGAGTCGGGGGGCAGGGGTGTGGCGGTGCTAGACGGCAGGATCGTTGAGAATCTTCATGTGGCGACGGCACGTGATATCCTGATGCGAGCGGCAATCATCGCCGCGCGCGGTTGAGATACGGACACCATGAAACTGTATAGATTTCTGAGCGATGACGATACCTCTGCCTTCTGTCACAAGGTGACGGCGGCCCTCAACGCAGGCTGGGAACTGCATGGCGGGCCGACCTATGCCTTTGACGGGACAAACGGCATAATGCGCTGCGGTCAGGCAGTCGTTAAAGACGTAGCGGGAGACTACAGCCCCGAAATAAAGCTCGGCCAGTATTGAGGACCGTTGTGACTCCACATGTGATCACAGCAACCTTGCCGTGATCACATAGCTGCGATTTTTCTGGCACTTCGCTGCGTAATAGGGGAAACGGAGTTCAGCATGGGCGTGACACCGGCCGCAAATCGGCTATTCATGCCCGGATGAGGCCCGGTTGACCGGTCCGCACATCTTGGGAAAGCCAGACCCCGGGCGGCGCGGCCCGCGGGCCGCCAGTACGGAGAAGAACGTCATGGCCGATGTCGAGCGCGGTAATCGCCCGCTTTCGCCCCACCTTCAGATTTATCGCCCGCAGTTGACGGCGTTCACCTCGATCATGACGCGGATCACGGGCAATGGCCTGATCGTCACCGCCGTGCTGATCGTATGGTGGTTCGTCGCACTGGCGTCCGGGCCGGAAGCCTATGAGCGGGCGAACGGGTTCCTTACCTCATGGTTCGGTGACCTGATCATGACGCTGTCGGTGGCGGCGATGTGGTACCATCTCCTCGCAGGCTTGCGGCATGTGTGGTGGGACAACACCACCCGTGGCATGGATATCCCGACCGCCTACAAGATCGGCTATGCAATGCTGGCGGGCACGGTCGTCCTCACCCTCATTACCCTGATCATCGTCTGAGGCACGACATGCGTTACCTGACGTCCCGCAAGCAGGCCGAAGGGCTCGGCTCCGCCAAGACCGGCACGCATCACCACTGGCAGATGCAGGTCAAGGGCATGGCGCTCGTGATCCTCATCCCGCTTTTCATCTTCACTTTCGGCCCGATGCTCGGTCGCCCCTATGCGGAAGTCGCTGCCTATTACGCGCGTCCCTTCCCGGCGATCGTTGCGGGCCTTACCTTCATCGTGGGTCTGATCCACTTCAAGGAAGGCGCGCAGATCATGATCGAGGACTATACCGACGGCAACGCGCGGAAGATCCTGATCCTGCTCTCCACCTTCATCAGCTATGCCGCGGCGGCTGCGGGCGTTTACGCGCTGATCCGCCTCGCGCTTTGAGCCAACGGAGCTAAGAATGGCAGCCTATCCTTACGAGACCCATACCTATGACGTCGTTGTCGTGGGTGCGGGCGGCTCCGGGCTCCGCGCCACGCTCGGCATGGCCGAGCAGGGGCTTCGCACGGCGTGTATCACCAAGGTTTTCCCGACGCGTTCCCATACCGTCGCCGCACAGGGTGGCATCGCGGCCAGCCTTGCCAACATGGGGCCGGACAACTGGCAGTGGCACCTCTACGACACGGTGAAAGGGTCGGACTGGCTCGGCGACACCGACGCGATGGAGTACCTGGCTCGGCAGGCGCCCAAGGCGGTTTACGAGCTTGAGCACTACGGTGTCCCCTTCTCCCGCACGGAAGAGGGCAAAATCTACCAGCGCCCCTTTGGCGGCCACACGACGGAATTCGGCGAAGGCCCGCCCGTCCAGCGCACCTGCGCCGCGGCAGACCGCACCGGGCACGCCATCCTGCACACGCTCTATGGCCAGTCGCTGAAGGAGAAGGCGGAATTCTTCATCGAGTATTTCGCCATCGACCTCATCATGTCGGAAGACGGCAAGCAATGTGTCGGCGTGCTGGCATGGAAGCTTGATGACGGCACGATGCACGTCTTCTCTTCCAAGATGGTCGTGCTGGCCACCGGGGGCTACGGACGCGCCTACTTCTCCGCCACTTCCGCGCATACCTGCACGGGCGACGGCGGCGGGATGGTGGCCCGCGCGGGCCTTCCGCTGCAGGACATGGAGTTCGTGCAGTTCCACCCGACCGGCATCTATGGTTCCGGCTGCCTGATCACCGAAGGCGCGCGTGGCGAGGGCGGCTACCTCACCAACTCCGAGGGCGAGCGGTTCATGGAACGCTATGCGCCGACCTACAAGGATCTGGCCTCGCGCGACGTGGTCTCGCGCTGCATGACGCTGGAAATCCGGGAGGGTCGCGGCGTCGGGGAGCACAAGGACCACATCTTCCTCCACCTCAACCATCTGCCGCCGGAAACGCTTCACGAACGGCTTCCGGGTATTTCGGAATCGGCGCGCATTTTTGCGGGTGTGGACGTGACGAAGGAGCCGATCCCGGTTCTGCCGACCGTGCACTATAACATGGGCGGCATTCCCACGAACTATCACGGAGAGGTTCTCAACCCGACGCCGGACAATCCCGACGCAATCTTTCCCGGCCTGATGGCGGTGGGTGAGGCGGGCTGCGCCTCCGTGCACGGGGCGAACCGGCTGGGGTCGAACTCGCTGATCGACCTCGTGGTGTTCGGGCGCGCTGCTGCGATCCGGGCGGGCGAACTGCTGAAGCCCGAGGATGCGAACCCGCCGCTCAACAAGGCCTCGATCGACAAGGCGCTCGATCGGTTCGATCATTTTCGCCACGCCAACGGTTCTGTCCCGACGGCCGATCTGCGGCTTGAGATGCAGCGCACGATGCAAGCCGATGCCGCCGTGTTCCGCACCGACAAGACGCTTGCCGAAGGTGTGGAGAAGATGGACAGGGTCGCGGCCAAGATGGCCGACATCAAGGTCACGGATCGCAGCCTCGTCTGGAACTCCGACCTGATGGAGACGCTGGAGCTTGCCAACCTGATGCCGAACGCGCTGGCCACCATCGTGGGGGCGGAAGCGCGCAAGGAATCCCGTGGTGCCCATGCCCATGAGGATTACCCTGACCGGGACGACGCAAACTGGCGCAAGCACAGCCTTGCCTGGGTTGACGGGACGAAGGTGACGCTGGACTATCGACCGGTTCACCTCGACCCGCTGACGCCTGAATCTGAAGGCGGCATTCCGCTGAAGAAGATCGCGCCGAAAGCGCGGGTCTACTGATGCGTTGCGGGATCTCCCCCCCGGTTGCCATGCTGCCGCTTCTGGCGGCGCTGGCGGCCTGCGGGCCGATCCCGCTCGACGCCGCCGAACGGCAGTGCGCGGGTCAGGCCTATGACGCGGTCCGCCCGCGCGGACATGTGGCTTTCGGTCTGGGCACGGATGGCCGGCGGGTTTCTACCGGCACCAGCGTCGGCATAAGTGTGACCTCCGACTACCTCCGCGGACGCGATCCGAACGAGGTCTATACGAGCTGCGTCGTCCGGCGTTCGGGCGGCCTTTATCCGACCCGCCCCTATTATGAGCTTACGCCATGACCGGGGCGCCCGTGTCATCGTTCGAGCAAGCAAGGCCGCTTCACCGCGCCAGCAAGACAACGACAAGGTAGGACATCATGGTCCAGTTGACGCTTCCCAAGAACTCCAAGATCCGCACCGGCAAGACCTGGCCCAAGCCGGAAGGCGCGACGAATGTCCGCAAGTTCCAGATCTACCGCTGGAACCCGGATGACGGGCTCAATCCGTCCGTCGATACCTATTTCCTCGACATGGACAAGTGCGGCCCGATGGTTCTGGACGCGCTCATCAAGATCAAGAACGAGGTCGACCCGACCCTCACCTTCCGCCGCTCCTGCCGCGAGGGGATCTGCGGCTCCTGTGCGATGAACATCGGTGGGATCAATACGCTGGCCTGCGTCTACGGCTTGGATGAGGTCCATGGCGAGACGGTGAAGATCTATCCGCTGCCGCACATGCCGGTGGTGAAGGACCTGATCCCGGATCTGACCATGTTCTATGCCCAGCACGCCTCCATCATGCCCTGGTTGGAGACCAAGACCAATCGGCCGCAGAAGGAATGGCGCCAGTCGATCGAGGATCGCAAGAAGCTGGACGGCCTTTATGAATGCGTGATGTGCGCCTCCTGTTCCACCTCCTGCCCGAGCTACTGGTGGAACGGCGACAAGTACCTCGGCCCGGCGGCGCTGCTCCATGCCTATCGCTGGATCATCGACAGCCGCGACGAGGCGACGGGGGAGCGTCTGGACGGGCTGGAAGACCCGTTCAAGCTCTACCGCTGCCACACGATCATGAACTGCACCAAGACCTGCCCGAAGGGCTTGAACCCGGCGAAGGCGATCGCCGAGATCAAGAAGATGATGGTGGAACGCGCGATCTGATCGCAGATGGTTCGACAGGGAAGGGCGGCACCGGTCGGTGGCCGCCCTTTTCATCGCTTGCAAGAATTGTTCGGGACTGCGTCAGTCTGCAGCGTCACCCGGTAAGCCCAGCGAGCCCGCTAGCCAGCCTTGGGGGAAACGGCTGGAATACCGAGGACCACTCCCACACCGCGCGGGAGGCGGAGCGAGCTCCGTTCCCTCGCTCCTTGATCCACCGTCCGAAGCGTCCCCGAAGCAGTCGACCCGAGGGCAACCGGCTGGGGTTTCGGGCGGTCAGTCGGCGTGGCGCGGCACTGTCCTGGACGGGGCAAGATAGGGTCGGGTCACGTCCCGCAGGCGCAGATTGATACATTCCACATCTATCGCGATTGCCCCGTCACCGGCGAAGGTCAGGGTAATCCGCCCGGCGCCATCCTCGGCAGGCTCGAACGCAAGCGTAAGAAGGGACAGGACGACATCCGCGTCTCCGCGATCCAGCCCCTGTGTCGCCACCCGAAGCGCATCTTCGATGATGAGAAGGCTTTGCACCCGTTCCGGGGCGCTGTCCTTTTCGGTCGTCGCGGTGTCTTCCCAGCGGAAACGGTTGGCGAGCAGCGCGAAGCGGCGTTGAGCGGGCTGCCAGCGCATTTCCGTCACGGGCAGAACCGAGTCCTGTAACAGCGCCGAGATAACCATCACATCTTCGCCGTCCACTGCAGCGAGGTTCAGGGGCTGGCGCGGCGCGCCGTCTTCAAAGCGGGCGTCGGTCATTCTGCGGCCTCGTCACGACGAAGTTCCCCACGGATGCGTTCGATACGGGCTCCGCAGGCGCGCAGTTTTTCCTCCACCCGCTCATATCCCCGGTCGAGGTGGTAGACCCGGCTGACCACCGTCTCCCCCTCCGCACCCAGAGCCGCCAGGATCAGCGAGACCGAGGCGCGCAGGTCGGTCGCCATGACCGGCGCGCCGCGCAGGCGCTCGACGCCCGTCACGGTTGCAGTGCCGCCATGGACGGAAATGCGGGCGCCCATCCGGGAAAGCTCGGGGGCATGCATGAAGCGATTCTCGAAGATCCGCTCCTCCAGCACACTCGTTCCCTCCGCCGTGCAGAGGAGGGCCATCATCTGTGCCTGAAGGTCTGTGGGGAAACCCGGGAACGGCTCGGTCGTGACATCCACGGCGCGCGCACGACCGTTCCTGCGGGTCACCGTCAGACCGCGCTGGGTTTCCTGAACCTCGATCCCCGCCGCGTCCAGCCTCTCCGCAAAGGAGGCGACAAGGTCGAGCCGTCCGCCGAGCAGTTCAACCGTGCCGCCGGTAATAGCCGGCGCGAGCATGTAGGTACCGAGTTCGATCCGGTCGGTCACGACAGGATGGGTGGCGCCAGAGAGGCGGTCCACGCCCTCTATGGTCAATGTCGAACTGCCCTCACCCTCGATCCGCGCCCCCATGCGGCGAAGACAATGGACCAGGTCGACGATTTCTGGCTCCCGCGCCGCATTGGTGATGACCGTCGTGCCACGCGCCAGAGTGGCTGCCAGCACCGCATTTTCCGTAGCGCCCACGGAGACCAGCGGAAAATCTATCCGCGCGCCCTTCAAGCCATTCCGTGCCTCGGCATGGACATAGCCGTCCCGCAGGTCGAGGGTCGCTCCAAGAGCCTCCAGCGCCTTCAGATGCAGATCGACAGGCCGTGCCCCGATGGCGCAGCCCCCCGGCAGGGAGACGACGGCTTGCCCATACCGCGCGACCAGCGGCCCCAGCACGAGAATGGAGGCGCGCATCTTGCGCACGATCTCATAATCCGCGGTAAGATTGGTGATGTCGTGAGAGGAGAGCGCCAGAACCTGCCCCCCCTGCAACTGGGTGACTTCTGCGCCCAGCGATTTCAGCAGAGCGGTCATGGTATGTATATCCGAGAGCCGCGGTGCATTGGTGAGCGTCAGCGGCTCATCCGACAGCAGCGTCGCCGGCATCAGCGTCAGGCAAGCGTTCTTTGCCCCCGCGATCGGGATAGCCCCGTTCAGCGGTGTCCCGCCAGTGATCAGGATCGAATCCATTGCTCGCCTCATTCCTGCCGGTCTGTGCCGGTTTGGTCACCGTCCGCGTCCTGCGGGTTTTCCGTTTCCAAAGCGGCACGCGCGCGCGCCTGCACCTTGCGCCGGGCAAGATTCGCCCTGAGCGCCGCGCGCAACCGCTCCTCGCGTTCCGTAGCGGCTTTTCCACCGCCTTTGCCACTGTTTTGCCGGGTCATGTGCCGTCTGTATCGCAGGTGTCGCAATCCGTCCAGTTTGGCCTTGCACCCCTGCGGATTTCCGACTAATCACCCGGCGTCCACCCCGGGGAGGCCAAGAACCCCGCCCGGATTGGTTTGCTGTGGTAGCTCAGTGGTAGAGCACTCCCTTGGTAAGGGAGAGGTCGAGAGTTCAATCCTCTCTCACAGCACCATATTTTCTGTTCATATCCAGAAGCTTGGCTGTTGTCGAAAGCTCGAGTTGACTTCGGTGTTACACCGGAGTGCCGAGCTGTGGTCTTTCAGCATGACGCGCCCATTCACGCCTCAGCGGTGAGTGTTGCCGATGACGCAAGCGGCTGACTGGTTTCGGATCGGGCGTAGCGGGAAGGTGGCGGGGCCGGCATCCTCAGCCCTCTCGCATTTCTGGCGGCATGTTCCGCCGATCCTCACTCCCTCTTTGGCGGCAAGATCATAAGTCGCAGCGTTCCGCATCGTCGATGAGGCCGGCAGCAAGCGTTGATCTGATAGGGGTCATCGGGAGCGACGCGCCCCTCGCCTCACCGCGGCATCGGTATACTCTGGAGGATCGACCTCACTCTCGGAAAGGCGAACTGATCAAGCTCAAGCCATCGGATTAGAGCCGAAGGCCGCGAGATATGGGTTGCTGGGGTAACCTACTTGAGGCGGGTGGTAGGCCCGGAGGGACTCGAACCCCCAACCAAGGCGTTATGAGCGCCCTGCTCTAACCATTGAGCTACAGGCCCGCCACGCTCTGCCTAGGTTGCAGGCTCGTCCGGGTCAAGGGGGAAGGGAGGGGCATGGCGCGCCCTCCATCCGGTCATTGCACGACGATGTTGCGGAAGTTGTCGCTCGCCGAACTGTCGATCACTGACTTGGAAATCGTCAGCACAATCGAATCAGGCCCGATCATTTCGACGCCATTGGTGACGCGGAAGCTCGAGCCGTCTTCACCATAGACCACAATAAACGGAAGTTTCCCGTCCACCGCCTCGGGAGAGAAGGTCACGCGACCGACCGGGATCCCTTCCTTCGACAGAACCGGCCAACCTGCATAAGGGCCGGGTGCGGCGCTGTCGGCAGCGGAAACGGCAGTCTGGCTCGTGCCTTGGGTCGTGCCCTGTGCAAAGGCGGTGCCCGTCATGCCAAGCGCCAGCAGGGCGCCAAAAACAGCGGATTTTCCATTCAGGATCATCTTACCCTCCGAAAAAAGTTGCTGCCCACAAACCCCTTTGACCGCTCCCCGGTTCCCGCAAACATCAACTGAGCCGAAAGCGTTGTGGAAAGCCCGCGTATCGTCTATCGGTCGCGCGGACGAATCTCGGAGGCGCAGATGACCACAGACCCGCAGAAGCGGAACGGTCTCACCTATGCTGAGGCAGGCGTGGATATCGCCGCTGGAAATGCGCTCGTCGAGCGGATCAAGCCTGCGGCGAAACGCACCAACAGGCCCGGTACCGTGGCGGGACTGGGCGGGTTCGGTGCGCTCTTCGATCTGAAGGGTGCAGGCTACAATGACCCCATCCTGGTCGCGGCGACGGATGGGGTGGGTACCAAGCTTCGCATTGCCATCGACACGGGCCGGGTGGACACCATCGGTATCGATCTGGTCGCGATGTGCGTGAACGACCTCGTCTGTCAGGGGGCGGAGCCACTGTTCTTCCTCGACTATTTCGCGACCGGCAAGCTGGAGCTGGAGGCTGCGACCCGCATCATCGAGGGTATCGCCGAAGGATGTGCTGCCTCCGGTTGCGCGCTCATCGGGGGTGAGACGGCGGAGATGCCCGGCATGTATCACGGGGGCGATTTCGATCTCGCCGGTTTCGCAGTCGGGGCGATGGAGCGGGGGGATGACTTGCCTCAGGGCGTGAAGGAGGGCGACGTCCTTCTGGGTCTCGCCTCCTCCGGTGTGCATTCGAACGGCTATTCGCTGGTTCGGCGTGTGGTGGAGATGTCCGGGCTGGATTGGGACGATCCTTCGCCTTTTGGCGAGGGCACTCTCGGTGATGCGCTGCTGACCCCGACGCGGCTTTATGTGAAGCAGGTTCTTGCTGCGCGGACGGCAGGTGGTCTGCACGCCGCAGCGCATATCACCGGCGGGGGGATCACCGAGAACCTGCCTCGCGTGCTTCCCGAAGGTCTGGGGGCGGAGATCGACCTCTCCGCCTGGACGTTGCCGCCGGTCTTCCGTTGGTTGTCGGAGGTGTCGGGCATGGAGCGGGAGGAGCTTCTGCGCACGTTCAACAGCGGCGTCGGCATGATCCTCGCGGTATCCGATGACAGGGCGGAGGCGCTGACCACGCTCCTTGAAGGATGTGGTGAAACTGTCTTCCGCCTCGGGACGGTCACTTCGGGCGAGGGCGTGAGCTACCGGGGCGCGCTGGTGTGAAACGGGTCGCGATCCTCGTCTCGGGCGGGGGGTCCAACATGGTGGCTCTTGTCCGCAGCATGACGGGGGATCATCCGGCGCGGCCCGTGCTTGTCGCGTCCAACGATCCGGGAGCCCAAGGGCTCCTGCGTGCGGCAGAGCTTGGCGTGCCGACAGCCGCCGTGGATCACCGGGCCTTCAAGGGAGATCGGTCGGCTTTCGAGGCGGAGCTGCTTGGGCCTATTCTGGCGGCGGAGCCGGATATCCTGTGCCTTGCTGGCTTCATGCGGGTGCTGACCCCCGGTTTCGTTGAGCGGTTCGAGGGGCGAATGCTCAACATCCATCCCTCGCTCCTGCCGAAGTATCCTGGCCTGCACACCCATGCGCGCGCCATCGCGGCGGGAGACGAAGAGGCCGGCTGCACCGTGCATGAAGTGACGGCTGTGCTGGACGACGGCCCCATACTTGGTCAGGCGCGTGTTCCCATCCTGTCGGGCGATACGCCCGAGACGCTGGCGGCCCGTGTCCTGCGGCATGAGCATGTGCTCTACCCCGCAGTGCTCCGCCGTTATGCAGCGGGCGACCGCTCTCCAGTAAGGCTCGCGGAGACCTCGGAACGGCTCTGACGCCCTCGGCGCACGCATAAATCTTTCCGGGACTTTTCTTTCTTCTGGCTTTTCCTTATGCAGGGGCAGTCAAATTTTCGCGATGGCAGAGTCCTTGCCCGAAACCACTGTAAAGACACTCACAACTTCCGAAGAGCTGGCCGCTTTCTGCGACCGGGCGAAGGGGCAGCCCTATATCGCCATCGATACCGAGTTCCTGCGCGAGCGAACGTATTATTCAAAGCTCTGCCTCGTCCAGTTGGCCCTTCCCGGCAAGACCGGAGAGGCCGTGCTGGTAGATCCCATCGCGGGCGAAGTTTCGATGGAGCCGCTCTACGAGCTTTTCCGCGATGAAAGCATCATAAAGGTGTTTCACGCCGCGCGGCAGGATCTGGAGATATTCTTCGTTCAGGGCAACGTTCTGCCCAAGCCACTGTTCGATACGCAGGTCGCCGCCATGGTCTGCGGCTTCGGCGAGCAGGTCGCTTACGAGACGCTGGTGCGCAAGATCGCGCACGAGTCGCTCGATAAGACCTCGCGCTTCACCGATTGGTCCCGCCGGCCGCTTACGCCTGCGCAGAAGACCTACGCGATTGCGGATGTGACCCATCTCAGGGTGATCTACGAGGTGCTGGCGCGGCAGCTTGCCGAGACTGGCCGGCAGAAATGGGTGGAGGAGGAAATCGCCGTTCTTCTTGACCCGGAAACCTATGTCGTACGGCCCAATGAGGCCTGGCAGCGGGTCAAGACCCGGACGAATTCGGGCCGGTTTCTCGCCGTGGTGCGCGAGCTGGCGCGGTTCCGGGAGGAATATGCTCAGGGCCACAACGTTCCCCGGTCGCGTGTCTACAAGGATGACGCGCTTCTGGAGCTGGCCTCCACCAAGCCGACGACAGCGGAAGAGCTGGGACGCTCCCGCCTCCTGCAGCGTGAAGCGCGGCGGGGTGAGGTGGCGGAGGGAATTCTGGACTCGGTTCGCCAGGGACTCGCCCGGAAGCCCGAAGAGCTTCCGCATATCGAGGAGAACCGCGAGCAGCTGAACGTCAATCCCGCTTTGGCTGATCTGCTTCGGGTGCTGGTGAAGGCCAAGGCGGAGGAGGCAGGCGTAGCGCAGAAGCTTATCGCCACCGCGACCGACCTGGATGCGATTGCGGCGGGCCGCCGCGATGTGCCGGCTCTCAAGGGTTGGCGAAACGAAGTGTTCGGCGAAGATGCTCTTCGTCTATGCCGGGGCGAAATCGCGCTGACCGCTCGTGGACAGAATGTCAGGGTAATTTCCCTGAAAGATTGACGTCATGTGCAAGACTTTTTGCAGGCGTCATTATAATTTCATGGAACTGTGCTCTATATACATCTACCTGTCGCAGTTTATTACGATAATCGGCAAAAGTGAGCGATTCTGGGCCGAAAATGGCCAAATAAACGTTTAGAAATCCATCACTTCGCAGAAAATGCTCACGCTCGCGTGAGCCCCCCTTTGAAACCGCTTTCGGCGGCGATAGATGGCACGGCAACGATCGGACATAAACCCGGTCGGACGCCGCCTCAGCGCGGTTCGAGGAGATGGAGTATATCTAATGAAAAAACTTGCTCTTGCAGCTCTGGTTAGCGCCGTCGCCGCCCCGGCGGCCTTCGCTGGCAACGTCGCCGCCCCGGTTATCGAGCCGGCGCCGGCTCCCGTGACCTATGTCGCACCGATCGCTTCCCCGTGGACCGGCTTCTACGGCGGTGCTCAGGTCGGCTACGGCGATTTCTCCGCCGGTCGCGGCTGGGGTGACTCCGACGGCGCCGTTTACGGTCTGCACGCCGGTTACAACTACGGCTTCACCAATGGCTGGGTCCTCGGTGGTGAACTCACCTATGACTTCTCCGACGTGAGCGGCACCAATGCCGACCGCAGCAGCATCGACCAGGGCGACAGCTATGCCGCCAAACTGAAAGTCGGTTACGCTCCCGCCAACTGGCTGTTCTACGGCACCGCCGGCTGGTCGCGCACCGAGTTCACGGTTGGCCGCGATGACTACAAAGACAACGGCTGGGTCGCCGGTGTGGGCGCTGACTACCTCTACGACACCAACTGGGTCGTCGGTGTGGAAGCTCTCTACCACGACTACAGCGACTTCGACGGCAGCCGCGTTGACATCGACGGCTACACGCTGAAAGCGAAGCTGTCCTACAAGTTCTGATCCTTTCGGGTCAAAACGGAAAAGGCGGGCCTTGTGCCCGCCTTTTTTTTTCCCGCTTCAGGCAGTGATATGTGCTGCGAACGCCAGCAGGCGCGCGAGAGCCTCTTCGAACGCCGGGTCGGGAATAGTCATCGCCACCCTGAGATGTCCGGCCGCCGCGGCGCCGAAACTCTCTCCCGGCATCACGGCGATACGTTCCTCCTCCAGGAGCCGACCGGCAAAATCGTTGCCCGAAAGCCCGGTCGCGCGAATGTCCAGCATCAGATACATCGCGCCTGAGGACGGCACGAGCCGAACCAGATTCTGATCCGCGATGAGTCGGGTGGCAATATCCCGGCGTCTGCGAAACGGCTCTGCGATGCGCTCCTCGAAATCCGGCCCGAGACGCAAAGCGTGAAGCGCCGCATCCTGAACGAAAGGGGCAACGCCATAGGTCGTGTTGGTCGCGAGAACCGCCAGCGCCTCGATCACCTCTGGCTCGGCCACCACCCAGCCCAGCCGGGATCCGGTCATCGCATGGCTCTTCGACATGGAGCCGACCACCAGCACCCGCTCCCGAATCGCGGGAAGCGCGCGGGGCGAGATGTGCTCGCCCTCCCATATCTGGGTGTCATAGACCTCGTCCGAGATCAGCCACAGGTCGGCTTCTGTGACAGCCTGCGCGATGCCGTCCAGCGTCGGCCGGTCATAGACCACGCCGGTCGGGTTGTTGGGGGTGTTGATGAGCAGCGTTTTTGCCCCCTTGGCCCGCGCCATGATGTCTTCAGCCTTGGGCTGGAAGGCGTCCCGGGAACGGGTGGGAACGGCAACCGGAACGCCGCCTGCCGCGCGGATCGTGCCGGGGTAGGTGGCGTAATAGGGATCGGCGTGCAACGCGCGATCCCCCTTGTCCAGAAGCGCCATATGCGATGCAAAAAGCGCGGCCTGACCGCCCGGCGTGATGATGACGTTCTCCGCTCCTGTGGGGACGCCCGTCCGCGCCGCGACCCGCGCCGCCACCTCCGCCCGCAGTTCGGGATTGCCCGGACCAAAAGCGTAGCCGGTGTTTCCGGCGCGCGTGCTTTGGTGCATCGCCTCCAGAATCACGGGATCGGTCTTGATGTCGTGCTCTCCGATGGTGAGCGACAACACGCGTTCCCCGCGCGCGAGAAGCTCTCGCGTGCGGTAGTAGATCTCCCAACCGTCGGTACCGGCGGCGGTGATCGCCTCAATCCTTGGCGAAATTCTCATGGTCAACGGCTGACGAGCACCGAGCATTGCGCATGGCGGACGACGCGCGCCGCAGTCGAGCCGATGAAGTAGGTGCTGAATCCCGGCTTGTGGGAGGCGATCATGATGAGGTCGGAGCCATGTTCTTCTGCCGCGGCCATGATCTCTGCAGCCGCTCCTCCGACGCGGATCTCCGGCACGACGCTCTCATAGCCGACAAGCAGGTCCTGCATGTCCTTCTCCGCGCGCCCGCTCTGGTTCATGAACAAATCGGGCGGGATTTCGGCCGTGACATAGGCGGGAATCGGCTCAACCACGTTTACGGCGCGAATGGTGCCGCCGGGTTCCGCCAGCTGTTTCGCCCGGTCGAGGAGCGCTTTCGCGGCATCTCCGTGATCGAGAGCAACGGCAACGAGAATGGATTTATACATGTCTTCCTCCAACAGGATGACGGGATGCTAGCAGCGCCCCGGCGGACCCGCTAGCGGAAGCTCGTGCTTGCGGAGGGAGCTGCCAGTGATTAGCTTGGACGCAACACGTTACCCGGAGGGCGTAAAATGACGCCCATGCGTCCCCAGGCTGCGGGCGCGATCCCTGTAGAGGTCGAACCGACCGCCGCCAAGACCCCCGAGACGGGCGAGCTTTATGCCGCGCTCGACCTTGGAACCAACAGCTGTCGGATGCTGGTGGCCGAACCGCGCGGCAACCAATTCCATGTGATCGACAGCTTCTCCAAAGCGGTTCAGCTGGGCATGGGGCTTGAAGCCTCCGGCCGGTTGTCGCGTGCCTCTATGGCGCGCACCGTTCAGGCCATGCGCATCTGTCAGCGCAAGCTGGAGACACATCGCGTCCGCAAGATGCGACTGGTCGCGACGGAGGCCTGCCGGCGCGCTCGCAACGGGCGGGAGCTTCTGCGTCAGATCCGGGCGGAAACGGGTCTCAGTCTCGAAATCATCCCGCCGGAGGAGGAGGCGCGGCTCGCCGTCATCTCCTGCGCGCCGCTTGTGTCGCACCGGACGGAGCAATTGCTGGTCGTGGATATCGGCGGCGGCTCGACGGAGCTAGTCTGGATCGACCTGTCGCAGGTGCCGCGGGCGGACAGGCCCGCTGCGATCATGCGCCTTCACCGGGGCTTCAATGCGCCGCAGCGCGGGCCGGCGGCCAAGGTGGTGGACTGGATTTCCGTGCCGCTCGGCGTGGCCACGCTTCGCGATCAGTTCGAGGATGTGGAGGACGACGCTGCCCGTTTCGCCCTGATGAGCTGGCACTTCGAGGAGAATCTGGCAAGTTTCTCCCCCTACAACGCGGAAAATCCGCGGGCGGGGTTCCAGATCATCGGCACGTCCGGGACTGTCACGACGGTTGCGGCGTCTTTTCTTGGACTGCGCCGCTATGACAGGAACAAGGTTGACGGGTTGAGGATGACCTCCGCCCAGATCGATTCGGTTATTCGCAACTACCTCACACTCGGCCCTGAAGGGCGGCGGGCGGACCCGCGCATCGGGCGCGACCGCCATGCGCTCATCATGTCCGGCTCCGCCATCCTGCAGGCGCTGATGCGCGTCTGGCCGACAGACCGGTTGTCCGTCGCGGATCGCGGTCTGAGGGAGGGGTTGCTCTACGCCCAGATGTCGGCCGACGGCGTGCTGACGGACGGCTTCTGACGAGGAAGAAGATGACGACGGAAAAAGGAACATCCGGTCGCGGCCAGCGCGAGCTTCGCGTTCGGGTCAAGACCGCCAAGGGGCGCAAGCTCTCCTCCACCCGCTGGCTGGAGCGGCAGCTGAACGACCCTTATGTGCAGCGCGCCCGGCGGGAAGGCTACCGGGGACGCGCGGCATTCAAGATCCTCGAACTGGACGACAAGTTTCACTTCCTCGTGCCCGGCGCACGTGTGGTCGACCTTGGTTGCGCGCCGGGGGGATGGAGCCAGGTGGCCGTCGCCCGGGTCAACGCGCTCGGGGATCGCGGAGGGAAGAAACAGGGCACCGTCCTCGGCGTCGACCTGCAGGAGGTGGAACCCATTGCAGGGGCGGAGTTGCACCAACTCGACTTTCTATCCGACGGTGCGGACGATGCGGTGCGGGGTTGGCTTGGCGGCAAGGCGGATGTGGTCATGTCGGACATGGCGGCGGCCTCCTCCGGGCACAAGCAGACCGATCACCTGCGCATCATGGCGCTCTGCGAGGCGGCGGCGTATTTCGCCTTCGACGTACTGGAGGAAGGCGGCACTTTCGTCGCCAAGGTCCTGGCCGGCGGGGCGGAGGCGGAGTTGCAGCAGTTGCTCAAGCAGAACTTCCGCAAGGTCGCCCATGTGAAGCCGCCGGCCAGCCGGTCGGACAGTTCGGAGAAGTTTGTCGTGGCCACCGGCTTCCGTGGCGGTTCACGTCGAGGCGAGGACATGGGTGAGGCGGCGGGGGAGGAGTAAGCCCCGCTGAGACGAGGTTTCCCGCTCATCTTTCGTCCCACGACAAGTTTATTGCTACATCGCCCCGACTGAGCCATCCTCTCTGCTGGAGACAGGACAGAGTGGAGGCTGGAATGTTCTCGCAATTCGAGAGGGGCCACGTCGAAAACGTGATGGCTGTCGCGGCGTCCGGGGAAGCCGTCCGATCGCCGGTCGCGGCATCCTGGCGTCGTTCCCTCGTTCACCACAAGCTGGATCCGGCGGAAAGTCATGCCGTGGCCCGTCCGGAAAACGCGGCGCTCAGGCACCGGAGGGAGCGGGTTGGCCCGCTCCTGCGGATCGCCGCGCCTGTGCTGGACCGTCTGGCCGGCGCCGCGCTCGACGCGGGTTGCGCCGTGTTGCTGACCGATGGCGACGGGCTGGTGATCGATGATCGTACCCGCAGTTCGGATCAGGCGTGGTTCTCCGGCGCAGGTCTTGTCGCAGGCGCCAACTGGAGCGAGTCGGAGGAAGGGACGAACGGGATCGGCACCTGCCTTGCGGAGCGGCGCCCCGTCATCATCCATCGCGGCCAACATTTCCGCGCGACCCATACGCAGCTTTCCTGCATGGGCGCGCCGGTCTTTGGCCCGGAAGGGCAACTCAGCGCGGTGATCGACGTCTCCTCTGTGCGCGGGGATTTGACGGAGGGCCATGCCCGGCTTGTCTCTCTCGCTGTCGTCGATGCCGCGCGGCGGATCGAGCGTGAGCTGTTCCGGGCAGCCTTCGCCACCGCCCGGATACTGACGCTGGAGGGACGTGACACCACCGGCCCGATCCTCTTCGCGGTTGACCGGGATGACCTCATCCTCGGTGCGACGCGTGCCGCACGGCGGAGCTTCGGCCTGACGGAGGACGATATTCTTGCCCGGCGGCCTGCCAGCGACATTCTGGGGGAGGACGGCCCCGGCGGGCTGGATGAGGCGGCGCGCTCGGAGATGCTGCGGGCATTGCACCGTGCGGGGGGAAATGTTTCTGCCGCTGCGCGGGAGCTCGGCATCGGACGCGCGACCTTCTATCGCAAGATGAAGCAATTCGGTGTGCAAATTTCCTGAGGACGCCGCTGCGCACTGTATCGCGGGTGAGACAGTTGCGGGCGCAGCATGGCCTCCCGGGGGCTTTATCGCGCGGCGTAATGTCTAAACTCTCCTATCAGACGGCCCGAGGAGGGGCCGACGAACAGGAGGAAATCATGGCAGACACCCAGACCCATTCGGAGCAGCACCACAAGTCTCCGTTCAAGAAGCGCTATGAGAACTACATCGGCGGCGAGTGGGTCGCTCCGAAGTCTGGCCGCTACATGGAGAACATCTCCCCGATGACCGGCAAGGTCGTCTGCGAGGTTGCGCGGTCGGACGGCAAGGATATCGAAGCGGCGCTCGACGCTGCGCACAAGGCGAAGGATGCCTGGGGTCGGACTTCGCCCACCGAACGGTCCAACATTCTGCTGAAGATCGCAGAACGGATCGAGCAGAACCTTGAGACCATCGCGACGGCCGAGACCTGGGACAACGGCAAGCCGCTGCGCGAGACGATGGCCGCGGACATCCCTCTGACGGCGGATCACTTCCGCTACTTCGCGGGCTGCATCCGGGCGCAGGAAGGCACGATCTCCCAGATCGACAACGACACTGTAGCGTACCATTTCCATGAGCCGCTGGGCGTAGTGGGCCAGATCATCCCGTGGAACTTCCCGATCCTGATGGGGGCATGGAAGCTCGCCCCTGCGCTGGCCGCCGGGAACTGCGTTGTGCTGAAACCGGCGGAGCAGACGCCGGCCTCCATCATGGTGCTGTTCGAGATCATAGGCGATCTGCTGCCGCCGGGCGTGGTCAACATCGTGAACGGGCTGGGGACGGAGGCGGGCAAGCCGCTCGCCGAAAACCCGCGCATCGCCAAGATCGCCTTTACCGGCTCCACCGAGGTGGGCAAGCTCATCATGGGCTATGCCGCGCAGAACGTGACGAACATCACGCTGGAACTGGGGGGCAAGTCGCCCAACATCTTCTTTGCCGATGTAATGGACGAGGACGACGGTTTCCTCGACAAGGCGCTGGAGGGGTTTGCGTTTTTTGCGCTGAACCAGGGCGAAGTCTGCACCTGTCCGTCCCGCGCCCTGGTGCACGAGTCGATCTACGACCGCTTCATGGAGAAGGCGCTGAAACGTGTTCAGGCGATCACGCAGGATGATCCGCTGAAACCCTCCACCATGATCGGCGCGCAGGCCTCCGTCGAGCAGTACGAGAAGATCATGGGCTATCTCGACATCGGCAAGCGCGAGGGCGCCAAGGTGCTGACGGGTGGCGAAGCCGCCAAGCTCGGCGGCGATCTGTCCAGCGGCTATTACATCCAGCCGACGGTCTTCGAGGGCAACAACAAGATGCGGGTCTTCCAGGAGGAGATCTTCGGGCCTGTCGTTTCCGTCACCACGTTCAAGACCGCAGATGAGGCGATCGAGATCGCCAACGATACGGTCTATGGTCTGGGCGCAGGCGTATGGAGCCGGGATGGCAACACCGCCTATCGCATGGGGCGCGCGATCCAGGCGGGTCGGGTCTGGACGAACTGCTACCACGTGTATCCCGCGGGCGCGGCCTTCGGTGGCTACAAGCAGTCCGGCATCGGGCGCGAGACGCACAAGATGATGCTCGACCATTACCAGGAAACCAAGAACATGCTGGTGAGCTACAGCGCCAGCAAGCTTGGCTTCTTCTGATCCCCTGAAGGTTCCCGGCGCGTCCGGGAACCAGACCCTCTGTTCGGCGCGGGCCAGTCTGGCCCGCTGCCGCAGGACAGTTCCGGTTCGGGTGCTATCCCCTCCACACCTTGACCGGCGCTGCGGACGGGCCGCCTTCCATGCGTGCCCGTCCGCCCCCCGCTTCAAGCATAAGACGCCTCCGCGTCCCCACGGCGTGGAGGCTTTTCATTGCCAAAGGAAACGTCATGCAGAAAACCATGAAAGCCGCCGTCGTCAGAGAGTTCGGCAAGCCGCTCGTCATCGAGGAAGCAAAGGTGCCGGAAGTCGCGCCGGGCACGGTTCTCGTCAAGATAGAAGCCTGCGGTGTCTGCCATACCGATCTGAATGCCGCGCATGGCGACTGGCCGGTGAAGCCCAAGCCTCCGTTCATCCCGGGACATGAGGGCGTCGGTCACGTGGTCGGCGTGGGCCAGGGCGTGACGTCCGTGAAGGAGGGAGACCGGGTGGGCGTGCCGTGGCTCTATACCGCCTGCGGCCATTGCGAGCACTGCCTGGGCGGCTGGGAGACGCTGTGCGAATTGCAGCAGAACACAGGCTATTCGGTGAACGGTGGTTTTGCCGAATATGTGCTCGCCGATCCGAACTATCTGGGCCATCTGCCGAAGGAGGTGGGTTTCGTTGAAATCGCGCCGGTCCTCTGCGCCGGTGTGACGGTCTACAAAGGTCTGAAGATGACGGATACGCGCCCAGGTGAATGGGTGGTGATCTCCGGGATCGGGGGGCTGGGCCACATGGCCGTGCAATATGCCAAGGCGATGGGGTTGCATGTCGCCGCTGTGGACATCGACGAGTCCAAGCTGAAACTCGCCCGAGAACTGGGGGCGGAGGTGACGGTCAACGCAAAGACCACCGATCCCGTGGCCGCCATCAAGAAGGAAATCGGCGGCGCGCATGGCGTTCTGGTGACCGCAGTGTCGCCCAAGGCGTTCGAGCAGGCGCTGAAATTCGCGCGTCGGGGGGGCACCATCGCACTGAATGGCCTGCCGCCCGGAGATTTTCCTCTGCCGATCTTCGACATGGTGCTGGAGGGGATTACGGTGCGCGGTTCCATCGTCGGCACCCGGCTCGATCTGGCGGAATCGCTGGATTTCGCGGGGCGCGGGCTTGTGCATGCCCACACCTCTACCGCCAAGCTGGAGGAGGTGAACGACGTCTTTTCCCGGATGGAGAAGGGGCAGATCGACGGACGCGTGGTATTGGATTTCGCATAAGGGAAGGGGGGCCGGAAGGCCCCCTTACTTCTTCGGCTTGGCCTTTACGGTGATCCAGTCCATCAGCGCCAGCAGCACACCGGAAATCACGAATACAAGGTGGATGATGACCATCCAGCGGATCTGCTCGGGCGAGGTCGAGGTGACATCCATGAACACCTTGAGCAGATGGATCCCCGAAATCGCCACGATGGAGGCGATGAGTTTCAGCTTGAGGCCCGAGAAGTCGACCGTCCCCTGCCATTCGGGGCGGTCCTCATGCCCGTCCATGTTCATCTTGGAGACGAAGTTCTCGTAGCCCGAGAAGATCACGATGAGGACGAGGTTCCCCGCCAGCGTCAGGTCGATCAGCGCCAGCGTCCCGAGGATCACGTCATACTGCGTGATATTGCCGAGATCGGTGAACAGATGCAGGAGCTCCTTCAGGAACCCCCATAGCAGCAGCAGAAGAGCCCCGACCAGCCCGATATACATCGGCGCCATCAGCCAGCGGCTGGCAAAGAGGCCACGTTCGATAAGCTTTTCCATGCCGCGCGGCTCCGGGTTGGGACTGGTCTCTGTCCGATGCCCGAGCTGTCCGCTTCCGTCAAGACGTGTGACGTGTCAGGGAATGATGCGGGTATATTTCGTGCCCGCCAGCGTCGCGCCGACCAGCAGTCCTGCCTGACCGAAGACCAGCGCGATGACTGGCGCCAGCGCCGTTGTCGTGTCGAGCCCGAGGTTGCCGCCCTGATCGAAAACCGCGTATTTGAGGTCTGCCCCTGCGGCCCAGCCTTCTCCTGCGCGGAACTGGGCGAGCGACTGCTCCGTCATGAAGAACAGCGCATGGGCATATTGCTGCGCGCCGATCTGCAACCCGGCCGAGACCTTGGTTGCGGAGTAATAGTCCACCGTCACGTCATTGATGCGAAGCGCACCCTGACCGTAGGCGCCGCCGAAGCCGAACCCGGCCTCCGTCATCAGCGGGATGTAGAGCACCCCCTGCGACTTGGCGGCGAGATCGACGGTGCCGGGATAGCGGCTGAACAGGAAGTCACGCGTGGCATCCACGCGGGCATCAATGCGTTGGGAATTCGCAGTACCCACGCCGTTCCCGCAGGCCGCCGTGAGGCCGAGCGCCGCGCCGCCTGTCGCGATGAAGAAGCCCCTGCGGGAAATCTGGACCATCTGCTGCCCTTTTCGAGAACCGTTACCCGGCGTTGGTTGTCTCGGCCCGCCGCAAATTCGGCGCTCCGGTTGGGCCGGGAGGCTATCCTGTGAGACAAGGCTTGTCACCCCTGCCGCCGCATCGGCGGCCATCAGGAAGAACACAAGCCCGTCAAGGCGCCATGACCCCCGGATTAACCCCTGTGCCTTCCGCTCAGAAGCTCGGTGCAAGCATGCGTGCGACGCGCGGGGCGAAATAGGTCAGGATGCCGTGGCAACCCGCGCGCTTGAAGGCCATCAGGCTTTCCACCACGACCTTGTCGCCGTCCAGCCAGCCGTTGCGGATCGCGCCTTCCAGCATCGCGTATTCACCCGATACCTGATAGGCGAAGGTCGGCACGCCGAAACGGTCGCGCACCCGGCGACAGATGTCGAGATAGGGCATCCCCGGCTTCACCATCACCATGTCCGCGCCCTCCGCCAGATCGCGTTCGACAAGGCGGAGCGCCTCCTCCGCATTCGCGGGGTTCATCTGGTAGGTTTTCTTGTCGCCGACGAGCCGGCCCGAGGCCCCCACCGCATCGCGGAACGGGCCATAAAAGGCGGAGGCGTATTTCGCCGAATAGGACAGGATCGCCACGTCCTGATGGCCCGCGGCCTCCAGCGCTGCCCGCATCGCCCCGATCCGGCCATCCATCATGTCGGAAGGACCGAGGATATCCGCCCCCGCATCCGCCTGCGCCAGCGCCATTTTCACCAGCGCTTCGACCGTCTCGTCGTTGACGATGATGCCGTCCTTCACGAAGCCGTCGTGCCCGTTGGCATTGTAGGGATCGAGCGCGATATCCGTCATGATGGCAATTTCCGGCACCTCTGCCTTGATTGCCCGGATCGCCCGGTTGACGAGGTTTTCGTCGCTCCACGCTTCTTCACAGGTTTCCGTGCGGCGTTCGGCATCGGTATAGGGAAAGAGGCACAGCGCCGGGATGCCGAGCGTCGCCGCCTCTTCCGCCGCCCGCACGGCACGGTCGATGGAGAGCCGCTCCACCCCCGGCATGGAGGCGATGGGTTCCGCGATGTCATAGCCGTCGCGCACGAAGATCGGCCAGATGAGATCACCGACCGCCAGCGTATTCTCCTGCGCCAGAGACCGGATCTGCGCGGAACGGCGAAGCCGGCGCAGGCGGGTGGCAGGATAGGCGGCGAGGGTGGCTGGCATGACGGCTCTCCTTCTGGCTGCGCCTTGCCTGCCACGGAGAACCGTCCATCTCAAGGGTAGGATTCGCGGCAACGCAGCGATACGGTACCGCAACAGGCGAGAGGCGAGACCAACCGACGTGCTGAACTGGTATTCCATGCTGGCCGGATTGATAGACGTCCGGTCGTTCTCCAGCCTGTGGTTCTGGGCGATGCTCGCCGTGATGTGGTTTCTCCTCGGGCAGCGGGTGGCGGGTGTGCCGGTGGATGTCCTCGCCGCCGCCCATGCCGACCGGCCGGGCAGCATGGCGGAACTGGAGGAGGTCTCGCGGCTCTCGGCGCTTCGGCTTGCGCGGCGTTATGCGGCCTTCGGATTGCTGACCGTTGCGACCGCCTTCTTCCTGCTTGCCTCGCTGATGATCACAGGCTGGGGGTACGGGATAGAGCTCGGACAGGCGGTGTTCCTCCTGCTTCTGCCGTTGATGCTGGTACGCGGGCTGGACCTCTGGACAGCGCAACGGATCCTGTCGCACGGGCTGGCGGGGGAGAGATTGCGCTCTGCCCTGTTCTGGCAGAGGTTCCGGGTCCAATGCCTGGGGATCGTGTTCATTCTTGTCACTGCGCTCTGGGGAATGTGGCGGAACCTGACGGTCTCGGCCCTTGGCAGTTGACTTCGCCGCATGCGTGATTACCTCACCCGAAAATGGATGACATGACCCGCCCCAAAGGCCAGACAGTCACCCTCGGCGGCGCGCCGGAGGGATTTGACGCGCGCCTGCTCGCCCGAGAAGTCGAAAGACAGAACCGTCCGGTGATCCATATCGCCCGCGACGGGCGGCGGATGGAGGAGATGCGCCGCGCGCTGACCTTCTTCGCGCCCAGTCTTCCCGTGCTCGACCTGCCTGCGTGGGACTGCCTGCCCTATGACCGCGTTTCGCCCAATCCTGAGGTGACGGCGGCGCGCATGGCGACGCTGGCGGCGCTGGCGCGGGGGGTTCCGGGCAATTTCGTCCTGCTCACCACGCTCAACGCGGCGACACAGCGGCTACCGATGCGCGATCTGCTGCGGGATGCCTCCTTCAGCGCGAAGGTGGGCCAGCGGGTCGATGAGATGGGCTTGCGGGCCTATCTTGCGCGCATGGGTTTCACCCAAAGCCCCACGGTGACGGAGGCAGGGGATTTTGCGGTGCGGGGCGGCATCGTGGACATTTTCCCGCCGGGCGACACAGGGCCGATACGGCTCGACTTCTTCGGCGACGTTCTGGAGAGCGCGCGCCGATTTGACGCCGCGACTCAGCGAACCACCGACAAGCTGGACCGGATCGCCCTTGCCCCCATGTCGGAGGTGGTGCTGGACGATGCCTCGATCACCCGGTTCCGCCAGAATTATCGGCTGGAATTCGGTGCCGGCGGATCAGACGACCCGCTGTATGAGGCGGTAAGCGCAGGGCGGCGGCAGCAGGGGATGGAGCACTGGCTGCCGTTCTTCCATGAGCGGCTGGAGACGATCTTCGATTACCTGCCGGATGCGGGCGTGATGCTGGACGATCAGGTGACGCCCACGCGGCTCGCTCGATGGGAAGCGGTGGACGACGCCTATGATGCCCGGCGCGAGGCGATGGTGCAGAAGGGGCGGACCGACTCGGTCTACAAGCCCTGTCCGCCGGGCCTTCTCTATCTGGACGATGCTGCATGGGAGGCAGCGGTCGGGGGCCACCGTGTCGTGCAACTTTCCCCGCTGCCCCAGGCGCCGGGGCCGGGCGTGGTGGATGCGGGGGGGCGCGTCGGTCGGAATTTCGCCCCTGAGCGGCAACAGGAAAGCGTGAGCCTGTTCGGCGCGCTGGCCGATCATGTGCGCGCGAAACGCAAGGACAGCCAGGTCGTGATCGCCTCCTTCTCCGAGGGCCCGCGGGAGCGGCTGAGGGGGTTGCTGGAGGATCAGGGCCTGACGGCCTCCCGTGATGTGGAGGACGTGCGCGAGGTGCCCGAGGGCAAGGGCGGGCTGTTCCTTGCTGTCTGGCCGCTGGCGCAGGGGTTCGAGGCTCCCGGCCTGACGGTCATCTCGGAACAGGACGTGCTGGGCGACCGCATGGTGGGCCGGCCGAAGCGCAAGCGGAAGGCGGAGAACTTCCTGTCGGAAGCGCAATCGCTCAGCCCCGGCGATCTGGTCGTGCATGTGGAACACGGCGTGGGGCGCTACACCGGGTTGGAGACGATCACCGCGATGGGCGCGCCGCACGAGTGCATCGCACTCGAATATGCAGGCGGCGACCGGCTGTTCCTGCCGGTGGAAAACATCGAACTCCTCTCCCGCTACGGGCATGAGGATGGGCTGCTCGACAAGCTGGGCGGCGGCGCGTGGCAGGCGAAGAAAGCCAAGCTGAAGGAGCGTATCCGGCAGATCGCCGAAAAACTCATGCGGATCGCCGCCGAGCGCCACCTCCGTTCCGCCCCCGTCTACGACCCGCCGCATGGCATCTGGGAGAGTTTCGAGGCGCGCTTCCCCTATCAGGAGACGGAGGATCAGCTCTCCGCCATCGCGGACGTGATGCACGACCTGGAGGCAGGCGTGCCGATGGACCGGCTCGTGGTGGGCGATGTGGGCTTCGGCAAGACGGAGGTCGCGATCCGCGCCGCCTTTGCCGCGGTGCTGGGCGGGGGTCAGGTCGCGGTGATCTGTCCCACGACGCTGCTCGCCCGTCAGCATTACCGCAGCTTCGCCGACCGCTTTCGCGGCTTCCCCGTCACGGTGCGGCAGCTGTCGCGTTTCGTTCCGGCCAAGGAAGCGGCGAAGACGCGGGAGGGGATGGCAGACGGGACGATCGACATCGTCGTCGGCACCCATGCGCTGCTTGCCAAGGGGGTCCGGTTCAAGAACCTCGGCCTCATGGTCATCGACGAGGAGCAGCATTTTGGCGTCTCCCACAAGGAACGCCTGAAGGAGATGCGGACGGATGTTCACGTCCTGACGCTGACCGCGACGCCGATCCCCCGCACGTTGCAACTGTCGCTGACGGGGGTGCGTGACCTCTCCATCATCGGCACGCCGCCTGTGGATCGACTGGCGATCCGCACCTATGTGTCGGAGTTCGACGGCGTGACCATCCGGGAGGCGCTTTTGCGCGAACGCTATCGCGGCGGGCAGTCCTTCATCGTGGTTCCCCGGATCGCGGACCTCCCGGATATGGAAGGCTTCCTCAAGGAACATGTGCCGGAGGTAAGCTACATTGTCGCCCACGGGCAGCTTGCGGCAGGTGATCTCGACCAGCGGATGAACGATTTCTACGACGGCAAGGCGGATGTTCTGCTGGCCACCACCATCGTGGAATCCGGCCTGGATATTCCGACCGCCAACACGATGGTCGTGCACCGGGCGGACATGTTCGGGCTGGCCCAGCTTTACCAGATACGCGGACGGGTCGGCCGGTCCAAGACACGGGCCTATTGCTTCCTGACGACGAAGCCGCGCGCGCCGCTGACGCCTGCCGCGCAGAAGCGGCTGCGGCTCCTTGGGTCTCTGGACAGCCTCGGCGCGGGCTTCACGCTGGCGAGCCAGGACCTGGACCTCCGGGGCGCGGGCAACCTGCTGGGGGAGGAGCAGTCCGGCCACATCAAGGAAGTGGGCTACGAACTCTATCAGTCGATGCTGGAGGAGACGATCCAGAAGCTGCGCTCGGGGGAGATCGACGGGCTGACCGACGATGGCGAATGGTCGCCGCAGATCAACCTTGGTGTGCCGGTGCTGATCCCGGAGGATTACGTCCCGGATCTCGATGTGCGTCTGGGCCTCTACCGGCGGCTCTCCACACTGACGACGAAGGTGGAACTCGAAGGCTTCGCGGCGGAACTGATCGACAGGTTCGGACCGCTGCCGAAGGAGGTCAACACGCTCTTGCTCATCGTGCGGATCAAGGCGCTTTGCAAACGTGCGGGCATCGCACGGCTGGACGGTGGGCCCAAGGGCTGCACGGTGCAGTTCCACAAGGACAAGTTCGCCAATCCTGCCGGTCTGGTCGAATTTCTCCATGCCGAGGGCAATGCCGCCCGCATCAAGGACAACAAGGTGGTCATCCTGCGAGACTGGGCTAAGGAGGGCGACAAGATCAAGGGCGCCTTCGCCATCGCCCGTGACCTGGCCCAGAAGGTCGTCGATGCGGAGAAGTCTCGCAAACGGCCCGACACCGGTCCGCTGCCCGAAGGCAAAGCCGCGACGAAGGCCGTTCCGGCACCGCGCCGCCGGTAAGGGGAGGGCTGGTCTCGGAGGCATCGAGCCTCCTCCACCAGCGTTGCCACGGACGAACCTTGCGGAGAGCCACAGGGCCGTAGGTCAACGGCAGCGTTACCCAGCCGCTTTCCTTGCGCGTTGGCGGGCGGCAAAGATTTTCCTCGTTCCTCGTTCCTCGTTCCTCGCTCCTCGCGCTTGGCCGGCAAGCGGCATCACCACGCGCTCTGTCCCGGGGTCAGCGCCGCCGACAGTACGCGTTGCTCCCTGATGCGCTCTCCTGGTTCCTGTTGAACTGTTCTGTCTGTGCCCGATCACAGGGACAGGCGGAACAGTTCACCCGCGGCGGCTTTGTCCGAGCGCGGGTGCGCAGTCGCGGGGAGAGTGGTTGGCTCACTCACCCGCGCGGGTAAGGAGGTCGATCTCCTCGGCCTTCAGGTCGATCATCGCCGCGCGGGCGAAGCTGATGACCTGTTCCTCTCGCGTCGCGGAGGCGATGGGAGCGGTGACGCCCTTCCGGGCGATCAGCCAGGCGAGCGCGATCTCTGCCGGTTGCGCCCCATGAGCCTCCGCCACACGGTCGAGCGCATCGAGGATGCGCAGCCCTTTGGGTGTCAGATAGCCCTTGGCCTTGCCGCCCCGTGCGCTTTGACCAAGGTCGGCCTCGTCGCGATACTTGCCGCTGAGGAAACCGGAGGCGAGCGCGTAGTAGCAGACGACACCGATATCCTCCGCGATGCACAGGTCGCGGAGCGGCCCTTCAAACTTCTCCCGGTCGTAGAGGTTGTATTCCGGCTGGAGCACGCCATAGCGGGGCAGGCCTTCTGCGGCGGCCACGTCGAGCGCAGCGCGGAGCTGTCCTGCGTCGAAGTTGGAGCAGCCGATGGCGCCGATCTTGCCCGCTTTCAGAAGGCGGGAATAGGCATCCAACGTTTCCTCATGCGGGGTCGAATCGGGAAAGTGGGAGAAGTAGAGGTCGATGTGCTCCACCTGCAACCGGCGAAGCGAATCCTCGACGGCCTCCATGATCCAGGCCGCGCCAAGCCCCTTGTGGCCCGGCTTGCCCATGTCCGAGCCGACCTTGGTGAAGATCTTCACCCTGTCGCGCAGGCCGGGGCGGGTCTGAAGCCAGCGGCCGATGATCGTCTCCGACTCGCCGCCCTGATTGCCCTGCGCCCAGCGGGAATAGACATCGGCGGTGTCGATGGCGTTGAAACCATGGTCCACAAAGGCATCAAGCACGCGGAAGCTCTGCGCCTCGTCGATGGTCCAGCCGAAAACGTTGCCGCCGAAAACGAGCGGCGCGATGTCGATGCCGGTCCGGCCAAGTGGTCTGGTCTGCATGGGATGTCCTTTCCTTGGTGGTCTGAGCAGACACCCAAGGCTGCCCGAGATCCACCCCTAAGCGGCATTGCTCCGGGACCAGACCTCCGGCCATATGCTTTGGACGCGGGGATTGGCATGGAAGGGGGATGGCCCCCGGACTCCCGCGCCTGCAGTCATCGGTCGCGTGCCGTCATGCCGGGCCGCTGTCGCGAGCATCGCAGCGGCGGCGTGTCTCGCCGTCGCTACCGCAACCGGCGCCGCGCTGTCAGCCGTTGCCGCGGCGGACGAAAAGCCCCGCATCTTCGGCCGCGCGACGGAGCGCGCGCGATTTGTTCACCGTCTCCATCCATTCGGACTCAGGGTCGCTGTCGAAGACCACGCCGCCCCCCGCCTGAACGTAGAGTTTCTGATCCTTCAAGACCCCGGTGCGGAGGGCGATGCACATGTCCATCTCGCCATTGGCGGAGAAATAGCCGACGCCGCCGCCATAGACGCCGCGCTTCTCCGGCTCCAGCTCGTCGATGATCTGCATCGCCCGGACCTTCGGCGCGCCGGAGACGGTGCCTGCGGGCAGACCCGCCAGAAGGGCGGAGAGCGCATCCTGACCCTCCGCCAGCTGGCCCACCACGTTGGAGACGATGTGCATGACGTGGCTGTAGCGCTCGATGGTGAACTTCTCGGTCGGATGGACGGTGCCCACCCGCGCCACGCGGCCCACGTCGTTCCGCCCGAGGTCGAGCAGCATCAGATGCTCCGCCCGCTCCTTCGGGTCGGCGAGCAGGTCGGCTTCCAGCGCGCGATCCTCCTCCGGCGTCGCGCCACGGGGTCGGGTGCCCGCGATCGGGCGGACAGTCACCTCACCATCGCGGAGGCGCACGAGAATCTCCGGGCTGGCCCCGATGATCTGGAAATCGCCGAAGTTGAAGAAGAACATGAAAGGAGAGGGGTTGGTCCGCCGCAGGCTCCGATAAAGCGCAAAGGGCGGCAGGCGGAAATCCTGCGTCCAGCGCTGCGCCGGAACCACCTGAAAGATGTCACCCGCGCGGATGTATTCCTTGGCCTTCTCCACGGCGGCCTTGTAGCCCTCCTTGGTGAAGTTGGAGGCGGGCTCGCCCACGGGAGCTGTCTCGTGGAATACCCGGTTGTCGCTTTCCACGCTACGGTCGAGATCGCGGAGGGCGTCCATAACCCGCTCCGCCGCCTGCGCATAGGCGGCCCGCGCACCCAGACCGGAGGAAACCCATGCGGGTGAGACGATCGTCACCTCGCCCTTCACCCCGTCCAGAACGGCAATGACGGAGGGGCGGATCATCACCGCATCCGGTGCGCCGATCGGGTCCGGGCCGGGGGTGCCCAGCCTCTCCACCAGCCGGATCATGTCGTAGCCGAGGTAACCGAAAAGGCCGCAGGCGATGGCGGGGAGGTCGGCGGGCATCTCCACCCGCGATTCCTCGATGAGCGCGCGCAGCGTTTCGAGAGGGGAGCCGGGCAGAGTCTCGAAGGCGGCCGCGTCGAAGCGCGCCTGCCGGTTGATGCGGCTTTCCTCTCCCCGGCAATCCCAGATCAGGTCGGGTTTCATGCCGATGACAGAGAACCGACCCCGCACCTCTCCTCCCGTCACGGATTCCAGCAGGAAGCTGTCGGCCCGCGCCTCCGCGAGCTTCAGCATGAGCGAGACGGGCGTATCCAGATCTGCGGCGAGCCGAGTGTAGACAAGCTGGTTTTGGCCGGCATTCCAGCCGGCCTCGAAAGCGTCGAAGGAGGGTACAAGAGCCACGTCTGCCTCACGGGAAGCGCGAATGCACAGAGTTGATGACAGCCTGGTTGAAGCTGATCTTCGCGTCCGAGTGCAAAGCGGTGGAGAAATAGTCGAACATGTCCTGCGCGAGCGATTGGCCGGCCTGCTGTGTCAGACCATCATGCAGGGCGAGCACGTCGGGATCAGCTGCATCCGGGGTGTTCACGCTGTCGAGCTGAACGAGAGAGATCACGCCGTCGCCCGCAACCGTCTGCCGGGCGCCGGGCTGCAGGACAAAGACCGCCTCGGTGAAGCCGGGCGCAGTGCCTTCCACCACGGAATCGCGGCGCAGCGCTTCCACTTTCGCGGCAGGGTGGCCAAGCGCCGTGATCGCCTCGCCAGCCGCGAGACGGGTTTCCAGCGCCGCGGCCTCCGCCTCCAGCGCCTTCTGCACGGCATCGTGACGCCAGTCCGCCGCCACACGATCCCGCACATCGGCAAAGGGCACGGCCTGCGGGGGCAGGATCTCATCAAGGCGCAGCACGGCGAGCCCGCCGTCTGAAAGCTGAACCAGGCTGGGGAAGTCGTTCTTCTGCACGGTGCGGGCCGCCTCGCGGAACTCCGGATAGGCGGCAGGGCCTTCCTCCGTATCTGGGCGGAAGTCGATATGCCCCTCCTCCATGATCGTGTCGCGGGACAGCTCCTCCACCGTCGCGCCGCCGGCGATCAGGTCGTCGAACTTCGGCGTGTCCGCCGTGATCTGACGGCGGGCTTCCTCCACGGCGACCTCGCCGCGAAGCTGGTCCCGTGCTTCGTCGAAGGTGATGTTCTGGGCTTCGAGGATGCCGTTCATCCAGTAGAGCGCCGGGCCGAAATCCGAGGGCAGCGGTCCGACCACGCCGGGAGCCGCCAGCGCGAATACCTCGGCCCCCGCAGCCCCCAGTTCTGCCTCCGCCACATCGCCGAGGTCGATGTCCGCGGCCGTGATGCGGCGTTCGGCGAGCAGGCCGTCCCGCGTGATCTGTCCCGCGTCGAGCCGTGCCTTGGCATCCTGCGCTTCTGCCTCCGAGCCGAAGACCATGCGTTCCACCAGCCGCCGTTCGGGCTGAACGAACTCCTCCTGCCGCTGATCGTAGGCGCTTCGTAGCGCTGCATCGCTCACCTCCACCGTCGGGGCGAGCGTATCGGGCGTCACCCAGGCGTAGCTGATGCGCCGCGCTTCGGGGAGGGTGTAGCGGTCCTTGTGCGCGTCATACCAGGCGGTGAGTTCTGCCTCTCCCGGCTCGGGCACCGGCGTTGAAAGGTTCGCCCCGGTCAGCGTGACATGCGTGGCAGAGCGTGTCTCGGCCAGGAAAGAGACGAGCGTGTTGGCATAGATGCCCGGCTCGGCCACGCCGCTGGCGATCGCCGTCTGCAGGACACCGCGTGCCGCATCGTCGCGGAGCGTGCGTTCGAACTCCGCCTCCGTGTAGCCCGCACGGCGCAATCCGTCAGCATAGGCACGGCGGTCGAACTGCCCGTTCAGCCCATGGAAGGCGGAAATGGCGAGCACCTGCCGCTGCACTTCCTGATCTCCGGCAGAAAGGCCGATCCGCTCCAGCTCCGCATCGATGAGCGCGCGACCGACGAGCTGGTTGCGGACCGCCGCATCCAGCCCCATGGCCTGGGCATCCCGCAGAGTAAGCGCCCGGCCCGACTGGGCGGAGAAAGTGCGGAGTTGCTGCTCCAGCGCGCGGGCATAGTCGTTGGCGGTCACGTCACGCCCGTTCACCGTTGCGACGGCGGTCGCCCCTCCGCCGAAATTCGTGACGCCGAATCCGCCCAGACCGAAGATGAGCAGCCCCATCAGCACCCAGATGGTGACGTTTGCTCCCTTGCTCCGAAACTTGGCCATGCGCGGATCCCTCTGCTGGTCCGGGGCTTCCTACGGCACGGAACGGGGCCGGGCAAGCATCACATGGCAACCTGTGACAGCCGTCCGAACAACTCCCCGATACCCGCGTGGTCGATATTGGCGAAGGCGATGCGGAAGGCGCGTGCGCCGGCGGCATCGCCTTCGGGCATGAACATCGTGCCCGGCAGCAGCAATACGCCCGCGTCCCGCACCAGCCGTTGGGCCGCCTGATCGGAAGGGAGAGAGAAGGGATGCTCCACATAGGCGAAATAGGCGCCGCAGCCGAGAAGCTTCCAGCCCTCCAACTGCGGGAAGCCTTCCACGATGGCGGCGCGACGGTCGAGGATCTCCGCCCGCTCCCCCGCGACCCATTGTGCGAGGTTCCGCATCCCCCAGAGCGCGCCCCGCTGCCCGAGCTGGCCCGCACAGATTGCCACGGTGTCGAGAAATTTCTCCGCCTCCGCCAACTGCCGCTCCGACGCGACGATGGCGCCGACGCGGTGGCCGGTCAGGCGGTAGGCCTTGGAGAAAGAGTAGAGATGGATCAGCGTGCCGTGCCAGTCCGGGTCGGCGAACAGGTCGTGCGGTGCGCCCGAGCGGGCGTCGAAATCCCGGTATGTCTCATCCAGCACCAGCGCGATGCCGCGTTCCCTTGCAAGCTCGAAGAAAGCGCGGACCGTTTCGGGCGGATATTCCACCCCGCCCGGATTGTTGGGCGAGACGAGCACGATGGCGCGGGTCCGGGGAGTGATGAGCCGCAGTGCGGCCTCCGCTTCGGGGATCAGGTCTGGGCCGGTTGCAAGCGGCACGGCGGTGACGCCCTGCATGTCGAGCCACATCTTGTGGTTGAAGTACCACGGTGTCGGCAGGATCACCTCATCGCCTTCGCCAGCGAGCGTGGACAGGATGGCGGTGAAGGCCTGATTGCAACCCTGCGTGATCGCGACCTGCGAGGGGCGGATTTCTCCCCCATAGGCGGCGGACCACTGCATGGCGATCTCCTCACGCAGCTCCGGCATCCCGAGCACCGGGCCGTAGAGATGGGCGGCGGGATCGTTCAGCGATGCCTCTGCGATGGCGCGGCGGAGCGGCTCGGGCGGCGGCTCCACCGGGGCGGCCTGGCTCACGTTGATGAGAGGACGGTCCGCCGGGAACTCCACGCCGGAGAGCCAGCGCCGGGCCTCCATGACGGGGGGAGGGAACGTGGCGGCCATGCGGGGGTTCAAGGGGAGGGACATAGGGGCTCCGTCAGATGCGCGACGAGATGTAGCGCCCCATGCGCCCTCCGCGCAAGCGCGCCGGTCTGGAAGCGTAGCAAGCGGTGGAAGCCGCCTGCTATCGCCAGTGTTCCCCCGCGAGGGGTAAACATGCGCTCCACCTCCCCGCCGAGAGGACCGGCGGACCAGCGTTCCCCCGCAAGGGGCAAACAGATATGCGAGCCCTCCGGGTGCCGGGCCCCATTGCGAGAGAGAGCTCCCAACGGGTCAGCGACTGCCGTCCATCGGCAAGTGCGCGCGGCTACGTGCAATCGTGAGCCGGGCCGAAGTCCGGCGGGACTCGTTGCCGGTCGTGACTAGATGGGAGGTGACTCATCCGCACGGCCCGATCCTGCGCCCGGCCGTGCGGGGGGACTCCCGCCAGCGGAAGTCATTTCTTGCTCCCAAGCGCGGGCTGCGCGGGGGGACGCCCCCCGCGACCCCCGGTTTCAAGCGCGTGAGGACCGGCCTTCGGCCCGCTCCCAGCGGAGGGAGGATGCGGAGGGAGGATTCTGCGCGACTTCCATCACATCCATCGACCGGGCTGACTTACCCGAGCAGGCCATGATAGGCAGGCGGCGAGTCGCGACATCAGGGCAGGAGACGGCAGTGGGCTACGCTTACGACGACCAGAACATCTTCGCGAAAATCCTTCGCGGAGAGATCCCGAACAAGACGGTACTGGAGACCGAACACACGCTCGCCTTTGCGGATATCCAGCCGCAGGCGCCGGTGCATGTGCTGGTGATCCCGAAAGGGCCCTATGTCAGCCTCGATCATTTCACCCAGGAAGCCTCCGACGCGGAGATCCTCGATTTCAACCGTGCCATCGGCAAGGTCTGCGAGATGACGAAGGTCGAGACGAAGGACGGCGGCATGGGCTTCCGTGCGATCACCAATGCCGGGGAGCATGGCCATCAGGAAGTGCCGCATCTCCACGTCCATATTCTGGGCGGACGGCAACTGGGCCGGATGCTGCCGCGGGACTGAGACCGGCACCGGCTCGCCGGCTGCATCCGACCGGCTGCATCCGACCGGTGGCGTGCGAGCGCCGGGGAGGCGTTGACCTTTGAGCAGGTTCCGGGTGGCGGGACAGCGCCCCGACAGGCGATGTTGCGGAAAAAGGAGGTTGCCATGGTCCTGTTCTCCGCGCTTCCCGGCCCTGCGGTTGCCCGTCTGCGGACGGGCGGGCTGGATGCCTATGATATGCTGCCCGAGCTTCGCCGCGCGGAGGAGGCCGCGCTGCCCTGCCGCCATTGTCTGCGCCACATTCCGGTGGGGCGGGATTACCTTACGCTTGCGTGGCGGCCGTTCCCGGCGCTCCAGCCCTATGCGGAAACCGGGCCGATCTTCCTGTGCGCTGCATGTGAGCGGAGGCCGGATGGCGGGGAGCTGCCGGATATCCTGTCTTCGCCCGACTATATCCTGCGCGGTTACGGTGCGGATCATCGCATCGTCTACGGAACGGGGCAGGTTGTCGCGACAGGCGACCTGACCCAACGGGCTGACGAGCTTCTGTCAAACAAGACGGTGGCCTATCTGCACGTGCGCTCCGCGCGCAACAACTGCTACCAGCTTCGGATCGACCGGGAACCGTCCTAGCGCAAGACAGTCTGCATTCCCCGATGCGCTGATACGCGCCGGGGCAGGGGGCAGGTGGCGTAGCCACGCGTGTGAGGCGCTTCATGACGATGCGCCGCTTGCCCGCAGGCGGCATGCGCGGCTATCCTTGGACGCAACCTCGCGGCGCCCCCTTGCTGGGCGAAGGTGAGGCAGATAAGCAGCACCTGCTGAGCCGATCCAGTTTGAGCCACGAGCGGAGCCAAGGCATGACCATCGAAGCCCCCGAAACGGAAATCGTCCATTCCCGCCGCATCGCCTGCGACGGTGGCGAAGGCGCGCTCGGCCATCCGCGGGTATGGCTGACGATCCCGGAGGAGCCGGGCTGGGTCGAATGCGGCTACTGCGACAAGCGCTTCGTGCTTGACCCGAACGCGGTGCCCGACGCGCACTGACCGTCCCGGAAGGCACGTTCCGGTTCCGCCGGCCCTCGCATCCCGCCGCCCTCCGGAGTAAAAGGACGGCCTGACGGCGATGGAGGCGGATATGGCGAAGGACGATACGACAGGCGGCGCGGCGACGGTGCCCTTCGGCAAGGGGCATCACCTGCACCTGATCGACGGTTCCGCCTTCATCTTTCGCGCCTATCATGCCCTACCGCCGCTGACCCGCAAGTCGGACGGCCTGCCGATCGGTGCGGTCGCGGGCTTCTGCAACATGCTGTTCAAATATGTGGACGGCAACAACAGCTCCGCCGATGCGGCCACGCATCTCGCGGTGATCTTCGACTATTCGTCCAAGACATTCCGCAACGACATCTACCCGCTCTACAAGGCGAACCGCCCGGAACTGCCGGAGGATCTGCGCCCTCAGTTCCCCCTCACCCGCGAAGCGGTCCGCGCCTTCAGCATCCCCTGTATCGAGATCGAGGAATACGAAGCCGACGACATCATCGCCACGCTGGCCTGCCGGGCGCGCGATGCGGGGGGCCGGGTTACGATCATCTCCTCCGACAAGGACCTGATGCAGCTCGTCGGCGACGGGGTGGAGATGCTGGATGCGATGAAGAACCGCCGCATCGGGCCGGAGGAGGTCGAGGAGAAATTCGGCGTCCCGCCTGCCAAGGTGGTGGATGTGCAGGCTCTGGCCGGCGACTCGGTGGACAATATCCCCGGCGCGCCGGGGATCGGCATCAAGACCGCAGCGCTGCTCATTCAGGAATACGGCGACGTGGAGACGCTGCTGGAGCGGGCGGGTGAGATCAAGCAGCCGAAGCGGCGGGAGACGCTGCTGAACAATGCGGAGCAGATCCGCATCTCCCGCAGGCTGGTGGAACTGCATTGCGACATGCCGCTCGATTGCGATCTGGCAACGCTGGAAGTGCAGGAACCGGAGGCGGAGGTTCTGATGGACTTCCTCGCCCGGATGGAGCTTCGCACCCTGACGAAGCGCATCGCGGACCGGAAGGGCATCCTGCCGCCCGCCGTCTCCGACGTGCCGCCCGCGGACGAAGAACCGGCGGAGGCAGTGGAGGAGCCGCCCTTCACGCCTGCCGATTACGTGTGGATCCGGGATATGGACACGCTGGAGGCCTGGATCGCGGAAATTCGCGATACGGGGCTCGTGGCCTTTGACACGGAGACCACCTCGCTTGACGAGATGCGGGCCGAGCTGGTCGGCATCTCGCTGGCCACCGCGCCGGGTCGCGCGGCCTATATCCCGCTGTCCCACCGGGTGGGGGAGGGCGACCTGTTCGGCGGTTCCGATCTGGCGGAGGGGCAGCTTCCGCTGGACATGGTGGTCGATGCTCTCCGGCCCGTGCTGGAGGATGCCGCGATCCTCAAGATCGGTCAGAACGTGAAATACGATCTGAAGATCCTGCGCCGCTACGGCATCGACGTGGCTCCGATCGACGACACGATGCTGATGTCCTATGCGATGAATTCCGGGCTGCACAATCATGGGATGGATGTGCTGGCGGAAAGCTATCTTCAGCATCAGTGCATTCCGATCAAGTCGCTGATCGGTTCGGGCAAGAGCCAGATCACCTTTGACCGCGTACCGGTCGCGGAGGCGGTGAAATATGCCGCGGAGGACGCGGATGTCACCTTCCGGCTCTGGCGGCGGTTCAAGCCGCAGTTGCACAGGGCGCGGGTGACCACGATCTATGAGACGCTGGAGCGCCCGCTCGTTCCGGTGCTCGCGGGCATGGAAATGGCGGGGATCCTCGTCAACCGCGACGCGCTCTCCCGCATGTCGAACGCTTTTGCGCAGAAGATGGCCGGGCTGGAGGCAGAGATCCATGAGCTCGCGGGGGAGCCTTTCAACGTGGGCTCGCCGAAGCAGCTGGGGGAAATCCTGTTCGAGCGCATGAGCCTGGCGGGCGGCTCCAAGGGCAAGAACGGCGCCTACGGAACGGGGGCGGACATTCTTGAGGATCTGGCTGCGGAAGGTCATGACCTGCCCGCGCGGGTGCTGGACTGGCGCCAGCTTTCCAAGCTCAAGTCGACCTATACGGATGCGCTGCAGACCCATATCCACCCGGAGACGGGCCGCGTTCATACCAGCTACTCCATCGCCGGGGCGAACACCGGGCGTCTCGCCTCCACCGATCCGAACCTGCAGAACATCCCCGTGCGGACGGAGGAAGGACGGCGCATCCGCGAGGCCTTCGTGGCCCAGCCGGGCTGCAAGCTCGTCTCTCTTGACTACAGCCAGATCGAGCTTCGCATCCTTGCCCATGTGGCGGAAATCCCGGAGCTCCGCACCGCCTTTGACGAAGGGCTGGACATCCATGCGATGACCGCCTCCGAGATGTTCGGGGTACCGATCGAAGGTATGGATCCGATGATCCGTCGGCAGGCGAAGGCCATCAACTTCGGGGTGATCTACGGGATTTCCGGTTTCGGTCTCGCCCGGAACCTGCGCATCCCGCGCGATCAGGCACAGCGGTTCATCGACACTTATTTCGAGCGGTTTCCCGGTATCCGGGGATATATGAACGGCACGATCGAATTCGCGAAGAAACACGGTTTCGTCCGCACGCTGTTCGGCCGCAAGATCCATACGCCGGAGATCAACGCCAAGGGGCCGACCGCAGGTTTCGCCCGCCGCGCGGCGATCAACGCCCCCATTCAGGGCACTGCCGCCGATGTGATCCGCCGGGCCATGATCCGCGTGCCGCAGACCATCGCGGATCTGCCCGCCAAGATGCTGCTCCAGGTGCACGACGAACTAGTGTTTGAGGTGGAGGATCGCGCGGTGGAGGAACTCATCGGGCGTGTCCGCGCCGTCATGGAGGGTGCGGCTCTGCCTGCTGTCGAGCTTTCCGTGCCGCTGGTGGTGGATGCGGGCTGGGGTGACAACTGGGCGGAGGCGCATTGAGCGCAGATTCCGGAGGGCAGTCCTGCCTCACAAGCTCAGGGTCGCCTCCGGGTCATGAGGGTGCCGTCAGGGCACTCTCGCCCTCCGGCACGCTGGGAGAACGTGTAAAAGCCTTCAGCACTCTGGCAGCGCTCTGTCAGCACTGTGCGAGAGCGGAAATCATGCGTGATCCGCCGAAATCCGGCGGGATAACCACCGTCCAAGAGGCCGATTTCCCGGTTTCTTTTAATAGAAACGTGGCGCTTCGGGGCTTTTCAGCAGCCCCTGTCAGACGCTCGTCGCCTCCGCTACGGCCCAGATATCCATCGCACCGCGGTAGATCATGTCGAGCGCGATATAGAGGATGATGAGCAGCCCCACATAGCCGATCCAGCGGTAGCGGTGCAGAAGCCGCGCCACCAGCGAGGCTGCAAACCCCATGAGCGCGACGGAAAACACCAGTCCGAGGGCCAGCAATCCCGGATGTTCCCGCGCGGCGCCCGCGACCGCCAGCACATTGTCGAGCGACATGGAGACGTCGGCGATGACGATCTGCCGCACAGCCTGGCCCAGCGTCTTGCGCGGGGCACGCTCGCCCACCTGTCCCTCGCCCGTCAGGTCTGCATCGCCGAGCGCTTCATGCGCGGCGATTTCTTGCTCCTCCGGCGTGCGGAGTTCGCGATACATCTTCCAGCAGACCCAGAGGAGCAGGATGCCGCCGACGAGGATCAGCCCCACCACATCGAGCAGTTGCGTCGTCACGGTCGCGAGGATCACCCGGAGCACCGTGGCCGCGATGATGCCGATGAAGATCGCCTTGCGCCGCTGATCCGCGGGAAGGCCGGCGGCGGCCAGTCCGATGACCACGGCATTGTCCCCGGCAAGCACCAGGTCGATGGCGATCACCTGAAACAGCACTGCAAGACCAGAGGAGAGAAAGTCCATTGAACCCCCTTCATGCTGCAAGGCACACGATGGACCTGCGGCATTTCATCCCATAGGCCGCGCCCCCTCGTTCGGCAATCCCTTCGCGCCTGACCGCTGGCGGAGGCCGGGAGCCTGCGCTAAAGGAGGCGCAGACCGGCAAGCAAAGTGGCAGGCAATCTGGCAGGCCCGACAGGAAAGACGCGCATGGCCCGTATTCTCATCACCTCGGCAATCCCCTACATCAACGGGATCAAGCATCTGGGCAACCTGGTGGGCTCGCAGCTGCCTGCCGATCTGTTCGCCCGCTACATGCGGGCGCGGGGCCACGAGGTCATGTTCATCTGCGCGACCGACGAGCATGGCACCCCGGCCGAGCTGGCCGCGGCGAAGGCGGGCAAGCCGGTGGAGGAGTACTGCGCCGAGATGCATGAGGTGCAGAAAGGGCTTGCCGAGGGCTTCCGGCTGTCCTTCGATCACTTCGGACGGTCGTCCTCCGAGCGCAATCGCAAGCTCACCCAGCATTTCGCCGGCAAGCTCGCCGACAACGGCATGATTGCCGAGGTCGCGGAGCGCCAGGTGTTTTCCATCGACGACAACCGCTTCCTGCCCGACCGCTACATTGAGGGCACCTGCCCGAACTGCGGCTATGATCGGGCGCGGGGCGACCAGTGCGAGAACTGCACCAAGCAGCTCGACCCGACGGACCTGATCAACCCGCGCTCCGCCATCTCCGGCTCCACCAATCTGGAAGTGCGGGAGACAAAGCACCTCTACCTCCGCCAGTCCCTGATGCGCGATCAGCTGGAGGCGTGGATCGGGTCCAAGACGGACTGGCCGATCCTTACGACCTCCATCGCCAAGAAATGGCTGAACGACGGCGACGGGCTGCAGGACCGCGGCATCACCCGCGACCTGCACTGGGGCGTGCCGGTGAAGCGGGGCGATCAGGACTGGCCGGGCATGGAGGGCAAGGTCTTCTACGTGTGGTTCGACGCGCCCATCGAATATATCGCGGCAACCGCGGAATGGGCCGATGCGCAGGGTCTGCCCGACAGCGCCTGGCGCCGGTGGTGGCGGCTGGATGAGGGGGGCGATGACGTCACCTATTTCCAGTTCATGGGCAAGGACAACGTCCCCTTCCATACCCTGTCCTTCCCCGCGACGATCATGGGATCGGGCGAACCGTGGCGGCTTGTGGATTACATCAAGTCGTTCAACTACCTGAACTATGACGGCGGCCAGTTCTCCACCAGCCAGGGGCGCGGCGTGTTCATGGATCAGGCTCTGTCGATCCTGCCCGCCGACTACTGGCGCTGGTGGCTGCTGAGCCATGCGCCGGAGAACTCCGACAGCGAATTCACCTGGGAGAATTTCCAGACGAGCGTGAACAAGGATCTGGCCGATGTGCTGGGCAACCTCGTTTCCCGCGTCACGAAGTTCTGCCGCTCCAAGTTCGGGGAGGCAGTACCGCAGGGCGGGGACTGGGGACCGCAGGAGGAGGCGCTGATCGCCGAACTCACCACGCGTCTTCGCGCCTATGAAACCTTCATGGAGCAGATGGAGATCCGCAAGGCCTCCTCCGAACTGCGCGCGATGTGGGTGGCAGGCAACGAATACCTGCAATCGGCCGCACCCTGGACCGCCGTGAAGACGGATCCAGAGCGGGCGGCGGCGATCACCCGGCTCTCGCTGAACCTCATCCGGGTCTACGCGGTGATTTCCGCGCCGTTCATCCCCGATACATCGGCACGGATGCTGGCCTCGCTCCGTACGATGGAGGGGGTATGGCCCGACGATCTGGCAGAAGCGTTGACGCAGCTGAAACCCGGACATGCCTTCGAGGTGCCGGAGGTGCTGTTCAACAAGATCCCGGATGAAGACCGCGAGGACTGGGAACGCCGCTTCGCCGGCACGCGGAGTTGAGGTCGTCCGTCCCGTCACGACTGGACGTCTTGGCGGCGATGGGCCATATCAGGGCAGGCAAGGCCCGGAGGGACGGATGGACTTTCTCAAACGTGTGCTGACCTGGTGGAACGGCCAGACCATTGGAACGCAGGTCTTTACCTGGCGCAACGGCATCCGCGTCGGTGAAGATGAGCAGGGCAACGTGTTCTACCGCAACAAGGACAGTAGCCGCCGCTGGGTCATCTACAACGGAGAGGCAGAGGCTTCCCGTATCAGCCCCGACTGGCATGGCTGGTTGCATCACACCTGGGACAGGACCCCGGAGCAGGCGCCGCTGGCCCACAAGGGCTGGGAAAAGCCGCATCAGGAGAACCTGACCGGCACGCCGCTCGCCTATGTGCCGCCGGGTTCGCTGCTGCGGCCCGAACCTGCCGAACGGCGGGACTACGAGGCCTGGCAGCCGGAGTAAGCAGATGGCGGAAACAAAGATCTCCGAAGTTCTGGTTGGCGGACTTGTGCTCGTCGTGGCAGCAGGCTTCCTGCTGTATTCCTCCGGTACAATTGGTCTGCATCGTTCGGGCGGCAGCTATGACCTGCATGCGAGCTTCCGCTCGACGGAGGGTATCGCGGTGGGCACCGATGTGCGGCTTGCCGGCGTCCGTGTGGGGTCTGTCACCGGTCTTGCGCTGAATCCGCAGACCTACTTCGCGGATATGACGATCTCCGTGCAGAACGGGCTGGAACTTCCGCAGGATACCGCGTTGCTCGTGTCCTCCGAAGGGCTGCTCGGCGGCAACTTCATGGAGCTGGTTCCGGGCGGGATGCCGATGAACCTCGCCCCGGGGGATGAGATCGTCGATACCCAAGGCTCGGTGAGCCTCATTTCGTTGCTCATGAAATTTGTAGGCGGCTCCGCCAGCGATGCGCTGAGCGGTGGCGGCGATGCCGGGGAGCACTCCTCCACAGAGCCTAATTTGGCGCCTGCGGAGCAATGAAAGGCGGGCGTATGCTGTTGATGGCGGCTCTGCTTGCGGTCTCGGCAGGCAGTGCCGGAGCGGCGTCGGTGTCTTCCGCGACGGGTGGCATGGTCCGCTGGCTCGACAAGGTCTCTGGCGAGACGCGGGACATTCCCCTGCGTCGCGGGGAAACGAAGACGGAAGGGCGGCTTTCCATCACGCTTGATGAGTGCCGCTTTCCCAGCGCCGACCCCGCCTCCAACGCCTATGCCCATCTGACGATCGTGGATTCGCTCCAGACCAGCGGCCCGGTATTCGCGGGCTGGATGATCGCCGACAGTCCTGCGCTCTCCGCGCTGGAAAGTTCCCGCTACGACGTGTGGATCCTCCGCTGCACCAACTGACGGCTCATTGCGCCTGACGGGAGAGCAGAACCTCCACCGTGGGTATTTCTCCGGGTGCCTCGAAGCTCGCATCCCTTCTGATCGCAGCCTGCAACTGCCGCAGATAGGCGGCGCGAGGGATCTCAATAGCGCCGAGCCTGGCGAGATGGGGTGTCAGGAATTGCGTATCGAACAGGATGTAACCCCCGGCGCGCAGGCGATCCACCAGATAGGCCAGGGCCACCTTGGAAGCATCCGTCTGGCGGGAGAACATGCTCTCTCCAAAGAACGCGGCTCCCAATGTCACGCCGTAGACCCCTCCGACCAGCCTCTCCTCCTCCCACACTTCTATGGAATGGGCGTGCCCCGCGCGATGCAGCGCGCCATAGAGCGACATGATCTGGGCGTTGATCCAGGTTTCCGCCCTTGCGGCGCAACCCTCCATGACGGCGGCAAAGGCACGATCCGCGGTCACCTGAAAGCGGCCGCTGCGGATGCGGCGGGCCAGCGACCGGGAAATGTGGAAGTCATCCAATGAAAAGACCCCCCGAAGCGGAGGGTCTATCCAGCGCAGCTCTGTCGCCTCACGGCTATCCGCCATGGGAAACAGGCCAGCGGCGTAGGCACGGAGCAGAAGCTCCGGCGCGAGCGGCAGCACCTCGGTGCCTGCCGCCCCCCGGTCAGGCATAGGCCTGGGCCAGCCAGCGTTCCAGCCAGTGGATGTCGTAGGTTCCCGTCTGAATGTCCGGCTCGCCGATCAGGTCGTAGAAGAGCGGCACGGTGGTATCCACCCCGTCCACGATCAACTCGCCCAGCGACCGGCGCAGCCGCGCCAGCGCCTCCTCCCGGTCGCGCCCATGCACGATGAGCTTGCCGATGAGGCTGTCGTAGTAGGGCGGGATCCTGTAGCCGCTGTAGAGTGCTGAATCCATCCGCACGCCGAGACCGCCCGGCGCATGGAACATCTTCACGAGTCCGGGGCAGGGCGCAAAGTTCGGCAGCCGCTCGGCGTTGATCCGCACCTCGATGGCATGGCCGTTGATGACCAGATCGTCCTGTCCGAAGGAAAGCGGCATGCCGGAGGCCACGCGGATCTGTTCACGCACGAGATCGACGCCGAAGATCGCCTCCGTCACCGGATGCTCGACCTGCAGTCGGGTGTTCATCTCGATGAAGAAGAACTCGCCGTTCTCGTAGAGGAACTCGACAGTGCCCGCCCCGGAATAGCCGATCTTGGCAACGGCATCGGCACAGATCGCCCCGATGCGCGCACGGGTTTCCGCGTCGATCACCGGGCCGGGGGCCTCTTCCAGAACCTTCTGGTGGCGGCGCTGGAGCGAGCAGTCCCGCTCCCCCAGATGCACGGCATGACCCTTGCCATCGCCGAAGATTTGTATCTCGATATGACGGGGTTTCTCGAGGTATTTCTCGATATAGACCTCGTCGTTGCCAAAGGCGACCTTGGCTTCGGACCGAGCGGTGCGGAAAGCGATTTCCAGCTCCTCCTCGCTCCGCGCGGTCTTCATCCCGCGCCCGCCGCCGCCGGCCGTGGCCTTGATGATGACGGGATAACCGATCTCTCTCGCGATGATCTTTGCGGTGTCCACGTCCGGTACGCCGCCGTCGGAGCCGGGAACGCAGGGCACGCCAAGCGCGCGCATCGTTTCCTTGGCGGTGATCTTGTCGCCCATGATGCGGATATGCTCGGCGCGCGGACCGATGAAGGTCAGGCCGTGATCCTCCACCATCTGCACGAAGCTGGCGTTTTCCGACAGGAAGCCGTAGCCCGGATGGATCGCCTCCGCCCCGGTGATCTCGCAGGCGGAGATGATCGCGGCGGGGGACAGGTAGCTTTCGGAGGAGGGGGGCGGCCCGATGCAGACGCTCTCATCGGCCATGCGGACATGCATCGCGTCAGAATCTGCCGTGGAATGCACGGCGACGGAGCGGATGCCCATCTCCTGACAGGCGCGCACGACGCGAAGGGCGATCTCGCCCCGGTTGGCGATCAGGATCTTCTCGAACATTCCCGCCTCACTCGATGATCATGAGCGGCGCGCCGTATTCGACAGGGGTGCCGTCCTCGATGAGGATCCGCTTGACCGTCCCGGCCCGTGGCGCGGGAATATGGTTCATGGTCTTCATCGCCTCGATGATGAGGACGGTCTGCCCCTCGCGCACCTGTGCGCCGATCGTCACGAACGGCTGCGCGCCGGGTTCGGGCTGGAGATAGGCGGTACCGACCATGGGAGAGGTCACGGCGCCCGGATGCTGGGCCGGATCCTCAACCGCTGCCGCCGCGGGGCCCGCCGGTGCCGCCGGAGCAGCAGCGACAGGGGCCGCGAACGCCGCCTGCGGGACGGGAGCATAGGTAACGGTCGACTGGCGAGAGATGCGCACGTCGAGGCTGTCATCCTCGCCATAGTCGCGTTTCACGGCGATTTCCGCCAGGTCGCTCTTGTTCAGGATCTCTGCCAGCGCTTCGATGAACGCGACATCTGCCTCCCGCGTGGATTTCGTCATGCTTTTCCTCTTCGTGCGGCGATAGGACGTTCGGCCTTTGGACGCGCTTATATGCGACACGGCCCGCGGTTGAAAGCCGGCATCGCAGAGGCGTGAGGGCCCGCTCGTGCACGATGTCATGCACAGGGCCACATCAATTTTCTTGGCCTTTCGGTAAAAATATAGTTAATCTTCTAAAAGAAAGCGATTAGCTTTCGTCCAGGCTCCGAGCACTGGTCCAAGAGCCTATTGTATTGGGGAGGTTTTATGAAACTAGCTTTTGTGGGCGCATTCGCGCTCTCCATGTCTGCACTCATGGCGCAAGCAACAACCCTGACAGTTTATGACGGGGTCAAGGCGGGCAAGCAGAAGTTCGACGCGACGGTCACCGCGGCGGAGGGCGTGGTCAAGAACGATGTCCTTGATGATCTGCCGTATGCTTCGGACAGCTTCGACAGGGGCGATTACACCATCACCAAGAACGATGGCGGAACGCTCTACTCCACTACCTACGGTACTCTGTCCGGTCAGGTGCTGGGCATAAGTCCTTCGGGAACAGGTCCAGGGCTGGGGGCCTTCGGAAGCGGCATTACCTTCACCTTCAAGGACAAGGTCAACGCCTTCGGTTTCGAGGTGGGCGATTGGGCGACCTGCTGCTTCCTTCCGACAAACCTCTATATTTCGTTTGACGGGGGTGCTCCGATCCTCGTGGGGAGCGCGACGGAGCAATCCGAAGGACAGTTTCCGTCGCAGGATGGAAACGGCTCCATCGTCAACGAAATCTTCGTGGCGGCGTTCGACGATACCGGCAGCTTCGAGACGGTCTCCTTCTGGGGCGACGGTTTCGGAGAGTATCTGGTTGCGGGAGGGCAGGTGAAATACGCGCTGCTTGATGAAGGCAGCCTGCCGCCGCCCTCCACGGTTCCGCTGCCTGCGGCGGGCCTGCTGCTGATGGGCGGTATCGCGGCGGCGGCCGGTCTGCGGCTGCGCCGTCGTTGAAGAAAGGGGCGTGGCTCACGGGCCGCGCCCTCTACGCCACCGAGGCGCGCTCGAAATCGAGTATGTCGGCTTCGGCTTCTTCCAGCAGATCCTCCAGCCGTTCGGCGCCCTGCTTCAGGGCCAGGCCACGCTCAGCTTCGCTGATCGGGATGGCCTGCAGGAATAGCACCAGCCTTTCGGGCAGGCGAAGCGGCGCAGGTGGCGTATTCCAGAGGAAAGGCGCGGAGAGGAGCACATGGGGCAGATGCGGCGCGATGCCTTTGCGCCCCTTCAGCGCATCGGTCAGGATCATGTCGGGCACCAGCGCCTTGCCATGCTCCGCGACCTGCTGCGCGATATCGGCCAGCAGTCCCGCGCCTTCTTCACCGACCACAGAGGCAAGCACGATCTCCGCGCCGTGGCCGGCCATTGTGCCGTCATCCAGCCGGAGCGGAAGCGCCGACAGGCCGAGCGTGACGTGGCTCTCCACTCCCGGTTCGGGACTGTCCTCGACCGTCAGGAGCGCGGACCCGCCCTCCTTGCGCAAGCGTGCGGACTGTCCGAGGCTGTCGCGCAGATGCCTGACAAGCGCATCGCGGGGCACGTCATGGATCGTATCGGTCATGGTTGCAGCAGCTTTCTGAACAGCAGGTCGAGATGGGCTTCCGCCGACGGGAAGGGGTCGCTTTCATGGGGGCCGAGCACGGCGCGCACCTGCACATCGAAATCGGCATAGTGCTGCGTCTCCGCCCAGATGGAGAAGATCAGGTGCTTGGGATGGACCACAGCGATCCGCCCTTCTGACGACCAGCGCGCGATGAGCTGCGCCTTCTCCTCCACCAGTTCCGCCAGCGCCCCTGCAAGCACCCCGCCGATATGCGGAGCACCTTGCAGAACCTCATTGGCGAACAATCGGCTTTCACGCGGGAACTGTCGGCTCATCTCCAGCTTGCGGCGGACATAGGCGAGGATCTCCTCCACCGGCTCGCCCGCCGGGTCCAGTGCGCGGAGGGGGTCTAGCCAGCTTTCCAGCATCCGGCCGATCAGCGCGAGATAGATCGCCTCCTTCGAAGGGAAGTAATAGAGCAGGTTCGGTTTCGACAGCCCGGCCGCCCCCGAGATGGCGTCGAGCGTGGTGCCTCGAAACCCCTGCTGGGAGAATAGGTCGAGCGCGGCCTCAAGGATCGCGTCGGAATTCTTGCGTTGTATCCGCGTCTTGCGAGCGGGGCGGACCGTGATCTCTGGCTTCATCGCGATCTCCTGTTGCCTCGATGATAGGCGTTTCCGCGGCTTTGCGCCAGAGAAGCGACCGCGGCCCTTCTCGCCGGGTTGACTGGCTACCGGCCTTTGATAGCGTCCAGAGGCGCTGCCGGACAGGCGCGCGGAAGAACAGGCAGGACGGAATATGACGGCAGCAGCCGGGAATCTGAAGGTCGACGGCGCGCGGCTGTGGACGAGTCTCATGGACATGGCGGAGATCGGGCCGGGGGTGGCAGGCGGCAACAACCGCCAGACGCTCACCGATGCGGATGGCGAGGGACGCGCGCTCTTTGCCCGCTGGTGCGAGGCCGCGGGATTGACGATGGGCGTCGATGCGATGGGCACGATGTTCGCGACCCGTCCCGGCACGGATGAGGCGGCGCTGCCGATCTATGTCGGATCCCATCTCGACACCCAGCCGACGGGCGGGAGGTTCGATGGGGTGCTGGGCGTGCTCGCCGGGCTGGAGGTGATCCGCACGCTGAACGATCTGGACATCCGCACGAAGCATCCGATCGTCGTCACGAACTGGGCGAACGAGGAAGGGGCGCGCTTTGCCCCGGCAATGCTGGCATCCGGCGTCTTTGCCGGCGTGATCGACCTTGAGCATGCCTACAGCCGCAGCGATGCGGATGGGCTGACCTACGGCGCGGAGCTTGAGCGCATCGGCTGGAAGGGGGATGAAGAGGTCGGTGCCCGCCGCATGCACGCCTATTACGAACTCCACATCGAACAGGGTCCGATCCTTGAGGCGGAGGATGTCGATATCGGGGTCGTTACCCACTGTCAGGGCCTTTGGTGGCTGGAGTTCACGCTGGAGGGCCGGGAGGCGCATACCGGCTCCACGCCGATGGCGATGCGGGTGAACGCGGGCCTCGCCATAGGCCGGATCCTCGAGAGCGTGCAGCGGATCGCGATGGAGGAGCAACCCGATGCGGTCGCGGGTGTGGGGCAGGCGCGCTTCTTCCCGAACTCGCGCAATGTCCTCCCCGGAAAGGTCGTTTTCACGGTGGATCTCCGCACCCCGGACGCCGAAAAGCTGGCCCGCATGCGCTACCGGATCGAGACGGAGGCCGCGGCCATCTGTGAGGGGCTCGGCGTCGGCTGCGCGGTGGAGGCGGTTGGCCATTTCGAGCCGGTGACATTCGACGAAGCCCTGGTCGGGAATGTGCGCGCGGCGGCAGAGGAACTGTGCTACAGCCACTGCAACATCGTCTCCGGCGCGGGTCATGACGCCTGCTGGGCTGCCCAGGTTGCCCCCGCGACGATGATCTTCTGCCCCTGCAAGGATGGCGTGAGCCATAACGAGGCCGAGGAAATCACCCCGGAATGGGCGGAGAAGGGCACGAACGTGCTGCTGCACGCGGTCCTGAAAAGCGCGGAGGTCGTCGTTTGAGAATGGTCTGCGCCCGGACCCTGCGGGAGGCGAAGCCCGTAAAGGGCCGCCTCGACCCGCTGCCGGTCCGCGAGTGCTTCCCGCCCGGTGGCGGAGAGACAGGATGAAAACGCCGTGAAGTTCCGGCTGATCGGAGATGACGCATACTGGCGTCGCAAGACCCCCGGCGGCGGGGCAGGGGTTGCTCCCGATGGCACCTTCGCAGGTCAGGGAAGCGCAATCCTGAACCGGGGTCTGGCGATCGAACATGATAACGGAAGGCGGGGGTTCTTATGTCCACGGTAATAAAGAACGGCACCGTCCTTACAGCGGACCTGACCTACAGGGCCGATGTTCTGGTGGAAGACGGGCGTATCGCCGCCATCGGGCCTGACCTTTCGGGCGATACCGTTCTTGACGCCACCGGTTGCTATGTCGCGCCGGGCGGGATCGACCCGCATACGCATTTCGAGATGCCTTTCATGGGCACCTATTCCGCCGATGATTTCGACAGCGGCACCCGCGCCGCGCTGGCGGGCGGGACAACGATGACGGTTGATTTCGTTCTGCCGGAACCGGGGCAGTCGCTTCTCGATGCGCTGAAGATGTGGGACAACAAATCCGCCCGCGCGCATTGCGACTATTCCTTCCACATGGCGATCACCTGGTGGGGTCAGCAGGTGTTTGACGAAATGAAGGCCGTGACGGAGCGCGGCATCAACTCCTTCAAACACTTCATGGCCTACAAGGGCTCGCTGATGGTGAACGACGAGGAGATGTTCGCCTCCTTCCGCCGCTGCGCGGATCTGGGTGCCATCCCCTTCGTGCATGCCGAGAACGGCGATATCGTGGCCCAGATGCAGGCGCGCCTCATGGCCGAGGGCAATACCGGGCCGGAGGCACATGCCTACAGTCGCCCGACCGCCGTGGAAGGGGAGGCCGCGAACCGCGCCATCGTCATCGCCGACATGGCGGGGGTGCCGGTCTATATCGTCCATGTCTCCTGCGAGGAGGCGCATGAGGCCATCCGGCGGGCACGGATGCAGGGCAAACGCGTCTGGGGCGAGCCGCTGGTGCAGCATCTGCTGCTGGACGAGAGCGAATATGCCAACCCCGACTGGGACCATGCCGCCCGGCGCGTGATGTCGCCGCCCTTCCGCAGCAAGGCGCATCAGGACGGGCTATGGGCCGGGCTGGCCGCGGGGACGTTGTCCTGCGTGGCGACGGATCACTGCGCCTTCACCACTGCGCAGAAGCGCACCGGGCTGGGCGATTTCACGAAGATCCCCAATGGCACCGGCGGGCTGGAAGATCGCCTTGCGTTGCTCTGGACCTATGGGGTGGAACAGGGGCGGCTCACGCCGAACGAGTTCGTGTCCGTGACCTCGACGAATATCGCCAAGATCCTGAATATCTATCCCCGGAAGGGGGCCGTGCTGGTCGGTGCGGATGCTGATCTGGTGGTCATCGACCCTGAAAGGCGCAAGGTCATCGGCGCGGCCTCGCAGCAGTCCGCCATCGACTACAACGTGTTCGAGGGGATGGAAGTGCGGGGCCTGCCGCGCTTCGTGCTCTCCCGCGGGCGCGTGATGGCGGAGGAGGGCGCGCTCCGTCCCGCAGAAGGGCACGGCCGCTTCGTGGACCGCCCGCCCGCAGGTCCGGTCAGCCGTGCTCTGTCCACCTGGAAGGAACTGACCGAACCCCGCGCCATCCCCCGTGGGCCCATCCCAGCAACCGGAGTATGACATGACACAACCCTCCCGCAGGCCCTCGCACCTGCCCTCCGCCTACATGAAATCCGCCTGGTGGATTTATCGGCATCCCGTTCGCTCCATGGCGATCGTGGCGGGTTCCATGGCACTGGCCACACTGTTTGGCGCGCGGTTCGGGGGACGGCGATGAAGGTTGCCCTCGTGACGGCGGGCGGATCGGGCATGGGTGCTGCAGCAGCCCGGCGCCTGGCCGAGGACGGTTTCGCGGTCGGTATCCTGTCGTCCTCCGGCAAGGGGGAGGCGCTCGCGGAGGAGCTCGGGGGCCTCGGCATCACGGGTTCCAACCAATCGCAGGACGATATCGGCCGGCTCGTCGATGGCGCCATGGAGCGCTGGGGGCGGATCGACGTGCTGGTGAATTCCGCCGGGCATGGGCCGCGTGCCGATATCCTCGACCTGACGGACCAGGACTGGCACCGGGGAATCGACACCTATTTTCTGAACGCGGTGCGCCCGACGCGGCTGGTCACGCCCATCATGGTGGTGCAGGGCGGCGGCGCGATCATCAACATCTCCACTTTCGCGGCGTTCGAACCCGACCCCGCGTTTCCGACATCGGGCGTGGCACGGGCGGGGCTGGCAGCCTTCACCAAGCTCTTCTCGGACCGCTATGCCCGCGACAATGTCCGGATGAACAACGTTCTGCCCGGTTTCATCGACAGCCTGCCTGAGAAGGAAGCGGCGCGCGCGCGAATCCCGATGGGCCGGTATGGGCATATGGAGGAGATCGCGGCGACCGTGTCCTTCCTTGCTTCTCCCGGGGGCGGCTACATTACCGGACAGAACATCCGCGTGGACGGCGGCATCACGAGGTCCGTATGAACCCAACCGCTTGCCGGGCGTCGGAAAGTCCGGGGCATCGAACCCCGGCCTTTCCGGCTGCCGCGGGATATCGGGCGCGGCATGGGGCCGACCGGGGCCGGGCATGGGCGGTTCAGGCGCGCCATTCGGCCCGAAAGCCCGCGACGCCACCGTGCAGATGGATGACGAAAGCCGGACCGGCGGGCAGACAGCCATGAGGGAGCGGCAGCCCGTGATCGCCGCGGATGGCCTCGGCCTGACCTTCGTCACGGCAGATGGGCCTGTCGTCGCGCTGAAGGATGTGAACCTCACCATCCGGCAGGGAGACTTCGTTTCCTTCATCGGCCCCTCCGGCTGCGGCAAGACGACATTCCTGCGCGCCATCGCGGGGCTGGAGGAGCCGACATCCGGCAGCCTGACCGTCAACGGCATGCCTCCGGACGAGGCGCGGCGGGCGCGCTCCTATGGCTATGTCTTTCAGGCGGCGGGGCTTTATCCCTGGCGCACCATCGCCGCCAATGTCCGACTGCCGCTGGAGATCATGGGTCTTCCGCGCGCGGAGCAGCGGGAGCGTGTGGCGCGTGTCCTCGATATGGTGGAACTCGGCGGTTTCGCGCGGAAGTACCCGTGGCAGCTCTCAGGCGGCATGCAGCAGCGCGCCTCCATCGCCCGAGCGCTGGCCTTCGACGCGGACATCCTGCTGATGGACGAGCCCTTCGGCGCGCTGGATGAGATCGTGCGCGACCGGCTGAACGAACAGCTTCTGGCGCTCTGGGCGCGCACGGGCAAGACGGTGGGCTTCGTCACCCATTCGATCCCGGAGGCGGTCTATCTCTCCACTCACATCGTGGTCATGTCGCCACGCCCCGGGCGGATCACCGATGTGATCGAAAGCCCGCTGCCCCGCCACCGCCCGCTCGACATCCGCGACAGCCAGGAGTTCATCGCCATCGCCCATCGTGTCCGCGAGGGGCTTCGCGCGGGGCATGGCGATGCCGTTTGACCTGCGCCTCGCCACGCCCGCCGACATTCCGGCCTGCGCGGCGCTCCTGCAAGGCTGGCTGGACGCGGAGGAATGGATGCCCCGCCTGCATGACCTGCCGGAGACCGCCGGATGGATGCGGGCGCGGTTGTTCCCGGAAAACGAAGTGATTGTGGCGGGCCAGCCGCCCGCGGGTTTCCTCGCCCTGTCGCCGGAAGGCGTCGTGGTGCAGCTTGTCGTGGCACCCGCGGCGCGGGGCCGGGGGCTGGGCCATGCGCTGATCGCTCACGCCAAGGCGCGCCATCCCGGCGGCCTCACCCTGTGGTGTTTTGAGGCCAACACCCCGGCCCGTGCCTTCTACGCCCGGCAGGGGTTCCGTGAGGTGGCCCGCACGGATGGCGCGGGCAATGAAGAGGGCCTGCCCGACATCCTGCTCCGCTGGGGCCATGATGCGTAGGGCCTCCGCCGCGATCCTGCCGGTCCTCACGGTCGTCCTTGCGATCATCGCGCTCTGGTATCTGGCGGCCATCTGGCTGAACGCCGCCTGGACTTGGGATCAGGCGGCCCGCGCCGGCACCACGCCGGGCCTTCTGGACGTGCTGCGCGACACCATGGCGCAGGACCGCCCGAAGCTGCCCGCGCCGCATCAGGTGGCGGCGGAGCTCTGGAAATCCGTGGCCACCCTGCCGCCCACGTCGAAACGCAGCCTCCTCTACCACGCCTGGATCACGCTTTCCGCCACGCTTCTGGGCTTTGCCATCGGGACAGCGGCGGGCATCGCGCTCGCTATCGGCATCGTCCACTCCCGCGTGATGGACATGAGCGTCATGCCCTGGGCCATCGCCAGCCAGACGATCCCCATCCTCGCCATCGCGCCGATGATCATCGTGGTGCTGAATTCGGTGGGGGTGACAGGGCTGCTCCCGAAGGCGGTGATTGCGGCCTATCTGTCGTTCTTCCCCGTCGTGGTTGGCATGGCCAAGGGGTTGCGAAGCCCCGAGGTATCGGATCTCGACCTCATGCGCACCTATTCGGCCAGCGGTTTGCAGACCTTTCTGAAACTCCGCGTCCCGGCCTCTCTGCCGTGGCTCTTTACCGCGCTGAAGGTGGCGGCGGCCGCGGCCCTCGTCGGCGCGATCGTGGGGGAAATGCCCACTGGTGCGGTCGCGGGGCTGGGGGCGCGGCTGCTCTCCGGTTCCTATTACGGGCAGACCGTGCAGATCTGGACGGCGCTCTTCATGGCAGCCGCGCTGGCTGCGGCTCTTGTGGGGGTGGTGGGGCTTGTGCAGCGGCTGGTGCTGGGAAGCATGGGGCTTGCGAAGTGACTGGCAGCTCTGTCCTCACCAGTCGCGGGCGGCAGCCGGAAAGGCCGGGGTTCGATGCCCCGGCCTTTCCGTGCCCCGACATCCGAAAGGCAGTCGCGTGTCGGGCTGGCTGATCGGTGCACTTCTCTTCTGGCTCGCAGCCTGGGCGATGAACGTCGGTCTGGCGAACGGGCGCTTCGCCCGCCGCCGCTGGGTCAGGGTCGCGGTGCCGCTTCTTTTCGGTGTGACGGTGCTCGTGCTGTGGGAGGGCGTGGTTCGCGGCCTCGGCGTGCCGGGCGCGATCCTGCCTCCGCCCTCCGCTATCGGATTGGCGGTCTGGCGGAACGCGGCTCTGCTCCGGGAGGATTTCGTCCAGACCTTCCTCAAGGGCGCGCTGACCGGCTGGGCCATCGGCTCCGTGGCAGCGCTGCTGACCGCCGTCGCCGTCGACCGCTCCCCCTTTCTTCAGCGCGGTCTGCTGCCGATCGGCAACTTCGTGGCGGCCCTTCCCGTCATCGGTATCGCCCCCATCCTTGTCATGTGGTTCGGGTTCGACTGGCAGTCGAAGGCGGCGGTCGTGGTGGTCATGGTGTTCTTTCCGGTGCTGGTGAACGCCATGGAGGGACTTCGCGCCACGCAGCCCATGCAGCGTGACCTGATGCGGACCTATGGTGCGCGCTATGGCCAGTCGCTGGCCAAGCTGCGCCTTCCTGCAGCGATGCCATTCATCTTCAACGGGTTGAAGATTGCGGCGACGCTGGCTCTCATCGGCGCCATCGTGGCCGAGTTCTTCGGCTCGCCCACACGCGGCATGGGGTTCCGCATCTCCACCGAAGTGGGGCGTCTGCGGCTTGACATGGTCTGGGCGGAGATCGCGGTGGCGGCGGTGGCAGGCACGACCTTCTATGGCCTCATCGCTCTGGCGGAGCGGGCGGTGACCTTCTGGCACCCCGCCCAGCGCGGCGGCTGAGAGGAAGCCTCCGTCATCGCTTCTCAACGATGCCGGAAGGTGCAAAGCTGGAACAGGAAATCGCGGGAAACACCGCGGCAACAGGGAGTTCGACATGAAGAAGATCCTTTTTGCGGCAGCACTGGCCTCTGCGGGCGGCGCAGGGGCCGCGATGGCGGCCGATGCGGTCACGCTTCAGCTGAAATGGGTCACGCAGGCGCAATTCGCGGGCTACTACGTGGCGCTCGATCAGGGTTTCTACGAGGCGGAAGGGCTGGACGTCACCATACGCCCCGGCGGGCCGGACATCGCTCCGGTGCAGGTGCTGCTGGGGGGCGGCGCCGACGTGATGGTGGACTGGATGCCCTCCGCCCTCGCCGCGCGGGAGGCGGGCACGCCGGTCGTCAACATCGCCCAGCCCTACAAGACCTCCGGCATGATGCTGACCTGCCTGAAGGAAAGCGGCGTCGCCACGCCCAAGGACTTTCCCGGCCATACGCTCGGCGTCTGGTTCTTCGGCAACGAATACCCGTTCCTGAGCTGGATGGCGCATCTCGGCATCCCGACTGACGGTTCGCCGCAGGGGGTGACGGTGATGAAGCAGGGCTTCAATGTCGATCCGCTTCTCCAGAAGCAGGCCGCCTGCATCTCCACGATGACCTACAACGAATACTGGCAGGTGATCGACGCCGGTATCACGCCGGAGCAGCTCGTGACCTTCAAATATGAGGATCAGGGCGTCGCCACGCTGGAGGACGGGCTTTACGTGATGGAGGACAAGCTCTCCGACCCGGCTTTCGTGGAGAGGATGGCGAAATTCGTCCGCGCCTCCATGAAGGGTTGGAAATGGGCGGAGGAGAATCCCGACGATGCCGCGATGATCGTGCTCGAATACGATGAAACCGGCGCACAGACCGACTCGCACCAGAAGCGCATGATGACGGAAGTGGCAAAGCTCACAGCCGGCTCCAACGGTGCGCTCGATCCCGCGGATTACGAGCGGACGGTCAAGACGCTGCTGGGTGGCGGCTCCGATCCGGTGATCTCCAAGGAGCCGGTCGGCGCCTGGACGCATGCCGTGACAGACAAGGCTTTGAACTGAGCCATGCGCCGCCGCCTCGCCGCCATTGCGGATATCCACGGCAACAGCGCCGCGCTGGAGGCGGTTCTGGCTGATATCGCCGCGCTGGGCGTGGAAGAGGTGCTCAATCTTGGCGATTGCCTCTCCGGGCCGCTCGACCCGGCGGGAACGGCCCGGCGGCTCATGGCGCTCGACCTGCCGACCGTGCGGGGCAACCATGACCGCTGGCTGGCGGAGCGACGGACGGGGTCCAGCTGGGAGGATGTCACCGCGCCGCTCATTGATGAGGAGACGCGGGTATGGCTCGGCGGTCTGCCGCCATGCCGGGTGGTGGATGGCGTGTTCCTCTGCCACGCCACCCCCGGCGATGACCTGACCTACTGGCTGCATCGGGTGGCGGGCGAGGGCGTGATGCGCCCCGCGACGCTGGAGGAGGCGGAGGCGCCTGCGCATGGGCTGACGGAGCGGTTGCTGCTCTGCGGGCATACGCATCTTTCCCGCGCGGTCCGGCTGTCGGACGGACGGCTCGTGGTCAATCCCGGCAGCGTGGGCTGTCCGGGCTATGCCGACGACACGCCCCTGCCGCACCGGGTGGAGGCAGGGGTTCCCCATGCCTCCTATGCGGTGCTTGAGGAGGGCGCGCAGGGCTGGCACGTCAATTTCAGGCTCATCCCCTATGATGCGGCGGAAATGATCGCCCGCGCGAAAGAGCAGGGGTTCGACGATTGGGTAAGCCTGCTCTCCACCGGCTTTCTGCCGCCGGATCGGGCGCTGCCGTGATGTGATCCGCGCCGCTTGCGACCCTGCTCTGCGGCGCGTCACCTGTGGGGGGCGCCGCCCTGCTGCGCGTCCTGTCGGGCAGGCGCTCGGACAGAGTGTTCGGAGGGTGCTTGTCACTCTGCCGTCCGCCGCGCATCCTGCTGGGCGGGGCCGGATTTCGGGGGGGGACGGAATGGCGCGACGGTCATTGCTCGGCAGCCGCATCCGGGAGCGGCGGGGGCTGCTCGGCCTGCGACAGGCGGAGCTTGCACGGGCTGCGGGGGTGTCGGCCTCCTATCTCAACCTCATCGAACATAATCGCCGCAGGGTGAGCGAGGACTTGCTGGACCGTATCGCCCATGCCCTCGGCACGGAGACGGCGGCGTTGAGCGAGGGGGGTGAGGCCCGCGTGATCGACGGCCTGCGTCTGGCCGCCGCCGGTGGGGCGGCGCGCGAGACGGAGCTTGACCGTCTGGAGGAATTCGCAGGCCGCTTTCCCGGTTGGGCAGGTCTTCTCGCCGCACAGGCACGACAGGTGCAGGGGCTGGAACGGGCGGTGGAGACGCTGACCGACCGTCTCGCCCATGACCCTTACCTTTCCACCGCGCTGCATGAGGTTCTTTCCGCCATTACCTCCATCCGCACGACGGCGGAGATCCTTGCGGAGACGGACGACATAGACCCGGCATGGCGCGCAAGGTTCCACGGCAATCTGCGAAGCGATTCCGAACGGCTGGCCCATGCGGCTGAAGCCCTGGTCGATTACCTCGACAACGTGCCGGAGGAGCGGATGGGCCTCGCTTCTCCGCAGGAGGAGGTGGAGAACTGGCTGGAGGGGCGCGGCTATCACTTTCCCTTGCTCGAGGGGAGCGAAGAACCCGCACGGCTTCTGACGGAGGCGCGGGATCTGGCGGGGGCTTCTGCCTCCGCGCGGCTTCTGGCGGAGCGGCATCTGGAGCGCTACCGGGAGGATGCACGCCTCATGCCGGAACAGCCGTTCCGCGCCCTGTGGGCCGAAGCGCCTGACCCGACCCGCCTTGCCGCCCGGTTCGGTGTGCCGACGACAGCGGTTCTGCGGCGCGCGGGGGCGCTGCTGGAAAAGGTGGGTTTCGTGCTGTGCGACGCGTCCGGCACACTGAGCTTCCGCCGGCCGCTGCCTGATTTTCCGCTGCCCCGCTTCGGGGCGGGCTGCCCGCTCTGGCCGATCTACCGGGCCTTGTCGCGCCCCGGCGAACCGATCAGCGCGCGGGTGGAGATGGCAGGCCGCTCGCCGCGGATCTTCCGTGTATGGGCAGCGGCGGAGCGGCGCTGGCCCGACGGTTTCGCGGCGGGAGAGGTGGTGGAGGCGGCGATGCTGCTTCTCCCGGACGAGGGAAGCGGACCGCCCCTGCCGGTGGGCACCGGCTGCCGCGTCTGCCCGCGCGCCTTCTGCATCGCACGGCGAGAGCCGTCGATCCTGACCCAGCTCACCTGATCGGGAATTTTGACAGGCCCTCGCCCTTCCGCGATAGTCGCAGACAAGCAAGCCGCGACCGGGGAGGGGCGCACGCCATGCGGAGAGACGTGCTTCTCATCGAGGACGAGCCCCATATCGCCGAGGCAATCCGCTATATCCTTGCCCGCGACGGTTGGGAGGTCGCCGCTCATGCGGACGGAGCGAGCGCGATGGCCGCGATCCATTCCTGCAACCCGCTGCTCGTCATTCTTGATGTGATGCTTCCCGGACGCTCCGGCTTCGACATCCTGAAGGACATGCGCGACGATCCGGCGACGCGCGCCATCCCGGTTCTCATGCTCACGGCGCGAAGCCAGCTGAAGGATCGGGAACTGGCGGAGCGGCTCGGGGCGAGCCGCTTCGTGGCCAAGCCCTTCTCCAATGCCGACATGCTTGCCGCCGTGCGCGATCTGGCGGGAGGATAGATCAATGGCGCGCGGTCCGCAGCCGGTGTTCCTTGCGCGTCAGACCTACCGGATGCGGCGGGTGGTGGATGCGGCGCGGGTGTTGCCCGCTCTGGGCCTGATGCTGTTTCTGCTCCCCCTTCTATGGGAGGAGGCATCGCTGGCGGCTGTCGGGCTTTACGTCTTTGCCGTGTGGCTGCTGCTGATCGTGGCGGCCCTCGCCATGTCCCGCCGCCTCGCACGGCTGACGGGCGGCGAGGGGGAGCCGACCGAAGGCCACGAGCCATGACGCCTGCCTTGCCGTACAGCGGGAGCCGGGGCGAGGTCTCCGTCAGGGTCGTGACGCTCCGAACCCCGGCGGTCCGAACCCCGGCGGGAGGAGCGGCGGCGTGATTCCGTTCAAACTCCTGCTGCTTGTCTGCCTGGCGTATGTGGTCTTTTTGTTCCTCGTCGCGTTCTGGGCGGAGCGGCAGGCGCAGGCCGGGCGGCTCCGGCTGCTGCGCTCGCCGCTCGTCTACACCCTGTCGCTGTCCATCTACTGCACCGCCTGGACGTTTTACGGCGCGGTGGGCTATGCCGCGCGCTCGGGGCTGGAGTTCGCGACCATCTATCTGGGGCCGACGCTGGTGTTTGCCGGATGGTGGCTTCTTCTCCGCAAGCTCGTGCGGATCGGGCGGCAGCAGCGGGTGACCTCCATCGCGGATCTCGTCTCCGCCCGCTACGGGAAGTCGAGCCGGGTCGCGGTCATGGTCACGCTGATCTCCGTCGCCGCCGCCACGCCCTATATCGCGCTGCAACTGCGATCCGTCACGCTGTCCTTCGGGGTCTTTGCCGCGGATGTGCCGGAGGAGTGGACGGCCTCCGGCTCCGGCACGGCGCTCTGGGTGGCGGTGGGGCTGGCCTTCTTCACCATCCTGTTCGGCACGCGCAAGATCGCCGCGAACGAACAGAACCACGGGGTTGTCGGCGCCATCGCGGTGGAGGCGGTGGTGAAACTGGTGGCGCTGATCGCTGTCGGTATCTGGGTGGTATGGTTCGTGGCGGCGGGGCCTGTCGACATGTATCGCCGCATCGAAACCTCACCGATTGCCGCCAGCACGCTGGTCCCGAGCCGCTGGGCGGGGCTGACGCTGCTGTCAGGGGCGGCGATCTTCACGCTGCCGCGCATGTTTCAGGTGCTGGTGGTGGAGAACACCAACGAGCGCTACCTGGCCACGGCGGGCTGGGCGTTTCCGCTCTACCTGATCGGGATGAGCCTGTTCATCGTGCCCATCGCGGTGATCGGACTGGAACACATGCCCGCAGGTTCCAATCCCGACCTGTTCGTCCTGACACTGCCGCTGGCCTTCGACAAGGGATGGCTTGCCATGCTGGCGTTCCTGGGCGGTTTCTCCTCCGCCACGTCCATGGTCATCGTCGCGGCAATCGCGCTCGCCACAATGGTGTCCAACCATATCGTGACGCCGCTCTGGCTGCGCATCCGGCCGGGCGTGAGCGAAGATCTGCGGGGCGTTGTCCTTACCGCGCGGCGGCTGTCGATCCTTGGCGTGCTTGCCCTCGGCTATGTCTACTACCGCATGATGAACGAGGCAGCCGCCCTCTCCGAAATCGGCCTTATCTCGTTCGTCGGTGCCGCGCAGGTGCTGCCCGCGCTTGTGGGCGGGCTTTGCTGGCGGGGCGCCACGCGATCGGGGGCCATGGCGGGGCTTCTTATCGGGGCGGCGCTCTGGGCCTATTGCCTGCTCCTGCCCACATTGGCGCCGGGCTGGGCCGCCGGGCTTCTGACTGCCGGACCCTTCGGCTTCGGATGGCTCCGGCCCACGCATCTGCTGGGAATGGATACTCTGGACCCGCTGCTGCACGCGCTCTTCTGGTCCATGCTGCTCAACACGCTGGCCTATATCGTGGTGTCGCTCCTGACTTTCCCCACGCCGATAGAGCGTCTTCAGGGCGTTCAGTTCGTCAATGCGTTTGAAGCGGATGCGACCCCTGGCGGATGGCGGCGGAGCGGGGCGGAGGCGGAGGAGCTTCTCGTCCTCGCCCAGCGGATTCTCGGACGCGACGATGCGCAGGACCTGTTCTCCAGGGAGGCGGCGGCGCAGGGACAGTCGAGCCTCCTGCCGGAGACGACGCCGGAATTCCTTGGCCGGCTGGAGCGGCGTCTCGCCGGTTCGGTGGGGGCGGCCACGGCTCACGCAATGCTCGCGCAGCTTGCCGGGCGGGCATTGGTGACGGTGGAGGATCTCATGGCGGTGGCCAATGAAACCGCACAGATCATGGAATACTCCAGCCAGCTCGAAACCAAGTCGGAGGAACTCGCGCGCACCGCCCGCCAGCTTCGCGCCGCCAACGAAAAGCTGACGGCCCTCTCCGTCCAGAAGGATGCGTTTCTGGGTCAGATAAGCCATGAGCTTCGCACGCCGATGACCTCCATCCGGGCATTCTCGCAGATACTGGCGGAGGAGGGCGACCTGCCGCCCGAGCGTCAGCGGCATTATGCAGGGATCATGGCCGCCGAATCCGCGCGGCTGACCCGGCTGCTTGACGATCTCCTTGATCTCTCGGTTCTGGAGCATGGCGAGGTGCAGCTCGATCTTCAAAAGGTCCGGCTGGGCGATCTGATCGATACCGCTCTCGCCGCGGCGCAGGCCGGCGGGGAAGGGCCGCGTCTCCGGCTCAACCGCGATCCGGCAGGCGAAGGGACGGAGATCGTCACCGATCCCGGTCGGCTCACCCAGGTGTTCATCAACCTGATCTCCAATGCGCGGAAATACTGCGATGCGGCAGTTCCCACGCTGCGGATCGAGGTGACGCCCCTGCCGCGCGGGCGGCTCGCCATCGACTTCATCGATAACGGCCAGGGCATCGCGCCGCGTCATCGTACGCTGGTCTTCGAGAAATTCTACAGGGTGACCGACGGAAATCGTGCGGGAGGTGCGGGGCTCGGACTCGCCATCTCGCGGGAGGTCATGGAGAGGCTGGGGGGCAAACTCTCCTACCTCCCCGGCCAGTCGGGGGCGGCTTTTCGGGTGATGCTGCCACGCCGTGGCCCCGTGGTGTTGCCGATCCGGTCTGAAAGCGGGCGTCGCATAAACCTTCCATAAAGCTGTTTCTGCCAGGGTGCAGGGGTGACGAAGGGATGCGTGATGGCGACAGGCGATTCGGTACTGCGGCGCAAGGCGTCCGTGCGCGCGGCAAGAAAGGCGGCTCCTCCTACGCCTGAGCGGGCGGCCCGGCTTGCACTGCTCCGTGCCGCCCGGAAGGTGCCGGGCCTCGATGCGGTGGTGGAGAATGTGGAGGATGGCCGCCATGGGCTGACGGAACTCTTGGATGCTTTGCCCTCACCGGCCTTCTTCGGTCTGCTTCCCGGCCCGGAGGAGGCGCTGGGCCTTGCCGCGCTGAGCTTTCCCGGGCTCGCCTCGGTGGTAGAGGCAAGGATGACGGGCCGCCTCGCTGCGGGTGATCCGCAGATACGACGGCCGACGGCGACGGATGCCGTGCTGACGGCGGAGTTCATCGACAGTCTCATCGGCGAAATCGCGGAGCTGCCGGTTGGGGCCGGGCTGCGCGACATGGCGGGCTTTCGTTACGGCTCCTATCTCGATGATCCCCGGCCGCTTGACCTGATGATGGAGGACCGGACGTATCGCACGCTCCGGCTCACATTGTCCTTCGGCTTTGGTCTGCGCCGTGCGGTGCTCCTGCTGGCCATCCCGGAGATGGAACGTGCCCGGCTGGATACCGTGCCAGCGCTGCCGCAACCCATGCTCGCCGCGGACGAATGGTCGCGACGGCTGGAAGCGCAGGTCTATGGCGCGGCGCTGCGCTTCGACGTGAGGCTGGCTCGGTTGACGCTGCCGCTCGGGGAGGCGACGAGCCTCCGGCCGGGAATGGTGTTGCCGCTGGACGGCGCCTCGATTGAGGCGGTCCGCCTCATCGGTTCCGATGGGCGCGACATAGCGGAGGGGCGGCTTGGGCAGATGCAGGGGCGGCGTGCGCTGCGCCTGTCCGGGCCACCCCTGGGAGCGGAGAAGGCATGAGGCTGCTTGCTCTGATTCTTCTCTGCGGCGCCTGTGCGCGGACACCGGCGACCCCGCCGGAAGTCGTTATCCGCGATGCCGCAGAACGTTGTGAGGATCTGGGCTTCCTGCGCGGGTCTTCCGATGAAGCAAGCTGTGTTCAGCGAATTTTTGCGCGGGAAGCTGCTGCGCGAGAGGCCGCTCTGCAACGCGAACTCGGCAGGTTCTGACATTCGCGAAAATCCAGCGTCCGGCATTTGCCTGCGTCGCCACGGAAGATGCGGTCTGCGCAACGATCTGCCCTGATGCAAAGGAGGCGGCTGATCGCCGCCTCCCTGAAAGTCTTGCCGTTCGCTTCAGCTCAGCGACACGCGACGGATTGGCCGCCCATGGCGCCAGCCGCGCCGCCGGCCGCGGTCATGATGGTGCGGCCGCTGCCGCCGCCGAAGGCATTGCCCGCTGCCGCACCCAGCGCTGCGCCGCCCACGGTGCCAATACCGCATTCCAGCTGGCGCTGCTGATGCGGTGTCGGATTGCAGGCTGCGGCGAGGGCAAGCGCGGAGAATGCAAGGACGAGACGGTATTTCATGAGGAATCCCCTGACTGCGATTTCCTGTAACCTACCCAAATGATGGAGAGACACAAGCAGGGCGAGTGATGGCTCGCGCAGAGTTGCTATCACAGCCCCCTCCCGATGGCGCGGGATGGCAGCACGCCGCGCCGTCCGCACATAAGGTGCATCTTGCCGTGGCATCCGCCAAATCCGCACGGTAATCGGAGAGGACAACGAAGCCGTCGTCCGTGATACAGGGCGGCGCACAAGAAGCAGGAGAGGCGGGACATGATACCGGTCAGGGGTGTTGAGGGACAGCGCGTTGCGGTTCTGGGGCTGGGCCGGTCGGGTCTCGCAACAGCGCGGGCCTTGATAGCGGGCGGCGCGGAGCCGCTGTTGTGGGACGACAGCCCGGAATCGCGCACCCGCGCCGAGGCTGAGGGGTTTTCCCTTCACGACCTGACACGCGATGGCGCCTGGAAAGGTGTTTCGGTGTTGGTGGTGAGCCCCGGTATCCCGCATCTCTACCCGCAACCCAACCGAATCATCCTTCAGGCGATGACCGAAGGTGTGCCGGTCGATAACGATATCGGCCTGTTCTTCCGCTCCTGGGGGGACGCGGAGTGGGCGCGCTACGATCAACCGCCGCGCGTCATCGCAGTCACCGGCTCCAACGGCAAATCCACAACCACGGCGCTTATCCACCATATCCTGACCGTCGCCGGCCGGCCTACACAGATGGCGGGCAACATCGGTCGTGGCGTTCTGGACATGGAGCCTCCGATGGACGGCGAGGTGGTCGTGCTGGAGCTGTCTTCCTATCAGACGGAGCTTGCGCGCGCGCTCACGCCAGACATAGCCGTGTTCACCAACCTGTCGCCCGATCACCTGGACCGGCATGGCGGCATGGGCGGTTATTTTGCCGCGAAGCGCCGACTGTTCGCAGAGGGCGGCCCGGATCGCGCTGTCATCGGCATCGACGAGACGGAGGGATTGTTCCTCGCGAACCAGCTGTCGCAGGGGCCAGCGGATGATCGCGTCATCCGCATCTCCATCGCCCGGAAGCTGGAGGGGGAAGGGTGGAGCGTCTTTGCCCGCCGCGGTTTCCTATCGGAATGGCGCAAGGGTCGTCAGGTCGCCGCCATCGACCTGCGCAAGGTCAGGGGCTTGCCGGGCGCGCACAATCATCAGAATGCCTGCGCGGCCTATGCGGCGACGCGCACCCTCGGCATCGCGCCGCGCGTGATCGAGCAGGCATTCCTGAGCTTCGAGGGGCTGCCTCACCGCAGCCAGATCGTTGCGGAGCGCGCGGGCGTGACCTTTGTCAACGATTCCAAGGCGACCAACGTGGATTCAGCGGCCAAGGCCCTGGCCGCCTTTCCGCGTATCCGCTGGATTGCGGGCGGGCTCGGCAAGGAAGGCGGCATCGCGACGCTGAAGCCCCTGCTCGGGTCGGTGGTGAAGGCCTATCTCATCGGCCACTCCGCCCGGGATTTCGCGCTCCAGATCGGCGAGACACCGCACGAAATCTGCGAAACACTCGACCAGGCCGTTGCCCGTGCCGCCGAGGAGGCGGGGGCAGGCGAGACCGTTCTGCTCGCCCCTGCCGCCGCGAGCTTCGATCAATATCCGAACTTCGAGAAACGCGGAGAGCATTTCATGGAACTGGTCCGCGCCCTGCCCCCTGCATGACCCCGGCTCAGATGTCCTTCTCGCCGGTTGCGATCTTGCAGTTCCACTTGGCGATCCGCCATTTGGGATGGCTGTCCACCCAGGCGGCGAGCTGCGGTTGCGCGCTCATCATGCAGGTGAGCGGCGAGATTTCGGTAAACAGCAGGCTCTTCTTTTCGCAAAGGGCCGGTGCAGCGGTCAGACAGGCGATGAAAGCGAGTTCGATCATGGCGGGCCTCCGGTTTGGACTTGGGCCTCCCTCTGCAAACGTTGCGGCGAATCGGGTGTTCCAGGCCATTCGTATTTTCTGCGATGCAGCAGTCGACGTGACGTTGCTGCATCCCCGGCGGGCCTGATTGCCGTGGAAACGATCATCCATGCGGATTGGAGCGTCACTTCGCAAAAACGGTGGCAGGCCCGCGGTACGCGGGAGGCTGGGGTCTGGACGCTTCACCCCCCGGTAAAGGGGCTGGACGTCGCCGACCTGCTGCGCAGCGCGCGCGAGGGCCGCCTGATTGCGGGTTTCGATTTTCCCATCGGTGTACCGGCCTTCTACGGCTGGCAAACGGGGTTTCGCGATTTCCCGACGCTGCTCGACGCGCTGGGGCAGGGCGATTGGGGCGACTTCGCGTGTGTCGCAGCGGAAAGCGACGAGATTTCCGTGACGCGTCCCTTCTATCCGCAGCGGCCTGGCGGGCGGCGGCAGCAGGATCTCATCCGCGCGTTGGGTGCGGAGCGGATGGATGACCTGCGCCGGTGCTGTGACCGGGCAACTGCTGAACGGCCCGCCGCACCGCTTTTCTGGACGCTGGGCGCCAATCAGGTCGGCAAGGCGGCGCTCGACGGCTGGATGCGGGTCATCCTGCCCGCGCGCCGGGCGGGAGCGGCGCTTTGGCCCTTCGATTGCGGCACGGAGGCTCTGGAGCGGCCCTTCATCCTCGCGGAAACCTATCCCGCTGAGGCGATGCGTCGTCTCAAATTCCTGCCGGAGCGCCGATTCAGCAAGCGTCGGCAGGCCGACCGGGCCGCCGTGGCGGTCCGCGTCCTCGCCTGGGCCGAGCGTCTGGGTGCCAGGCTCGCGCCCGAGCTTGTCAGTGCGCTCACCCAAGGTTTCGGCGCGGACAGGGTCGCGGAGGATCGCTTCGATGCCGTCGTCGGGCTGTGCGGCATGATCGACCTGGTGGAGCGCAAGGGCAGGGCGGAGGTGCCTGCTCTGGACGACGTTCATCTGTGGGAAGGATGGATCTTTGGAAGAAGCCTGTCGCTCGCGCCTGCTCACACAGGTGTGGCGGGGGAGCAGGTGTATTGATGCTGGCGCGAAACCCCGGTTTCGGCTAGGTTACCGCATCAGACTCGGGAAAACCGGGCATACAGGGCAGAGGGCAGTCTTCCCATGACGGAAATGGTCTACGGCACCGCGCCCGTTCGGGCCGGTGAGCCTATACTCCCGCGGTGGTGGCGGACCATCGACAAATGGGCCGTCTCGGCCATCCTGCTGCTGTTCGGCGTGGGATTGCTACTGGGCCTTGCTGCCTCTCCGCCGCTGGCTGCGCGCAACGGGCTGGACCCGTTCTATTATGTCAATCGTCAGATGTTCTTCGGCGGCATCGCCATCGCCGTGATGTTCGTCGTGTCCATGATGTCGCCCGAGATGGTGCGGCGCGCCGGGGTGATCGGCTTTTTCGGGGCCTTCCTGGCGCTGGCGCTGCTGCCATTCTTCGGGACGGATTTCGGCAAGGGGGCGATCCGCTGGTTCTCCTTCGGCTTCGCATCCATGCAACCGTCGGAATTCCTGAAGCCCGGTTTCGTCATCCTCTGCGCCTGGCTGATGGCGGCGGGGCAGGATCCGAACGGCCCGCCGGGCAAGACCATGTCGCTGCTCATCGCGGGGACGGTCGTGGGGATGCTGGCCATGCAGCCCGACTTCGGTCAGGCGGCGCTGATCCTGTTCGCCTGGGGCGTGATGTATTTCGTGGCGGGCGCTCCGATGACGCTCCTGCTTATCGTGGCCGGGGTTGTAGGTTTCGGCGGCACCGTGGCCTATGAAAGCTCCGAGCACTTCGCCCGGCGGATCGACGGGTTCCTCACTGCGGAGATCGACCCGCGCACCCAGATCGGCTACGCCACCAACGCCATTCAGCAGGGCGGTTTCTTCGGTGTCGGCGTGGGTGAGGGAGAGGTGAAATGGTCCCTGCCCGATGCGCATACCGACTTCATCATCGCTGTCGCGGCGGAGGAATACGGTCTCATCCTGGTACTGTGCATCATCGGGCTGTTCTGTCTCATCACCGTGCGCTCGCTGTTCCGGCTGACGCGGGAGCGGGACATGTTCACCCGGCTGGCGGGCACGGGGCTCGCCTGCCTGTTCGGCGTGCAGGCGATGATCAACGTGGGCGTCGCGGTGCGGATGCTTCCGGCCAAGGGCATGACGCTGCCCTTCGTGAGCTATGGCGGCTCCTCGCTCATCGCGGGCGGGATCGTCGTGGGCGCACTGCTCGCCTTCACCCGGACCCGGCCGCAGGGGCGGATCGGCGACATCCTGACGAAGGGGCGCTGATCCATGGCCGCCGGTGAGGCATCACCGCTCCTGCTCATCGCGGCAGGTGGCACCGGCGGGCACATGTTCCCCGCGCAGGCGCTGGCGGAGGCCATGGTGCACAAGGGCTGGCGGGTCAAGCTCTCCACCGATGCGCGGGGCGCGCGCTACACCGCCGGCTTCCCGCAGGCCGTCCCGGTGGAGGAGGTCAGCTCCGCCACCTTTGCGCGCGGGGGCCTGTTGGCCAAGGCGGCAACCCCGTTCCGCATTCTGGGAGGCGTTCTGGCGAGCGCGCGGGCGCTTCGCCGCGATCGGCCCGCCGTGGTGGTGGGCTTCGGCGGCTATCCGACGATACCGGCGCTCGGGGCTGCCTGGCTGCTCGGTCTGCCACGCATGATCCATGAGCAGAACGGCGTTCTGGGCAAGGTGAATGCGGCCTTTGCCGCGCGGGTGGATGCGGTGGCCTGTGGCACGCGGCCCACGCCGCTGCCCGCAGGCGTGGAGGGGGTGCATACCGGCAACCCCGTGCGCGCCGTGGTGCGGGAAAAGGCCGGTGCCTCCTATATTCCCCCCTGCGAGGGGGTGATCCACCTGCTGGTCATCGGCGGCAGTCAGGGTGCGCGCGTCCTGTCCGATGTGGTGCCGGAGGCCATTGCCCGCCTGCCAGAGTGGCTCCGAACACGGCTTTCGGTGTCCCATCAGGCGCGGGAGGAAGACCTGCCCCGCGTGGTGGAGGCCTATCGCAAGGCGGGCGTGGTGGCTGAGGTGCAGACTTTCTTCACCGATGTGCCGCAGCGGATCGAGGAGGCGCAGCTTGTCATCTCCCGTTCCGGAGCGTCATCGGTGGCCGACATCGCGGCCATCGGCCGGCCGTCGCTGCTGATCCCCTTCGCCGCCGCCGCTGCCGATCATCAGACCGCCAATGCCCGCGGGCTCGCCGAAGCGGGCGCCGCCATCGTCATTCCCGAATCCCGGCTTGAGCCTGCCGCGCTTTCGGAGCAGATAGCGTCGGTCCTGTCGGATTCCGCCCGCGCGGAAGCCATGGCCGATGCCGCGCGGGGCGAAGGTCGCCCCGATGCGACGGAACGGCTCGTCACCCTGGTCGAAGCGATCGCCAATAAAGGAAAGAACAGATGAACGCTGCCACCAAGCTGCCGCTCGAACTCGGCCCCATCCATTTCGTCGGCATCGGCGGCATCGGCATGTCGGGCATAGCCGAGGTGCTGATGACGCTCGGCTACACCGTGCAGGGGTCGGACGCCAAGGCGTCGAAGATCACCGACCGGCTGGTCGGGCTGGGAGCGACCTTCTTCGAAGGCCAACGGGCGGAAAATATCGGCGAGGCGGCGGTGGTTGTCATCTCCTCCGCCATCAAGCGCGGCAACCCCGAGCTGGAGGAAGCACGACGGCGCAATCTCCCGGTCGTGCGGCGGGCGGAGATGCTGGCGGAGCTGATGCGGCTACGGTCGAACGTCGCCGTGGCGGGAACCCATGGCAAGACCACGACCACCACGATGGTCGCGACGCTGCTCGACAAGGGTGGCTTCGATCCGACCGTCATCAACGGCGGCATCATCCATGCCTACGGCTCCAACGCACGGGCGGGCGCCGGTGAGTGGATGGTGGTGGAGGCGGACGAATCGGATGGCTCGTTCAACCGGCTGCCCGCGACGATCGCCATCGTGACGAACATCGACCCCGAGCATATGGAGCACTGGGGCACGTTCGACGCGCTGCGGAAGGGGTTTTACGACTTCGTCACCAACATTCCCTTCTACGGCATCGCTGTCTGCTGCACCGACCATGCGGAGGTTCAGTCGCTGGTGGGCCGGGTGACGGATCGCAAGGTCGTTACCTTCGGTTTCAACGCGCAGGCCGATGTGCGGGCGATGAACCTGCGGTACGAAAACGGGACCGCCCAATTCGACATCCTCCTCCAGAACGAGGAAGGCGGGCTGATCGAGGGCTGCACCCTGCCCATGCCGGGGGAGCACAATGTGTCGAACGCGCTGGCGGCCGTCGCCGTGGCGCGGCATCTCGGCATGAAGAAGGACGAGATTCGCACGGCCCTGGCGGCCTTCGGCGGGGTGAACCGCCGCTTCACCAAGGTCGCCGAGGTGAACGGCGTCACCATCATCGACGACTATGGTCACCATCCGGTGGAGATCGCCGCCGTGCTGAAGGCCGCGCGTCAGTCGACGAAGGGTCGCGTCATCGCCGTTCATCAGCCGCACCGCTATTCCCGTCTCCACAACCTGTTCGAGGATTTCTGCACCTGCTTCAACGATGCGGATGTGGTGGGGATCACCGATGTCTATTCCGCGGGCGAGGAGCCGGTGGAGGGTGCCGACCGGGATCACCTGGTCGCAGGGCTGATCGCGCATGGTCATCGCCATGCCCGCGCCATTCTTGATGAGGACGATCTGGCCCGCCTGGTGCGGGAGCAGGGACGCCCCGGAGACATGGTCGTACTGCTTGGTGCGGGCTCCATCTCGGGCTGGGCGCATGGTCTGCCCGCGCGTCTCGAAGGGCGTCAGGGCGGCGCGCGCGTCATGCCGCTTCGCGCGCGGGCCTGAGGGGGGTCGGCTACGGCCATGGCGATATGACCTTTTCCCTCCTCCTATCGCTGCTGTGGCTGTTGCTCGCGGCTGTGCTGGCACGTCGTGGCTGGCGCGGGCGGCGGTGGGTCGTCCTGGTGCTTCTGGCAACGGGTATTCCCGTCCTGGGCCTCATCACCCATTCCTGCGGGCCGGTGCTGGGCCTCGTCGCGCTCGGCATCGGCATGACGGTCATGGCGATGACCCAGCGCCCGCCGCATCGCCGCCTTGACGGATGAGTTGAGCGGAGGGGAATGTCGCGCTATGGCATCACCATGACCGACACGCTTCCTCTCCCCGCCGTGCGCGGCACGCTCACGCCCTTTCGCCCTCTGGCGGATCTCACCTGGCTCCGCGTCGGCGGACCGGCGGAATGGTTGTTCCAGCCGGCGGACGTGGAGGACCTCTCGGACTTTCTGGCCGCGCTGCCGCCGGCGATCGCGGTATTTCCCATCGGCGTCGGCTCCAATCTCATCGTGCGGGATGGCGGCATTCCGGGCGTGGTGATCCGGCTGGGCCGGGGCTTCAATGGAATCGAGACGGGTGACCGCACCGTCCGGGCGGGGGCCGCCGCCCTTGATGCGCATGTCGCCCGGAAGGCTGCTGCGGAGGGGCTCGATCTGACGTTCCTGCGCACGATTCCCGGCTCCATCGGCGGCGCGGTGCGAATGAACGCGGGCTGCTACGGCACCTATGTCGCCGACCGGTTCGTGAGCGCGGAAGCGATCCTGCGCAATGGTGATCGGGTGGTTCTGGGGCGGGAGGCGCTGGCCTTCGGCTATCGCGAGACGTTCCTGCCCGAAGGCGCGGTGATCGTCTCCGCCACTTTCCGCGCGCCTTCCGGCGATCCGGCGGCGCTGGAGGCGCTGATGGCGGAGCAGGTCGCCCGTCGCGATGCCTCCCAGCCGGTGAAGGAGCGGACGGCGGGCTCTACCTTCCGCAATCCTTCTGGTGCGAGCTCAACGGGCCGCGCGGACGACAGCCATGACATGAAGGCCTGGAAGCTCATCGACGACGCCGGTATGCGCGGCGCACGGCGGGGCGGGGCAGAGATGAGCCCGAAACACGCCAATTTCCTGATCAATGCCGGTGGGGCGACTGCCGCCGATCTGGAGGGACTGGGCGAGGAAGTCCGAAATAAGGTGTTCCAATCGAGCGGTTTGTGGCTAGAATGGGAAATCATGCGCGTCGGAACACCGGCGGGCAATTGACGCCCTGATGGGCCGAAAATAACGAATAGGGGGTCAACCCCCTGATAACAGGGCGAAAGCCCGGACGAGGCGGTGGGGCATGTCGAGCAGGGCAGCCCCCAAGGTGGCGGTACTGATGGGTGGGCCTTCCGCAGAGCGGGAGGTATCGCTTGTCTCCGGGCATGAATGCGCCGGCGCGCTGAGGGTGGCGGGTTACGATGTGGTCGAGGTGGACGCGGGGCCGGATCTGGCCGCGCGTCTTGATGCCATTCGCCCCGATGTCGTGTTCAACGCATTGCATGGCCGCTGGGGTGAAGACGGCTGTGTCCAGGGCCTGCTTGAATGGCTGCGGATCCCCTATACCCATTCGGGTGTTCTGGCCTCCGCACTGGCGATGGACAAGATCCGGGCGAAAGCCGCCTTCGCCGTCGCCGGCCTGCCTGTGGTGGAAAGCTGTCTCGCCACGGCGGAGGAGGTGCGTGAGCGTCACGTGATGGCCGCCCCCTATGTGGTCAAACCCCATAACGAAGGCTCATCCGTCGGCATCCATATCGTCGCGGCCGCCAACAACGGTCCGCCCGCGCTGACCGGTGTCTCCGGCACGATGATGCTGGAAACCTATGTGCCGGGGCGCGATCTGACCGTCGCGGTGATGGGGGATGAGCCGCTGGCGGTGACCGATATCATCACCGAGGGATGGTATGATTACGACGCGAAGTACCGCCCCGGCGGCTCGCGTCACGTGGTGCCTGCCGATATTCCTGCCGACGTGGCGGAAGCCTGTCTCGACTATGCGCTCCGCGCCCACAGGGTGCTGGGCTGCCGCGGTGTCAGCCGCTCCGATTTCCGCTGGGACGACTCCCGCGGGGTCGAAGGGTTGATCATTCTGGAGACGAACACGCAGCCCGGCATGACGCCCACCTCGCTTGCGCCCGAGCAGGCGGCGGCGCGGGGCATCTCCTTCCCGGAGCTGTGCCGGTGGATCGTGGAGGATGCCTCGTGCGATCGGTGATGCGCCGCGATCCTGCCCCCTCCCGTATCGCCTACCGCCTTCAGCGGATCTGGCTGACCCCGCTTTACCGCCGGCTGATACGCACGGGGGTGCCGGTGCTGCTGATCGCTGCGGTGGCCGGTATCTGGTTCGCCGATGCGGATCGCCGCGCGCAGATGGCCGGCCTTGTTCAGGACATTCGCGCCCGGATCGAGAGCCGGCCGGAGCTGCAACTCGTCCGCCTTACGGTGAGCGGAGCTTCGCCGGAGACGGAGGAGGCGATCCGTTCGGGGCTGGGTGTGCAGTTTCCCGTGTCGTCACTGGCGCTCGATCTGACCGCGCTGCGCGCCAGGGCCGAAGGGCTGGATGCGGTGCGTCGCGCCGATGTCCGGGTGCGGCCGGAGGGCACGCTGGAAGTCGCGGTGACGGAACGTCTGCCAATTGTCGTCTGGCGCAACGCCGATGACCTGATGCTGCTGGATGAGGCCGGCCACCGCGTTGCGGGGCTGGAGAACCGTATCGACCGCCCGGACCTGCCGCTGATCGCCGGTTCGGGTGTGCAGGAGGTGGTGCCGGAAGCGCTGCGGCTGCTTGGCGCGGCCGAGCCGCTGCGGACACGCATCCGCGGCCTCGTCCGGATCGGGGAGCGCCGCTGGAACCTCGTGCTCGACCGCGGGCAGGAGATCATGCTGCCGGAGCAGGATGCCGTCGCCGCGCTGGAGCGGGTCATCGCGCTCGATCAGGCGGAGGATTTGCTGGACCGCGACGTGACCGTCGTGGACATGCGCATCGGCCGCCGCCCGACCCTTCGCCTTTCCGAAGAAGCAGTCGCCGCGCTGCAGGGGGCAAGCCTCACCGCGCGCAATACACGCCAGACCAAGGGAGCCCTGCATTGACCGACCTCTATCAATCGCAACGTGCGATGCGGAACATGCGCAGGGCGGCCATGCAGCGCGGGGTCGTGGCGATTCTCGACATCGGCACCTCCAAGATCGCCTGTGTGGTGCTGCGGTTCGACGGGCCGGACAGCTTTCGCGAGCAGGATGGCGTGGGGCCGATGGCCGGGCAGTCCTCCTTCCGCATCATCGGCGCCGCGACAACCCGCTCCCGCGGCGTGCGCTACGGTGAGGTGGCCGCGATGCAGGAGACGGAGCGCGCGATCCGCACTGCTGTCACCGCCGCGCAGAAGATGGCCAATGTACGCGTGGACCATGTGATCGCCTGCTTCGCCGGAGGGGAGCCGCGCTCCTACGGGCTGGCCGGCGAAGTGGAGGTTTCCGACAGCCTGGTCACGGAGGAGGATGTGGCCCAGGTGCTGTCCGCCTGCGAGGTGCCTCCCATCGGCCATGGGCGTGAGGTGCTGCATGCCCAGCCGGTGAACTTCGCGCTCGATCATCGCTCCGGCCTTGCCGATCCGCGTGGTCAGATGGGGCGGCGGCTGGCCTGCGACATGCACCTGCTGACCGTTGAGGGCGCGGCGGTGCAGAACCTGCTCCATTGCATCAAGCGCTGCGATCTGGAACTCGCGGGGATTGCGTCCTCCGCCTATGTCTCCGGCATGTCGGCGCTGGTCGAGGATGAGCAGGAGCTGGGTGCTGCCTGTATCGACATGGGCGGCGGAGCGACGGGGCTGTCGATCTTCCTCAAGCGCCACATGATCTATGCCGACAGCGTGAGGATGGGGGGGGAGAATGTCACCTCCGACATCGCGCAGGGCCTGCGCATCCCTCTCGCCACGGCGGAGCGAATCAAGACCTTCCACGGCGGGGTCGTGGCGACGGGCGTCGATGACCGCGAGATGATCGAGATCGGCGGCGATTCGGGCGACTGGGAGAAGGATCGCCGGACTGTCAGCCGCTCCGAACTGATCGGCATCATCCGGCCGCGGATGGAGGAGATACTGGAGGAAGTGCGTGCCCGGCTGGACGCCGCAGGTTTCGAGCACCTCCCCTCGCGGCAGATCGTGCTCACCGGCGGATGCAGCCAGATGCCGGGGATCGACGGTCTCGCCGCGCGGATCCTTGGTCAGCAGGTGCGTCTGGGCCGTCCGCTCCGCGTGCAGGGCCTGCCCCAGGCGGCAACGGGCGCGGCTTTCGCCTCCTCCGTCGGGTTGTGCCTTTTTGCGACTCACCCGCAAGACGAGTGGTGGGATTTCGATATCCCGATGGGTCGCTATCCGGCGCGTTCCTTGCGGCGCGCCGTCAAATGGTTCCGCGAGAACTGGTGACCGCTATATCCTGCGTCATAGGCGAAATCCCGCTTGCCACCTCTGGGTGGCGGGCCAGATTTTGTAGGAAAACCGCGTTTTTTTAGTGACCTTCGTTGCCACACACTGTAGCCTTTGGGTAACGTGCGGGAAAAAATCGGCCATGAGCCGGCACAGGCAGGCGGGACCAGAACCATGACATTGAACCTGACGGTCAACGACCAGGAAGAGCTGAAGCCGCGTATCACGGTGTTCGGCGTCGGCGGGGCGGGCGGTAACGCCGTCAACAACATGATCGAGAAGCAGCTTGAGGGTGTGGAGTTCGTTGTCGCGAACACCGACGCGCAGGCCCTGCAGCAGTCGAAATCCACCGCGCGCATCCAGATGGGCGTGAAGGTGACGGAAGGTCTGGGCGCCGGTGCGCGTCCTCCGGTCGGCGCCGCCGCGGCAGAGGAGACGATCGAGGAGATCGTGGACCATCTCGCCGGCGCGCATATGTGCTTCATCACTGCGGGCATGGGTGGCGGCACCGGAACGGGCGCCGCGCCGATCATCGCGCAGGCCGCACGTGAACTGGGTGTCCTGACGGTCGGTGTCGTGACGAAGCCCTTCCAGTTCGAGGGCAACAAGCGGATGCGTCAGGCCGAGGAGGGGATCGAGAACCTCCAGAAGGTCGTCGATACGCTCATCATCATTCCCAACCAGAACCTGTTCCGGCTGGCCAATGAACGCACGACCTTCACCGAAGCGTTCCAGATGGCCGACGACGTGCTTTATCAGGGCGTGAAGGGCGTGACCGACCTCATGGTCCGCCCGGGTCTCATCAACCTCGACTTCGCCGACGTTCGCGCGGTGATGGACGAGATGGGCAAGGCCATGATGGGCACTGGTGAGGCAGAGGGCGAAGATCGCGCCATCCATGCGGCGGAGAAGGCCATCGCCAACCCGCTGCTGGACGAGATCAGCCTGAACGGTGCGAAGGGCGTCCTCATCAACATCACCGGTGGTTACGATCTGACGCTGTTTGAGCTGGACGAGGCGGCGAATATCATCCGCGACAAGGTGGACCAGAACGCCAATATCATCGTCGGCTCCACCCTGGACACGACGATGGAAGGGCGGATCCGCGTTTCTGTCGTGGCGACCGGGATCGACGCGGCTCCGGCAGCCGCGGAACTGCCCGTGCCGCGCCGCAGCCTTGCAGCACCGCTCGCGCCCCAGCAGACGCAACCGGAGCCGGTCCAGCACGCGCCGCAATTCGTCCCGCAGCAGCCTGCGGCGCGGGAGCGGCCCCAGCCGCAGCAGTTCCATGCGTCCCAGCAACCGGTTCAGCAGCCCGCTTCCCGCGCAACCCGTCCTGCCCCGCAGGCGCAACCGCAGCACCAGCCGCAGGAACCGAGCTTCGATGCTTACGCCGCGCGGAAGGAACCGCAGCAGCGCTATGAGGAGGCAGACGACCTGCCGCCGCCGGCCTATCAACCGCAGCCGGCCTATCAGCCGCAGGCTGCGCGGAACTATCCTGTCAACGATGATCCGGCAGCCTTTGTCGCGCCTCGCAGCGCACGACCGGCCGGCTCTCCTTCGGAAGAGACGCTCGCCCGTCTCCATGCCGCGGTGAGCAAATCCCCCTCGCCCCAAGCCGCCCGCCCGGTTGCGCAGCGCCCGCAGCAGGCGCAACCTGCTCCGGTGGCAGAGCGCCCGCGCATGGGCATCAGCTCCTTCATCAACAGGATGACCGGGCATGGTGAGGCAGCCGCCCCGGCAGAGCGACCCGCGCCGCAGCAACCGCGCCAGCAGCCGCAGGTATCGGCTTACGAGGAAGAGCCTAACATGTCGCCCGAGCAGGAGCGGATCGAGATTCCGGCCTTTCTGCGGCGCCAGGCCAACTGAATAATTAAGAAACTTCGTGAACACTACCTGAGAGAGTCGAAGCAATTCGGCTCTCTTTTTATATTTCTTGTCAGCTATTTAGCCAGAGTGTGCCGCTTGTCCGGCAGCTTTGCGCAATATGTGACGGCCTCTGTTACACGAGGTAGCAAAGAGTGAATTGAGGTCTGGATATCAAGCCCTTACCTCCATCCTTGTCGGATTGACTGCGAACAGGCGTTTGTGATCCCGGCGTGTAGAAGGATGAACGAAGTGCAAACGACGATCAAATCTCAGGTGACGTTCACGGGCGTGGGTCTCCACTCCGGCCGTCCCGTGCGCATGACGATCCATCCCGCCTCCGCCGAATACGGGATCTGGTTCCGCCGGTCGGATCTGGACGGTGACAACCTGATCCCGGCCCGCTGGGATGCGGTGGTTCCGTCGAAGCTCTGCACGCTGATCGCCAACCGTTCCGGCGCCTCTGTCTCCACCATCGAGCATGTGATGGCGGCGCTCGCGGGATGCGGCGTGACCAATGCACTGGTGGAGGTTGATGGCCCGGAGGTCCCGATTCTGGATGGATCGGCACAGCCCTTCGTAAAGGGGATCCTTGCCCGCGGCCTGCGCGAACTTGCGGTTCCGGTGCGTGCCCTGCGCATCCTGAAACCCGTCGAAGTCCGCAATGGTCAGGCATGGGCGCGCCTGGAACCGGCTGACATGCTGGAGATCGACTTCACGATCGACTTCGTCGAACCGGCGATCGGCCGGCAGGAGAAGGCGCTCAACATGTCGAATGGCGCTTTTGTGCGTGAGCTTTGCGATAGCCGCACCTTCTGCCGTCAGGATGACGTGGAGCGGATGCAGGCCAATGGTCTGGCTCTGGGTGGGACTTACGAGAATGCCGTCGTCTTTGACGATGACAAGGTTCTGTCGCCCGGTGGCTTGCGCCACGAGGATGAGGCGGTTCGTCACAAGATGCTGGACGCCCTCGGCGATCTCGCGCTCGCAGGTGCGCCGATTCTTGGCAAATACACGTCGCAACGCGGTGGCCACGCGCTCACCAACAAGCTCCTCCGGGCGCTGTTCGCCGATCCCTTTGCCTATCGCTTGGTGGATGTGGCTGAAGGCATCACGGGCGGAAAGCTGCCGGGCGTGGGTGTGCGCCGCACCGACGTGCCCGTGCTCGCCTGAGCCTGAAGATCACGCAATCGACCCTCGCGACGCCGGGGGTCGATTGCCGTTTTGCGCCCCGGATTTTTCTATGTTAGGACCAACGGGAAACAGGCGGCGAAACGGGCTGCAACGTCCCCAAAATGGGTCGGCAGACCGGAGAGCGCATCGCCCGTGGGGCAGTGAATGAGGTTCAGGATCATGGCAGGCTGCAAGCGGGGAGCGATTCTCGTCGGGTCGATGATGCTGGCGACGATTCTCGCGGGCTGTTCGGGGAATGGTGGTTCGGGCACGGATGTGCCGCTGGACAATTTCACTGCGGAGCAGATTTATCAGCGCGGTGAGTACGAGCTTGAGACAAACCGCAAGCCGAAAGATGCCGCGCATTACTTCTCGGAGATCGAACGGCTTTATCCCTATACCGAATGGGCCAAGCGCGCGCTGGTGATGGAGGCGTATTCCTTCCATCAGGCCCGCGATTACGAGAATGCGCGCGGCGCGGCCCAGCGGTTCGTCGATCTCTACCCCGGCGATCAGGATGCGGCCTATGCCCAGTATCTTCTCGCGCTGAGCTATTACGATCAGATCGAGGCTGTTGGCCGCGATCAGGGCCTGACCTTCCAGGCGCTGCAATCGCTCCGCGATGTGATCGAGAAATATCCCGACAGCGAATACGCGAAATCGGCGATGATGAAGTTCGATCTTGCCTTCGACCATCTTGCAGCGAAGGAGATGGAGATCGGGCGCTTCTACCTGAGCCGTGGGCACTACACCGCCGCGATCAACCGGTTCCGTGTCGTGGTCGAGGATTACCAGACCACGACCTATACGCCCGAGGCCCTGCACCGTCTGGTCGAGGCCTATCTCGCGCTCGGCTTTGAGAACGAGGCGGTGACGGCCGCCGCGATTCTGGGCCACAACTTCCAGTCCAGCCCGTTCTATCAGGACAGCTACGCGCTCCTGAAGGGTCGCGGACTGGAACCGGAAGAGCGTGGCGACAGCTGGCTGTCGCGAATCTATCGGCAGACGATCCGCGGCGAGTGGCTCTGACGGGCCGCGCGGGCTGGGGGGAACCATGCTCCGCGGGCTGGATATCCGCGATATTCTCATCATCGACCGGCTGGAGCTGACGTTCCATCCGGGCCTGAACGTGCTGACCGGTGAAACGGGCGCGGGAAAATCCATCCTGCTCGACGCTCTGGGATTCGTGCTGGGCTGGCGTGGCCGGGCGGAGCTTGTGCGGCAGGGCGCGGCGCAGGGAGAGGTGACAGCGATCTTCGACCCGCCGACCGGGCATCCTGCGCGGGCAGTGTTGGCGGAGGCCGGGTTTCCCGACGACGGCGAACTGATCCTTCGCCGTGTGAACATGCCGGACGGGCGCAAGACCGCGTGGATCAACGATCGTCGCGCCGGTGGGGAGCTGCTCCGCGCGCTCTCGGACACATTGGTGGAGTTGCACGGCCAGCACGATGACAGAGGCCTGCTCAACGCCCGTGGGCATCGCCGGCTGCTGGATGATTTCGGAGGTCTTGCGTCGGAGGTGGAGGCGGTCCGCTTCGCCTGGCGACGGCTCGCCGCTGCGCGCCAGGCGGAGACGGCCGCGACCGATGCCCTTGCGGCAGGCAAGGCGGAGGAGGAGTTCCTGCGCCATGCCGACGCGGAACTGGATCGCCTTGCGCCGGAAGTTGGGGAGGAGGCGGAGTTGGACGCCCGCCGCCGCATGATGCAGGGGGCGGAACGAATCCGCGCCGATGTGGCCCGTGCAGGCGAGGCTCTTGGCCTTCAGGGGGCGGAGGGCGCGATGACGGATGCCCTCCGCTGGCTGGAGGGGGCTGCCGACAAGGTGGAAGGGGTTCTGGAGGAAACCGTCGCCGCCCTGGGCCGTGCCCTCGCCGAGCTGGCGGAGGCGCAGACCGGCGTGGAGCGCTGTCTGGATGTGCTGGACTTCGACCCGGCGGCGCTGGAGGTCCTCGAGGAGCGGTTGTTCGCGATCCGCGCGCTGTCGCGCAAGCATGCGGTGCTGGCCGATGATCTGCCAGCGCTTGCAGCTGCGATCCGGGCGCGGCTGGCTGCCGTCGATCAGGGCGATCAGGCCCTCCTCCGCGCGGCTGCGGAGGTGGAAGCGGCGGGCAGGGCCTATGACAGTGCCGCCGCGATGCTCAGTGCAGGGCGCCGGGAGGCCGCGACAAGGCTCGACATGTCCATGGCCGAGGAACTGCGCCCGCTCCGCATGGAGCGCGCGGTGTTTACGACGCTGGTGGAGGAGGGCGAAGCCGGCCCGGAGGGAAGGGATGCCGTGACCTTCACCGTGGCGACGAACCCGGGCGCACCGGCGGGGCCGCTGGATCGGATCGCGTCGGGCGGTGAGCTTTCGCGCTTTCTCCTCGCGCTGAAGGTGTCGCTGACCCGGCAGGCGGGCGGACAGACGCTGATCTTCGACGAGATCGACAGGGGCGTGGGCGGGGCAACCGCCGATGCCATCGGGCGTCGCCTTCACCGCTTGGCGGAGGAGGGGGCGCAGGTGCTCGTCGTCACCCATTCCCCGCAGGTCGCGGCCTATGGCGCGCAGCACTGGCGGGTGGAGAAGCGGGTGGAAGGCGGTGTGACGCTGTCCTCTGTCACGCCGCTCGGCCCGGAGGCGAGGGTGGACGAAATCGCCCGCATGCTCGCGGGCGATGTGGTGACCGATGCGGCGCGCGATGCGGCGCGGGCGCTGCTCTCCCCCTAGCCGTCAGAGCGGCGCCGTCGCCTCCCGCAGCCACGCCAGCGTCTCCGGGCGTACCCGCTCCCCGATACGCGTCAGCACTTCCGCATGATAAGCATCGATCCAGAAGCGTTCCGCGGGAGAGAGCATGTCGCGCAGGATCAGCCGCCGGTCGATCGGCACCCAGGTGAGCGTCCGGAAGGAGAGCATCGCCCGGTCGTCTCCGTCGGGAAGCGCGGGGGATTCCTCCACCACCAGCAGGTTCTCCGTACGGATGCCAAAGGCGCCTTCGCGGTAATAACCCGGCTCATTGGAAAGCATCATACCCGGTTCCAGCGGCACTTCCGAGATGCGCGAGATGCGCTGCGGCCCCTCATGCACACAGAGGAACGCGCCCACGCCATGCCCTGTACCGTGGTCGTAATCCTGCCCGGCGAGCCAGAGCGGCATCCGCGCCAGCGCGTCCAGATCCCGCCCCGCCAATCCACGTGGCCAGCGGGCGCGGGATATGGCGACCATACCTTGCAGAACGCGGGTGAAGGCAAGCTTCTCCGGCTCTCCCACGTCTCCGACAGCGACGGTGCGGGTGATGTCGGTCGTACCGTCCACATACTGCCCGCCCGAATCGACCAGCAGAAGCTCGCCACTTTTCACCGGGCGATCCGTGCCCTCCGTCACCCGGTAATGCACGATGGCGCCGTTCGGCCCCGCGCCGCAGATCGTGTCGAAACTGATGTCTCGGAGCGCATTGGTCGCACGACGGAAGCCTTCGAGCGCGGAGACGACGGCGATCTCCGTCAGTGTCCCCTTGGGCGCTTCCGCGTCGAGCCAGGCGAGGAATTCGCACATCGCCGCCCCGTCACGCAGATGCGCCTCCGCCGTTCCGGCAATTTCGGCGGTATTCTTGCGGGCTTTTGGCAGGATGCAGGGGTCGGTGGCCCAGGCGATCTCCACACCCGCGGCGGCGAGCCGGTCTGACACCGCTTTGGGCGCGGAGGCCCGATCCACGCGGACCGGCCCCCGCAGACCATCGAGGGCAGGGGCGAAGGCGCTCACCGGTTCCACGCTGATCTCCGCCCCGAGATGTTGGCGCACATCGGCGTCGAGCTTCCGTTCATCGACAAAGAGGCGGAGCCGCCCGTCATCGCCAAGAATGGCGAAGGCGTGAACGACCGGGTTGCGCGGAATATCGCTCCCCCGGATGTTCAGAAGCCATGAGATACTGTCGGCGAGGGTAAGGATCGCGGCCTGCTGCCCGGCCTCCCTGAGGGTCGCGGCAAGGCGGCCGCGTTTCGCCGCGCTCGTCTCGCCCGCCAGAGCCTCCGGGTGAACCTCCACCCGGCCAAGCGGAGGCGCGGGCTGATCGGGCCAGATGGCGTCGACAAGGTTCTTCGTCGGCTCCAGTGTCACCTCTGACCCCGCCAGCGCGGCAGTGATCCGGTCGATCTCGTCGCGGCTGTGGAGCCACGGGTCATAGGCCACACGCCCCTGCGAAAGATGCGCGCGGATCCAGTCTCCGGGCTTCGTCTCCGGCCACGGAACAGGAGTGAAGCTGTCGAGAGCGATCTGTGCCTTCACCTGCACCCGGTAGCGTCCATCGATGAACACGCCTGCGATATCCGGCAGCACGATCGCGAACCCTGCGGAGCCGGTGAACCCGGTCAGCCAGGACAGCCGCGCGTCATGATCGGAGACATACTCGCCCTGATGGGCGTCGGCGCGCGGTACGATGAAGCCGTCGATCCCCCGCTTCGCCAGAAGTTCGCGCAGTGACGCAAGCCGGGGCGGACCCTGCTCGGGCGACGTGGGCGCATCGAAACTCTGGAACATGGGACTCCCCCGGCCTGACCGCGCCTTCAACCGACGCGCCCCTGTCTAGCGCGCCGCCCGAGGGGCGGACAAGGCGCGAGCGGTGGAGATCAGGCGCTTGCCCGCAAGGCGCTTGTCCGAAAGGCGCAGGCTGGGAGCAGCCGCTCGACCCGCCATCAGGCCCGGCGGACGAAGCGCCCACCGCTGCCGGGAAGCTTCGCTCGTGCCCGCGCCCTTGGGTCGGCATCGAACAGCGCGGCAAGCTGTTCCGTCATCGCGCCCGCAAGCTGCTCCACATCGGTGATGGTGACGGCGCGATTGTAATAGCGCGTCACGTCGTGCCCGATGCCGATGGCCAGAAGCTCCACCGCTTTCCTGCGCTCCACCATGGCGATCACATCGCGCAGATGCTTCTCAAGATAATTCGCCGGGTTCACGGAGAGGGTGGAGTCATCCACGGGCGCCCCGTCGGAGATGACCATGAGGATCTTGCGCACCTCTGATCGTCCGACCAGCCGCCGGTGTGCCCATTCGAGCGCCTCACCGTCGATATTCTCCTTCAGCAGCCCTTCCTTCATCATCAGGCCAAGATTCTCGCGCGCGCGCCGCCAGGGCGAATCGGCAGATTTGTAGATGATGTGGCGGAGGTCGTTCAGGCGCCCCGGCTGCGGCGGGCGGCCTGCTGCCAGCCATGCTTCCCGGCTCTGCCCACCCTTCCAGGCGCGCGTGGTGAAACCGAGGATCTCCACCTTCACCTGCGTGCGTTCCAGCGTCCGGGCAAGGATATCGGCGCAGATGGCGGCAATGGAAATGGGCCGCCCGCGCATGGAGCCGGAATTGTCCAGAAGCAGCGTAACGACCGTGTCGCGGAATTCGGTGTCCTTCTCCTGCTTGAAGGAGAGGGGGGTCGTGGGGTTCGCCACGACACGGGCCAACCGCCCGGCGTCAAGCGTGCCTTCCTCCAGGTCGAACAGCCAGGAGCGGTTCTGCTGTGCCTGCAGGCGGCGCTGCAGTTTGTTGGCCAGACGGGACACAGCCCCTTTCAGGGGTTCGAGCTGCTGGTCCAGATAAGCGCGAAGCCGTTCCAGCTCCGCGGGATCCGCCAGTTCCTCCGCCTTGATCTCCTCGTCATAGGCGGTGGTGAAAACCTTGTAGCCGGGATCGGCTTCCGAATGCGGGGCAGGGGGCGGCGGTTCGGTCGGCGGCTCGCCGTCCGGCATCTCCGCTTCCTCGGTCATCTCGCCATCGGCGTCATGCTCGGTGGAGACCTGCGCCTCCGCGGCGTCCTGCTGCTGCTCCTGCGACTGTTCGGGGCTGGCTTCGTTCTCCTCGCCCTGCTCCTGATCGTCGCCCTCGCTTTCCGGAGCGTCCTGATCGTCCTCGGTCTCGGCGCTGTCCTCCTCATCCTCGTTCTCGAGGTCGGGATCGTCGCCAAGCTGGTCTCCATAGCCCAGATCGGAGATCACCCGCCGCGCCAGGCGCGCGAAGGCCGCCTGATCCGCCAGAACGTCCTGAAGGTTGGAGAACTGCCCGCCTGCCTGATTTTCGATGAAATCCCGCCACAGGCCCATCACATTGGCCGCGGCTGGCGGCAGGGGCCGCCCGGTCGCGAGATGACGGACGAGATAGCCTGCCGCCTGCGCCAAAGGGGCATCCGCCGCATCGCGGATCTGGCCATAGCCCTTCCGCTCCGCCTCATGGCCGATCTTGGCGTCGATGTTCTTGGCCGTGCCCGGCATTTCCCGCGCGCCTATGGCCTCCGTCCGCGCGGTTTCCATAGCATCGTAGAGATCGCGCGCCATATCCCCTTGCGGAAGGTAACGGGCATGGGTTCCGGTGTTGTGATAGCGGTGGCGGAGCGCGAATGCATCGGCGGTGCCGCGGGCAAGGAGCACCTCGTCCTTCGTCACGCGCCGGGAAATCTGCGGAAGCCTGACCCCTTCCTTCGTCTGGCCGGGAGGATCGACCGAATAGGTCACGGCAAGATCGCGGTCCGCCGCCATCGTGCGGGTCGCTTCGGCCAGGGCCTTCTTGAACGGATCGGCGGGGTTGTCGTTGCGCTTGCTCATGCCAAAGATAAAGCACTGCGTCCGCCCGTCGGCAAGGCCCGGTGGGCGGCTGACGGCGGTTTCCGTGCCGCGCCTCGGTTACGTGGAGGTGCCGTCTTGCACTGTTTGAGCGACAGGACGAGAGTTCGCCGGTCACTAAAGGAAATTCTGTCAACTTTGGAGAGTGTGACATGACCAAGCCGAAGATCGCCGTCATCATCGGATCGACGCGCCCCACCCGCTTCGCGGACAAGCCTGCCGCGTGGTTCATGGAAATCGCCGGTCAGCGCGACGATCTCGATGTCGAACTCGTGGATCTGCGGGATTACGAGCTGCCGTTCTTCCATGAGGTCGCCAGCAACGCCTGGGTTCCGTCGCAGGATCCGAAGGCGGTGGCGTGGCAGCAGAAGATCGCCGAGTTCGACGGCTACATCTTTATCGTCGCGGAATACAACCATTCGGTGACCGGCGCTCTGAAGAACGCACTCGATCAGGCTTATGTGGAGTGGATTCACAAGCCGATGGGCGCGGTCGGATACGGCGGCGTCGGGGCTGCGCGGGCCATCGAGCATCTGCGCGGCATCGGTGTCGAACTGCAGATGGTGCCGGTGCGCAACGCGGTGCATATCGGCGGCGGCGATTTCTTTGCGGTGTCCCCGCTCGGCCAGAATGGCGAGATGTCCACCATCTCCGCCCATCTGGAACCCTCCGCCAAGGGTCTGCTGGACGATATCGCCTGGTGGGCGAATGCGACCAAGGCTGCCCGCTCCGCCTGAGCTTCTGGCCGCGTAAAGGAAAAGCCCCGGAGCGATCCGGGGCTTTGTCATAAGCTCAGGTGCGTGCTCAGGCGAGGCTCATGGAAACCGCGCTTTCGGGCAGCTCCTCATCGAAGCAGCGCTGGTAGAACTCCGCCACCGTCTGACGTTCCAACTCATCGCATTTGTTGAGGAAGGTGAGCCGGAAGGCATAGCCCACGGAGCGGAAGATGCGCGCATTTTCCGCCCAGGCAATGACGGAGCGGGGGGACATCACCGTGGAGAGATCACCGTTCATGAAGGCCGTCCGCGTCATATCCGCGACGGTCACCATCTGCCCGATGATCTTGCGGCCCTTTTCCGTGTTGTAGGTCGGGTTCTTGGCCAGAACGATAGCCACCTCGGCATCGTGGGACAGGTAGTTGAGCGTCGCCACCAGCGACCAGCGGTCCATCTGGCCCTGGTTGATCTGCTGGGTGCCATGGTAGAGGCCCGTGGTGTCGCCCAGACCCACCGTGTTCGCGGTGGAGAAGATGCGGAAATACGGATGCGGGGTGATGACTTCGTTCTGGTCGAGCAGGGTAAGCTTGCCGTCCGTTTCCAGCACGCGCTGGATGACGAACATCACGTCCGCCCGGCCCGCGTCGTATTCGTCGAAGACGATGGCGGTCGGGTTGCGGAGCGCCCAGGGCAGGATGCCTTCCTGAAACACGGTGACCTGTTTTCCATCAACGAGCTTGATCGCGTCCTTGCCGATCAGGTCGATCCGGCTGATATGGCTGTCGAGGTTGACCCGCACACAGGGCCAGTTGAGCCGCGCGGAGACCTGTTCGATATGGGTCGACTTGCCCGTGCCGTGATAGCCCTGGATCATCACGCGACGGTTGTACTGAAAGCCTGCAAGAATCGCGAGCGTCGTGTCAGGGTCGAACTTGTAGGTGGAATCGAGCGTCGGCACGCGGTCGGTGGCTTCGGCGAAACCCTTCACCACCATGTCGCTGTCGATCCCGAAGACTTCGCGGACCGAGATTTCCTCGGTGGGTTTCGCATTCACGTCCATCGTTCTGCCCTGCGCTTTCGAGGCTCCCTGCCCCAGACCGGGCGGAGCATAACGGACCATGCGGGGAGAACAAGGCACACCCGGCAAGGAACAGCTTCCCCGTAACATCGGTTGCTCCACCGACGGCCATCTACGGCCCGGAATGCAACGGAGAGATCCCATGACACGCTTCGACGGCAAGACGGTTATCGTGACGGGCGCGAGTTCCGGCATCGGGCTTGCCACGGCTCAGCGCTTTTCCGAAGAGGGCGCGAACGTGGTGTTGGTCGGTCGCGACGCAGAGGCGCTGGCCAAAGCGGCCCGGAATATGGATCAGGCACGAACCCTTACCATCGCAGGGGACGTCAGCCGGGAGCCGGATGTCATCTCCGTCGCGGAGGCGGCAGTTGCGCGTTTCGGGGCGATCAATGTTCTCGTCAACAATGCCGGGATCGCCATGAGCGGCCGCATCGACGAAATGAGCCTTGAGGACTGGCAGAAGGTTATCGACATTGATCTGACCGGTGTCTTCCTGATGAGCCGCGCGGTGTGGCCGCAGCTGGAGAAGGCGCAAGGGTCGGTCGTCAATACCTCCTCCGTTTCCGGTCTGGGAGGCGATTGGGGGATGTTCGCCTATAATGCGGCAAAGGGTGGGGTAAGCAACATGACCCGTGCGCTGGCGTTGGATGCAAGGGATTCGGGTATCCGCGTCAACGGCGTGGCTCCCGCTCTCACCCGCACCGGAATGACCGAGGAGATGATGGGCGATGAGGCCCTCGTGCAGAAATTTCTGGAGCGGACCCCGCTGGGCCGGGTCGGGGAGCCCGAGGACGTGGCCGCTGTCATCGCCTTTCTCGCCTCTGAGGATGCGCGATTCGTGAACGGCGTCATCATCCCCGTCGATGGCGGGCTGCACGCCTCCAACGGGCAGCCGCCGCAGGCATGAGCGTCAGTCGCGGAAGTGGCGGCTGTCCTTGATCTGATCCCAGGCCCAGACCACCTCTTGCAACCGGTCCTCGTCGGAGCGGTTGCCGCCGTTCATGTCCGGGTGCAGGTCCTTGACAAGGCTCTTGTACTGCTTGCGGATCTCCAGACGGCTCCAATGGTCCTTCGCTTCAAGGATTTCCAGCGCCTTCCGCTCCGTCGGCGGCAGCTTCCGCGTGATGCCGGAGGTAGGCGCCTTGGATTGCGTGGCCTTCTCGCCCAGAACCTCGAACGGGTCGTCGATGCCGAGGCGGGCCCAGGCTTTCGCCTCCTCCGTACGTTGCGCGAAAGGCTTCGTTTCCCGGCCCCAGACACGGTCGCTGTCCATCATGCGCTGGAATTCCTCCTCCGTGGTAGAGGAGAAGAAGTTCCACTTCAGGTTGTATTCCCTGACATGCTCCTTGCAGAACCAGAGATACTCATCGAGGTGATCGGGTGACTTCGGCGCCCGGTACTGTCCGGCATCCTCGCATCCCGGATGATCGCAGCCCCTTTGTGACGTTTCAAATGCGCCGGACATGCCCCGCCGACCACGCGTGCGGCGTTTTTTATCCGTCGAAACACGAATGTCGAACTCAAAGGGAGGGCGGTTTGACATGGAGGTACCTTTTCGACTCGGGCCGACGAGTTTAGAGTTTTTGTAGCGCAGTTGAAGGGGTTGAATTCAGAAATGGCGGTTACTGACGAAATCCAGACCCGGCTTGAGGCAGCTTTCCGCCCGCGCCGCCTGTCCGTCGAGGATGAGAGTGAGAGCCACCGCGGCCACGCCGGCTGGCGGGAGGGCGGCGAAACGCATTTTGCCGTGACGATGGAGGCCGAGGATTTCGGGCCGCTTTCACGGCTCGAACGGCACCGGGCCGTTCATTCGGCACTGGGGCCGGACCTCATCGCCCGGATCCACGCGCTCCGGCTGACACTCTCCGCCTGATCCCTAGGACTGTCCCGGCTCTGTAGGCCGGTCCGCAACGATGCGCGGCGTGGACCCCTCCGGTGCCGTCGCGACAAGGGTGGGCTTTTGCTCCACAAGAGCAGGGGCGGGATCCTGCGGCTCGCGCTTCTCATGGCCCCGGAGACGTTGAACTATCTGGAGGTCGGAGCGGCCGGGCGAAATCTCCCTCGGGTTTTCCGAGATTTCCTCGCGACGTCTGCGGAAGACAAGCACGGTCTGAAAGGAACTCCGGGCGCGCGACAGTAGTCCGCGAGGTTCCTCAAGGGGCAGAGTATCGGCGCGCAGATATTCCCATCCATCCGCCGCCATACGGTTCATGATATCAGAAATGGTAACGGCCAGCTTTTCCTCCGGTCGTTTGACCCCCTTGATCTTTGCAGGTCGGGAGGGAGCGGGAAGCGCCTTGTACTCGTACCGTGACATACGTTCCTCGTTCGTGAATCACGCGCGACGAGGCGCGCCTTGGGCCGGGGAGACTAGCAGATGTGGCCGCCCGAGGCGAGTTTCAAGCTGAAAGGGCCTGGCGGTGGAGGGCGATTGCCGCCAACACATCGAAAGGAAAGAACTTTCCAGAAATGTTCATCGAAACGACACGAATCATGTTGAAATGCTCTCAACTTAAGCAATAATGAAACTCATGGACGTGATGATCCCGCGTGTTGGGAGGCTCGCAGGATCATCTGGGTGAAGATGACTTTTTGTTGTGATCTTCACCTGCAGCTTCCGCTTCGCTCGCCCGGAGGGCGTCGCGGAAGCAATAAAGAAGTCGCGGTGGGTAACCATTGCGATAGGCGGCGTCGGGGGTATGGTCTCCGAGAGTGGAACGTAACGGCAGGGGAGCGGATCCGTTACGTGGAGCCTCGGTAGATTGCCAACGACGTAGCGAGGAACGGCGGCCCTGGGCCGCCGTTTCCTTTTTCAGCCCATCGTCATCAGCAAGAAAACACGTTCGCAAGTTCGCCCAGCCGCAGCTCCGCTGTCGCGGTTCAGCGCGGGTGTCATCTCCATGCCTTGCCGGAGGTCAAACCGCGCCTCGCGTCGATCATGCCGAGAGGGCACCCACAGGCAGGAAACCTGTGGGTTCGTTGTCTAGAGGCCAAGTTTCTGGGTAATCAGCGCGTTCACCGCCGCAGGATTGGCTTTGCCGCCGGTCGCCTTCATCACCTGACCGACGAACCAGCCCGCAAGCTTAGGATTCTGCTTGGCTTCTTCTACCTGCGCCGGGTTGGCCGCGATGATCTCGTCCACAGCAGCCTCGATCGCCCCGGTATCTGTCACTTGCTTCATGCCGCGCGATTCGACGATTTCCGAAGGGTTGCCGCCTTCCGTCCAGACGATCTCGAACAAATCCTTGGCGATCTTCCCGGAGATGGTTTCATTCGCCAGAAGGTCCAGAATCCCGGCAAGTTGCGCGGCTGAAACCGGACTCTCGGAGATGCCCAGACCTTCCTTGTTCAGCCGGCCGAACAGCTCGTTGATGACCCAGTTCGCGGCCTGCTTGCCGTCGCGCCCGGTGGCCACCGCCTCGAAGAACACCGCGTTCTCGGTCTCCGCCGTCAGCACGCCGGCGTCGTAATCCGTCACGCCGAAGTCGGCAATGAAACGCGCCTTCTTGGCATCGGGAAGCTCCGGCATCCCTGCCGCGATCTCATCCACCCAGCCTTGCTCGATCTCCAGCGGCAGAAGGTCCGGGTCGGGGAAGTAGCGGTAGTCATGCGCCTCCTCCTTCGACCGCATCGACCGGGTCTCACCCTTGTCGGGATCGTAGAGCCGGGTCTCCTGGTCGATCTTGCCGCCATCTTCCAGAATGGCGATCTGGCGACGGGCCTCGTAGTCAATGGCCTGCTGGATGAACCGCATGGAGTTCATGTTCTTGATCTCGCAGCGGGTGCCGAGATGCGAGAAATCCTGCGTTTCCTGATATTTCTCGTATTGCCCCGGTCGGCAGACGGAGACGTTGACGTCCGCGCGCAGGTTGCCGTTCTGCATGTTGCCGTCGCAGGTGCCCAGATACCGCAGGATCTGGCGCAGCTTCGCCACGTAGGCGGCTGCCTCCTCCGGCCCGCGGATGTCGGGGCGGGACACGATCTCCATCAGCGCCACACCGGTACGGTTCAGGTCCACGAAGGACATGTTCGGGTCCATGTCGTGAATCGATTTGCCCGCGTCCTGCTCCACATGGATGCGTTCGATGCGCACACGGCGCGCGACGCCGGGGCCCATCTCGACCCAGACCTCGCCTTCACCCACCAGCGGGTGGTAAAGCTGGCTGATCTGATAGCCCTGCGGCAGGTCGGGGTAGAAGTAGTTCTTCCGGTCGAAGGCCGAACGCAGATTGATCTTTGCCTTGAGACCGAGGCCGGTCAGCACTGCCTGCCGGATGCAGAACTCGTTCAGCACCGGCAGCATGCCCGGCATGGCCGCGTCGATGAAGCTCACATGGCTGTTAGGCTCCGCGCCGAAGCCGGTGGAGGCGCCGGAGAACAGTTTGGCTTCCGTCGCGATCTGCGCATGGATCTCCATCCCGATGACCAGCTCCCATTCACCGGTCGCACCGTGGATCACCTTGGGTTCTGGCGGGGCGGGGACTGTGTCCAGCATCTTGGCCTCCTTGGTCTCGGGATCCTCGCGTTACACGAAAGGCGAGGGAAATGTGCAAGGGGAAAAGCTGTCGCTGAGGCTGTCCCGTGCAGGAACTTCTCCTTTCCGCCTCCGTTTAGGACGGGACGCAACGAACGGAGAGTCCCCGATGACCGATATCAAGAAAGCCCGCATCGCCATTCTCGCCACCGACGGTTTCGAACAGTCCGAACTGGAGGTTCCCCTGCAGCAACTGCGTGAGCGTGGTGCCCATGTGGAAGTTGTCACTCCCGAAGGCAAAGCGATCCGCGGCTGGAAGGATGGCAACTGGACGGATGAGATCAAGGCAGATCGCGAACTCGAAGAAGTGACCGAAAGCGACTACGATGCCCTCGTTCTACCCGGCGGCGTCATCAATCCCGATAAGCTTCGCACCAACCGCCGTGCTGTCGATCTGGTGAAAGCCTTCGTGCGGGAAGGGAAGGTCGTGGCGGCGATCTGTCATGGGCCTTGGCTGCTGGCAGAGGCCGATGCGGTTCGCGGTCGCAATGTGACCTCCTACAAGTCGATCATGACCGACATGAAGAATGCCGGCGGCATCTGGGCGGATGAGGCTGTCGTCACCGATCAGGGCATCATCACATCGCGCTCCCCGGACGATCTGGACCCGTTCGTTTCCAAGATCGTCGAAGAGGTGCGGGAAGGGAAACATCAGCGCGCTGCCTGAGGCGTGTGAATACACGGTGGCGGATCCCCGCTGCCGCGATGCGCCTGTCGGCGGTTGACCGCCGACAGGATTCTCAATTGGTTGCAGGCAGCGCTGGTTCCGTCGCAGGGTCCGCGCGCCGGACATTATGGTCCGGTGCAGCGCTTCCGGTCCAATGCCTTTCAAATCCTTTCGCAGTCTCCTGCTCGCGGCGCTGGTGATGGTGCCGCTTTCTGCCTGTTCCACGCCGCAATCCGTCGAAGTGCCCACCGCGCTCCCGGTTGCGCAATGGGATCACCGGCCGGAGGCGACGAAATGGACAAAATCGACGCTCAATGCGCTCAAGGCCGAAGGGGCGGTTCTTCTCTCCGCTGTGCCGGACGACGTGGACGTCTTCTGCCCGGGCTATCGCACCGCCTCCGCTGAGGAGAGAAGCGCCTTCTGGACCGGACTTTTCTCGTCCATCGCGCGCTATGAGAGCACATGGAATCCCGAGGCAAAGGGTGGTGGTGGCCGCTATCTCGGCCTCATGCAGATCTCTCCCCGAACCGCCAAGTATGTCGGGTGCGAGGAGACGGCGAGCGGTCTTTATGACGGTGCCAGCAATCTTGCCTGCGCCGTGAAGATTGCGGCCCGGAAGGCAGATCGCGCGGGCGTTGCGGAAGTTGTTTCGGACTGGGGCCCGATGCACGATCCGGCAAAACGCGCCCAGATCTCCAAATGGACCCGTACGCAGGCGTACTGTCAGGTTTGAGGCTGAGACTGCGGGTCTTCTGGGGGGCTGGTTTGCCAGCGGCCTTTACGTGTCCGGGGTACTGCCACGCAGTCCGGCACGGGTTCGGGGCGCCGATCTTCCGCTTTGTGAGATATGCCCGGCACGTGCGGCCGGGCCGATCTCATTCGGCCATCCGGTCCAGCATCTCCCGCATGTCCCGCGAAAGATCCTGCGCCATCATCCGTTTCATCTCGCCAAGGGCAAGGCCCTGCCGATCCGCATCATAGCGGCGCCAGGTCTCGAATGCCGTGGACATGCGCGCGGCCAGTTGCGGGTTGAGCGGATCCACCTTCAGCAGCCAGTCCGCCACAAAGCGGTAGCCCGCGCCATCCGCCCGGTGGAAGGCGGCATGATTCCCCGAAAGCGCGCCTACCACTGCCCGGAAGCGATTGGGCACCTTCCAATCGAAATCATCGCGAGAGGCGAGATCCCGCGCCAGTTCCACGGCCCGCTCGGGAGCGGCATGGGCAATTTGGAGGCTGAACCACTTGTCCATGACCAGCCTGTCCCGAGCCCATTGCCGCTGGAACCGGCCCACTTCCTCCTGTCCGCGGCCTATATCCAGCAGGGCGGCGAGGGCGCCGAGCTGCTCCGTCATGTTGTCGGCCGCCGCGAACTGCCGCGCGGCGCGATGTCCATCGTCAAGCCGCGTGAGGAAACCGAGCGCCGTCAGCCGGAGCGCCCGGCAGCCCGCGGTCCGGGCATCGGGCGTATAGGGGCCGGGCACATCCATCGCCTCGTAAAGCCGTGACAGGCTGGGGGAGAGAGCTTCGGCCACCACGAGTGTCAATTTCTGCGTGGCAGCATGGATGCGAGCCGGATCAGGGGTCACACCCGCATCATGGAGCGTCTGTGCCATGTCGTCCTGCGAAGGCAGGCGAAGGGCCAGCGCGCGGAACGCCGGATCAAGGGCCTCATCCCGCGCCACACGATCCAGCGCCGTGAGGTAGTCGGGCCCGGGCGTCGCGCTCTCCGTCACCATACGGGCCAGAACATCCTTGGCCAGCGCGCGGCCTGCCTCCCAGCGGTTGAACGGATCGGTATCATGCGCCAGCAGGAAGGCACGCTCCTCGCTTGACGTTTCCCGCTCCAGAATCACCGGGGCTGAGAAACCGCGGAGAAGGGATGGGATGGGGCGCGTGGGCATGTTCTCGAAGGTGAAGCTCTGCTCCGCCTCCGTCATCTCCAGCACCGTGGTGGGCAGCACCTCATCCCCGTTCGGGTTCAGGAGGCCAAGAGCCACCGGAATGACGCGCGGCGGTTTGCCGGGCTGACCGGGAGTCGGCGGTGTCTGCTGGGCGAAGGTCAGGGTGTAGCGCTCGCCCTCATGGCTTTCGCTCACCGTCAGCCGGGGGGTGCCCGCATCAGAATACCAGCGCTTGAACTGCGTCAGATCCCGCCCCGTCGCTTCGGCAAAGACCGAAAGCCAGTCCTCAATCGTCGCGGCATGCCCGTCCAGCCGGTCGAAATAGAGGTCGAGGGCCTTGCGATAGCCCTCCTCTCCGACCAGCCGCCGCAGCATCCCGATCAGTTCCGCGCCTTTTTCATAGACGGTGGCGGTGTAGAAATTGTTGATCTCCACGTAGCTTTCGGGACGGACCGGGTGCGCCAGCGGGCCGTTGTCCTCCCGGAACTGACGGGCGCGCAGGGTCATCACCTCCTCGATCCGCTTCACCGGTTCGGATCGTTCGTCCCGGCAGAACTGCTGATCGCGAAAGACCGTCAGACCCTCTTTCAGGCAGAGCTGGAACCAGTCGCGGCATGTGATGCGGTTGCCGGTCCAGTTGTGGAAATACTCATGCGCGATGATGCGCTCTATGTTTTCGTAATCCGTGTCCGTCGCGGTTTCCGGGCTGGCCAGCACATAGCGGCTGTTGAAGATGTTCAGCCCCTTGTTCTCCATCGCGCCCATGTTGAAGTCATCGACCGCGACGATGTTGAAAACGTCCAGATCGTATTCCCGGCCATAGACCCGCTCATCCCAGGCCATTGAGCGTTTGAGCGCATCCATCGCATAGGCGCAGCGATCCTCATCCCCCGGCCGGACCCATATTGCCAGGTCGATCCTCCGTCCCGAACGCGTCGTGAAACTGCCGCGGTGTGCGACCAGCTGCCCCGCGACGAGGGCAAAGAGGTAGGAGGGCTTGGCCCAGGGATCGTCCCATTCCGCCCAGCCCGGCCCGGACGCGACGGGATTTCCGTTCGACAGCATCACCGGCATGTCCGATTCGATCCGCACACGGAAGGTCGCCATCACATCGGGACGGTCGGGATAGAAGGTGATCTTGCGGAAGCCCTCTGCCTCGCATTGCGTGCAATACATGCCGTTTGACATGTAAAGCCCTTCGAGGGCGGTGTTGACTGCCGGCGCGATTTCCACTTCCGATTCCCACAGAAACGGCGCCGGTGGGATCTGTGCCGGCGGAATCGTCAACCCGCTGTCATCGGGCGTGACCTCAAGCAACACCCCGTCGATCCGCGCAGCGATCAGAGACAGGTTCTCGCCATCCAGACGGAGGTCGTGGTGACCGTCCCGGGCCGGGTTCGGCCTGAATGCGATTCGCGAGACGACGCGGGTGGCATGCGGTGAAAGGCGGAACGTGATCTCTACATGGGTTACAAGCCACGCGGGGGGCAGGTAATCGCTCAGCAAGATCGGCGTCGGCGCGATGTCTTTCATCTGTCTCTCCGCATGCGCGGGGGAACCTCCCCCAGAGCAGGAACGTTAGGACAGTCAAGGAGAGGCGTGCAACCCGTCAGCCGGACCTCATGTTCAGCGACGCCACGGCAGGAGAAACCCATGTCCGCACCGAACACGAATATCGAGAAGCAGACCCGCCGCCATCGTGGCCCGCTGATCGGAATGATGCTGGTCGTTATATTCGCGGTGGGTATCATCTTCTTCTGGCTTGCACGCGATACCGCCAACGCTCCCGGCCCCGATGGTGCAGATGTCCAGATCGACGGTCGGACGGGAGCGCCGGTGCAGGATCAGACAGCCCCCGCGACTCAGGGTACGGTAACGCCCGGCGCGCCGACGTCCGGCCAGACCGGAACGCCCGGACAGTCCGGACCAGCCGGCACCGTTACGCAGCCTGCCACGCCCACACAGCCGCAGCCCCAGAATTAAGCGCGTAACAACTGCCTTTCATTTCAGCAGTTGAGCGGTATGTGGTGTCTGAGCAGACGATGACCGCTTCTTTTTTGCGACCGGAGTTCATACATTGGTCGCAAAAGCGGGGAAAAGTCATGTCACGCCCGGTTGTGGGAATCATCGGCAATTATCTGGATATCGAGGGCCGTTACCGCGGCCACGCGGGCGGCGTCATCAACAGTGAGGCCGTCGCGCTGGTCTCGCAGGGTGTTCCGCTCGTGATACCGGCCGATCCGCGACTCGTGTCCGTCGAGGATTTGATGGAGGCATGTGATGGCTTCCTTCTGACCGGCGGGCGCCCCAACGTGCACCCTTCCGAATATGGCGAGGAAGCGACGGAAGCCCATGGCAGCTTCGAGCGGGAGCGGGACGCGATCACGCTGCCGCTTGTGCGGGCCTGCGTGGAGCGTGGCCAGCCCTTCCTTGGTATCTGCCGGGGTTTTCAGGAAGTGAACGTTGCCATGGGCGGTTCGCTGTTTCCGGAGATCAGAGACCTTCCGGGCCGTATGAACCACCGTATGCCCCCCGATGGCACGCTGGAGGAGAAGTTCGCCCTCCGGCATATCGTGAAGTTCACAAAAGGTGGCGTGTTCAACCGGCTGATGGGCACGGATGAGGTGATGACCAATACCCTGCATGGCCAGGGTATCAATCGCGCCGGCGCGCGTATCGTCATCGATGGTTACGCCCCGGACGGCACGCCGGAAGCGATTTATGTCAAGGACGCGCCCGGGTTCACCCTGTCGGTTCAATGGCACCCCGAATGGAATGCCGCGAACGACCCTGTCTCCCGCCCGCTGTTCGAGGCCTTCGGTCAGGCGCTGGAGGATTTTGCCAGCGCCCGCCGCGGACGGAAGCTGCTCAGGACAGCCTGAGCAGCAGACCGATCAGGCCACCGTTGCCTCGCGCAGCACTTCCGCAACCGCGGATGCCAGCCGGGGCACGCTTTCGGCATTCAGCCCGGCCACGTTGAAGCGGCTGTCGTCCACCATGTAGATGGCGAATTCCGCCCTCAGCCGCAGCACTTCCGCCTGCGTCAGCCCGAGGCGGGAGAACATGCCACGGTGACGGGCGACGAAATCGAACCGGTCGGAGTTGGTCGCTGTCCGCAACGCGGCTGCAAGCTGCTCCCGCAGGGCAAGCATCCCGTCCCGCACGTCGCGAAGCTCCGCTTCCCAGTCGGCGCGGAGGTCTTTGTCCTCAAGGATCATCGTCACGATCCGTGCGCCATGATCCGGGGCAAAGGAGTAGTTCACCCGGTTCAGCGCCGCGAGATTGTCCTGCGCCAGATCGCGCGCCGCGCTGTCCGCCGCCACAGCGAACACGATGCCCGCCCGATCGCGATAAAGGCCGAAGTTCTTGGAGCAGCTCGCCGCTATGAGAACTTCCGGCAGGCGGGACACCAGAAGCCGCGTCGCCGCCGCGTCCTCCTCGATCCCGTCGCCGAAGCCCTGATAGGCGATATCGACCAGCGCGACGGCCTTCCGCTCGAGGAGCAGATCGGCAATGCGGTCCCACAGCGCGGCAGTCGGATTGGCGCCCGTCGGGTTGTGACAGCAACCGTGCAGCAGGACGATATCGCCCTCCGCCACACCCGCGAGATCGGCCAGCAGTCCCGCCTCGTCCACCTCGCCGGTTTCGGTGTCGAAGTAGCGATATCCCCGATGGGCGATACCCAGATGGCGCGCGATCGACGGATGGTTGGGCCAGGTCGGCTCGGGTATCCACAGCGTCGCGCCCGGTGTCGCCGCGCGGGCGAGCTCCAGCGCCTGGTGCAGCGCGCCCGTGCCGCCGGGGGTTGCCGCCGCCGCAATCCGGTCGAGCGGGCGATCCCTGCCCAGCACGAGTTTGGCCATTGCCAGCAGATAGGCCGGATCGCCGGCCAGAGCGGTATAGGCCTTGGTCGGCTGTGTCTCCGCCAGCCGCTTCTCCGCCGCGCGGACGGCGCGCATGACGGGCGTATGGCCCGTCGCGTCCTTGTAGACACCGACGCCAAGGTCCACCTTCTCCGCCCGGGGATCGGCGCGGAAAAGCTGCGTGATGTGCAGGATCTTGTCGGCAGGCTGCGGTTTCAGATTCGAAAGCACGGGATTCATCCTTTCTCGACGGGGAGGTCTTCTCTCCCGCCCCATTCGGTCCATGAGCCATCGTAGAGGGCGTGGCCCTGATTGCCGATGCGTTCGAGCGCGAGGCTCAGCACCGCCGCCGTCACCCCGGAGCCGCAGCTGGTGATGACGGGCGCGTCGAGGTCTATGCCGGCAGTGGTGAAGGCCATGCGCAGAGCCTCATTGTCCTTCAGGGTGCCGTCTGCGTTCAGCACCGTCTTGAAGGGCACATTCCGCGCGCCGGGAATGTGGCCGGAGCGCAGACCCGCGCGCGGCTCGGGAACCTCGCCGCGGAAGCGCTCGCCTGCCCGGGCATCGGCGATGTTCGGTGCGCCGCTCCCGATGCTTGCCAGAACCTCGGCCGCGCTGCGGACGAGGTCCGGTCGAATATGCGGCTGAAAGTTCCCGCCCCCCACTGCTGCAGGGCCGCTTTCAACGGGCCGCCCCTCCGCCCGCCACTTCGGCAGGCCACCGTCCATCACCGCGATCCGGTCGAACCCCATATGGCGGAACAGCCACCAGACCCGTGCCGCCGAAAACAGGCCCGCACCGTCATAGACCACGACCTGATCGCCATCACGGATGCCCAGGTCGGCCAGTGCCGCGGCGAAGTCCTCCGTAGGTGGCACCATATGGGGCAGGGGGCTGGCCGGATCGCTCACCGCGTCGATATCAAAGAAACGGGCACCGGGAAGGTGGGCGGCCTCGAACTCGGCCCCGGGGTCGCGCTTGTCGGCAGGCATATACCACGAGGCGTCGAGCAGCTTCAGCGCCGGATCATCCAGCCGGGCCGCGACCCAATCGGTTGAAACAAGGGTTTTCGGATCGTCCGGCATCGCGCTCTCCCTCTGTGCAGCGCGTTATGACGCCGCGGCGCCGGACAGGCAAGAGCGTCAAGACGCCTCCTGCAAGGCCATCGCAGGCCGGATTGGGTCCGCAGCGCATCCCCGGATGTCGCTTTCATGGCAGCTTTGAGCGCTGTTCGTTTGCGGATCAGACCGAAGCGCGTTGGAGGCAGCCAGCGGGGATCGGCCGAAAACGGTAACCACACCTGCGAGTGCGCGCCGTACTCAACCCCGATCCCGGAGCAGGCGCTGCTTCTGCCGGTTCCAGTCGCGCTTGGCCTCGGTCTCGCGCTTGTCGGCGACTTTCTTGCCCTTGGCGATGCCGATCTTCAGCTTCACGATGCCACGGTCATTGAAATACATCGACAGGGGAACCACGGTCATGCCCTCTCGCGCGGTAGCGTTCCAGAGCCGCGACAGCTCCCGCCGGGAGACGAGCAGCTTGCGCCGCCGCCGCTCCTCATGGCCGAAGATACCCGCTTCCTTGTACGCTGCGATGTAGGAGTTGATGAGCCACAGCTCCCCCTGCTCCACATTCGCATAGCTTTCCGCGATATTGGACTGGCCGCGGCGGAGGGATTTCACCTCCGACCCGGTCAGGATGATACCTGCTTCGAGGTCGCTCTCGATGAAATAGTCGAACCGCGCGCGGCGGTTCTCGGCAATGAGCTTGGAGTTGGGATCGGATTTCTGGGCCATGATCGCCGTCAGATAGGGGAGAGGAACCGCCCTGTCCACTCACTTGGCGCACATCGGGGGCGCCGTCCCCCGATGGCCTGATGAAAATGCGCCTCGCGCGGGGCGTCAGAACAGCTCCGCATGCTCCATCGCGGCGCGGATCGCGGCCTTGGTCTTGTCACTGAGCGGAGTGAGCGGCAGCCGCACCTCCTCCGCGCAGCGCCCGAGCAGCGACAGGCCGTATTTCGCCCCAGCCACACCGGGTTCAAGGAAGATCGCGGTGTGCAGCGGCATCAGCCTGTCCTGATAGTCCAGCGCCTTGGCGTAATCGCCTGCGAGGGTCGCCGCCTGAAACTCGGCGCACAGCCGGGGCGCGACATTGGCCGTAACGGAGATGCAGCCGACGCCGCCATGAGCGTTGAAGCCGAGCGCCGTCGCATCCTCGCCCGAAAGCTGGATGAAGTCCGGCCCGCAGAACTGCCGCTGGAGCGAGACCCGTTCGATCTTGCCGGTGGCATCCTTCACGCCCACGATCCGCGGCAGCTTTGCAAGCTCTCCCATCGTTTCCGGCATCATGTCCACCACGGAGCGTCCGGGGATGTTGTAGATGATGATCGGCAGGGAGGAGGCGTCGTGCATCGCGGTGAAATGCGCGACCATCCCGGCTTGCGTGGGCTTGTTGTAATAGGGCGTCACAACGAGCGCCGCAGAGGCGCCTGCGGCTTCGGCATGGCGGATCAGGTCAATGCCCTCCGCCGTCGCGTTGGAGCCTGCGCCCGCGATCACCGGCACGCGGCCCCGCGCGATGCGCACGACCTCCTCGATGACGCGGCCATGCTCTTCATGCGTGAGCGTCGGGCTTTCACCGGTGGTGCCTACGGGAACGAGGCCGCTCGACCCCTCCGCGATATGCCATTCGACCAGGCTCTCGAGCGTGGCGAGATCGAGCTTTCCGTCCTTGAACGGCGTGACCAGAGCTGGAAGAGACCCCTTGAACATCGTGCACCTCCTTGGGCTTCCAGCCCGGTTCCTTCGGGCGCCTTTTAATCATCGCGGAAGCGGTTGCCAACTGGCCCTATTGTGAGTTGGAGGACGCCTCGCGCATCGTTACACTCCCGGTAAAATTAAGAAGCAGGTTCCGTCACATGTCCCGTCTCGTCCCCGCCTTTGCAGCGGCCTTTCTGCTGGCATCGTTCGCCGCGCCCTTTGCCCAGGCCGCGGCGGAGCAGCGCCCGGCGAACCGTCTTGCCGCCGCGCTGGAGGCCGCCGGCCGGCAGGACTGGGACTCGGCGCAGGCCTCTGCCCGGACGGGGGGGCCGGTCGCGGCCGATATCATCGAATGGCTGCGGCTCCGGCAGGGGGAGGGGAGCTTCGGTGCCTATACCGCCTTCGTGGCACGGCACGGCGACTGGCCGGGGATCGACCTGGTGCGGCGACGGGGGGAAGCGGCGATACCGCCGGGTGCCGACCCGGACCGTGTGATCGGCTTCTTCGGGGCGCAGCGCCCGCTGACCGGGCAGGGAGCGCTGGCGCTCGGCGCGGCCCTGAAGGCCAAGGGACAGCCGGACAAGGCGGCAGCGGTCGTCACCCGCGCCTGGCGGGAACTGCCGCTCACGGAGAGCGAACAGGCCGCGCTGATCTCCGCCTGGCCCGCGCTGCTGGCAAAGCATCATGTCGAGCGGCTGGACAACATGCTCTGGCGCGAACGGTTTACCGATGCGGAGCGGATGCTGCCGCTGGTCAACGGAAGCTGGCAGGCGCTGGCGCGCGCGCGGATCGCCCTGCGTCGCGATCTGCCGGGCGTGGACGGTTTCATCAACGCGGTGCCCGACAGGGCGCAGTCCGACCCCGGTCTTGCCTGGGAGCGGTTCGCCTGGCGGATGCGCAAGAGCCGCTATGAGGAAGCGGCGCTGTATCTCGACGGGCTGGACCGCAGCCCCGCCTCCCTCGGCAGGCCGGAGATCTGGGCGGAGCGGCGGGCGCTGCTGGCGCGGCGGGAGATGCGGCTCGGCGATACCAAGCTGGCCTACCGTCTGGCGTCGCAGCACGGGCTGAGCAAGGGCGCGGATTATGCCGATCTCGAATGGCTCGCGGGCTATATCGCGTTGCAGCGGCTGAACAATCCCAGACAGGCGATGGCGCATTTCCGCAATGTGCGGACTGCGGTGAACTCCCCCATCAGCCTCGGGCGTGCGGCCTATTGGGAGGGGCGTGCGGCGGAAGCCGCGGGCGACCGCAAGGCCGCCGGAGCGGCCTATGCCCTGGCCGCCGAGTTTCAGACCGGCTTCTATGGCCAGCTCGCGGCGGAGCGGATCGGCCAACCCATGAAGACCGATCTGGCAGGAACGGCCAAGGTGCCCGACTGGCGCAGCGCGCCCTTCACCCGCGATTCGCGCTTTCAGGCGGCGGGGCTTCTGCAGGCGGCAGGAGCCCGGGATCAGGCGAAGCGGTTCTACATCGCGCTTGCCGGTTCGCTCGATGCGACCGGACTGGCGCAGTTGGGGGAGGCGGCGCTGGCGAAGGGGGAGCCGAATATCGCGCTTCTGGTCGCGAAGGAGGCGGCCTCCCGCTCCATCGTCCTGCCGCGCGCCTATTTCCCGACGATGGAGCTCGCCCGGCTCGACCTGCCGGTGGAGCGGGCGCTGGCGCTGTCCATCGCGCGGCGGGAGAGCGAGTTTGACGCGGGCGTCGTCTCGTCGGCGGGCGCGCGGGGGCTGATGCAGGTCATGCCCGGCACCGCCGAGCAGATGTCGCGCAAGCTGGGCGTGGCATTCGCGCCACAGAAGCTGACCAGCGACTGGACCTACAACGCCCGGATGGGCGCCGCCTATCTCGCGCATCTGAAGGAGGAATTCGGCGGCTCCGTGGCGCTTCTGGCGGCAGGCTACAACGCCGGGCCGGGGCGGGTCAGGGAGTGGATCGCGACCTATGGCGATCCTCGCTCCCGCGAGGTGGACGTGGTGGACTGGATCGAGAGCATCCCCCTTACCGAAACCAGGAACTACGTGATGCGCGTGGCGGAGGCGCTTCCCATCTACCGCGCGCGGCTTGCCGGCAAGACGGTGGAACTGCGCCCCACGGCGGATCTGAAGTCGCGCTAGAGCAGCGTTTCAACGCGCAGAACGATGTGCCCGGCTTGCAGCTTGCACGGCCTGCCATCCGCCCTCAGGACGGCCGGCATGACCACAGCCGAGGCTTTCGGTCCCGACGCTCACCCGCACCCGCCCGGACAGCGATCTGCCCCGCCGTGTCCGGGCGTCCGGCGGCGGCTTCATTCAAAGCCAGAGCCGGGGCAGGCGGCGTGGCATTGCCGGTATCCCTGCGGCGATGTCTGTGGGTTGAGCCCGGCGACAACTCGCGATGCCCCGCGAGCCGGCGCAGGCCTGCACGCGATCCAGCACCCCGGGCCGGCCCGCTCAGGGTGAGGTGATTGCGGCCTCCGCCCGTGCGGCGGCGGCGGCCCGCGCTGCCACCTGCCGTTCCCGCCAGAGGGTGAACAGGCCAGCGCCGACCACGATTGCCGCACCGATCACCACGTTCAGTGCCAGCGTCTCGCCGAAGATCGTCAGGCCGATCACCGCGACGAAGGGAAGCTGGAAATAGGCGAAGGGCTGCACCGCGCTCGCCTCCGCCACTTCGTAGCAGCGGATCAGCATGTAGTGGGAGAGTACGCCCACACAGCACAGGAGCAGCATCCAGCCCCAGTCCGTCGCGATCATCGGTTCCCAGTTCGGCAGGCCCACCGCCGTCATCACCACGGCGCCCACCGTCCCCGTCCAGAAGAAGCTGACGCCCGCGCTGTCCTTCTGGCTGACGTAACGGGTCAGCAGCCCATAGATCGCAAAGGAGGTCGCGGAGATGAACGGGACAAGCGCCACGGCTGAAAAGACGTGATGTCCGGGCCGCAAAATCACCAGCACCCCAAGGAAGCCCACACCGATTGCGGCCCAGCGGCGCCAGCCGACCTTCTCCCCCAGGATCGGGCCGGAAAGCGCCGCGACGATGAGGGGGTAGGCGGTGAAGATCGCATGTGTCTCCACCAGCCCCAGCAGGGTGAAGGCCAGCACCATCACGCAGATCTCGAAGGCGAGGAGCACACCGCGCAGGATCTGAAGCTTCGGATAGGCGGGCCGGAGCGCCCGGCGCAGGCCGCCCGGCATCCGCGATGCGAGCGCCACGCAGAAGGCGGCGAAGAACCAGTATCGGATCATCGTCACCATCAGCACGTTGTATTCGCCCGCGAGATGGCGGGAGATCCCGTCCTGCACCGCAAAGACGAAGGTCGTGCAGATCATCAGCACGATGCCGAGACGGGTGTTCTGTTGTGCCATGGCCTGTCAGCGTCCGCTTCAGGGTGTGAGCAGACGACCGGCGGTCATGTGCCGTTTGCGTCCGTATCCCTCTCTGCGCTCTACCGCAAATCCCGCCGCCTGCAAGGCCCGCCGCACATGTCCGGCGGCGGTATAGGTGGCAAAGGTGCCGCCTGGACACGTGTGGTCGGCGACCGCGGCCATCAGCGTCTCATGCCACAGCTCAGGGTTCTTGGCGGGGGAGAAGCCGTCGAGAAACCACGCATCCGCCCGCCCCGCCCAGAGGGGCAGGGTTTCGCGGGCATCGCCCTCCACGACCTCCACCTCCGCCGGGCCGAGCGTGAAGCGCCGCCTCCCCTCCGACCATGCGGACAGCAGCGGCTCTTCCATGCCCGCGGTTTCCGGGAAAGCGGAGAGCGCGCGGGCCATGTCATCCGCGCTCATGGGGAAGGCCTCGAAACTGGTGAAGCGAAAGCGGCCGGGAACGCCCGCCTCCTGCCATGCCAGAACGGTCGCGATCAGGTTCAGCCCGGTGCCGAAGCCCAGCTCCGCGATGTGGAAGCCGTCGTGAAACCGTGCGGGCAGTTCGTTGCCGCCAAGGAAAACGTGCCGCGTCTCCGCCAACCCGTCACCCAGCGAGAAATAGGGATCGTCAAATCGGCGGGCGACCGGCACACCGCCGTCGCGCCAGTCGATCTGGGCCGTATCGGAAGGAGTGTCTGGCATGGCATGGTCCTCAGGTCTGTTCCGCGGCTAGAACAGAGGAACAGGATACACAAGCGGGAGAGCAGGGCATGACGGATGTGACGGTCTACGGCGCGGGCGTGTTCGGTCTTTCCATCGCCTGGGCCTGTCAGCAGCGCGGGGCCAAGGTACGGGTGATCGACCCCGCAGGTGTGGGGGCCGGTGCATCGGGCGGTGTAGTGGGCGCGCTTGCCCCGCATGTGCCGGAGACGTGGAACGACAAGAAGCAGTTTCAGCTCGAAAGCCTGCTGATGGCGGAGACGTGGTGGTCGGGCGTGGCGAGGGCCTCCGGTCGCGATCCCGGTTACGGACGCACGGGGCGTGTTCAGCCGCTCATGACCGCGGAGGCTGCTGCGTTGGCCCGCACGCGCGAAGCAACAGCTGACGCGCTCTGGGCAGGGGCGGCGACGTGGCGCGTGCGCCCTGTGTCGGAAGGGGAGGGCGACTGGCTCCCCCCCGGTGTGACAGAGGTGGTGGAGGATACGCTCACCGCCCGCATCCTGCCCGCCGCGGCCTGTGAGGCGCTGGCCCATGCGATCATCGCCGGCGGGGGCGAGGTGCGACGGGAGGGTGCGCCCTATGGCCACGTGGTGTGGGCCACAGGCTGGACCGGTCTGGCGGCACTGTCCCTGGCGCTGGACCGAAAGGTAGGCGGCGGAGTGAAGGGGCAGGCGCTGACCCTCGCGCTTCCGGCAGCGGAGCGCCCGCAGGTATTCACCGAAGGCGTTCATATCGTGCCCCACGCCGATGGCACGGTGGCCGTCGGCTCTACCTCCGAGCGGGAGTTCGATCAGCCCGACCGGGTGGACGGCGCGTTGGCGGAGCTGCATGCGCGGGCCGTCGGGCTTTGCCCCGCTCTGGAGGGGGCACCGGTGGTGCGGCGCTGGGCGGGCGTAAGGCCGCGTGCCCGGAGCCGATCCCCCATGCTCGGACCCTGGCCGGGGCGGGCGGATCATTTCATCGCCAACGGCGGCTTCAAGATCGGCTTCGGTATCGCGCCGAAGGTGGCCGAGGTCATGGCGGACCTCGTGCTGGAGGGGCGGGGGGAGGGCATCCCCGAGGGCTTCCGGGTCGAGGCCAACCTGTAAGGCGCCTGGCGCCCTGAGTAGCCGTGGCGCATGGTCGATGTCGCCGCCCTTGCCGCCGCTGCGCGCGCGCCTTGAGGGATCCCGGGGCGGATGGGTGCGGCCCCGGGATCCGCGCCAGCTTCCCCATGCGGATCAGGGCAAGCCCGGCATCGCCGGCTCTCCCCTTCCGTCGCCGGGAGACATTTCCAACACTTGCCCCCTCGCCTCCGCTGTCGCACTGTGCGGCCCGAATGGAAGGGAGCACCCATGCGGCACGGCGGACAGATCCTTGTGGACCAACTGAAGGCGCGGGGGGTGACGCGCGTCTTCTCCGTTCCGGGGGAGAGCTTTCTGGCTGTCCTCGACGGGCTTTACGACAGCGGGATCGAGAATGTCGTTTGCCGACACGAAGGTGGCGCGGCCATGATGGCGGAGGCCCATGCCAAGCTTACCGGCGAGCCGGGCGTCTGTTTCGTGACGCGCGGACCGGGGGCGACCAATGCTTCCGCCGGCGTGCATGTGGCCCGGCAGGATTCGACCCCCCTCATCCTTTTCGTCGGTCAGATCGCCCGCAGCGACCGGGACCGGGAGGCGTTTCAGGAGATCGACTATCGCGCGGTCTTCGGCCCTCTGGCGAAATGGGCCTCCGAGATCGACCAGACGGCGCGGATCCCGGAATATGTCTCGCGCGCCTTCCGGCTCGCCGTTTCCGGCAGGCCCGGCCCGGTGGTGCTGGCATTGCCGGAGGATGTGTTGGCCGACCATGCCGACGTGCCCGATCTGCCTCCTGCCGAACCGCGCGCATCCACTGTCGCCGAGGCGGATGTGGTCGCCGTGATGGCGGCGCTGGAGGGGGCGGAGCGCCCGCTGCTCGTCGTCGGCGGGTCGCAATGGTCGGAGCAGGCGGCGGCGGATCTCGCCCGGTTCGCGGAGGCGCAGGACCTGCCCGTCACCACCTCCTTCCGGCGGCAGGACAGGCTCGACAACCGCCATTCGCATTACGCGGGCTATCTCGGCGTCGGCATGAACCCGAAGCTCGGCGCGCGTCTGGGCGAGGCGGACCTGCTGATCGTCCTCGGCTCCCGGCTGGGCGATACGGCCACCAATGGTTACACGCTGCTCGATCCGGCAGCGCCGGGAACCCGCATCGTCCATATCCACCCTGATCCTGACGAGCTCGGTCATGTCTGGCGGCCGGATGTCGCGGTCGTTGCGCCTGCGCCTGCGATGATCGCCGCTCTCGCCCGCCAGAATGCAGCGCCGAACCCTCAGCGGCAGGGCTGGATGAAGGCGCTCCGCGCGGATTTCGAGGCCTGGACCCAGCCGAAGGAGACCCCCGGCGCCGTGAAGATGGAGCAGGTGATCGGCTGGCTGGCGGAAACGCTCCCGGACGATGCGATCCTGACCAACGGTGCCGGCAACTTCGCAGCCTTCCTGCACCGCTATTACCGCTATCGCGGCTTCCCTACCGAGCTGGCGCCGACCTCGGGCAGCATGGGCTATGGCTTCCCGGCGGCGATTTCCGCCTCGCTCGAACATCCGGGCCGGACGGTGGTCTGCGTGGCGGGAGACGGCGACATTCAGATGACGCTGAACGAGTTCTCCACCGCCATGCAGCACGGCGCGACCCCGATCACCATCGTCGCCAACAACGGCCAGTATGGCACGATCCGCATGCATCAGGAACGGACCTATCCGGGGCGGGTCAGCGGAACGCGGCTCGCTTCCCCGGACTTCGCGGCGCTGGCGCGGGCCTATGGCGGGCATGGCGAGCGTGTGGAGCGGACGGAGGATTTCGCCGCCGCCTTTGACCGCGCCGTGGCCTCCGGGAAGCCTGCGATGATCGAACTCGTGCTGGACCCGGAGGCGCTCTCCGCCGGTGCGACGCTGTCTCAGACGCGGGCGCAGGGCGAGGCGGCGGCGCAGAAGGACTGATCCTCCCGCCCGGGGCCGGAATCAATAAGGGCCGCTTCCGGAGCGGCCCTTTTCGTTTCGGCAGGCGTGATTCTCAGCTTTTGAATTCGAGCTGACGGTTCGCGCGGAGCGCGACCAGCGTGCAGATCGCCCCGGACAGCAGATAGGCCCCCGCCGACCACAGGCCGAACCAATGCACCAGCGCCAGCGCGACCAGCGGCGCGAAGCCGGCACCGAAGAGCCAGGCGAGGTCCGAGGTAAGCGCAGAGGCGGTGTAGCGATAGGTCGGATCGAACCGCGCGGCGGTTGCGCCGGAAGACTGACCGAAGGACAGGCCAAGCAGCGCGAAGCCGACGATCATGTAGATCAATTCCCCGGTCTCCGCTCCGCCAAGGAAGGCCGGCGCCACGACGCTGAACACGGCTATCCCGATGGCGGCGAGGGCGAGCAGGTTGCCCCGGCCGATCCTGTCCGAGAGCACACCCGACAGCAGCACGGCACCCACGCCCACCACAGCCGCGATCACCTGAATGATGAGGAAGTCCGCCGGCGGTTCCTGGGTATAGAGGAAAACGTAGGAGAGCGGGAACACCGTCATCATGTGGAAGAGCGCAAAGCTTGCCAGCGGGGTGAAGACACCCAGAACGATTCGCGGGCCTTCCGCGCTCAGCGTATTGCCGACAGGCGCAGGCTGCAGGTCGCGGCTTTCGAACAGACGCTCGTATTCCGGCGTCACCACGATGCGCAGGCGCGCGAACAGGGCCACGACGTTGATCGCGAAGGCGACGAAGAACGGATAGCGCCAGCCCCAGCTCAGGAAATCCTCGGTGGACAGGCTGAGCACCAGATAGGCGAAGAGCGCGGAGGCAACGATCAGCCCGAGCGGTGCGCCAAGCTGCGGCAGCATCGCGTACCAGCCCCGCTTGCCGGGCGGTGCGTTCATGGCGAGCAGGGAGGACAGCCCGTCCCATGCCCCGCCGAGCGCGATCCCCTGCAGGAAGCGGAAGGCGGCAAGGAACAGGATCGACCAGTAGCCGATCGTAGCATAACCGGGAATCAGCGGGATGCAGACGGTCGCCGTACCAAGCAGGAACAGCGCAAGCGTGAGCTTTGCTCCCCGTCCCCAGGCGCGGTCGATCTGAATGAAGATGATCGTGCCGATGGGACGCGCGACAAAGGCCAGCGCGAAGACCGCGAAAGACAGCAATGTGCCCGTCAACGGATCAGCGAACGAAAAGAACACCGACGGAAAGACGAGTACGGAGGCGATGGAGTAGACGAAGAAGTCGAAGAACTCCGACATCCGGCCGATGATGACGCCGATGGCGATCTCATTGGGCGAGACATCGTGGTCACCATCCCTGTGGATGGCGCGGGCGTCGCGTTCCGCCGTCGTCTCCGGCGTTCCCGTGGCTGCGGTGCTGCTCATGCTGGACCTCGCCTCTTCCTGCATCTGATATAAGTTGTGCATGATAGCGCACTCCGCGCCACTGGCACGGGGCGGCGTCTCTATAGAGCCGACGGCTGCACCTGCGGCATTGGGCAAATTGTCCAATGTCACATCTGCGGCAGAGCCTTTAATCCAACGCCCGATCTTCCGGCCCCGCCGGATTACCCCCTAGTTTCCTTGCCAGATGATGGGAAAGCCCGTGAAAACAGCGCGCCTCGTCCCCCTTATCCTCTTTCCGCTCCTCCTCGCGGCCTGCAAGCCGGTGGTTCTGTCGCCGGCCGGCGATATTGCGATGCGGCAACGGGATCTGCTCGTTATCTCCACGCTGCTCATGCTGCTCATCATCATTCCGGTGATGGCGCTGGTGATCTTCTTTGCGTGGAAGTACCGCGAATCGAATCGGAAAGCGGAATACAAGCCCGACTGGGATCACTCGACCCAGCTCGAACTCGTCATCTGGGCGGCGCCGCTGCTCATCATCATCTGCCTCGGTGCGCTGACATGGGTCGGCACGCACCTGCTCGATCCCTACCGGCCGCTCGACCGGCTGGACAAGGACAGGCCGCTTGCCGCCGATCACCGGCCGCTCGAGGTACAGGTCGTGGCGATGGACTGGAAATGGCTGTTCATCTACCCGGAGGAGGGAATCGCCACGGTGAACGAACTCGCCGCGCCGGTGGACCGCCCGATCCGGTTCAAGATCACGGCCACCTCGGTCATGAACGCCTTCTACATTCCGGCCCTGTCGGGCATGATCTATGCGATGCCCGGGATGCAGACGCAGCTCAACGCCGTCATCAACCAGGCGGGTGAGTATGAGGGCTTCTCGGCCAATTACAGCGGCCACGGCTTTTCCCACATGCGCTTCGCCTTCCAAGGGCTTGACGAGGCGGGTTACGATGAATGGGTCCAGCAGGTGCGCGAGAGCGGCCAGTCCCTCGACCGTGCGACCTATCTCGAACTGGTCAAGCCCAGCGAGAACAATCCCGCCACGCATTACCAGGCTGTCGATGCCGATCTCTATCGCCTCATCCTCAACATGTGCGTGGAGCCTGGGCGGATGTGCATGAACGAAATGGCCTCCATCGACGCGCGGGGCGGGGCAGGTCTGGCCGGAACGCTCAACGTCCGTCCCATGGACGACGACGGGCCCGGCCGTCAGGCGACGGTCTTCGGGGGCCTGCCGACCTTCGTGGAGACCTTCTGCACCGTGGAAGATTCCAAGCTCGCCTTCGGTGGCCCGCTGGCTGCAGCCGAACTGCCCGAGAAGCTCCGCACGCGGACTCCGTTCCGGGGGCATGGTCTGTCGCAGCCCTCGCTCCTGCCGTTCACGGCGCCCACCTCGCAAGCGGAGGCTGACGCCGCCCGCCCCTCCGCGCTCTGAGACAGGACTGACCGATGTTTGGTATGCCGCTCTCCGAATTCATCTTCGGCCGCCTCACCTGGGAGGCCCTGCCGCTGCACGAACCGATCCTCGTCGCGACCTTTGTCGTGGTGGCGCTCGGCGGGATCGCGCTGTTGGGCGCGCTCACCTACTTCAAGATGTGGGGCTATCTTTGGAAGGAATGGTTCACCACGGTGGACCACAAAAAGATCGGGATCATGTACATGATCCTCGGCCTCATCATGTTCCTGCGCGGATTTGCCGATGCCGTCATGATGCGGATCCAGCAGGCCATGGCTTTCGGGGGATCCGAGGGTTATCTGAATGCCCACCACTACGATCAGATCTTTACCGCACACGGGGTGATCATGATCTTCTTCGTGGCCATGCCGATGGTCACGGGGCTGATGAACTACGTCGTGCCGCTGCAGATCGGCGCACGGGACGTGTCCTTTCCGTTCCTGAACAACTTCTCGTTCTGGATGACGGCTGGCGGTGCGATAATCACCATGGTGTCGCTGTTCGTGGGTGAATACGCGCAGACGGGATGGCTGGCCTATCCGCCGTTGTCGGGTATAACCTATAGCCCATGGGTCGGGGTGGACTACTACATCTGGGGCCTTCAGGTCGCCGGTATCGGAACCCTGTTGTCCGGTGTGAACCTGATCGCCACCATCGTGAAGATGCGCGCGCCCGGAATGACCATGATGAAGATGCCGGTCTTCACCTGGACGTCGCTCTGCACCAACGTGCTGATCGTCGCAGCCTTCCCGGTGCTGACCGCGGTGCTGACGCTGCTCACGCTCGACCGCTACCTGGGGACCAACTTCTTCACCAATGATCTTGGCGGCAACGCCATGATGTATGTGAACCTGATCTGGATCTGGGGTCACCCGGAGGTCTACATCCTGATCCTGCCGCTGTTCGGCGTGTTCTCGGAGGTGGTGTCCACCTTCTCTGGCAAGCGGCTCTTCGGCTATACCTCGATGGTCTATGCGACGGTGGTGATCACCATCCTGTCCTATCTCGTGTGGCTTCACCACTTCTTCACCATGGGGTCGGGCGCGTCGGTGAACTCCTTCTTCGGGATCACCACGATGATCATCTCCATCCCGACGGGGGCGAAGATCTTCAACTGGCTGTTCACCATGTACAAGGGGCGCATCCGGTTCGAACTGCCGATGATGTGGTCCATCGCCTTCATGCTGACCTTCGTGATCGGCGGGATGACGGGCGTGCTTCTGGCCGTACCGCCGGCGGACTTCGTGCTGCACAACTCGCTGTTCCTTGTCGCGCACTTCCACAACGTGATCATCGGCGGCGTGCTCTTCGGCCTGTTCGCGGCGATGAACTTCTGGTGGCCCAAGGCCTTTGGCTTCAAGCTTGACCCGTTCTGGGGCAAGGTCTCCTTCTGGTGCTGGGTGCCGGGCTTCTGGATCGCCTTCACGCCGCTCTACATTCTCGGTCTCATGGGGGTGACGCGGCGGATGCGGGTGTTCGACGACCCCTCCCTGCAGATCTGGTTCCAGATCGCGGCAGTCGGCGCTGCGCTCATCGCGCTCGGGATCCTGGCGATGTTCATCCAGTTCGGGGTGTCCATCCTGCGCCGCGATCAGCTTCGCGATGTGTCGGGCGATCCCTGGAACGGCCGCACGTTGGAATGGGCTACCTCGTCGCCGCCGCCGGAATACAACTTCGCCTTCCAGCCCATCGTGCGCGATCTCGACGCCTGGTCTGACATGAAGGAGGCCGGCTATCGTCGCCCGGTCGAAGGGTTCCGGGATATCGTGATGCCGCGCAACACGGGGGCGGGTGTCATCATCGCGGCGCTCAGCACGGTGCTCGGTCTGGCGATGATCTGGTACATCTGGTGGCTGGCCGCGCTCTGCCTCATCGGGGTGTTCTGGGTCGCGATCGCCAACAGCTTCCGCTACGACCAGACCTTCATCATTCCCGCCGCCCATGTCAGCTCGACGGAAGCGGACCGGACGCGGCAGCTCGCCCGAGCCTGAGCCTGGAGAGACAGTGCCATGACAACCATGACTGCAAAGACCGCGGGCGAGGCGCCGGAGTTCTTCGATCTCGACCCGCATGAGCATCCCGAGGGCTCGAGCACGATGCTCGGCTTCTGGATCTACCTGATGAGCGACTGCCTGATCTTTGCAGTGCTCTTTGCGTGTTTCGGCGTGCTCGGCGGCAACTTCGCCGGCGGGCCGGGGCCACGCGATCTGTTCGATCTGCCGCTGGTGGCGCTGAACACTTCCATGCTGCTGCTCTCCTCCATCACCTATGGCTTCGCGATGTTGGCCATGGTGAAGGGGCACAGCCGCCATGTGATCAACTGGCTGATCGTGACGGGCCTGTTCGGGCTGGCCTTCCTGTGCATCGAAATCTACGAGTTCCATCACATGATCCACCTTGGGGCTGGTCCGCAGCGCTCAGGTTTCCTGTCTGCCTTCTATGCCCTGGTCGGCACGCACGGCCTTCACGTGTTCATCGGCCTGATCTGGCTGGTGGTGCTGGTCACGCAGGTGCGCCAGAAGGGGCTGATCGCCGCGAACCGCCGCCGGATTAGCTGCCTGTCGATGTTCTGGCACTTCCTCGACGTGATCTGGATCGGGGTCTTCACCTTCGTTTACCTCATGGGGATGTTGAGATGAGCAATAACTACACGCCTCTCCACACCGCGCATGCGACGCAGGGGTCGCATCAGCAGCACCTCCACGATCATCCGGATGAGGAGGAGGATCACGGCTCGTTCGGATCCTACATGACCGGCTTCATCCTGTCGGTCATCCTGACGGCGATCCCGTTCTGGCTGGTGATGGGAGAGGTGATCCCGAACCCGCGGACGACCGGGATCGTCATCATGGCCTTTGCCGTGGTGCAGATCGTTGTCCACATGATCTACTTCCTGCACATGAACACCCGCTCGCAGGGTGGCTGGACGATGTTGGCGCTGATCTTCACGTTGATCCTGGTGATCATCACGCTCTCCGGTTCGCTTTGGGTGATGTACCACCTGAATACGAACATGATGCCGGAGATGCACAACATGAGCACGATGTGACCACCAAGGGTCATGATGTGCAGACAGGGCGGGGCGACACCGAAAGGGCGCCCCGTTCGCCATTGCGGATGGCGGTGATCGCCGCCATCGGTCTCCTGCTGACCGTGTGCCTCATCGCACTCGGCTGGTGGCAGGTGGAGCGGCGGGCTTGGAAGCATGACCTCGTCGCACGGGTAGATGCCCGCATCCATGCCGCGCCGGTCGTGGCGCCGGGGCCGGCGGCGTGGCCCGTTGGCGCCGAGACGGACGAATACCGCAGGGTTGTCGTCACCGGCACCTTTGACCACAGCCGTGAGGCACTGGTTCAGGCGCTGACCGATCTGGGCGCAGGCTTCTGGGTGCTGACCCCGCTTGCGACCGATCAGGGCTTCACGGTCCTGGTGAACCGGGGCTTCGTCCCCTCCGACCAGCGGGATGCGGCCAGCCGGGCGCAGGGGGAGATACCGGGCAGCACGACGGTAACGGGGCTTCTGCGACTGACCGAACCGGGTGGCGGGTTCCTGCGGTCCAATGATCCTGCGGGAGATCGCTGGTATTCGCGCGATGTATCGGCCATTGCCGATGCCCGCAGCCTGAGCGGGACGGTTGCCCCCTATTTCATCGATGCCGACGCGACGCCGAACCCCGGCGGGCTGCCGGTGGGGGGGCTGACCGTCGTGCACTTTCCCGACAATCACCTCAGCTATGCGCTGACCTGGTTCGCGTTGGCGGCCGGTATGGCGGGCTGCACGATTTTCGTCCTGCGGCATGAGACCGGAAGGCGGAGGCGGGCGTGAAGCCGCCGGCAACCAGCCCGCCCACCGCGCGCAAGAACATGGGTCTGCTGATCCAGCTTCGCTGGATTGCGGTGGCGGGCCAGATCGTCGCCATCGCCTTTGCCGCCTGGTTTCTGGGGGTGCATCTTCCGCTTGTGCCGATGTCGGCGGTCGTCGCCTGCCTCGTCCTGCTGAACGCCGCGACCATCCTCTGGCTCCGCCGGGCGGACCATGTGCCGGGGCGCGTGGTCTTCATGGCGTTGACGCTCGACGTGCTCGCGCTGACGGCGCAGCTTGCCCTCAGCGGGGGGGCGAGCAATCCCTTCGTCACGCTTTATGTAGTGCAGGTGGCGCTGGGGGCGATGATGCTCCGGCCCCCGGCAGGGTGGTTCCTTGTCGCGCTGACGAGCTGCCTCTTTGCGCTGCTGATCGTGCTGCACCGGCCGCTGGGATTGCCGCCGGACGGGCCGTCGTTCTTCAATCTCTATATCGCGGGCATGTTCGTCGGCCTCACGCTGGATGCCGTGCTTGTCGTCGCCTTCCTGACGCGGGTGGCCGCGAACCTGCGGCAGAGTGATGCGCGCGTGGCCCGACTGCGTCAGCAGGCCGCGGAGGAAGACCACATCGTCCGGATGGGGCTACTGGCCTCCGGCGCGGCGCATGAGCTTTCCACGCCGCTCGCCTCCATCTCCGTCATTCTGGGGGATTGGCGGCGGATGCCGAAGCTCTCCGAGGATCCCGAACTCCGGCAGGAAATCGAGACGATGCGCACCTCGGTCGATCGCTGCAAGACGATCATCACCGGCATCCTCATGACCTCCGGCGCCGCGCGGGGCGAGGGAACGGAACTGACTACCGTCCACAGCTTCGTTGCCCGCATCTCACGCGATTGGCAATCCGCTCACCCCGGCGTCACGCTGGAGCGGCACAACGATTTCGGAGAAGATGTCGGCATCGTCTCCGATGCGACTCTTCGGCAGATCGTGATGAACGTGCTCGACAATGCGGTGGAGTCCTCGCCCGGCTGGGTGGGGCTGGATGTGCAGCGGGAAGGGGCGATGCTGCTTCTTCGTGTCACGGATCGTGGCCCGGGTTTTTCGTCGCGGATGCTTGACGAATTCGGCCGGCCCTATCAAAGCACCAAGGGACGGCAGGGACGTGGCCTCGGGCTGTTCCTCGTGGTCAACGCCATACGCAAGCTCGGCGGATCGGTATCCGCGGGGAACCGGCCGGAGGGCGGAGCGGAAGTAACCTTGCGGTTGCCCCTGCATCTCCTCAGCGCCGAGGACGAGGATGACAATGACGGAGACTGGTCAGACGGGGAGTGGGACGGAGGAGACGATCCTTCTGATCGAGGATGATCCCGATTTTGCAGCGACCCTGAAGAGATCGCTGGAGCGGCGGGGGATGACCGTCTTCCACTCACACGGCATGGAGGATCTGGAGCAGGTGCTCGCGGCGCATCGGCCCGCTCGTGCCGTGGTGGATCTGAAGCTTTCCGGTGGTTCGGGTCTTGTCTGTGTCGATCACCTGCATCGCCGTGACCCGGAGATGCAGATCGTCGTTCTTACCGGTTTCGCCAGCATCGCGACGGCGGTCGAAGCGATCAAGCTGGGCGCCTGCCACTACCTGACAAAGCCTGCGAATACCGATGAAATCCTGGATGCCTTCGTGCGGGGAACGGGGGATCCAGGGGTTGAACTGTCCACGCAGCCCTCCTCCATCAAGACGCTGGAATGGGAGCGCATCCACGAAACGCTGGTCGCGACGGGTTTCAACATTTCCGAAACCGCGCGGCGGCTCGGGATGCACCGGCGCACGCTGGCACGGAAGCTGGAGAAGCGTCAGGTTCGCTGACCGGCTATTCTGCAACGGCCGTGCGCTGGCCCGGGGCGTCATCCGTCTTGACTGTTGGCATCGCGGGCCGGGCGCGTCATTCTCCGCGAATCGAACGTCATATGAACGGATTGCAATGAACCGCCCGGCCCGAGAGGTTGATACCGTTTTTTCCCAGCCGGTCCGGCAGGTTCTGTTCATGATCATCGCGCTGCTGCTGGTCGCGGCGGGGGCGTGGATGATCCACCGGGAGGTGTCGGAGGTCTTCCGCGCGAACGTCTGGCTGAACGGCTCCATCCTGTTCGTGTTCCTCGTCGGGGTGGTGGCCTGCTTCTGGCAGGTCGGGCAACTCATGGCGGCGGTAAACTGGATCGAGGGGTTTGCGCACAACCGTCCGGGCTACGTTGCCTCCCGCCCGCCAAAGCTGCTGGTTCCGCTTGCCACGCTTCTGGGCCAGCGCGCGCCGGGGTCGGGCCGGCTTCAGCTTTCCTCAACCTCCGCGCGCTCCATCCTGGAATCGGTCGGCGCACGGATGGAGGAGATGCGGGACATCACCCGCTACCTCGGCAACCTGCTGATTTTTCTGGGGTTGCTCGGCACCTTCTTTGGCCTCGCCACCACTGTTCCGGCGGTCGTGCGCACCATAGGTGCACTCAGCCCCCAGCCGGGGGAGGAGAGCCTCGCGGTGTTCGGCAGGCTCATGCAGGGGCTGAACTCTCAGCTCGGAGGGATGGGCACGGCGTTTGCATCCTCGCTGCTGGGCCTGTCCGGGTCACTGGTCATCGGGCTTCTGGAGATCTTCGCTAGCCACGGGCAGAACCGTTTCTACAGCGAACTCGAGGACTGGCTCTCCTCCATGACGCGCATCGGTATCGCCTCCGGTGACGACGGCTCCATCAGTCAGGAGGCCGTGGGCGGCCTGATCGACCATCTGTCTGACCAGATGGACGCGCTGACCCAGCTTTATGCGCAAGCGGAGCAGCGGCGGAGCCTGCTGGACCAGCGCATCGGGCTTCTCGCTGAATCCGTGGACCGCCTCACCCGCAAGCTGGAGGGGGAAGAGGGTACCATGGGCGCCCTCACCCGGTTGACGGAGGGGCAGGAGCGGCTGGTCGGGGCGATTTCCCAGCGCGAGGAAACCGGCGCACTGGATGCCGAGAGCCGTATGAGACTGCGGTCCATGGATGTGCAGCTTCTGAAGATTCTCGAAGAATTGTCCGCCGGACGGCAGGAGACGCTCTATGATCTCCGCAGCGATCTTGCTGCACTCGCATCGGCGGTGCGGGGTCTGGGCTCAGACCAGCGGAGAGGGTGATGGCGTTCTCGCGCGGGCGCGCACGTTTTGAAACCAATGTCTGGCCCGGTTTCGTGGATGCGATGACCTCTCTTCTCATGGTCATCATGTTCGTGCTGTCGATTTTCATGATCGTGATGTTTGTGCTGCAGGACCGGGTGACCAGTCAGGATTCCGAACTGGAAAGCCTGACGGGCGAGGTGGCGCAGTTGTCGCGCGCGCTCAACGTGTCCAGCCTCCGGGGGCAGGAGCTTGAGGGAGCACTGGCGGAGCGGCAGGGCGCGCTGGATGCCGCAACCGTCCGCATCACTGACTTCGAGGCGCAGGTCGCCGCGCTGATTGCTGCGAGGGATCGCGCGCAGAGCTCGCTCGTGGCGGCGGAAGGCGAGAAGCAGGAGCTTCTGTCCGCGCAGGAGGCCCTGAACCTCGCGCTCGCGCAGGCGCGGCAAGAGGTCGATGCGGAGCAGGAGGCTGCGCGGCTTGCGGCCGCACGGCGAGAGGCGCTGGAGGCGCTGGTTGCTGATCTTCGGGCAAAGGGTGAGGCGGATGCGGCCCGCCTGTCAGAGGCGGAGGTCCAGCGCCTGACGGAGTCTGAAGCCGCTGCGGCGCTCCGCGAGCGGTTGAAGAACGCCGATGCAGAGTTGACGGCCATGACGCTCGCGCTCGAAGAGCAGCGCAAACGGGCGGAGGAAACGCTGACCCTGCTCGCCGCGGCGGAGGCTGCGCGGGACGCGGCGAAGGCGGATGCAACGCGCGAACTCACGGAAGCCGAGCGTCGCGCCGGTCTGCTTGCGGCCGCCAATTCGGCGCTGGCAGGCCAGCAGGCGCAGGGGGCGGAGGATGCGCGCCGCGTTGCTGCCTTGAATGAACAGGTGGCGGCCCTGCGAGCACAACTCGGCTCCCTTCAAGCCGTGCTCGACGCCTCCGGCGAGAGGACGCGTGAGGCAGATGTGCGCATCGAATCGCTCGGGGGCCAGTTGAATGTCGCGCTGGCACAGGTCGCTGAGGAGCAACGGCGGCGGGCTGAACTCGAAGCGGCGGAGCGGGCCAGGCTCGCGGCGGAAGCCGAACGGCTGGAACGCTATAGCTCCGAGTTCTTTGGCAAGCTGCGCGATGTCCTTCAGGGAAGGGACGGCGTGCGGATCGTGGGGGATCGCTTCGTATTCTCCTCCGAAGTGCTGTTCCAGCCGGGTTCGGATACTCTGGCGCCCGAGGGTCGCTCGCAGATCGCCGGGGTGGCGTCGATCCTGAAGGACATCTCGAATGAAATTCCCCCGGGCATCGACTGGATCCTCCGCGTGGATGGCCACACCGACAATACGCCTCTTTCGGGGACGGGACAGTTTCGCGATAACTGGGAGCTGAGCCAGGCACGGGCGCTGTCGGTCGTGCGCTACATGGTCAGTGATCTGGGATTTCCGCCCGAACGTCTGGCCGCAACGGGATTTGGCGAATTTCGTCCCGTCGCAAGCGGCAATTCACCGGAAGCGCGGGCGCAGAATCGCCGGATCGAGCTGAAACTGACAGAGCGTTGAACCCGTCGCGGATGATCCGGGGCGTTCGCAGGCGCGCATCAGCGACAAGATGCTCCCCTCTCTCAAGTGCCGGTCGGACAGGTGTCGTCCTGCGACCAAGGGAGATTTGGCAATTTCCATGAATACGCTGCCTCCATAACACGCCGCAGCGAAGAGGGTCTCAGATCTGCGTTGAAGCGGAGTCCGCAATCCGGCGAAGCATACGGTAGCCGGTGTTCCGATCTCCCGAACATGCCATGCAGGATTGTTTCAGCGGCTGTCAGGCTCGGCAAAGCAAAAGGCCCCGCTGAACAGCGGGGCCTTCATGAGGATCCGGCTTATTCCGCTGTCAGAAGCGGCGGCTTGTTACCTGTAAGCCGAGGGCGCGACGGTTCCTCGATCTCCAGTGCGATGGTGTCGTCCTTGATCGCGATCTTGACCACGCCACCCTTGGCGAGCCGGCCGAAGAGCAGCTCCTCCGCCAGCGGCTTCTTGATGTGCTCCTGAATCACGCGGCCAAGGGGACGCGCGCCCATCTTGTCGTCGTAACCCTTCTCAGCCAGCCAGTCGGCCGCCGCCGGTGTCAGTTCGATATGCACTCCCCGGTCCATCAACTGGGCCTCAAGCTGCAGAACGAACTTTTCGACGACTTGCAGGATTACTTCACGCGGCAGCGGTGCGAAGGAGATCACCGCGTCCAGACGGTTGCGGAATTCGGGCGTGAAAGTCCGCTCGATGGCCGCGGTGTCTTCCCCTTCACGACGCTCCCGGTTGAACCCGATGGCCGCCTTTGCCTGCTCCGAGGCTCCGGCGTTCGAGGTCATGATCAGGATCACGTTGCGGAAATCCACCTGCCGGCCGTTATGGTCGGTGAGTTTCCCGTGATCCATGACCTGCAGGAGGATGTTGTAGACATCCGGGTGCGCCTTCTCCATCTCGTCGAGCAACAGCACGCAATGCGGATGCTGGTCCACACCATCGGTCAGCATGCCGCCCTGATCGAATCCCACATACCCCGGAGGTGCGCCGATCAGCCGGGAAACCGCGTGTTTCTCCATGTATTCCGACATGTCGAAGCGCAGCAGCTCCACGCCCAGGGTATTGGCGAGTTGCTTGGCTACCTCCGTCTTGCCGACCCCTGTCGGACCCGCGAACAGGTAGTTGCCGATCGGCTTCTCCGGCTCCCGCAGGCCCGCACGGGCCAGCTTGATCGCGGAGGAGAGCGCCTCGATCGCTTTGTCCTGACCGAAGACAACGCGCTTGAGCGTCTTTTCAAGGTCGCGCAGCACCTCCGCATCGTCCTTGGAGACGCTCTTCGGCGGGATGCGGGCGATCTTGGCCACGACGGCCTCGATCTCCTTGGCGCCGATCGTCTTGCGGCGACGTGATTCGGGCAGCAGGTGCTGGGCAGCGCCGGCCTCGTCGATCACGTCGATCGCCTTGTCAGGCAGTTTCCGGTCATGGATGTAGCGCGCGGAAAGCTCCACGGCCGTCTTGATCGCATCCGCAGTATAGCGGATGTCATGATGCTCCTCGAAGTAGGGTTTCAGGCCCATGAGGATCTTGATCGTGTCGGGCACGGAGGGCTCGTTCACGTCGATCTTCTGAAACCGCCGCGACAGCGCCCGGTCCTTCTCGAAGTGCTGGCGGAACTCCTTGTAGGTGGTGGAGCCCATGCAGCGCAGCCGCCCGCCCTGAAGCGCGGGCTTCAGCAGGTTGGAGGCATCCATCGCACCCCCGGAGGTGGCACCCGCGCCGATGACCGTGTGGATCTCGTCGATGAACAGGATCGCGTCGGGGTGATCCTCCATCTCCTTGACCACGGCCTTCAGACGTTCCTCGAAATCGCCGCGGTAGCGGGTTCCGGCGAGCAACGCGCCCATGTCGAGCGAGAAGATCGTGGCGGAGGCCAGAATGTCCGGCGTTTCCCCCTCGACGATCTTCCAGGCGAGTCCTTCGGCGATGGCGGTCTTGCCGACTCCGGGATCCCCCACGAGAAGCGGGTTGTTCTTGCGGCGGCGGCAGAGCACCTGGATGCAGCGCTCGACCTCCCCCTCCCGGCCGATCAGCGGATCGACATCGCCCTTCCGCGCCTTGGCGTTCAGGTCAACACAATATTTCGCAAGCGCGGATTCGCGCGACTCACCCCCGGAATTCCCCGAGGTGGAACCGGATTGGGACGACGTGTTCTGTTCCTCCTCATGATCGCTGGTTCCGGTGATCGGGCGCGTCTCGCCGAAGGAGGGATCCTTGGCCACGCCATGGGCGATGAAATTGACCGCGTCGTAACGGGTCATGTCCTGCTCCTGCAGGAAGAAGGCCGCGTTCGATTCGCGTTCGGCAAAGATCGCGACCAGGACATTCGCCCCGGTCACTTCTGTCCGGCCGGACGACTGCACATGGATCGCCGCGCGCTGAATCACGCGCTGGAAAGCCGCAGTCGGCACCGCCTCGGAGCCTTCGATATCGGTCACGAGGGTCGAAAGATCATCGTCGATGAAGTCGGTGAGCGTTCGGCGGAGTTCCTCAAGATCGACACTACAAGCCCTCATTACGCGGGAGGCGTCGGGTTCATCGATCAACGCCAGCAGCAGATGCTCCAGCGTTGCGAGTTCGTGGCGCCGCGCATTGGCCAGCGCCAGCGCGGCATGGATTGCTTGCTCGAGGGTGGTCGAAAAAGAAGGCACGGGCCGTGCTCCTGTCCTTGAGGGTCGGAGGTGGGGCGGACCCCGCTCCAACCGTGTCCCCATATCCTTAAAGTTCGGTGTTCGCCGCCGCGCTTCAAGTTTTTTCTGTGAGATTCCGCCCGATCCTCGCGCAGTTGCGACAATTGTGATCGAAGAGGCTCTCCCATGTCCCGACCAGAAGGCCGAATGTCCCGGAATCGCTCAGAATGCGTCCTTTCGATGCCGAATTTCGGCAAAAACTTCCGCATCTTCTGCATCGCTCCCGAACCCGAGTTTGCGTCTGATGCCAGCCTCGCCGGGCCGCAGGAAAGGATTGGTCGCGAGTTCTTCCGAGAGCGTCGAGGGCACGGTCGGTTGCATTCGCGCACGCAGAGCCGCGACCTCGGTCTGTCGCGATTTAAGCATTCCATTCTCCGGTTCAATGGTTAGCGCAAACGCGATGTTGCCCGTCGTGTATTCGTGACCGGAATAGACGCGTGTTTCGGGTGGCAGCGACATGAGCTTCGACAGGCTTTCCCACATCATCGCGGGCGTCCCTTCAAAAAGCCGGCCGCAGCCGCAAGCCATGAGGCTGTCTGCGGAAAAGAGCGCCGCCGTTTGCGGAAAATGGAATGCGACATGGCCCACGGTATGACCGGAGACGTCGATCACCCGGCCTTCCTCTCCGCCAACCCGGACCGCGTCGCCCTCCGACACCGCGGCATCTAGCGCCGGCAGCCTGTGGCGGTCGGCCGCGGCGCCGATCACCTGCGCATTCGTGGCGGCCCGAAGCTCATCGACCCCCTGGACGTGGTCGGGATGGTGGTGGGTGAGGAGGATCGTGCCCAACCGCCAGCCCTTCTCCTGAAGGACACGGAGAATCGGCGCGGCCTCCGGCACATCGACCACGGCGGTGTCGCCGCTCGCGGCGTCGTGCAGCAGGTAGGCGTAATTGTCGCTCAGGCAGGGGATCGTGACGATGTCGAGGGTCATGGTGTTTCCTTGCTGCTCGGCTATCTTGCGGCTCATGGCCAAGCTAATCGCTGATACTGCGGAGACAATGCACCTGGACGCGCTTGAACTGCGTAATTTCTATTACCGCACCGGCCTCGGCCGGGTGGCGCAGCGCAGCCTCCGGCAGAGCTTCCTCGAACTCTGGCCGGAGGCACAGGGGCAGACGGTCGTGGGATTCGGCTTTCCCGCGCCGTTGCTGAGACCGTATCTGGGAACGGCGCGTCGGATTGTCGCACTGATGCCGGGTCAGCAGGGGGTGATGTCCTGGCCGCGGGGGGAGGCGAATGTCTCCGTGCTCTGCGAGGAGACCCAGTGGCCGCTGCCCACCGGTATCGCGGACAAGCTCTTTCTGCTGCACGGGCTGGAGACGACGGACTACCCGTCCGAACTCCTGGAGGAGTGCTGGCGGGTGCTCGGGGCAGGCGGACGGGCGATCTTCGTGGTGCCCAACCGCTCGGGCATGTGGTCCAGGACGGATTCGACGCCCTTCGGTTTCGGACGCCCCTATTCGCTCCGCCAGCTGGAGTCACAGCTCAAGCGCCACGCTTTCACACCCGAACGCTACGTCACCTCGCTCTATACACCTCCCTCTCCGCAGCGATTCTGGCTGCGCACCTCCGACTTCTGGGAGGGGACAGGGCGGCGGCTTTCGTCCGTCTTTTCGGGCGGCGTGCATATCGTTGAGGCGTCCAAGCAAGTCTACGCTCCCACCCGCCCGGGCCTGCGGCAGATCGTCCGCCGGCCGCTGCGCGTGCTGGAGGGCGCAACCCAGCCCGGTCCCGTCGCAGGCGCAGAGCCTGCTTAGGTCAAAGGTTGCGCAGAGCTGTGGCAGCCTTGCCAGATGTTGGCGCTAAAGGCGCAAAATAAGCCTTTTGGGGGTGCCTCCTGCGACCCAACACGGTTGCGAGCGCGGAAGGGGTCTGCTACACGCAACCCCGGATTTGGGCCGCGCCGTGCGTGCGCCTTGGACGGCCCCGGACCCGCGTGCTTTTCCCGCACTGCGCCGGTGAGGGGTCACAGCATCGGAAGGGTGGACGTGGCCGAACCTGCTTCGATTTCATACGGTATCGCCGCGCGCTATGCGACGGCCGTCTTCGAACTGGCACAAGAGCAGAACGCGCTTGATGCGTTGGAGGCCGACACAGGCACTCTCGACGCGATTCTCAAGGAAAGCGCCGATTTCCGAACCATGATTACCTCGCCCCTCTACTCGCGCGATGCGGAGAAGAATGCGGTGATGGCCGTTGCGGGCAAGGCCGGTCTCACGGATGTGATGTCGCGCACGCTGGGCCTCATGGCAGAGCATCGGCGGCTGTTCACGCTGCCTCAGTTCGTGACCGAGCTTCGGGACATGATCAAGCGCGCCAAGAACGAAGTGACCGCTGAGGTGGTTTCCGCCCAGCCGCTCACCGAGGCTCAGGTGCAACGGCTCGAAAGCGTGCTCACCGCCAAGGCGGACGGGCGCAAGGTTCTGATCAATGCGACCGTGGATGACTCGCTCATCGGTGGTCTTGTCGTCAAGCTGGGCTCGAAGATGATCGATACCTCGGTCCGCTCGAAGCTCTCGGCACTCCAGAATGCAATGAAAGAGGTCGGATAATGGGTATCCAAGCTGCTGAGATCTCCGCGATCCTCAAAGAGCAGATCAAGAATTTCGGCCAGGAAGCCGAAGTGGCGGAAATCGGCCGCGTCCTGTCGGTTGGTGACGGGATTGCCCGCGTCTATGGCCTCGACAACGTTCAGGCGGGGGAGATGGTCGAGTTTCCCGGCGGCATCCAGGGGATGGCGCTGAACCTCGAAGTCGACAACGTCGGTATCGTGATCTTCGGTGACGACCGCGGTATCCGCGAAGGCGACACCGTGAAACGCACGAAATCCATCGTCGACGTGCCCGCGGGCGAGGGGCTGCTGGGCCGCGTTCTCGACGGTCTGGGCAATCCGATCGACGGCAAGGGCGCGCTGAACTTCTCCGAGCGTCGCGTGGCCGATGTGAAGGCTCCCGGCATCATTCCGCGGAAATCCGTGCACGAGCCGATGGCGACCGGCCTCAAGGCGATCGACGCCATGATCCCGATCGGCCGCGGCCAGCGGGAGCTCATCATCGGTGACCGTCAGACCGGCAAGACCGCCGTGGCGCTCGACACGATCCTGAACCAGAAGTCCTACAACGAGGCTGCCGGTTCCGACGAATCCAAGAAGCTCTATTGCATCTATGTCGCCATCGGGCAGAAGCGCTCGACCGTGGCGCAGCTGGTGAAGAAGCTGGAGGAGAGCGGCGCGATCGAATACACGATCGTGGTCGCCGCGACCGCGTCCGACCCTGCGCCGATGCAGTATCTCGCGCCCTATTCGGCGACTGCAATGGCGGAATTCTTCCGCGACAACGGCCGTCACGCACTCATCATCTACGATGACCTCTCCAAACAGGCCGTGTCCTACCGTCAGATGTCGCTGCTGCTGCGCCGTCCGCCGGGACGTGAAGCCTATCCGGGCGACGTGTTCTATCTCCACTCCCGTCTGCTGGAGCGGTCGGCGAAGATGTCGGATGAATTCGGTGCCGGCTCGCTGACGGCGCTGCCGATCATCGAAACGCAGGCGGGCGACGTGTCGGCCTATATTCCGACCAACGTGATCTCCATCACCGACGGTCAGATTTTCCTTGAGACGGAACTGTTCTACCAGGGTATCCGCCCGGCGGTGAACACCGGTCTCTCGGTGTCGCGCGTCGGCTCCGCTGCCCAGACCAATGCGATGAAATCGGTCGCGGGGCCGGTGAAGCTGGAACTTGCGCAGTATCGTGAGATGGCGGCCTTCGCCCAGTTCGGCTCCGACCTCGACGCATCCACGCAGAAGCTGCTGAACCGCGGTTCCCGCCTGACGGAACTGATGAAGCAGCCGCAGTACTCACCGCTGACCAATGCGGAGATCGTCTGCGTGATCTATGCGGGGACGCATGGCTTCCTGGACTCGATCCCGGTCAACAAGGTCGGCGCCTTCGAGAAGGGCCTGCTCGCCCATCTGCGCACCAACCACCGCGCGCTGCTCGACGACATCACCGTCAAAGACCGCAAGGTGAAGGACGAGCTCGAAGCCCAGATCAAGGCTGCGATCACTGAATTTGCCAAAGACTTCGCTTAAGGGCGGGGGAGCAGGGACGGATAGATGCCGAGCCTAAAGGACCTCAAGAACCGGATCAGCAGCGTCAAGTCGACGCGCAAGATCACCAAGGCCATGCAGATGGTCGCGGCGGCGAAACTGCGCCGCGCCCAGGAAGCCGCCGAAGCTGCCCGCCCCTATGCGGAGCGGATGAACTCGGTCATCGCGGGCCTCGCCGGGTCGGTCGCAGGCTCGCCTGGCGCGCCGCGGCTGCTCGCAGGAACGGGGCAGGACAAGGTCCACCTCCTGGTCGTTATGACCTCGGAGCGTGGCCTTGCCGGCGCCTTCAACTCCTCCATCGTCCGGCTGGCGCGGCTTCGCGCCGACACGCTGATCGGGCAGGGCAAGACGGTGAAGATCCTGACCGTGGGCAAGAAGGGGCGTGAACAGCTCCGTCGCGACTACGGGCATTATCTCATCGGGCATGTCGATATGTCGGAGGTGAAGAAGCTCGGCTACGTCAACGCCCACGACATTGCACGCCAGATCATGTCGCGCTTCCAGAACGGCGAATTCGACGTGGCGACGATCTTCTACAACCGTTTCCAGTCGGTCATCAGCCAGGTGCCGACGGCGAAACAGATCATCCCCGCCTCGTTCGAAGAAACACCCGCGACATCCTCCTCGGCGCTCTATGAATATGAGCCGTCCGAAGAAGGCATCCTGACCGATCTGTTGCCGCGTTCGATCGCGACCCAGATCTTCACGGCGCTGCTCGAGAATGCGGCCTCTGAACAGGGTGCGCGGATGAGCGCGATGGACAACGCGACCCGCAACGCGGGCGACATGATCAACAAGCTCACGATCCAGTACAACCGCTCGCGGCAGGCTGCGATCACCAAAGAGCTTATCGAAATTATCTCGGGCGCCGAAGCGCTCTAACGACCGGAGTAACCAATGTCACAAGGCAAAGTCACGCAGGTCATCGGCGCTGTCGTGGACGTGCAGTTCGACGGCGCGCTCCCGGCGATCCTGAACGCGCTGGAGACGACCAACAACGGCAAGCGTCTCGTTCTGGAAGTGGCTCAGCACCTTGGCGAGAACACCGTCCGCACCATCGCGATGGATGCCACGGAAGGCCTCGTCCGCGGGGAGCCGGTAAAAGATACGGGCGCGCCGATTTCCGTTCCCGTCGGTGATGGCACGCTCGGCCGCATCCTGAACGTCATCGGCGAGCCGATCGACGAGAAGGGTCCGGTCGTCGCCACCGAGCGGCGCGCCATCCACCAGCCCGCGCCCGACTTCGAGGACCAGTCCACGGAATCGGCGATCCTCGTCACCGGCATCAAGGTCATCGACCTGCTGGCCCCCTACGCGAAGGGCGGCAAGATCGGCCTCTTTGGCGGTGCGGGCGTCGGCAAGACGGTGCTCATCCAGGAGCTCATCAACAACATCGCCAAGGTGCACTCGGGCTACTCCGTGTTTGCCGGGGTGGGTGAGCGGACGCGTGAGGGCAACGACCTCTATCACGAGTTCATTGAATCGGGCGTCATCAACATCGACCATCTCGAAGAGTCCAAGGTGGCGCTGGTCTATGGTCAGATGAACGAACCGCCGGGCGCGCGTGCCCGCGTTGCGCTCACCGGTCTGACCATCGCGGAGCAATTCCGTGACCAGTCGGGTTCGGACGTGCTCTTCTTCGTCGACAACATCTTCCGCTTTACCCAGGCGGGTTCGGAAGTGTCGGCTCTGCTGGGCCGTATCCCTTCCGCCGTGGGCTATCAGCCGACGCTCGCCACCGACATGGGTGCGCTGCAGGAGCGGATCACCTCCACCCGGGCCGGGTCCATCACCTCGGTTCAGGCGATCTACGTGCCGGCCGACGACCTTACCGACCCGGCGCCGGCGACGTCGTTTGCCCACCTCGACGCTACGACCGTGCTTTCCCGCGCGATCTCCGAGCTCGGCATCTACCCGGCGGTGGACCCGCTCGACTCCACCTCCCGGATCCTCGATCCGCAGGTGGTGGGGCAGGAGCATTACGACACCGCCCGCGCCGTGCAGGGTATCCTTCAGCGCTACAAGTCGCTCCAGGACATCATCGCCATCCTCGGGATGGACGAGCTGTCGGAAGAGGACAAGCTGACCGTGGCCCGCGCGCGGAAGATCCAGCGCTTCCTCTCCCAGCCCTTCGACGTGGCGCAGGTCTTCACTGGTTCGCCCGGTGTGCAGGTTCCGCTCGACAAGACCATCGCTTCCTTCAAGGCGGTTGTCGCGGGCGAATACGATCACCTGCCGGAATCGGCCTTCTACATGGTCGGCGACATCGAGGAAGTGAAGGCAAAAGCCGAGCGTCTCGCTGCGGCCGCGGCCTGAGGGAGCGGACATGGCCGATACGATGCAGTTCGACCTCGTGGCGCCGGAGCGGATGCTGACATCCGTTGCCGCCACGGCGGTCACCATTCCCGGATCGGAGGGAGAGCTTACGGCCATGCCGGGGCACGCCCCCCTGATCCTCACGCTTCGTCCTGGTATCGTCCGGGTCGAAGGGCCGAAAGGTGCGGCGAGCTTTGTCGTCACCGGCGGTTTCGCAGAGATCAACACCAACGCGGTTTCCGTGCTGGCGGAGAAGGCGATCCCGGTGACCGAAGTAACGTCAAGCGTGATTGACCAACTGGTGAGCGAGGCGGAAAGCCTTGCCGCCAGTGCGCCGCCCGAGGAAAAGGCGAACAGCGAAAAGCTGATCGCAGATACCAAGGCGCTTAAGGAACTGATCCGCCACTGACGCTGGCTTCATGAGAGTCAGGAAAGCCGGCAGCGATGCCGGCTTTTTTCATGGGCCGCTGCCTCCGCTCCGTGAAGCAACGGCGGTCTGCCCCATGAAAAAGACCGCGCCGAAGCGCGGTCCATCCATTTTCCGACATCCACGCGTTCAGCGCGGATACATGCCCTCGTAGATCGGCACCAGCGTATTGGTGTCGAACAGCGAGGACACGGATGTCCCGTTCCAGATATTCAGGATCGCCTGCGCGAACATCGGCGCGGTGGGGACGATGCGGATATTGTGCGCGGCCTTCACTGCGGCCGTCGGCTCGATTGAATCGGTGATGACAAGGTTCTTCATGGCGGAACTGGTGATCCGTTCCACCGCGGGGCCGGAGAGCACGCCATGGCTGATATAGGCGTGAACCTCTTTCGCGCCGTTGTTCAGAAGCAGGTCGGCGGCCTTCACCAGCGTGCCGGCCGTGTCGCAGATGTCGTCGATGATGAGGCAGATCTGGTCTTCCACCTCACCGATGATGGTCATTTCGGCGACCTCACCGGGCTTGGTGCGTCGCTTGTCCACGATGGCGAGGTTGGCGCCGATCCGCTGGGCAAGCTCCCGCGCGCGGCCCACGCCGCCGACATCCGGGGAGACGACGGTGATCTCGTTCATCCGGCCGCGGAAATTGTGTTCCACATCCAGCGCAAAGACCGGGGCGGCATAGAGGTTGTCCACGGGGATGTCGAAAAAGCCCTGAATCTGCGCCGCATGCAGGTCGAGTGTCAGGATCCGCTCGATCCCCGCCTCGGTCAGCAGGTTGGCGACCAGTTTCGCGGAAATCGGCGTCCTCGCTTTGGTGCGGCGATCCTGACGGGCATAGCCGAAATAGGGGATGACAGCGGTGATCCGGCCGGCGGAGGAACGGCGGAGCGCATCCGTGATGATGAGCAGCTCCATCAGGTTGTCGTTCGCCGGGTTGGAGGTCGGCTGGATGATGAACATGTCCTCGCCGCGGACGTTCTCATAGACTTCAACGAAGATTTCCTGATCGTTGAACCGCTCGACGCGCGCATCGACAAGACCGACGGTCATTCCGCGGTGCATCGACATGCGTCGCGCGATGGAGGAGGCGAGCGAGCGGTTGGCGTTGCCGGAGATCAGTTTCGGCTCATTCATGGCAGCCATGACGGGATCCTTGCTACAATCGGCGGAAGGCCGGATTCGCGATATTGACACCGCTTATCACCGGGCTACGCTCGCGCCAACACGCGGGGGGACGGTTCATGACGCAGATCGACTACTTCTTTTCGACGGCCTCTCCCTATACCTATCTCGCTGGCCTGCGGCTGGAGGAGATTGCGGCACGCCACGGCGCGACCATTTTCTACAAACCCGTTGACCTGGGCGCACTGTTCCCCCGGACCGGCGGGCTTGCGTTGCCGCAACGACATCCGGCGCGGCAAGCCTATCGGTTGCAGGAATTGCGACGGCAGACGGCAAAGGCCGGGCTGCCCATCCATCTTCAGCCCCGCTACTGGCCCGTGAACGCCGCGCCTTCCGCCTATGCGATCATCGCGGCGCAATCCGCTGGCGGTGGCGATCTGGGCGGGCTGGTCCACGGGTTTTGCGCGGCCTGCTGGGCGGAGGAGCGGAATATCGCGGAGGATGACGTGATCCGGGACGAACTTTCCCGCCACGGCTTCGATGCGTCGCTGGCCGACAAGGGACTGCTGGTGGGCGCGGAAACCTATGCGCGCAACCTTGAGGAGGCCGTGGCCCGCGGTGTCTTCGGCGCCCCTTTCTACATCGTGGGGGAGGAGATGTTCTGGGGGCAGGACCGGCTCTCGGATCTCGACGCGCATCTTTCGGGGAAACTGTAGTGGCCGACATGGTAGACCGGGGAGCGCCGCTTGCCACACGAAGCTGGGGGAGCGGGCCCAGAGTGGCTGTCCTGGCGCATTGCTCGCTCGCTCATGGCGGGGCATGGAGCGGCGTGGCTGCCGAACTGGATGATCTGTGTTCAATGACGGCGGTCGATTTGCCGTCACACGGGCGAAGCTGGCGGTGGGCTCCCGGCCTCGGCGATTATCACGATGTCGCTACGCATGCGCTGCGCCGTTCGGTGCTGGCGGCGGGCAGGGGCGGGCCCGTCGATCTGATCGGCCACTCGCTCGGGGGAACGCTTGTCCTTCGCCTTGCGCTTGAGAGCCCTGAGCTTGTGCGGAGCCTTGCGCTGGTGGAGCCCGTGCTGTTCGCAGCGGTGACGGGCGGTGGCCCGGTGGCCGACAACGGGGCCTTTGCAGAGGCCTGGCGCCGGGGCGACAGGGAGGAAGCCTCCCGTGCCTTCATGTCACGCTGGGGCGCAGGGGTCGCTTGGGAGCGGCTGCCCGACCGGATGAAGCGCTACATCGTCGATCGTATCGAGGTGATCCCCGCGACATCGGCGGCGCTGTCCGATGATAGTGCCGGCCTTCTCCAACCGGGGCGGCTGGAGGGGCTGGCCCGACCGGTGATGCTCATCCACGGTGCCGCATCCGCCCCCCTTGCACCGGAAATCGTGCACCGGCTTGCAGCGCGCCTTCCCGATGCGGAGGTCATCGCGATCCCGGAAGCGGGACATATGGCGCCCATCACCCATCCCGCGGCCGTGGCGGAGGCTCTGCGCCGCCTGTTCGCGCGGAGCTGATCAGGTCTTCGGCATGGCGAGCACGACGCCACGCCCGGACTTCACATAGTGAAGCTCGCTTGCCCCGATGGCTACCACCTGGCCACCGTCGAGCCGGTCACCGACCTTCACCTGCTGCAATCTTCCGTTCGACAGCCGAACCAGCGCGCGGCGGTTCGATGATGTGCCGAATACCCCAAGAAGATTCACATCCCTCAGGTTCATGGCTTTGGTGAGGGTGGCTTGCTTGGCAACGGAGGCGCGGGTGGGGATTCTGGGTGTCACGACCTGTGGTTCCGGTTCATCATCAGATTCTGCGGCCGTGGCCAGAGGACTTCTGGTCAAGGCCTGTTGGCGAGGTGCCGCAACGACGGGTGGTGTCATCTGCGGCTGAGGGGGCTGCGCCGCGACAACGGCGCGTGCCGGGGCGACCGGCTCCGCCACGGCTGCGGCGAGCGCAACGGCAATGGCAGGTGCAAAATTCCTGGGTCTCGACCGGGGCCGGTCCACGGCAAGCGCGACGGGCGGGTTGTCCGCCTCGGTTGCGGCTTGCCCGCGCGCGGTAATACCTGCGGGCTTCGGCATCGGACGATGCGAGGACAGTTTCGGGGCAGGATCCTTGCTGGCCATCTGCCGAGGGGCCGCCGGTGCGGCGGAGATCGCGCTGGAGCCAGGCCGCGCTTTCGGCCGGCTGGCGTCAACCTGCGCCCCCGTGCGCCGGGGAGGTGCTTCCGTCAGGGCGAGGCTCGGACCCACCGGATAAGCCTGCCCAAGCAGAGCGGGGCGCTGCAGGGCGATAAGCGCGCGAAGGGTCTCCTTCTCCGTCTCCGCTGCTTTCGGCGGGCGGGGTGAAGCTGCAAGGGTGCTCGCCTGTGCGGCGCCCATGAGGCCGAACTGATTAGCCCGGCTCGTCTGCTGCTCACCCAGAAACAGGCCCGACCCGAGCAGGACAAGCAGGATCAGCACCAGAAGGCCAAGGGCGAGCATCAGTCCGCGCCGCATGCGGTTCCGCTCCCTGACAGGTGCGCGCAGGGTATTCTTCGCATCCGTCGCAGGGGACATGCTCGCGGCGCCCTGAAGCGGCGGGCTGACATGCCGGACGCTTTCCTGTGGGGCTGTCTCGGGGCGTTGCGCGGTCGGGGGCACCGTGGCGGATGGCGCTGCAAGCGCCGCAACATCCGCATCGAGCGGCGGGGGTTCGGCTGCCACCGGGGTCAGGGGCCGGCTTTCCCGTCCCTCCTCCACATGGTCGGACAGAATGCCTGCGGAACCCGGCCCCTCCTCCGGCGTGCTGTCGGAGACATTCGCGGCCCCAGGGGCGGGAGTCAGCGGCGCGGCCTCGGTCGTCCGCTTCGGCTCTGCCGGAACCGGACGCCGGTCGAGCAGGCGCATCGGCACCGTCTCCCGCTCCACCCGCTCCTCCGGACCAAGCAGCGCCGGGGCAAGATGGGTCTGGCCGAAGAACGGCTCGCCATTGAATTGGCCCTGCGGCGGTATCGCCACGAAGGCAACCGGCGCAAAGCGGCTATCGGCGGCAAAGGCCTCCGCCTCCTCAAGCGTCTCCCGCGCAACGATGGCGACCTGCACCTCCCGCCCGTCGCCTGTCCAGTCGAAGACCAGCTCCTCGGGCGCATAGGGGGTCATCCCCTCCAGAGCCGCGCGGATCTGACGGCGGCGAGATGCGGCATCCGGCCCGGGGGCGGCGACGCGCGTATATAGTATCTGATCGTTCGGGATCGTCAGACGCGTCGTCAGCGGGCCAGGCTCCATGCCAAGCGCGGTGCTGCGGAGCGCGGCGACCTTCTGTCCGAGTTCGGGATCCCCCAGCCCAATGGCCCCCACGGTTCGCCAGCCAAGCGGCGTGCGGTGGAAAAGACGGATGCCATCGGCGGCAAGTTCGAGCGTGAAACTGGGCTTCATCGGAACGCACCTACCACGAAAGACAGACCACTGCGATTATGCAGTGGCATCAGCATGGGGTATAGCGGGAAATCGCGCACGCTAGGGCTAGGAACACGGAGAGTTCACTTGTCAGCGGCGCGACCTGCCGCCACAGCAGAGAAAAAGGAGGCATATCATGCGGTTCACCACCCTTGCCACGCTCATGATGTTCGCGGCCGCGCCGCTTGCAGCACAGGAGGTTCAGATGACCTATCCGACCATCACCGTGAACGGAGAGGGAGAGGTCAGCGCCCGCCCCGACATGGCGACCGTAACGCTCGGCGTTGAAACTCTCGGAGACAGCGCGAATACGGCGCTGGCCGAAAATACCGCGGCAACCGCGAAGATGCTCGAGACACTGAAGACGGCCGGAATTGCCGCCAGCGATATGCAGACCTCCGACCTGACGCTCGGCCCCCGGTGGGAGCATCCGCAGGAGGGTCAGCCCAAGGTGGTCGGATTTGTTGCGTCCAACAACGTCAGCGTGACTGTGCGGGATCTGAACAAGCTGGGCAATGTGCTCGATGCCGTGGTGAAGAACGGAGCGAACACGTTCCAGGGGCTGCGGTTCGGGCTGTCCGATCCCAAACCCAACACGGATGCCGCCCGCAAGGCCGCCGTCGTCGATGCGATCGCACGCGCGAACCTTTATGCGGAGGCGGCGGGTGTCGCGCTCGGCCCGGTTCAATCGCTGACGGAAAGCTTCACCGGCCAGCAGCCGCGACCGATGATGCGTATGGCCGCGGACAGCGGTGCGGGCGTCCCGCTGGCAGAGGGTGAGGTCAGCGTGAAAGCGAATGTGACGATGGTCTTCCGTCTGGGAGAATAGGGACGGCGACACAGCAAAAGGCCCGGACAGCTTGCCCGGGCCTTCGGTTTGCGCGTGTTGCCTCCGCGTTAGCCCACTGCAATGCTGAGGGCTTGATCCAGATCCGCGATCAGGTCGTCGGCATCCTCGATCCCGATGGACAGCCGGACGACATTCGGCCCGGCGCCTGCGGCCTGCCGCTGCGCATCGGTGAGCTGCCGGTGCGTGGTGGAGGCCGAATGGATGATGAGCGAACGCGTATCGCCGAGGTTCGCCACGTGGCTGAACAGCTTCACGCTGTCCACCAGCTTCACCCCCGCCTCATAGCCCCCCTTCACCCCAAAGGTGAACAGCGCGCCTGCACCCCGGGGCGTGATCCGCTGCGCCCGCTCATACCACGGCGAGGAGGGCAGGCCCGCATAGGTCACGACCTCCACGCGAGGGTCCGCCTCGAGCCAGGCGGCAACTTTCCGGGCGTTCTCCACGTGCCGGGCCATGCGAAGGCTCAGAGTCTCGATTCCCATGAGCGTGTAATGTGCCCCTTGCGGGTTCATGGTCATGCCAAGATCGCGCAGACCGACAGCGATGCCATGGAAGGTGAAGGCCATCGGCCCCAGCGCCTCATGGAATTTCAGCCCGTGGTATGCGGGTTCCGGCGCGGAAAGGGAGGGAAACTTGTCCGAGGCCGACCAGTCGAACTTGCCCGAATCGACGACGACTCCGCCGGTGACCGTGCCGTTGCCGGTCATGTATTTCGTCAGCGAATGGACGACCAGCGTAGCACCCATTTCGATGGGCCGGCAGAGCCACGGGGTTGCGAGCGTATTGTCCACGATGAGCGGCAGCCCCGCCTCATCCGCCACTTTTGCGACCGCCGGAATATCGGTGACGTAACCGCCGGGATTGGAGATCGATTCGCAGAAGATCGCGCGGGTATCCTCGTCGATCGCGGCGCGCAGCGCGTCCAGATCGTCGAAATCCACCAGCTTGGCGGACCAGCCGAACCGCTTGATCGTCTGGGTAAACTGCGTGACCGTGCCCCCGTAGAGCCGGGTGGAGGCGACCACGTTCTTGCCCGGCCCCATCAGCGGGAACAGCGCCATGATCTGTGCGCCATGGCCGGAGGCGCAGCAGACGGCGCCCGCGCCTCCCTCCAAGGCCGCCACCCGCTCTTGCAGCGCGCTCACCGTGGGGTTGGTGAGGCGGGAATAGATGTAGCCCACCTCCTGCAGCCCAAAGAGTGCCGCTGCATGATCCGCATCGCGGAACACATAGGCGGTGGTCTGGTAGATCGGCACCTGACGGGCGCCAGTCGCAGGATCGGGTGCCGCGCCCGCATGGATCTGCAGCGTGTCGAAGCCGGGGGTTCTGGTCATGTCGTTCTCCTCTTCGCGCGGAGGCTAGGGGAGGGCGGAGCGCGCCGCAAGCGGCGCGTGAGCGGGCTTCGACGACGGATATGGTTCTTCTGCCCGCGGATTGGCCATACGGGCGGACGCCGATCCCTGTTAACCTGTCTTATCAATGGCCATCTGCCGGCGGAGCTCTGGATGCTGCCAGTCCTTACTGTCTTTGCCAACTCTCCCGACCAGGGCCGGGGCCTTGCACGCGACATGCGGGTCCGATGGGCGCTGGAGGAGGTTGGCCAGCCCTACACTGTCCGCCCTGTGTCTTTCGCCGAGATGCGGCAGCCAGCCCACCAGCACCGCCAACCCTTCGGGCAGATTCCGACCTATGAGGAGGGCGACATCACACTCTTTGAATCGGGTGCGATCGTCCTGCATATCGCGGAACACCATGCGGGCCTGCTGCCAGATTCTCCCCCGGCCCGCGCAACAGCTCTCTCCTGGCTCTTTGCCGCCCTGAACACCGTTGAGCCGCCGATCGTGGAGCGGGAGCAGGTCGCCTATGCTGAGCGCGAGCGGCCCTGGTACGAGGCGCGAGTGCCCCTGCTGGACGAGCGTATTCGGGGACGGCTCGATGATCTTTCCGTGCGGCTGGGTGAGGGGACATGGCTGGACGAGGGTTTCACTGCGGGCGATCTGCTGATGGTGACGGTGCTTCGGCGGTTGGAGGGAACGGGTATTCTGGAAGGCTATGCGAAGCTCGGCGCCTATGTGGCGCGGGGTCAGGCGCGCCCGGCCTACCAGCGCGCGTTCGCGGCTCAGCGACAGCTGTTCATGGAGAGTGCGAAGGCAGGAGATTGCTGACCCTCTGCTCCGCCGCGCAGTCTAGCTCGGTCCCAGGAGCCGGCCACTACCTCGGCCAGAAAGCGGCGCGCAGGCCGATCGTCGTGGCAAGCGGTCGTGCCGCCTCTCTCCGGTGGCTCCGCCTTTCGGAAGGTCCACAGCGGTGCAGTTCACGGGACTGCGCTCGACAACCCGGTTCAGGCGCCCACCTTTGGGCCGGGGCAGGGCATGTCTTCGCTGCTCTGGTTCACTTCCACCAGATCCTCCCCATCCGGGTCGCCGCTGAAATGCGCGCGCAGGCCACCCGGCGTCGCGTAGAAGACCCAGCATTGCGGCAGCGGATCGGTTTCATAGACGAAGCAGATCTCGTCGCCGGCGGGATACCATTGGCCGTAACGGCATTCCTGCCCCACGAAGGCCCAGACGACCTGTCGGCCCGGCAGATAGCGCTCTATGCCGTAAGGCGCGCCGCTCGCGCCATAGGTCAGGGTCTTGCCCGTCGAATAGCGTTCGAACGCCTCCGCCGACATCGGTCGCTCGACCGTGGTGGCAGAGAGCGCGGGCAGGGCGGCAAGTCCAAGGGCGAAAGCTGGAACCAGAAGGCGCATCGGAACCTCGACGGGGGCACTGCGGGGGGCACTGCGGACGGGGGCACCGCGGAACGGTGACAGATCGTCCGGCATCTGGCCAGTCATGTTTCCTCACGTCTCCGCGCTGAAGCGGTGGAGCGTCAGCGGCAGGGCGGCAAGTTCGCGCGAGCGTGGCTTGCGTCTGTGGAGCGGTGCCGTCAGGCGCGTGAGCCAACCGAGCCTCCGCGCGATGCGGGCGGCCAGCGGCCACAGGCGGGTGCTGTCCGCGTTGCGATACGCTGCGATGGCGGCATCAATCTCGGGGCGTTCGCTCTCCGCCGCGACATAGGCGGAAAACACGAACATCAGCAGATCGAGCGCCATGTTGATCCGGCGGTTCCGGCGGGGCGCATAACGCTCGAAATCGATGAGCGTGACGCGATCCCCGTCCCAGAGCATGTCGCGCAGGTTCGGGCGCCCATGCGCGAGTCCGGCTGCGTGGAAGGCATGGAGTGCGCAGGCGGCGGATCGGAAGGCAGCCATCCGCTCCTCCTCAGTAAGAAGCCTGTCGCGAAGGATTTTCGCCAGCGGCACACCGCGGTCGGGGGTGACGAAGTAATCTTCCGTTTCATCGACCACCGGGGGCACCGGCAGCCCGAGCCTGCCCAGATCGTGAAGCGCGCCGCGCTCCCGCTCGAAAGCACGCGCGGCATCGCCTTTCTGCAGCCGGAGTTTCAGACTGTCGTAACGCTCTCGCCGTTTTACCCAGTAACGTTTGCCATCCACCGCCACCGCTGCAACGCGCTGCTCGGGCGGCAGGGCGGCAATCTCGGCACGAAGCCGGGGGAGGAAGAAAGCGTGGGTCATACCGCTCATTTAGCCGGTCACGCGCCGAAACGGGAGGGGAAAGCACCTTCATACCGGTTTCGCAGGGGTGCGGGTCTTTCAACTGCCGCCTGTCTGCTTTAGCTGAGAGAAAAGCCGAAAGGCCCAGTGAAATCGCCGGTGCAATCACGGGGAGAGTGCCCATGTCCTTCTTCAGCAAGCTCAAGGAACGGCTCACCCGATCGTCGAGCCGGATCGAGCAGGGGATTGATGCCCTTGTGGAAGAAGCGCCCGCGGCGGAGGCCACGAACCACGCAGCTGTGGATCCGCCGCCTGCTCTGCCGCTCTCCGCGACGCCGGTCCTGCCGGTCGATGTGCCGCCTGCCTCCACTCCGTCGGCGCGGCCGGGTCTTGTCGGGCGGCTGTTCGGTCGTGACTTACAGGCAGAGGAGCCGCGCCGCATTGTGGATGACGCGATGCTGGAGAGCCTTGAGGAGCTGCTGATTCAGGCCGACATGGGGGTGGAGACCGCGCTTCGCGTCACCGCGAATATCGCGGAAGGACGTATGGGCCGCCGCATGTCCGCCAGCGAAATCCGTACGGCCCTGTCCGATGAGATCGCCCGGATCATGGAGCCTGTCGCCCGACCCCTGCCGCTATACCCCCGGAAACCGCAGGTGGTGCTGATCGTCGGCGTGAACGGCTCCGGCAAGACTACCACCATCGGCAAGCTCGCCTCGCAGTTCCGGGCTGCGGGCAAGAAGGTCGTCATTGCTGCGGGCGACACCTTCCGCGCGGCGGCCGTTGAACAGCTGCAGGTCTGGGGGGAGCGGGCTGGCGTGCCCGTGCTGACCGCGCCTGAAGGGTCCGATCCCGCGAGCCTCGCGTTTGACGCCATGACCAAGGCGGAGGCGGAGGGCGCGGACCTTCTGATGATCGACACCGCCGGACGGCTTCAGAACCGCGCCGACCTGATGGAGGAGCTGGCAAAGATCGTCCGGGTCATCCGCAAGAAAGACCCGTCCGCGCCGCATAACACCGTGCTGGTGCTTGATGCGACCACCGGGCAGAACGCACTGAACCAGGTGGAGACATTCCGAAAGCTCGCCGATGTGTCCGGCCTCGTGATGACCAAGCTTGATGGTACAGCGCGCGGTGGCGTGCTCGTGGCGCTGGCGGACAAGTTTGGCCTCCCCATCCATGCCATCGGTGTGGGCGAGCAGATAGATGACCTCGCGCCGTTCGACCCGGAAGATTTCGCCCGGGCCCTGACCGGGGCGGAGGCGTGATGTGCCGCCGGGGGAGCTGTGTAGCTGCCTGGCCCGTTGATTGGTGAGCGGCAGCCAACGAGCAGCGCGAGCACGGCGGCCAAAGGCGCGTCAGGCCCGCTCGTCGCTTTGCACCGCGCCGATCCGGCGTGAAGCGAGGCGGACGAGCCAGAGCAGGATGAGCGTCACCACGGTTGCAAGGGCCGCAAGCGGGATACGCCCCGCCCCGCAGGCCAGGCCGACGGCCCCCGCAAGCCACATGCTTGCCCCTGTTGTCAGCCCGTTGACGCGTCCCCTCTGGCTGAAGATCGTGCCCGCGGCAAGGAAGGCCACACCTGCCGTGACGGCCTCGATGGCGCGGATCGGGTCCGCCTGGATGGACGCGCCGCTGCCCTGCGCCTCCACCTGCACCATCTCGAACGCCATGAGAGTGAAAAGACAGGAGGCCAGAGCCACCATCATATGCGTGCGCAAACCGGCCGGTTTCTCTTTCATTTCCCGCTCGAAACCGATGAGGCCCCCCAGCGCCACTGCGGCCAGCAACCGCAGAACCGCTACCTCCATCGGAAACGCCTCGAACGGCGCGGACAGCTCTTCCTTCAGCACGGCCAGCATGATTGATCCCTCTTTTTCTGCCTCTACAAGCGGATGGAGCCGGTTGCGGTTCCGTGCATGGCAATGAGCGAATGGCTCGTCAGTATCGCGGGGACGCCGCTCGGCCAGGAAATCTCCATGGGCCTCGCGCTTCTGGCCGCGCTTCTCCATGCGGTGTTCGGCGCTCTGCAGAAGGGGCAGCGCGCGGATCCCTGGAAATCGCGGGCGGTGATCGACATGACGGCGGCGGCCATGGCCGCGCCCTGCGCACTGTTCGTCGTGCCTTGGCCGGAGCCGCATATGTGGCCGATCTTCGCTGGGATGCTGGCCATTCACCTTGCCTACAAGTTCCTGCAGGCGGCGACTTATGCCCGCGGTGCCTATACGGTCGTCTATCCGGTGGTGCGCGGTGCGGCGCCGCTCTTTGCGGTGCTCGGGGCCTATCTCTTCTTTGGTGAGGTCTTCGCGCCGCTGCAGTTCGGGGGCGTTCTGGTGCTGGTGGGGGCGATCTTCGGGCTTGCCTACTACAACATGCGGACGATCGTCCTGAACCGCGAAACGCTCGGGCCCGCTTTGGGCTTTGCGGTGGCGACGGGCGGGTTCGTCGCGCTCTACACGACCTATGACGCCTTCGGGATCCGCTCAACGGCCGATCCCTTCACCTTTCTGGCGTGGTTCTTTCTGATCGACGGGTTGAGCTTCCCTTTGGTCATCCGGCGCAGGTGGTATCCCATCCGGCCTGGAGAGGTCCGCCCGCTGCTCAGGCTCGGCCTGATCGGCGCAGTGACGGCCTTCTTCAGCTTTGGCGCCATCATGATTGCCACGCGGATCGGCGATGTCGGGCAGGCGGCGGTGCTGCGGGAGACATCGACCGCCTTCGCCGCGCTGATCGGATGGGTGATGCTGGGCGAGAAGGTCGGACCTGTGCGGACGGCGCTTATGCTGCTTATTGCCTCAGGTGCCGTGCTTGTGCAGGTCGGGGCGGTGCATTGACGTTGCATTGCCCGGCCCGAACGCGCAATTTGCCGCGCGAACGGAGGTGCCGATGGCTGTGAGAAAGATCAACCCGTGGCTGAAGCTCGCGCTGGAGCTTGGGCCGGTGCTGCTGTTCTTCGTGGGCTACATGAGGATCAAGGACCAGAGCTTCGTCATCGGCGGCACGTCCTATGACGGCTTCATCCTGATGACGGCGGCGTTCATTCCGGTGATGATCGCGTGCACGGCGATCCTCTGGGTGCTGACGGGGCATCTGTCGCGGATGCAGGTGCTGACGCTGGTGCTCGTGACCGTCTTCGGCGGCCTGTCGGTCTGGCTGAATGACGAGCGGTTCTTCAAGATGAAGCTCACCATCATCTACCTGCTGTTCGCGGCTGTGCTGGGAGTGGGTCTGCTGCAGGGCAAATCCTACCTGCGTTTCCTGATGGATGAGGTGGTGCCGATGCGGGAGGAGGGATGGATGATCCTCACCCGCCGCATCTTCGTGTTCTTCCTGCTCATCGCGGTTGCGAACGAGGTGGTCTGGCGCACGCTCTCCACCGAAGTGTGGGTGAATTTCAAGACCTTCGGCCTGACCCTCGCGGTCTTTGCCTTCTTCATCACACAAGGCAAGCTGTTCGAGCGTTACGCGGTGCAGAAAGAGAAGCCGGGGGAGTGACCCCGGCCCCTTGAGCGGATCAATTGCGCTTGCCGAACAGGATCTCCTGCGCCTTGCGATCCTGCGCGATATCGGTTCGCCGGTCGGCGGCGACGGCGCGACCGGCCTTGACCCCGGGACGCTTCGCCACCGTCTCCAGCCAGCGGGCGAGGTTCGGCTTGTCGTCCAGCGTCTGCTGCTGACCTTCCCAGCCTGCGGCCCAGGGCCAGATCGCCATGTCGGCGATGGAGAAGAAATCCCCCGCCACGAATTCCGCCTTGGCAAGCTGACGGTCCAGCACGCCGTAAAGCCGCGCGACCTCATTGCGGTAGCGGTCCTTGGCATAGGGCAGGTCGTTCGGCGGATCCATGGAAGGCGCGTACTTGAGGAAGTGATGCGCCTGTCCCGCCATCGGGCCGAGGCCGCCAACCTGCCAGAACAGCCATTCGTCAACGTTCAGCTTGTCCCGCTCCGTCGTGCCGTAGAACTTGCCGGTCTTCCGGGCGAGGTATTGCAGGATCGCGCCGGATTCGAAGACTGACACCGGTTTGCCGTCCGGCCCGTCCTCGTCGATGATGGCGGGCATCTTGTTGTTGGGGGAGATCTCCAGGAACTCCGGCTTGAACTGGTCGCCTGCGCCGATGTTCACGGTCTTGACCACATAGGGCAGGTCCATCTCCTCCAGCGCGATGGAAATCTTCCAGCCGTTGGGGGTGGGCCAGTAGAAGAGTTGGATCGGTCCCGGCATGCTCACGCTCCTTTTTCGATTCGGCAATGTTTGCGCGCGCCCTCTATCCGATGCAAGCCCGCCCGGCAGGTGTTGACGTCGCAGCCGGGGAGGCTTATCCGAACGGGCGTGGCGATTTGTTACCGGATTGCGGGCCACGTTAAACAAGCCGCTAAAGAGGTGTAGGTCATCCGTGGATCCGCTCCCGGTCTCCGACACCCGTTCCGGGCGAGAGACGTGGAGACGTGAAGAATGAACAACTGGAACAGCCGGACGAAACTGGTTCACGCGGGTACCCGGCGTAGCCAGTATGGCGAGGTGGCCGAGGCCATCTTCCTGACGCAGGGCTTCGTTTACGACAGCGCCGAACAGGCCGAGGCACGGTTCATCGAAACCGGGCCGGACGAGTTCATCTATGCCCGCTACGGCAACCCGACCGTGCGGATGCTGGAAGAACGGATGGCCGCGACGGAGGGCACGGAGGATGCCTTTGCCACCGCTTCGGGGATGGCGGCGGTCAACGGGGCCTTGGTCTCCTTGCTCAAGGCCGGGGACCACGTCGTGGCGGCGCGGCAGCTTTTCGGCTCCTGTCTCTACATCCTCAACAACGTTCTCGGCCGTTATGGGGTGGAGGTCACGCTGGTCGATGGCACGAACCTTGCGGAATGGGAGGCCGCGGTGCGTCCCGGAACGAAGGCCGTGTTCTTCGAATCGGTGTCCAACCCGACGCTGGAGATCATGGATATCGCCGGTATCGCCCGGATTGCGCATCGCGTGGGGGCGCTGGTCGTGGTGGACAACGTCTTTGCCACCCCGCTGGAGTCGCGGGCCGTGGCGCTCGGGGCGGATGCCGTCATTTACTCCACCACCAAGCACGTGGACGGGCAGGGGCGCTGTCTGGGCGGCATGATCCTCGGTACGAAAGAGTTCATCCGCAAGACGGTGGAGCCCTACCTGAAACACACCGGTGGCGCGATGAGCCCGTTCAACGCCTGGGTGATGTTGAAGGGGATCGAGACGCTGGACCTTCGCGTGCGCGCTGCCGCAGACTCCGCCAAGGCGATCGCCGAGGCGATCCAGGGGCATGGCAAGCTGGCCCATGTGATCTACCCCGGCCTTGCCGATCATGCGCAACATGCGCTTGCCGCAAGTCAGATGCCGAATGGCGGCACGCTCCTCGCGCTCGACCTGAAGGGCGGGAAGGAAGCGGCATTCCGTTTCCTCAACGCCCTGAGGATCTTCACGATCACCAACAATCTCGGCGATTCCAAGAGCCTCGTCACGCATCCGGCAACGACCACGCATTCAAGCCTGACGGACGAGGCGCGCGCCGTCGCCGGTATCGGCCCGGGTCTGGTGCGGGTGAGTATCGGGCTGGAGGATACCCAGGACCTGATCGAAGATGTCATGAAGGCGCTGGAAGCGGCCTGATACCACCTTGGGATGCTGGCGGGCCGGGCTGGAAATCAGCCGGTCCGCGCCCCATTTTGCTAAAGCGGGAAAGGGTCGGAGCCGATGCGCCATGCTGCCCTGCGCCAGAACAGACGCCAGCGCGGTCCCCGCGCGCCGAGACCAGAACCCGGAGCCACAGGATGAACGCGCCAACCAAACCCGACCTCGCGCCCGCTGCCCCTGATCGGCAGGATGCGAAAGCCGCGCTGGATCTGCTGCGGAACTGGGCGGCGCTTGCCACGCCCGAGGAAGTCGCGACGCTCGACCCCGCCATCGCCCGTCTGTTGCCGGGGCGGGAGGTATCGAACTATCCGGATCTGAACCGCAGCTATCCGGCGGATTTCGTCGCAGACGAAGCCTATCGCGCGACGCTTCCCGATCTGCAGAACGGCCCGTCCAGCCTGATCGTCGGCGCGCATCGCCCGATCCAGCAGGTCGGCATCTCCAACTTCCGCCTGCCGATCCGTTACCGGCTGCGCGCGGGAGGGGAGATCAGCCTTGAGACGTCGGTCACCGGCACGGTAAGCCTCGCCTCCGGCAAGAAGGGCATCAACATGTCCCGCATCATGCGCAGCTTCTACGCGCATGCCGAGCGGAGCTTCAGCTTCGAGGTGATGTCGTCGGTGCTGGATGACTACAAGGCCGACCTTGGCAGTTGCGATGCGCGGCTGATGATGCGCTTTTCCTTTCCGGCCAAGGTAAAGGCACTCCGCTCCGGGCTGGAGGGCTATCAGTATTACAGCATCGCGCTGGAGATGATCGAAACGGACGGGCGGCGGGAGCGGTTCGTGCATCTCGACTATGTGTATTCCTCGACCTGCCCCTGCTCGCTCGAACTGTCCGAACATGCACGACAGGTGCGGGGACAACTGGCAACGCCGCATTCGCAGCGGTCGGTCGCACGGATTTCCGTCGCGCTGGCAGGCGGGCGGACGTTGTGGTTCGAGGATCTGATCGACATCTGCCGCGCTGCGGTGCCGACGGAGACGCAGGTCATGGTCAAGCGCGAGGACGAGCAGGCCTTTGCGGAACTGAACGCCGCCAATCCGATCTTCGTGGAGGATGCGGCGCGTTCCTTCGCGGAGCGGTTGCTGGACGATGCGCGGATCGGCGATTTCCGGGTGGCGGCAAGCCATCAGGAAAGCCTGCACAGCCATGATGCCGTCTCCATCCTCACCGAAGGGCCGACCTTCGCCCAGCGGAGCGTGGACCCGCGGTTTCTGGCGACGCTGCATCATTCCGGGTGAGCCTGTCTCGCCCCTGCGGGAGGAGGGTCGGCGCAGCCCTGGGCCTGATGCCCCCGATTTTGCGGAGAGCGAGGTCTTGGTCCATCGCGTCCGGTTGCCGGCTTCAGCCGCCGCCGCATCGGAGCCGGTGCTGACCAAACCTCGCCGTGCAGTTCTATCCCCGCTTGACCTCGGTTTCAGGCTATCGCAGCCAGCTCTCAGCTCTCAGCTCTCAGCTCTCAG